>JBBTBW010000006.1:71923-256177 GCA_038043525.1 Deltaproteobacteria bacterium | reverse complement strand
TCGAGCAGGCAAATGTAGTTTAACTGTGTGTCCGAAATTTCGGGGGAAGATCACCTTTTCGTTCGGCATTATCATAGCCTATGATCCGCTTTCATTTTTCAATATATACAAGAGAATATTTTAGTCCATGCGGCCTGTCCCTGTCAGGTTTCACCTGCCATATCTTCATCTCTACGATACTGCCGTCTGTATACCTCTTTTTCTGGTGGAATATCTTCCTACCCTTCATGCGTGGTATTATATGCCACACTTAAGCCGATGTCAATGCGGCATAGCTGGCTGAATATAGACATCGGCTCTTCTCCTAAAAAAAGAGCTGCATTAAAAATCCTGAAAACAAAAAAAGCCACACCGCGAACGGTGAGGCGTTTAAAGGGCAACCCTTTAATGTTGATTCGAGTCAACCCTGCCCGGCCAAATACTCAGCGGATAGCTTCAAATCACGTCTTCGCCTTACCTGTCGTAGTCTACAGGCTCCTTGTCGAAGACCTTCCGTCCGGTGAACATGGCTGAGATGATGCCGTTCTTCTCTTTCACGTCCGTTATGATCGCCGCAATGATATGGACGAGGATGAACAGGATCAGCGGGAGGTAGACCGTCTCGTGGATCTCAATGAAAGGCTTTCTGAAGGCGCGCATCTCCTGAAAGCCGGCCTCGTTTACATTCACCTTTGAATACGGCCTGATCTCTTCGACCAACGCCTGATCTTCAGCGACCCAGGCCTTGATCGTGTTTCCGAGCGGCGGATAATAGATGTCTGTTCCGGCAAGCACAAGCCCTGTCCCGCCCATTGCCAGCAGGACGACAAAAAGGACGCTCACCATCAGCCTTCCCAACGGGTTGTGCCCAAGCCAGCCCGGTGCGTCACCCTTCATGAACCCGGCGGCATAATCTCTGGCACTTTGCAGGTAGCCTTTTCCGAGCGGCAGCACCGCCGTCCACCTGACGTAGCGGTTGCCTATAAAGCCCCATACGATCCTCCAGAGCAGATTCAAGCAGAAGAGATAACCCGTCAATACATGAGCGGTTTTAAGCGCCACCTTGCCGCTGTCAGTGATGCCTAGCGTCTTTCCGTAAAGTATTACGGTACCGATAGCTACGAGGCCCAATACGGCAACGAAGTTTATCCAATGGAACCAGCGAGTGGTGCGGTCCCATACCGCGTACTCCTTCATATTCTCCCTGCCGATGTGCCGCATTACTTTTGTCCTCCGATCTATTAAGGCAGAGCGATCCGGGCGGCAAGCATCCAGCCCGGACTCAACCCTTTAATTTCGTAACCTCGCAAGGTTATCTTTAATACGATACAGACTCGATCTTTATCCGGCCTGCATGGTTTGCAGCGGTATTAACACGCCATCGCAAAACCACCCATCCCGGCCTCCCCTTGTTAATGCTAATGGATGGAGTAAAGACAAAACTCCCCTCCGTTCTATACAATCAACAGGGAGGGGCTGGGAACGATCGGTTTGGTGGCTGTTTTCTATCGGGCGCGAGTATCGTGCCCCTGTTACTTCTTCTTCAAGAACCTCAAAAACCTCTTCAGTATCCCCTGCTTTTCAGGTTTCTTCTCAGCAGCCGCCTCGCCTTTATGGGCAGGCTCAGGGTGTTTTTTCACTTCAGCACTTGAAACATGAGGCGCCGTCCTTTCAACCGGGTGAGACTTCTCATGCACGGCAGGCGTCTTTGTTTCATGCCTCTCGGCATTCGTAGAGGTACGCTCCCCTTCCCTTCGGGCATGAGGGTGCATACGCTTATCCCCACTGGGCCGCTCGCCCTGCGATCCAGGCCTTCGCGAGCCTCTCGACCTATGGGGTCTTGCAGACCTCTGTCCGCCCTGTGTCTCAGGCTTATCTCCCTCGGCACCTTCTTTTTTCACGATCGGTGGACGCCTGTCCTGAGGCCTCCTAGGACGCAGGCCTGCGATCTTCTCCTCGCCCTCTTTTACAGGGCGTCTCTCCATCCCGACCTCTACCGAGAGCCTCTTGCCGCCCTTTGAAGCAGGGTGTGCCGTCTTTGCGCCTTCCTTAACCAAGCCTTCCTTAGCAGGACCCTTCTCATCCAAAGGACGCTTCTGCTCTCCACCCTCTTGTACAGGTTTTTTTTCAACGTTGTGCGCCGGCCCCCTGCTCTCCTTGGTAAAAGTCCTCGGCCCGCCGGTCCGTTGGCCTCTGTGCTGGCCTTCAGGCTTTTTACCCTTGCCCTTGCTATCAAAAGGCTTGGGGCCTCTCGGCCTCGCGCTAAAGGCAGGCGCGGTGTCTTTCACAAGCTCGTCGTCTTCTATCCACTCGCTCTCGAGTTTGCGTTCTATATACTTTTCTATCTCAGGCAGATTAAGGACGTGATCTTCGCAGACGAGGCTGAATGCCTTGCCGCTCGCGCCAGCTCTAGCGGTCCTGCCAATACGGTGGACGTAGTTGGCCGCGTCATCCGGCAGATCGTAGTTGATCACGTGAGATACGCCGTCGACATGCAGGCCGCGCGCCGCGACGTCTGTCGCGACAAGTATCTTTATCGTCCCGGCCTTCATCCCGTCTATGACCTTCTGCCGTCTGTCCTGAGTGAGGTCCCCTGTCAGTATCTTCGCCGGAAGTCCGTTCTCCGTAAGCTTCCAACCGACCATCTCGGCGGTCCTTTTCATGTTCGTGAATATGATGCACCGCTCTACGTCAGCCCTGTTCAAAAGCGAAAGGAGTATCGGGATCTTCTCCTCGTTCGATACGTAGACGACCTTCTGCTCTATCGAATTTACGGTCACCTGCTCCGGCTCTATCTCTATCATCACCGGGTCAGGCTTCATGTAGCGCTCGGCGAGCCTCCTGACATTCGAGTCGATGGTGGCAGAGAAGAGCATCGTCTGCCTCGGCGCGTTCTTCGGAAGGCGGCTGGCTATGTACATCATGTCAGGCGCGAACCCCATGTCGAACATGCGGTCAGCCTCGTCTATCACGTATATCCCGACTTCATCAAGGGAAAGGGTCTTCGATTTATAAAGGTCTATCATGCGTCCCGGGGTAGCCACGACAAGGTCTACGCCTTTTTTCAAGGCCTGGATCTGCTTGTCGTATTCGACGCCGCCGTATATGGCAACTGACCTGAAAGAGATATGCCTGCCGAGCTTTGCCGCATCATCCATCACCTGGGTCGCAAGCTCTCTGGTCGGGACCATCACAAGGGCCCTCGGCCTGCCGGTCAGACTCGGCCCTGCTTCAAGGACCCTGCTGAATATGGAAAGTAGAAAGACAGCGGTCTTACCCGAGCCTGTCTGCGACTGGGCTATGACATCCTTTCCGGCGATGCACTCGGGCAGCGATTGCTCCTGGATAGGAGTGCAATGCTCAAACCCGGCGTCTATTATCCCTTTGAGGATATCCGGGTGAAGGTTCAAACTCTCAAATTTCATCTTGTCCTTTCAAAGTCAGGTTGGTGTTGCTTATAGGTTGATGGCAGGTCCGGCAAAACAGACCCTGTCCGATATAAAATAGCGACCGTTAAAAAACGTAAACGGATTGATATTAATATCTAAGTACACCATTTTACGCACCTTTTAGTCAAGCTGAACTTTTAGAGGGCCCAGCGCCTATGCCGACATACCGCATCAAGCAAGACGACTGCGTTCAGACTTGAAAGATAAAAATGCCTCTCGAATTAAATGGCTGATATACTCTCATCCATAGATGAACGAGACCAGGGGGCCGTTTGACATCTTGACCCGTTTCTTTTTGCATCTCAAGGATCTATCAAAGGAATAATGACATGCGAACTATCATGGGGCTGACAGGGGCGACCATCGGAGGCTCTCTCGGCTGGTGGCTCGGCTCTCAGATCGGCCTTACACTTGCTATAGTGCTTAGCGGCGCAGGGACAGGGTTCGGGCTATATTACGGCAGGAAGCTGTCAAAAAACCTCCTTGGCCTCTGAGCGGGTCGTGCGCGAAGGTCCGACAGGCTGCTTAAGTGCCAGGGATTCCGCTCTCTGCAGACTTGCACGACGACCCATTCACCGGGTTCATCTCCTGGAGCCCATGTTATTTTTCACTTTCTTTCAGGGTGATTCTCTGCCAGAATATACAGAAGTTACCAGATAAAAACTGACCAGCTATGGACCGGTACATGGGCCGCGAGACAACCTGCAAAAATACCGCTTTGCTCAGCATAGCGTTCCTCATCCTCTCATTCATCGCTGGACCGGCATATTCGGCCGCAGGGACCAAACCCCTGAATATCATCTACACCGGCGCGATAGGCGCAGAACTTGAGCCTTGCGGCTGTTCACCAAAGACCGTTGCCGGAGGCCTCGCGAGGCTCTCAGGGTTCATTAAGGCCAATAAAGTCGACCTTGCTCCATACCTTCTCGTAGATGCAGGCGGATCGATGGGAGACGATACTCCGCAGGGAAGGCTCAAGGCCGAAGCGCTTGCAAGGTCTTTCTCTATTATCGGCTACGACAGCGTGGCTCTTACCGGAAAAGACCTGAAACTGCCCTCTGATCTGATTGCAGGTCTCGTAAAAAAACATAATATACCTGCCCTTGCCAACTCCGCACCGTACGACAGCGCCATCCATGCGAAGAAAGGAACTCTCAGGATAAACATAAGCACAGACCCTGAGGCGCTTAAAAAAGGCTTCCTTAATATACTCCTTACCGAAGTCCCCTCTGACAAGGCAGGATCTGTCGCCGCCAAGGGCTGGGACGTGATAATATCATCTTCAGGCGAGACTCTAGAAGAACCGCTCAAAAAAGACGGAATGATAGTGATCGCAGGTTATCCGAAAGGCAAAAAACTGGGGATACTGACGCTTGATATCAACGAGAAAGGAAAGATCATATCCTTCAGGCAGAGATGGCAGCCTCTTGATAAGGATATAACAGAAGACGCAGCCGTGCGCTCGGTGCTAAACGATTATGACGCGAAGGTCGCTGAACTTGCCATTGACGAAGAAAAAAAACTCGCGTCAGGCGGGCCATATATCGGGGCAGCCGGATGCGTCGAGTGCCACAGGCCTTTCATGGAGGGATGGAACAAGACAAGGCATTCCAACGCGTTCGCCTCCCTTGAAAAGGTCGGAAAGTCAAAAGACCCTGAATGCGTCAAGTGCCACGTGACAGGGTACGCAGACGAGGGCGGATTCTACAGCGCGAAACTCACGCCAGGGCTTGCCAACGTACAGTGCGAGGCCTGCCACGGCCCGGGCAGAGAACATATCATCGACTTCGCGAACCCGATGAGGCCTATAGAGGAACCAACGTGCCTCAGATGCCATACAAAAGAAAACAGCCCTGGCTTTAATTACATGATCTACCGCGAAAAGATAAAACACGATCAAGGAGAGACGAGATGAAGATCCAAAGACTTGCCGCCGTTATAATGTTTTTATGCCTGCTGCCGTTCTCAGCCTTTGCAGGACAGAACCCTTCGATAAAAGGGGTCTACACAGAGGTGCAGGGCCAGCAGTATAAGTATGACGGCAAGACCGTAGAGATAATCGAGTTCATGTCGTTTTACTGCGGCGGCTGCTACGCCTTTGAAAAGGCTCTGCCGGTTATAAAGGGCAACTTCCCGAAGAAGATAAAGATGAGGATACTGCCGGTATACTGGGGCAACGGCTCGCCAAAGCCGGGAGAGGCATACTTCCTCGCTGAAGAGGCGGGCAAGGGCGAACAGATGAAAAAGGCGATATTCAACGCCCAGTTTGTCGAGAAAAAAGATATCGGAAGCGTTGAGGTCCTCGAATCTATCGGCGCGAAGCTCGGGTTAGGCTTTGACTTCAGCCGCAAACTGAGGAGCGGCGAAAAATCAGGGGAGGCGCAAAAGGCCCTTGAAATGGCAAAGATATACAGGCTCGAAGAGACCCCTACGCTCATCATCAACGGCAACATCGCCGCGAACATGCATTCTTTCAACCACAACATTGACGCATTCAGGGATAACGTCATCACCATCATAAAGAGCATAGTCGTGTCAAAATAGGCGTACCCGGAACGCTACCCGGCTCCAAACGTACCGACGGATAAAGATATGTCTGAGTGCTGTAACGATAAGGGTTGCGAGCTTGAAGCGCTCAGGGGCAGGCAAGGCTCCGTACTCAAGATCGTCCTTGCAATAAACGCCGTTATGTTCCTTGTGGAAGGCACAGCAGGGCTTCTTGCCCATTCAACGGCCCTGCTTGCCGACTCGCTCGACATGCTCGGTGACGCGCTCGTCTACGGCTTCTCCTTATACGTCTTATCCTTGGGAGGCAGGTGGCAAGCCGTCTCAGCGCTTTTCAAAGGCGCCGTCATGGCCGCGTTCGGCATCTTCGTCCTCGGCTCAGCCTTATACAAGATATTTTTTCCGGTCCTGCCTATTGCCGAGGCGATCGGAATAGTAGGCATCATTGCGCTTGGGGCCAACTCAATCTGCCTCGCGCTTCTGTGGAGGCACAGGTCAGATGACATAAACATGAGCTCAGTCTGGCTCTGCTCAAGAAACGATATTATAGCCAATACATCTGTCCTCCTTGCAGGCGCCGGGGTCTGGCTTACGGGTTCCGGCTGGCCTGACATAATAATAGGGCTGGCAATCGCCGCACTCTTCCTCCGCTCTGCCATGCACGTAATCTCAAGGGCCTTAAGCCATCTAAAAACATCGAGGCATGTCGGATAAGACCGCAGTCAATGATCAAAGGAAAGCCTATTGCGCTTTTTTCCGTAGCTGCGCGCGCATTACCCGCCCCCTTAACAACACTTAAGATAATCCATAAGATCGTATTTGCAAAAGCCCCTCTTCGATACCCTCCGCGTAGACAAATAAGGTATAATTATATATAGACAAAGGCCTCTAACCGTTTGACTCGAAGGGGGTGAGTTTATGGGCTACCTGGAGTTCTTCAACAGTCCTTTGTTTGACTGGAAAGACAAAGATATCAGGCACTTAGATGAGGCCTATATCGGTGTAAGCGTGGCATTTATCCTGTTAATGGTCATAGGCGCTACCCTTATCTGGTAAGAAGGTCTATCGTAGCGTTATACCGTTTTAGAGGTAAATAGCGCACAAGCGAGAAGGGAGGGGTCTATACTCCTCCTTTCTTTTGCGTATAACTATATGTTTTTCGTTAGAAAACAAGCTGATTCTGATGCCATAAAGCTGGCAGGCATGCCTTCGGCAGAAACTCTAATGCTTTTTTACAGCTTCCGATTGTTACGATTTTCTTGTATTTCTGGTGGCCATTCTAGTAAAATATCCACTGTATCTGGTTAGGTCCATGTCATTACCGAGGGACAGGACCAAAGGACTGAGACTCACAGATGATGACGTTTATTTATGACGAGCATCACGGGATCATTTTGAGGTGAGCCTTGATCCATCTGTAAAAACCCTGTCGTACAGATACCGCCCTACAGGAATAGACGTAACAGACGATAAAGTCAAGAGCCTCACATACTAAACACCGGGATAAAAATAAATGCAAAGACTGATAATACTCGCGCTCTTCCTCGGATCAGGCATCACAGGCCTCATCTACCAGGTTGTATGGACAAAGCTTCTGACGCTGGTCTTCGGCGTTACGTTTATGGCAATAAGCACGGTGCTGGCGAGCTTCTTCGGAGGCCTTGCCCTCGGAAGCTTCCTCGGAGGGAGATGGGTCGATCGGTACGGCAACGGCTTCAAGTGGTACGGCGTCGCTGAGATGATCATAGGGTTTTACGCCCTGATCTTCGCCTTTATACTCGGCGCTAACAACTATGTCTATGTCCTCCTTGCGCAGGGCACCGGCGCAGGGTTCTACGGTCTAAGCCTGATAAAGTTCTGCCTGGCCGCCATTATACTCATGGTACCTACGACCCTAATGGGGGCGACGCTTCCAATACTTAGCAGGACGCTGGCCCGATCAGAGAACAAGATCGCCAGGGACGTAGGCGGGCTCTACACGATAAACACCTTCGGAGCCATAATCGGCGCAGTCGGGGGCGCCTTCTACCTGATACCGTCTTTCGGCATGCAGTCGATACTCTACGGGGTAGGCATCTTCAATATCTTCCTCGGCGCTGTGGCATACGCCGTATCAAAGACATCTTCCAGAGGCGGCTTCGCCCCTGAAAAAGAGAGCTACTTCAGCGAGACGAAAGACGAGGCAAGCGAGCGCATCCCGCAGGGGTTTGCCGCCCTTGTCCTCATCGGGTTCGCTGTCTCAGGTTTTACCGGGCTCGCATACGAGGTCATCTGGACAAGGATACTCGGGTTCATACTTACCGGGACGATCTACGCCTTCAGCGCGGTCCTCTCGGTATTCCTTTTAGGCATCGCCTCCGGGTCCCTTGTATTCTCGGCGTTCATCGACAGGATAAAATCCATGAACGTCATCATAGTGATGCTGGCGGTGGTCGAAGCGCTCATAGGGTTAAGCTCCATAGGGCTCATCTCTCTTTACGACATACTGCCGACATTCGCGTTCTACCGCCAGATAGACGCAACACCTGTCTGGAGCGAATCGTTATACCTCTACTTCTACACCTGCTTCGTAACGCTCATCATACCGACCTTCCTCTTCGGCGCTACGTTCCCGCTCGTATGCAAGATCTACGGTAAGAAGAAGGAAGGCATCGGCTCGAAGATCGGGAACATCTATTCTCTGAACACGGTCGGCGGTATTCTGGGATCGTTCCTGGCAGGGTTTCTTTTCATCCCGTTTATCGGGATGCAGAACACTATCGTGCTGATGGGCGCTGTGAACATCATTCTTGGGGCGCTTCTGATATACTACAACCCTCTGTCAAAGGGGTCCTTGAAGTTCGCGCTTCTGGGAGCTACCGCCGTTCTATCGCTCATAGCTGTCTTTACGCTCCCCAAGAACATGCCCTACTCGCTCCACAAGTCCTTTCTTACCGGCGGCGAGGAGATACTCTTTTACAAGGAAGGCGCGGCCGCGACCGTCATGGTGACGCAAAAGCCTAATGCTTCGCTTGAGGCCTCGAACAAGAGACTCTGGGTGAACGGCAACATGGCCACGGCCGCGTACTACGACGGCCTGCAGATAAACAGGTTCCAGGGTGTCTTGCCTATGGTGCTCCACCCTGACCCTAAAGACGTGCTCGTGATATGCTTCGGCTCAGGCACGACCTTCGGCACGCTCAGCCAGTTCCCAGTAACCATGGTCGATAACGTCGAGATAGCTTCTACCGTTATAGAAGCGGCGCCGAACTTCAAAAAAGAGAACAGGGACGTGCTGCACAACCCGGTATCGAGGATAAACATCGACGACGGCAGGAGCTTTCTTGCTGTCACAAAAAGGAAGTTCGACGTCATAACTGAAGAACCGATGCACCCGTCGCTTGTCGGCGTAGTAAACCTCTACACTAAAGAATACTACGAGCTTGCCAAGGCGCACCTCAAGGAAGACGGCCTGATATCCCAGTGGATACCGCTTTACAACCTGTCTGTCGAAGACGTCCGCCTCATGGTCAAGACCTTCCAGTCTGTATTCCCTCATACGACTATATGGTACGCCAACGCTGATATCTTCATGATCGGCTCGCCGTCGAAGACAAACATAGACTACGAGAGGATGATGCGGGGCCTCACCAGACCGAACATCAAGGCGCTTCTGACTGATATAGACCTTGAAGACCCCGTGGAATTTCTCACTACATTCGTCATGAACGAGGACCAGGTCAGGGCCTACGCCCAGAGCGCCGGGATCATGAGCGACGATATGCCTGTCGTTGAGTTTACAGGGCCGAGGTCTCTAAACTACAACACCATATCCCCGAACATAGCCGAGTTCCTCAAATTCAGGGAGCCTGTCGCCCCTTACGTAACTGTACCGCCTGACAAAGACTATTCGGAGTTTGAAAAGAGGCTCGCGATACGCTTTGAGGCCGGGACATATAACCTTATAGGCAGGGCCTACTTTGCCGACAGCAACCGCTTCAAGGCGATCGAATTTTTCATGGAGGCGCTACGCATAGACCCTACAGACAGGAACAGCCTACACTACAAAAAGAACCTCGCGTTCTGAAAGAGTAGCGGCGGTGAATATGAAGAGAGAATCGCAGAAATAGTTGTTTTGTCCCTGCAGTTAAACAAACCCGGGGCATGGCGTAGCGAGCCTGACTGAGAGCTGACGAGCAGGTTCTTGTATCAACTGCGAGTCAACTCGAAAGCGATGCGAGCCATACCCAAAAGCCACGGCAGTGCGCAAAAGAAACAACGGCCTAAAAGGGTAGTTTGAAAAGCTCTGAAGTAACAATGGGGGGGGTCAGGCTAATGCCGTAACGCAGTATGTCGAATGGTCAGTCGGCGTGTGTGACGCGCACTGCAAGTCTCAATTTGCGTCAATTCAGGCTTGACAGCAAAACGGTATCTACGAACCAGTAAAAAGAACCTCGCGTTCTAAGCCGAGATACAATCTAAAGACACTTGAGGCGCGCCGGGCAACCCGGCGCACCTCTTTATTTTTAAAGTATTTTCACGCATTCGCGCCGTGCCCTACCACTGCCCTTGACATGAAACGATACGGATATAGACTTAAATCAGTAGCGTTTCATGGTGACTCATTCGCAAAATACGTTAAAGGGAGGTGGACAGATATGTTTATCAGGGAAATAATGCAGAAAAAACTGGTCACGCTCTCACCAGAATCGACCATCAGGGAAGCCGCCAGGAAGATGAAAGACTACAGGGTCGGCTACCTGCTTGTGACAAACGGCGAGAGCCTCAAAGGGTGCGTGACAGACAGGGACCTATTGATCTGTATCGCAACCGGAAAGGACCCGGACACGGCGAAGATCGGCTCCATCATGCAGACCGGCGTGATCACGGTCACGCCTGAGACAGACGTCTTTGATGCCAACAGGCTGATGGCAAGAAAGAACGTCAGGAGACTACCGGTCATTGAAAACGGCAAAGTAGCGGGGATAGTCTCGACCTCTGACATTGCCTCTGTACTAGAAGAAGAAGTCGATAACTTCCTCCATGTCGAAGAGGCCTACCAGATGTAGAAGACCTCTATCAATACCGGTCCAAAAAGAAGGCTGGTATCCCTGAAGGGATGCCAGCCTTCTTCATATCATAAGCCCACGCATTAACAAGAAACACTACTCGCCAGAGTGTCGTCTGCCCGGTCTTGCCGGTTGACCTGTCAATCGGCCACTTAAAATCAAACAGCATGCAACAGACCTGACTGAAGACAAATCCTTCAAGCGACAGCGCCTGTGCAGCTCGACCCTGGACCTGCGGTACAACCAAAGCAATGCTCTCCAGTGACTATGCGCCTTTTGCCGAGAGCTGACACGTCAAAGCGGCTTATGTGGTCAGGGGCGCCGAAGCCGCACTTGAGCCCCATCATCTGGTTGAAATCGCAATCATACAAAGACCCGTCGTAACCGACGGATACCGTCGTCCTGCACATGACGTTCCTTGCGGCATCCGGGTTAAAGAGGCCGATGAGCCTGTCCATATACCGCGTAAGATTGCCGGAACTTTCAAGAAAATCCTTGAACCTGCCGACAGGCATGTTGGTTATGGTAAAGAGCCCTGTGAAGACTACCCCGTGCCTCTTTGCTAGCTCACGCCTGAAGTCAGCTTCAATAGACCTCTGTCCCGGCGGCAGGTACGCGCCGCACGGGTTATAGACGAGGTTAAGCTCAAGTCCGCTCCCGTCAACCCCGTATCCTGCGGCGTTGAGCCTCTTTATCGCCTCTATGGAGCGCTCGAAGACCCCCGCCCCCCTCTGCCTGTCAACGATCTCTTTCAGATAATATGGGAGGGATGCGACGATCTCGACCTTATTGTCGGCGAGAAATGACGGCAGGTCTTCGAAGCCTTCGCCCAGAAGCACGGTGAGGTTTGTGCGCGTCTTGACATGAGAACCACTCACAGCAGCCATTGATACAAACCGTCTGAACGAAGGGTTCATCTCAGGGGCGCCGCCTGTAATATCAACTACAGCGAACCGGTTGGCCTCTATGAGAGAGAGACACTCATCCGCAACAGACTCAGACATAGCCTCGACCCTGTCCGGGCCGGCCGAGACATGACAGTGCCTGCATGCCTGGTTGCAGACACTGCCCATATTGACCTGAAAGACAGATACCCCTTCGGCTGTCAGAGGATGGAGGCCTGCTTTGGCAAGCGCATCGTCGAACCTGTTTTCAATCTCTCCTTTCAGACGCACAGGCGCGGCAGAGCCGGTCTTTTCGCAAAGCTCTTTCACGTCAGACACGACTACAACCCCACCTTTTCAGCGGCGTTTTTCATCTGCACCCCGTGTACAAGTGCCGCCCCGCCTTTTATAGCCGCAGCAACGTGTACCGCCTCTGTCATCTGCTCCTTGTTGGAGCCCTTTTCAAGACATGCCTGCGTGTACGCATCTATGCAGTAAGGGCACTGTACAGCGTGGGCAACTGCAAGGGCTATCAAGGCCTTTTCCCTCTCGCTCAAAGCGCCCTCGGCAAATACCGCCCCGTACCATTCGCCGAACTTCTTCCATAGTTCAGGGGCGCCTTCTGATATAGTCGAGAACTTCTGCAGGTCTTCCGGGTTGTAGTATGTCTCCATCAGCCCTCCCTCTTTGGTGAAACTGAATTTATGCCGTCTGCCGCTCTAAAACATCAATACGCGCCGTAAATAAAGATCCCCCGGCTCACCTGTCTGCGCGGCCTGTCATTTTACGTTTGAGCCTGTCGATGCGCGCGGCAGCTCCGAAGACCTCTCCGAGCGGCCTGGCGAGCCTCTTTCTCGCCTCAGGCCTCGAATACCTTACATAGATCATCCCGAGGGCGGCAACGAACGTACCGCCTATCATGTCGGAGATCATATCAAGCATCGTATCATCAAGCCCGTCCTGAGTATGCCTGGAAAAGGCCTTGTCTATCGTGAACTCCCCTATCTCCCATAGCCCGCCTACAGCCATCGAAAATACGAATGAGAAAAAACCGATAAGAGGTATCGTCAGGCGAAGCTTGCCTGTGTAATGGAGAGTATAGACTGTTATGAAACCCAGGAGAGCGATAACGCCTGTGCCGTAAAAATGGAGTATTATATCCCATACCCATATCCGCTGATAAAAATCCATCCCCTCACCGAGGAATGTGTGCAGGAACAAGGACAGGGTCACAAGAAGATCGAGTTCGAAAGGAAGCGTCATCCGGTAGTTTCTCTGGAGTATGCTCGGAATGAGAGAAAGGATTATGGCCGCTATAGTAGCCGCGGCAAAAAGGAACTGCCCGAAGTAAAGCTCGTACGGCAGGAGCCCTATCATAAGGAGCTTCATCAGCCATGACAGCCCGGCGGATACTGTGGCAGTGCGCCATGAGCGCGGCTTATCGTTCAGGTGGTTTGGCATAAGCCTTATAGCGTCGTAGTTATGCGTTCATCATATTATATCCATCAGAAAGCCTTTGGCAACCGAAGACCCTCTATCTCTCGCGAAAAAACAGGCCTGAGCCACGGCGCGCGGTCACCGGTCCGGCTTCATTCGAGATCAACAAGGCGAGAGCCTGAGATCTCAACGGCCAAAAGCCGCATCTCGCGCGCTGACAAGGGCCTCCTTGAGCGCCGCCCTGCTTTCATCCAGGCTCTTAAGCCGCCTGAGCAGATAAGCCGGATGATAGACCGGCATTACCGCTACGCCTTTAAGTTGGGCCCAGCGTCCGGGTATGAATTCCTTGTCAGGGAGAAGGGCCGAGAAGGCGGTCTTTCCTACGGCGACTATGACTCTTGGCGCTACGATACGTATCTCCTCCATCAGACACGGATGGAAGAGGGCCTCTTCTGCGGCGGTGGGTTTACGGGTTTTGAGCCTCTTTGTCTCTACGACCGGCCAAAACTTGACCGCGTTGGTGATGTATATCTCGTCTCTCTTAAGTGTCAGAGCCGCTTCGAGAATCTCGATGAAGAACCTGCCGGCCCTGCCCACGAACGGACGGCCTTCACTGGTCTCATCTCTGCCTGGGGCCTCTCCTATGACCATTATCGGAGAATCAGATGGGCCGCTTGCAAAGACAGGAGCCTGGCCTGCAAGCCCTTTCGACTTGAGCTCTTTCCTGAGGTCCGCAAAAAGCGCCTCCAACTCAGCGGCTTTGACAGTCTTTTTTTTCATGGATATACCTGTGTGCATGCGGGTCGCGCATAAGGAGGGGTCTGCCGGGTCTTAACTGAACAGGTTCAGTATGCCCGGCTTATCATCATCGTCACGGCCCGGTATGGCCACGTCGGCCTTTAAGACGTCAACCGGAGGCAGACCCGGCGCTTCGCCCGGCGCCGTGCCCTTGAAGATGTTGCGCTCGAATATCCTCTGATAAGGCGTCCAACTTGCCGCAGGGTCAGCGTCTTTTTCTATAAGGGATTTTACAGCGGAGACCTTGGCGTCAAGATCATCGAGATAATAAAGGACTATCGCCTCTATCGTCTTGGGCCTTTTAGGAGAGCCGTACTCGAGATGCCCGTGGTGGCTGAGTATCATGTGTTTGAGAAGAACGGCAAGCTCGCGGGGAAATGCCTTCATCTCGCGGACCTTGCTGTCTATAAGCTCTATGCCGATAGTGATATGGCCGAGCAGCCTGCCCTCGTCCGTGTACTCGAAAGACCTCTCGCATGAAAGCTCGTATATTTTGCCTATGTCGTGGAGAAGCGCTCCCGAGATAAGAAGATCTTTGTTTATAGCAGCACCGTAATGGTCGGATACCTTTGCGGCCAGCGAGCAGATGGATAAGACATGCTCCATCAACCCGCTCAGATAGGCATGATGCATGGACTTGGCGGCCGGAGACGAGATGAACCTTGAGCGCAGAGCCGGGTCTTCAAAAACAGCCTTTAAAAGCGCCTTCAGATTCACGTCATTGATCGATGCTATGACGCCGTCAAGTTCTACAACCATCTCGGCAGGGTCCCTGAGCGAGGCGGGCATGAAGTCCCTTAAAGAATACTGCCCCTCTGGAGCGGTCGCAATAGCGGAGAGGTTTATCTGCAGGCCTCCCTGATACGCGACCGTATACCCCTTTATGTTGACTATATCGTTTTTCTGGAAGTTTTTATCGAGCCTCTCGGCGTCATCCCATACGCGTGATTCTATCTCGCCCGAAGAATCCATCAGCTTCAAGACCAGATAAGGCTTGCCGGATTTGGAGACTCCGGACTCTTTCTTGGTGACAAGAAAGACGTCCGAGACGTTATCCCTTTCCTTTATGTCCTTTACGTAAATCTTTTTCAATACGCGACCTCTCCGGTAAAAGCCTTAGATGCCTGTCCTTCTTTTTTCCCGCTCAAGGAACCATTTGACATATATCTCTACGCCCTTGTCTATGACGACCTTCGGCTCGAACCCGATAAGGTCTCTCGCCTTGCTCACATCGGCGTAGGTAATGGTAACGTCCCCTGGGACCGGGTCCATATACCTGATAACAGCTTTTTTCCCTAGGTTCATCTCTATAAGCTCGATGAGCCTGCTGACAGGGATCATATTGGAGCCGCCGAGATTGAATATCTCGTATTTGAAAGGCTTGTATATAGAATTGATCAGGCCGCTCACTATATCGCCGACGTAGGTGAAATCCCTCTGCGCGCTCCCATCGCCGTAGACCTGGATCTCCCTGCCCTCGTGTATCAGCTTCGTGAACTTGGCCATAGCCATGTCAGGCCTGCCTTTCTCGCCGTATACCGTGAAAAAGCGCATGCACGAGACAGGTAGACCGTAGAGGTGCGAATAGGTGAAGCACATCAGCTCTCCCGCCCTTTTCGTGGAGGCGTAAGGCGATATCGGGCAGTTGATCGGGTCAAGCTCGGAGAACGGGACCTTGCTGTTCAACCCGTAGACGGAGGAGGACGATGCGAAAACGAAGTTCTTAAGGCCGATGGACCTGACCGCTTCAAGAAGGTTTAGCGTGCCGATGCAGTTGACCTCCTCATACAGGAGCGGTTCCTGTATCGAAGGCCTTACCCCGGCCCTTGCCGCAAGATGAACGACCACATCAGGCATCTCGGCCTTGAAAACCTCGGCGACCTTCCGGGTATCCCTTATGTCGAACTCATGGAGCGAAAAACGCGGATTTGACTGAAAGGCGGCGACGTTTTCCCGCTTAAGAGAAGGGTCATAAAAATCGTTGAAGCTATCTATTACTGCTACACTTTCGCCCCTTGCAAGGAGCGCGTCTGTGAGGGTCGAGCCGATGAATCCGGCGCCTCCTGTGACAATGATCTTCATCTTTAAAAATTACCATATCATACATGACGGGTCAAGGAGTAAGGGGGATCTGGGGGTGCGCACTGCCATGCGTCTTTTGGGTATGGCTCGAACGGCTCGTATAAAAAATATCTCTATGATTTTAGCTTTGCACTTCCGTGCGCTTTTTGGGTATGGCTCGCTTCGCTTTCGAGCCGACTCACAGCAGATACAAAAACCTGCTCGTCAGCTCTCAGTCAGGCTCGCTACGCCATGACCCAGGTTTTGTTAGAGGCAAAGGCAAGCAAGCGCAGGGCAAAGCATACCCGCCGATTGATCGTCTGACATGCGACGGGTATGGCTTACACCTGACCCGCCCGGACTCAAACCAAAAAAACCTGTGCGAAGAACCTTCAGGGACGCTTTGAAGATCAACGGAGACAACCTCTAAAAATCCTCTTCGAGATAGACCTCGTCGTTCTTCGACTTTCTTATGGAGAGCGGACACTGGCAGTAAGGGCAAAAGACCTGCTCTCCGACCTTTTCATCACCTGCCATCGGGACCTCTACGTCGCACATCGGGCATGTCAGATACTGGGGCGAGCCTTTCGCGGTCATACCATATCCTCCATAGACTCCAATCATCCACCATAAAGACCGGCGTCAAATTTTTTATAAAGATCCGCGGCAGGGTCTGATCGTTCGCTAAAAAACTCAAGACCTGTCAGACTGCGCAAAAAGCCAGGGATGCACTCCGTCCAAAGACGATGCCTCAGGCGAATTCTTTTACGCCGTAAGGGCGAGCCTTCATGCCGACGCCCAGCCGGGTTTTTTCAAGTCATACTAAAAGAACGGCTCCCCATCCATCTGAGCAGGCTTGTCGATCCCCATCAGCTTTAATACCGTAGGGGCGATATCACTAAGGCCCCCGTCCGTTTTAAGACGCGCCCCTTTCAGCTCATCATCAACAAGTATAAACGGCACTGGATTGGTTGTGTGAGCGGTAAACGCCGCGCCGGAAGAAGCGTCTATCATCTGTTCGGCGTTGCCGTGGTCAGCGGTTATAATGACCGCCCAACCGCCTCGCAAAGCCTCCTCAACGACCCGGCCCACTGCCGAGTCAACCGCCTCGCACGCCTTTACAGCGGCACCAACCACGCCGGTATGGCCGACCATATCGCCATTGGCGAAGTTCATCAGCATGAAAGAACAGTTGCCTTCCCTTAGCTTTTCAACCGCCGCCGCTGCAATCTCTGCGGCGCGCATCTCAGGTTTCAAATCATACGTCGCAACATCCCTTACGGACGGGATGAGGAGCCGCTCCTCGCCCGGATAAGCCTCTTCCCTGCCGCCGTTAAAGAAGAAGGTGACGTGCGCGTACTTCTCGGTCTCAGAGACCCTGAACTGGCGCACTTCGTTCCTGGCCAGTATCTCAGAGAGTATGTTTTCAAGTGACTGGGACTTGAAGAGCACAGGCAGGCCGAACGAGGCGTCGTACTCGGTCATGCAGGCGAATGAAGAGAGCCTCGGCCTGACGCCTCTGTCAAAGCCGTCGAATGAGTCGATTGCGATGGCCTTTGTAAGCTCGCGCGCACGGTCAGACCTGAAGTTGAAAAAAAGCGCTGCGTCGCCGTCGTACATCGTGGCAGCCGCGCCGCCCGCATTGACTATGACAGTCGGCGAGACGAACTCGTCGGTCTCGCCCCTTTTGTACGCGTCTTCCACAGCCTCTAACGGGCCGGGCGCTGTGTGCCCCTGCCCCAGCACTATGGCCTTGTACGCGGCCTCTACACGATCCCAGCGGTTATCCCTGTCCATCGCATAGTAGCGGCCGCTGACGCTGGCGATCCTGCCGTAACCTGTTTTTTTAATATGCTCTGCAAGCATCTCTACATACGACATGCCGCTTGAAGGCGGAGTATCCCTGCCGTCAAGGAACGCATGTATGAAAACGCGCTTGACGCCTTTTTTCTCTGCCGCGCTTAGTAGCCCGTAGAGATGGTCTATGTGGCTGTGCACGCCTCCGTCAGAGACAAGCCCCATGAGGTGCAGGGCTGAGCCGGCCTCGTTGACAAGATCAAAGACCCTTTCAAGCTCGGCGTTCCGCTCAAGCTCACCGGACTTGAGAGCCTTTCCTATTCGCGTAAGCTCCTGATAGATGACGCGTCCAGCGCCTATGGTGAGGTGGCCGACCTCGGAATTGCCCATCTGCCCCTCTGGGAGCCCGACGGCAAGGCCTGACGTCACTATCTCAGTCGACGGGTATTCGGCAAGGAGCCTTGTAATGTTCGGAGTTCGGGCCAGGGCAACCGCGTTGCCCTCCCTCTGCTTATTGATGCCCCAGCCGTCCATAATGACAAGACAGACTTTTTTCACGTAGATAAAGATCTCCGTTATCAGGTATTTTTAAAGGCTGTTATCTTTGGATTGTAATGACAGAGGCCGGGACCTGCGCCACGGGAGGTATCAGGGCCGGTCTGGGTGAAGTAAGAGCGCCGCTCATCTGCATGCAGTTCCATTCGCCGCAAGATGAACAGCGGGGGGTCCATTTCTTCGAATTGCCACCGCATCTCTGACAGAAAAACGGGGGATTAAACTCCCTGTCGATACCGAGAACCCTCTGAAAGAGATGGGCGGCCTTACCGCTCTGCTTTCTTCTGAGGTATGCCTCGCCAAGGAGCATCATCGGGTAGAACGACTCCTCGCCGTCGTGATGTATCCTTTCAAGTTCTTCAATTGCGGCATCTACCATCTCAAGCCTCAGATAGAGCCTTGAAAGAAGGAGCCTCAGATTGATGTCATCTGGCCTGGCGATTATTTCGCGCTGATACTTCTCGAGTATCTTATCAGGCGCGGAGACCTTGAGATATATCTCCTCGAGCTTGAGTATCAGCGGCTCAGAGTGCCGGTAGCGGCCCTGTGCCTTCTCCCATACCTTTATCGCGCTCGCATGGTTGCCCTGCCTGGCCAAGAGTTCTCCGAGAAGGACGTGGGCGGGCATGAAGGTGTCGTCGCTTTTCAAGACCTCCTTTACCTTCGCAACGGCCTCGCCGAGCCTGCCTTCATCGACAAGACGGCTGGCGGACTCGAATAGAAAACCGGTAAGAAGCCTCTTCTCCCTTGCCCTCGTACTCTCTTCAGGCTCTCTCTCGACTATAGTCTTTTGCATGACAGCGGCGTCAGCCCACTGGCCTTCCCTCACCCTGTAGTCCCTGAGCTTTCTCAATGCGAACGGGTTCCTGGGGTCTAACCTGATGACCTCCTCGTACGCCTTCACTGCCCTGAAGACGTCGCCGGAATCCTCTGCGCACTTGGCAAGCTCGATAAGGATCCTGATCGAGTTCGATGTATTAAGAAAGCCGTTCTCAAGGACCTTCATCGCGTCCTTGTGCCTGTTCTCCCTCACGTACGTCTCTGCGAGGCTTATGACCATAGACGGATCGAACGGCTTGGCCTTGGAGGCCTTTTCAATAAGCGACCTCGCGTCAAGGATGTCGCCGTTGGAAAGCGCTTCTACTCCCTTGCGGTAGTTCTCATCAGCCTCGGCGAGCAGCCTTTTTTCCTTACGCCCCCTCATCTCTCTTAGCGCCCTTTTCGCGTCAACCAGAAGCGAGTTGAATACAGCGAGCATCGCGCCGGCGAAAAACCCGACAAAGAGTATAAGCGTGACCGGCATCGTGTAAGTGCGCTCAGCGGTTACAACGAAGGTGACGACCTCGGGGTTCTGCGTATGGAGATAAAAAAAAGCGCTGAGAACGAGTATTACTGCGACAAGGAGTATCTTGGTGTACATTGTCTGGCACCGTTTCCTGTTAGTGTGAGTACGGCTCGTTCCTGATTATCGTGAAGGCCCTGTAGACCTGCTCGGCCAGGACCAGAAAGGCAAGCTCGTGCGGAAGCGTCATTTTGGAGAGCGATACCACCGCGTCTGCCGCCGAACATACAGGCGGGTGGAGCCCGTAGGCCCCGCCTATTATGAACGAGACGCCTTTTTTCCCGCCTGAGATTATCGACTCGATAAACGCCGAGAACTGATGCGAGTCCATCTGCCTGCCGGAATCAGAGAGTGCGATATTGAAATCAGACGCGTTCAGTTTTTTAATGATGGACGCGCCCTCTTTTTTAAGGACGTCTTCCTTCGGCATCTTTACCGAAGACGACTCCTCCCGCACCTCTACCAGAGCTACGTCAACATACCTGCCGATCCTTTTCAGATACTGTTCCAAACCGGTCTTTATGTACGGCCTTCTCACCGAGCCTACCGTGACAAAGGTCATCTTCAAGGGTTATTCGCCCTTTGACTTTTTCGATCTCTGCTTGAGGGCCGCCGGTTTTGACGAAGTCTTCGCCGCAGGCTTCTTTGCCACGACCTTCTTTACCGCAACCGTTTTTTTCCCAGGAGCCTTAGGAGCAGGCTTTTTCGCAACAGCCGCCTTTAAAGCAGACGCGCCTGGCTTTTTAGCGGCAGGTTTCCTGGCGGCCTTCTTCGGCGCGGCCTTCTTTGTCGCAGGCTCCTTCACTACCGACGGCGCGGCCTTTTTCGCGGCAGGCTTCGCCTCGGCCTTCTTTGGCGCAGACTTGTCTCTGACTGATACGGCAGGCGCGTCAGACCAGAGGCCTTCGATGTCGTAAAACTTCCTGATATTATCCAGAAAGACATGTACTACAACGTCGCCGTAATCAACCAGCGCCCAACGGCCGCTTGAGACCCCTTCAACGCCTATCGGCCTCTCGCCTAGCGCGCGCAGGCTGTCATCGATATTACCGGCTATCGCCTGCACCTGCCTTTCTGACTCACCGCTGCAGACTACGATATAGTCCGAGACAGAGGTGAGCTTCCTTACATTAAGGATCACGACATTTTCAGCCTTTTTCTCAAGCGCCAGCCTTGCTACCTCTTGTGCCTTCTTCTTCTGTTCCAGTGTCGCCGCTCCTTTTTATGCTTTCTACTTATAAAGACCTTTTTTAGCGATATACCCTGCCACCGGTTCAGGCAGCAGGTACCTGATAGAGAGTCCTTCCTTAACCCTTGTCCTTATATCCGACGAGGATATCTCAAGGAGCGTGGCAAAGATGTAAGTCAAGGAATTACCGCTGGAATTCCTGTATGAACCCGCCTCAGGATCATACCAGAATTTTGCGGCCAATTCAACAGGCAGCACCTCGCCCGGTTTTTTTACGGCGTAACCTGGCCTCGTGACCACCGCGAAACCGGCAAGATCAAAGAGGACCTCGTACTCGCACCACGTCGTGATATCGTTGAACGAATCGTTGCCTATAATAAGGGTTATCTCCATATCCGGATCCGACGACTTCAACTCCCGCAGAGTCTCGATAGTAAACGACCTGCCGCCCCTTCTGATCTCCATATCCGAGGCCTCGAAGAACGGGTTGCCTTCGATCGCCGCTCTGACCATCTCGAGGCGCATGGCCGCCGGTATCACCATCTCATCGGCCTTGTGGGGGGTGAGAAACGTCGGCATGAATATGACCTTGTCGAGTTCAAGGCGCTCCCTGACCTCTTCGGCTACCCTCAGGTGGCCAAGGTGTATCGGGTTGAATGTCCCACCCATAAGCGCTATCTTCATATATAAACCCGTCTCCCTTTACCAATCGACTTATGATCGGTATGATCGTATCTCAAGCGCGGCGCCGAAGTCCTGTCAGGCTTTGTATGCGGCTGACTACGTCCGCTTACGTCGTGATGTAGCCCAGCTTGGCGGAGCGCTCCGGTAACGGGCTTCACTCGTCTGCCTCCAGCAGATATATACGTTCTCTTGCCTTCTCTGTCCAGATCTCATCCGAAGAAAGAGAGAGATACCTCTTCCAATAGACGAGCGCCCCTTTCTTGTCACCCAGAGTCTCGAGCGCTAGGGCGAGGCCGTAATAACCGTTAGCGAGGTATGGGTTTAACTCGAGCGCCTTTCTCTGGAAGAATACCGCCGCCTGGGCATCTCCCTTGTCAAAGTACGCAAAGCCGAGGTTATTGTAGACCTCAGCGACACCAGGGTCTAATCTTATCGAGGCCTCGTACTCGGAGATAGCCTCGTCGTACCGCCCTGCGTATGAATTCTCCAAGCCGCGTTCAAAACGGTCCCTCGCCTCGTTAAACGTCGTACTCGCGAAGGCGGCGGCAGAAAAAAGCAGAGCCAGCGCGACTATCAGCAACCTTGTTTTCATAACGGCCTCTGCAATGGGTCGTCAAAAACCCAATGAATGCGCCATGATCCGAATAGATCGACCATCTTCACTCTTGCCATTGCCGATTGCGCGTACGAACAGTAAAAGCTTATCACATTAAACTCCCGCATGGAAGGTCCGCAGACGGATCAATGCGTCAAAGAGACCTGACCTTGCCATCACGCCCTGGGTTATAGTAGACTTGGGAGATGGACCTTTTTGACAGAGAAGACAAAAGACCGGCACAGGCAGGGCCGCTTGCCGACAGGATGCGGCCTCGGACAATTGACGAATACGCGGGCCAGAGGCACCTTGTCGGCGAGGGCAGGTTTTTATCCAGGGTGATCGAGCGCGGAGAGCCTACCTCCATGATCCTATGGGGCCCTCCGGGCACCGGAAAGACGACGCTGGCGCGCATAATCGCCGAGGCGTCAAAGGCCGAGTTCGTCGAGTTCTCTGCCGTACTATCAGGCGTAAAAGAGATCAGAGATGTCGTCAAGGCCGCCGTCGAGAACCTCAGGCGCGGCAAAAGGACCGTCCTTTTCGTCGACGAGATACACAGGTTCAATAAATCGCAACAAGACGCGTTCCTCCACTCTGTAGAAGACGGCACTATCACGCTCATAGGAGCTACGACCGAGAACCCTTCGTTCGAGGTAAACCCTCCGCTCTTATCGCGCTGCAAGGTCCTTGTCCTCGAAGCACTTCCTCCGAATGCGGTTAAAAACCTCCTTGAACGCGCCCTTTCGGATAAAGAACGCGGGCTGGGCAAAGTCAACGCCGAGATAGACGCTGGGGTCCTCGAATTCATAGCCGGCGCCTCGCAGGGAGACGCGAGGTCCGCTCTTAACACGCTTGAGACGGCCTTCGCGATAACAGCGCCGGACGTAAGCGGATCTAAGCGCCTCACCATGGAGACCGCGACAGAGGCGATGCAGAAAAAGGCGCTCCTCTATGATAAGGCCGGCGAGGAGCACTACAACGTCATTTCAGCGTTCATAAAATCGATGCGCGGATCAGACCCTGACGCGGCGCTTTACTGGCTCGCCAGGATGGTCGAAGCCGGGGAAGACCCGCTTTTCATAGCACGGCGAATGATCATCTTCGCCTCTGAAGACATCGGAAACGCTGACCCGAGAGCGCTATCTGTCGCCCTCTCTGTAAAAGACGCTGTGCATTTCGTCGGTATGCCTGAGGGCTTCATCCCGCTTGCCCAGGGTGTCACGTATCTCGCATCAGCGCCCAAATCAAACGCCTCATACACGGCCTACCTTGCCGCTCTCGAAGACGTTAGAACAGAAGGCGCGCTCCCTGCCCCTTTGCACATAAGGAACGCGCCTACCGCCCTGATGAAGGACCTCGGCTACTCCAAAGGCTACCGCTACCCGCACTCGTATAAAGACGCGGTGACTGATCAGGAGTATCTGCCGGATAAACTCAAGGGCAAGACGTACTATACGCCGACAGGACGCGGCTATGAGAAAGATATCGCACAGATGTTAGAAAGGCTCAAAGAGAAAAAGAAAGAGGGCTGAAAGACCGGAAAAGAGCATGAGGTCCGCTTGATCATGATCTCAACGGCCCAAGGTCGAAAGATAATTCGAGACAACAGGTATATCGGCCTCTGCCAGATCGACACTTTTGAGGTCCTCAGGCAAGACCCACCTGATCGCGCTATGCTCATGAACAAGCATATCGCCTGAAACGACCTTGCAGATAAACGGGAAAAGGGTTATTGAAAAACCCGGATAGTCATGACTCGCCGGAGGCAGAGGGCTCAAGACCTCAACCGCTATAGAGAGTTCCTCCATAAGCTCGCGGCGCAGGCACTCCCTAGGGGATTCTCCTGCGTGTATCTTGCCTCCTGGAAACTCCCACTTAAGCGGCATGGACATAGAAACGCTCCGCTGCGCTACAAGCACGAGCCCATCAGCCTCGATTATGGCGCACGAAACTTCTATATGACTGCGTTCAACTCTGTCCATTTTTACGGCAACCCCCAAGTGAGCTATTACGGATAATAAGACTACGCTCTGCTGATAAACCAAGCAATACGCCAGAGAGATCCCTTTTAACATAATTCATCCGGATTTACCGACAAATAGCATCTAAAACGCGCCGATATATCCGCTCGTTTTCCAAACCTCGCCATTGTCAACCAGATTCATGTCAAAGTTGACAACCACTTCAGCCTATGGTATCTAATTGTCCATGAAGACTACAGAAAAGATACTTTCCATCTCGCTTGAAAAAGGCATCTCAGGGGTCGGGCTCGACCAGGAAGAGGCGATGGAGTTTGCCTGTCTCCCTGAGTCGGCCATCTACGAGATCATCTCTGTTACCGAGCGTATTCGCAGGCTCCACAAGGGCGTTGAAGTGAACCTCTGCTCGATTGTAAACGCAAAGAGCGGGCTTTGCAAAGAAGACTGCACCTTCTGCTCACAGTCGGTAAAATACGATACAGGGGTCAAAGAGTACCCGATGCTCGCCCCTGAAATGATCGTCGAGCAGGCAAGGCTTGCAAAGGAACGCGGCGCAAGAGAGTTCTCGATAGTGACGAGCGGTACGGCTATCGAGAAGGAAAAAGACGTCGCCGCGCTCTCGGAGGCCTTGAGCGTGATGAAAACGGAGGTCGGCATGGAACGGTGCGCCTCTCTCGGAATATTGAAGCGCGAGGTGCTTTTAAGGCTCAAGGAGAGCGGGTTGGAGAGCTACCATCACAACCTGGAGACAGGCCGGACTTTTTTCCCGCGGATATGCACAACGCACGACTACGAAGACGACGTCGCCGTAGTCAGGGCCGCGAAGGAGCTGGGCTTCCACGTCTGCTCAGGCGGGATATTCGGCCTTGGTGAAAAATGGCCTGACAGGATCGAGCTTGTCTCGACCCTCAAGGAGCTTGACGTCGACTCTGTCCCGGTGAACTTCCTCAACCCGAGGCCGGGTACGCCGCTAGGGGATTCCTCGAACCTTACTCCTGTCGAAGGCCTCAAGATCATCAGCCTTATACGCCTGATGATGCCTTTGAAAGACATAGTAGTGTGCGGAGGCAGGCCGGTAAACCTCAGAGACCTCCAGCCTTTGATCTTCGCCGCAGGCGCTAACGGGATGATGGTAGGCGACTACCTCACGACACCGGGCAGGGACTCAGGCGAAGACCTGCGGATGCTTACTGACCTCGGACTGAGACCAAAGGGCCACTGAGCCATCGAAGCGCAATGACCAAAATCAAACGATGAAAAAATTTATCGAAAAAGAATTGGCGAGGCTTGAGGCCTCCGGTCTCAGGCGCACGCTCAGAGATATAGACGGCCCGCAGGGGTCAAGCGTCATTGTCAACGGCAAGCGCATGATACTCCTTTGCTCTAACGACTACCTCGGCCTCGCAAACCATCCGCTGGTAAAGCAGGCCGCGATAGACGCGGTTAGCGAGTACGGCTTCGGCGCCGGGGCCTCTCGCCTAGTATCAGGCAACATGGAAGCGCACCGTATGCTCGAATACCGAATAGCGCGGTTCAAATCAACCGAGTCCGCACTTGTCTTCAACTCAGGATACCACGCGAACCTCGGGTGCATCACCGCAATCGCCGGAAGGGATACCGCGATTTTTTCCGACAGGCTCAACCACGCGTCGATCGTCGATGCCTGTCTCCTAAGCAGGGCCGAGGTCAAGAGATACCCCAACAGGGATGTCGATTCGCTCGAAAGGCTCCTTAAAAAGACAAGACTCAAAAAAAGGCTCATAGTCACGGATGGGGTATTCAGCATGGACGGGACGATAGCCCCTCTCCCGGATATTATCAGCCTGCTTGAGAGATACAACGCCACGCTATTTATAGACGACGCGCACGCGACAGGAGTCCTCGGAGCAAGCGGCAGAGGGACGCTTGAGCACTTCAATATCTCCCACCAGAACATAATACAGATGGGCACGCTTGGAAAAGCCTTCGGCTCGTTCGGAGCATTCATAGCAGGCGACGCTGTCCTCATAGAGCTTCTGATAAACAAGGCAAGGCCATTCATATACACTACGGCCCTTCCGCCGTCTGTCTGCGCCGCAGCCTCAAAGGCGATAGATCTTGTCGATAGCGACCCTGGTCTTCTTATGCGCCTTAAGGAGCGGAGAAAACAGCTCCACGACGGCCTTAGCGGGTGCGGCCTCGATACGATGGGAAGCGCTACCCCGATCATCCCGATCCTTCTAAAAGACGCTCGAAAGACCGTCGAGGCGAGCTGTGCGCTTATGGAGCGCGGCGTCTTCATTCAAGCCATAAGGCCTCCGACAGTCCCTGACGGGACAAGCCGCCTGAGGGCGACTGTCACGGCCGGCCATTCAGCAACTGAGATCGATACTGTGATATCAGCCATTAAAAAGGTCCTCTCCGCTTAGTTTTTACACGACGCGCTTTTCAAAAAAGCGCCTTTGGAAATTGCAGGACGCTATCCAGGTCTGATCGCGAGGACTCGTAACTTATGCAAACACCATCTTCAGGCAGGCTCCTCTTCATACACGGATGGGCGACAGACAAATCCGTCTGGGACGGCCTTGCGCCTGAGATCGCAGGCAAGAGGCCTTTTTTGAATATCAACCTCCCGGGCCACGGCGGGACTTTAGCATGGGATGAGCCTACGCTCAGGCCGGCGAAAGAAGAGGTACTGAGACTTCTAAAGAAAGACAGAGGCCCATATCTTGCAATAGGCTGGTCGCTCGGCGCCCAGACCGTCATCGCGCTCGCTTCAGAGTTCCCTCACCTCTTTAAGGCGATAGTCCTTGTAGGCGCTACAGCGCGATTTTGCGCGACAGACGAGCTATCATACGGCCAGCCAAAACCCCTTGTCAGACGCATGATAATGGATATGAAAAAATCTCCGGCAGAAACACTCCAGAGGTTCTACTCTCTCAACTTCACGCCGGAAGAGCTCGCATCAGAAGGCGCGCGTGGTTTTATCGAAAGGTACCGCTACCCGGGGCCTGTAGAATGCAGGCAGACGCCGCCAGGGTGCTTTCCCGCATTTAAATACACTGAGATAACTACGGCGCTTGAGGCCTTATACGCTACAGATCTGACGGAAAACCTCAGCGCGATAGAGGCAAAGACACTCTTGATACACGGTTCAAAAGACAACGTCTGCCCGGTAGAGGCCGGCAGAGCGCTTACTTCAGCCATCAAAGGCTCAAAGCTTGAGATCTTCGATGGAGCGGGCCACGCGCCGTTCGTGACTGAGCCTAAGAGGTTCGCATCATGCGTCAAGAGGTTTCTGGACGACCTATGAAGCCATCAAAGAAAATAATTGGAGAATCATTTTCAAAAGCCGCCGGTACGTACGATCTTCATTCATGCCTCCAGAAAGACGTTGCAGTCTGGCTCGCTGACCGCGTAAGGACCTATAAAGATCAGCAAGATACAGCGCAGATAATGAACGCTTGCATACAGGTTGTGGGTGCGGCCGCCGGTCCAATGGCATCTTCTCCGCCAGATGAGATCAAGGCACTCGACATAGGGTGCGGCACAGGCAACATGGCGGTCTTACTCAGTGGCATCCTCACAAAAGCCGCCATCTACGCAACCGACCTCGCCATGCCCATGCTTGAAAAGACAAGAGAGAGGTTCAAGGCGAGGCCGCTTCTTGCCGCCTCTGACTGCGAGGCACTCCCTTTCAGTGATTCCACATTCGATATCATCGTATCGAGCCTCGCATACCAGTGGGCGCAAAACATTGTTCAGGCATTCAAAGAGGCTGCAAGAACGCTCAAGCCCGGCGGGCGTCTTTTTTTCGCCACACTCGGCCCGGCAACACTCCATGAACTGAGAAGCTGCTACAACGAGGCTTTGGCAGACGGGCGCTACCCCGGGCCTCAAGGATACCCGGATGCTTTGGCCCTATCGTCTTACATAAGAGAGGCCGGGCTCGAGCTTAGATCTATTGAGAAGCAGATCGTGCATAGGCGCTACGAGAGCATCTACGGCCTCATACGGACTCTTAAGATGATCGGGGCCGCGCCGGCCCGTAACAGCAAGAGAGGCACAGCGGCCGGCGACATGACGCTCAGAAGGGCCGGGCGGATATACGCTGAAAGATTCGCCGCGCCGGAAGGCGGCGTCATCGCCACATACGAGGTGATACTCGTATGTGCAGAAAAAAACTGAGCGGCTTCTGCGCAGTAAACACACTTGAGTGGGAAAAGAGATATGGCGGCTGAAAAAAAGAGACTCGAACGGCTTGATAAAAAATACGTCTGGCACCCGTTCACACAGATGAGCGAATGGGAGTCAGAAGACCAGCTGATCATCGAAAGAGGCAAGGGCAACTACCTGATCGACACGGACGGCAACCGCTACATAGACGGTGTTTCATCCATGTGGGTGAACGTCCACGGCCACGGGAAAAAGGAGATCAACGCCGCTGTAAATGCGCAACTGAAAAAGATAGCCCATTCTACGCTCCTAGGCCTCGGGAGCACACCTTCGATAGAGCTTGCAAAGAGGCTCGTTGATATCACGCCCAAAGGACTTAGCCGCGTATTTTATTCAGACAACGGCTCGACGGCAGTTGAGATAGCATTGAAGATAGCCTTCCAGTACCAGGAGCAGACGAGGCGGAATAACAGAAAGAAAAAATTCATCGCATTCACAGGGGCGTACCACGGCGACACCTTCGGGTCGATGTCAGTTGGTGAAATTGATATCTTCGTCAAGAAGTACCGGCCTCTTCTCTTTGATACGATACGCGCCCCGTACCCGTACTGCTACAGGTGCCCTTCAGGTAAATCAATAGCTGAGTGCAAGACGGCTTGCCTTGACGACTTTGAAACGCTACTCAAGCGCCATCACAAAGACCTTGCCGCCTGCGTCATAGAACCTGTATTCGAGGGCGCGGCAGGGATGATAGTGGCGCCAAAGGGCTTTTTAAAAGAGGTCAGAAGGCTCACCAGAAAGTACGACGTCCTCCTGATAGCGGACGAGGTGGCAACAGGGTTCGGAAGGACAGGCAGGTACTTCGCCTGCGATACGGAAGGAGTCAGCCCTGACATCTTATGTCTCGCCAAGGGTCTGACAGGAGGGTACCTGCCGCTTGCCGCGACCCTTACGACAGAGAAGATATACAAGGCCTTCCTCGGCAGGTATGATGAATACAAAGCGTTCTTCCACGGCCACACCTACACCGGAAACGCGCTCGGGTGCGCTGCGGCCATCGCTAACCTCGATATCTTCGAAAGGGAGGCTATCATAAAAGGCCTTCGACCAAAGATACGGCTCTTAAAGAGACTCTCCGCAGGCTTTAATGCGCTCGCGCATGCAGGCGACGTAAGGCATGTCGGGCTTGTTGCCGCCATCGAGCTAGTCAGGGACAAAGAGACTAAGGAACCCTACCAGGCGAAAGAGCGGATAGGCCACAGGGTATGCATGGAGGCGCGCAAAGGCGGCCTTATCATACGCCCTCTCGGAGACACCATCACGATCATTCCGCCTCTAAGCATCACTGAAGCCGAGATAGAAAAGATAGCGGCTATCATCCATTCAGCCATAAAGAAGATCACTGGGTAGACCGTGGAGAATAAGCTCATGGGTAAGGCATGGTTCATCACAGGGACTGACACGAACATCGGCAAGACCTTCGTCTCAACCGGTCTTGCCAGAGCATTTAAGCGCTGCGGCTTATCTACCGGCGTCATGAAGCCTGTCGAGACAGGGTGTCCAACGATCAGATCCGTACTTGCGCCTAAGGACGCGATTGCCCTCAAAGAGGCCTCGGGTTCTAAAGACCCTATCGACCTTATAAATCCGTTCCGCTTCGCGCCTGCGCTTGCCCCTCTTGGAGCGGCTGAGATGGCCGGCAAGGTCATAGATACTGCCATTATCAAAAGCGCCTTTGATCTGATAAGGGCCAGCCACGATGCGACTATCGTCGAGGGAGCAGGCGGCCTTCTCGTCCCTGTGACCAATGAGATGACGATGGCTGAGATCGCGCGCCTCCTCGATATACCGATCATCATAGTTGCGGCTCAAAGACTCGGCGTTATAAACCATACCTTCATGACTGTCGAGTGCGCGAGGGCAAGGGGCATCTCCATTGCAGGTATAATACTTAACAACCCGACAGAGCCTGACCATAACGACATCAGCGTCAAAGGTAGCGCGGCGTCTATCGAGAGGCTCACAGGCGTCAGGGTCCTCGCCGAGATACCATACAATAAAAAAGAGGCCCGCTCCGTTTCCGGAGAGGGCCTCTTCGATCTGCTCGCTAAAACTCTTCTATAAACTTTTACTTTGCCTTGGCTGTCGTGTAGTTGAGCGTACCGCCTGCGAGTAGCGTCTCTATCTGCCTCGGCGAGTAGCCGTGCTCAAGAGAGATGTCCCTGCCCTTGGTGACGTTCCTCAAAACTACAGTCGCGCCATTGGTGAGCGCCTGCCTGAGGCCCGGAAGCTCAAGATCGTCGCCGTCGTCAACCGAATCGTAGTCAGCGGCGTTCTTGAAGGTCAGCGGGAGTATACCGAAGTTCACAAGGTTGTCCTTATGTATCCTGGCGAAGCTCTTTGCGATGATGGCCTTTATACCGAGGTACATCGGACAAAGAGCCGCGTGCTCCCTTGAAGATCCCTGACCGTAGTTCTCGCCGCCCACCACAAAGCCGCCGCCTGCGGCCTTCGCCTTCTCATGGAACTTGGCGTCGATCTGCGAAAAGACAGATTCGGCGTACTTCGGGACGTTCGACCTGTACTTGAGCCACGTCCCTGCCGGGGTTATGTGGTCTGTGGTGATGTTATCCCCAAGCTTGATGAGGTTCTTGCCCTTGAGCGACTCCGGAAGCGCGCCCTGCTTCGGAAGCTCCTTTATGTTCGGTCCGCGAACGATCGTCACCTTCGACGGGTCCTTCGCAGGGGCTACGACAAGCGAATCATCTATCAGGAAGGACTTGGGCATCTTGACCTTCGGGAACTTGCCGAGCTTGCGCGGGTCTGTTATGACGCCGTATATCGCGGCTGCGACAGCCACCTCAGGGGAACAAAGGAATACCTTCGCGTCCTTCGTGCCTGAGCGGCCTTCGAAGTTCCTGTTGAAGGTCCTGAGAGATACTCCGGCCGATGGCGGAGACTGTCCGTTGCCTATGCACGGGCCGCATGTCGCCTCGAGTATCCTTGCGCCTGCTTCGATCATGTGAGAGAGCCCCTTGTTAAGGGCCATCATGTCAAGGACCTGCTTGGAGCCGGCTGAGATGGTCATCGAGACCTCCGGGTGTACCTTGAAGCCGCCCTTGTGGAAGGTCTCGGCTACAAGCATCATGTCCCTGAAGGAAGAGTTGGTGCAGCTTCCTACGCAGACCTGGTCGACCTTCATGCCCTCGACCTCGGAGATCTTGCATACCTGATCAGGCATGTGAGGCCTGGCTATCATCGGCTCAAGCTTGTTGAGATCTATCAGTATCTTTTCATCATAAGAGGCGTCTTCATCTGCCTTGAGCTCTGTCCAGTCAGCCTCCCTGTTCTGCGCCGCGAGGAACTCCCTTGTGACATCATCGCTCGGGAATACGGACGACGTAGCGCCGAGCTCTGCGCCCATGTTGGTTATCGTCGCCCTCTCAGGGACTGAAAGGGATTTTACACCCTCTCCGCCGTACTCGATCACCTTGCCTACGCCGCCCTTGACGGTCATCCTTCTGAGGAGTTCGAGGATAACGTCCTTGGCAGAGACCCAGGGCTTAAGCTTGCCCTTGAGCTCTACGAGCACGACCTTCGGATAGACGAGATTGAAGGCGCCGCCGCCCATTGCGACCGCGACGTCGAGCCCGCCCGCGCCGATTGCGAGCATGCCTATGCCGCCGCCGGTCGGGGTATGGCTGTCAGAACCGAGCATCGTCTTACCCGGCTTGCCGAACCTTTCGAGATGCACCTGGTGGCAGATACCGTTACCAGGCCTTGAAAAATATATGCCGAACTTCGAGGCAAGGGTCTGAAGGAACCTGTGGTCGTCGGCGTTTTCGAACCCGCCGTACTGGAGCGTGTTGTGGTCGACATAGCTGACTGAAAGCTCTGTCTTTACCCTTGGCACTCCCATGGCCTCGAACTGCAGATACGCCATAGTGCCTGTTGCGTCCTGCGTGATCGTCTGGTCTATGCGGATGTTTACCTCTTTACCCTGCACAGGCTCGCCGGAGACGAGGTGGCTGTCGATAAGCTTCTGCGCGACGTTCTTTCCCACGATTGTTCCTCCTTTTGTCTGAAGACTAAGACCCGGTTTTATTTAGATATTATAACCTGACAGCCCTCTTGAAATCCATAAAATACAGATAGTTGCAAAGTTATGCACTTTTTTGAGGGCGCTTTAAATTACCCGAAATGGGCGAGAATGTCAATACAAAAACCCGGAAGGGGGCGTTACCGCAGCCGTGGGATCGGCGTATAAAAAAACCGGCGGAGATTCATTCGCTTATATGAAGAAGGCTGTAAACCGGCGGGAGCAAGGAGGTCTGCTGACCGAGAGCCTCTTTGACCTTCAGATAGGCTTTATCCTTATCAAGGAGCCTGAATACGGATTGGGAGACGATCACCTCTTCGGAGAGTGGGTCGCAGGCAGACATCACTTGAGCCGCGACATCGATCGCCTCGCCGCTGGCCCTCTCTTTTTCGACATCTATCTCGCCGACGTTGACGCCGACAATGGATCTGAGCTCGACTATGCCGAGCCTGCCGTTTTCAGTATTAAGTCCGTCTAAATGGCGTCTGATGGTAAATGCCGCCCTACAGGCGGTTTCAGCGAACCTGCCTTTTTCATCACTCGGAAAAAAAAAGACGACGCCTGCGCCAGAGGCCCCGGCAACCCTTCCGCCGGCCTTTTTCAGGTCGCGGGATATGGAGTTGAGGCACTCTGTATAATCAGGGAGTATCTCCTCCGGGCCGTAGACCTCTACAAGCTTCTCAAGGTTGACAGCGTTAGCGCTGACGACAGCCGCTTCCATCTTTTGCGGCCCCTTGTCAACGCCAAAGAATCTCAGGATACCCATCTTCCGCTACTGCTCCGATTTATTCGTATTATTTGAAAAAGACCGACTGACAGGGGAAAGCCCCCGAAGAAAGGCCATCAAAGGAAGCGACTGAGCGACGGATCAAGCCAAGCCGTCATACATCAGGCTTTCGCCGCAGATCCACCACCTAGGCCGGGCGTCAGCATTTTACATCCGTGCGACAGGCCCGGTAATCTGACCTCATAAATCGTATGTTGTTTTCAAGGAAGCGGCGTCAACGGGCCGCCTGCCGCTTTCCAGGCGTTAATACCGCCTTCAAGCTCCTCGACCGATGTTATACCCTTGTCAGCGAGTATGCCGATAGCAGTAAGGCTCCTCTTGCCGGAACGGCAATAGATTATAACCCTGCCCTCTGACCCTGGAAGTTTTTTTATCCCCTTGATGGTATCGAGCGGGACAAGCACGGCCCCGTGGATATGCCCCTGCCCGTACTCCTCAGGAGTCCTCACATCGATAAGCGTCACAGCCTCCCTTGCCTCCATGATCGCTATAAGCTCGCTTGCCGTCACCTTATGATGATCTGCGGCGTTCGCAAATACAGCCTGAAACAGAAAAAGAGCCGTCAGGAAAAAAACTGATCTTGCCATAGCGACACCCATCCTTTCATCCTCATTCAATGCACACGTAGCAGCAGGGTCGGCCAAAAGCGCGCCTCGAAGATCTATTATCGAATAATACCATAAAGGCGTCCCGAAATAAACATATCGCCTTGTCAAAGGACCCGTACCGCACAAAAAACGCCTATCGCGCCGCAAGTGCCGCAGATCCGTTGAAGGTGAAAGATCCTTTCACAACCGCCATCGCTGACAGCTATGCAAAAATACGGCGGCTATACATGCTTTTTAAGTTCAAGCATTCTGAGCCTTTCATGGAGCTTGTCGTTTTCAGCCTTAAGCTCCATCAGCCTCAGCTCCCTGTTGGTCATGAGCCTGTTCATACGCTCGAGTTCTGCCACATATTCCCTCTGCCTCTCATCTGCCTCTTTGCGCTCCCTTTCGAGATACGCCATGTGAAGCGCCTTTTCTATGGAGACCGGCACCAGTTCCAGATACCTGCCGGCATTGTCCTTTACGAGATAATCTGCCGCGCCGCCCTTTATCGCCTGGACAGCGACCATCTCATCTCCGCTGCCGGTAGTGAAGATGACAGGCGTCGACTTGAAGCTATCGATGAGATCGAACCCTGTGCCATCAGGGAGCTTATAGTCAAGAATGATGATATCATACGATCCGGCTCTGCTAAGCTCCCTGGCCTTGACGACAGTCTGTGCCCAGTCGATCGAATAAGCAAGCCCCCTCTCGCTCGCGAACCTCACGAGCGCCATGTGATCGACTGACTCGTCCTCCACGTTCAAAATGCGTATCGATTTTTCCATCACGGATCCGTCCCCCCTCTCAGTCAATCTCGCTGAGCGTCCAGTACCTGTCAATGGCGTTTATCGCCTCAACGAACCTTTCAAAGACCACAGGTTTTATAAAGTAGCCTGCCACGCCCAGATCAAAGCACTTATCCTTGTCTTCTCCCTCTATAGACGTAGTAAGGACGACAACGGGTATCCGCCTGAGGAATGGGTCCGTCTTGGCTATCTCCAGAAATTCTATCCCGCTCATCACCGGCATATTCAGGTCAAGCAGTATCAGCCCGGGCCTCACAGGCACGGCCTCGCCTGCGCCCCTGAGAAGGTTCAAGGCCTCTTCACCGTTTGAGGCGACATGAAGCCTGTTAGTGATCTTGTTCTTCTCGAAGGCCCTTTTAACGGTCATGACATCTATCCTGTCGTCATCGACAAGGAGTATCGGCATATTCCCCCTCATATCCCTCCTGCCGTCATAGCTCATCATCGCCTTTCGCCTCTTGTGATCTGACATTCGCCCCGGCATTGATCCCCAATCAAATGCCGAGCCATGCCTGGAGCTATCTTGCCGTCCGGCATATCGGCACGGGATCCAACGCTGTCAACAAGCCTTATCAGGCGCGCAGCAGACGGGGCTCTTCTTCAAGGATGTCTACTGCCGGCCTGCCTATAAGGTATCCCTGCGCGTAGTCTACGCCGAACGTGCCCAGCAGATCAAGCGTCTGCTTTTCTTCCACGAACTCGGCTACTGATTTGATGCCGAGCCCTCTGGCCATGTCGGTCATGGCTCTGACGAATACCTGATCGTCTTTGTTGAGATGAAGCTTCCTGATGAACGAGCCGTCTATCTTTATGAAATCGACACGCATCTTTCTGAGATAACTGAACGACGTAAAACCTACGCCGAAGTCGTCAAGCGCTATCTGGGAGCCGAGTCCCTTTAGTCCGTCTATGAACTTTACCGCCACGTCTATATCCCTTATAGCGGCAGTCTCCGTTATCTCGAAGATGAGAGCGCCTGGGTCGGCCCCTGTCTCCTCCAGCTTGTCGCTAAGGAACCGGAAGAGGTCAGCGTCAGCGAGGTCCTTGCCTGAGAGGTTGACGCCGAAGCGCAGGGTCGACCCCTTTTTTTTGAGCGCCGCCTGGAACCTCATCGTCTTTTCTATAATCTGCCTGTCTATGCCTGATATGATCCCGAAGCTCTCGGCGATATCAATGAACGCGCCGGGCATGAGTACCGCTCCGTCCTCGCCTATAAGCCTGGCGAGCACCTCATAGTGGCTGATGATGCCGTTTTTTATATCCAGTATCGGCTGGAAGTATGGGACAAAGCGGCTGTCCTTAAGGGCCTTGATGATCCGCTCCTTGCCAAACAGCCCTGCATGCGCCTTCTCAAGGTCCATATCTTCAGGCCGGTAAAGACGGCAGACGTTCCTGCCCAGCTCCTTCGCCCTGTACATGGCTGACTGCGCCCTTGTGATAAGGTCTTTTGAGTCGGACGCGTGCGTGGGGAATATAGATACGCCGACAGAGGCAGTCGAGGATGCATCAACATCTTGGAACCGGAAGGCCTCTATCGAGCGCCTTACGGCCTCTGCCGCCTCCATGCACCTGCGCTCGTCCGCGAAAGGCAGAAAGACGATAAACTCGTCTGCCGCGAACCTTCCGGCAAGCGCGGTATCAGCTACAGACACACCTGCCCCCTGCATTATCTTTTCTACGGACCACTTAATAGTTCCGGACAGTGATTTGAGGAACTCATCGCCTGTCGAATGGCCGAAGGTCTCGTTTATGAACTTGAACTGATCGAGGTCGATCGACAATAGCCCGGCCTCCCAGCCCTCAGTTTGAGCTGAGGCAAGCCACTCGGTAAGTAGAGCTGTAAAATGATCCCTGTTGAAAAGCCCTGTAAGCGAGTCGTAGCGCGCGAGATAATCAAGTCTCTCCTTAGAGGCCATCTTCTCGGTGATGTCTTCCTGCACGACCATGAAGTTCGTGACAGCGCCTGCCTCGTCTTTTACCGGTGAGATGTCTGTGTTGCACCAGTATTCGCCGCCTGTCTTCTTCTTGTGCCTGGACTGGCCCCTCCATATCCTGCCTGCCGTTACTGTCGAGAACATCTCTTCATAATCATCATCCGATAGATCCATAAGCGACAGGGCTCTGAGCGTTTGACCTGCCGCGTCGTCAATCGAATATCCCGAGATCTCGGAGAACATCGGGTTGACATACTCTACTACCCCTTTCATGTCGGTTATAAGGACGAGGTTTACGCTGTGCTCGAGCGCGACAGTCAGCTTTTTAAGCTCATAACCGGTCTGCTTGAGGCCTGAGACAAGCCTGGCGTTCTCAAGGGCGATGCCTATCTGAGAAGCCAGGCCCTCAAGGATGGCAAGCGAGTCGCTGCCGAATGTCCCTGCCCTCTTCGACCCCACGTTCAGGATCGCGATGACCTCGCCTTTTGCAACGAGAGGCAGGCGGAGGTGCGAGCGGTATCCGGCCTCCGCGAGCATCTTTTCAAGAGGCAGCAGGGTCTTTTCTTCTGGGAGGTTGGCTATAAACTCCACCGTGCCTGACCTCAGTACGGTTGTTGACGAGGTATCCGAGAAAGGGACGAAAGAACCCTTGGGCATATCTATCCCGTAGCATGCTTCTACGACAAAACCGCCTTGCCTGAGATCGGGCCGCACGATCGTGGCCCTGTCGCACGCTACTACCTTTGCGACAAGCCTTATCGCCGTATCGAGTATCTCGGAGGAGTCAAGGGTTGACAGGATGTTCCTGTCCATCTCGTGCATGACCTTGATCGTCTCAACCTTGCGGGAAAGGTCAATGGCCTTATCAACGGACTCCTTGTAGAGCATAATGGCGTCAAGTGCAATGGAGGCCTGATGAACGATGCCGCCCATCAGTTTTTTCATGCTTTCACCAGGCTCAGAGCTGTCGTTATACAGGCAGATGAAAAAGCCGAGCGGCCCGATCTTGCCTTCAAGCGGTATTACGAGGACACGCTTCCCGTCTTTGAAGCATGGCATAGACGCGAGGTTGCCCAAAGCATCTCTGCTGTCTGACGCATCCAGCCATCTCGGCGCCCTGCCTTCGAGGACTTCAGCGATCCTCCCTGAGGATATTTCCGGCGTCTCCGACATAAACGCCGGCAGCTCGGCGTTATCAAGCGCATGTGCGCAAGACGGGGTGAATCCGCCTGTAGAGCGGTCTCTCAGGTATGCGAGAACAGCATCCGCGCCAAGGAATTTATGGATGGCCGCGGCGCACTCCGACATCATCGTATCCGGGTTCCTGACCGCTGAAAAGGTCTCGGCAACCCCCAGAAGGGCGCTTGTCGTACTGATCTCCTCATCGAGCCTGCGTTTTGCCTCTTTATCTGCGGTCACGTCCTCGAGCAGGTGGACGGAGTAGAGGTATCCGCCGCCGCTATCCCTGACAGGATAATTGCTCGTCTTAAATATCTTGCCGAGCTCCGGCACGCTGACCTCTTCCGCCGAAGACTCTGCCTCGCCTTCCGCAGAATTATTGCACATTGCGAACGGAACGCCTGTAGCGGGAAAGACCTCAAAGTAAGGCATGCCGATAAACTCGCTGAAAGGCCTCTGCGCGCAAAACTCATAAGCCCTGTTCGCCCTTACTATCCTCAACTCCCCGTCATGAATGAAGAGCGGGTCGGTTATAGAATCAAAGGTCGCTACCCACTCCTGCTCAGCCTTGCTTATCCTCTCGGTTGCGGCCTGCAGGTCTTCGAGCATGAATAGCGTTGCCTTTCTGGCGTCTCTGTAGTCGCCCTCGCACTCCTTCGCCAACGCCAACTGCGTATTCAGATCATCGATTGTCTTGTCTTTATTATCCATCTGGACCTATCGACACTCTTTTTAGGATCATCATTCCGGCTGGAGCATCAGGCGCGAATTCCAAGCAAACAAACCTGTCTACGCGTCTCAGACGTACTTCACGAGTATGCACTGGCACGCTTGGAAAGCCTCCACCTCGGAAAATAAACCGGTCTTCTCATTATTGTAAACGGATCTGCCCTTAACGCTGATACCCGGCAAAGACCAGAGAGTCTTGCCAAACATATCTTCAGGGCCTTTTGACAGGAGTGCCGGGAGGGTCACGTAAGCGCAGAAAGACGCTGCATTAACTGCGCATATTGAAAGAGCCTCAGCAAACAGGCCTCTGAGCGTATCCTGCTGATTGTTATATTAATTAAGCCAGATGTTTTATATTTGTCAAATCAGCGACGAGCAAATCGGCATCCTTAGCGACAAGAGATTATTGCTGATATGCAACCGGCGGCAGTAACGGAATCAGAGTACAGGCTGTTATCATGGCATGCGTGCCAAACTGTTTTTTAATGGGTGCAGTGCTGACTATCAGAGAGCGGACTGAAACCGGCACGGTGTCGTGCGCCATCAAAAAATGGTGCTATACTTTCACTACGGACAGAATAAGAGCCGCACTCAGCGGCCTTGCTTCACCTGCCGTCAATCTGACTCTTTTGTCACCCTAAAGATCCACCATCGATGCTCTTGCGCGCAGTTCGCCTGACGGCGCAGGCAGGCGCGCTCCATCATCACAAGAACAGGGAGAGGAGTTCAGATGAAGATCCTGCTCATAAACAACGCAGAGGGCTCGCCCCCTCCGCTAAAGCGCGAGATCGAGCAAAACGGCCATGAGATCATAGTGGCCGCAGACTTCAAGGGCGCCGCTGTAAAACTCAGGGACAACATCCCGGACATCATCATTTCAACTGGCCAGGTTTGCGATAGCGACAGGGCCATGCTGGCAGATGGGATAAAGAGATACCATGCCGCAAAAGAGATACCGATCATATCCTGCGCAGTGAAATCTGATGGTGTAGAGTGCCTTGATGTCACCATAACCATCGACCCGCTGAAAAGAGTCATCCGCATAACCGAACCGGCCGGCGCCTGGTCACGTGTCGCCTTGATACTCGAAGAGATCAGGGCCATCGGCCTCGAAAATAGGCTTACCAGAACAGAGGCGGAACTCTCTCTCCTCCAGAATATTTCCCTGCGCATCAACGCCGCCGACGACCTCAAGGGCGCGCTAACGACGACATTGGAAGCCTTCTGCGGGTTCGATCCGTGCGTCTACGCCGAGGCATGGCTTCCTACCCAGCGAGGTCTTATGCTTGAGGCATACTCCGCCTGCGGAGATAGAAATAATGCCACAAACGAACTTATCGAACTCGGCAAAGGCCTCGCATTAAAGGCAGGCACAGGCCTGCCCGGAAGAGTCTTCCTATCAAGAGAGACTCTGCTTATAAAGGACATCTCGACCGAAGGCTCGACGATCATACGCGCACAAGCCGCCTCGGCGGCAGGCCTCAATGCAGTCGTCTGCTCTCCTGTCTTATATGACAATGAACCGATCGCAGTACTTCTGTTTTTCATGAACCAATGTAATGAACCGGGATTCAACCTTTTAGAGACGATAAACGCGGCTACAGCCCAGCTCGGACCGGTAATACGCCACAAGATAGTCGTGGAGGAAAAAAACAGACATTTAAAAAAATACGAGGACATCATAAACAACATCAATGTCGGGATATTCAGGGCGACTCACGAGGGCGTCATCACCGAGGCCAACCCGGCGTTTGTAACCATCTTCAACGGCGCGTCGAGGAACGAGATCATAGCCCGCCCGTTCTCTGATTTTTTCATAGACAAGTCGCTTCAGGGCAGGCTTAGAGAAAAACTATCCGAGAAGGGTTTTTTCAGAGACGAGGTCGTCGAGATGTCCACGCTTAAGGGGCACAGATTCATTGCGTCTCTCTCCGCCTTCGCATTCCAGGAGCCTGACGGCCTCTCATGCTGCAACGGCATCATCGAGGACATAACCGAAAAAAAACGGATGGAAGACAATCTGCAGCAACTTCAGAAGATGGAGGCGGTAGGCAAGCTCTCCGGCGGCATCGCCCACGAGTTCAACAACATACTTGCCGCTATAATAGGCTATGGGAACCTCCTCCTGATGAAAAAAGCCGAAGACCATCTGACAATGGAGTATACGGGGCACATACTGACTCTGTCCGAGAAGGCCGCAAGGCTCACGCGTAGCATGCTCGCCTTCGGCAAAAGGCAGGTCATAAACCCGATTGAAGTAGACATCTTAGACAGCATCAGAGAGATCGCCGCAGAGATCACACAGTCCACCTGCGGCTCCATTACGGTAAAGACCCTGCTTGCCCAGGATACCGTCATGGTGTCTGTAGATGCGCCTCAGATCATGGATGTACTCCGGGCACTCGCGTCAAACGCGATAGACGCCATGCCGGGCGGCGGCACGATAACGATAGCGGCAACGAGCATCGTTCTTGACGAGACGTTTTTCGACCTACACGGACATGGTCAACCAGGCGCCTACGTGCTCGTCTCTTTAATTGACACAGGGACGGGCATGTGCGAGGCGATCAGGCAAAAAGCCTTCGAGCCTTTTTTCACGACCAAAGATGTGAACAAGGGGACCGGCCTCGGCCTCTCTATGGCCTACGGGATAATAAAACAACACAACGGTTTCATTGACATACAATCCGAGCCTGACTCAGGAACGGCAGTGATGATCTACCTGCCGCTTGCGACCAGGACAGAAAAAGCGGCAGTCACAGATGCCACGCGCCCGATCACCCCTGTTCCCCCGATTCCGGTGATAACCGGGACAGAGACGGTGCTCCTTGCCGAGGACCAGCCTGAGTTGAGGCTTGTTACAGCAAGCATATTAAAAGAATTCGGTTATACGGTGATAGAAGCGAAAGACGGCAGGGAGGCAGTCGAACAGTTCAACAGAAACACCGGCATCGTCAGGCTCGCTATACTCGATATGATAATGCCTGTTATGGGCGGGGTCTCAGCGTACCATGAGATAATGAAGACAGACCCGTCGGTCGAGGCGATCCTCATGAGCGGCTACCCTGCGGAGTCCCCGCTTCTGGAAGGGCCGGGTGGAAAAAAGCTCGCCTTCATCAGAAAACCGTTCAGGCCAGGAGAGCTATTGACAATGGTCAGAGTGCTCCTTGACAAGCCTGACAAAGCGGCCGCAGACCGGTAAACCGGTAAAGGAGACCAGTGCCGACAGGGGGCTGTATCTTCGTTGAATATGCGGATGCGCGCCGCCTAACCCCATCTACAGATGACAGATAACCCGAAAGATGAGTGACAGGGCACTGCGAACATATAGGAGCTGAAATACCGATAACCGGTAAGCTGACTGGATGAAGGGTCATGGGGCGAAGCTGCCTATGGCGAAGCTGATTGACAAGAGATCATCATGGGAAAAGGAAAACAGCTTAAGAGCGGCAAAAAAAACAGCCGGAGAACAACAACGGCAGAAGACTTTAAAAAATGGAGGCGGCGAGCGGATTCGAACCGCTGAGTCGCAGTTTTGCAGACTGCTCCCTTGCCACTTGGGTACGCCGCCCTCGAGTCAGACTGTTAATATAATCAGGCGGCGCGAGTTTTGTCAAGACAAAAAGGCTGTTATGGGGCCGATCCGCTTGCCTGAGGCTCTATCAGGCAGGGGCATGTCAGGATTACCGGCAGATAGCCCATAACCTTCCGCCGCTTACTTCACCGGCCTTATCTGATCAGGCGTACTTACTATCATCTGCGGCCGCCCTTTATAGAGCGAGACCGTGCCTGTTATCTCAACAACCCTTCCGGCAAAAGAGGCAGGATCGATCGAGCGCCTTTTAAAGCCCGCATAGGATTTTGCGAATATCACCGCCGTAAAACCCTTTTCAGGCGGCCCGAAGTTCAGGAAAGTCGCTGAGGCGGACTTCCTGACGGAGACGACCTTCCCTTTGACAGCGGCATACTCGCCGGGATGATCCCCGATTCTATCAGGGCCATAGACCCTGCTTGCGGGCCTTAGCGCCTTTGGTTGCAGAGGCTTCAAAGACCAGATGCCGAGCCTTCTCGAGCGCGCCGAGTTTTCAGCCGCCTCGAACTCGGCCCTCATTTCCAGCCCGCACGGCGGTATCACAAGTGTAGCGGCGAACCCCTCCTTCAATAGAGTCTTGTTGACCAACGTGCCGTCGACCCAGACCCAGGCCAGAAGCCTTGAATACCGGTCCCTCGGCTGAGATCTGCAGATGACGGCCTTGACCCTCTTATTTAGTACAAGGGCCCTGTTCCTCTCTCCGGCCTCCTTGTAAAAAGGCTCTCCGACCTCAGGCGTGTCGATGCCGACATACCTTATCGTCTCGCCGCCCTCCAGCCTCACCGTATCACCGTCAACGACCCTTGTGACCCGTGAATATATAACGCCCTCATCAGAGCGCGCCTCAAAAGGAGATAAAAGCGCGATATATATCGCAAGGACGCAGACAAAGACAACGCCCTGCAGCGGCTTTTTAAAGCTCATAATATAGCCTGAAGGACTGCTGAGTGGATATGAGGTAGCGGTATCGGAGAGACTGCTACCGGTTGACCCTGAAGTCGCGGACGTTGTTCTGGAGGGTAGTGAGTCTTTTTTTCAGCATCTCGCAATCGAAGTCCTTCTTTTCCAGCTCTTTATGTATATCGTCGATCTCTTTGGAAACCGCGCTCGACAGAGTGTTATAGTCCCTGCTCATCAACTCGAATCTGGCGATGAGATTATTGGCGTACTTTGTGAAGTTCCTTATATGGAGATCGTCCTTGGTGCGGATAGAGAGCCGCTTTGACAGATCTCCCGAGGATATGAGCTTAAGTTCATATTCGAGCCGCCTGAAGGGCCCTATAAGCCTGAACGTAAACGAAATAGAGACAAGCGCGACAAGAGCGGCGTACCCTAGTATCAGCAGCAGTCCCACAAAGAACGTGTTTAATTGATAATATGAGACAAGCACTGAAGAGAGAGTCTGCAGGCAGATACCGCCGAGAAGCGACAGGACCACTATCACAGAGATAGAGTAGTGCAGCTCCCTCGCCGCGAAGTATCTCTGCTTAACGCCTTTTGACACCTTTAATGTTTCTTCTTTATGCATTTCAAACGCCTTTTGAGATTATCTGTTATGATACACTTTAGAATATTTTTGTCAAGAAGGCGCATGGCGAGGGGCACGGGACCATGCACGGCTTCTGTCAAACGGCTCTGAGGCCTTCTTCCAATAAAGCCTTGACTACCACCGGCCATGCACATAATATATTAGACTCAGGCAAAGCGGATGTAACGGCGATCACTGATCCCGGCGCAGGGTCTCATCTACGGCGCCGGTCAAGACGCGAATACCCGTACAACCAACGACATCAGGCGTTCGTGGAGGGACAAGGCATGAAAGAAAAGATAGTCCGCATCGACAAGGGCCGGGAAGGCGTAGCGCTGCCCGAGGACTTTCTTAGGTTCCTGGAGCTGATACCCGGGGCCGAGGTAGAGGTACAACTTGACAAGAAAAACAAGTGGCTTGTGATACGCCCTGTACACGGAGAGGACTTCACCGAGCACTTCAAGGATTCTATGGATTCGATGGCATGAAGATATTCAAGCTACCGCAACTGGCGGACCTTTCAGACAACGGCGAATATCTGCTCGGGCGACATGACCTGGGGAGTACTTCAGCCTATATGCTCTACGGACGCCTCAGGCCAAAGGAGGCCGCCAAAAAAGTCTCCACCCAGATCGGCAATGAAGAGATCATATTCATGCTGAAGGGTTCCATGCGCGTCAGATCCGGCAAATCGACGTTTACGGTAAGCGCTGGCGAGGCGTTTTTCTCGAAAGAGGCGCAGCAGTTCTACCTCGATAATCCCGAAGAAGAAGAGGCGATCTACATAACCGCAGGAGCAAAGTCAGGTGAAGCCGGTATAGCGGCCCAAGCCAAAAACCCTGATGCCGCAACTGACGAGCAGATACCGGATGACATCCAAAAACCTGAGAGCCTCAAGGAAGAGGCCTCTGAAGAAGACTTCGAGATAACGCGGGATGAGGACGAAGATACCACAGAAGGGATAAAATAACCGTACGCAGCACCTGACACTATACCTACATGAGACGAGGCCGTAAAAAAACCGGAGAACAGCAACGCCTCTTTTTTTCATAAGACCTGCGCGCGCGGCTTATGCGCCCAGAATGTAAGAGATACGATGCCATCACCAGCACCGGCTCAAAAAACAACAGGGCCGCCCTCAAGGGCGGCCCTGCCTTATCGTATTTCCCGACCAATTCATACAAATACAAAGCAGATCCGATCATCTTATCTGCCCGGCTGCCGCGCTTTAAGGAATACCGCTTTACAGAGCGGCTCTATCGGGTAGACGCCATGTGCGGCCGGCTACGCCATCTCTATGATGTTTATTACGCTCTCTTCCTGCCCTATGGCCATGATATGCGCGCCGTGGCAGAACTTCTTAAGCTCGCGCACCTGTCTTGCGGCTATCTCGATCCCCTTGGCAAGCTGATCAGGGGCCTTTTCAAGCTCTTCTACAATAGATTGCGGCACGCTCACGCCCGGGACGTTGGCGTTTAAATAATGCGCCATCTTCGCGGATTTCAAAAGGAGTATCCCGCCTAGTATCTTTGCACCGAACCTCTCTGACGACTCAAAGAACCTCTTGAACCTCTCCATGTCGAAGATCGCCTGGGTCTGGAAGAATTTTGCGCCGGCGTTTATCTTCTTTTCGAACTTTATCTCCTCAGGCTCCCACGGCTCGGCCTCAGGCGCAACTACTGCCCCGATATAAAAATCGGTAGCGCCGCGAAGCTCGGTGTTCTTCATGTTCCTGCCATTGTTGAGCGTGCTTATCACATTGACAAGCTGAACAGAGTCGATATCGAATACGGCCTTCGCCTCCCTGTGGTCACCGGCCAGAACATGATCTCCGGTGAGGGCGAGGATGTTCCTGATGCCGAGGACCCAGGCGCCAAGTATATCGGATTGAAGGGCGATGCGGTTCCTGTCCCTGCACGTCATCTGAAAGACAGGGTCGATCCCTTCTTTTAAAAGAAGGGCCGAGCAGGCTATTGATGAGAGCCTCATCACAGCCCTCTGGTTGTCAGTAACGTTAGCGGCGGCGATCCTGCCCTTGAGTAGGCGCGCCTTCTCAAGGAACTGCGCCGTATCAGTCCCCCTTGGCGGGCATATCTCGGCGGTTATTACAAACCTGCCTGAACCGAGCTCTTCTTTTAATGTCAATTTATTCTCCGCAGAAACCCTGTATTATCTCAAAAAACTCTTTATTACTGATTCGAAGACAGCTCTTCCGTCTGTCGAGCCGAGCTCCGGCTCACAGGCCCTCTCAGGGTGCGGCATCATCCCCAGTACGTTGCCTGCCTCATTTAAGACACCTGCTATGTTGGCAACAGCGCCATTCGGGTTTGCCTCGTCATTCACGATCCCTTCGGCGCTAGCGTACCGAAACGCTATGCGTCCGCCGTCTTCGAGCCTTTTAACGGTATCCGCGTCAGCGTAGTAAGACCCGTCCGCATGAGCGATCGGGACACTGATGGTCTGGCCTTCGGCGTACTCCGACGTGAACGCAGAGGTGTTATTATCGACACGAAGGTGCGTATCCTTGCAGATGAATTTAAGCCCCTTGTTCCTCATGAGCACGCCTGGCAGGAGGCCTGCCTCGGTGAGAATTTGGAAGCCGTTGCAGATGCCGAGCACAAGCCCGCCCCTTTTCGCGAAGGCCACGACCTCATTCATGACAGGTGAAAAACGCGCTATCGCGCCTGTCCTCAGATAGTCGCCGTAAGAGAACCCGCCAGGAAGTATCAGGCAGTCGAAACCCTTCAGATCAGTCGTCTTGTGCCAGACGTACTCGGTCTCGCAGCCGAAGACATGTTTTACCGCGTGATAGCAATCATGGTCGCAATTTGAACCTGGAAAAACCAGAACCCCGAACTTCACCTGTAGAGACCTCGATTTTTATATTTTAAGACCGGCAAAGGACGCCCGCGCGCCTTCGTCTGATTATAACCCCATAACGCGTAAAAAACGGACATGGAGAATACCCGCCATAAACGGCTCCTCCATTCACCGGGCTTCAAAGGCGACCCGAGTAAAAGAGAGCGCCTACTCCAGCTCTATCCTGTAGTTCTCGATGACGGTATTCGCAAGGAGCTTTTCGCACATCTGCTTCAAGCGCGCCTCTTCGGCGTCCTTTTGGCCGTCTTTGATCTCAAGTTCCATGAACTTGCCGATGCGCACATCCGTCACCTCATCAAATCCTGTCGACTGAAGCGCGCTCATCACCGCCTTGCCCTGCGGATCAAGCACGCCTTTTTTAAGCGTCACATATACCTTTGCCTTCATATCCTCACTCCATTACCTTCCGTAATACTTCCTGATAGGCGTCTTCCACCTTGCCCAGATCGCGCCTGAACCTGTCCTTGTCCATCTTCTCGTGCGTACTCTTGTCCCAGAGCCTGCACCCATCCGGCGTTATCTCGTCTCCGAGCAGGACTTCGCCCTTATGGACTCCGAACTCGAGCTTGAAGTCGATGAGCATTATACCGCGTTCATCGAAAAATTCCGAGATGATTTTATTGATCCTGAGGGCCTGCTCCTCCATCTGTGCGAGCTCGGCGCGTTCAGCAAGCCCGAACGCCCGGATGTGATACTCGTTGATCATCGGGTCGCCAAGCGCGTCGCTCTTGTAATAAAGCTCCACTATCGTCTCCTTGAGAGGCGTCCCTTCATCAACCCCCATCCTCTTTGAAAGGGACCCTGCGCAGACGTTCCTGACGACGACCTCGATCGGGATGATCCTGAGCTTCTTAACAGCCATCTCCCTGTCGCTAAGCATCTCGACAAAATGGGTCTTGACGCCCTTTTCTTCGAGGTACTTGAATATCCGAGATGAGATCTTGTTGTTAAGAATGCCCTTTTCCGGGATTATCCCCTTTTTCTTGCCGTCGAACGCGGTGGCCTCGTCCTTAAAGTACTGCACGAGCACATCCGGGTTGTCCGTCGAATATAGAACCTTTGCCTTGCCCTCATAGAGCTTCTCAAGCCTCTGCATATCTGGATCCTCCGTATCTTTCTGCCGGTTGCCGATAGCCCCCCGGCAATGTTTTTTGCCTTCAGCGTAAGTCGATACAAATGCCGAGCCGTTTAAAACGGCCCCGGGCCCTTTGCGTAAAACGGTATTATTTTCTGCCGAACGTGCGTTTGAAGATATAATCGACGTGCTTTATATACGGCTTCGGGTCGAAGCACGCGTCCACCTCTTTCTCGGTGAGAAAGTTCATCACCTCAAGGTCGTCTATGAGAAGAGACCTGAAATCACCTAGCCCCTCCCAGACCTTCATGGCGTTTCTCTGCACTATGATGTACGCCTCTTCACGCGTAACACCCTTGTCGATGAGCTTCAAGAGCACCTTCTGCGAATATATCACGCCCTTCAGCCTGTCCATATTATCGAGCATGTTGCCCGGGTATACGACGAGGTCTTTAACAAGGTTCGTGAACCTTACGAGCATGAAGTCGACGAGTATGTTGGCGTCCGGCCCGATGACCCTTTCCACGGACGAATGGCTTATGTCCCTCTCGTGCCAGAGAGCGACGTTCTCAAGCGAGGATGCCGCGTATGAACGCACGAGTCTGGCGAGTCCTGTGAGGTTCTCCGAGAGTATCGGGTTCCTCTTGTGAGGCATCGCAGACGACCCCTTCTGCCCCTTGGTGAAAGGCTCTTCGGCCTCTAAGACCTCGGTCCTCTGGAGGTGCCTTATCTCAACAGCGAACTTCTCGATCGACGACGCTATGACGGCAAGCGTGGAGAAGTACTCGGCGTGCCTGTCCCTGTGTACGACCTGAGTGGCGACGTTCTCAGGCTTCAATCCGAGCTTTTTAAGCGCGTACTGCTCGACCCGGGGGTCTATCTGCGAAAAAGTGCCGACAGCGCCGGAGAGCTTTCCGCACGATACGGTATCCCGAGCTCTGTTCATCCTCTCGAGGTTCCTCTTCATCTCGTCGTACCACAGGGCCATCTTGAGACCGAACGTCGTAGGCTCAGCGTGTATGCCGTGCGAGCGGCCCATCATGACGGTGTTCTTGTGCTCCTGCGCCTTTTTCTTAAGTACTGGAAGGAGCGCCTCTATGTCCTTGATGATGAGGTCAGCGGACTCCTTCAACTGCAGGGCAAAAGCCGTATCAAGTATGTCAGACGAGGTAAGCCCCATGTGTATGAACCGTGAATCAGGCCCGACGAACTCGGCAACCGAGGTCAAAAACGCTATCACGTCGTGCTTTACAGTCTTTTCTATCTCGTCTATGCGCTCGATGTTGAAGTCCGCCTTCTTGATGATCATAGCGAGCGAAGCCTTAGGAATCTTACCGAGCCTGTGCCATGCCTCGCAGGCCTTCAACTCGACGTCGAGCCACTTTCTGTACTTGTTCTCGCTCTCCCATATAGCAGACATCTCAGGTCTTGAATAACGATCTATCACTTTTGCGGCTCCTTGTGATTTTGATAGGGCCAGATGAAAAGAATATATATACCAGAATCAGGAGGTTTTAGACAAGAGGGATTATCAGGTACACCAGGCCATAAACTCGGAGTTACAATGCGCCAACAGCTATAGCCTCCTGCTTGATAGCGTCGTTTCAAGCAGTCATGGATCTTCGTACAAGCCGACAGCCTTGTCGGCGGTTATTTCCGTGACAAGCATAAGGCGTCCTACAGGCCTGACCACTGCCCGTCCGCACCCTCTCTCCTGCCTTTAGTCCGTTTGAGCCTGAAGATCTCCTCGCGCTCATGTTCCTCAAGTACCCTTGAGATCTCCTTGATAGATCTATCCATAGAAGGGAGCATTACTTCCGAGATGGCGTTTATCTTCCTCGTATCGGCGCGTATCACCTCTCCGAGCCTGACAAGCCTTATCTCCTTCGACGCTATCTTTACGATAAGGTCGGCCGCCTCCTCAAACCCCCTTGACACGTCGACGACAGAGGGGCTCTCGCCTATCGGAGAAATGTCCAAAGCGTCGAGTACCCTTGATAGGGTTATATCCTCTATCTCAGGGACAAAGACGCCCCAGATGTTCCTGACCTTTATTTCCAGAGATATATCGCGCTTCACGCCGAATGAGTATGACTCGAGCGCCATGGGGCTAAAGGCCCTTGCTATCTCAAGCCTCCTTTGCGCAGAGGCGAGGAGCGTCGTCAGGCGGCTCCTGAGTTCGACGGACTCCTCGACGATCCCGAAAAATTCCTTCATAAGGGCCTCTCGCTTGCTCTTTAACAGCCCCATCCCCTTGCCTATGACCTCGCGCTGCCGCCTGAGGCTCAGGTACTGCTCCCTTGTCGGCGATATCCTTCCGTTCATTGACGGCCTCCCTCTACCCTGCAGCCGGAGCGCTACTACTACGCTAACGCTTGAGCGCCCCGAGCGTCTCCCCTTCAGGCACCCTCGTGAGAAGCTCTGCCCCGAGGTCGAGTGTCTCCTCAATAGACCTTTCAACCTCGCCCTGGCCTATAAAACGCCTCTCGAACTCATCCGAGAAACCGAGGTACTTCCTGTCAAGTTCAGTCAGCCCCTCATCTCCGACTATCGTGACAAGCCTTCTCACGTCCACCCCGCGCGCGTATGCCGAATAGAGCGCGTCTGCGAGCCTCCTGTGGCCTTCGCGCGTCTTTCCTTTGCCTATGCCGAGGTTCATCAGCCTTGAGAGGCACGGCAGGACCTCTATCGGAGGGAATATCCCCTTCCGGTGCAAGGCCCTGCTTAGCACTATCTGCCCCTCTGTGATGTAGCCTGTAAGGTCAGGTATCGGATGTGTTATGTCGTCATCAGGCATGGTAAGTATCGGCATCAGTGTGACCGAGCCTTTCTTGCCCTTGAGCCTGCCTGAGCGTTCGTATATGCTCGCAAGGTCGGTGTACATATATCCCGGATAACTTCTTCTGCCGGGGATCTCTTCCCGCGCGCTCCCTATCTCGCGAAGCGCGTCGCAGTAGGCGGTCATATCAGTTAGTACCACCATCACCTGATACCCTTTTTCAAATGCGAGGTACTCGGCAGCACTAAGCGCTATGCGCGGGGTAAAGAGCCTCTCGATCGCCGGATCAGAGGCCTGGTTTATAAAGGCGACCGTCCGCTCCATCGCCTTTGTCTCCTTGAGCGCGCCTAAGAAAAAAAAGGCCTCTCTCGATGTGATGCCCATCGCGCCGAATACCACGCAGTAGTCCTCGCCATGAGCCACCCGCGCCTGCCTCACTATCTGGATCGCAAGCTCCTTGGCCGGAAGTCCTGCCCCTGAAAATATAGGGAGCTTCTGCCCCCTCACGAGGGTATTAAGTCCGTCTATGGCAGAGATGCCGGTTTGGACGAAAAAATCAGGCTTCTCTCTTGCCACAGGGTTCATAGGCAGGCCGTTTATATCCATATACTTTTCAGGGATGATCTGGCTAAGGCCGTCTATCGGTGCGCCCATCCCGTTAAAGACCCTGCCGAAGAGGTCCATAGATACCCCTGCCCTTGCGCCGCGCCCGGTAGGGATGACCCTTGCCTTTAAAGTATCTATCGAGTCTGTGCCTTCGAGGACTTGTATTACCGCGCGACCGCCGAGGAGCTGGAGTATCTGGCCTGTCCTTTTGCGGCCGTCTGCAAGTATCACCTCGCATGTCTCGCCGAGTGATGCGGAACCGATCGAATCCGCGAAGATCAGCGGGCCTGAAACAGCGCCAAGCGTCCTTAACTCCCTTTTTATAAGGTCCATGCCGATACCTCGAGCTTAAAATATTCATGCTAAAACAGGGTTCAAAACACTTTGCTGACTTAATTGGATCAGGCACACAGCGCCTGCGCCAGGTGAGATAAGATGCAAACACTCTTGTGTACGGCCTATGCGCAGGGCCAACCGATACGCAGATACGAAAAAATATCCGCCCTCTGAGCTGGTCTATTGCGACAGGCGCGGCAGGGAGCCAACCGATACGCGGGCGCGAAAAAATATCCGCTACGATCCGTCATCAGCGTACAGCGCACAGCTCCCTCTCTATAGCCTCAATAAGGGATCCGGCCTTTTCCGCGAAGCCTTCGTTCGGCTCGTCAGTCAAGCGCATGATCCTCGCCCTGAGAGGCGAATCGATGAGAGTCTCCATGTATACTCCGCGCTTGAGCGCGGCAGTAGCGCAATCGAAAAACGAGAATATGGCTTTCAAGAGCCAGTACTGCTTCTCGTAGGTGTTGAACGCGTCGTTTTCATTAAAGACCGATTGGCGCAAAAACGCGTCCCTCGCTGTGTTCGCCGCTTCTAACGCCAGCCTGTCAGCCTCCTGCAAGGCCTCGACCCCGATGATCTGGACTATCTCCTTAAGCTCGTTCTGCCGCTGAAGCAGAGAAAAAAGCCTCGCGCGAAGCTCTATCATGTCAGAGGCGACGTTAGCCGAGAACCACCCCTCCAGCTCCTTCTGATAAAGGCTGAAGCTTGCGAGCCAGTTAACCGCAGGGAAGTGCCTCCTGTACGCGAGGTCGGCATCAAGCGCCCAGAACGTCCCTGCAAACCTCAGGGACGCCTGAGTGACAGGCTCTGAAAAATCACCGCCCGGAGGGGATACTGCGCTCACGACGGTTATCGAACCTGTGTTGCCTTCAGGCCCGAGACAACGGACCCTTCCGGCTCTCTCGTAGAAGCTTCCGAGAGACGAGGCAAGATACGGCGGGAAGCCTTCTTCACCCGGCATCTCTTCAAGCCTCGAAGATATCTCTCTGAGCGCCTCGGCCCATCTGGAGATAGAATCCGCAAGGACTGCCACGCTGTAGCCCATATCCCTGAAGTATTCGGCTATCGTTATCCCGGTAAATATGGAGGCCTCGCGAGCGGCGACAGGCATGTTGGATGTGTTCACCACTATGACAGTGCGAAGAGAAAGCGCAAGGCCTGTCTGGGGGTCCGTCAGTCTCGGAAAATCGGTGAGTATCTCGGTCATCTCGTTGCCGCGCTCGCCGCACCCTACGTAGACGACTATATCGCTCTTTGCGAACCTGGCTATGGTCTGCTGGACTATTGTCTTGCCTGTGCCGAAGCCGCCGGGCACTATCGCCGTGCCGCCTTCGGCGACCGGTATCAGGGTATCGAAGACCCTCTGGCCTGTCACGAACGGGGTCGAAGACGGGAGCTTCGCTGCAAACGGCCTCGGGACTCTGACAGGCCACTCCTGTATAAGCGAGATCGTCTTGCCGCCTTCAAGCAGACATACCGGCTCGCTTGTGCTGACCGTCCCTGAGCGTATCTCGGCAACAACCCCGCTTACTCCCGGAGGGGCCATTATCCTGTGGACGATCCGCTCGGTCTCTGCCACCACGCCTACGGTCTCGCCCTCGGAAACCCTGTCCCCCTTTTTTTTGAGGGGCTCGAAGACCCACGAAGCCCCGTGGTCAAGGGCAGCATCTTTCGCGCCCTTTCGTATGAACGGGTTGCCGTCTGAGCACATAGCGGCAAGAGGCCTCTGGATGCCGTCGAATATGTTAGATAGAAGCCCTGGGCCGAGCATCACTGTAAGCGGTTTTGAATGGGTCACAACCGGCTGCCCGACGCTGAGCCCTGCTGTATCCTCATAGACCTGCAATACGGCGCGGTCGCCTTTTATGCGTATGATCTCGCCCATAAGGGCATCATGCCCCACATGGCAGATGGTATTCATCGAGACCCCTTCCATCCCCGAGGCGATGACAGTGGGCCCTGACACGCCGAATATCCTGCCTCTTATCTCAGCCATTCAATATACCATCCAATAAAGTGATCCTCATTTTAGCTAAGATGTGCCAAGACGCTGTCCCAATGACTTGCCCCGCATGACGACTCATCTCTTTATCTTTATCTGATAACCTATGGCCTTTCTTATGAGCCTCACAGCCGGAGACTCTTCAGGCCCGGTCTCTGTCCAGCTCGTCGGGATATTTATAGGGACGATTATCGGGAGCCCTTTTTTTCTGAGCCTTCTGATCGCCGCTTCAGGGACCATATCAAGGAGTCTGCCGTCTACAGCCGCAAGCCCGCAATTGCCTGAAGACTGTCTCTCTTGAAGTATCCTCATAACGTCCTCGGGGCCCTCGGCCTCGACAGACTCTACGCCGGCGCACCTGAAGCCCAACGACCCGCCCAGCCCTGTTATCACGACAAAACCAGCCACGTCGCCCCCTTAATGCACCGTCAACAGAAGCCTTTCGACAGAATCATCAGGTATGCCGAACCCCTTTGCCCTAGCTATCAGCCTCAGGTTTTTAACCTCACGCACGATAGTGTACGCGAAGGCGGCAGACAGATATATCCCCAACGGCTCAACGGCAGCCGCCCTTGATAACTTCCTCTCTATGATCGCATAGAAGGATTCTTCGATAAAGACGAGGTCCACCGGGTCGGCCGACCGGAGCGTCTCCCTGAGGCCGGGATCACGCACAGCATCTGAAAGACCGTTTAAAAGCGACGCCCTGCTCTCAGACCTCAGAAAATCGCCGAACCGTTTTCCGGTGATTGAGCCGCCTTCGCAAAAGAGCCTGTCAGCAGAAACGGCAGGGATCACCTGATACCCGCGGCCTGCGGTGTTGATCAAGGTCAGGGTGTTTCGCATGTCGACACTTAAGGCCGAGACCTCGGCCATCACGCCGCCTGGCAGAGCGCAGTTTCCACGCTCAGGCACGCTACTAAAGGCGAGCCGGTCGATACCGACCTCCATCTCTATGGTGGAAGCGCCTTTAAGATACGCAGGGAGCCCTTTTTTTACCGGCTCTGCATACGGACTTCCCCACGAATCAAGAAACCCTGCAAGCTCCTTTATCCCAGGCGAGCCTGCAAGGATGCCGAGCGGCCCCTTGCCGAACTCCCCTGCCGGTATCAGCGCGGCGAGGATATCTTCACGTCTGGCCCCCCTTGAGATCCCCCTGACGAGAGTCTTGATGTCATGGGCCTCCCATATCGAAAAGACCTGCTTCAACAACTGCCGGGCAGTACCAGGCGCAAGGGACCAGAGAGAGACCAACGCCTCTTCGAGCCGCGTCTGCAATGCGTTTGAGACGATTTCCTCATGGCGCTCGAACCGAGCCCCGGACATCTCAAGGTAAGGGCCGTACGCGGTCGATCGAAGCCTCTCCATAAGCCCTTCGTAGCCGCGCGACCTGACAAGAAGATGATAGTCGTCTGCCTTCAAAAGGCGCCGCCTCATCCCCCTTATCCGCGCGTTGTAATAGGCGAGGTCCACTCTTACGGCTCCTTCGAACCTGCATTAAGATGACTGTCCTCGGAAAAAAGGATGCTGTCGATGAGAGGCATAAGGTCTTCCTTCGTCTTATCCATCCTTGCCTGAAAGGTATTTTCAAACCTTACCCTGCCGTCGGCCGAGACAAAGACAAGGCCGGACCTGACAGCCGGATCAGGCTTCAAAAGATATCCCCGCCCGGCTATAAGCGCTCCGTCTTGCGGGTTCGCATGGACGACCGGGGCTCCCTCCATCTCCGCTTTCTCCCATGCGGCAGAAAGCTCGTCGTACCAGAAGTTCAAAATGCGGCCGTACTCTATACGATCAATGGATGAGAAGGCGGCAAGCGACTTTTCAAAGACATCATCCATCAGCGAGCGCCGGCAGTCTATGAGCGTTGCCGCGGCCTTCACTCGGGCGTTGTTCATCATCTCGGCCCTGAGCCTGCCTACAGACCTTGCGGCCTGAGAAAGCATCGCCTCTAAGGTAACCGCCGCCTCTTCGCCGGCGCTCTTTATCAAGCCGTCTGCCTCGATCTGTGCGCCCTGAATAATAGAGTCAGCCTGCGCCCGTGCGTCTTCGTCGAGCGCGGCTAACAGCGCGTCTTCAGCCATCTCTTATGCCCCTTGTCTCTATGCGCCATACGCCGCTATCTCACGGCCATTATCCAAGTCATCCCGTTTCTATCTCCCGCCCTTATCCCATGATAAGGTACGCCACCACAAAACCGAGGAGCACCATCGTCTCAGGGATCGCAACGAGTATGATGATGATTCCGGCAAGCTCCGGCTTTTCAGCCATCGTCCCTGCCCCTGCCGCGCCTATCCTGCTCTGCGCCCACGCGGTTGCCAGCGCAGGCAGGCCTATCGCAAGCGCGGCTGCTATGGCTATGAGTCCTTTTTCCATTATTCTACCTCCATGAAAATATCTTTATAGAACGGATTCAAAACTCTCAACAGGGCCTGTGCGCCTGCATTGTTCCAGCTCCCTACGGCTTATGCGAAGAATCAAACGAAGCTGATTATAAAAGAGCCTGAGGCATCGATCATTATCTGCCAGTTCAACCTACCTCTTTTTAAACGGCAGATAAGCCCTGCCTCCGCCCTCATAGAACTTGCTGAAAAACTCGACGTACTGGAGCCTCATCGACTGTATCGACGGGCTCACAACGCTCAGCATAAGGTTCAGCGTATGTATGATCACAGCTATCATGATACCCAAAAAGATATTATCTGAAAGCGCGCCCATCTTGTTGGCGACTATAGCCATAACCACAGAGGCCGTGCCTACAGCCATAAGCCGTACATAAGAGAGCATATTGCCGAGCGCCTTTATAAGCTCAAGCGGACCTATTATCCCCTCGGTGACGGTCAGGATGACAAACGAGATCACAAAGACTACCGCTCCCGGCCCGAGAAGATCCCTTGTCAGATATCCGGAGAACGCCCCTAAGATGACGAGAAGCGAGACTACCGCGGCCAGATAACTGAGCCTCCCCCAGGCGGCCCTGGCCTTGCGCCTCATGACCATATTCACCGCCCCAATGACTATGCCTAGGATGACATGGCCGACGCCTATTGCGATCGCAAGGCCGAGGAGCGTCTTTAACGCCCCGAGCCTGTCTATGACGATCGGATGTATTATGCCGAGCCTTTCGCCAAGGTCGCCGAAAAACTCTCCGAAGAGGACGCCGAAGATTATCGCGGCTACAGCGCTTATGGTGACGACGTAGTTTATATCAGTTAGCCTCCTGTCATGTACAAGACGCCTTCTGATGAGCAGGCTTACAATGAAGATGACCGCGCCGTAGCCGATATCCCCGACGATGAGGCCGAAAAACGTTGGGAAAAAAAGGGCCACATAAGGCGTCGGGTCTACAGACCCGTACCTCGGAGGCGTAAGGGCAGATAGAAATATCTCGAACGGCCTTAGAAGGGCCGGATTGGAGATGCATACAGGGACGCTGTCTTCCTCGCCTTTTCTCACAGCGAAACCCCGCACGATGACCTTTTCCCCGAACTCCTTTCCAAGGCCTTTGGCAAGGCCTGAGAGCATATCGGTCGGGACCCATCCCTCTATTATGAAGGTAAAGCGCGTCTGGCCGGCGTATGCGAGGACCCCTATCTCGTCAAGCTCATCGGCAATAGCCCTTGCAAGCCCTAAGGCCAGGCCGTACCAGCGTTGCGACAGGGCCCTTAACTCAGAATCAGCCTCGTCTATCCTCCACGGAAGCTCGGCCTTTCTTTTGCCCATGACCTTGAGAGCGGCCAGAAGGCTCATCTCGGCGTACTCGTCAGGGAGCCTCACCTCGTTTATCGACTGACCTGAAAGAAGGGCCCTTACGGACAGCTCAAACTCTTTCGGGTAGGCAAGGACGACCCCTACGGTCTCGCTGTCAAGGTCTTTTACGAACGCCTGATACCTGCCTGAGGTGATCCTGCTGACCTCCTGCTCAAGAAGAAGAGCTACGTCAGAGCGGACCTTCTCAAGTGTCAGGCCTATTATATCAAAGGTCTTGAGTCCGCCGAGTCTTGTAACGACAGGGGCGAAGCCCTGCAGGAGCCGCTCGTACCTGTTGACGACCGAGAGCTCTTCGGCCATCTCGTCCTTCCTGGCCCTGACCTCTTTTACCGAGACCTCGACAGGGACAAGGCCTTCGAGCGCCGAGTCTATATCGCCTACGTTCGGACGCTCTGCCTTGTAATTGTCAGGAGGGACCAATAACTCAATGAGGTTTTTAAGCCTCTGTGCGGCCTTCTCAAGGCGTTCTTTTTCCCTGAGCCGCTCCATCTCAAGTGGAAGCCTCTCAAAAAACACGCCCTCGCCGCCGGATACGGTCTCGACGTGGACCACCGCCTCTGAATGAAGGGCCCTTACGCACTCATCAAGAAGCGCCTTCGGCCCTATTATCTGGAGCCTGGACATCTGCTTTATCATGCATGACCTTTATACGGACCGGATACGATCCTGACAACTCCTTCAACCGCCTCTTCAAGCCTCGAAGCACCCTTGACCGTCAGTCCATTTGCCGTCTCCAGCGCCTTTGCCTCGATGTCCCCGGCCTCTTGCCTCATAAGGCGGTCCTGCTCTACCCCGGCCTCTCTTATAAGGGCCTGAGCCTCTATCTCCCTTGCGGTCTTTATCTCCTTAGCCTGTCTGACTGCGGCCTCCCTTATGGCCACGGCCTTCAGACGAGCCTCTTCGATGACAACGGCCATCTCCTCTTCCTTGATCCTCAGCCCCTCAAGAATATCTGCCGACATGACGCCTCCGTCAATATTATATTAAAGGCATGCTTACGAAGAAAGAGACTCTCTGCGATTAGTAGCGGGCAGGCCTGGCCGCAGGCACAGACTCCACCATGTAACTTTATCTGTTTTTTAGCGTTTGTGGGGTTTTACCGCAACAAAAGGACGGATCTTCTCAAGCTTATGCCTGCCGATATACCTGACCTCGGCGAGTTCTTCTACAGAGCGGAAGCCGCCCTTCTCAGCCCTCTTATCTATGATCCTTTGGGCAGTCTTCCTGCCGACACCGGGGAGGAGTTCAAGGGTTTGCACAGATGCGGTATTGATATCGATAGGAAAGGTCGGCAAGGCCGTCTGCTCTGAGGCATCCGCGTTCTCGGATAAACTGCCGTCTTTATCAAAAAAACGGCTTGAGGCTTCCGAACTGGAAGAGACTATTGCCGCCTTAACTTCAGCTACAGGCGCTACACTATGTTTTTTATGTAAAACAGATGGGAAAGGACCGTCTCCTGAAAAAAGAAAGACGGCAAGGAGAGAAAAGGCGAGGATAGATACTGCCGCGTATCTGGTATCGGGTATCATTTCACCCTTTTGTTTTTTACCTTCTTCCTATCCTTGAACAGCTTATATTCAAGAGAGTCTACAAGGGCCTGCCAGCTTGCCTCTATGATGTTCTCAGAGACACCGACTGTGCCCCATTTGTCGATGCCGTCGCCGCTTTCAACAAGGACCCTCACCATGGCGCTCGTCCCCTGGACTCCGGCAAGGACGCGGACCTTGAAGTCCAGCAGGCTTACCTCTTTTATCTCAGGATAGAACCTCTCCAGCCCCTTTCTGAGCGCCGCGTCAAGGGCGTTTACCGGCCCGTTGCCCTCTGCCGCGGTATGCTCGACGACGCCATTAACCTCGAGCATGATAGTCGCCTCGGCATAAGGAGCCTCGTCCTCGGCCTTTTTCTCGTCTATCACCCTGAATCCGAGGAGCTTAAAGTACTTATGCTTCTTTTTTAGCGCCTTTTGTATCAAAAGCTCGAACGAAGCCTCAGCGCCCTCGTACTGGAAGCCCCTGTGCTCAAGCGACTTTAACTCGGCAAGGACGTCTTGCACGACCCCCGACTCGCTCTCCACGTCGACTCCGTACTCCTGCGCCTTGTAGATGATATTAGACCTGCCAGAGAGGTCGGAGACGAGCACACGCTGATGGTTTCCGACAAGCTCCGGCCTTATGTGCTCGTAGGTAAGCGGGCTCTTCAAGACTGCGGAGACGTGGATGCCGCCCTTGTGCGCGAAGGCGCTGTCGCCAACGTAGGGCTGGTGTTTCTGATGCGGGAGGTTGGCCAGCTCATAGACGAACCTTGCTGTCTCCCGGAGCCTTTCGAGCCTCTCATCCGATATGCAGTCGATCCCCATCTTCAGCTTTAAAGCCGGGATTATCGAGCAAAGGTTTGCGTTGCCGCACCTCTCCCCGAAGCCGTTTATAGTGCCCTGCACCATTGTTGCGCCTGAGCGCACAGCCACGAGCGAATTCGCTACTGCCGTATCAGAGTCGTTATGGGCGTGTATGCCGAGGCTCGTCTTGATATGCGCCATGACGTCTTTGGTAATATCAGCGACCTCGAACGGAAGAGTCCCGCCGTTGGTGTCGCAAAGCACTATGCAGTCGGCCCCTGCGTCCCTTGCCGCTACAAGGGTCTTTAGCGCGTAGGCCGGGTCGTCCTTGTAGCCGTCGAAGAAGTGCTCTGCATCATAGAATACCTTGTCGACCCTCTTTTTCAGGTATGCGACCGAATCGCTTATCATATCGAGGTTCTCTTCAAGCGTGACCCTCAGCGCCTTTACGACATGGAGCTTCCATGACTTGCCGAATACGGTTATCGCTGGCGTGGCTGAGGCCAAAAGAGCCTTGATGTTGGCGTCGTCCTTCGCCTTCACACCGGCCCTTCTCGTCGAGCCGAAGCTGACAAGCACAGAGCCGGGGAGGTTACGTCCCTTCATCGCCTTGAAAAATTCTATGTCGCGCGGGTTGGACCCGGGCCAGCCGCCTTCGATGTAATGGATGCCAAGCTCGTCGAGCCTTATGGCGATCCTTACCTTGTCCTCAACCGAAAAAGATATGTCCTCGGCCTGCGTGCCGTCCCTGAGTGTGGTATCGTAGAGTTTCAGCATAACCTCTGTTGTAGTGAACCGTTAAAAGACCGGCGCTGTCGACCTGATCGGATCAGACCGGGCCGGTCAAATGTTAGATACAACCGTATTACGCACAAGGCCCGCTCCGAAGCCATACCGAAGGCCCTCCCGCCAAGCCCCTGTGCGTTACAACTTCTCCTGCGATATCTCGTCCTTGCCTACTCCGAACGCGTCATGGAGCACCCTTACGGCAAGCTCCGTGTACTTTATATCCACTACGCAGGAGACCTTTATCTCGGAGGTAGATATCATCTGTATGTTTATCCCCTCGGCCGCGAGCACCTCGAACATCCTTGAGGCCACCCCGGCGTGGCTCCGCATACCAGCGCCGACTATGGAGACCTTTGCAATGTTCGGATCTCCTATGATGTCCTTTGCGCCGATGGTCCCGGCCACCTCCTGCACGAGCTTCATGGCCCTCTTGAAGTCCGACTTCGTCACGGTGAAGGTAAGGTCTGTGTGCGCGTCGTGGCTTATGTTCTGTACTATCATATCGACGTTTATGCCGGATTCAGTCAGCGGACGAAAGAGCTTGGCCGCTATCCCAGGCCTGTCAGGGACCCTCAGAACGGATATCTTCGCCTCGTCCTTGTTGTACGTGACTCCTGAAACTACTACCTTTTCCATCTCTTCATCCTCCTTGCAGACCAATGTGCCATCAGCGTCCGTAAAGGACGACTTGACCATCACCGCTACCCCGTACTTCTTTGCGAACTCCACAGAGCGCGTCTGTAAGACCTTCGCGCCGAGGCTGGCCATCTCGAGCATCTCGTCATACGAGACCTTGTCAAGCTTCCTCGCGTTCTGACATATATTGGGGTCGGTTGTGTATACGCCGTCGACGTCCGTGTATATCTCGCAGAGATCCGCTTTCAGCGCCGCGGCAAGGGCAACGGCAGTGGTATCAGACCCGCCCCTGCCGAGCGTCGTTATGTTCCCTTCGTCGTCGACACCCTGAAAGCCGGCAACAACGACTATAGTATCTCTGTCAAGCTCGGCCTTTATCCTCTCGCCCTTTATGTCTTCGATACGGGCGGAGCCAAACTGCGAATCCGTTATGATGGGCACCTGATGGCCGAGGAAGCTCTTCGCCTTGTACCCCATCTCCTTAAGTACCAGCGCGAGGATCCCTACTGTCACCTGTTCGCCGGTAGATATCACCACGTCGTACTCCCTTCCTATAGGGAACTCGCTCGCCTCATGCGTCAGTCCCACGAGCTTGTTCGTCTCACCTGACATGGCTGAGAGGACTACGACTATCTGGTTGCCCTGATCAAAGGAGTTGGCGACCCTCCTTGCGACGTTCTTTATCCTCTCGATGTTGCCGACCGAGGTGCCGCCGTACTTCTGGACGATAAGCCCCATTACTTCTTCCTCCCGATCTTGTGTATGGCCGCTCCATGCACGTCCTCGGCGGCCTCCATGACTATCTCAGGAAGGGTCGGGTGCGCGTGTATCGTCTCGGCTATATCCTTGACCTTGAGCCCGGAGCGCATCGCGAGGGCGACCTCTCCGATAAGGTCAGTAGCGTGTGCGCCGACTATCGAACAGCCCAGGACCTTGTCGGTCTCAGGATCGGCTACAATTTGAACGAACCCTTCGGTCTCGCCCATCCCCATCGCCTTGCCGCTAGCGGCGTAAGGGAACCTCCCGACGGAAACCTTTATGCCCTGCGCCTCAGCGTCCTTTTCACGAAGTCCCACGCTTGCTATCTCCGGGTCAGTAAATATCCCGGCAGGTATGACCGAATAATCCATCGTAGCGGATCTGCCCAGCGCGTTAGTCACCGCCACAGTTCCCTGCACTGAAGCTACGTGCGCCAGGAGCATCTTTCCTGTGACGTCGCCTATCGCGTATATCCCCTTTACGTTCGTCTCCATGGTCGCGCTGACGGTGATCCTGCCCCTGTCTACCGCTACACCTGCTACGTCAAGCCCCATCCTCTCAGAGTTGAAAGACCTTCCGATAGCGACAAGGACCTTCTCGGTGATGAACTCGCGGCCATCTTTCAGACGGGTCTTGACCTTGCCTTCTCCCTCTACTGTGACCGATTCGACCGAGACCTCTGTAAGCACTGCAACTCCTGTCTCCTTGTACCTCTTGGCTACGGCTCTGGATACCATCTTATCTTCCGTAGACAGTATCGTCGGCAGGAGCTCGACTATAGTGACGCTCGAGCCGAACGTCGAAAACATAGTTGCGAACTCGCAGCCCATCACCCCGCCTCCAATGATAAGGAGGCTTTGGGGCACTGCCTTAAGGTCCAGTATCTCGGTCGAGGTAAGGACGTTCTTCCTGTCTATGTTAAACGCCGGTATCAACGCCGGCTCTGAGCCTGTCGCGATTATAATGGACTTGGCGCCGATCGTCTCCACACCGCCTGCGCCCGTGACCCTCACCATTCCGGCGGCCTCGATATAGCCTTCACCCCGGATCACCTCGACGCCGTTGCCCTTCAAAAGCTGCTCGACTCCGCCTACGAGCTTTTTAACAACCCCGTCTTTTCTCTCGACAGCCTTTGAAAGATCGAACGAGACCTCCCCAACGCTCACTCCGAAAAGAGCGGCGTGCCTCGCGCCGGCAAGCGCTCCGGCGCTGTAGTAGAGCGCCTTTGTCGGGATGCATCCGCGGTTAAGGCACGTGCCTCCGACCTTGTCCCTTTCAATGACAGCCACCTTGCCGCCCATCTGCGCGCCGCGTATCGCCGCAACGTAGCCTCCAGGCCCGGCCCCTATTATTACAACATCGAATTCTTTCATCTATATCCCCCGGTAGCGAAAAATATCTGACCGCCGCAAGCGAGTCAGTGGATGATCATTCTGATCTTATAAGACCTGTATGAAAAGAGCTTACCTGTACTATCACTCTGACGACAAGGCTTAAAAAACGATTATAACGACCAGACTGCCTTGTCATTCATGGCAAGGCTGCTGCCGCTTCCCGTATCCGCGCCGTTCTATCTCGATAGAACGCCTCTCATCACCTAGGCTTGACAACCTTATTACAATAGTACAGACGTCGAGAAGGTCGGGGATGCTATCCGCCCATTCTATTACAGATACACCGTCCCCGTAAATATATTCCTCAATGCCCGCGCTGTAAAGTTCGTCTGACGAGCCGAGCCTGTAAAGGTCTATGTGATATAGCGGTATGCGACCGCCCTCGTAGACGTTAACGAGCGTAAAGCTCGGGCTTTTAACAAGCCCTTTAACGCCAAGCCCTTGTGCGACTCCGCGGACAAATCGGGTCTTGCCAGCGCCGAGGTCACCGATAAGCCCAACCATATCCCCGCTAACAAATGTCTTGGCCACGAGCGCGCCGATGGCCTCAGTCTCTTCAGGGGAAGATGTAATATGGCGCGTGATTTCTATCGTCACTTGCCTGCGCCCACGCTCAAGCCGCCGAGTACGCGAGGTATCACCGGCAGAAGGTCTGTAGCCATCATACCTGCCTCGACCCCTGACTTTTTTATCTCATCGGCGCAAATCCCGTGGATATGGACCCCGCAATACGCCGCCTCCATCGCTCCATACCCCTGCGAAAGAAAGGCCCCTATCATGCCTGAAAGCACGTCCCCTGTGCCTGCGGTAGCCAGCCCGGGATTGCCGGTCTGGTTAATAAATACCCTGCCTGAACTATCGGCAATGACCGTGCCTGCGCCCTTTAATACAACGACAGCGCCTGACTTTTTAGCGATAGCCCACGCTGCGCCTACCCTGTCGCTTTGCACTTCATCTGCGGATATGCCCAGGAGCCTGCCTGCCTCGCCCGGGTGCGGCGTAAGTACTATCTCACATTTCAACCTCTTCAACAGATGGAGCTTCGTACTTATAGCGTCAAGACCTGACGCGTCTATGAGAAGAGGCTTACCTATTATCTTTATCAAACGACTGAGAAGCTCAGCCGTATCATCTGACGTGCATAGCCCCGGGCCTATGATGGCGGCGGTCTTTCCTGCAAGCGCGTCTATTATAGCGCCGTACGATACCAGCCCTAGCCTCTGACCGGCCGCCTCAGGCAGAGGTCGCGTCATGACCTCTGTAGTCTTTGCCTCCATTACAGCGTTCAAGCTCTCAGGCAGTGCTATAGTCACAAGGCCCGCTCCGGTGCGCATAGCGGCAACCCCTGACATATACGCCGCCCCGGTCATCCCGGCAGAACCCGCGATCACCAGTAGATGGCCAAAGCTCCCCTTATGTCCGTCGACTCGTCTTGGTCTGAGAGTCGCCGAGACGAGAGCGTCTGTGATGAGAGCGACGTTACCTGTTGCTACGCCGTCAAGAAGGTCAATAGAGAGGCCGATACCTACGACTTCGACCCTTCCGGAACAGGCCCTGCCAGGGTACAGGTATGAGCCGATCTTCGGTACCGCCATCGCGGCCGTAACATCAGCCTCTACTGCCGGACCGAGCCTGCCCCCTGTAGAGGCGTCTATCCCTGAAGGGATATCAACTGCCACGACCCTTGCTTGAGAGCCGTTTATCAGATCTATTATGCCCGCGACAACGCCCTTGACCTCTGATGAGAGCCCGGTACCGAAGATCGCGTCTACTATCACGTCGGAGGAGCGTATCTCAGCCGAGTGTCTTTCAATATCCCTTTTAGTAGAAAGCCTTGTTACCATGCCGCCCATCTTCATCCAGATAGCGGCGTTTACAGAGGCCTCACCCCTGATATTATTTATCGGTTCTGTGCAAAAAACCTTTACGTCAACGCCTGCGGACATGAGATGGCGTGCCGCTACGAACCCGTCTCCGCCGTTTGCGCCCTTGCCTGCTATTACAGAGACACGCCTGCCTTTGCAGGCCGCAAGCTCGCCTGCGACTATGCGGGCGACACCGCCCCCTGCGGCCTCCATCATCTGCAAGACAGAGAGGCCGTACTTTTTAACGGCGAGCAGATCGAGCCTTCTGCCAGCTTGTCCGTCAAAGAGCCTCATCTCGTCTCCACAATAGTCTGGGCGAGGCTTACGCCCGCATCATGCGTCATTGAAAGGGTGATAGAGTCTGCCCCAAGTGCCGAACCCCTGAAAGACGGCCTGCCGAGCGCGTCTTTTACCACCTCTACATCTTTAAAACGGAGCGTCCTTCCCAGCGCCTTGAATAGGCTGACCTTTGCCGCAAATCGTGCAGAAAGATGCACCTCAGGCCTTCTCTGAGAATTGCACCACGCTATCTCGCCTTTCGTAAAAAGCCTGCCTACGAGCCTTTCGCCGCGCCTCTCGATGGCCTTCTTAAAGCGGCTGATCTCCACAGCCTCTATGCCGACCCCCAGTATCACAAAGATCCGGCTGGGCTACGGCCTAAGAGTATCTGCCTTTTCATCTCTGCTACAGCTGAGTCTATGCCGCAGTAGATGGACCTGGCTATGATGGAAAATCCTATGGCGAATTCGTCTATATCCCTTATGGCGGCTACAGAACCGACGTTGTGGTAATCGAGTCCGTGTCCGGCGTGGGTCTTCATCCCGAGCCGCTTTGATAGGACCGCCGCGTCGTATATCCTTTTAAGCTCAGAATCCGCCTTATGATGGTCCCTCGCCTCAGCGTACTGGCCTGTATGGATCTCTATGCCGTCGGCGCCTATCCTGTGGCTGATCTTTACCGCGTCAGGGGATGGATCGATGAACAGGTTCACAGGGATGCGCGCGTCCTTCAGATGAGCAACGAACTTTTTGAGCGCCTCGCCGTGCGTCTTAACATCAAGACCGCCCTCTGTAGTAAGCTCCTGCCTCTTTTCAGGTACAAGCGTCACCATGTCGGGCTTTATCTCGAGCGCGATCTCGAGCATCTCTTTTGTCGCCGCCATCTCAAGGTTCAGGCGCGTCTTAAGCGTCTTTTTAAGGACTATGAGGTCCCTGTCCTGTATATGCCTTCTGTCCTCTCTGAGATGCATCGTTATGCCGTCCGCGCCGGATAATTCGGCCCTCAAGGCCGCGAAGACCGGGTCAGGCTCTGTTGAAAGCCGCGCCTGCCTGACTGTAGCGACATGGTCGACATTGACTGAAAGTTTTACCATCCGGTCCATCCCTCTTCTTATGATTTGACGACTTTAAAAAAGCCCCGGTAGCATCAGCCTGAAAGGCCGCACAGCGTCTTATTCCGATGCCTCGACTTCCGACAAGGCCTTTGCGGCTCAGCCTATCTCTTTTTTCAGCACCTCGGCAAGGTCATTAGCCATCAAGGTGATCTCCTGCTCGTTTTCGCCCTCGATAGTGATCCTCGCAAGAGGCTCAGTGCCTGAATAGCGTATAAAGGCCCTGCCCCTGTTCTTCAGCCTCTCTTCGACAGCCTTCAAGGCCGCTTGGACCGTTGGAAGGGTCGAGAGGTCTTTTTTCTCCTTGACCCTTACGTTAAGGAGTATCTGAGGATATGTCCTCATGACCTTGGCCAGCTCGGATAAGGGCTTGCCCTCCTCGACCATTATCTTAAGCAGCTGGAGCGCGGTTATAATGCCGTCGCCAGTCGTCGTATGGTCGAGGAAGATTATATGGCCTGACTGCTCCCCTCCGAGATTATATCCGTTTTTCAGCATCTCCTCTACTACAGCCCTGTCTCCCACGCCGGTCCTCACCACCCTGCCTCCGGCGCCCTCGATCGCCTCTTCAAGGCCTGAGTTGCTCATGATGGTGGATACGAGCGTGTTTTTCTTAAGCTCGCCTTTTTTAAGGAGGTACGCGGCGTTGATGGCCATGATAAAGTCGCCGTCAAGGACGTTGCCCTTCTCATCTACGACTATGCACCTGTCGCCGTCGCCGTCAAGGGCAAGGCCTATATGCGCGCCTGTCTCCCTGACAAGCCGGGCGACATGATCGGGGTATAGCGCACCGCAATCCGCGTTGATGTTCTCTCCTGTCGGTTTGACGCCGATTGATATCACCTCTGCGCCAAGCTCATAAAAGACGGCCGGGGCGACCTTGTAGGTTGCTCCGTTTGCGCAGTCTACGGCAATCTTCAACCCGTCGAGCGTAAGCTCCTTCGGGAACGTGTTCTTGGCGAATACCACGTATCTTCCTATCGCGTCGTCGACCCTGTAGGCCTTTCCGACCTCGCTTGCCGTCGGCCTGTGGCTTGGGTCGTGATTCTCGAATATGAAGTCCTCTATCATCAGCTCTATCTCGTCAGGGAGCTTCAGCCCGTCCCTTGAAAAGAACTTTATCCCGTTGTCCTGATACGGGTTGTGCGAGGCGGATATGACTACCCCGGCATCCGCCCGCATCGACGAGGTTATGAACGCTATCCCCGGCGTAGGCAGAGGCCCGACCATCAGCGCATCTACTCCCATCGAACATATCCCTGCCATCATCGCGCTCTCGAGCATATAGCCTGAAAGCCTCGTATCCTTTCCGATGACTATCCTGTGGCGGCGATGCTCCTTTTTAAATACGTATGCTATCGCCCTGCCGAGCTGCAGAGCCATCTCGGAGGTCATAGGTTCGATATTCGCAGTGCCCCTTACCCCGTCTGTTCCAAAAAGTCTTTTTTCGCGCGCCATCTGATACTACCTCTCTTTGCGTACTGTGATATTGACCCTGACCTTATCCACATCTATTGATCTGTATTCAGCGTCATCGGTATCAAGTTCTACCGTGAAATTCCCGGAGCTATCGATGCCGCTGACGTCCACCCGACGCGTGCGCACGAACGCGACCCCTCCGATACCCTTTCTCGTGCCGGTGACCCTCACCGTCTTCGGATAGACCGTAGCGTCAGCTATCACGAAACCAGCGGCCGGCCTGCCTGTAATGACAGGCCTTACGGGAAGCTCGGCCTTTACGAGCCTTTCGAGACGGACCTCGACCGAAGCAGGCCTCACCCTCAATACTGTCAGGCCGATAGGGGCAACGATGTCGTCGTTGTTGACCTTGATGATGTTCATCCCCTCAGTCGCGGCACTGAGATCCACCTCAGCCATAAGTTGAGACGGCGTAAGGTTGTTTATGAAGAACCTGGGGCCCATCACCCGCACCTCTATCTCTTCGATAGGCCCGCCTGTCACAGCCATCTCAGAGGGTATCTCCTTAAACCCGAGGGGCACGAAAAGGGCCACCTCGGTACTCGACTGCCCAGCCACGAAAAACCATAGCGTCGTTGCAAAGGCGACAGCCAGGAGCTTCAACCTCAAATTTGATAATAATACACTTTTCACTTGGCCGCCTGCCACGGAAAAATCACCCCGGTCTTTGCGCCCTTCCCTGAAAAGAGCGCCCTTAGCTCCCGCTGGAGCCTCTCGGTATTCATGCCTGAGAAGACCTTCTCTTCGATGACGAGCGTCACTTCTCCGGTCTCTTCCGAAACGACTATAATAGCGGCGTCAGCATCCTCGGAGAGCCCAAGCGCGGCCCTGTGCCTCGTGCCCACTGGCTTCTCAAGTTCCTTTTCGGTAAGAGGCAGTATGCAACCTGCCATATACGCCCTGCCGCGCCTGACGACTACCGCCCCGTCGTGCAAAGGAGACGACGGGTTAAAGACTGATAAGAGCAGCTCTCTGGTGAGCCGCGCGTCAAGTTCCACGCCTGACCCGATGAGATCAGTCAGGTCGATGGCGCGCTCGATCGCGATTATCGCCCCTGTCTTATCCCTTGCCATCGAAGCGACCGCCTTTACCACCTCGTCAATAAGCTCGCCTGTGACAGGGGCCTCGCGCATGCTGAACGGCCTTCCGACCTGCACCAGAGCCCTTCTTATGTCCTGCTGAAAGACCACTATTATAAAGACTACTATCGAGCCGAGAAAGTTGCTGAGTATCCAGTGGAGCGTTATCAGCTCGGCGCGCAGGGATACGAAATAGACTATGACGACTACGGCAAGCCCCCATATCATCCTCTCCGCTTTCGTGCCTTTGAACGTAAGCATGAACCAGTAAAGGATAGTCGCTACGATTATTATATCGACAACCGCCGCGAGATTTTTAAGCCTCAATATCGTTTCCAGCATCATGGACCTGACCTGTAGATAAGTATTTTTAGGTGCGGTTTGAAAAGTCCGCACGCTTTTTTTCAAAGAACGGCATCGACATGACAGGGCCGTGTTCCGCGACAAATGGCCCTATGAAACGGCTCAGCCCCTTATCCCCTCTGCCAAAGCGGCCGCGGCCGAGGCCCCAGCCACGTCATGGACCCTCAAAATATGAGCGCCGTTCATGACAGCTATAGAGCAGGCCGAAAGGGTCCCTGCGTCCCTCGCCGCAACAGATGCCAGGCCGATGGTCTTTGCGATAAACGACTTGCGGGACGGGCCTACAAGAACCGGCCTTCCCATAGACCTGAACTCGCCGAGCCTTCTGATAAGTTCGAGGTTGCCTTCAGCTGATTTGCCAAATCCTATGCCCGGGTCTACCGAGATCCTGGCAAGATCTATTCCAAGAGAAAGAGCGTGCGTTAAACGACCCTGCAAATAACCGTAGACCTCGCCGACGAGGTCGTCGTAACAAACGTCAGACTGCATTGTAAGAGGCGTACCCCTCTTATGCATGATGACAAGGCCGCACTTGTAGTTCGCGCAGACAGTTGCCATGTCAGGGTCTGAAAGGCCGCTTATATCGTTTATGATCTCTGCGCCTGCCTCTAAGGCCTTTTGTGCTACAGAGGCCTTGGCAGTATCGACTGATACCGCGATACCCCTTGAGGCGAGCGCGGATACCAGAGGCAGGACTCTCCCTGCCTCTTCGTCAGCGTCTATAGGCTGGGCGCCGGGCCTTGTCGATTCTCCGCCGACGTCGATCCAGTGGGCGCCGTCTTCGACCATTGAAAGGGCCTTTTCAAGCGCCTTCGCAGGGTCGATATAAAGCCCTCCGTCTGAGAACGAATCAGGCGTGACGTTCAAGATACCCATGATGAGCGTCTTTTTCCCGACGGCCCATGACCGGGTCCTGCCCTTTACGGATACCACCGGGGCAAGTGCGTTTTGCAAGGCCTCTTTCATGCAGAGCGCGACCCCTGGCAGACCGAAAGACTGGCGCGAGAGCTTATCAAAGAGGATCTCCATCTGCTTCATAGTCCCGGATACCACTGCGCCGCTCGTAGCTATGGCGCACGAGGCCGCGCCCTTAGCCACAGCCGCCTCGCCGCCTATCGCAAGGACGTCCTGTTTAAGGACATTGGCCTGCGCCGGAGTGAGCCCTTCGAGCCTCAGATTATAGTGAGCCTGCTTCGGTCCCATTATGGCTATGCCGGCCGGGTCTACGCCGATACGCCGCATCTCAAGGACTGAGGCCTCGGCCGAGGTCAGCTTAAGCAACCTGCAGATAAGCCCCACTGAACGCCTCCGCAAAAGATAGTCAAAAAAAACATAACACCGGTCCATACGATTGCCGGCAACCCTGAGTAGATACAGGAAGATCCCCTGATAAATATCAGGGTCCATGATACGACAAAGACCGGCTGCGGTTCACGCAGCCGGCCTATTTATTCGAAACCGGTCAATGGTCGGTGAGTGTCGCTACTGCGCTGCCGCCGCGCCTTCTGATGCCGGCCCGGCCTCCGGGCCACCTGACTTTATCAGGCTGTCTACCTCAATAGAATCGAGGACCTCTTTTTCAAGGAGCGCGTTGGCGAGCCTTGTGAGCGCGTCCATATTGGATGTTATAAGGCCCATGGCCCTTTGATAGTTCTCGGTGACTATGCCACGGATCTCGTTATCTATGTCTATTGCGGTAGCTTCGCTGAAGTCCCGTCTCTGCGACATCTCGCGGCCGAGGAATATATGCTCTTCCTTCTTGCCGAAGGTCAGAGGCCCGAGCTTATCGCTCATGCCCCATTCGCAGACCATCTTTCTCGCAAGCTCGGTTGCGCGCTCGATGTCGTTGCCTGCCCCTGTAGTCTTGTGGTGAAGGACTATCTCCTCAGCGGCCCTTCCGCCCATGAGCACTGCGATGTTATTAAGAAGATAATCCCTGTTGTAGGTATGGCGCTCGTCTATAGGCAACTGCTGAGTAAGCCCCAAAGCCATACCCCTCGGGATGATCGAGACCTTGTGGATCGGGTCGGTCCCCGGGATGAGCCTGGCCACAAGCGTATGGCCTGCCTCATGGTAGGCCGTATTCATCTTCTCCGTCTCGCTTATGATCATCGATCTTCTCTCAGAGCCCATGAGAAGCTTGTCCTTTGCCTCGTCGAACTCCGTCATCGCAAGCATCTCTTTGCCCCTTCTGGCGGCAAGAAGTGCTGCCTCGTTGACAAGGTTCGCTAGGTCCGCCCCTGAAAAGCCCGGGGTCCCCCTTGCCAGCACCTCAAGGTTAACGTCAGGCGCAGTAGGCGTCTTTGCAGTATGCACCTTCAAGATCTCTTCCCTGCCCTTGATATCAGGCTTGGGCACGACTACGTTCCTGTCAAACCTGCCGGGCCTCAAAAGGGCCGGATCGAGGACGTCAGGGCGGTTTGTGGCCGCGATGATTATGACCCCTTCGTTGCTCTCGAAACCGTCCATCTCGACGAGGAGCTGGTTAAGCGTCTGCTCCCTCTCGTCATGTCCGCCGCCGAGGCCTGCGCCCCTGTGCCTGCCGACGGCGTCGATCTCATCGATAAATATAATGCATGGGGCGTTTTTCTTGCCCTGCACGAACAGGTCCCTTACGCGAGAGGCGCCGACGCCCACGAACATCTCAACGAAGTCGCTCCCTGATATAGAGAAAAACGGAACGCCTGCCTCGCCTGCTATAGCCTTGGCGAGAAGCGTCTTACCTGTGCCCGGGGAGCCTACCAGAAGGACTCCCTTGGGGATCCTTCCGCCGAGCTTCGTGAACTTCTTTGGGTCCTTGAGGAACTCTATTATCTCCTCGACCTCGTCTTTAGCCTCTTCTATGCCTGCGACGTCCTTGAACGTCACCTTATGCTGGTTCTCGGTAAGGAGCTTGGCCTTTGATTTGCCGAAGCTCATAGCCTTTCCGCCGCCGCTCTGCATCTGGCGCATGAAAAATATCCAGACGCCTATAAGCAGTATCATCGGGAACCATGAGACGAATATGGTGCCCCATGAAGGCGAGTCGACGACAGGCTCGGCGTTTATCTTGACCCCGCCCGCGGCGAGCTTCGTGATAAGCTCAGGATAATAAGGAGAGAAAGTCTTGAAGACCTTGCCATCCTTGAACTTTCCGGATATGTCGCTGCCCTGTATCGTGACCTCTGAGATATTGCCTTTTTCGACCTCTTGTATGAAGTCGCTGAAGACGACCTTCTCGTCCACCGGCTGCTTGTAGCTCATCAGGTTGAACATCAACACGACCGTGGCGATTATGATAAGCCACATCGCTATGTTTTTATAGAGCTGGTTCATCCAACACCCTTTCTAATGTTAGTTGACGGCATGGTTCGCAAAATTTCGCTTATTCTTACATATACCGGATGGTTTTACAACAGGAATCTGTCAATAAAATAAGCCTTTAGGCCCTGGTTTGATATGGCGCCCGTCCGGTCTGCAGCCAAGCGGCGGTTGTGGGGCCTCTCTCAGGAGGTTTGCCCGTCCAGAGCAGGCTCCTCACCCTTTTTTCCAGCCTTTTTCACCCTCTTATCATAAGCCGCCCTTGCCATCGCCGCCGAGAAGAGAAAGAGGTTGGCTGAATAGAATATCCACAGGAGGAGTATCATCAGCGCCCCGAGGGAGCCGTAGAACTTGTTATAACTCGGGAAGTTGGCAACGTACCAGGTGAAAAGCTGTTTTGCCACCTCCCACAAGAGCGTAAATAATACCGCGCCGTATAAGGCATAACGCCAGTTGAGCGCAGGGCCGGAAAACGTCCTGTACGCGACCGTTACGATGGCGGTGACTATCAGGAAGGGCAGGATAAACTTAAACGCGATGCTTTGGATCAGATGATACGAGACGTCGATGCCGAAGAGCTCGTACCTGACGGAGCGAAAGACGATAGCGGCCGCTGTCATAGATATGGAAAAGAGCGCCGCGAACATGCCAAGGAGGAGCGCCAGGAAGTTTATCGCCTTCTTTTTTATGAAGCCGAACCTTTTCTCAGCCGAGAATATCGCCGCCAGCGCGTCGGATGTCGAGGCAAGCACAAGGTCCGCGCTCCATACGAGAAACACGATGCCGACCCACCCGTACCTGCCGGACGCGTGAGAGAGGTCTTTGAGGTCGCCTATGATGAGGTCGCCGAGGTACGGCAGACTCTGGCGCGTCAGCGAGATTACCCTGTCCAGGAGGCCGGCCTTCGACCCGAGCATGAACCCGGCCCCTGCAGTCACGATGAGCATCAGAGGTATCAGGGAGAATAACGCGTAAAATGAGATGGCCGCAGCCCTGTCGAGAGACCCTTTCGCCCAGAAGAGCCTCACGCCGTCCGATACGATCGAGAGATAGCGCCCCGATCTGCGCCTTCCGGCCTTCCTGTCTTTTTTCACGGCTTGTACCCTGGTCAGTGCCTTGGCCTGAAAAAGAGTTTTATCGGGACATCATCGAGCCCTATCGCTTCTTTGAGGGAGTTGGAGAGATAGCGCTTGTACGCGTCGTCTACGCCCTCGGGTATATTCGTGAAGATCACGAAGGTAGGCGGCTGAATAGCGCTCTGGGTGATATAGTAGAACTTGACCTCTTTGCCCTTGAACGAACCCGGCCTGTGCCTCGAAGCTATCGGCTCAAATACGCTGTTGAGCTGCGAGGTGGTGATCCTGCGCCTGCTCATCTCGAATATCTCGTCTATCTTCTCTATCACCTTAGGGACCCTCTGCCCGGTAAGGGCCGAGGTGAAAAGGACCGGCGCGTACGCGATAAACGGGAGCTTCGCCTTGAGCGCGTCGGCAACATGGTCAGCGGTGCTGGTCTCCTTCTCCACAAGGTCCCACTTATTGACGATAAGTATGCAGCACTTCTTCCTGTCCTCTATGAGCCCGGCGATCTTCTCGTCCTGCCCCTTGACGCCGTCCTTCGCGTCTATGACGAGGATCGCGACGTCGCACTTGTCGATAGACCTGATCGCCTCCATAACGCTGTACGTCTCTACCGTCAGGCTTATCTTGCTCTTCTTCCTGATGCCTGCCGTGTCTATGAAGAGATACCTTCCGGTCTGGGTATCATAAGGAGTATCGACTGCGTCCCTTGTAGTGCCGGCCACAGCGCTGACTATCGCCCTCGGCCTTCCTATGATCCTGTTTAAGAGCGACGATTTTCCGGCGTTGGGCCTGCCGAGTATGGCGACCTTTATCCTGTCTGTATCCTCGGGGACAGGCTGTGCCTCTGGAAGCCTCTCCATGATGGCGTCTATCAGCTCGTTGACCCCTTTTCCGTGTTCAGCGGATACTCCAAGGACGTCCTTTATCCCCATCGAATAGAACTCGGCGACACATGAAGCGAGCATCTCGGAGTCTATCTTGTTTGCCACGTAGACTACGTTCTTGCCGGACTTCCGTATCATCTGGACAAGCTCCCTGTCCTCGCCTGTCGGGCCGGTCCTGCCGTCCATGACGAATACGATCACGTCGGCGTCTTCTATGGCCAGGCGCGCCTGGTCCCTCACCTGCTGGAGTATCTCGTCCTTCGTGACGGTCTCGAAGCCGCCGGTGTCGACGAGCGTGAACGGGCGTCCGAACTCTTCCATGTCCGCGAAGTTAAGGTCTCTGGTAACGCCCGGCTCGTCGTGGACTATAGCCTTTTTCCTGCCGAGTATCCTGTTGAAAAGCGTGGACTTGCCCACGTTAGGCCGTCCTACTATCGCTACTATCGGTCTCATCTTCTGATCTCTGCCCCTGCCGCGCTTTTCTTTTTTACGGCGTAAAAGTTTTTATACTCAATGAAAGGCCGCAGGGAAGTGCGCCCGCGGCCGCTGTGCTGTCTGTAAGCTTTCGCGATGAGGCCGTGCGTATCTGAGGGCCTTTGGCCTCAAGAGCAGAGTCAGTATCCGAAGTCCTTCAAAAGACCTTTGCTGCTCGTCCAGTCGTCCTGCACCCTGACAAAGAGCTCAAGGAAGACCTTGGCGGCAAGGAGCTTCTCTATATCAACCCGCGCCTCGGTCCCGATGCGCTTTAGCATGGCGCCGCCCTTGCCGATGAGGATCCCCTTCTGCGAATCCCTCTCAACGTGAATGGTGGCTGTTATCGCGACGACGCCCTTTTTGACCTTCTCCTCGAAGGTATCTATCATGACCGCGACTGAAAACGGGATCTCGTTACGCGTAAGGAGGAATATCTTCTCCCTTATCATCTCTGCGGCAACGAACCGCTCAGGCTGGTCTGTCAGTATATCGTCAGGGAAGTATCTCGGGCCTTCCGGCAAAAACGCGACGGCAAGATTTAAGAGCAACTCGACTCCGTCGCCGGTAAGGGCGGAGATAGGGACTATTTCCTTAAACGGATACTTCTTCGAATACTCGGAGATAAGCGGCAACAGCTTCGGCTTTGCCACTGAGTCGGCCTTGTTTATGGCGAGTATCACCGGACAGGCGGCCTGGGAGAGCCCCTCTAATATGAACCTGTCTTCCTCGGTGACCTTTCTACCGGCATCCACGAGATAGATGATCGCGTCCACGTCGTGAAGGGCCCCCATCGCCTCTCTCACCATGAACTCGTTTAAAAGCCCCTTGCCCTTATGTATCCCCGGGGTGTCTATGAATACGGCCTGGCAGTCTTTGAGGTTCTTGACGCCGCGGATGATGTTACGCGTCGTCTGCGGCTTGTCAGAGACGATAGAGACCTTCTCGCCGAGTATGGCGTTTAGAAGCGTCGACTTGCCCGCGTTGGGCCTGCCTATGATGGAGATAAACCCTGATCTGAATGACATTATGGTACTCGTTTAACTCCTTTTTATTTCATACACTTCAGAACCGGCGCCTTCGCGCCTGCACCTGCACACATACGCCTACACCTGCAAAAGGTCCGTAAAGATCAACGCCTGTCCTCTTCATCAAAGCCCTCTTGAAGATCTCCTCAAGGGCTTCGCTAGCGGTGCGCGTCCAACCGTCCACACTATAGAATAGCATCAAGGGGCTGCAGTGTCAAAGAAAGGAAGTGAACAGGTACAAATGAGGGGCTCTCCAAGAGACATCTTCCGGGCGCAAGTCCTTAAGTATTACCGCTTCGAACCCACTCGATTCACACTACCAGCGCCCCATCCAAAGAGAGCCGAGAAGTTGAGCGCCGAGATCATCAGAAAGAGCGGCAGGAGTTGCAGGCTTAATCTGTCCAGCGAGGTCTGGAGATGCCATTCGAGGTTCGCAGGCGTTATCATATAGACAAAGATGTATACGCTCATCTGACTGAGCGCAAGAACGTTCAGAGACAATACCGGCCTTTTGAACTGGCCTCTTATGTTAAGGATGACCCCACAGAGCCACAACCACCAGGTGAATGAGAATAGCCCTGTGAAGAGAAACAGGTCTCTCGCCAGATACCTGAATATGATAGAGAGCCTGGAGATGCCGTCAAAAGACGCGGCCTGCCCTGCCCTGCCTGCATATTCGCTGCCTATATCAATCCCTGCTTTGTATACGGCCCACGGCCCAACGAAGATCGCGAAGATGGCGATCGAGGCTGCGATGAGATAGCCCGCTCTTTTACCTGTTCTTGCAGACCCTATCCAGAGGATAAGAAGGCCGATTGCGGCGAATGTCAGCCCTTCGTTCTTTGTCCACGCCCCGATGGACAGGAATAGTACAGCGCATAGAAACTGAGCCGGTTTGCCGTCTCTCAAATAGAGATATATGAAGGCCCCTGATCCCATGAAGTACGCTGAAAGCGCGAGGTCAGCGTAGCCTGCGTAGTCACCTGTGTACAGCCCTCCGACCTTTACGGCAAGGCCTGCGCCGTGCATTACCAGTATAGGCGTCAAAGAGAGCAGGGCAGTAAAGAGAAGTCCCACCCTCGCGCCTGCCGCTGTCTTGACAAAGTGATAAAATACTGCCAGAAGAGCGGCGTACTGGAGCGGATAGAGGAGCCTTGCGATTGAATCATCAGCTCCATTTATAACCGTATATATCCATGACACTGCAAGAGGGACCATGAGAGGATAATCAGGGTGAGAATATCCGAATGACGGGTCTGTGAGAAACCCGGCAGAAACAGATCCTTCCAAGAAAAAGACCTTTGCCTTCAGGAACCATATCGCCCAACTATCCCATCCGCTCACCGGGAGCACGGGGGCGTATATGAAGGAGTACAAAAGCTGTATGGCTATGATAATGAAAAACGGGACAGAGTATCTGTCAAGCCCCGCCGGCGCAGGGACGGACAGATCGACAGCAACGCCCTTTCGCCCCTTATATACTAAAAAGGCTGAAAGCGCCGCCCAAGGCATTGCTATAGGCAAAAACCCGAAGCCGATACCTGCGAGAGAATAAAGGAACATCTGTAGAGAGACAAGACCGAGGCCTGCGAGAAAACAGGTTCCTGCCTTTGCCGCAAGGTTAAGACCAAGCTCAGAGCGGCGGTCGATGAGCCTCATCACAGAAAAGCCTGAGATGAAAAAGACCCCTGCGCCGATGGCGAATAGAAAGAGGTCTTTCATCTAAACGCCCCTCATCACTTTATACGCGGCGCTGCGGCCTGTTGCGTCGTCTTTCTCAAAGACCGTCTCAGTAGTCAAGAGATCCTTGAGTTCCATCTCCATCTGAGTAGAGCCTGCCTGGCCCGGCAGATAAAAGCATACGAAGTCGCCTGACCTTATCTTTGATACGTCGAACCCTTCGCCGCTCTCGATCCTGACATCCATCGGGTAGAGATAGTACCTTGCCCTTCCTGAGACAGGGCCTGTGCCGTCAGGCTCGGACGGGGCTATGAAATAGACCTTTGCGCCTTGTCCGTCTACTGCCGCTTTCATTACAGCCTGGGCGATAGGGTAGACAGGTCCGCCCACGATAGACGCCCTCTCATCATAAGAGATACCTGAAAGCTCGCTAGCGAGCCTTATGCCGAGCCACTCTGCCTTCAAGGCCGGCATAGCTGAATATATCCAGAGGGCCAGGAGGATCAGGGCGGCTATCGGGAAACGGTCTTTAAGGATATTCATGCGGGTATCATCTCTCAGCCGACAGAGTCGTATTGCCTTGCCCTGAACGCGACACCGATCTCATCTTCGGCAACGCGCCTGCACGCCTCGATATCTATCCCCGGTACAGTGACCGCCGAGGCGACGACCTTTGCGATATGCTTCTTCGCCTCTCTGAGAAAGTAGAGTATTGCAGGGTAGGCGTTATCCCCGAAAGGGGTCTTTATCAGCTTCTGATAGGTAGCAGAGTCCGGGGCGTTGAGGCTCACCGATATGGTATCAACGAACTGGAGCTCTGGCAGCACGTTCCTGCCGTGGACGAGATTGGCAAGCCCGTCCGTATCGATGCGTATCCTGCACCCGCGTTTTTTAAGCGTCATGCCTACCTCTTTGACGACATCGAGCCTTATGAGAGGCTCGCCGAACCCGCAAAATACTATCTCGTCGTACTTGAGCGGGTCAGGCCCGATGGAGGCGAGGACCTCGGCTGCAGTCGGCTCTTCCCTAAGCTTTAAGTAGTGGCCCTTGACCGTATATGACTTGAACTTGGCGCAGAAACTGCAGTAGTTAGAGCACCTGTTGGTAATATTCAAGTATAACGACTCCCTTATCGGGTACGCTATGCGCGCCTTCAGGTCTTCCCTTTTAAGTCCGAAGAGCTCCTCGGCGTTAAGGGTCGTTATACGCCCGACGTCCTCAACTGTAAGGCCTTTGAGCCCAGCAATCGCATTTGCTACGTTTACCACAAATGCAGGCTCGTTCCTCTTTCCCCTCTCAGGCACAGGCGCGAGATACGGGCAATCGGTCTCTACAAGCATCCTCTCGATAGGGACATACCTGACGACATCCTGAAGGTCAGTCGCCTTCGGATATGTGACGACACCTGTGAAGGAGAGATAGAACCCCGCGTCTAGCGCCTTTCTCGCCATATCCTTAGTACCTGAGAAGCAGTGGAATACCCCGCCATGCTCAGGTTGTCCGTTTCCCTTCAAGACCTCGAAGGTCTCTTTTTCAGCCTCTCTTGAATGTATGACAACAGGCAGGGCAAGCTCCCTTGCCAGATCGAGCTGATCTGCAAAGACCTTCTTCTGTACCTCTTTCGGGGAGTGTTCGTAGTGATAATCAAGGCCTGTCTCGCCTATGGCAACGACCCTGTTGTTGCCTGTCGCAGAGGATTCGAGCGCGAGTTTTCTTATGATGTCTAACGCCCCGCCGCCTGCCGCGTCTTTGGCCTCATGCGGGTGTACGCCGAGTGCTGCGTATATGAAGTCGTAATACGAAAGAACCTCTAGAAGTCCCTTGAAACCTTTCTCAGGCGACCAGCACCCGACGCTTATTATCTTTCTTACGCCTGCATCTCTTGCCCTCTGAATGACAATATCCCTGTCATCTTTAAAGCGTACATCATCGAGATGCGCGTGAGTATCTATCAACGTTATATTGTCAGCCAACCTCTAAACTCCTGAAGATCATAATATTGCAATTTATGCCTGATACCCTCAAGCCACCTGATCAGACCAGCCTCGGGAAAAGCGGCAGGGTCTTTCTTACCCTCTGGCCCGGGGTACGAGTACCATCAAACCCCTCAGCAACCTCAAGATGGCGCAGTAGATTCTGCCATACCGTCTCTTCATCGAATACACTGCCCTCTATCCTTCTATCTATACCTAACGCCTCCCAAATCTTCTGAGCAGATGAGGGCATGAACGGATAGACGTATACAGCGATGAGCCTTAACCCCTCAGCAAGGGTATACAGTACGTTTGAAAGCGTCTCTTCGTCTTTTTCCTTCCACGGCGCGGATTTATCCACAAATCCGTTCATCTCCCTGATGCAGGCCCATAGCCTTGCCAGAGCGTCTGAGAACTCAAGACCTTCCATAGCGCTCTCATACGGGACTTTAAGCCCGGACAGAGCGCCCTTGACCCTTGCCTCAAGATCATCTCTGTCTCTGGATGGATCAGGCACAGGCACAAAAGAGTCCCTGTATTTCTCTATCATCGAGACTGATCTGGACAGAAGGTTCCCAAGGTCGTTGGCAAGCTCCGAGTTTATCCGTCCGACAAGGGCCTTCATGGAAAAATCGCCGTCAAGCCCGAAAGGGACCTCCCTCAAAAGGAAGTACCTGAAGGCGTCTGTGCCGTATACATCTATGAGGCCGTTCGGGTCTACTACGTTGCCCTTTGATTTGCTCATCTTCTGGCCGTCTATCGTCCACCAGCCGTGGGCATGGACCCTTTGGGGCAGAGGGATGCCGGCAGACATAAGGAACGCGGGCCAGTAGACAGCGTGGAACCTCAATATGTCCTTGCCGATGATATGACAATCCGCAGGCCAGAACCTGCTCTTAGGCCCTTCGTCAGGGAAACCCGTAGCGGCAAGATAATTAGTAAGCGCGTCGAACCAGACGTACATGACGTGGTCAGGGTCCCCTGGAACGGGTATCCCCCATTTGAAAGAGGTGCGCGAGACTGACAGGTCGCGAAGGCCGTCTTTGAGGAAGCTTAATATCTCGTTTCTCTTAGAATCCGGCTGAATGAAACCCGGATTGGCTTCTATGTGTTTTAAGAGCCTGTCGCCATAAGCAGAGAGCTTGAAAAAATAGGACTTTTCCTTGAGCCTGTCTACAGGCCTCTTACAATCCGGACACTTGCCGTCCTGAAGCTGAGTCTCTGTAAGGAAGTTCTCACACGGGGTGCAGTACCAGTCTTCGTACTCGCCTAAGTATATATCGCCCTTTGCCGCACAGGTCTCCCATAGCTTTGTAGCTGCCCTGATGTGGCGTTCTTCAGTAGTGCGGATGAATGCGTCGTTGGATATGTCAAGCCTTTGCCAGAGGTCTTTGAACCTCGGCACTATAGCGTCGACAAACTCTATCGAGGAAAGGTTCAAGGCGGATGCCGCCTTTTCGACCTTCTGTCCGTGTTCGTCCGTGCCGGTAAGAAAAAAGACATTGTCAGCACCAAGCTTGAGCCTCTTGTACCTTGCCAGGCAATCGGCGGCTACTGTCGTGTAGGCGTGCCCTATGTGAGGCACGTCGTTTACGTAATATATGGGTGTAGTGACGTAGAACGAGTCTTTAGGCCGGGACATATTCTAAGACTCCGTGCCGGGCTCATTGCCATGAGCTTTTTTTTCAACGGACGGCTCCGGCGCGTCAGCCCGGACCGTCTGAACAGTCTGGTCTGTCTGGCTTGGCCCTGCCGGACGCCTGACCTCGGCATTAGGCCTGCGGTCCCTGTCTCTGTCGCGGTCGCGTCCACGCCCCTGACCTGAACGGCCCTGTCCGCCCGGCTGTCTGGCCAAGCCGGTTTGGCCTGCCTGTCCGCCCTGTCCGGCCTGCCCTGTCTGAACAACAGGGGATGTCTGGCCGCCTCCTGCCTGTCCGGACTGCTGGCCCTGTCTACCCGGCCTTTGTCCTGGTCTTTGGCCCTGCTGCCTCTGGCCGCCACCCGGCCTGCGTCCTTCAGGCTGAGGCCTGGGACCGGGCCTGTCTCCGGTGGCCTGCCCGTGGCCTGAAGCGTGGCTGTGGCACCCTCCGCCGCTACATCCGCAACCCCTTCCTGCCGCTGGGGTAGCCTCGGCGACCGGGCCGTGTACGCCTTCCGGTAACCCTTCGGCGACCGGCAACAACGCGCCATCAGGGCCGCATGCCTGCGCCTGTGCAAGGCTTCTTTCAAGGAGCTCTTTTTCCCTCTTGGCCTTCTTCTCTCCGCGGTACATCTCGTGCTCGTAGCTCAGACAGCACATGAGACGTCCGCAGATCCCTGATATCTTTACCGGGTTTAGCGCGAGGTTCTGTTCCTTGGCCATCTTTATCGTGACAGGCTCGAAGTCGGATAGAAAGCCCGCGCAACAGAGCTCTCTTCCGCACGGACCGAGTCCGCCTATCATCTTCGCCTCGTCCCTGACGCCAATTTGCCGCATCTCTATGCGCGTATGGAAGCCTGATGCAAGGTCTTTGACTAGCTCCCTGAAGTCGACCCTGAGATCAGATGTAAAATAGAATATCGCCTTGCTGGAATCGAAGAGGTACTCTACCCTTATCAGCTTCATCGGGAGCCTGTAATGGGCTATCTTCTCCCTGCAGATCCTGAACGCCTCGTTCTCCCGCTCGGTATTAAAGATGTGCCTTTCCATGTCGACTACGTCGGCCTTGCGCACCACTTTTTTAAGCTGGCGTCCGAGGGTAGCCGGGTCGACTTCCCTCGGAGGCTCGACTACAGTACCCATGCCGAGCCCCTTTTCCACCTCTACTATGACTGAATCGCCGCGGCCTAGATCAAGCCCCTCGCCGTCGAAGTCATACACCTTGCTGGCCTTCTTGAACCTTATGCTTACGACCTGTGCCATTTATCTCTACCTCGTTATTGTTTGCATGAAAGACCTTTGATCACAACCGCTACCCTGCGCCTTGCTCCCTGCCCTTAATTGATGATGCCCAGCATCATCACCTCCATGGCAAGCTTTGTATTCGCGTTCCTGGGAGGCATAATATCCCGCCTCGCCGCCTCTATCGCCGAAAACCCCCTCCAGAGCCTGTCAAAGCCCTCACGCCTGCCTTTAAGGCCGTCTATCATATCCGAGTTTACCGCCATCTCCGGGGCCCCCTCGGCAACGACGATAGCGTCCCTGTACCATCCCTTCATCAATTCGAGGACCTCTCCGAGGTCATCCCTCTTTGAGAGGTCCTCTGCCATCTTCATCGCGCTGGTAAGATCATTGTACTTGAGAGCTGAGAGCTTCGCGCCGATCTCCTTTCTTCTCTCATCAGCCCCTTCGGAGATGAGCGCCGCCGCCCTTGAGAGAGAACCGCCGGACAGGCGCGCTATAGTCCGGGCATCGCTTTGAGCAGAGCCGAATCGCGAGGATATGATCCCTGCGAGCGTGTCAGCGACAAGCGGACGGAAGTTTATCCTCTGGCATCTTGAAAGGATTGTAGGCAGGAGGTCAGAGACCCTGGAGGTCAGAAGTATTATGATGGAGCCTTCCGGCGGCTCCTCAAGCGTCTTTAAAAAAGCGTTGGCGGCCTGCGGCATGAACCTCTCAGCAGACTCGACTATGACTACCCTCCTGCCCTTCTCGACCTTGAACCTCACCGCGTTCAAGACTTCCCTTACCTGATCGATCCTGATAAGCCCGTCTACGTCATCCCTCTCGCCGCCCTTGTCAAGGGCGGCATCTATCGGCCAGACGGTCACGAGGTTTGCGTGAGTAGCGGCCTCCATCCTGGCGCAGTCATCGCAGATACCGCATGAATCATCCGAATAACCGTCGCAATTAAGCGCCTTTGCAAGGGCTATCGCCGTCTTTTTCTTGCCGATGCCGTCCGGGCCGGCGAAGAGAAAGGCGTGGGCTACCCTGCCAAGGGATATCGCGCCCTTTAGTAAGCCTATCTCACTATCATGTCCTGCTATATCCTTAAATGACATCAGCCATTATCGCCGTATCGGATACCGGCGCAGTTATCCTTATTTTGCTCCACCAAGGCCAGCACCGCATAGAGGCGCCGCCAACACTCTGAGTACAGATCAGACGGCACTACCGGAGTTGCGCTGCGACAGGTACTGCGCTCTACACCTTAAAATCAACGCGCGCGGCGCAAAATGCACCGGCCTGTCAGACCTTATCGTTTATGATACCACATATCTCCTTGTGAATCGAAGGGATTTCACGCTGCCCGTCTACGAGCGCGAACCTGGGGTATACGCACGCAAGCTCAAGGAACCCCTGCCTCACCTTTCTATGGAACTCAACAGCCTCTTTCTCGAAGCGGTCTTCCCTCAGCCCGTCGGCTGAATCCATCCTCGCCGATGCCCTTTTAAGCCCTGCCTCGGCATCTACGTCAAGGAGTATAGTAAGATCAGGGACAAGGCCGCCTGTAGCCAGAAAGTTCATATCCGCGATATCTTCGAGATCAAGCCCCCTGCCGTAGCCCTGATAGGCGATAGTCGAGTCTATGAACCTGTCGCAGATGACTATCGTCCCTTCCTTCAAAAGGGCAGGCCTTATCACATTCTTAACGAGCTGCGCCCTGCATGCCTCGTAGAGAAAAAGCTCTGCCCACGGGTCTATCGGCTCTTTAGACGAGTTTACGAGTATCGGCCTTACAGCCTCGCCGAGCATTGTGCCGCCCGGCTCCCTTAGCGCAACGACATCCCTGCCGAGAGATCCAAGATATGTTTTTAAAAGAGATACCTGCGTGCTCTTGCCGCACCCCTCCACGCCCTCGAATGTTATAAAGAACCCGTGTTTCACGCTAAACCCCGCTATTGTTTCGGTAATACTACAGTAAACCCACTACCTAAGCAAGGCCAAAGCCTCTTTTGGGCTTGACATTCTACGCATTGTCGAATATTATCTTAATGGAGGCAGGAGACGCATGATAAAAAAGACAGGGTTTGCTGAAAGTTATTCAAAGGTACTCGGCCGTCTCGAGCAGGAGATACTCGATGTCTTATGGGCAAACGGGACACTTTCCGGCAAAGCGGTCTACTCGAATATAAACGGGACCAGAGAGATAGCCCTTACCACCGTGCTGACGGTCATAGAGAGGCTTGCAAAAAAAGGACTTCTAAAAAAAGAGCGGCGTGAAGGCATCTATATGTACTCGTGCGCGTACTCAAGAGAAGAGTTCGCAAGTGCAGTCTCTCAAGAGGTCTTCAAGGGCATATTCGAGATATCAGCGAGCGGGGCCTCTGCCTCTTTTGTCGATATCCTCGCAGAATCTGACCCTGACGAGCTTGACAGGCTCTCGGCGCTAATAGCAGATAAGAAAAAAGAGCTCTTGAGCAGAAGGGGGTAGGCTGTGCCTGTTATCCTGCCGATAGCCTCAGCGTTTGGCGTGGTCTGTGCGGCCGCTCTATGGCTCAGCTACGGTCTGCCGGGGCTTGTGGCCTTCTCAGTGTCGGCGCTTGCTCTTTGCAGGGACATCTTCATCTTTTGCGGAGGATATCTGGAGACAGCTAAGCTCGTCTTTATATGGACCGGTTCTTCCGTAGCATCCGCCGGGGTCTTATACGGCCTTGGAAAAACCATAAAAAACGCCGTCTCGTCGGATATGGCGATACGCAGGCTCCCCCTCTACCACAGGGGCGGCAGTGTCGTCATGATCCTCGATCCAAAGATAAAGACCGCTTTCACCCACGGCCTCTTGAGGCCTAGGATATACATATCAAAGGGCCTGATCGATTCACTCGAACGGCCGGAACTCAAGGCCGTAATACTCCATGAGCTCTGCCACAAGAGACGCTTTGACCCTCTGAGGTTCCTCCTCTACTCGATGATCGCGGATACCTTCTTCTATATACCCATGCTGAAAGAGCTCGCTGGCAGGTTCAGGATCAAGAAAGAGGCCGAAGCAGACAGGGCCGCCTGCAGGGACCTCCCTGAAAGACTGACGCTTGCCGGGGCTATCGTAAAGGCCGCTTCTTTTAACCTCAAGGGGCTCTCCTCCATGCCAATGCCCTCCATAACAGGTGGAGGAGAGACACGCGCGCGCGTAGAAAGTCTCATCAATGCAAAAAAACTCCATTTCAAGCCCATCGGCAACGTCAGGCTCGCCTTTAGCCTCATCGGCGCGGCCTTCGTTGCTGCGTCAGTCTCCCTGCCGCTTCTCCCAGGGGCTGCAGGCGCGTCTCAGGCCTGCACTACGGAGCAATGCTCAACACATATCGAGAAGCTCGGCGAAGCGTGCAGGACCCACTGCACAATATCAAGCGCGACACACAGGCACTGATTTTTTTGAACAGGCCTTCTACGGCCCGTAGAATAAGGAGACTACTAAAAATGAAAACTCTCATCGCTATCATCACAGTCGTTTTTCTCTCCGTATCCTTCTCCATATTCAATCCGCCTATGGCCAGTGGGGCCGGTCAGTATGAGTCAGTCAAGTCAGCCTCAGGCATCAAGGCAACGCTCGTGCTCTCACCGGACAAAGGTATGATAGACCTCTACCTGACAGACGAGTCGACCGGCAGACCGATAAGATCCGCAAAGGTCAACGCGCTGATCACAACGCCCGGCGACCCTGCGAAAAAGATCGAAAAAGAGCTGATAGGGATGGATATGGACGGGCGTTTCTCGTTCATGAACTCTCTGGACATGTCTTTTAAAGGCAGATATAGTCTCGATATCCGGGTAGTACACGGAAAAAAAATAGCGCGGTTCATGTTCACGCATGAAAAGAGGTAAGGTAAAGACCTTGCGTATGAAGAGAAAGATACACGGCGCGGTCTGCGCCGTCATCACGGCCCTCACGCTCAGCCAGACTGTTCCGGCAAAGGCTGAAGACCCTACCCTCAAATCCCTCGTCACTGAGGCGCTGGCTAACAACCCTGAGATCGCGGCGCGCCGTGAGCGCTCCCATGCATCGGCGGCGGCCGCAAGATACGCCGGGGCGCTCGAAGACCCTACCCTCAAGGTTGAGCTGGAAGACCTCGATAGCTCTTCCCCCATGAATATCTCTCCCGGCAACTCGATGCTCACCCGCTATACGCTCAGCCAGTCCTTCCCGTTCCCTGGCAAGCGCGGCCTGAGAGAAGAGATGGCTGGAAAAGAAGCATCTGCCGCTGATTCGCTTACAAAGGCGACAGAGCTGGATATCATAATGAAGGTCAAGCAGGCATACTTCGACCTTGCATTCTATGAGGAGTCGATCAGGCTCACGAACGAGATCAAGGAGCTTCTCTCGTCCATGTCAAAGGTCGCCCAGGGACGCTACTCGACTGCTCAGGCAACGCAGCTTGAGGTCTTGAAGGTGGAGGTAGAGCTTGCTATGGCTACCAACGACCTGACCGTACTCGAAGCATCCAAAGCTGTAGCAGGGGCGAGATTAAAGTCTATCCTCAACAGAGGGCAGGACGATACACTGCCTCACGTGCCCGGCCTTTCAAAGGCGCCGGTTGCGTTCAACGCCTCTGATCTCGCAAAGAAGGCGGATTCACAAAGCCCGCTTGTAAAGATGCTCGAGGCCGAGGCAGGCGCCAGCGAGCTTGAGGCCGATTTAATGAAGAAAGAGTACTATCCCGACCTGATGCTCGGGGTGGCCCCCATACAGCGGGACGGCAGGTTCGACTACTTCGACGTGATGGTGCAGGTCAACATTCCGATCTGGTTCGGAAAATACGAGAACAAGTCCGGTGAGGCGTCGCACAAGGGACGCGAGATGCGATTGATGGCAAAGGCCGAGCGCAATGCCAAGGCCTACGAGATCAAAGCAGGCACGCTCATGGCGCAGTCCTCAGAGAGGATGATGGGCCTCTACGAGGCGAGCATAGTGCCGCAGGCGGCGCTCTCGTTCGAATCTGCGATGAAAAACTACCAGGCCGGAAGGATGGACCTCTTAACGCTCATCGACACCGAAAGGGTCCTTAAAAAGACCAGACTTGAATATCTAAAGACGGTACTCGACTACTGGAAGAACATGGCTGAACTTGAAAAGACGGCAGGGACCGAGATCTTTTAAAACCGGCCGGGATCAGGCAAGCGGCATAGCTTTATCGAGAAGCGTCCGATCCGCCTTTATGATCCTTCAAGAGGCGCATACGGGCCTGAGAAAACCAACGCAATAGGAAACCAAGATGAAAAGCTCCACAGGCATGCTCCTTCTTGTCGCAGGGCTCGCAATCGGCGGCGCGGCGACGTGGCTCATCAGCGCAAAGACGCCGACACATGAAAAGGCCGGCGTAGCGGATTCGGTAAAAACGGAAAGGCCGATCCTCTTTTACAGGAACCCGATGAACCCTGAGGTGACCTCATCCGTGCCAATGAAAGACCAGATGGGCATGGACTACGTCCCTGTCTACGAAGCCGAGGCCCCGGATGCAGCCCTTGGCCCCGGCTCGATAAGGCTCAGCCCTGAACGGGTCATAAGGAGCGGAGTCAGGTCGGAAGTGGTAAAGCGGATGTCTCTTAAACGCGTAATAAGGACCGTAGGCCGAGTGGAGCCTGTAGAAGACAGGGTCTCTATCGTAAACACAAAGCTTGCAGGCTGGGTCGAGGTCCTCTACATAAACAGGACAGATGAGACTGTGCGAAAGGGGCAGAAGCTCTTCGAGCTATACAGCCCGGAGCTTGTCGCGGCGCAAGAAGAGTACCTCCTTGCGGTCAGATCACTTGACAGACTGAAAAAGACCCCTTACGCCGAGGCGATAGAAAGTGGCGAAACACTCGTCGAGAGCGCAAAAAAGCGCCTCAGGTACTGGGACATATCGGATGGCCAGATAGAAGAGATCAGAAAGACGGGTAAGACCTCAAGGACGCTCGCCATAATGGCCCCTTCGGACGGAGCTGTGACGGAGAAGATGGTCGTTGAAGGGCAGAAGGTGGAGGCAGGCGAGCCGCTCTTCAGGATCATAGACCATTCGAGGGTATGGGTCTACGGCGAAATATACGAATACGAGATGGGGTACATAAAAAAGGGGCAGGAGGCGGTGCTCTCCCCGGCATACTCTCCGACGCAGACATACAAGGGCCGGATCGACCACATATACAGCCACTTAGGCTCGATCAGATACGCCGAGGCGGGAGGCACCGAGGTGCGCACAGCGAAGGTACGGTTCGAGCTCCCCAACACGGACCACAGCCTCAAGCTCGGCATGTACCTTAACGTTGAGATCCAGGCCGCGGTCGCAGCCAACGCCGTTGCTGTCCCTGACTCAGCCGTAATCGACACTGGCACGAGACAGATCGTCATCGTTGACAACAAGGACGGCACATTCACGCCCGCCACCATCAAGACCGGGGCAAGGGCTGAGGGTTTCTACGAGGTGAAGAGCGGCCTTGAAGTGGGCCAATGGGTCGTCACAGCCGCCAACTTCCTTATAGACTCGGAGAGCAACCTTAAGGCGGCAGTCTTCGCGCTCGCAGGCGCTGAGAAAGAAGCGCCCGAAAAAAAAGAAAAACCTGACAAGGGGAACAAGGCCGACAGCGCGCCCGTCTCCCCTGCCCCACATATCCATTAACAGACCGCACGGGGGCCTCTGAAATATCTTCCGCTACGGCTGATCTCAAAGGGGCCGCAGAGAAGTCTTTGAAGAAAACAATCAGGCCGTCTCATTATCTATCTGCCGTTTTACAGACCGGCATGCGGATAATCGGCTGATCCGGCCCAGGGGCCTTCTACACCAGAAGATACCTGACCTACATGCCCGCAAACAGCGCGCACTCCAGGGAATAATACATGCTCGAACGCATCATAAAGGCCTCGATACGGCACAGGACCTTCGTTATCATCTTCGCGCTCTTTGCGGTCGCGTGGGGGATATGGTCGATAAAGAACACCGCTATCGACGCGATACCTGATCTATCCGACGTTCAAGTCGTCATCTACACCGATTACCAGGGCCAGGCCCCGCAGGTCGTAGAAGACCAGATCACGTACCCTCTCACCACAGCCATGCTCGCCGTCCCCGGGGCGAAGGTAGTGCGCGGCTATTCGTTCTTCGGCGTGTCTTTCGTCTACATCATATTCGAGGACGGGACGGACATGTACTGGGCAAGGAGCCGCGTCCTCGAGTACCTGAACTTCGCGGCAAGCAAACTCCCCAAGGGCGTCACCCCGTCGCTCGGCCCTGATGCGACCGGCGTCGGATGGGTCTACGAGTACGCGGTAGAGGGCGAAGGCTACAGTCTCGCAGAGCTACGCTCCATACAAGACTGGTACGTCCGCTACCAGCTCGCCAAGGTGCCCGGGGTATCCGAGGTAGCCTCCATCGGCGGGTTCGTAAAGCAGTATCAGGTCAACATCGACCCTACGAGGCTTATCACCCACGACGTCTCGATAGGCGACGTGGTCAAGGCCATCAAGATGAGCAACCGCGACGTCGGCGGCAGGGTCATCGAGATGGCGGAGCGCGAGTACATGGTCCGCGGGCTCGGCTACATAAAATCCATCTCGGACATAGACGACATAGTTTTAAAGACAGACAGGACAGGCACGCCTGTCAAGGTCCGCGACGTCGCCAGGGTCGAATTAGGCCCTGACGAGAGAAGGGGCATAGCTGAAAAAGACGGCGAAGGCGAGGCGGTCGGAGGCATCGTCGTCATGCGCTTCGGGGAAAACGCCCTTGACGTCATCGACGGCGTCAAGGCCAAGCTCGCGGAGATAAAAGCAGGCCTGCCCGAAGGGGTGCGGATAACGCCTGTCTACGACAGGAGCTCGCTCATACACAGGGCGATAGACACACTCAAGGAAAAACTCATAGAAGAGACGATACTCGTCTCTCTCGTCTGCATAGCGTTTCTCCTTCACATGCGCTCCGCGCTCGTGGCCATCATCATGCTCCCCGTGGCTCTCCTCATTTCATTCGGCATCATGCATCTGGCAGGCATCAACGCGAACATCATGAGCCTCGGCGGCATAGCCATAGCCATAGGCGCGATGATAGACGGCGCGATAGTGATGATAGAGAACGCGCACAAGCACATCGAGCGTTCCGACGGGAAAAAACCGAGATGGGAGATAATCTCCGAGGCTGCATGCGAGGTAGGCCCGCCTCTATTTTTCTCTCTCCTCATAATAACCATCGCCTTCCTTCCTATATTCGCCCTGGAGGCGCAGGAGGGGCGTCTTTTCAAGCCCCTGGCATTCACAAAGACCTTCTCTATGGCCTCGGCGGCCATCCTTTCCATAACGCTTGTGCCTGTGCTGATGGGCTACTTCATCAGGGGCCGCATACTGCCTGAGGAGAAGAACCCTCTCACAAGGGCCGCGGTATGGATATACCGCCCTGTCATAGAGCGCGTGCTCAGGCACAAGATCACGACCATTGTTATCGCCGTCGGGGTGCTTGCCCTGACGGTCTTCCCGCTATCAAGGCTCGGAAGCGAGTTCATGCCAGCGCTTGACGAAGGGACGCTCCTTTTCATGCCTGTGACCCTCCCCGGGGTATCAGTCACAAAGGCAGGAGAGATACTCCAGACGCAGGATAAGATACTCAAGGGCTTCCCTGAGGTGGAAAGCGTCTTCGGCAAAGCAGGCAGGGCCCTTACCGCCACTGACCCGGCGCCCTTTGAGATGTTCGAGACTATCGTAAACCTCAGGCCTAAAGAAGAATGGCGCGAGGGCATGACACTAGAAAAACTGATAGAGGAGATGAATGAAGCCGCCTCCATTCCCGGCATAACGAACGCGTGGACGATGCCTATAAAAGCGCGCATCGACATGCTTTCTACCGGGATACGCACGCCTGTCGGGATAAAGGTCTTCGGCAAAGACCTCGATATGCTTGAAAAAGTCGCACTTGAGGTCGAGGCCGCAGTAAAGAAGGTGCCAGGCACTTCGAGCGCCTACGCAGAGAGGATCGTCGGAGGGTATTATCTCGACATCCGGATAAAAAGGGGCGAGGCCGCGCGCTTCGGCTTGAAGATCGAGGACATTCAAGACGTCATCATGTCGGCCATAGGCGGCGAGAACGTCACTACGACCGTAGAGGGGCTCGAAAGGTACCCCGTGAACGTCAGATACAAACGGGAGCTAAGGGATGACATCAACAAGCTCGGCCGCGTGTACGTGCCTACGACGATGGGTACGCACATACCGCTTGAGCAGGTCGCTGACCTTGAGATAAAGATGGGGCCCCCTTCCATACGGACTGAAAACGCCCTTCTTACGACATGGATATTCATAGACGTGCGCGCTACAGACATAGGCGGCTATGTAAGAGAGGCGAAAGAGGCAGTGAGCCGCGACGTGCGCTTCCCGGCAGGCTACAACATCGCCTGGAGCGGGAGCTACGAGTACATGGAGCGCGCCTATGAGAGGCTCAAGATCATAATCCCTCTTACCATCGCCATAATATTTCTTCTGCTCTACATGAACTTCAGGTCTCTCACTGAATGCCTGATCATACTTTTGGCAATACCGTTTTCTCTCGTGGGCGCGGCATGGATACTCTATATCCTCGGATACAACCTTAGTATCGGGGTCGCAATAGGTTTTCTCGCGCTGGCAGGGCTCGATGCCGAGATGGGCATAGTCATGCTCATATACCTGAATAACGTCTACAAAGAACGGGTAGCGCACGGCAGGATGAATACAAAAGAAGACCTGCGTGAAGCGGTGATCGAGGGTACCGTCCTAAGGGTCAGGCCCAAGCTCATGACAGTGACTGCGATAATCGCCGGGCTCGTCCCGATAATGTGGGCGACAGGCACAGGAGCTGACGTTATGAAGAGGATCGCAGCACCTATGGTCGGAGGGATGTTCACCTCGGCGCTCCTTGAGCTACTCGTGCTCCCTGCCATATACGCACTCTGGAAAGGGCGCGGGCTCAGGTAAAAACCGTGACACCCTGTCGATTGCTTGATGTCTGCGCCAGAAACAAGCCCTGACAAAAGAGATGGACCGGTACAGCCCGATAAAACTCATACGACCAGACGCCACATACCCATCGGCCTTGGCCAAAAGACCTGAAAATCCCTTGCAAAAAACTTTTTCCCATAGCGGACAGCCACACCATAAAAAACAGGGTATACTCTGACCATAAACCAAACCGTCTAAGGAGGTTCGATATGCGTTTGAAGAATGCGGTTGTCCTTGCAGGAATGCTTGCCCTTCTGCCGATAGGGGCCGCCACAGCGGCAGATCAGGCAGGACAAGGCATGATGGGGCAGCAAAGCGGCGCTATGGGTGGACAGGGGATGATGGGGCAAGACAAGATGATGAATACAAAGTGCATGAAGGATCATCATAAGATGATGCACGACTCGATGGGGATGCTCAAGGACACGATGTCAATAATGAAAGAGATCTCCCACTCGCCATCAAAGGATCAGAAAAAGAAACTCGATGATATGATGGGGCGCCTCGGAGAGATGATGCAGATGCACGAAGATATGATGAAAGGCGATTGCATGATGAAAGGGATGTAGGGAGCTACGCCATATACGGGTTTTATTTAGAGGCAAAGACAAGATAATCCTCAGCCCCTCCCTATCAATTGATAGGGAGGGGCGTTTTGTCTTCTCACCTCGTAAAAAATATCTATCTGCTTTTAGCTTTTCACTTCAGTGCATCTTTTAGTATGGCTCCTTTCGCTGCCGGGCCGTTTCGCTGGCGGTAGGGCGGGTCACACCCGCCGCAAGATCAACAGGACCAGGCAACTACCCTTGTAAAAAATATCTGTCTGATTTCAGCTTTGCACTTCGGTGCGCCTTTTTGGGTATGGCTCCCTTCGCTGTCGGGCCGTTTCGCAGCAGATACAAAGGCCTGCTAAGCGGCCCTCCTTCAGGCTCCTTCCACCATACCCGGGTTTGTTTAGAAGCAAATACAAAGCAACTTCGACAGCCGGGTTTTACTTAAAGGCAACGGCAAGATAATCTTCAAACGCCTGCTCGTCGACCCTCCTTTATACTCATTCCACCATACCCGGGTTTGTTTAGAGGCAAATACAAAGCAACTTCGACAGCGGATTTTGTTTAGAGGCAAAGGCCAGATAATCTTCAGCCGCCTGCTCTTCGGCTCTCCACTACCACTGCTACCCACGACCCTGCTTTTAATTATGTACAAAAATCACTCCGATAAATACACTGCCAAAACAGGCACTTGAAACACGCCATCTCAAACACACCATTATTACCTTGACAAGCAACTTTTGTATATGATAGCAATACTCTGTTTTAGGTTCAGGCGAACTTCAAGAAAAACACCCTGCAACGGAAAAACAGCCTCATAAAAACCTTGGGCTTTTCGTACCGGGCAAGGAATAAACACTACCCGAATGGCCCTTTAAGATTCAACATTAACTACCCTTTGGACGGCACATGATAGCGCTAAATATTACACTTGTATTCCAGATCATAGGCTTTTTCATACTGCTTGTGCTGCTCAACAAGCTCCTCTACGGGCCGATCCAGAAGGTTCTTAAAGAGAGGGCCGAGAAGATCGACGGCGCGATAAAGCAGGCCGCATCCACTGAAAAGGATGTTGAGGCAGGCCTTGTCGCTTATGATAAAAAGATAAAAGACGCCGCCATCAAGGGCAACGAGGAGAGAAACAGGCTCCGCCAGGAAGGCCTTGACAAGGAAAAGCAGGTCCTCGACGCGGCCCGCACAGCCGCCGCGGCTGAACTCTCCACAATGAGAAAGGGGCTTGAAGCGAGCCAGCATGACGCACTTGCAAGCCTTCGCGAGGAATCGAAGTCTCTCTCAAAAGAGATTGCCGAGCGTATCCTCGACAGGAAGATCGTCTCCTTCATGGTCTTCATGCTTGCGACAGTCATTCCGGCGCTCGCCTTTGCCGCTGAAGAGGCGCACCACGACGGCGGCGGCATGACATGGAAACTCATAAACTTCGCGATACTCGCCATAGGCGTATACCTCATCTGGACAAAGGTCATCAACAAGCTCCTCGACAAGAGAAGCGCGGATATAAAGCTGGCGCTCGATGAAGCCAGAGCCGCAAAGGACACAGCGGACAAAATGGCCGCCGAGTATAACAGTAAGCTCTCAACGCTCGACAGAAGGATCGCAGAGATACAAAACGATCTCAAGCAGGAAGGCGAGGCTGAAAAGCTCCGCATAATGAAGGATTCCGAGGCCTCCGCCGCAAAGATACGCGAGCAGGCAAAGGTCGCGGCCGAGCAGGAAGTAAAAAAGGCGCGCCTTGAGATACGGAAAGAAGTCGCATCCATCGCCGTAGGCATGGCAGAAGAGATACTGAAAAAAGAGCTCTCCCCTGCCGATCAGGAACGGCTTGTAAAGGGCTATCTTAACAATCTGAGGCTAAACTGATGAAGAGTTCCGTTGCCAGAAGGTACGCAAAGGCCATAGTGGAGTTGGCGAAAGAGGAAAACTCCCTGGATATGTACGGCAAGGAGCTTCGCACCGTGCTTGCCGTATTCAAGGGCGCCCCTGAGATCTACAGGGTACTTTTGAACCCGATGTACAAGATCGAAGAGCGGATGGCCCTGATAAATAAGGTGGCCTCTTCCATAGGCGCAAGCGCCCACATAACCAGGCTCCTCGGGATACTCGTCGAGAGAAGGAAGATCGGACGCCTCGAAGACGTAGTCGAGGCCTATTCAAGGTACGAAGACGAATATATCGGAAGGGTCAGGGCGCAGGTCGAATCTACCGAGCCGCTGCCCGAGCCTCTGATGGAAGAGATCAGGCAAAAGGTCGCCTCAGCAACAGGCAAAAGCGTGATACTTACCCAAAAGAGCAATACCGCCCTCATCGGAGGGCTTGTCATACGGATAGATAATACGATACTTGACGGAAGCATCAGGACTCAGCTCGACAGGATGAAGGAAAAAATTTTAGAAGGGGTGGTTTGAGATGATCAAGGTAGAAGAGATAAGCCAGCTCATAAAGACCCAGATCAAGGGTTTCGAGAAGGAAATTGACATACAGGAAGTAGGCACTGTCATATCCGTCGGCGACGGTATAGCCAGGGTATACGGCCTCGAAAAGGCGATGTCCGGAGAGCTTCTTGACTTCCCGGGCGGACTCGTCGGAATGGTCTTGAACCTCGAAGAAGACAACGTCGGCGTCGCGATCCTCGGGCCTGACCACACCATCAAGGAAGGCGACACGGTAAAAAGAACCGGAAAGATCGTCGAGGTACCTGTCGGCGAAGGGCTCATCGGCAGGGTCGTAAACGCGCTTGGCCAGCCGATAGACAACGCCGGCCCGATTGAATCGAAGCAGTCGATGAAGATCGAGATAAAGGCGCCGGGCATCGTCGCCAGAAAGTCGGTCAAGGAACCTCTGCAGACAGGCATAAAGGCCGTAGACGGCATGATCCCGATCGGAAGAGGCCAGAGAGAGCTCATCATCGGCGACCGTCAGACGGGCAAGACCGCCGTCGCGATCGATACCATCATAAACCAGAAGGGCCAGAACGTATTCTGCGTTTACGTTGCCATCGGCCAGAAGCAGTCGACTGTCGCACAGATCGTCGAAAAGCTCCGCCAGCAGGGCGCGATGGAATACACCATAGTAGTCGCGGCTACTGCGAGCGCACCTGCCCCTCTTCAGTTCATAGCGCCTTACACCGGATGTTCGATAGCCGAGTACTTCAGGGATAACGGCAAGCACGCCCTTATCGTCTATGATGACCTTTCCAAGCACGCCGTAGCGTACAGACAGCTTTCGCTTCTCCTCAGAAGGCCTCCGGGCCGTGAAGCGTACCCTGGAGACGTATTCTATCTCCACTCAAGGCTTCTTGAAAGGGCCGCGAAGCTCTCAGACGCGCTCGGCGGCGGCTCGATGACGGCTCTGCCAATCATCGAGACACAGGCAGGCGACGTCTCAGCGTACGTCCCGACAAACGTTATTTCGATCACAGACGGTCAGATCTATCTTGAGACCGACCTTTTCTACTCAGGCGTTCGTCCGGCCATCAACGTCGGCCTCTCAGTCTCACGTGTCGGCGGCAGCGCGCAGATCAAGGCGATGAAGCAGGTCGCCGGAACCTTAAGGCTTGAGCTTGCGCAGTACAGAGAGCTCGCGGCGTTCGCGCAGTTCGGCAGCGACCTTGACCCGACAACACAGAAACAGCTCAACAGGGGCAGAAAACTCGTTGAGATACTCAAGCAGGGACAGTATAAGCCCCTTCCGGTCGAAAAGCAGGTGCTCGTCCTCTATGCCGCTACAAACGGCTATGTAGACAGCTATCCGAACGATTCGCTGAGAAGGTACGAAGACGAGATGCTCTCATACTTCGAGACCAGGCACGCCTCCGTGGTCGATGAGCTTAAGACCAAGAAGAACATCGACGGCGACCTCAAGGCGAAGATAAACAAGGTCCTTGAAGAGTTCAAGTCTCTCTTCGTGGCTGAAGGCAAGTAATACAGGATAACAAGAAAAAAACCCTTAGAGGGACCCGTTAAAGACAATGGCAAGCCTTAAAGACATAAAACGCAGGATAAAAAGCGTAAAGAACACTCAGCAGATCACCAAGGCCATGAAGATGGTCTCTGCTGCAAAGCTCAAGAAGGCGCAAGATGAGATCGTGGCGGCACGCCCTTACGCTGAAAAGCTCTTGAGCCTTATCACTTCGCTCGCCTCAAAGACATCGCCTGACAGCCATCCGCTCCTTGCCGCGACAGGCGGCAACCGGCTGGGCGTTATTCTTTTCACCTCGGACAGAGGCCTTTGCGGAGGCTTTAACACACAGCTTTTAAGGACGACCGAAAGGTTCTTAAGGGAGCGTTCAGGTTCGGAGATAAGCCTTTATCTCGTAGGCAAGCGCGGGGCTGAGTACTTCAAGAGGCGCAGTCTCACAATCGTAAACTCAAGGCCCGTAGGAAGCGGCAGGCCTAACTACTCGACAGCGGTTGAAGTTGCCAATAGCGTGATCGACGCGTACCTCAAGGGCGAGCTAGACGAGGTACATATCATATACAGCCAGTTCAAGACCGCCCTCACCCAGATACCTGTCGTCCAGAGGCTTCTGCCGATAGCGGCGCCTGCTGCCGACGAGGCAAAGGATGAAGGTCAAGGTGAGTTCCTCTTTGAGCCGACAGAGGGCGCGGTCCTTGCGAGCCTCCTGCCAAAGTATGTAGAGGTCCAGGCCTTCAGGGCATTTCTTGAGACCTCCGCGAGCGAACATGGGGCAAGGATGACGTCGATGGATTCCGCCTCCAAGAACGCCTCGCAGATGATAGGCTCGCTGACGCTCAAGTACAACAGGATACGTCAGGCGGCCATCACCAAGGAGCTCATGGAGATCATCGGCGGCGCAGAGGCGCTAAAAGGCTGAGCACTACCCCATGCGGGGCCCATCACACTAAGATAATCAGGAGCGAGGAGGCTTTAAGCGTATGTCAGATAAGAACTTAGGCAGGATAACCCAGGTAATCGGCCCGGTATTGGACATAGAGTTCCAGCCCGGCAACCTTCCGGCCATATTCAACGCTGTCAGGGTAACAAACCCTACAATAGGGCCTGAGAAGTGGAACCTCATAGTCGAGGTCGCTCAGCACCTCGGAGAAAATACCGTAAGGTGCATAGCCATGGACTCCACCGACGGCCTCGTAAGGGGCGCTGAGGCGATGGACACAGGCGAAGGCATCACGGTCCCTGTCGGAAAGAACGTACTCGGCCGCATATTGAACGTCGTCGGCGAACCTGTCGACGAGATGGGCCCTGTCGCGTACGAAAAGAAGTACGAGATACACCGCCCGGCCCCGACATTCGACCAGCAGTCGACATCCATGGAAGTTTTTGAAACAGGCATTAAGGTCGTTGACCTTCTGACCCCGTACCTGAAGGGCGGAAAGATAGGCCTCTTCGGCGGCGCCGGCGTCGGTAAGACCGTCCTCATAATGGAGCTCATCAACAACGTCGCCATGCAGCACGGCGGCTACTCGGTCTTCGGCGGCGTAGGCGAAAGGACAAGGGAAGGAAACGATCTCTGGGAAGAGATGAAGGAGAGCGGCGTCATCAACAAGGCCGCGCTCGTCTACGGCCAGATGAACGAACCCCCGGGGGCCAGAGCAAGAGTAGCGCTTACAGCCCTTACGATGGCGGAATACTTCAGAGACGAAGAGAACCAGGACGTCCTTCTCTTCATCGACAACATATTCAGGTTCGTACAGGCAAACTCCGAGGTCTCCGCGCTTCTCGGGCGTATCCCGTCGGCGGTCGGCTACCAGCCGACCCTTTCAACCGACGTAGGAGAGCTTCAGGAGAGGATCACATCGACAACGAAGGGCTCCATCACGTCTGTTCAGGCTATCTACGTCCCTGCGGACGACCTTACAGACCCGGCCCCTGCAACGACCTTCGCGCATCTTGACGCTACGACAGTCCTTTCAAGGCAGATCGCAGAGCTCGGCATCTATCCGGCCGTCGATCCGCTTGATTCGACATCAAGGATCCTCGACCCTCAGGTCGTAGGCGAGGAGCACTACGCAACGGCGAGACAGATCCAGCAGATACTCCAGAAGTACAAGGATCTCCAGGACATCATCGCCATCCTCGGCATGGACGAGCTCTCGGAAGACGACAAGCTCGTCGTATCAAGGGCGAGAAAGCTTCAGAGGTTCCTCTCCCAGCCGTTCTTTGTCGCCGAGCAGTTCACAGGCGCCCCTGGCAAGTACGTCTCCATCAAGGATACCATCAAGGGCTTCAAGGCTATCGCCAACGGAGAGTACGATGACATCCCTGAGCAGGCGTTCTACATGGTAGGCACCATCGAAGAGGCGCTCGAGAAGGCTGAAAAGATCAAGGCGAGCCTCTAATAAAAACAATGGCGCACAAAAGGTCATAGCGGAAAATGGCAGATACTTTCACACTTGAGATAGTCACCCCTCACAGGAAGCTCCTTTCCAGGGAAGTCGAAGAAGTCACGGCCCCGGGCCAGGAGGGCGAGTTCGGCGTGCTTGCAGGCCACTCCCCTTTCCTGACCATACTCAAGGCCGGAGAGATCAGCTACAAGAAGGGCTCGGAGACCGGCGCGCTCGCGATAAGCAGAGGGTATGCGGAGGTCTTCCCGGATAAGACGACGATACTCGTCGACTCAGCTCAGATAGACTCTGAGATAAACGCCGAGGCAGCGAGGCAGGAGCTTTCAAAGGCTGAAGAGACACTGAAAGGGCTCGACCCTGAGTCAGCCGAGTATAAGACGGCTCAAAACGCGATCGAGTACGCTGAGGCTAAGATCAGGGTCAAGGAAAGACGCTGAGTAAGCGCCCTTAAAAAAACAGATTAAAAAGGCGGGAGGTCATCCCCGCCTTTTTTATTTTATTTTCAGCACAAGGGCGGTCAGACAAGCGCCAGAGACACACGGCAGTGCGCAAAAAAAAACAACTTACGACTGCCCCCTCCGAAGCTACGAATGTTGTGGAGCAGGTTGCAAACCTGCTCCAGCAATCGGCGCCTTTGAATTTGGCCTTTGCCGTAAGATAAACACGGGTCATGGCGTAGCGAGCTCGACTGAGAGACGACGAGCAGGCATCAGTATTTTCTGCGAGCCGGCTCGAAAGCGATGCGAGCCATACCCAAAAGGCGCACAGAACGTGCAAAGCTAAAATCAGACAGATATTTTTTATACGGGCCGTTCGTGCTATGCAAAAAAAGCGCACGGAATTAAGCAAAATAAAATCAGCTTACTGCTAACCCCTCCCAGCCTCTGTTTTAACCCTTCGCCTTCGGGGTTATGACGAGCCTGGTCTTTCCGTCCCTCACGGCAACCTTCAGATCGACGTCGGCCGTCTTATACTGCTCCTCTATCTTCTTTTTATACTGGTCGATAGTCCTGGCTACGGCCTCGTAGGTAAGCCCTTCGACAGGCTCGTTGCAGGCCTTCCTTGCCTCGACATAACTGTTGTAGAGCTCTACTATAGCAGGGTCTCTTTGGACCGCGCCAGCCCCGCCGCCGCTATCCCCACGATTCCCGTTCGACCTTGGCGCCGCGCCTGGCGCGCCATAAGCCGCGCCGTCCTGCCTGTAGTAGGTCCCTTCCTCTATGGCCCTTACAACCCTTGTCCAATGCTGTCTGTATGAGTTAAACCTGGCTACGAGGCTATTGTACCTGAACTTCAAAGACGTGTTTGTTATATTTTTATTGCTATAGACGAGGATGATCTTTTCGACCTCTTCCCTTAACTTGACAGGTTCGCGCTTGAGTATCTTCATAAAGTACTGTTCGTACTCGACCTTGAGCCTGGCAAGCTTATGATCAAGCAGGTCTATGTCCTCTTTCAGGCCCATCCATCCCCCAAAACGGCAATAAGAACCGGAGTCGCCGGCATTGCATCCGGCAGGCTAAAAGAGGGTGACAATCTGGAAGACCGTCTTTTTTTCATCTTCCACAGTGCCTGCGGCGTGTCCCCTGTCAATTACCCTGTCGAATTCCAACTGGCCGTATGCATTGCTGAGTATAGAGTATCTTGCCATAAGACTCTGTGACTTTGCGCCCTGCACTCCCTTCATGCGGAAAAATTCATGGCGGGCGCCAAGACTAAATTTTGCCAGAGGAGTATAGAAGACCTCTACAAGCGTATCTCTGAGGTCAGGGGCATCGTTCCTGTCAGACCTGAAGACGCCTGCCGTGACCACGACCGGGCCGATGGCGCCCTCGAATGCCGCGCCGTACTTCCTGTAGGAGACGTCAGAGGAAGCGTAGAGCTCCTTGCCTCCCCAGTAAAGGAAACCGAGGCTGAAGTTCTCCCTGACGGTAGCGCTGTAGGTCGCGTAGTAGGCCTTGAGCTTATCGTCGCTGTTTATGTCCTCGCGGCCTATGCCCAGCGAATACCTCTGGGTAGGCTGCCATGAATCCTCGTCAGCAACGACCGTCCCGTTAAGCTCTACTACCCTGTGCCCCCGATTTAATATTTTCATGGCTGACTCGGCGAAGTATCTCGCGGCTATGGGCCTCTGCCTGTTGCTTAAAAACGGAAGCGAGAAGACGTCTTGGCCGGCCTTAAGGTTGAGAAGCCCCTCACCTGTTTCACCTGCAAGGTCGTTTACGCGTATAAAGGCCTGTTCGATGACCGACTTGTATGTAGTAGATCCTACCGCGTCGACCTGCTTGATGGCAACCGTCGCAAGCGCGGAGACCTTTCCGGTTTTGCCCATGGTGCCGCCTGTTATCAGCTCGAATTCCTCCACCACAATATCCGAAGAGGTCGCCTCAACGCCAGAGGTCTTTGTCTTCGCGTAAAAACCCTCCAGCGCTATCTCGACAGATAGAGGCAGGTGAGTCCAATCCTTCACGTTCTTCCACTGTTCCTCGGCGGAGAACCTGTATCCGTTGGCCCTGTATATCCTGCCTCTCTCGTTGAGCTTGGGCAAGATAGTGTGACAGTATGTGCAGTCCCTGCCTACCTCGCGGGCGAACATAGGTACCGCCTCAGAGACCGCAGGAACAAATAAGCTCAAAGACAAAAACATGAAAACCGCCGCCGCGATCCGCGCAAGGTACCTTTTAAGTCTTGAAGACCGCCTTATGCCTCTATCCATCTCTTGAGCCGCCTTTTACGCAGACAGGCGCGAGGCCATGCCATGCGTCTGCATTTATTCGGTTAATTTAAGCGCCTTCACGTCGCCATCCGCTCCGAGGCCGACGGTGAGCGGAAACGAGACATAGTGCTTCCTCTTGGAGGCCCTGTCTTCATGAATGGCCAGACCTATCGATACCGTGTCTCCCTCGGCAAGGCTTACATCATACGGGTCTGCCGAGACAAGCCTCCTTTTGATGGTAACGGTGTTTTTGCCGTTGGCCCAGGCGCCTGATGCCTCGACGCCGTTTTTCTCATCCCAACCCCTGTCATCAAAGACCCACCCGTCTTTCGGAGAGACCGCCGCGCCCTCTATTTCCGCGCTCAACAGGTCGATCCTGCCGCCCTCCTTAAGCCTCTGTGCAAGCTCATGCTCGCTCTTCCTGTCTGACCACGAGTCCCGAGCGTACCAGGCATAGAGCCGGACGTCATCTCTTTTAAGGTGGCTGTAATAAGGGTCGGAGCCGACCTCTTTCGCTGAAGGCGACTGCGGCATCGTATTCAGATCATTGTGGCAGGAGATGAAACAACCGTACTTCCCGAACGAAGGGTTCTGCTTATTTACCTGCATCGAGACCCTGTCGGGGACGCCGCTTTCGCCATGTTTTTTGCGCCAGCCAGTGCCCTTTGAGTCCCATTCGACCCTGATATAGACAAACTCCTTATCATAAGCGGCCTGGAGGAGCGCGGTCATAACGCCTTTTTTCCCGGGCATAGGCTCAGGCTCAAAAGGGTTGTGGGACCTCTTCATCCTGATGGCGGCCGAGGCTATCTCGTCCGCCTTCAGATCAAGCTCTCCCTCCTTGCTGAGATGGCAGTGCCTGCAGTCCTTCTTGCCTTTTTTTATCTCCTTGCCGCCAAGCCTGTGATCGTCTCCGGTTAAGAACTCCCAGGATGCGACGCCGGGATAAAAGAGCGTCACCCTGGCCTTTGAGACCTTTGACCAGTTCACGTCAGCGCCTCTAGCGGTTGCAAGTCCAAAAAAAAGAAAAAACGCCATAATGGGTATTATGAGCCTCAAAACCATGAAACCCTCCAGATCTATGCCTTAAAGTTTCCGACCGTGTTTCTCAGAGCCTCGGCCTGCCTCTGCATCTCTGTTACCGTCTTTTCAAGCCGTGACGCGAGCGCGGCGTTATCATCTGCCGCCTGCCTGACAGTATCCACAGCGGCCACGATCCTTTTTGAGAAGGTCATCTGCTCGGACGTTGCTCCGGCGACCCTCTTTATCTTCTCCACGACCTTCAATATAGAGTCGGCCACATGCTTGCTTTCGCGCGCCTGCTCTATCGTAGAGAGCTTGACCTGCTCCATGAACTCTCTCATCTGCACGGTGTCCTTCAATATCTCCTGCGCGGCCAGCGTCTGTTCGTTAGCGGCGTTCTTGATGTCTCCGACCATGTGTCGAATCGTCTGCGCCACGCTGGTGACCTGGCCGGCGCTCTTGGTCTGCTCCATCGTGGAACGCTCGATCATCTTGGCCATGTCGAAAGAACGCCTGGAAGAATCGAGTATCTTCATAAGGGCCTCCTGGGCGTCCCTCGATAACCTCACCCCGTCTTCAACCCTCTCGGAACTCCTCTGCATCGAATCGACGGCCGCCCCGACCTCGCCCTGGACATGGGTAATCAGCTCGGCTATCTCCTTGGTGGAGGCGGTGGTCTTGGTGGCAAGGTCCTTTACCTGCCTTGCGACGACAGCGAACCCCTTGCCGTGCTCCCCTGCCTGCGCCGCGAGTATGGTGGCATTCAAGGCCAGCAGATGCGTCGTGTCGGCTATGTCGTTGATGACCGTCAGTATCTTTCCGATCTCTTTTGACCTTTCGCCAAGGCTGTTAACGGCAAGGGCTGTAGAGGCCACCTCATGGCTCACCTTCTCGATGCCCTCTCTCGTCTTGACGACGCTCGAAAGCCCCAGGTCCTCGGCATCGACCCTGACCCTCTCCGCCAGCTCTGCCTGCGACCTCGAGTAGTGCTCGACCTCTCTTATCTTGCCGTTTATGTCTATGATGGAGCTTACGACCTCTTCGGTCCGTTTGAAAAGCTCATCGACATGCGAGGCGACCTGGTTGATGGAGATAGCCATCTCGTTGATAGATGATGTGGTCGACGACGCGGAATAAAAGAGCTTCTCGATGTTCATCTTCACGTCATCGACCGAGCCAGACATGGCTCTGGCGGAGTCCGAGACCTCCCTTGTCGACGAGTTTAACGCCTCAGCCTCCTCAGCGACAGTCTTGATCGAGGCGTCCATCTCCTTTATCGACGACGAGGTCACCTCGACGGCCGCGAGCTGTTTGCCTACCGCCCCTGTTATCTCAGCCGACGAAGACTCTATCTCCTTTGAGGCGGCAGAAACGTCCCTTGATATGGCGAAGATCTCCCTGACCATGTTCTGCATGCCCTCGGCGAACTTGTTAAACCACCTGCCAAGCATGCCGATCTCGTCCTGCGAGGTTATCGCGAGCCTCCTGGTAAGGTCGCCCTTGCCCTCGGCGATCTCGCGGAGCATATCGACCGTCCTATCGAGAGGACGTTTTATCACCCCGGAGACGAGCAGGGAGAGGAATACGGTCATACCTGAGGCGGTCACGACCCCGTAGAGGATCCACTTGTTACGCGTATCCGAGAGCGTGCCGAAGAGCTCGTCAAGTGAGGTAGAGATCATAAGGACGCCTCTGGCGGCCTCCTCTTTCGCGTGGCAAGAGCTGCACTTGGGCTTGGCGATTATAGGCACGAGATACGTGAAGAGGCTCTTGTCGCCTTCCTTCTCTATATAGTAGGCGGCCTCCATCCTGCCGGCAGTGAAGCCCTGCAAAGCCTTCTTGAACTCGGGCTTGTGTATCCCCTGTGCCACGTTATTGAGCTTGTTCGGATGATCTACTGTCCACTCAGGCTTGATCTCTCCGAACTCGGCCTTGACGTCCTGGAGCGTCTTATGGTCCTGGAACGCCTCCTCTACGCCGTTGGACCTGATGAGCTGGACCCTTTCGACGCCCTTGAGGGTCTTGAGCCCCTCGATAAGGAAACGGGGCATATCCGCCCTCTCGTCAAGCATATCCTTGTAGATGGTATGGAGTATGGGAAGGGCCATCAGTTCGCTGGCCTTAAGGCGCTCTCTCAACAGGCTCTTCTCTTCTTCCTTGATGACAAGAAAAACGAGAAGGCCGAAGCCGACAAGGGTCAGCCCGATGGTAAGATTCAGTATCTTTGCTCTCAGACCTTGACGAAACATCGAAACCCCGCTCCACGCCTTGAGGCGCGTTTGCACGCACGCTTCAAGTCAGGATAGTAGTCTATAAGAAGAGATAAAAACGCCGCTTGCGACAAAAGATGAAAAAAGGAATAGAGGAGAAAAACCTGTCGCCTGAAAAACCCAGGAGTTACAAGGTTTTGTATTATGTGTCCAAAGGATGTTCGAAAGTGGAATTGTATTAAAACCGCACCATTGTGTCAATCATAAAAACCCGGGACACAGATGTAAAGACGGCCGGAGAGGAAGGCTTGCCTGAAGATACCCGCGCATAAAAAAAGCCGCCCATCCGTTACATCCGGACGGGCGGCTTTAAAATCAGCGACGGGGCCGTGTACTGCCTGATTACTTCTTTTTCTTCTTTGACACAGGCTTTGCCTTGGCAGCCTCAAGCTCCTTAACGGCCGCGTCCTTCTCGGCTGTGAGGTTTGCTACGCCAGTGTTAAGCTCTTCTACCTGCTTCTCAAGAGTCACGACCTTGTTCTTAAGCGTGTTGTTCTCTTCCGTAAGGGTCGCTACCTGGCCCTTGAGCTGTTCGTTTTCCTGCTTGAGCTGCTGACCGCAACCCGATACGAAAAGCGTAGCGGCCAAAACTACTCCAAAAAGTCCGATCTTCCTCATCTTGAATCTCCTTTTCTTATTTTATTTATCCGCCATCAGGGGCGAAGATGCAGTTGCCTGTATGATGCAGTCTACGACCGTGGCGGACACGCGAAAGACATTTGGAAACATAAATATTAAGATGGATATCCGCTCCATGTCAAGATAAAAATGGTTCTTCTCTGGCAAGGCGGGGAGGAGCCGCGCCTTGCCGCGCCGCATCCGCGCGGACCATCGCAGAGACGCTATTTACGCCGGTCGATGGGCTAACCTGTTGACTACGGCGCCCACGCTGTGATAACGTTTATAGCTTATGAAAACGCATACGTACACCCCATCGATGGAGATGTTCAAAGAAAAGGCCAAACACGCGGCCATCGTCCCGGTCTACAGGGACATCCTCGCGGACACCGAAACGCCTGTTTCTGCATTCATGAAGATAGACGACGGCGGCGAGGCGTTCCTCCTTGAAAGCGTCGAGGGCGGCGAGAAGTGGGGCCGCTACAGCCTGCTCGGCACAGCGCCGAGGATATCGGTGCGCATCAAAGAGAACCTTGTCGAGATCTCAGAGGGCAACAACAAGAGGTTCGAGCAGGGCGACCCTATGGCGGTCATCAGGAAGATGATGTCGAGCTTCCACTGCGCCAGCGTTAAAGGCCTGCCCCGCTTCTTCGGCGGCGCTATCGGATATATATCCTACGACATGGTCAGGCAGATAGAGTACCTCCCTGACGAGGCCCCCAAGGACATTGACACCTACGACGCGGTATTCATCTTTACCGGCAACGTCCTTGTATTCGACAACGTCGAGCAGAAGATAAAGGTCGTATGCAACGCCTTTATCCCCGAGGGGTCGGACCCTGAAGAGGCGTATAAGGCCGCCGTCGCCAGCATCGACTCCCTCGTAAAAAAGCTCCGCGAGACACAGATACCTGTCAGAGTCCATACACCGCAGGCCGCCCCTGAGATCCGTTCAAACTTCAGCAAAGGCGAGTTCATAAAGGCCGTAGAAAAGGTAAAGGAATATATCTCCGAGGGAGACGTCATCCAGACCGTCATATCGCAGAGGTTCGAAACAGACCTTACGGTAGACCCGTTCGACATATACAGGGCCCTTCGGGTAACGAACCCGTCGCCATATATGTTCTTCCTGAGGCTCAACGACGTGACCCTCGTAGGGTCTTCGCCAGAGATACTCGTCCAGGTAGACGGCAAGGACGTCACCGTAAAACCTATAGCAGGCACCAGGAAGCGCGGCAGGAACGCCGCAGAAGACCTTGAACTCGAAAAAGAGCTCCTTGCGGACCCCAAAGAGATCGCCGAGCACATAATGCTCGTCGACCTCGGCAGGAATGACGTGGGAAGAGTGGCTGAAGCCGGATCCGTCAAAGTGGAAGGCCTTATGACAGTCGAGCGCTATTCGCACGTCATGCACATAGTCTCGAACGTTAAGGGGCGCTTGAAGCACGGGCTGGGCCCGTTCGACGCGCTCAAGTCATGCTTCCCGGCAGGCACCCTCACCGGCGCGCCGAAGATCAGGGCGATGGAGATAATCGAAGATCTGGAGCCGTGCAAGAGAGGGATCTACGGCGGGGCGGTAGGATATCTCGGCTACGACGGCAAGATGGATATGTGCATTGCCATACGCACGATGGTGATAAAGGGCTCGCGCATATTCATTCAGGCCGGCGCAGGAATAGTAGCGGACTCGATACCGGAAAAAGAGTACGAAGAGACTGAAAACAAGGCGAAGGGCGTTTTAAAGGCGGTACACATGGCCATGGAAGGATTGTTTTAGAAATGGGAACGGCGAAAATATGCTACTAATGATCGACAACTACGACTCCTTCACGTTCAACCTCGTCCAGTACCTCATGGAGCTGGGCGAAGAAGTGAAGGTCTACAGAAATAACGCCATCACGGTCGGGCAGATCGAACACCTCGCCCCTTCGATGATAGTGATCTCCCCGGGGCCGTGCGACCCGAGAAAGGCCGGCGTATCAGTGCCGGCTATCAGGCATTTTGCCGGCAGGCTTCCGATACTCGGCGTCTGCCTCGGCCACCAGTCGATAGGCTACGCGTTCGGCGGCGAAGTGGTAAAGGCCCCGAGGCTGATGCACGGCAAGACCTCGATGGTGTACCACGACGGCAAAACGATCTACGAGGGCATAGACAACCCCTTCGAGGCCAACCGCTACCACTCGCTCATAGTCAAAAAAGAGACCCTTCCCGATTGCCTTGAGGTGAGCGCCTGGACCGACCAGGACGAGATCATGGGGATCAGGCACAAGGAGTATGCGATCGAAGGTATGCAGTTCCACCCCGAATCGATACTCACAAAGGACGGAAAGGCGATCCTCGGCAACTTCCTTAAAAAATACGGGAAACCTTGATGATTAAAGAGGCTATCGGCAGGATCGTAAAAGGCGAAGACCTGACTGAGGCCGAGATGATCTCCGTCATGAACGAGGTAATGACCGGTGGAGCGTCCCAGGCCCAGACAGCCGCGTTTCTCACGGCTCTCAGGATGAAGGGCGAGACGGTCGCCGAGATCACAGGCGCGGCAAGAGTCATGCGTGAAAAGGCCACAAAGGTCTCGGCCTTTGCCGAAAACGTCGTCGACACCTGCGGTACAGGCGGCGACGACTCGATGACATTCAATATATCCACCGCCTCGGCCTTCGTCGCAAGCGGAGCCGGACTGACTGTAGCCAAGCACGGCAACCGCTCGATCTCATCAAGAAGCGGCAGCGCCGACGTCTTAAAAGCCCTCGGCGTTAATATCGAGGCAGAGGTGGAACGGGTCGAAGAGTGCCTGAAAGACGCAGGCATAGGTTTTCTCTTCGCGCCGCTCCTGCACGGCGCCATGAAGCACGCCGCCCCTGTAAGGCGCGATATAGGCATCCGGACGGTATTTAACATCCTCGGCCCGCTGACCAACCCGGCAGGCGCGAAAAGACAGATCATCGGGGTCTACGACCCGGCGCTCACGGACATCATGGCCCAGGTCCTTGCCAACCTCGGCTCGATACACGCCTTTGTCGTAAGAGGCGAAGACGGCCTTGACGAGATAACACTGACGACAGAGACGAAGGTGACTGAGCTTAAGGACGGCCTGATAAGGTCGTACCATATTAAACCTGAAGACTACGGATTCGCCCGCTGCGCCCCGGAAGCGCTCAGAGGCGGCGACCCGGACCTTAACGCGGATATAATAACCGGAGTGCTTAGCGGCAAAAAGGGTCCCGCAAGGGACGTGGTGATACTAAACAGCGCGGCCGCCATAGTCGCAGGCGCGGCCGCCGGTTCCATCGAGGAAGGCATAGCCCTGGCGCACGGCTCCATTGATTCAGGCGCGGCCGCCTCGAAACTCGAACAGATAAAAAGGATCACCAACAGATGATACTCGACGAGATACTTAAGGCAAAAGAGCAGGAGCTGGAAAGATCGCAGCTATACTTCCCGATCGAAGACCTCAAGAGGAAGATTGCCGATAGAAGGCCGCCCAAGGACTTTTTCGACGCGCTCATGGCAAAACAGCGCAAGGACGGAAGGATCGACGAGATACGGATCATTGCCGAGGTGAAACAGGCCTCGCCGTCAAAGGGGCTCCTTGTCAAAGGGCCTTTCTACCCGTTCGAGATAGCCAAGTTCTACAAGCTCGGCGGCGCGGCCGCTATATCGGTGATAACCGAAGAAAAATTCTTCAAGGGCAGGCTCGATTTCCTCCCTGCCATAAGCCAGTTGAACATACCTGTCCTCAGAAAAGACTTTCTTCTGAGCGAATATCAGGTATATGAATCAAGGGCAAACGGCGCGGACGCGCTGCTCCTCATAGCGGCTCTCCTTGACAAGGCAAAGCTCAAGGGGCTCATCGAGCTGACCGAATCCCTCGGCATGTGCGCCCTCGTGGAGGTCCATGACGAGGCAGAACTTACCGCAGCCATCGACGCAGGCGCGACACTCATAGGCATCAACAACCGCGACCTGAAGACCTTTAAGACCGACATCAACACGACCATAAGGCTTGCCCCGCTCGTCCCGTCAGACAGGCTCCTTGTCTCGGAGAGCGGGATAAACACGCACGAAGAGATAAAGACTCTCATGGAGGCCGGCGTAGGGGCGTTCCTCATAGGCGAGGCCATTATAAAGGAAGAAAACATCATCAAAAAGCTGAAGGAGCTCAGAGGCCTTGGTTAAGGTTAAGATCTGCGGCATAACAAGCCTTGAAGATGCGCTTTACGCGGCCGAGGCCGGGGCTGACGCCCTTGGCTTCGTCTTCTGGGAAAAGAGTCCCCGCTACATAGAGCCGATGGAGGCCTGGCGCATCAAAAGGTCTCTGCCGCCTTTCATACTGACCGTAGGCGTATTCGTGAACACGCCTTTTGACACGCTAAAGACCGTCATAAGCTCGACCAGGATCGACTGCGTTCAGCTTCACGGGGACGAGAGCCCGAGGATGTGCCAGTCGGTCGGCGAATCGACTGGCAAGAAGGTCATAAAGGCGTTCAGGATAAGAGAACATACTGACATAGACAGGCTCGACGGTTACAAGGTCGACGCGCATCTTCTTGATACCTACCGCGAGGGCACTCCCGGCGGCACAGGCGAGACCTTCGACTGGGACATGGCTGTAGAGGCGAAAAAAAACAGACGCATCATACTCTCCGGCGGGCTTACCCCTGAGAACATCTCAAAGGCGATAAAGCTCGTGAGGCCATACGCAGTCGACGTAAGCTCCGGCGTCGAATCAAGGCCCGGGAAAAAAGACCCGGAAAAGATAAAGCGGTTTATGGAACAGATCAGGCATACTAACTAACCTCACGCATAAACGCTAAAACAGGTAAAAATCATGAAGAGACTCCCTGACAGACTTGGGCACTTCGGTCCCTACGGCGGAAGATATATCTCGGAAACGCTCATGCCGGCCGTCATAGAGCTTGAGCAGGCCTATCTCAAGTGGAAGAACCACCCTGAGTTCAAAGAAGAATTCGCGTACTACCTGAAAGAGTACGTAGGACGCCCCACCCCGCTTTACTTCGCCGAAAGGCTTACTAAAAAAGCCGGCGGCGCGAAGATATACTTGAAGAGAGAGGACCTTTGCCACACCGGGGCCCACAAGATTAACAATACCATCGGCCAGATACTCCTTGCCAAGAGGATGGGCAAGAAAAGGGTCATCGCCGAGACAGGCGCGGGCCAGCACGGCGTGGCCACAGCCACGGTCGCCGCTATGTTCGGCCTCGAGTGCGAAATATACATGGGCGAGGACGACATAAAAAGGCAGATGCCCAACGTCTTCAGGATGAAGCTCCTCGGGGCCAAGGTCACACCCGTGACATCAGGGAGCAAAACGCTCAAGGACGCGATGAACGAGGCCCTGAGAGACTGGGTGACAAACGTCTACAATACATTCTACATAATAGGCACTGTCGCAGGCCCGCACCCGTATCCGATGATGGTCAGAGACTTCCAGTCGATAATCGGTAAAGAGACGAAGAGACAGATAAAAGAGATCACTGGAGGACTGCCGTCACTCCTGGTGGCATGCGTCGGAGGCGGCTCCAACGCCATGGGGCTCTTCCATCCTTTCATCGGTGACGAGACGGTCTCTATGATCGGTGTCGAGGCCGGAGGGCACGGACTCAGATCAGGCAAGCACGCCGCCTCCATAAACGGCGGCAGGGTCGGGGTCCTGCACGGCAACAAGACATATCTCCTGCATGACAAGTGGGGCCAGATCACAGACACCCATTCGATATCAGCAGGGCTAGACTACCCGGGGGTAGGCCCTGAGCACGCCTACCTTAACGACACGGGCAGGGTCAAGTACACGACCATAACCGACAAAGAGGCCCTTGAAGGGTTCAAGACCCTTTGCCTGTCAGAGGGGATAATACCGGCGCTTGAAAGCTCGCACGCGGTCGCTTACGGCCTCAAGGCCGCCGGCGACTACAAAAAGAACGATATAATAATAGTAAACCTCTCCGGCAGAGGCGATAAAGACCTCAATACAGTCTCAAAGGCGTTCAACTTCGAGATATGACGGCGCATCGCCAGGCAAAGTGACGTAGCCACAGGCCGCGCCTGCCAATGCGTATAACGCGTCCGAGAACCAGATTGAAAAAAACGAGGTGATCTTCAACATGTCAAAGACAGCCGCAACCAGGGCGGAGACAGGCAGGATCGAGGCGCTCTTTACGAGATTGAGGCATGAGGGTAAAAAAGCGCTCATAACCTTCATTACAGCTGGAGACCCAGATCTAAAGACAACCGGCCAGATAATCTCAAGGCTCGAAGAATCAGGGGCTGACATAATAGAGCTTGGCATACCTTTTTCAGACCCGATGGCCGACGGCCCTACCATACAGGCCTCTTCCGAGAGGGCGGTCGCAAAAGGGGTCCATCTGCCTGACGTGATCAGCCTCGTAAAGTCGGTGAGAGAAAAGTCACAGGTCCCTATCGTGCTTTTCGGGTATTATAACCCGGTCTTCTCGTTCGGCCTGAAGAGATTCGCCGTCGAGGCGAAAAAAGCCGGAGTCGACGGGGTGTTGATAGTCGATCTGCCGGCCGAGGAAGCAGACGAGCTGAAGATTGAACTCGATGCGGTCGGGCTCGACCTTATATTCCTGCTCACCCCGACGAGCGACGTCTCGCGCATGAAGATAACAGCGTCAAAGGCATCCGGCTTCATATACTTCGTAAGCGTGACCGGCGTGACAGGGGCAAGAACGAAACTCGCTACCGACATTAAAAAGTACGTCAGGGAGATCAGGAAACATACCGATGTGCCTGTAGGCGTCGGATTCGGCATCTCCACCCCCGAACAGGCAGCGGCTGTGTGCGCCGACGCGGACGGCGTCATAGTCGGCTCAGCCATAGTCAACATCATAGCCGGGTGTAGCGGGTCTGCCGAGCGTCTCGACAAGGTCGGCAGGTTCGTAGCGAGCCTCAAAAAAGGGATATCAAAGGCCTGAACCGAGTTTGAAAAAGCGAGGTCTGATCATGGCGAAGAAAACACAAGAGACTGCACCAAAGGGACCGGATAAAAAGGTCTCTCAGCTCAACAAGAAGCTCGGGCTTATGTCGATAGAGCTGGGGATATACAGGGAGATAGGCGATCTTGCCGTAAAAGGCTCGTCACGCGCCTCCATTCTAGGCAGGCTGATGGACTTCGCTCTTGCCGCCCTTGAGACTGACTCCGGGACCCTTTACCTTCTTGACCCGAAGAACAACGAACTTACATTCGATGTAGTAAAAGGCCCGCGCTCCGAAAAGCTTAAAGGCCTGAAGATGCGCGCCCAGACAGGGATAGCCGGGCTCGTGGCCAAGACCGGCAAACCGCACATCAGCTCGGAGCTTGCCAGGGACAAAAACTGGGCAGGCATAAAATTCTCCAACAGCCACACGAACATGATGGCTGTACCGCTTACCCTGAAAAAAAAGGTGGTCGGCGTCATCGAGGTCATCCATAAATCAGGCAACCAGCCGTTCACAAAGGACGACCTCAAGGCGCTTACCTCCATCGCGAACCACTTCTCCATAATCATGGAACGGGCCGACCTCTTCAGGGAGCTTGACAGCAGGGTGCGGCAGTTCTCAATACTCCACGACGTAGGCAGTCTGCTCGTTTCCACCCTTGATCAAACGGTTGTCAGGCACAGGGCGATGGAGGCGATAACCAAGATCATGAGCGCTGAGACAGGCTCGCTCCTACTTGTCGACGACGAGAGGCAGGAGCTTTACTTTGAGGTGGCACTCGGCGAGAAAGGCAAGACCCTAAAAGAAATCAGGCTCTGCATGGGAGAAGGCATCGCAGGCTGGGTCGCCAAGCACGGCAAGCCTCTGATCATAGACGACGTCACCCGGGACAAGCGCTTCCAGGGACGGATGGACAAAAAGAGCACCTTCAAGACGCGAAATATGATATGCGTGCCCGTCAGGATAAAGGGAAAGGTCATCGGCGTCCTTCAGGCGATAAACAGGCTCGAAGGGACTTTCACGAAAGACGACCTCAGTCTCTTCCAGCTCTTTTCAAACCAGGTCGCCATAGCACTGGACAACGCGAGGCTCTATGAAGAGATAAAAGAGACCTTCCACGCCACATCCGGAGCGCTTGCCGAGTCGATAGAAAAAAGGGACCCGTACACCGGGGGCCACACCAAAAGGGTCCACGAGTACAGCACGGCGATAGCCAGGCACCTAAACCTTTCCACCGATGAGATCGAGAACGTCAAGCTCTCGGCCGTACTGCATGACATAGGCAAGATCGGGATAGCCGACAGCATACTTCGCAAGGAAGCCCCGCTTGACGCCAACGAGGCGGCACAGATGAGGCAGCACCCCCAGTTCGGCGGAGAGATCTTGAAACACGTCCCTCAACTCAAGGGGATAATCCCTGGAATGATGTACCATCATGAGCGGGTCGACGGGCTCGGATACCCGATGGGGCTCAAAAACGACGAGATACCGCTTGTGGCGAAGATAATCGCCGTTGCCGATACATACGACGCTATGACGACGACGCGCCCGTACAGGAAGGGGCTCCCGCCTGATGTGGCCATCACCGAGCTTAAAAAATACTGCGGAAAGCAGTTCGACTTAAAAGTAGTAAAGGCGTTTCTCAAGGCCTTCGCCAACGGCGAGATAAACCACGGGACTGACGCGGACCTTGAGGCCGCCGCCAAAATGACAACCAGAGGTACGTCGAATGATATGGTTTAAAAAAGATATCTTTTCCAACGGGGACGAAGGCAAAAGCGTAAAAGTGCCTCTCGGTCTCTGGGTCAAGTGCGATCACTGCGGAGAGATCATCTACAAGAAAGAGGTCGAACGGAACCTTGATGTCTGCCCCAAGTGCAACTACCACTTCCGCATCTGTGCCACGGACCGCCTGAAGATAGTCTTCGACGAAGGCACATTTACGGAGATCGACCGGGCTATAGAGCCGCAGGACCCGCTTGAGTTCAAGGACCTCAAGAAGTACAAAGACAGGCTTAAGGCCGCTCAGAAAGAGACCGGCCTGCGCGACGCGATAATCTCAGGCCAGGGGCTTATAAACGGTCAGAAGGCTGTAGCGGCGGCATTCGAGTTCGCGTTCATGGGCGGGTCTATGGGCTCTGTAGCCGGTGAAAAGATCACCCGCGCAATAGAGCTTGCCATCACTGAACGCTCGGCCGCGATAATCTTTTCATCTTCAGGCGGAGCGCGCATGCAGGAAGGGATACTCTCGCTCATGCAGATGGCAAAGACCTCGGCCGCGCTCGGCCGCCTCAGAGAGGCGCGCCTCCCCTACATATCGGTCGTAACCGACCCGACGATGGGAGGGGTCACGGCGAGCTTCGCGATGCTTGGCGACGTGATCATCGCCGAGCCGCGGGCGCTTGTCGGGTTCGCCGGGCCCAGAGTCATAGCTGAGACGATAAGACAGAAGCTCCCTGAAGGCTTCCAGAGGGCTGAATACCTCCTCGAACACGGCATGATAGACATGATCGTAGAAAGAAAGATGCTCAAGGAGACGCTCTCGAAGCTCATATCCATGCTCTCGTGACAACCTGGGCCAGCATAATCCCTTTTGCCTTCAAGCGTCACGGCTATGCAACAACACCGTAAAACGGTCCTCCTGAGATGCCCTCCACTGATAAAATACTCGAATACTTAGGCGGCCTTGAAAGACACGGGATACGCCCGGGGCTAGAGCGCATAAAGAGGCTCCTCTCGGCGCTCGGAGACCCTCAGGAAGCGTACCCTTGCGTACACATAGCCGGGACCAACGGCAAGGGCTCGACCTCGGCCTTCATCTCATCTGTCCTGATCGAGGCCGGCTTCAGAACCGGCGTCTACACCTCCCCTCACCTGATAAAGTTCAATGAACGCATACGCGTCGGCTCCCGCATGATCTCTGACGCGGATATAGGCAGACTCGCCGCCTCCGTGAAAAAGGCGGCATCAATCCCGGACGCCGATGGCGACGAACCGACATTCTTCGAGTTCACGACAGCGATGGCCTTTGAATACTTCAGGGAGAAAAAAATCGATATCGCCGTCATCGAGACAGGCCTCGGCGGCAGGCTTGACGCTACGAATGTCATAACGCCTGTTGCCGGGGTCATCACAAACATCGGGATAGACCACGAAGAGTTCCTCGGCTCCGATATCCGCTCTATCGCCGCCGAAAAGGCGGGCATCATGAAAAAAGGCGTTGCTTTTTTTACTGCCGAGGATAAGACCGTCCCCCTTTCGATCATGAAAGCTCACGCCGGAAAGACCAAGGCCAGGCTCTGCGTCATGGGCGCGGACTTTTCAGCCAGTCCCTTGTGCGGACCGAAAGGACGCCGGGCAACCTTTGATTACACCGGGACCACGCTTGAGCTGAAGGGCTGTTCTCTCGGTCTTGCCGGGGCGCACCAGATAAAGAACGCGGCCTGCGCCATCGCCGCTATCGAGGGACTCGTTGCCAAAGGCCTCCGGATACCGCGCTCTGCGATCCGCGCAGGGCTGAAAAAAGCCGTCTGGCCGGGACGCATGGAGACCGTCTCGAAAAATCCGCTGGTGGTCTTCGACTGCGCCCACAACCCTGACGGGGCAGCCACGCTTGAGCGCGCCCTCAAGGATATGCGCTACAAAAGGCTCATACTCGTCATCGGTGTCATGCAGGATAAAGACATCAACCGCATCCTTGAGCGCCTTGTCCCCTTAGCCTCAACCGTCATCGTGACCGAGCCAAAGACCACCAGGGCAGAGCCGGCCCCTGCCCTTGCGGTACGGATCGCGCCGTACAAAAAAGAAGTCGTCATAAAGACAGACGTGCGAGGCGCGCTGAAAGAGGCCGTCGCAAGGGCCGCTAAGAGCGATATGGTCCTTGTCACCGGCTCGATATTTACCGTAGGAGAGGCAAAACGGGCCATTAAAGGCGTACTGAAAAGGGCCGGGGGCTTGTAAAATATATCACCCTATGCTAAGTTCAGAAACCTGTCGCGCCGTATCTCAGGACAGGCCCGGGCAGGTGTCCTTCGCCCATATAATCCTTGAAAACGTATCAGGAGCTGATGAATAGATATATTACGCGTTTTTTCATAACGCTCGCAGCGTGGCTGACGCTCGGTGCCGGTATCTGCCCGGCGGCAGAGCTTTCTGGGGATTTCCTCAAAAGCGAGGCGCCTGTCGACGTCACAGCTGACAACATCAGCTACGACAAGGCCCTTAACACTTACCTGGCCACCGGCAACGTCGTAATAGTCCAGGAGACGACGACGCTGATGGCTGATTTCGCCATGCTTAACATGGAAGCAGGCGTAGCAACGGCCGCAGGCAACGTCCGAGTGCTGGACGAGGGCGGCAACACGCTCTTCGGCGAAACGCTTGAGATGAACCTGCGCGACAAGACTGCGGTAGTCGTCAAGGGCAGGCTCTTTTACAAGGAAGAAAATATACACATTACCGGAGCTGTCATTAAAAAGACCGGCAAAGAGTCGTACACCTCGAAAGATACCCTCTACACCACATGCGACTGCGACCCGGGTACCCAACCCGCGTGGAGCTTCGGCGCTTCCACAGCGGACGTTGTAATAGGGGACTTCCTCTCCGGATGGAACGCCGTATTTTACGTGAAGGGAGTGCCTGTGCTTTACTCCCCGTATCTCTCCGTCCCGATAAAAAGGGGCAGGCAGACAGGGTTCCTCCAGCCCAAGCCCGGGTACTCGGCGCTCAGGGGGCTGGTCCTCAAAAACTCCTTCTTCTGGGCGATATCAAAAAACACCGACGCGACGTTCTATCTCGACTATGACAGCGCCAGAGGCATCGGAAAGGCGCTCGAATACAGATACATAAGGACGCGGGCAAGCTCCGGGGAATTTTATCTGTACAGCTACAAGGAAAACGACATAGAGCGCGTCAGAAGCTTCAGAAAAGACGTCAACAACCTTTCAAGGCCGCTTGGCGCAACTGACGACAGATGGCGGATGAAGTGGCAGCACAACGAGATATTCGGCGACAACATAAACCTGAGGGCCAACATCGACCTGGTGAGCGATGACGAATACTTCATCGACTTCGGCAAAGGCGTCCAGGAGAGGTCGTTGGAATCCATTGAAAGCAACGTCTCGATAAGCAGGAGCTGGTCAGGGTATAACCTGGTCGGGCAGTTCAGGCACTTCAACAACCTGCTGAGCCTGCACGACAGAGATACGCTCCAGAGGCTTCCTGAGATATCCTTCACGAACATGGAAAGGCGGATAGGCTCAACGCCTTTGTATCTTTCATCGGAGAATACCGCCGTCAACTTCTGGAGGCTCGAAGGGGTCAGGGGCCAGAGGATCGACCTGCACCCAAGGGTCTCCCTGCCGATGAGCGCGGCAGGGTACTTCGACCTGAAGCCGTCGCTGGGAGGCCGGGCGACTTTTTATGAGGTCACGGACCATCCGAACAGCAGGTACTTTGACAGATATCTCTACGACGCCAACGTAGAGATGACAACGACATTCGCGCGCGTCTATTATACGGATATGAACGAACTTACCGCGATAAGAAACACGGTGAGGCCCAAACTGTCATACACGTACATACCGGAGGCGGTGCAAGACGACATGCCGAGCTTTGATTCGGTCGATAGGGTCGAAGCGGCCAACAGCCTGACATACTCGCTTAACTCCACTCTGACAGGGAGGCTTGAAAAAAACGCCAGCCGCAGTTATAAGAACTACGCGTATCTCGACCTCAGCCAGACATATAACATCCGCGAGGCGACCAGAGAACTAACAGGCCCGACAGATAAGAGACGCCCTCTTTCAGAGGCGACAGGAGAGCTTATCGTAAACCCGGCCGACTGGACTACCCTGACGGCAAAGGGCAGATACGACGTATACGAGCATTGGTTCACGAGCTACGACGCCTCGCTCGGCGCAAGCGACAGGCGCGGCGACAGGCTCGACGTATCGTACAGGTTCGTACGGGGCGGGGCGAGCTACCTGGAAGGCTCCACAAGGCTCAAGGTGATACCCTCGATAGACCTCACATACCTCAAAAGGTTCTCTTTCGACGAATACAGGTCGCTTGAGACCTCCTACGGGGTCGAATACAAACACCAGTGCTGGGATACGGTATTTACATACACCGAAAGGCTTGAAGAGAAGATCGTATTCGTCACCTTCAACCTGAAAGGCCTCGGAAAGATAGCCGGAATACAGGGAAGCATAGATCAGTTCTGAGGATGCATCCAAGAGACCTGCGCCTTGAGAACCATTGACACTACATCCTTAATAAGCTACACTAATTTGAACAATATCCAGCCCTTATAATCGTCCGAAAGACGCATCAACAGAACCGGGACAGACCAGAATGGCCATGCAAAAAGAAGCCGTTGAGATACACTGCGCCGAATGCGGTTCGACGTTCAGGCTATGGGTCCCCATCGAGACGCTTGGCGAGTGGGAGCATGGCGCGAGAATAAACTGCATAAGGTGCGGCGCGCCCCACCTCATCGGGAAAGTCTCAGGCGTCTTTAAGGCAACAGGCATAAAAACGCATCCGAAAGAAGCCGTATCAGCCCCTGCCCAGCCTCACGCGACGCCGCAGGCCGAAGCCCATGATCAACAGGCCGTGCGCGCACACGAGCATCTTCGCTCCGGCGTTGGGGCTGAGGTCTCTTCTCGCCAGCATCAACCTGCCAGTATGACCGAGCAGGACCAGGCGTCAATGGAGACGGATGAAACGTCGGCAGAGGCGATAGAGACGGTGCTTCTGGTAGATGATGATAAGTTCTCAAGGCAGATGGCGGAAAACACGCTGGCAAACATGGGGATGAGGCTCATCGTAGTCAAAAACGCCGCGCAGGCATTGAGGATCGTCAAGGGCACGGAGGTAAAGCTGATCATAACCGACCTTTACCTGAAAAACCCTACAGACCCGGAGGCCTTGCTCGACGGCGAAGACCTTCTTAAGCGGCTTCTGGAGATGGGTTACAACATCCCCGCCATAGTCACTACCGGCAAAGACATCATAGATGATCTGGTGCTCGACCCCAAGTGGTTCGAGATGCATGTGAAAGGATTTATACAGAAAGGCAATCCGTTCTGGGCGGAGGAACTGAAGCTCAAGATAAACGAGGTGATGTACAAGGGCTGAGGCTCAGCGGCGTCTCTCCAAAAAGGCATACGCGCTGTGGTTGTGTATCGACTCCCAGTTCTCCGCCTCTATCCTGAACCATGATATCTTTTTGATCTTGCCGAGGTTTATCGCCACCTCTCTTACCACGTCTTCCACAAACATCGGATTGTCATAGCTCATCTCTGTAACATACTTCTCATCGACGCGCTTTAAGAGCGAATAGACAGGGCTTGAGGCGGATGCCTCCACCGTCTTGATGATGTCTTCTATCCAGACGAACCCGTCAAACCTCACGGCGACAGTGACCATGCCGCGCTGGTTGTGCGCCCCCCTTTCGCTTATCTCCTTGGAACACGGGCAAAGCGTAGAGACCGGGACCTTTACCTCAAGGACAAAATCCCTGGCTGCGCCCAGCGTCCCGGAGTACCTGCACATATAGTCCATCAGCCCCTTTGACTTCGATACAGGGGCAGTCTTTTCGATGAAGTAGGGGAATACGACGTCGAGGTGCGCTGTCGTTGCGCTAAACCTCTTTTTCATCTTCTCCAGGATGCCGGGGAAGTTCCTGACCGTGATCTCACGCCTGTGCTCGTTCAGGATCTCCACGAACCTCGACATGTGCGTGCCCTTGAATTGGTGCGGCAGGTCCACGTACATATTGAACGACGCGACCGTATGCTGCGTCTTGTTCTTCTTGTCAAGCACGACGATCGGATAGCGGATGTCCTTGACCCCGACCTTGTCGATGGCTATGCGCCTCAGATCAGGCTCGGCTTGTATGTCCCTCAGGACCTTCTTTGGCATCTCAATCCTTGTAGGACGCGGCAGAGGTATCGGACTCCCATACCTTGACCCTGGAGACCCTGACACCGCCGCCGTTTAAAGAGGTGCCTATCCCTGCGTATATGCTGGCCGCGATGTTTTCAGCGGTAGGGTTGATGGTGTCAAAGGGCGGGACTTCATTTAAGAACCTGTGGTCAAGGGCGTCTATCACCTTCTTCGCCTCGCTCTTTATCCTCTTGAAATCCATTACCATGCCGAGATTGTCAAGGCCGGCCGATTCGACCGTGACCTCGACCTTCCAGTTGTGGCCGTGGAGGTTTTCGCAGGCGCCTTCGTAGCCTCTGAGGCTGTGAGCGGATGAAAACTGGAGTTCTACCGTAAGTTCATACATGAGTAGAGTTTAACACAAGGGTTCGGTAGAAAATCAAGAAAAATGCGACGGAATATGATTTTATGTCTTGTGGCCGTTCTGACGGTTATTGCTTGACAGATATGCCGCCGTCCATATATCCTGAAGGCTGTCTTTTCCGTCATATAAACCAATACTTCGCAGACCACGGAGACCACAGATGAGACTAAACGGCATAACGACTATAATAGCCTCGCTCATGCTTGCCGCGCCGCTCTACGCGCAGACGCCAGAGGCGGCTGCGCCGATCATTCCGGCAGAAGTATCTCAACCGGCGGTCTCCGTAGCGCCGGAGCCTGTAAAGCCGGAAGTAGCAACTGGGCCGGCGAAGGTGGTATTCGACACCTCTCACGGCGAGATATTCTCACCTGTAAAGAAAGGGCCTCTCCACTACTCGAACTTCACGACATCCATCAAAAAGACCGGCGCGAAGGTCTCCATGAACGCTGAGGCCATCTCACTTAAGACCCTTGAAGGAGTCGATACATACATCATCGCCGGGCCGTCAAAGCCTGTCTCGCGAGATGAGATAGCCGCGCTGAGCATCTTTGTGGAAAACGGGGGCAACCTGCTGGTCCTCATGCACATATCCCCTCCTGTCGCACAGCTTACCGAATCATTCGGCATACTGGTATCGAACTTCGTCATAGCCGAGCACGAAGGCACTATAAAAGGCAAGTCGCAGGACTTTTACGTGACGAAGCTCGCCGAGCACCCTGTAACTGCCGGGGTAGGCAAGATAGCGGTATTCGGGTCGTGGGCGCTCATGACCGAGGGGAGCGCCTCTGTCGTAGCGTCTACATCGGAGAAAGCCTGGATGGATCTGAACCGCAACAGGGCCTTTGACCACGGCGAGCCGATCCAGTCATACGGGATAGTGGCGGCCGCCAGCTCAGGGGCCGGGAAAGTAGTAGTAGTCGCTGACGACGCGCCGTTTGCCAACAAGTTCATGAAAGAGGCCGGCAACATGAGGCTCGCGGGAAACATCATGTCCTGGTTCTCAGCGAAAAAATAATGCCGCACCGGTCCCGGATGGACTGACGGCAGGCAATAAAAAGCAATGAAAAAGCTCTGGTCTTTTTTCGCATCCATATACCTTACGGTCGTTCTGGCGGTCTTGATATGCACGGTAGCGGCATGGGGGTCCTTGATCTCCATGGCGAACCCGCGCTTTTCGATGGCGCTCGACCAGTCCGTGCTTTTGCCGCTTCTCTTCTCCGCGGGAACAAAGTACCTGGGCCTCACCCTCTGGATATGGGCGCTTATATTCCTGACGGCGGCCTTCGGAATGAATACCCTCGTATGCACGATCGACAAGGTCTACGCCGTCATAAAGGCTAAAAAGCCTTGGCAGGCGCTATTCCCGCACATAGTCCATGTAGGATTTCTCATTGCCCTGCTCGGACACCTCGCCGGTAGCGCGTGGGGATTCAGAAGCTACGACAATATGCTCTATGCTGGCACGGCCAGACCTGTACCGGGCTCGCAAGGCCTTTTCGTCAGGCTCGATAAGTTCGAGGCCCGGTCCGGCCCTGAAGGCGGACTCGAATATCTGAGGACTACGGTCACGCTCCTTGACAGCGAAAAAAAAGAGATAACGACCGGGCCGATAGAGATAAACGGGCCTCTCATCTACAAAGGCATCGCCTTCTACCATGCCGATCAGGGCAGCGCCCCGAAAGGGCTTGTGCTCGATATAGACGGGCTTAAAGTCAACGCCCCATTCTCTTCCGGCTTCGCAGGGCCGGGCGGAAAACCCTTCAGGTTCGGCGGCGTATATCCGGACTTCGCCCTTGACAGCGGCGGCAGGCCGACCTCGCTCACACCTGAGTTCGTAAACCCATACGCGGAGATCGTATCTTCTGACGGAGCCGCCGCGTACCTCCCTTTAAAAGAGCCGGGAGCGAGCGTACCTCTCGCCGGATCGGTGATAACCCTCGTCGACTATGATACGAAAGAGTATGTCGTACTCACTATAAACAAAGACCCGGGCATCACGCTCATCATAGTCGGCTCTTCGATACTGGTAGCAGGGATGGTCTTACTCCTCTTTTTCAGGGGCGAACGCGCGGAACTCGTCCGCAGGCCGAGGCCTGACAATAACGGATGAATATATTCAAGAGGGCATGACTGAGACCCTCTGATCCTGACGTACGGCGTGACGCCAGGCATCACATAGCAGATCTACAAGCAGACGCACCCGGAAAAAACTACGGAGGCCTTTTGAATTGACTCTCGACATACTGACCCTTATATTCTATCTGATTGTCATAGTAGCGGCGGCCGAGATATTCACTAACGCAATAGAAGCCCTCGGCTCGAAGCTAAACTTCTCCGAAGGAGTGACAGGCAGCCTGTTCGCGGCGGTCGGCACGGCCCTTCCCGAAACCATGGTCCCGCTCGTCGCCATCTTCGGCGGCAATTCCGCGAAGGTGAGCGAAGAGATAGGCGTAGGCGCGATCCTCGGGGCCCCTTTCATGCTCTCAACGCTCGCCATGTTCCTTGTCGGGTTTTCCGCATGGAAGTTCATGAAAAAACGCGGAGCTGACTGTGTCAGGCCTGAGCCGACAGGGCTTAAAAGGGACCTTGAGTTCTTCCTCTTCGCCTTCATACTCGCCTTTCTCGTCGCCTTCACCCCGTACGAGTACAGGCTCGTGCGCATATTCGTAGCGTGCATCCTGGTGCTGACCTACTTCTACTACGTCCTTGAGACCATCAAGGCAAGCGCGTCGCTCGTCGACGGAGGCCACGCAACGGAAGAGAGCAAGCCTTTGTACCTCTCGCACGTGCTTAAAGACCACATGGCCGTAGTCGTTCTACAGCTTCTCTTCGCCCTCAGCCTCATAATCATCGGCGCGCGTGGGTTCGTCCACGGCGTCGAGTCGCTCTCCGTCGTCCTCGGCGTCCCTGTGATGGCGCTCTCGCTCCTAATAGTGCCGATCGCAACGGAGCTTCCGGAGAAGTTCAACTCCATAATATGGATGCGGGGAGGGAAAGACACGCTTGCCGTAGGCAACATCACCGGGGCGATGGTATTCCAGGGGAGCCTTCTGCCTGCGATAGGCATATTCCTTACGCCCTGGACGATAAACCTTACGGTCATGGCAAGCAGTATCATAACCATCTTCGCTGCGGCATGGATATACTGGCTTGTCATAAAAAAGAAGAAGCTGACGACGCGCTTTTTCTTGGTTAACGGTTTCCTGTACCTGCTTTTCGTATTCATCATCCTCTACACTATCGGCTCATGACGGCACAAGCGCCACTGGGCGGCTCTCTGCCTGCCTATTTGGCGCCGGCCGTCTGAATATACGCGAACGAGTAGAACGGCCATACGTCATGGCCCGGACGCCAAAGGCCGGACTTAAACTATGAACAGAGCCAAGACATACTTCCTCTCGGTGCGCCCTCAGTTCCTTCCGGCCATCATAATCCCGGTTTTAATCGGCACTGCCGCGGCATGGAACGAAGACTCGTTCGCCCCCGGCGTTTTTCTGCTCACCCTCATAGCGGCCATCTCCTATCACGCCGGGATGAACATCCTTAACGACTACTTCGACTATCTCGGAGGAACGGATAACATCAACACAGGGGCCCTGACGCCATTTACCGGAGGAAGCAGGTTCATCCAACAAGGGCTTGTCTCCCCCAAAGAGACCCTTGACATAGGCCTCGGCCTCATCGCCCTCGGCAGCGTAGCCGGCATCTGGCTCGCACTTACAACGACCCCATGGCTATTCGTTATAGGCGGCGTAGGGCTCTTTACAGGTTTTTTTTATTCCGCGCCGCCGCTTTCGCTCGCAGGCAGGGGGCTGGGCGAGATAACGGTCGGGCTCGACTTCGGCATACTCGCCGTACTCGGCACGTACGTCGCGCAGACCGGGCATTTTGACCTGAAGCCTCTTGCCGCCTCCATCCCCGTAGCGTGCCTGATCTCAACTCTCCTTTTCATAAACGAATTCCCGGACTATGAGGCTGACAAGGCTACAGGCAAGCGAACGCTTGTAGTAAGGCTCGGCCCCAAAAGGGCGCGCTACTACGTTGCCGCACTCGCATCGGCCGCGTACCTCTCCATCATCTCAGGCGTATTGGCCGGGTGGCTGCCTCTCATCTCGCTCGCCGCCGTCCTTCCTCTCATTATTATCATTAAGGGCATGAAGGTCTTCCTGCACAACTACAACAAAGGCCCGGGAATTATCCCGGCGATAAAATCGGTGATCCTCGCGCACTTCTGCACAGGGATCATCATCGCAATCTCCCTTCTCTTTTGAAAAAGCAATTCCTGTTAAGCACCCCTTGACAAGAAGATGTCTCCTACCTATCTTTTAAATTGTGAAAGCGCGCAGGCCATCCGGGTCAAGACCTTGTTAAAGGCTTTCCGCGATACGCCACGACCAGACCTGAGATGACAGGAATAACAAAAGGAGAAAAGACTTAAATGACTATCGAAAAATGGAGCCCGTTTAAAGAGATAGAGTCGATGAGGAGGGAGATGGATAAGATCTGGGTCGAGCTTTTCCCATCAGGCAGAAAGACCGAGCCATCATGGAGAAGGCCCGGGACTGACAAGGCGACTGCGACCCCGGCGATCGAGATATTCGAGACCAAGACATCTGTCATCGTAAAGGCGGAGATGCCGGGCGTGAAGAAAGAGGATATAGAGATATCATTCCTGGATGACGCGCTTTCTATCAAAGGAGAGCTAAAGCCTGAAGAGGGCTTGGCCCAAGAGGACCGCAGATACTCGGAGCGGGAGTACACCTCTTATTCAAGGACTATTGGCATCCCGTTCAAGGTCTGCCATGACAGGATAACGGCAGCGCTGAAAGACGGCATACTGACGGTGGATATGCCTAAAGTGGCAGAGGACGAACCGAGAAAGATAACGATAAACGTCAAGTAGCATGAGACGGCTAGACGTTCCATACGTAAAGAAAGAGCCTGAAGGCCTTGTGGCCGTCAGGCTCTTTTCAAATAAAGCATCGGAGACCGTAAAGCGTCCTCATCAGGATCCGGGGGTCGCGTCCATCTCACTCTCGATCGCATCATCTTCAACAACTGCGCCGCTTAAAAGAGAGCCTGAAACGTACATGGACCTCCACTTAAGGATCGAATCGAGAAGGGCTATGACGGCAAGAAGCGCCATTGATGCCACTAAAACGGAATCGAGCCTGTAAGAGAAGGCATCTGAGTGCGCCGCAGCCAAGGCCTTCGCGTCGAATATCCAATATAGCTTCCATGCCGCGACAAGCGTCATCACGAACATGAAGACCATCGGCACAAAGGTCACCCAGACGTACTTCAACTTGCCCATCTTGAGAATGATCGTAGTGCCTACGCACAGGGCGAGAGCCGCGAGGAGCTGGTTTGCGACCCCGAACATCGGCCAGATGGTCGACACACTCCCTGAGTTTATCAGATATGCCCAGGCCAGGACCACGACCGCGCTCGTAATGACCACCCCGGGCATCCAGTTGGTGCGGCCTATCGGCTTATAGACGTATCCGCCGAACTCCTGCAGTATGAACCTCGCCACCCTTGTGCCTGCGTCGACAGTAGTAAGTATAAAGAGCGCTTCGAACATAAGCGCGAAGTTGTACCAGTACGGCATCAGCCCTTTCATCCCCGGAAGCGCCGAGAATATGTACGCCATGCCGACTGCAAGGGAGACTGCGCCACCGGGCCTGTTTGCGACGTTCACACCTACCGTCTCGGATAGCTCTGCTATCCTCTCAGACGGAAAACCCAATGAGGCAAGCGCATCAGGCCCGAGCATCGTGTTTATCGCGAAGTAGTCTCCGGGTATCAGAACTGCCGCCGCTATGAGGGCTATGACAGCTACGAAGCCCTCGCAAAGCATAGCCCCGAAGGCTATCGGCTTTATGTCAGACTCCTTCTCTATCATCTTCGGCGTAGTGCCTGAGGCTATGAGCGAATGGAACCCTGATATAGCGCCGCACGCTATCGTTATGAACATGAACGGGAACAAGGTCCCGGGTATTATCGGGCCGCCTCCGTCTATAAAGCGCGTGACAGCCGGCATCTGTATCTCAGGGGCGAGGAATATGACGCCTGCGGCGAGTATGACAACGGTCCCTATCTTCATGTATGTGGAGAGATAATCCCTCGGCGCAAGGAGCATCCAGACCGGAAGTACTGATGCCATGAAGCCGTAGACCGCAAGGGCCGCGACAAGCGTGGATTTTTCATACATGAAGTACTGCTCGATCGATGATCCCGGCACGTAGCGGCCTCCAATGACCGCTACGAAAAGGAGAATGATGCCGATGACGCTCACCTCAAAGACTTTGCCCGGCCTCCACCTGTAGAGATAAAAGCCCATGAAAAGCGCTATCGGGATCGTGGCTGATACAGTGAATGCGCCCCACGAGCTCTTGTAAAGCGCGTTTACGACGGCAAGGCCGAGACCTGCAAGGGCGACAATTATAATAAAGAGTATGGCGAGAGCGGCTGTAAACCCGGCGACAGGGCCGACCTCGTTTCTTGCCATAGTCGAGAGCGAAGAGCCGTTTCTCCTCACTGAGGCCGCGAGTATGACCATGTCGTGCACAGCCCCGGCAAAGACCGCTCCGATGAGTATCCAGAGGAAGCCTGGCAGGTACCCGAACTGCGCGGCGAGTACCGGACCCATGAGAGGGCCTGCGCCTGCTATGGCCGCGAAGTGGTGGCCGAAAAGGACGAGCGTATGTGTCGGGTGATAGTCCTTGCCGTCTTCCAGCCTTACCGCCGGGGTCCTCCGTCTGTTATCCAGGCTGAAGATCCTGGCGGCAAGGAACGCGCCGTAGACCCTGTAGGCGATCATAAAAAAACAGGCGGCCGCGACAACGAGCCAGAGGGCGTTGACGCTCTCGGACGGGTTTATGATGCGCGTAGCAACGCCGAATGATACGGCGAATACGGCCGCGAGTATAGTAGTTACGATATGCCTTGGCTTCATCGGATATTTATCCCTGCCGTAAGATACATTTTTGCTCCGCAAGATTCCGAGCTTATGTCATTTTAAAGTAAACACTGGCAGGCTGTCAATCGGAGTTGATAGAGGCAAGCAGGCATGGGCACGATGCTTTGCGCCCTACGGCAATAGACTCCGGATTAAAAATGAAAGGCCACAGCTGAGACGCTGTGGCCTTTCATTTTTTGGTACACGAGCGTAGTGTGCCTGCGATACATCAAAACCCCAACAGGTAAACACTTCACAGTCGCCGTCAGACGTCAAAGCAAACCGCCAGCATCATACCCCTCAGCCCTTTACGTCTCCGCCAACTACTATCTCAGGTATGCGCAGCGTCGGCTGGGCGTCTGAAACCGGCACGCCCTGCGCGTCCTTGCCGCAGGTCCCGATCCCGAACCCGAGGTCTGTGCCGACCATGTCTATGTCTTTTAGCACAGCCGGGCCGTTTCCTGTAAGGGTCGCACCTCTGACAAGCTCGCCTACCTTGCCGTTTTCTATCATGTAGCCTTCGGTCACCTCGAAGACAAAGTCGCCGTTTACCGTATTCACCTGGCCTCCGCCCATCTTCCTGACAAAAAGCCCCTTATCAAGCGAGCGTATGATGGCGGTAGGGTCGTCCTTGCCCGGCGCTATGATCGTATTTGTCATCCTCGGGATCGGCCTGTGGTGATACGATTCCCTCCTGCCGTTGCCTGTGGAGCGGCCTCCTGAGCGCATGGCATTCAACCTGTCGCACATATAGCTTTTCAAAATGCCATTTTCAACAAGGACCGTCTTTTCAGAAGGGACAGCCTCATCATCAAAAAAGAACGACCCCCTTTTGAAAGGGATCGTCGAGTCGTCATAGACCGTTATCTTTGGAGAGGCGACCTCAAGGCCTATCTTTCCGGAGTATACGGAGAGGTTCTGAAGCGCAAGGTCTGCTTCAAGGCCGTGGCCTACAGCCTCGTGTATCATCGTGCCGCCTGCCTCGCTTGAGAGTATTACGCCCATGCGTCCGCCCGGGGCCCTTCTTGCGCCCAGCATCTCAACCGCCCTTCTGGCGGCTGTCTCGGCTACCATCTCAGGCGGGAACTCGTCGAGTATCTCGACGCCTACGGCCCCTCCGACAGGCTCGTAGCCGGTCTGTATGACGTCACCCTCTTTTGAAATAGCGTTACATAAAAAGACGAGCCCTGTCCTGTCTTCTTCTACCCATTCGCCGAGCGAATTTATTATGGCCACACGCTTGAAGCTGTCGCCGTAGATCACTTTAACCTGCACTATCCGTCTGTCAAACCCCCACGCAACTACATTCGCCCTGTTGACAAGGTCTATCTTGTCAGTAAGGCCGGTCAGGGCCGGAGGCCTTTTTATATCGAAACCAGAGGCCTTCTCCTTTTTAACCAGAGAGATATCACCCCTGTCGGCCCCGTCCCTCACGCCTGCGGCGACAACGCCGGCCACTTCAAGGAGGCCAACCTCGGTAATATCATTCGTATACGCGTAGTAGGTCTTAAGGCCTGCTATGACCCTTATACCGCACCCCATGTCGCGGCCGGTAATGACCTTCTCTATCCTGTTTTCTTCGCAGACTATCGAGGTGTTAGTCAGGTCCTCGATATACAAGTCGGCGAAGTCGCCGCCGTTTTTAAGCGCGGACCTGATGACCTTGAACGGATCGAACGAATATGAAAGCTCCATATCACCCCTTATCTTCTTCTGCTATGGCTATTGGCTATTATTGATAGATGCGTCGTAGCGCCGGTTAAAACGGCTGAAAACGATCCCCTGATTGAAAACCTCGGCCTCTTATCAGACTCTGCCGCAAGGTTCACGTACCGCCTTGATCGCGCCTTCTCACTTCGCATTGAAATGAAGTATATCAGGACGAAAGCAGATAGGTCAAGGCCGGCCGAACTCGCTTCATATACTGTGCCGATCCAAACTTCACGCATGCTTGGAAAAAAGTTGGATGCCAACGGCCTGACCAGCTATTATTGAGGCAGACATAGGCAACACAACTGAGATCCCATGTAGGGACAAGTCCTCTCCGGAGGAAACCGCTTCTTGACAATGCGCCCTCAAGGGATATGATTTAAAAAAATCCGCAGTTATGAGGATACTATGTCCAGAAAATACGCTGACAGGCATGAAGCCGGAAAGCTCCTTGCCGAGAGGCTTACAAGATATTCAGGCGAAGATATCGTTGTCATCGGTCTGCCTAGAGGCGGCGTTACAGTAGCGGCCCAGGTCGCAGACAGGCTCGGGTGCGATCTAGACATCATAATGGCAGGCAAACTGCGGGCCCCGTACAACCCTGAACTGGCGATCGGCGCTGTCACTGAAGACGGACAGGTGTATCTCAACGCTGACGCCGTAAGAAGCCTGCGCATACCGCCGGAGTACATCGAAGAGGAAAAAAAGGCGCGCCTTGAGACTATTAAAGAGCGGCTCGCCCTATACAGAAAGGTCAAGCACAAGGTCGATCTCAATAAAAAAACGGTCTTGATAATCGATGACGGCCTTGCGACAGGCTCAACGATGGTCTCGGCGATCCAGGCCGCGCATGCCGATGGTGCGGCGAAGATAGTTGTCGCTGTGCCCGGAGGGCCAACGGATACGGTAGAGATCATCCAGGCGATGGCTGAGGTGGACTCCGTCGTATGTCCTGCGATGCCTGAGCCGTTTTTCGCGGTAAGCCAGCTCTACGAGGACTTCCTACAGGTGGAAGACTCAGAGGTGGTAAGTATACTAAAAGAGTTCGTGAAAAAACAGGCGGCAGTCAAGAGATAGTCGCGTTGCAGGGGCGATATTGAATGCATACGTCGACTCCTGCGAAAAAGAATGACTTGCAGATGCTCAGGAGATAGTCTCTATATACGCCTCTATCAGCGCCCTGTCATCAACGCTCATATCAACGAAGAGCATTGCCATGCCGGGATGCGCCACAAGCCTTTTGAACGGGTCCCTCGGGTCTGCGATTATGCCCAGTTCCTTGTTGATGGTTATATTGTACAGGACTCTTGATACGGTCTTAAAGGTATGCTCTGGCCCTGGCAGTCTGAATGCAAGATCACAGAGCGAGTTTACCGGCAGAGGGTTCATCGTGATGACGAAGATCCCGTCCCTGCTGAGCATCGAGGCGGTTGTCTTTAATACCCTTACCCCTACAGACAGCTCCACCGGCAGGCTTACCGGAACGCGCGGATTCCTCTTTAACATCCTGGAGTAAAAAAGCGCCTTATTCACAAGGAATGCCGTATCCTCCGGCGAGGTCCTTGTCGTTATCGCGCCTACAAATCCCTTTGCCTTGAGCGAGACAAGCTCCTCAGGGGTAAATTGAAGGTCCGAATAGACCAAGAACGGTTCTGTGCCGTCCTTTTCAAGGAGCGACTCGCAAACAGACCTGTCAGTGACCTCATAAATACTTACCTCGCCTGCCCTGGACAGCCCGGCATCGGACGGTCCGACCACCGGATCAAACCCGCAGTCCCGCAAAAGATCTGCAAACCTGCTTATAAACTCGAACGAACCGCCTAAGAGACCGACTAAAGCGCCCATAGATCAACCTTTGAAACTTATTTTATTCAGTTTTATCGCGGCTATCGCGACCCTGTGCTGGCGCGTAGCGAAGTCCTTGATCCCAGCGCTTACCACTTCAGGGGCAAGAGACGACCAGAGTGTTTTTTTTGAGAAAAATATCCTTCCGCCATGATAGATGATCGTCTCTATGGACGGGTCCTCTCCGCCCTGCACCTCTGTCTGGACGTGCATGACCGAGTCCTCATGATATACGTTGTCATTAAAACCGAACACCTCTTGGACCTGCGCCTGTGCGCCAGGACCTGAACCAACAATAGATTGTACCGGCACAGGTGCTTCCTGCCGCTCTCCGATAAGGGAAGAGATAATGTCTTCGATTTCCTTGCTCGCATCTGCTTCGCCGCCGTCGAGCATGAACAGACGCGCCCTTCCGGCGGAGCCGACCCCGGTCCCTGAATGGATGGTCCCGATAAAGCCGGTATCGAGACCCAAAAACCTCTTTGAGACTGAAGCAAGGGCGCTTGGCGCACCGACATCTTCCTGAGCGCCACCCATATTCAGGAGCAACTGCGGAGCGAACCTTTTTATTTCCGATATAGCCTTTTGCGCGCCATCCCTGTCAACGGATGCTATCCGCTCGCACAGGTCTGAAAAAGTCTTTACCGGGTTATGCCCCCTCGCGTCTGTAGCCTCGCTTATAAGGGCCGAGACAGCGAGATCATCTGAAAAGATGATCGCTAACCGCCTGTAGACAAAACCCCTGAGAAAATCAAACCCGCCCTGGACTGACACAGGCTCTGGCGAAAGGAGAATAATCCCTTCATCTGACAGAGAGAAAAAATCAAGTATGTCCCCGGAAGCGCCTGAACCGAGGTTTACGAGTATATAGCCGACATCAAGGTCCCAAACCTCTTTTAAAAGCCTTTTTCTCATGGGGAAATCCGGGTCGGCCAGCCTCAAAAACCCGGTGCCGACGGATACCAGCCTAAGGCCGTCAACACCAGTCTCCCAAGAGACATCCGCCAGGCTTGCCACACTGCCGCTAAGAAAGTCATCGAACCCGTAGGAGGGCTTCTCGTCGCTGAAAAAGGTATGCATTCCTGTGCCGAGCGGATCGGCATCGACAAGAAGGACACGCGCTCCGCTTAGCGCGAGGCCGCACGCGATATTAGCGACGGCAACGCCTTTTTCTATCAAGCCCTTACCGCCGCCGAATGACCATATAACCTTTTGTTCTGACATTTATCAGATAGAGATACCGCTTCATAATGAAATTGTCAACAATATTCAAGCTATTAGCCATGCTTATCGCTTGACAATCACCACACGCCTATAGTAAAAGTAATATAGGCTTAAAAGTGTAATTACTATAACCAGACCTAGCGGTGACACCTTAAGTGAAAGCATTTTTCAGATACCTCAACGCGCTCCCCCTCGCCGCTGCGGCAGTCATTTCCCTTTTCTTATTGACAGGGTGCGGGCTTGGCGAGTCCATAGACCAGCTCGTCAGCACCGATGTAAGCAAGCCGGTTGTAGCACCTCCTCAAAATTTCGACGACTATTACGAGAACTTTTACAAAGAGGTAGCCAGGAGATCCTCTATCAGGCCCGGCACGACCGAGATAGAGGCCCTTGACTCGCTTCCAAAAGATACAGCCGGCGAGGTCAACTGGACGGCTGCGGTTGTCCAGGGTTACATTAACCCGAAGAGCGCCATCGAGCCAGGCGTGGAGGAAGACGCCCCTTTACACCTCAACATCTTCATTGAGGCAAAGGTGCCGCTTATGGCAAACGTCCTTTTTCCTCACTCGATACATACATACTGGCTGAGTTGCAACAACTGCCATCCAAAGATATTCATCCCTGAGGCCGGCGCCAACCCGATAAGCATGGACGAGATATTCCAGGGCCAATGGTGCGGCAGATGCCACGGCAAGGTCGCCTTCACCTTCTGGCCGAGGGAGAACTGCATAAGATGCCATATAGTGCTTAAAGGACAGTCTATGGAGAGGGAACGGTGGAGATAAGACGCCTTGACTATCCCAATGGACCAATACAAGTCTTGACTTTAAACGGAACGGCATAGTAAAATCCAAACATCGTTACCAAATATTATCTGAAAAAACAGTGTACCGCCGACGGAACGACTTGTTAGAAATATCAAAAAAGACCGCCGGCAGTCAATAAAGCGAGGGATCAGTACATGAAGGCCACCCTGAAAAAGCTGTTGATGCTTGTTGCTCTGCCAATTATCGTATACGGCTGTGCGGCCCCTCCTCTCCCGGACCTGTACTGGCCGGCGCCTCCTGACGAGCCCCGCATAAAATACCTAAGGGATTACAGGGGGAGCGATAACCTGGACTTCAAAAAGTCCTCCATAGCGGCAGACATACTACTTGGCGCCGAGGCCTCGTCAGCCCTTAAAAAGCCAAACGGCATATATGCAGACGACAAGGGCCGCATCTATGTTACCGATACGGCCGCTGGCGACGTGTTCATAATCGATCCCGAGAAAAAGACCACCACTACACTCTCGGAGATGGGCGGGGTTCGGACCCTTTACAAGCCTATAGGCGTCACAGTCGACCACATCGGCAGGATATTCGTCACCGACTCGCAAGACGACAAGGTCGCGATCTATGACGCGAGCGGCAAATTCATCACCAACATCACACCTGATGTCCCGTTCAAGCAGCCTACGGGGATAATATCCGACAACATCAACAAGAAGCTCTACGTAACGGACACGCACACGCATGACATACGGGTCTTCGACCTTGAAACGCTCAAGCCTATCAGGACTATCGGGAAGCGCGGCAAAGAGGAAGGCCACTTCAACTTTCCATCTAACATAACGGTCGACCCCAAAGGCAGGGTATTCGTAGTAGATACGATGAACGGCAGGGTGCAGATATTCGATTCCGAGGGCAAGTTCATACGGGCCTTCGGCCAGTTCGGCGATGCCGCAGGGATGTTCGCGCGGCCTAAAGGCATCGCTGTAGACAGCGAAGGCCATGTTTATGTCGTGGACTCGGCCTTCAACAACGTACAGATCTTCGATGATGAGGGCCAGATCCTCTTGCCGTTCGCCAGCTACGGCAACGAGCGCGGTCAGATGGTGCTTCCTTCCGGCGCGGCGATAGACAAAAACGACTATATATATATCGTCGACTCATGGAACAGAAGGGTCGAGGTATTTGAATTCCTCGGCGAGAAGTCTAAGGCACGGGCCGCAGCATCAGCCGCACCGGCGAAGAAGTAACAGACTTTATATTTTGATCTCAAAAGGGGCGGCCATCAATGGCCGCCCCTTTCTTACTTGAGCTTAATACGGCTCGTTACGCCACGGTCCGGGTTTTGTTTGACGCCAATGACAAAGCAACTATTCCAGCGGTCATGTATTTGCTGATTTTCTTTTTGCGCACCACCGTGAGCTTCTGGTTTGGCTCTAACGGCCCCTTGCAAAAAATATAGGTCTGATTTTAGCTTTGCACTTCCGTGCGGCTTTTTGGGTATGACTCGCATCGCTCTCTTTCAGGCGGTAGGGCGGGTCACACCCGCCGCCTGCTCGTCGTCTCTCAGTCAGGCTCGCTACGCCATGGCCCGGGTTTGTTTCAAGACAAAGGATAAATTCAAAGGCCGGAACCTTGTCTACGCCTATGGCGGGAGCAGGTTTGCAACCTGCTCCATAAATCTCAAAATGCGCCTTGACGAATTATCGGGTTCAAGTTGCAAACTTGAACCCGCACTGAGTAGATACCGAGCCTGCTCGTCGGCCTCCTTTATGCTCCTTCCTGCCACGACCCGCACTTCAACAACAAGTGTACAACGAGGTGGATTCCACCTACACGAACGTAGCGGTGCTCGATCTTGAAGAAGAGTCCAACGGTCTCTTCCTCAGAAGGGTCAGCGGCAACTCCGGTTCAGGCCTCTGCAGAACCTGCCGCAACAAGTAAAAAAAACTCTGCGGCGTCAAAACCGCATAGCGCATCAGAAAAGGAGGGCCGATTCTCGGCCCTCCTTTTCTATACCGGCAGACGATCGAAGATGGGTTATCTCTGCTTTTTAAAGGCTGAAAGACCGTGCCCAGATTTTCCTCAATTATCTATCTGTCAGAGCCGATAGGTACTTACAGTGAGGTTTTTTCGGGCCTTAGAACGCTGGAGCGGCCTGCCTCCCATTAAAAATTTTTAATTTAAGACTAATACGCATTTAAAGGTCTCCGAATACAATAGACAGGCGTCAGATTGCGGAGATTTTTCAAGCCTGAGCCTTTGTTTTTTTAGTTTTATATTTACATGACTTTATATTATAATCAGCAGTCATTAAAATCGGAGGTATCGAAATGGCCTATCTTTCCAGAAAAACGTTGGCAATGTCCGTCTTTCTAATGCTGCTCTCGCCGGCAGGTTTTTACGGTGCGGAGTCAGTGCAAGCAAAAGACGCACCGGCGGCCGTCTCAGCCAGGACGCCTGAGATCGTAGCCAGGGTCAATGGCAGGGACATAACCAAAGAGGACCTCGAGATAGCCATAAACAACCTCATGCCGATCGTATCGTACCATTCATCCGTCAGCGAGAAGCGCCTCAAGCAGATCCGCGCCCAGGCCCTTGAAAAAATCGTCACCAACGAGCTGATCTTCAAGTACGCCGTTGAGAATAAGATGGACGACGTAAAGGCAAAAGAGGTCGACGCCAAGATAGCTGTGATAAAGAAAAACCTGCCCAAAGGCGATAAGCTCGAGGCCGTCCTTAAAAGAAGCAATATGACGATGGATGAACTCAAACTTGACATGAAGATGGGGATACTCGTAGCCCGCGTCTCGCAGAAGAAGATAGAGGAGTTCAAGAAAAAAGCCGAAAACGCCGTAAACGAAGCATTCATGAAGGCTTACTACGACAAGAACCTCGCCAAGTTCAAGGAGCCGGAACAGATACACCTGAAGTCTATCCTTATAAAGGCCGACCCGTCAGGCGGTCAAAAGGCATGGAACGCCTCTCTTAAAAAGGCGCAGGACATACTCAAGCAGATAAGGGCCGGTGAGGACTTCGCCAAGATCGCAGAGCTGCACTCTGAAGACCCCAACGCCAAGAACGGCGGCGACATGGGCTGGGCGCACAAAGGAAGCCTCTTCGATGAGATAGACGCGGCCGCCGAAAAGATGAAGCCAGGCGAGGTCAGCGAGCCTGTCTCAACCATATACGGCTATCACATAGTCAAGCTGGTAGATCGGAAGGTCTCCACACAAAAGAAGTTTGAAGATCTGAACAAGGAAAAACTCGAAAAGGAACTCGAGTCAAAAGAACAGAAGATGCTCTGGAATGCATGGATAACAGAGATGAAAAGCGTCGCCAAGATCGAATACCTCGACAAGAAATAGGGCGGCTGGATACGAAATAATGGACGGGCATGGTTGCAAGACCATCAGGAAAAGGGCTTCATATCATGAAAATAAAGAGATCGTTCTATCCGGCCGCGCGGCTTCCGGCATTGTTAGTGCTACTGATCGGCTCAGCGGCACTCTACGGATGTTCGCCCGGAGACGGTAAAAAAGAGAAGGCCGCGACTGGACCGCAGACAGTAACGAGCCAAGCAGCGACACAGGCGTCAGCCGATACTGTCGTTGGAAAAGAGATCTACTTCAGGTACTGCCACTTCTGCCATGGACAGAAGGGCCGCGGCGACGGCCCTGTCGGCATCGCGCTCACGCCGCACCCTGCTGATTTCGTAGCCGACACTAAGAGGATGTCCAAGACGGATAATGAGTTGTATGAATCCATCACCTTAGGCATACACAAGGAAATCGGCGGTGAGGCGATGTCGATGCCGAGATGGGCAGATATACTCTCGGAAAAAGAGAGGTGGTCGGTGCTGGCCTTCATAAGACAACTTGAACGCGAAGGCAAACAGGCCGAGGAATCAAAGAAGTAACCATCCTGGCGGGTAAGACTTTTGCAGTCTGCCGCCCTAGCACAGGAAAATATCATGAAGAAAAAGATCAAGTATGCCATTGTTCCGGCATTCGCGCTGGCCTTAGGCCTTTTTGCCTATGCGCACCAGGCAGGGGCCCAAAGCGGCGATTACGACCCGGTCACAGGCGAGCCCAAATGCATGGACTGCCACACTCCGGAGAGACGCTACTCAACGGATTATACAAGAGACGAGACATGCGTAGGATGCCACGGCCCGGGGCTTAGCGAAAATTATGTAAGCATAAACGAAAGGTTCAGGACGCCTCATGACGCTAAAGGCGGATTCATGGTGGCGAGCAGCGCGGACGGCGCGACACCGGTCATGAGCGCTGTAAAAAAGAGATCTGCCAGACAGTTTAATGAGATGGCGCTTGTGCCTGCCGGCGAGTTCACGATGGGTTCTAACGACTGGTGGCCCAAGAGCCAGCCGGAACACAAGGAAAGCCTCGGCGCCTTCCGTATAGACAGGTATGAGGTCACGAACAAGCGGTATAAGGCATTTGTAGATGCCGGCAAGGTTAAAGCTCCGGGCCACTGGACAGACGGCAGGATACCGGAAGGCAAAGAGTACCATCCCGTAGTATTCGTGAGCTGGTATGACGCTGATGCCTTCTGCAAGTGGGAGGGCAAGAGGCTCCCGTCAGAACGCGAGTGGGAAAAGGCCACCAGAGGCACAGACAAAAGAACGTTCCCGTGGGGGGACCAGTTCGACAAGAACAAAGGTAATACTCCGCAGTTCGGCAACGAAGACACCATGCAGGTAGGCAGCTTCGAGAGCGGTAAAAGCCCGTACGGCGTCTATGACCTTGCCGGAAACGCATTCGAATGGGTAGACGACTGGTTCAAGCCCTACCCAGGCAATACCCACTCGGATGAAAACTACGGGGAGAAGTTCAAGGTCCTAAGAGGCGGGTCATGGTTCGACTGCACAAACTACAAGTGCGGGATAAGCTCGCCTGCTTACAATAGAATATTTTTTCACCCGCACACCAGGAACAACAACTTCGGGTTCAGGTGCGCTACCGGTGCAAAATAGATAAGGCGCGCACTCTATCCGGCCACAGAGGTTTTTACGACGCGAAACAAGCGCCGTCCCCTGCCCTCTTTTTAAGGAGGGCAAGAGATGAGGGCATTAAAGCCGCCTGAACGCGGGTAAAAACCAATGAGCTCAGGGCCTTTGCGGCTACCTGTCGCAGGCTTCGCCGGATCGTATCTCAATATGCAATATTCCCATGGAGGTCTCAATAATGCAGTCTATCGCTGGAAGGACAGGCCTTAAAATACTCTTCCTATCCGCAATACTTCTTCTGCCGTTCGGATGCAAGAAACCGCCTCAGGACATGATACAGATCCCAAAGGGCGATGCTATCGTAGGCAGCAACGAGGTAGATAAAGAGGCAAAGGCGCTCCAGTACGGCGACAGGCGGCCTTGGTACGCAAACGAGAGGCCTGAGAGGAAAGAGTCGATAGGCGAGTTCTACATAGATAAGACTGAAGTGACGAACGCCATGTACAAGGAGTTCGCAGACAAGACCAGCCACAGGCTCCCGGCTGGATGGGCTAACGGATACCCGGCGCAGATCGCCGACCACCCTGTGATCCTTGTCAGCTGGTACGACGCTCAGGACTACTGCCAGTGGAAAGGCAAGCGCCTGCCGACCGAGCTTGAATGGGAAAAGGCCGCCAGAGGTACTGACGGCAACAGGTTCCCGTGGGGCGCGGAATTCGATGACAAAAAAGTAAACACGCTTGGCGCCTACGGAGGGACGACTCCCGTAGGTACTTTCACAGAAGGCAAGAGCCCGTACGGTCTCCTTGACATGGCCGGAAACGCGCAGGAATGGACCTCCGACTGGTACAAGCAGTATCCCGGAAACGACTTTAACGACAAGGACTACGGCGAGAAGTTCAAGGTCGTGCGCGGCGGCGGCTGGGGTGGCATGGGACACTACAACCTTCAGGTATATGTGCGGACAGCGTTCAGGAACGCCGCCCCACCGGAAGGCCTCTTCGATGACGTCGGCTTCCGTTGCGCCTGGTCGAAATAAGACTTGAGATCATTAACGCATCGGGTACTACCCCGATGCGCGCGGCCGGTGTGATACCGGCATACATCTATTATGATCACTCTGACGTTTTGCTGAAAAAATCAGGTTCTGTTCAGGCAACTTAAAAAGCTCCGGATGCGCGGCGTCCGGAAGCAGGTCAGGCTGCGTATCCATGTATACGCAGCGGCAACGAGATTTGATGCCAGCCAAGCAGTCGAAGTTCATTCGGCAGCCTGCTACTACAACTATTCAAAAGGACCGCACCTCAGATCATGTTCCGCGGCAGATGGACATATTTGGCAACGCTTCTAGCCGCCTTTGCGTCGGTGCTTTTTTATCCCGCAAAAGGCTTAAGCGTCGAAGAGGATCCCTACTTATACAGGACGCTTACCGGCACTATATACCTGGAATACGAAAAAGCAAACTTCATCACCGACCAGTACAAAACAAAGAACTCACACTTCACGGAACGCTATAAGCTTGACACTATAGGGAACCTTGTCTCCCGAAAGGTCTTCATATACGACGCCAATGTTACTTACACAACCGTCAACCAGGACACAAACGGAAGCGAGACGGAGACCGATGACATTGACTATCGCGTAAAGACCACGATCCTGCCGAACTCCGCTATCCCGCTGACCCTGCACGGGACAAGAAAAGAGAGCACAAGCAGCAGCGGCGGCGGCACGAATAAAGGCACAACCACCGGCTACGGGCTCGAGTGGCGTCTTCTTACAACCAAGCTCCCCAAGCTCCAGCTGACCATCGACAGCACGGAGACGGAATCAGCCAATTCAAAGAATAATACTACCGCTACTAACCTGAACATCGACAAGGACATAGGACCTACGACCAACGAGGTATTTCTGCGCAAAAACGAGAGCAAGTCAAGCTCCGGAGACAGATCGTCAACCCGGCAGATAAACGCGACCCACGGAACCAAAGTCTCCAAAAACACATCCTTTTCTGCGGGAGGATCAAGGAGCGACTCACAGAACAGCAGAAACGGAGAATCAGCGCATGAAGGCTACTCCTTCTCGCTAAACTCCGCGCCTAGCAGGGACTTCCAACAGCATCATGCCTATTCTGCCTACAAGACCTCTGACGACGGGCGCATGAACGGGTCGACCTATTCAGGAAACATGTCATACAACATCTCAAAAGAGCTGTCTACAAGTGCCTCTGTGGGGTTTAACAAGTCCGAGAGCGAGACAGAGAGCTCTCAGAGCAAGTCTTCCGGCAACTCCTCAAGCGGAGGCGTCACATACAAGCTGACTAGGACGATATCCCTCTCCGAAAACGTCAACTACAATAACAGCCAGACAAACTCCAGCGATTCCACATCCACCAATACAAGCGACTACAAGACCTTCTCATCCACTACAACAGCCAGCTATGGCGATTCCTTCAGTTGGACGTCTTTGGGCATATCCTACGGCGGCACGTACATCGAAGAAGAGGTAGGAGAAGAGAAAGGCACCGCCGTAGGCCAAAGCGGCGGGGTAAGCCTGGGCAATATAAACTTCAACAAATATATCGGATTTAACACGTCGGCATCGTTTTCCGAGAGCGAATCGACGACCGGAAAGACGAACACGAACACCAGGACCTACAATCTCAGCTTCTTCAACAAGGCCTTCGTCGAGCATATTTCGGTCTCAGGCAGCGCCAACAAGAGCTCTACATCAAGCTGGATCGAAGGCATGGACCAGAGGTCCGAGTCATACAGGCTCGATACCAGCACAAACCTCTTCAAAACAGCCGCGCTTACCGGGTTCGCCGAGCGCCTCAAGACTTTCAATGATACCAACGGATGGATAACCGTAGATACCGAGGGCGTGAACATCTCGCAAAACAGCGTGCTCTTTGGCGGCCCGCTTGAGCTATCCGCTTCATACAGGCTCACTGAGCGCGAATACGCCGGCGGCAACGACAGGTCTTCTACCGCCATGTATCGGGCGAGTTACAACAGGCCTCTTTTAGGTCTCATGGCCTGGAAGTTTGATTCAAGCATATCGGAGAAACGCGAAGACAGGCAGCTCACAAGGACGTCTACCATTCAAAACAGCCTGGTCTATCCGCTCCGGGCATGGCTCTTCTCGCTTGATCACAGGTACATTCTGAACGAGACCAATATGCAGGACTCCAACGAGAACATATACCTGTTCAAGGCCGCAAGATCATTCGCAAGGTCCCTGTAGCATGCCGCGCAGATTATGACAAGGAGGCCGGACGTGAGCATCAGGACCTCTGCCGCCATATACCCGACGATCATCCTGCTCATTATCTCGACCGCTCTGGCCTGGGCGACTCACAGCAGGAACGAAGTATGGGTCAGTCCGGCAAGGCTATGGGCTGACAACACAGGCAAGGCCCCTCAGAAACCCCGCCCTCACTACAACTATGCCACTGTGCTTGCCGAGACAGGCAGCTTCGATATGGCGCTTGCAGAGAACCTCCGCGCGCTCGAGCTGTATCCCTGGTACGCAAAGGCGCACTTCAATGTCGGAGCGATCTACCAGATAAAAGGCCGCACTGATGAGGCTATCAGGGAATACTCCATCGCGATAGCGCTAAAGCCTGACCTTGCATTGGCTTACAACAATCTGGGCTTTGCTTACTACGGGCTTGGCAGGCATGAAGACGCGCTGGAGATGTACGCCGTGGCCCTCAGGCTCAAGCCGTCGTACGCTAAAGCGCACGCCAACACAGGGCGCGCGTACCTGAGCCTGGGCAGGAACAGTGAGGCCGAGGCGCATCTGTCGGCCGCCCTCAAATACGATCCGAAAGAGGCCGGGACGTGGCTGCTGATAGGCGAACTGCATCTTAAAGAAGGGCGGACAAAAGAGGCTGTCGACGAGCTGTTAATGGCGGCAAGACTGAACCCGGAGATGGTCGAGGCGTACAATTTGATGGGGACCGGATATGAAAAGCTCGGGATGTACCAGGAGGCGATCACAGCCTACCAGAGCGCCCTTGCCATAGACCCTGCCCACAAGAACGCGAGCGAAAGGCTGGAAGCGCTCTACAGAGGTATTACGCCCTGATATGCTTCAGAGCGTTATTCGCTTCTTTTCTTACCACATCATACTGATGGTCGGTAAAGGCCATCACAAAACCTTCATAGCCTTTGGCCCTGTACCCGAGGGAGCCTGCGACCTTCAGCAAGGCAATAACGGCAGATGAATCCTTTCTGTCCCCTGCCTTCATTAACGCGTCGAAGATCTTTGGGATGTCAGTGCTTGAGATGGCATCGTTCGAGGAGACTAGTACCTCGGAAACTGTCTCCATGGCGCCGGTATTGCCGGTAGAAAGGATGCTCAAGAGTGTTTCCACCCCGTTTTTCCCTGCCATCAAAAGGGCCTGCGCGGTTGTCGATCTGAAAAAAGGCTCCTGATGCTCCAGCAGATGCCTCTTTAGTATCTCCAGGCCATCATCCGCAAAACCCCTTGCAAGGGCTATCGCCGACGCCTTTCTGACATGATAGACCTCGCTGTCAAGATGCTCAACAAGGACGCTCTTCGCCTCGACAGTCTTCTGGCTTGCCAGCTCCTGAGCCGCCAGGATAGAGACGTCCTCGTTCTTGTGTTCAAGCCCTGCGATTATGATATTATGCAGGGCCTTGTTCCTTGAAAGCGAGACGGTATGGAGTATGGTCTTCGGGAATACCCCGGGAGGCGGGGTCTCGATAAGGGCAGAGAGCTCCTTTACCGCCTCGGCTTGGCTCGCGCGCACAAGGTGATTTATCAGCATCGTCCCCTCTTCGCGAGTGACAGTGCCGGCCATTATCCTTGTAAACATGTTTACGAGCTGTTCTCTCATAGAAGCCATAGATCTTTCTATCTTCCTTCCTGCGGCAGATTCCATGTCAATGAGCCTTATGAATCGTTCATGCGCGCTCAAAACATGGATAGCAAATACTGCATAGCGTCTTTCTAAAACTCAATCGCCCGAGCGCCGGACTATCAAACCGTCTTGCCAGGTTCCAAACCGCATCTGTTGATTATAACATAATCTTAAGAGGCCGGATAACGTAGCGTGCCTACGCCCTATCTCAGCCCCTGCATCCCTTCTGCCGCCTGCCTGAGTACAGGATCATCCGGAGCCAGTCTAAGCGCCTCAGAGTAGGCGTCAAGAGCCTCAGCCCTTTTGCCGAGATCAGCATAGGCGCCGCCAAGATTCGCATATATCTCTTTTCTGTGGACAGGGTCATCTGTCAAAAGAAGCGCCGTCATGTAAAGGTCCACAGCGTCGGCAAGAAAACCCTGCTGCTGGTATATCGTCCCGAGGTTGTAGTTGACGAATGAGTCCTCAGGGGCAAACCTCAATACGTCATTATACTCACTTACCGCCTTGTCGAGCAAACCTTTTTTCTGATAACCCGCGCCGAGGATACTCTGCGTCATTATAAGAAGGGTGCGGTCAGGGAAACTTGACTCGTTGTTAAGCCTTTTCGAGCGCTCCAGGAACGATATAGCCTCGTCGACGCGCCCGGCCTTCATGGCCAGATACCCGAGAGAATGGATGGCCACATGATTTTTCTCAGAACCTTTCGCGGCGAAAGTCCACAGAGTTGCGTCGTCCTTCCATATACGGCTCCTGCCTGCGGCCCATACGGAGTTGACTACGGTGAGAACGATCAGCAGAAAGACCAGGACGGCTGCATAAAGCCTGCCTCTGTGCATCATGGCGCTACGCGCTCCCATGGCGACAAGGAGCGAGAACCCGAAGGTTGAAAAATACAGGTATCTGTCGGCGAAAGGCGTCCTGCTGAAGGTCGGCACGTACAGTGCCGGCAAAAGAGGCAATATGATGCAGACAACCGCGAAGAGATGGAGCGCTGAAAACCGCCTCCTGAATATCAACGCGAAGACCGCAAAAGCAAGCACAAGGACGACAGAGATAATAACCATAGGCTCTGACGCTGATAAAAAAGGCTCAAAGACCTGTAGCGGATAGTCGTTTACAGGAAGAACCAGGGCTGTAAGATAATTGATGAACAACGGAAACGCGTTGATAAAATAGAGATAATCGCTGACACCAGTATCAATGCCGCCCGACCTTGCGACCCCGCCTATGATGTATGACCTCACAATAAGATAGACGGCCACGGCCGCCGCCATCGGCAGATAACGCACTATCCGCGTTGAGGCAAAGAGGCCTTCGTAGCGGTCCCGCGCAAGGTCATAGAGAAATACCATGACAGGGAATATGATGGCTGTCTCCTTGGACAAAAGGGCCAGAAAAAAGAAGACTGCGGACAGGACGTGAGGCAAAGTACTTCTCTGACCCTGCCACGCCAGCGTGTAGAGGTAGAACGCTACGAGCAGAAAGAGCGTATAGGATAGCTCAGGCACACAGCCGACCCATGAGACAACCTCGGCGTTTACCGGAAGCGTGACGAAGACCGCAGCGCCGACGAGCGGGGCCAGATACACTGCCGGAGAAGACAAACCTGCGCCGTCTTCACGCATAGCGAGCAGGCGGGATATGACAAGGAAGACCATCATTCCGTTTATGCCGTGCAGAAGGACATTTGTCAGATGCCACCCCCAGGGGGAGATACCGAACATTGCGTACTCCGCCATGTATACGACAAACATAATGGGACGGTAGGAGACCTTCTGAAAGGTCTCCTTGAAAAAACCGAAAGAATCGGAGAGGAATATGTCGTCAAGATATCCGATGGAGGTTATCCAGGGATTCCGCAGGACCTGCTCGTTGTCATCATATACAAAGCCGTTAGCAAGCGAGCCGTAATAGACCAGAAAGGCCAGTACGACCGGTATAAACGCGCAGGCGACCGAGTATGGGTTTATTCGGGTCTTTCCGGGCTGGTATCCGCTCATATCACATCTGTCTCTTCAAATGGGTTCTATGACCCTGTTGCGCCTTAAGGCGTAAGAGCGGTGACGGATGTCACCGCAAAAAAACCATCGCACGCGATAAGATAAAAACAGTGTAAAGGCCCTATCCGGCAAAGACCCTCCTCTCAGGCGCGATAGCTGAGACCTCTCAACCCGGACCTTCTGCGCTTCTACACTTCTACGGATGAAGGCCGCCGCGACCGCCGAGATCCGCTCCATGCGGCAAGACAGGGACCGGCCGCATTCAAACGACAGCGGCAAGAGAGTCAATGCGGTTAATATTATCTTACCTTCCCCGCGTTTTACAAGGATAAACCCATGTCAAACTTGCTTTACAAAGACAAGTATTATAAGCTGTATCAAAAGAGACAGCATGGTTCGCCACCCAACGCAAAAACTGGTATCGACATGCCTGAAGATTACAGCAGGGAGCGCCTGGCGCTCTTTGATACGCTCCTTAAAAAGAGCGCGGACATAGTAAACGGCAGGCCGTGGATGCTTGAGCCGACGCGGATGAGGTTCAGGCACGGCGAGTCGATAGCAGAGCTGAAGGTCCCGTACCACATGGGTGCGGACGATGAAGCCTGCATAGACAACGCCATATCGAGCCTTATAGCCATGCTTGCCAAGCGCTACGAAGGCTTGGGGTCAAGCGAAGGGCTGATGGAAGGAGCCGCTCAGCCTCTGCCGTTTTCTCAGACCGCGCAACCTCTCAAAGACAAGACCTACCGGACGGATATCTTCATCACCGGGTCTATCGAAAAAAAACTCGCCTCCGAGATCATCTGCTCCGTCCCGTACATCGACAGCGCGATACTCCTGAACTGGTTCGGACCGGAAGGCCACGGCAAAAAGTTCATCAAGTGGGTCTCTGACATATTTGAAAAGACGCTCAAGGAAGAGGCTCGCTTCTCCGGCGAGGAAAAGACCTCGTACCTCGCCCTCCTTTCCATATTAGGCACGCTCCGGAAGAAAAAGGAACGGATCAAGGGCTGTAAGATAAAGGGGCTTACCTACGAAAAGATCGACCTGGCCGTTGGCATGTCGCTCTTCCTCGCGTTTTCAGGGGCTGTAGCCGATCTCTTCTCCAGGCTCAAGGAATCCGGAGCGTCGTTTTACAACCCATCGACCGAACTTCTGATAACCTCCGCGATCACCCCAAGGGCTTTCGCGGCGATACCCTCGACCGTCTTGTCCAACTCCCAGAATCCTTACGGCATCAATGCCGCCATATACAGCCTTATCGAGCCTTTCGGCTCGGAGTTTTCCAATGATACCGAGAGCGCGGCAGGCCTTATAAAGATGTCCGCGGAAAGGATCCTCGAAGACGCCGAGTGCATCGACGCTCTCAGACAACAGGGCGAGATCATCAGGTTCAGACAGGAGGCGATAGCGCACCTGATGGACCTCGACATTCCCGGGAGCGAGGCAAGAGACATACTTTACTCCGTACTCGGCGAGGACCGCCTGATAAGGAATCTGCTCGCCGAACCCAAGCAGACGGCAAACCTGTCCAAAGCGCTCGATGACGTGCGAGAGAGGTTTGTAAAGGACCCGGCAGGGAGCGAATCCATAGCGGCATTCCAGCGCTACCTCGCCTCTTTCAAAAGGTCGGTATTCGGCGGACTCCTGCGCTCTCCAAGGAAAGAGGAGTTCACTGCCCTCCACGGTTTTCTCTCCGGTTTTTACGCGTTCCGCCTTGATGAGCACATTGAAAAGTACTCAAGCGCCATGCGCCTGTGCATGGCGGACAGAAGGGGAGAGTTTGGCGCCAACATGCTCCTCGAAGAATACAACAGAGGCAGGCTTTACAGGTTTTCAACGGACGACAGGCCATTTCTGAAGACCCTCGAGCTTGAAGAAGAAGGCCAGCTCTTCATCGACATGAAAGACTTCACGAGAAAGACGCTCAAGGTCAAAGAGATCGCGATGGCCGAGTTCATGAAGGACCACTTCTACAAGCCTATCCTGAAGGCCGCCAGCGGTTACAAGGTCGGCATGGGTGTAATAGCCGATGAGCGGGGCATTAGGCTCACGAACCTTCCGGGCGACGCCGCCATATTCTCAGGAGGGGTCAGCTATCTCGTCGCCCTGGCAAGGGACCTGCAGAAGATAACGCGTAACTACCGGGACCAGCTCATCAGGAAACTACCGCCTGCGAATGACGAGGCAAAGCTTGAAGAGGTCAACAAAAGGTTCGAAACGCGCAAGCAGGACCTCAAGAATAGAAGGGCCGAGCTGCACTTCATGATCGAAAGGAAAGAGCCGGTGGTCGAATCAAGGCTCGTAGCCCTTGGAGAAGAAGAGCACAGGCTGGAGAACATCTACAGGGACGAGCTCGAAGCGGCCATCCAAGGCGAGCTGGAGGCAGGCCTTTACATATCATACGGGGCAAAGGCCGAAGAGATGGTCATCGAAGCGCAACACGGGTTCACTGAGCCGGCCAGGGTCTCGATCGGAGAGAAGATCAACGAGGCGGCCAGAGGGACGAGCAGAAACCCGCTTGTACGGGCAAAACTAGAGATGTTGCTGGAGAACGAAAGATTCAAGAATAAACACGAAAAAAAATATCCTTTCGACATATATATCGACAGGACCTATTCCGTAAAGATGCCTCCCGAGCTTGAAAACGCCTTCGAGAAGCTGATCTCGCGGGGGACTCCCGCTACCGCGAAGGCGATGTCCAAGGTGATGGCCAACGAGTTTTTAAGCGACCTCGGGAAGATTATAGCCGGCGAAGCGTTCACGTCACTGAGGCTCATAAGCGCGTCTACCGACATCTACAACAAAGGGCAGGCGCTCAGCGAAAGCGCCCTTGACGCATACATAAGAGAGACGCGCGGCACGAAGATGTTCTTCAAAAAGACCGTCGATACAAGTGATTTTGACGAGTCGATCAGAGAGGCTTTTTTCTTTCCATCTGAGACGCTGGAGTTTCGGTTCGGGGTGGTTGTCGTAAGGGGGATAGAACAGATAGAAGGCTTCGTAAAGGCAGGCGAGGTCATATTCAAGGGGTTCGAGGCCTCGACCCCGGTTACGGTCTACGAGATGCTAAACCCTGAGAGCGAGTTTTTCAAGTCCATATTAAAGCACCATGCAAGGCACTGGGTAGAAGAAGCGAAAAAAGCCGCCGAAGACCCAAGCATCTGAACTAAAAGCCGCCACCCCATGCAACAGCCCTACGCTGGCAAGTATGCGCAGTTGCTATTCACAGAGACGACGCCTTGCCGTCAAACCTCAAAAGTTCCGCAAGGAAGCCCATTCGAGGGTAACGGAGTTGCTCTTCAGATATAAAATATAGCGTGACGATCCGTTCTCTCAGGGCTATGCATATTTCAAACGGGCCTGCCTATTAAAGACCTGCCTCCTCACGAACGCGCCGTTACGACCTCGGCAGCGCCTCGTTCATCGACCCTGTCCTGTACCCCTGCAGGTCGAGCGTCACATATATGAAGCCTATCTCTTTAAATCCTTCCACGACACTGGACCTGACGTCATCCGAGAGGAACGTACCTATATGTTCAGGGGCGACCTCGATGCGGACAGTATCGCCGTGATACCTTACCCTGAACTGCCTGAATCCGAGGCCGTGGAGAAGTTCTTCTCCCCTGCTGACCTTATCGAGCCTCTCCTCGGTGATACGGGTGCCGTATGGGAAGCGGGAAGAAAGACAGGCAAAGGATGGCTTCGACCATGTAGCAAGCCCCAGCTCCCTGCTAAGAGCTCTTATCTCCAGCTTGTTGAGGCCGGCCTCCTGCAGAGGGCTTCTGACGCCAAGCTCCTTTGCGGCGGTCTTGCCGGGCCTATAGTCCTTCAGGTCGTCTGCGTTTGAGCCGTCAGCTACGTTATCAAAACCGAAGGCTGTCGCCTTTTCACGCGATATCTGAAAGAGCTCGCTCTTGCAGTAGTAGCATCTCTTGTCTGTATTATCCGCGAAGTTGGGTATCTCAAGCTCGTTGGACTCGACCACTATGTGCCTTACGCACAGACTCGCAGCGATGGAGCAGGCCTCATTGAACTCCCTCTCAGGATAGGTCGGCGAGGTCGCTGTAAGCGCCCCGGCCTTGTCCCCGAGCGTGTCAACAGCGACCTTCAGAAGGAACGACGAATCGACCCCGCCAGAGAAAGCGACAAGTACAGAGCGCATCTCCAACAGTATTTTTTTAAGCCCTTCGAGCTTTTCAAGCGCCCCTGCCTCCGGCCCCTTTGCCGCCGCCTCGATCTCAGCGTCAAGCGCGGCACCAAGGATTACCGCTGTCTTTTCAACGATCTCAGCCCCTGACTTCAACATACCCTGACCTCGTCTATCATGCTCTCTTCAACAGCTACGTCAGCCTCAAAGACAGATGTGATGCCGTTTACAGTGACGTTAAAGCTCTTCTTTTCAACTGATTTATCCTGCGCGTACCTAAGGACAAGCCCGGCGGCAAAGGCCGTAACGACAGGGCCAGCCTCCCCGCAGATAAGGGCTACTGGGCCTGAAAAGCCCGACGGCTCCATCAGTGTCTCCTCGGCGAGAGCAAGGGCCTTGATCTTTGCGTTGTCAGCCTCGTTCCTTCCGATGACTATCTTGACGCCCTCGAACCTGAAGTGGCGGCCTGACTTCAAGAGTGATAAGTCCCTCTTTGTAACGTCCTTCTTGTGGCCGAGGAGATCCCTCACTTTCTTTGAGAATATCTTGTCGGTAAGGAGGCATCCCCCTGACGGGCACGGATAGTCGTTTACATCGAGCTCCTCGGCAAGGTCTATCTGCTGTCTTCTCGACCTACCCAGAACGTCAAGGAGCTTCTCCCTGTCGACGAGGCCGCTCGTCTCCGGGATGGTCGGCTCCAGCTGTTTCGCGCTCAAGGGCCTCAATATCAGCCCTTCAAGGCCGCTTTCACGCTCTATAATCCTGAAGGCATCCTTCCTCTGGCTCATGGGCCTCTGACCCAGCACCTCTCCGGTTATTACGAAAGAGGCGCCAATCTCCTGCATATACTCCTTAGCCGCCTTGAACATATATATCCGGCAGTCGACGCACGGGTTCATCCCCTTGCCGTAGCCGTGTCTGGCGTTACGGACTATCTCTATATAGTCCGTGCCCTTGTACATGACCTTTATCGATATACCGAACTCTTCGGCGACCCGCCTGGACTCACTCCTGCACCCGCCGCCCTCGGCGCCCGGGTGCTTCCCACCGCTGTTGCAGGTGCAAAAAGCCGAGGTGAAGTTGAGGGCATAGACTTCGATGCCCTGCTCGATCATCATTTTTACCGCAAGCGTGCTGTCAAGCCCGCCGGATAGTAGCGCTACAGCCTTAGTCATCTCTTATCAACCCTCTTTATTATGCCTTTTTTAGTGCTGTTACAGGTAAAACCGCTTGTATTATGATAAAATACAATTATACTTGGATGCAGGCTGAAAATCAAAATAAATGTCCGCTCCCCTGAACGCCTCCGGGCGGGTGGCCCACGCGATGAAATCAGAAAACATACTAGCGATAATACTTGCGTTCCTCGGCCTCTATCTGACGTACCTGATACTGGTCCCGTTTGTGATCCCGATATTCTGGGCGACGGCGCTGGTCATCCTCTTTTACCCCTACTACATCTGGCTCCTGAAGAAGTTCGGCAACCGGCAGATGGCGGCATCCCTTGTGGCATGCGCTTCAATAGCCCTTTTCATCATGATACCTATGATGATAATCGGCGCGGCCATGGCGAACGAGCTTTTCGGCCTCTATCACTGGGCTGAGGGCTACATGAACGAGGTCTCCGGCAGGGCGCACCAGTCGCCTCTCTTCTTTTTTTCCAAATTCGAGAGTTTCATCGGCAGGTACGTCGACATATCCAGCGTCGACCTGAGGGGCTTCTTCGCTGGCATAGTAAGAGAGGCCGCCGGGTTCGCAGGCGAGGGGCTGAGGGGTTTCATAAAAAGCTTCGCCGAGTTTATTTTCAACATCATCCTCGCTTTTTTCGCCATGTTCTTCCTCTTTAAAGACGGGGACAAGGTCCTCACTCTCATAAAAGACCTGCTCCCACTGTCTGAGACAGACAAGGAGATGGTGGTAGAGCGCAACCGTTCCGTGATAGCCTCGACCCTCTACGGCGGAGTTTTCGTGGCCCTCATCCAGGGGCTCTTAGGCGGCCTCGCGTTCTGGGCCATCGGCCTGCAGGCGGCTATAGTATGGGGCTTCGTTATGTTCTTTTTCTCGTTCATCCCGACGGTCGGCTCCGCCATAGTATGGCTTCCTGCATCAGCCTATCTTCTTATCACAGGGCATTACGCGGCAGGCGCGGGTCTGATCCTCTGGGGGGTCTTCGTGATAGGGCTTGTGGATAACCTCTTGAGACCGTTCATAGTGAGCGGCAAGACAAACCTCCATCCGCTCCTTCTCTTTTTCAGCATCCTCGGCGCCGTGCATGTATTCGGCTTCATAGGCATCATCGCCGGCCCGCTCATACTCTGCATAGGCCAGACAGCGATCGAGATATACCTCGACCATATAAGACAGAAGAACAGCTGGCCGGGCTAGGACCAGGCGGCAATGAGACTCCCATGAATGGAAAGAACCATTCGACATCCTCACGGGCGCGCGGCCCGAGGGCGCTCCTCCCATTAGTGCTCTTCATCTGCACCGTATTGACTACGGTCGCGGCCGGCGCTCTCTTTGAAGGGGCTGATATATTCTCCGACCCGTCGTTGATGCTCGCAGGAGTTCCATTCTCCTTTTCGCTCCTTCTGATACTGGGCACGCACGAGCTTGGCCACTTCTTCGCGGCAAAAAGACATAATGTAGTAACCACGTTCCCTTTATTCATACCCGGTCCGCCGATACCGCCGATGATAGGGACCTTCGGGGCCGTCATCCGCATCAAGTCGCCGATAACCACGAAGAACGCCCTTGTCGAGATCGGGGCCTCAGGGCCGCTTGCAGGGTTCATAGTCGCGCTCGCTGTCACATCATGGGGTCTCGACCACTCAGCGATCATTGAGAAAAGCTCGGTCTCCGGAGCCCTCGGCCTCGGATCATCCTTGATATTCGAGGCCTTGACCTATCTTACGTTCGGGCCTTTGAGAGAAGGGCTCGACGTCTCTCTCCACCCTGTCGCCTTCGCAGGCTGGATAGGGATGTTCGTTACAGCCATGAACCTCCTGCCGATAGGCCAGCTCGACGGCGGACACATCGCGTATGCCCTCTTGGGACGGCGGCAGCGCCCTTTTTCAGCGGTGATAATCTCGATCCTGGTGGCCCTCGGGGTCTTCGCCTGGCCGGGGTGGTTTATATGGGCGGCGCTGATCTCGATACTGGGGTTGTTCCATCCGCCTATAGAAAACGAACGCGAGCCTCTGGACTGGAAGAGAAGGGTCATAGCCATCGCGGCACTGGCCGTATTTGTATTGACTTTCATGCCGGCGCCGTTTTATATTTAGTCCATGAAAATCTTCAATGAAGCGGAACTTAAAAAATTCGACGGGGCGAACCCGGACACCCCGATATACATCGCCTACAAGGGCAAGGTATACGACGTCACAGACAACCCGCTCTTCATCGACGGAATGCACTTCGAGCACTATGCCGGAAGCGACCTGACGGATTTCATGTCTGACGCGCCGCACGAAGATGAGGTCATGGGAGAGCTTACGGTCGTAGGCGAATACAAACCCTGACCTGCCGGATAGAGCTGTTGGGAGCGCCATCAGCCGCCCGAAAAAATACCGACGCTCTTTGCGCCAATCGGTAAACCGCGAACAGGAAGCCGCAAAATGTTCCTGGCCGCCTAACGGCAATCCTGCCTGACAATCTCCAGATAACATACCGATGAAACTGACCGTACTTGGATGCGGCACTTCCACAGGGGTGCCAGTCATAGGCTGCCACTGCACAGTATGTTCCTCGGATGACGCCCGCAACAAGCGCACAAGGTCATCCCTGCTCGTTCATACCTGCGGCAAGAACCTCCTGATAGACACATCCACAGATCTGAGGACCCAGGCGCTCGCCAACAGGGTCGAGCGGGTAGACGCAGTCCTTTTCACGCACCCCCACGCAGACCATATCCACGGCATAGACGACCTCAGGTCCTTCAACATGGTGCAAAAAGACGCCATACCATGCTATGGCAACCCCTTCACGATAGGGCGCATAAAGACCATGTTCGACTACATATTCTCCGACGACGGCATGGATGGATGGAAGCCCAACCTTACGGCCTCTGAGGTGTCAGGGCCGTTCGAAGCGGCAGGCGTTAAAATCACCCCGATAGACATATACCACGGAAGGGCGCAGATACTCGGCTACCGCATAGGCAAAGCCGCGTACGTCACTGACTGCAGCTCGATACCTGCCGAATCTATCAGGCTGCTTGAAGGGATCGAGGTCCTTGTCATAGGCGCTCTCAGGCACAAGCCGCATCCAACGCATTTTACGATAGAGCAAGCGATAGAGGTCGCCGGCATGCTCAAACCCGGGCGGACGCTCCTTACGCACCTCGGCCACGGCCTCGACTACGAGAGAGACAACGGGCTTCTGCCTAAGGGAGTCGAGCTCGCCTACGACGGAATGACGATAGACCTGGAATAGATGGATGTAGCCTGGTCAACAGATCAGCGCCTTGCATCTCAGAGTTGATATTTTCTGCGGAATTGGAAAGGCACCATTAGATGCGAACGAACGGCGCAAAAGACCGGCAGGCTGTGATGGAGTAGCTCACATCAAATCGACAGGCCGCGCTATAAAGACACGGCCTGCCGAAGAGGATAATCGAGACTTTAAGGCCCTAAAAATAACGATTAATAACCTATCCAAACCACGGCCGGCCGCGCAGGATGGCCGAAGCACGGAAGCTCAAAAGACGTCTGTCAATATCCCATCGTCGTAAAATCGTACCCGCAGTGAGTACAATGCGTGGCATTGACGTCTACCACGGTCCTGCAGAACCCGCACCTCTTCGTCCCTGACGACCTGAAGATAGGGAAGCCGTTTTTAAGCCAGTAGACATGCGCCAACGCTATCGGAAAAAGAAGCGATCCGTATATCCACCAGAGGAAAAAATTACGCTTCATCTTCAAGGCCATGAAGGCCGGAAGTATCCCGATCGAGAACGCGAACAGCAGTACAATGACTATCGATACGCCCATTTCCACCCGCCTGTCTTTTGATTGTTTTCTTTGCCTCTAAAAAAGCCCAGTTCCATCCTCTGACTCGGAATCAACAGCGCCTGCACCAAGCTCAAGCGATTTTATATCAGGGAGCATCGCGATGCCTTGAACGTCGCCGTACATCCGAAGCGTGTTCGTGACGACACGCTCTATCTGCTTATCCCTCTTGGCCCATATCCTGTGCATGGCCCTTTTTTCTTGTTCCAGGTCGTCTTTCATGGCTGTAAAGGCCTCTGCAATCGCCTCCACCTTTTGCCTGAACTCGGGACCGGTAAGATAATTATATATCGCCTCCATCTTCTCGTTCTTGCCAACCGAGGCGAGCCTCGAAGATGAAAGCTGGATGAGGTTTACCCTGAGCGCCTCGGCAAGAGGCCCGGCAAGGGCTATAGAGGTCACCCAGACGCCTTCTACAAGGGCGAAGGCAGCTACTCCCTTAGGCATCGTCCCTGTCACGATAACCGCGATATCGGCGCGCTCTTCGCGCTGGTCGTCCTTAAGCTTTGCTATCCAGTCGTCAGACCATGCCTTTGTGGACTTGAATTCCCAGATTATTGTGCCGCAGATAGTCCCACCCCTTGTGTAGACCCTGTGCAGTATATCTGCGCCGCGCCTTCCTTTCATCACCGGCTCTATCGCGTCTATAGGGAACCTTGTCTTTAACATGGACTCAAGGTCGAGTTCAAGGACCTCGCCCTGCGTCTGCATCGATCCCTGCTCTGACTTTCTCTTCAGCTCATCGATCGTCTTTCTCATGTCGCCGAGCTGTTTGTCCTTTTCAAGGTCCTTGAGCCTGTGCTCCTCAGAGAAGGTGTCAAAAGCCGCGGCCTTTATCCGCTCCCTCTCCTCATCCATCTTTCTTGCCATATCAAGCTCAAGAGTCTTGTTCCTCTCCCCAAGGTCTCTCGCCTTTTTCCTCTGCTCAAGCTCGGCATCCCTTGCACCGGCAAGGAGCTTGTCCTTCTCGGCTGTTGCGGCATTCAGGTCGTTTAACTCGACAAGCACCGCTTCGCGCGCTTTCTTTTCTGCTTCCAGGGACAACCTCAGCTTCTCGGAGGCGAGCCTCTTTTCAACGGTCTCGGCTACAGCCTTTTTCGAGGCCTCGATCTCCTGGCGGGCGCGCTCAAGCTCCTCTTCACGCCTCTTTATCTCACTATCCTTTTCACGTCCGCGGGCCTCGAACTCCTTCCTCGCGCTCTCCTTCGCCTGATTGGCAAGCGTTTCATTAAGCGGGATATTCGAGCCGCACGAAGGGCATTTTATGATTTCTTCCGTCACTGTAGCGCCTCTTTGAATGTCGATAAACTAACCCCATCAGAATATCACGAAAGCGCCGTTAATCCACCCGAAAAAAAGAAACTGACAATCCAACCCGAACACGAACCGGACAGCGGCCGGCAGATCCAATCTCCGAATTCAACCTTAAAGTACAACGGAGGGAGCAGCTGCTTCGATTGGTTTTCTGAAGCCTATGCATTTTCCGGGCCTGTTATTGATTAGGCAATCTTCCTTTCTGCTCTCCCAAGTGTTGCACTTCGCTACTGAACCAGCGAATCTCAAGATGATGGCCAAAAAACTTTTAAGCGCCACTTAGGTACCGCAACAGCTACGTCAATACACATCGTGATTCAATCTGATGATTAAAAAAAACTTTCACCGCCTATATATTTCCGCCTGAGTTTGCGCCTCTTCTTTTTCTTCACTCCTCCCCTTATTTAAGGGGAGGCCGGGAGGGGTTAGTCGTGTGGACATTTCCTCAAGGACGCCCTCCATATTAGAGAGTACGTCGTTATTCCAGAATCGCAGGACTGTAATCTCATGCGTTTGCAGATAGTTTGTGCGTATAGTGTCGCGATTACGTTGTTCGTCTTCAGCGTGCTGTCCACCGTCCAGCTCTATAGCGGCTTTTAGCGATGGGCAGTAAAAATCCAGGACATACTCACCCATGCTGTATTGTCGAAAGAACTTTACGCCATAAAATTGTTTATTGCGTAACCGTGCCCAAAGCATCTTTTCAGCGTCTGTCTGATTCCGTCTGAGTTCACGCCTCTTCTTTTTCAGCTTCTGGTTGTTGTGCGGGAACCTCATAACTCCCCCAGCCCCTCTTTAAAAAGAGGGGGGCTTTGTCTTTACTTCTCCGCGCGCTCTTTCAACGTCTCAACTACGCTATTAATATCTCTTGAAAAAATAGGGGCATTGTCTTGCTCCTCCCCTTATTTAAGGTGAGGCCGGGAGGGATTAGCCTCACCTGCGCGCCCTACCCCATCCGCGCCTCAACAGCCTTTATAGCGTCGGCGGCCGAGCTGGTTATCCCTCCGGTGTAGCCTGAGCCCTCGCCTATCGGAATAAGGTTTTTTACGTTTACCGACTCGTAGCTCTCGCTCCGCTTGAGCCTTAAAGGGGCTGACGTCCTTGTCTCAGTACCAAGTAGCAAGGCATGGTGCGAGACGAAAAGCGGGTAGGCATCCTTCCATTTGTTGAACGCTGACAGGAGCGCTGTATTTACAAAGGTCGGGAAGACCTCCGTCATATCAACTGAAGTAAGGCCCATTGCGAACGAGTTCTTATTCAGGCTCTTCGAGACCCTTCCTGCCATAAAATCGATCAGGTTCTGTCCCGGGGCCTGCCATCCACCCCCAGCAGAGGCAAACGCCTTTCTCTCTATCGCCTTCTGGAATTCCAACCCTGCCAGCGGGTCAGATGAGCCGTAGTCGTCCGTATTGCATGTCACGACTATCGCCGAATTTGAAAACGGAGACGACCTGGTCGAGTAGCTCATGCCGTTTACAACATGCATCCCTTCCTCTGACGAGGCGTTTACAACCTCGCCGCCCGGACACATGCAGAAGGTAAATATCCCCCGGCCGATCTTACGGTCGTTATGGCTCAAGGAATACGTCGCCGCACCGATCCCGGGGAATGACTTGTACTTCTCTCCGTGCCTCATAACATTGATCACCTCGGCCGGGTGCTCGATCCTTACGCCGACGGAGATGGGCTTTTGCTCGATCGCGACCCCTTTTGCGTGAAGCATCTCGAAGGTATCGCGCGCTGAATGGCCGAGGCCTAAGAAGATATTTGATGAACGGTACTCGCTTCCGCCGTTTATCACAACGCCCAAAGCCATGCCGTCAGATATGATGATGTCCGTCATACGCGAGCTGTAATGGATCTGGCCGCCCCTCTCAAGTATATGCTCCCTGATATTGCGGACAATCTTACAAAGGACGTCCGTTCCGAGATGGGGCTTGTGCATATACCCTATCTCTTCCGGTCCGCCGAACCTGATAAAAGTATCTAACACCTTGTCTATGTACTCGGAATTCTTTATCCTGGAAAACAGCTTTCCATCCGAATATGAGCCTGCGCCGCCCTCGCCGAACTGGATGTTCGACTCAGGGTCAAGGACCCTCTCCTTGATAAATCTGCGCACATCTACAGAGCGCTCTTCTATCTTTTTGCCTCTCTCGAATATTATCGGCTTGAGCCCGTATTCTATCAGCTCAAGTGCGGCAAACATACCAGCAGGGCCGAAGCCTACGATAATAGGCCTGTCAACAGGGCCTTTGAGCACCTTGACCGTCTTTGGTCTTTCTATGTAGACCTCTAAGCCTTCAGGGTTGTTGAACCCTTCAGGGACGGCGACCACGATCGCGATCTCATAGAAAAACTGTTTTTTGTTCCTCGCGTCGATTGATTTGCTGAGGATCTTGACGAAACTCAATGCCTTCACGCCGACCTGCAACTTCTGAGAGGCGGCCTTCAGATATTCGTCTACTCCGTCCCTCTCAACGGCTATGCGCAGATTGCTGACTATCAGGTCCAAAGACGCCTCCGTCCCATCCGTAATATTTCAGGATATTAACATCCAACGCGCAGGCAAAGCAACATACGCATGAAATGAAAAAAGCCGCGTCTCCATTTAAGGAAACACGGCCTGAAATTCAGCGGCAAAATCGTCATCAGTGACCTGGAGATCTGGCCGCGTTCATTCGCTCCCACTCTCTTGGCCTCAGTTGCTTTCAATCCCTGACAACCTGAAATAAGAAAAGAGGGCGGTATGAATACCACCCTCTTTTATATTTTTGGTAGCGGGGATTCGCATTAAGACTTAGTCTGAGCCTGTAGTTGCGAGGATTGGGTCATGAAGTGGTTAGGTTCTCACCAGTTCAAATTCGTGTGCATATCTGATAGATCAGACAGATGCTGTATAAAATTTTCGATCTCTTTCTCAGATCGTATTGCTTGCCGATACTCCTTTAACATGTCTTCGTCAAAGGCTACGTTAAGGCCACTATCTATATATCTCATGCCAAATTTTATTTCTCCGTTTTCTAAAAGCTTATCGGCGTTGTCAAACAAAGAACATATCTCTTCGAAGCTGGTTTCGTCTATCGGGTGAAAGGAATAATGAATACTATCCTTGAATCTCGAAAGGTGAACAGGTATTGCCCCTACTACAGGTACATGGAAGTTGAGAGATGCTCCCTGTCTTTCAAAACCTCCATGTGAAAGGGGATTCCGGAATCTGTCTTTAATATTGCATAATCGATCGTAACATTTCTTTGCCCCAGCATCTTTTTGGATATCAAATATGCGTGTGAATTTATCGTCCCAAAAGGAGCCTATAAATCTCACCAGGTCGTCCTTTTTGCTATTGTAATCGGTAAAGGCGAGCAACAAAACAAGCACGTGTTCCAGGCGACTAAAATAAGCATCCAGCATAGCTGATGCATGATAGAAACCTTCGTTACTTAACGTAGAGATGTTATTTAATATTTCAACTGTACTGGTTGTTTTATTCGTCTGCAAAGCGCCTCTTTGGGACAGTTTCGAGAAGCTTTGCGCCGCTTGCTCACGAAAGAAACGATATCTGTTGTTAAAACTATGATATTTATTGAGAATGGTGACGTTTCTTTTTCTAATTTGTGCCTCAGCAAACGGTTTCAGCAGTTTGTCGGCAACAACTATGCCCTTATGTAGCTTGCTTACCATTTCCTTTGCTGCTTTCCGGGTTTCATTCGTAAGGGCTGGCGTCGTTATGTCGAATCCAAATTTACGGTAGGCCAATAAAAAAGGAATGTCCTTATAGAGGATCGGTATAGACCAAGCCACTTTTTCCTCACGTCCCCAGTATGAAAAACCCGAAAAAGTAACCAATGTCAAGAACACCATATATGGAAGAGGTAGTTCATTCTCGTCCAAATCAAGTTCTGCTTCAGAATGTGGGCTTTCATAACGTCCGTCAGCATACGGATCTGATTTAAAATCTTTCAATGCCCGCCTTAAGGAAAACAGCAAATGTTCTTCTGATTTTTTCATTTGCTCTCCAATCGGTCACTACCCAATTCATTACCTATTTCGATAGATTTCACTCTACTGCGGGTTCAGGTTATAAATCTGAGCCAGCAAAGAGAATACCCCGTATCTTTAGATTGTATTGTTAGAAAAATGTTAGCTAATAACCCCTCTGAGAACAAAAAAGGGGTTACGCAATTGCGTAACCCCTGATTATTTTTGGTAGCGGGGACAGGATTTGAACCTGCGACCTTCGGGTTATGAGCCCGACGAGCTACCGGACTGCTCCACCCCGCAGTAGCTGAGATTTGATAATGTATCAAAAACTATCGGGCGTGTCAACCGATAAAGGCCAAAAAAACATCATCAGCCAAAATATAACACCCGACCCAATCGTGAAGACCTCGCTGCCGCTACATCTTCTCAGGCGCGCTCACACCCAGGAGCCTCAGTCCGTTGGCGACCACAGTCGCTACAGCGCCGCACAAAAGGAGGCGAGCGCCAGTGAGACCGTCGTCGTCTGTAACCACCCTGTTCTTGTTGTAATACGGATGGAATAGGCCGGAAAGCTCCGTAAGATAGAAACTCACCCTGTGGGGCTCCATCAACGAAGCACTCTTCTCGACGACCTCTTCAAAAGAGGCGAGGTGCCTTATTATCTCCATCTCGTCTTTCTGTTCAAGCCTGCCTAATATCTCAAGAGACGGGGTCTCGGGCATGATGGCCCCTTTTTCAGCGGCAAAGCCTATGATGCTCTTTATCCGGGCGTGGCAGTACTGTACATAGTAGACGGGGTTCTCAGGGGCCTGGCTCTTTGCAAGCTCAAGGTCGAAGTCGAGCTGAGCGTCCGACCTCCTCATGAGGAAGAAGAACCTGCAGGCGTCCCTTCCCACCTCGTCCATGACTTGCCTGAGCGTCACGAACTCTCCCTCGCGCTTGCCCATTGCAACAGGCACACCGCCCCTCATGAGGGCCACAAGCTGAATGAAGATGATGCGAAGGGCTGAACCGTCCCTGCCAAGTGCCAGCACAAGGGCGCGGATCCTTCCCTCGTAGCCGTGATGGTCCGCCCCCCAGACGTTTACGAGCACATCAAAGCCCCTGTCGAGCTTGTCAAGGTGATAGGCTATGTCAGAGGCGAAGTACGTCATCGCCCCGTCGGCCTTTATAAGGACCCTGTCTTTATCGTCTCCGAATGTAGTCGTCCTGAACCAGAGCGCCCCTTCTGACTCATAGATGTGCCCTCTTCTTCTCAGTTCTTCAATGGTCTTATCTACAAGGCCTTTTTCGTGGAGCGACCTCTCGCTGAACCACTCGTCAAACTCTATTGAAAAATCCCTGAGGTCAGTTCTTATGTTGGCAAGGAGCGCGCTACCAGCGAACTCGGAAAACGCCGGGATAGCGGCATCTTCAGGGACGTTTTTGTATTTTTCCCCGTGCTCGGCTATAAACGACGCTGCAACGTCTTTTATATAATCGCCCTTGTATGAGTCTTCAGGGAACTCTATCTGCTTTCCGAGTATCTCAAGGTGCCTCAGATATACAGATCTGCCGAGAGTTCTCATCTGGCGGCCTACGTCGTTTATGTAATACTCCCTTTTGACGGAAAAACCGACGGCGGCAAGTATGCGGGCGAGCGAATCCCCTACAGCCGCGCCCCTGCCGTGGCCTATGTGGAGAGGCCCTGTCGGGTTGGCGGAGACGTACTCGACTTGTACTGACCTGCCTTTGCCTGCGTCAGACTTGCCGAACTCAGCTCCCTTCGATATTATATCCGCAAGGACTGAAGTCCAGTAGGACTTCTCAAGGAATATATTTATGAACCCCGGGCCTGCCACGTCACAACGCGCGATAAACGGCTGAAGCCTTATCTTCTCAGCGATGATATCGGCTACAAGCCTCGGTCCCTTCTTCTCGATAGGACCCAGGAGCATTGCGATGTTCGTTGAAAAATCCCCGAACTCCTCTTTCTTTGGCTTGTCTATGATTACTGATGGAAACTCCTGAGCAAGGATAAGCCCCTCAGAGCGCGCCTGGACGAGCGCGTCCGTCACTATTACAGCAACACCTTTCCTCATCTGCCGCTCCCCGATATATCGCCGTACTCCTCAGGCCGCCTGTCTCTTAAAAAGACCCATTCGTTCCTTGCCTCGGTCATCTCCGAGAGGTCTACATCGGCGAGCACCACTCCGTCAGAAGCCCCGGACGGCGCGCCTACGAACTCTCCGTCAGGGCCTGCGCAGAAACTGCCGCCGTAGAACTCCTGCGCCTCTTCCTTGCCTACCCTGTTGACCCTGAATATGAATATCCCGTTCGCGTGCGCGGCAGCGCCGATGGCACGCTCCCACTTCTTCCTCGAATGGATGAAGGCCGAGGCTGTAGGTGCGAATACCATCTGAGCCCCCTTGAGCGCGAGTATCCTGAACCCCTCAGGGAAGAATATGTCCCAGCATATCTGCACGCCTATCGTCGCAAACGGCGTCTTAAAGACCGGAAAACCGAGGTCTCCCGGGCTGAAGTAAGTCTTTTCCTCCCACAACGGGATCTGCGGGACATGGACCTTCCTGTACCTGCCGATTACCGCTCCGTCAGGGCCGGTCACAAAGGCCGTGTTGTAGTGGACCTTGTTGTCGATCTCAAATATAGACCCTACGAGGCAGACCTTGTGCCTCGCCGACTCTTCCCTTAACATATTGACAGTAGCGCCATCTCCATCTTCTGCCAGAGAGAAGTTATGCTCGTCGATGGCGGCTGGGAACCAGTGCGAGTTAAAGAGCTGTGGAAGCCCTATTATTTTCGCCCCTTCTCCTGCGGCCACTTCGATCAGGGAGCGCGCCTTTGCAAGGTTTTTCTCTCTGTCCCGGACGCAGGCGAACTGCACTCCGGCTGTCTTCAGCGTGTTTTTCATCTCACCGTTTTTTTAAGATTTAAAAGCGTGCGCCCCTGACTTGAGAGGCAAGCGGCTCTGATCAGGCGGCGCTCAGGAAAGCTACTTTTTCACTTCCTCAAATCTGTAGATCATCTCGTTTTTGCCGAGCATCCCAAGCTCATTTCTCGCGATCCGCCCTATGTAGCGCTTATCGGTCTTCAGCAGGGATATCTGCTCTTCAAGGCCCTTGTTCTCGGCCTCCATAGCGGAGTTATACTCAATGATCCCGTCGCGCTCTTTCCTCATCTTATAGACATCAAGGAGGCCGTTGTCGCCAAAGACGGCAAAGACCGCCACCGCGACCAGGATAGCCGCCGCAAGAAGAAGTTTCTTGTCGCGCGGGTCAAGTCTTTTTTCTTTCTTCACCTGATAACGAGTACCAGATGCACCCGTAAATGTCAAGGACTCTTAAGACAAAACCCTGCGGATTGCCTGAGGTTTAAAGAACATGACGGCCTGTGATACAATACATGTAGTCCCCTCAGAAGAAGGACCGAGAGCCTTTATTTTCGACAACCAGAGGAACGAATCTAAATAAACGATTAAAATGATGTTAAAAGGCCCAAAAGTTGTTGACAACCAAAAGAAAACGACTATTATGTAAGAGACTACCGACAATAAAATAAACCGGATATTACCCGAACAGGTACACATGAATAAAATAACCTGCCTGAGATGCGAAAATATCTCCTTTACCGCGGCACGAGACTCACATCTTCCATGTCCATACTGCGGTTTCATGCAAAAAGGCGCTGAGTCTGACAGAAGAGGCGGCAACCGCCAGATCACCCACAGGATCTGCGATCTCCTGAAAGACGACATCAGGCTTCCGGTAAAGACCGTCGACGTATCGGATACCGGCCTCGGCATAAAGGTGCTCGGCCACCTCCCATTCAATCAGGATGAGAGGATCAACGTCACAGTAGAAGACCTCGACATTGTAAAACAGGCTCAGGTAGTATGGACAAGGCATATATACGGCATATCAAGGGCAGGACTGCGGTTCTGCTGAACAAGAGAGACAAGACCTGCTGAAAAAGCCCCGCGCCTTGCCGGCCGGGGCTTTTTACTTGCCTGGACCTCCATCCGGAAGAAAAATTTTAGCTTTAAAATGGACTTCCTTTTGTGTATGCTATCAGATACTTTAGCGACAAAATCACCGGTTACGCCCTCAGGCGAGCCGAAAAAGAGGTCTTGGCATGAGTACCCCTGAAAAAGGCGGCGTCCTGAGCTGTCAGATGCTTAAAAAGGCGATAGCGAAAAAGCATATCCACTGCGCGTCGTCTCCGATCTCCGACGAACAGATCCAGCCCGCTTCCATGGACTTGAGGCTCGGTGCAAAGGCTTACAGGCTCGTATCGAGCTTCCTCCCTGAGTTCCACTCGGTCATAGAGAAGCTCCACACCCCTGACGCATACGGCTCAGACCTTGTGATGTACGAGACAGACATATCGAACGGCGGCATACTTGAGAAGGGGCACGTCTACCTGATACCGATCATGGAGGAGCTTGACCTTCCGAAAAACGTCCACGGAAGGGCGAACCCCAAATCGACTACCGGCAGGCTCGACGTCTTCGCGCGCATACTCACAGACAGAAACCCGCGTTTCGACGATATAGCCGCCGGATACAAAGGACAGCTCTTCGTAGAGGTGATGCCCAGGTCGTTCACGATAAACGTGAAGCAGGGCCTCTCTCTCGTCCAGCTCCGGCTGATGCAGGGCGACTGCACACTGACGGACGCCGGGCTAAAGGCGCTCAACAAGTCGTCGCGTCTTTTATACAACGGAGACAACCATCTTGGCGCCGACGACGTCAGGATATCAAAAGGCCTCTTCATGTCGGTCGATCTCAGCGGAGACAACAATTCCGGCATAATCGGATACAGATCGAAGAAGAACAGCCACGTAGTCGACCTTACGAAAAAAAACCACTACAGGATAGGCGACTTCTGGGACCCTCTGCCGAAGAACAGCAAAGGCACGCTCATCCTGGAGCCTGAGGAATTCTATATACTCTCATCAAAAGAGAAGATACGCGTCCCGCCCACGTACGCCGCCGAGATGGTCGCGTATGAGGCAGGCTCAGGGGAGCTCAGGACGCACTACGCCGGCTTCTTCGACCCCGGCTTCGGCTACGGGATGAAGGGCGAGGTCAATGGCACCAAGGCTGTCCTTGAAGTAAGGGCCCATGACGTGCCTTTCATGATCGCCGACGGACAGAGCTTCTGCAAGATCTTCTACGAGAAGATGAGCGAAATGCCGGAGAAGGTCTACGGCCCGAAGATAGGTTCATCGTACCAGTACCAGTCGATCACGCTCAGCAAGCAGTTCAAGGCGCTCTGACAGAGCGCCTCCATGAAGATCTCCGCGGCCAGGATCTCCTTATAGCGCCACACATCATCTCATCAGTCATCAGGCCCGGCTGCGCCTGTAATCTTGCGCACATGACCGCTTGGATCATCAAAAGGAAGAATGGCCAATACCGTAAAGACAAAAGAGACCGAGGGCGGCCCTCGCCAGGAAATAACAGGCATCCTCATCCTCGCGCTTGCCCTGTACTCGGGCGTGTCCCTCTATTCCTCAGGGGCCGCCTCTAACTGGGGCGGCGCGATAGGCGGACACCTCGAATGGGCGCTCATAGCCTCTATCGGCTACACCTCGTACATCCTCCCGCTGATACTCGCCGTCATATCAGCGGAGTTCCTCATGAGGAGGTTCACCAGGCTCAAGGCCGCAGTGCTGGCGAGCTTCGCGGTCTTTGTCATATCCTCGTCCGGCCTTCTTGCCACTGTCTTTTCAGCCCCTGAGGCCGGAGGGTTCGTCGGAGGGTTCATAGGCAACGTCTCAGCCGACTACCTGGGTGTGACAGGCTCGGTTATACTGCTCACCGCTGTCGTCCTCATCACAGTCCTTCTCGCTACAGGCATATCCCTTGTACAGCTCGGGGTAAAACTTACCCCTCCGGCGACAAGCGCCTTCAGATCCATAATCGAACGGATGAGAAGGCCTGATAGCGGAGACGAGGAAGATTCCGAGGCTGAAGAAGACGATACAGATAAAAAAAGACTTGAGCCGAAAAAAGAGGCTTTAAAAGCCGAGAAGCCGATAAGAGACAAGACGCCTTCTGCCGCTATGTCCACTGCCCCGGCCCCAAAGATATCAGCCCCGAAGATACACGGAAAGAAGGAACGGATGGAAGAGGCTGATGAGCGCCTCGAATTCACTTCTCCGAAGGGTTTTTTTAAACTGCCGCCGACCTCTCTTCTCGACCCGGCTCCTGAAAAATCAGAGTCAGTCGACTCGAACGCGCTTCTTGCCAACTCGAAGGTGCTTGAAAAGACGCTGCTCGACTTCGGCATAGAGGGGCGCGTCCTCGAAGTGATGCCGGGCCCTGTTGTAACGATGTTCGAGTTCGAGCCTGCCCCCGGGGTCAAGGTCGGGCGGATAACCAACCTCTCCGACGACCTCGCCCTTGCCATGAAGGCTATGTCTATAAGGATCATAGCTCCGATACCCGGGAAAGCCGTAGTAGGCATTGAGATACCGAACCAGAAGAGGGACACCATCATGATCAGGGAGATGATGGAGTGCCCTGCCTTCGCGAAAAGCCGTTCGCGCCTCTCCCTCGCCCTCGGCAAAGACATCAGCGGCGCGCCTTACGTGGCGGACCTCGCGAAGATGCCTCACATGCTCGTCGCAGGGGCCACAGGCACGGGCAAGAGCGTATCCGTAAACGCGATGATACTCTCGATACTTTACAAGGCGACACCGGAGGACGTGCGCTTCCTGATGGTCGACCCGAAGATGCTGGAGCTCTCAGCCTACGAGGGGATACCGCACCTCATAACCCCGGTCATAACAGACCCGAAGAAGGCCGCAGGGGCTCTCAGAGGCATAGTCACCGAGATGGGCAGGCGCTATAAGCTGATGGCCGAGAAGGGATCGAAGAACATCGAGAGGTATAATCTCGCGCTCGAAGGCGCATCCGAAGACGACGGCGGCGAGATAGAAAAGAACAAGAGGCTCCCTTACATAGTCGTAATAATAGACGAGCTTGCAGACCTGATGATGACATCTGGAAAGGACGTAGAGGAGTGCCTTGTCAGGCTCTCGCAGATGGCAAGGGCCTCAGGCATTCATCTTATGATAGCTACCCAGAGGCCGTCGGTCGACGTAGTCACAGGCCTGATCAAAACAAACTTCCCGGCAAGGATCGCGTTCCAGCTCCCGTCCCGGACCGATTCACGCACAATACTCGACGCCGGGGGGGCGGAAACGCTCCTCGGCCAGGGCGACATGCTCTTCCTGCCGCCAGGGACCTCAAAGCTCCAGAGGATACACGGGCCTTACGTCTCCGAGCCTGAGATAAAACGAGTCACCGACTTCTGGAAAGCGCAGGGCGCGCCTCAGTATGATGAATCCGTCATAACTGAGCCGGCTGAATCCGAGACGGCCTCGGAAGAGGCGGAACTCGGAGAAGAGTTCATGAAAAGGTACTTCGACGCCGTAGAACTCGCCTCAACTCTGGAGATGATATCGACCTCATACATACAGCGAAGGTTCCGCATAGGTTATAACACCGCGGCGAGGATAATCGAACGGATGGAAAAAGAAGGCCTCGTCGGCCCTGCGCAAGGGTCGCGCCCCAGAGAGGTCCTTATAAAAAAGTACGACAGCCAATGAGCCTCCTGACACGCACTCAGCCATAACATCAAAAGGAAAGGCCCTCTGAGATGAAAAATATATACGCGCGTATCGCCATCGTTTTTTGCATGATGCTCTTTCCCTTGATCTGCACCGAAGCCCACGGAGGAGCGTCAGCCGAGGCTGAGCGCGTCATCACGGAGCTTCAGAAGAGATACGAGTCGATAGATTCGCTCGAAGCCGCGTTCACGCAGGAGGTCGTATCAAGGCACACCAAATCAGCCGAGAAGTACGAAGGGACCGTATACCTTAAAAAGCCCGGCAAGATGAAGTGGGTCTTTGCGAAGCCGACAAAAGACTTTATCGTCAGCAACGGCAAGACGATGTGGATATACCAGAGCGACCTCAACCAGGTATTCGAGACCCAAGTCGGCAAGGCCGCGTCCAACCTCGCCATCGACTTCCTCTCAGGCCTCGGAAGCGTAAAAAAGAACTTCGAGCTAACAAAGGAAGAGGATAAAGGCGCTATCTTCAGCCTTAAGCTCGTGCCCAGGACGCCGCAGCCGAATATGATGAGGCTGACGATAGAGGTCGACAAAAAGAGCTGGTTCGCGGTAAGGGCGACGATAGAAGACTCTTTCGCGAATACGACGAGACTGACCTTCAGAAACATAAAGACCGGAGAGACCAGGCAGGACTCTTTTTTCGAGTACACCCCGCCTAAAGGCGCGAAGGTACTCAGGCCATAGCAGTTTAGAAGCCAGACAAACCATACGGAGGTGGGATATGCCGTCATTTGATATCGTCTCGAACGCGGATGTGCAGGAGATCGACAACGCAGTGAACCAGGCCATCAAGGAGATCCAGCAGAGGTACGACTTCAAGGGTTCAAAGAGCGAGATAAAGTGGGACAAGAAAGAGGAGATCATCATCCTGGCCGATGACGACGGCAAGCTCCGGAACATAATAGAGATACTCCAGACCAAGTTTGTCAAGCGCGGGGTCTCTCTTAAATCGCTCGATTACGGCAAGGTGGAAGACGCCTCAGGCTCCATGAAGAGGCAGGTCGTAAAGATCCGCCAGGGCATCCCTACGGATAAGGCGAAGGAGATCAACAAGATCATAAAAGAGATGAAGGTCAAGGTCCAGCCGCAGATACAAGATGACCAGATACGGGTCACAGGCAAGAAGATAGACGACCTCCAGGCTGTGATACAAGATCTTAAAGGGCGCGACTTCGACATAAACCTCCAGTACATAAATATGCGCTCGTAACCATCGGACGACAAAGGACGGATAGTGATAAAAGAATGGATCGAGATAAAGGCCGCCGGACCGAGGCCGGAAAAGGACGCGGCAACACTCGCGCTCATCGAGGCGGGCAGCCCGGGAGTCGAAGAGATCGAAGACAAACCATCGGCCGTGGGCACACTCGTCTCATATAGCCTCTGGGAGGGCGAGCTTCCGGCCTTTACGGAATCTGACAGCCCTGAGGCCGTACTCAAGGCCTACCTCCCGCAAAAGGACGCCGGCCTTGTCAGAAGGCTCGATGAGCGCCTCAGAAGCCTCGGCTGGAGGCTGGCCACATCAGACTACAAAGACCGGGACTGGTCGCACTCCTGGCGCGCATCCGTAAAAACGGTCAAGGTCACGTGCAAAGGCGTCTCTGTCATAGTCAAGCCTACATGGAAGACCGTTACGAAGAAGAAAGGGGATATACTGATCGAGATCGACCCGGGCATGGCATTCGGAACAGGCGGCCACGCGACAACCCGGATGTGCCTGAAGGCCGTTACAACGCTTCTGCTCGGGAGTGAACGGAAAAGACTCCTTTCAGGGATGCTCGACGTCGGCACAGGGACAGGGCTCCTTGCGATAGCCGCAAAGAAACTCGGCGTAAAAATGGCCGTCGGCACTGAGATAGACCATGTGGCCGCCACGGTCGCCCGCAAGAACGCGCGGATGAACAAGGCCGTTGTCCTGATGACGCTCAAGCCCCTTGAAAAAATACGCGGCAGGTTCCCGCTTGTGGCGGCAAACATACTCGCCGGAGACCTTATGCGCATGTCAACGGACCTCTCGGCAAAGGTCGCGGACAACGGGTTCCTTATACTCTCCGGCATACTCGTCCATGAGAGAGAGACGGTAAAAAACGCCTTCAAGGCGCACGGCTTCAAGGAGTTCAAGGACTATACGTCAGGCGAGTGGGCGGCGACCATCATCAAAAAGGCTCTCGGATGAGGCGTTTTTTCTCGGAAGATATAACTGCCGGAGCGGAGTCTGTGCGCATCTCAGGTGACGAGTTCACCCACCTCAAAAGGGTCTTGAGGCTCAAACAGGGCGACGATCTTGCGGTCTTTGACGGCAAGGGTCTTGAAGTCCAAGGCCGGATCACGGCGATGGAGGCTGGTTGCGCAATCGTCTCTGTCGAAGGGACTGCTTACGGCAGGCTTGAAAGCCCCAGAGCTATCAGGCTCCTGCAAGGCCTTCTCAAATCAGACAAGCCGGAGTTCGTGATCCAAAAGGCTACAGAGCTTGGAGCAGCTACGATCACGTTTTTCACCACTTCAAGGACTATCCCGATATCAAACGGTTCAAAGACAAAATGGACAAGGTGGAGGAAGGCCGCTATCGAGGCCGCCAAACAGTGCGGCAGGACGCGCTTGCCTGAACTAACGCCTGTAGCCGCCTTCAAAGACGCGGTCATGGGATGTACCGAGGGGATCAGACTGATACTATGGGAAGGTACTGGTAAGACAATCTCAATAAAAGAGGCACTTAAAAACGCCGACCTTGACAGTGCGATCGTCGTCGCAGTCGGGCCTGAAGGCGGTTTCTCAGTCGAAGATGTCGCCGCTGCCGAAAAAGCAGGCTTCGTCGCAGTCAGTATCGGGCCCAGGATACTCCGGGCTGAGACAGCGGCTCTGGCCGCAATCGCAATCATACAATACGAGACAGGAGATCTCAGAGAGCCTATCGGGTAGCTACGGCCTTCCAAGGGATCTACACCTGAAAATATCACGTGGCTCTGCCCAAGGCTCAGCCGCATTCCTTCCGGCCCCTTGCCTCCATACCCGGCCGCCCACATCCGAACAGCCCTGAAAAACATACGACACAGTCTATCCCGAAAGACCTCTTCAGCCCCTATTCGATCCGATAAAACAATTAATGAGCATCTGCCAGCGCTCGCTCTGATGGCTGTTTCAAACTTCTGCCGCCCGATCCTCGAAGAACCTGACAAACACGGCAGACGTACTCTTTACTCTATGCGCTTCATAACTATCATGCCCAGCGGCTGACTGAACCCTTTCGACTCAACGAGAAAGTCAGGGCTACCTATCTGCAATACCGGCTCATATCTTGACGAGACAAACGAGAAGAGACCGTAGCCGTACCCCTGCCCCAGGTATGCGGCCCCGTACTCAGAGGTATCCCTGCTGATCATTATCATGAACTCAGGAGGCGCATTCCTCAAAGCGGCAAGCATAGCTGACTCGCCGAACATCTGCACGTCCGCCGGTACGAAGTTGATGAAGCCGGTCGGGTTCGGCCTCCTTGAGAGATAGTTGACGAGCGCGCCTTCAGGCATTACGACAAAACCCTCTTCAGGCCCCATTATCCTTTCGATATTTTCAAGGAGTACGTTCATGCCGAAGCCGACTCCTACCGATTCGGGCGGATAGGTGAGGATAGTGTCGCCGCCCTTGCCTACAGGATACGTCAGCGGCCTGTAATACTTCCACTCCTCCAACAGATGCCATCCGAAGATGACAAGGACGACAGCAAGGATAGAACCCCTGAAGGTAGAAGAAGATCCCCACCTCTTTTCCAATGCCGCAGGCATCCTGGAGATTATCATGTAAATGGTCAGAAGGGCTCCGGGCATTGCCAAGACAAAGCCGTAGCCATTGACCTGCGAGTTGAGGACAATTTTCAGGAGCATCAGAATGGAAAATACGGCTATTGAAAGGAGCGGTACTGCCCTTGACCATGACTCCCTGTCATGCCTTGCATGCATGAGACCTGCCCAAAGGACGATGATGATAGCGATGACAAAGAGCGGGAGAGGCCTGAATATCAAGAGCCACGATACCGAGCCGAGGAAGTAGATGGCCGCACCCGCTGAGATAACAAACGCAATGGCCCAGCCGTGCCTCTTCGCAAATGGGTTATTGCGGAGCAGATATGTTGCCGCTAATGGGATAAGAAGGACAACGGCCCACCAGAGGCCATACTCGAAGACCAGCCCCAGGTTCTGTCCGACCTTGTCAAGGCCCATCATCCGCGTATAGAACGAGCTTGAGGCTATGCCGGTAGTGGCAAGGATCAGCCATGATCCGAATGCGCCCTTGACTGCGTTGCCAAGCCCCATATAAAGACTTAAAAAACCTATAAAGGCGACGAGAGGCGCCAGAAGACCTGCGATGAATGCGAGTATAAGATTCTTTACGCGTACGGCCGCCGCCCTCTCAAGCCAGACGATGACCATAAGCCCTATGGCCACCGAAACGACAGCAGAGACTGCGACCTCCACCTTTGTAAGCAACGCAAGCCCGGTAAAGAGACCTGCCGCCCCTATCCAGATAACACTTGGGCCCTGCAGATAACGCTTGAGCATGTATATCGCTAGAAACGAGACAAGTGTCCCGTGAACAAGCTCATGAGAATAAGGGGCGACGAAGTTATAACTGCCCATCGGAAAATACTTGGCAAAGGCGAATATGACAAGGAACATCATCCCGATCATAACAGGCGCAACCCTGTCGCCTTTAGTCTCAAAGACCCTGTAGACGACGAATGTGATGAGACCTATGAAGAAAATATTCGCTAGTTCCATGGCGAGGATAGAAACGCCAAAGACCTTGAAGACAGCGGCGTTGAGATACGGAGACAACGGGCCATTGAAATAAGCTATGTCCCTGTAGAGGATCTCTCCGAGAGAAAGCTGCCAGGGGACATAGACCTCCCTTCCGAAGTCCACGATAAGGTCCGGCCACCTGAGCCAGCTCATCCAGGCCATAAATGCGCCTATGGCGATGAGTATAAGAGGGCCAGCAACAGCGCCGGTCCTTTTGCCTGCGTTCGACATAAAAAAATAACCCCTGATCTGAAGATAATATCGCCCTTGCGGGCAAAACGATATTTTAGCTGATATGAAAGGCGCTGTCCATTTATCAGTTGAAAGGCGTCCGGGCAATACCCCGGCCGGTCGCGCCAGAGCGCCGGAAAGCCTCCTTTACGATGAACTTGCCATGAGATGCTTTGTTATGCCGTTGTGGCGTCATCTGACGGGCCTAAGATTGTAATCCTAAAGCGCCGCCTGAGCCCCTGCAAAAAAACGGCTCTAAACGGCCAGATAAAACCTCTTTCGCCAAGACCACAAAACCCTTGACTAAACCGTTCTATCTGTTAAAATCATGGTTCTTTACCGGTCGGCTAAAGTTGCGCTATAAATCGCGTGCCAAGGCCGTATCGTTTTAAACAGTAGCGCATACATGAAAATAGTCGTTCAAATGCCTTATGGCCAGATAGCTCAGCAGGTAGAGCAGCGGACTGAAAATCCGCGTGTCGGCGGTTCGATTCCGTCTCTGGCCACCATATAAACTCATAAGGTTCCGGCTATCGCCTGAGCCTTTTTTTTATCCATACATGTTCTCATTGAAGCTCATCGGCGCTATGGAGCGGAGACACAGGATGCACAACGAAGAAAAACTCATATATCATCTTGTCTCTCCCCATATCAGAAAGGATGAACAGCCCAGGCCTTTCTTCTGGATGCTTGATAAGGGCGAGCACTGGCTGAACATAGTCAAGAGCCTCTGGCGTGAGAAGCACCCGGAAGACGTCATAGACGCGACGGTCGAGGTATTCCACATAACCGAACTCGACTGGAAGAAGACGCCGCTCCACAACCAGACGCTTATCTCAGGCTGGCTCTCAAGGGAAGGGCGGTTCTACGGATGCCCTGCCTGGCTACATGACATGCTTGCGCATTGCGTCCTTGGGATGAAGGTCGCGGAGCTTGAGAAGATAGGCTGGGTGCGCATCCACACCGTCAGCTGGTATGTCTGCCAGCACAGGCTCTCCGCCGAGCAGAGAAACTTCCTCTCCATGATAGGCTGCAAGGTCCCGGACGAAGACTGATACGCGCGCTTTGGCCGCGAACCTGTCTGCGGGTTTAGGCTTGCAACCTGAACCCCAAGTCCGTGGCCTGACAGGGATTACGGATTCCAGCATAAAAAAGCAAAGCGACGAAGGAACCGATTGGTTATGCGTAGCAACGTTCACGCTATTACTTCTTCTTTCTAAACTCCACCGGAGTCTTAACATTCTCGAATTTGCTACCCTTCATCGTAACCTTCGCACCCTCTGGAAGACTTATGCCAATGTTAGAGTTTTTAAAGGTGCCGTTCGTGATCTGAACATCAGCCACAACTGACTCTGATGACCCTAGGGTTTTGCTCGATCTGCTATTCGCATTCAACAAAAGGTTAGGAGAACTTAAAACGCGAACTACGTTTGATCCGCAGGCTGTGCACCGAAGCAATTGGTCACGTTCTGCTATTTTTCGTAGTTCCTCAAAGCGCGCGCTGCAACTTGGGCATTCATATTCGTAAATTGGCATGAAGCTTTCTCCTCTTAACTTAACACGTCGGTACCAACGATATATGGTTCAAGCCCACCTTCATGGCGTTTTAAAAATGTTGCCATATTTCTTTGAAAGACCGGCTTCGACGCTTCGCAGCGCATCCAAGTTCGAACCGCACCGACTATATCATGACAAAACGCTACTACGTCTAGATTAAGTGAGTCGTTTAACACATTGTTATGCATGAGCGATTCATTTGTAGCGGTTGGAACTAGAAAAACTATCCTCGCGTAACCAAGATCCCTGTGATCAGACCTACCTTGGTGTAGAGCCGCGCACCTGAACGCATAGCAGTTGCTTCCATTGAAATTCCCTCCATAATTTGGTGCAACGTAAGTATTAAACCAGTTCTTGTACTTTTGACCAGTTGCTATTCCGTCGTCGGACGATATCGCCCCGCAAATGTCGGGAAGAGTAAGACAACAGAACAATGCTAGGTAGAAGTGACCAATTTTGTAAGAATCCTCAATCTGATTCAGAAACTCTTCCATGCTCCCTCGTTATGCATAACAACAATTATACAGTCCGTATAAAAAGGCAAACACAGCTGTTTCTTTCTGTATAGAAAGTTGCAGGATCTTACAGGATAAAATACTTCAACAGACTGATAAAGTCAATTTAAGCCGACATATTCTCTGCGGGTTCAAGCTCGCAACCTAAGCCCCAAGTCCGTGGCCTGACAGGGATTACGGAGTCCAAGTGTTCAATTTACAAAATTGAACCAGCATTTTAACAGGCCTTCCATACCGCCGTGGGTGTAAGATGGCCATAAGCCAGCCAACCCGTTCAAAATCATCAGATCATAGCCTAAAAAAAAAGAGCTTGCCGCATGGGACACGACCCTTTTATATACCTGATTTGCATTCGAACCGTATTTTATGTTAAATTCATAATATCAAATCAAAGGAGTACTACAATGGCTGACGTAATAATAAACATCACATGCCCTGCATGTCAGAAGGAATTCAAGAAAAAGGCTAAAGAACTTACTATCGGTAAGATCCTAGAATGCCCGGGTTGCGGCGAAAAGACGACGATCAGGACGAATATGTTCGTTGAGATGGTCGAAGGCCTGGAAAAGGCCAACTGAGCAGGACTGCCGTAGATGCATTAAAAATACGGTCCGAAGAGGACCGCGAAATACAAAGGCCTTATTGCGGGCGCTCTCGCCCGCAATAAGGCCTTTGTATTAACGTTAAGCCTGAAAAAACCTGCGCCTGCTATAAAGAACCTCTGTCGGACCTTGCCCGAGACTACTCCACCTTCACCCCGGCCTCCTCAGAAAAAAGGATCCTCCCGGACGGCCTCTGGAAAAAACCTGCTGACTCGGCGTTCTCTGTGCCGTACAAAAATGCTGCGGCTATCACATAGACTCCGGGCTGAGAAGGCGCCCGCAAGGTGTAGACCACCGTTGCCTCAGGGTATATCTCTTTAGACGGATCAAAGGCCTGCCCCTCGATATTTACATAATTAATGGACCTGGAGAGGCCCTTAAGCCGCTTATCCAGCCACTCGGTCTGTATCTTTCCACCCTGCCCCCTCACCTCAGGTTCACCGACTATCGTCCAGCCTGAAGCTGAGATCGGACTCGACTGAAACCGCAAAGCCCCGTCGACAAGCATGATGCCTATCGCAGGGCCGTTGCCTCCGGCCGCCTTGACTGTAACGGTTATGGTCTGACCTGCCTTGGCCTTCAACGGCGCGCTGACAATGACACTCGACCTGGAATCTATCTGCTGAGCATTTTTAATGAGCCTCTCCTTCTGTTCAACCGTCAGCTCCGCGTACGGCGAAGGCATCACAGGCATCTTCACAAGAGAATAATGCTTGAACTCAGGGGTCTCTTTTCTGGCCGCCTCAGCAGGCAGTTCCGGCATGTACTGTGCCTTTGCCGCCGAGTGGCACGAGGCGCAAAACGGCGCGGCGTCGGTAACATACATCGGGGTCCCGTTGGGATACGCCGCGGCAATAGACGGCAGAATAAGAGACAGCGCGGATACGAATAAGATCATCATCTTAGTCCTTTTCATCCTTTCAAAACCTCCCTTTGATCATTATTTTCCAGCTGTGCGAAGAACCCTTTTGACTCTTAAAGAGTGCGGAGTTTCAGGAGCGGGACCGCTTACGGCGAGTTCAGCCTCTAATACACAGCTCAAACTTACACAAAAAAAACCCGGTGTCAAGGGACCCTCCTGTAAAAAAATCTCTTAAGGCAGGCGGCACAACCGTCTTTTACGATATATACTCTCAATGAAGTCCTGCATAAGTTGCCTGGCAGGCCGTTGGCCGTGAGAATATCCCGTCAGGTGCGTTCTTCCAGACTTACTCACATATACAATCATCGGAGATATGCCGTGGTACTGAGACCTGGAGATAAGACGACGGCCCTGAAAAAACAATCAGAGAGGCGCGGCGCCTATACAGAACCCAGACGGACCCTGGCTGTAATCGCACTCTCCATTATCATCACAGAGATGATCGTCATGCTCGGCCTCGAGGCCTTCCCCGGTCTTTCCACTGTGTGGCGAATCTTCCTCGACCCGCTCCTCCTCGTCGCCACGCTCTCACCGATACTCTATTTTTTCCTGTTCCGTCCGCTCATAAAGATGGTCTCTCAGGTTGCGGCCGCAGAAGAAAGCAAAGGACGCGAGCGTGAGCTGGCACAGGGTTATCTTGATATAGCCGGGGTGGTGATAGTCGTACTCGACACGGATGCCAGGGTAACGCTCATCAACAAAAAAGGGCTTGAAATACTGGGCTGTAGTGAGGCTGATATCCTCGGGAAGGACTGGATATCATCATTCGTGCCTGAAAGGTCGCGCCATGAGATACGGGCCGTATTCAGAAGTCTGATGAACGGCGACTACGAGTACGCCGGGTACTATGAGAACGCGGTCCTCACTGCTGACGGGCATGAAAAGATCATACTCTGGCATAATACCGTTCTCAAGGAAGACGGACGGCCTACCGGGACATTAAGCTCCGGAGAGGACATCACAGAGCGCAAGTACGCTGAAAACGCCCTCAGGCAGAGCGAGGCGCGCTACCGGCTCGTCCATGACACGGCCTTCGACGCTATAATCACGGCTGATACCACTGATACAATCATAGACGTAAACTCGACAGCCGAGAGGATATTCGGGTATCGTCGGGAAGAGCTTATCGGTATGATGGTAATACGCCTCATGCCGGAGCCTTACAGGAAGAGGCACAGCAAGGCGCTCCACAGGTTCTTGGATACCGGATCGACCTCAGCCCAGGGGCGGATACTCGAACTTGAGGGCCTGAGAAAAAACGGGGAGGTATTCCCCATAGAGATCGCACTGGGAAGTTTTTCATGCGCAGGAGGGAAAAACTTTACCGGGACCATAAGGGACATAACCGAGCGCAAACGCGCTGAACGGGAGAAAGAATTAGCACAGCGTCGTCTTTATCAGGCGGCCAAGATGGAGGCGGTAGGCAGGTTTGCCGGCGGCATAGCGCATGACTTTAACAATATCCTCACCTCGATAGAAGGCAACGCCGAGCTTGCGTTCGAAACGATGGGTGAGAGCGACCCTCTGAAAAAGAGGATAGAAGGGATACTGCTCTCGGCTGCCAGCGCTTCCAGACTCGTCAAACAGCTTATGATATTCGCCAAGGGGCACGCGGAAGAAAAAAGGCCCATAGACATAAACAAGGCCGTCACGGAAATATTGGGGATGGTCACAAGGCTTATAGGCTCAGGCATCGAGGTCAGGACCGAGTTTGAGGAGCGCCCATACTCCATAACGGCTGACGCGAGCAGTATCGGGCAGGTGATAATGAATCTTGCCGGAAACGCAAGGGATGCGATGTCAGGAGGCGGCACACTTACAATAAAGACAGAGAACACCACGGTATCGTTCGCACAGTCCGCATCCATCCCCGGCGCACACCCATGCGAGGCGGTCAGGCTCAGCATATCAGATACAGGCATCGGCATGGACAAAGACCTTGTCGAGCAGATATTCGAGCCTTTTTTCACTACTAAAGAAGAGGGCACGGGCTTCGGGTTCGGTCTTTCGATGGTCTACGGCATAATAAAAGACCATGGCGGCTGGATAACCGTCGAGAGTTCTCCGGGCAAGGGGACGTCCTTTTCCATATACCTGCCGGCCATCAGCAGTGAAGAAAAAACAGACCAGAATAATCAACCCGGATACGGCGATCTGCCGCTTGCGGACCAATAGACGAGTATCCGCATAAAGGACGCTTGCCTTAAGCTTATCGCGCGGCGTTCAGGGGGAATTGAAGAGGGAGCGGCAAGACCTCTGATGGCAGGATGACCATCAGGCCGGATGGGGTCGATCGGTTAATCCGGCTCAGAGGCGCTAAGCAACCTGACGTGCTGGCCGAGAGCGTTATGACAGCCTACCCAGCCTCTCTCCCTCATACTGACGTGCCTGTTTCTGCCGATGACTATATGGTCGTGGACTATCAGGTCTACCGCCGAAGCCGCCCTGTCAAGCACCTTGGTCAACTGCCTGTCCATGCCTGAAGGGGTCGGGTCTCCGCTCGGATGGTTGTGCACGAAGATGATCGCGCTGGCGTTATGCCTGAACGCGAGTTCTATCGCCTTTCTTGGATATACAGCGGTCTGGTTTATCGTCCCTTCGTGGAGGACCTCTACGGCGAGGACTTCATTTCTGGCGTTGAGATATATGGCGAGGAACTTCTCTATGCGCTCCCCGGAGAGCGTCATGTCGAGATAATCAAGGACATCTCTCGTACAGCGTATAGCGTCCTTGCCTATGATCCTGTCTTTGAGATATGCCTTGGACACATCCTTTACAAGCCTTATAAGGACCGCTGTCGTCTCGCCTATGCCGGCAACCGCCATAAGCTCTTCATGGGAAGCCTCAAATACGCCCCTCAAACCGCCGAACTTCTCGATAAGGCGGCTTGAGACAGCCTTTACATCACCCTTCTGGATCGCGTAGCCGAGTATAAGCTCCAGGACCTCGTCGTTACGAAGTCCTTCCGCAGTAGCGCGCAAGAACCTCTCTTTAAGGTCCTTTCTGCGCTGCCTCTCGGCGGCAGTCTTGTCAGCCAGTAGATAGTCTGTCATGCAGAGAACGAAGGATCAAGTGAACAGATGACCTTGTTCGAGGCCGAAGCGCGAGACGACCTGAAACCCCTCTTACCCACCTCCGGATAGCGTTAACCGAGCATCGGGATGAATATTGCGATGAAGTACGTTGGCAAGTTGTGTGATGTGCAAAAAGTATATCAATTAGAACCGGACTTAACACCTGTCCTTTAGTACAGGCTCACAATCCCTTAACACCGGCAACACTCCTGTATACCCTGGGGTAGCGTCGCCCTGACCAGATAAGACCGGTTGTTTTCATGGACGTCTATTCCAGAAGCCCCCTTTCCATAGCTATAGCTATGGCATGCGATTTATTTACCGCATTGAGCTTGATCGTTATGTTATGGACATGGAACTTTACGGTCCTCTCGCTTATATTGAGTATCATCGAGATCTCCCAGTTTGTCTTGCCCTCCTTTATCCATCTCAGGACCTCTACCTCGCGCACGGACAGGACAACGGGTTCGATCTCCTTTTCCTTGGAGATGCCTGGGGAAGCGATCCTCATGATAGCCTGATGGAGATGCGGCACAACAACATCGAGTATCTTTTTCTGTCTCCCGCCAAAACGGTCGGAGACGGATGAGAACGAGAATACCGAGCCGAAGTTCTGGGTCTTGCCGTTTACGCCCCCTGCCACTCCGTACTTGAGACCGTGTTCCGAGGCCTTGCCCATAAGCTCGGTATACGGCTTGCCCGGGAAGACTTCCACAGCATCTTTCCAGAGGCAGGTCTTAAAAAACGTCATCACATAATTTACCACCGGATCGCTGACCGAGAGGACCTCATCCTGATACCTCTGCATCCAGTCGGCAGGAAAGCTCTCATTCAAGATCTTCATCCGGCCGCTCTTGTCGCCGATGCCGCAGATGCTTCTGTCAGCCTCGACGATATCCCTCACCCTGACCATGAGGCTCATAAGCTCAGGCTCGCTCCTGCACAGGGTCGAATCGTGTATGATGCCGAGGATCTCCTCTAGGTCCCGCTTGCTGAAAACAGTGAGGTTCACTTCAGCCTCCTCTTACAGCAGCTGATTTGACGCCTTTTCCTTCTCCTCGAACCCTTCCTCTGGAGGCCTGACTATAATGCCAAGGGACCTTGAATACGCGTGGTTGAGATGCAAAGACAAGATGTCTAAGACCTTTTTATGCCGGTCCTTGTAAACATTCCTCCCCCCTGAAAAAGAACATACGCAGATCTCCTGCCTCTCCGGCACATATATGCCCATAGCTACGCCGTGTTTAAGCCCGAAGTCCGTCGCGTGGTTATAGACCTGTCTCGATTCGGTCGTGTCGATGGCCCTCAGAGCCTCTGACCATAGCTCCGGGCGCGAGTACCTGGCATGATAGTTGAGTATCGGATCGGCGGAGCAGAACTCTTCCATAGCATAGTGCTTGAGCCAGGCCTCCGGCAGATTGCCGTTTACCGCGCTTGCAAGACCCTTTACTTCGATGCCTTTCACGGCCACAGACCCACAGATGGCGTAGTCGGCATCGAGGAGAGCTTTGGTCCTCATCAGAAGCTCCCTGAAAGACTCGGTCGATCTGCATGATCGCGCGTACTCGATAAGACCGAGGATACTTACAAGATCGCTCTTTGAAAGGTCCTTGACGTCAAGCATGACAACGCGCACCCTCCGTTTTTTCGGGCTTCACTAAATAAAAGAGGCCGGTCTTTCAGACAGGCCTCTTTTATTTAGCGGTTTCTCTCGGCACCGAATGGCACTTGAAACAGTTGCGAGTCGGAAACGCCACCTTATCATGGCACCTTCCGCAATGCTGGCCTTTCCATATTCCGACCATGGTTATCGCGTTGGATCCGGCCTTCTGCTTGAATATCTTGGGATGGCAGTTGTTGCACTTGAGCCATACCGTATGGGCGGAATGAGGGAAGAGGACATCCGGCATGAACTTGAGCTTGGATTTGATGATTATGTCCTGTATGCTCGAACCGTTGTCATGCGGGACCATTCCTTCGATAATCGAGTCTTTAGGGGATATCACCCCATCCCTCATCGCCTGCGCCCAGTCGACAAAACCGTAGTCGTCCTTTGGAAGGGCTGAAAGAGAGAAGACGTCAGGAGACGGATCGATGATGCCAAGCCTGTTCTGCCTGAACTCTCCGGGAAGCCTCTGGTGGGGCTGATACGGCCTGTCAACAGGCGCGGGGGCCATAGGCCTCTCCTGTCCCTCGGACGCCGCCGCCGTGAACACAAGAAAAGCCGCAAAGAGGTATCTTATGGATAGCAGGGCCATAAAGTACGATTACCCACCAAGAAGGTTATTCTGAAAAGGGGCTATAAAAGCGATTTTTTAATGGGATTTAGACAGGGCGAATATTATCACAATCGTAACAGAACCGCAACAGGAGAGTATTTATGCGAAGGCCTTCCTCACGCCCTCGAACTTCGTCGCGCAAAACGGGCATATTATCCAGCTCGGCTGGCGCGTCTTGCCGCAGGTAATGCAGCTCTTTGTTATAAATACCCCGCAGTGCGGACATACGTCGCTCTCTGCCATGACAGGCTTCAGGCATGACGGGCAGACGCCGTCATGGTGCTCATCCTCCCTGGCAAGGTAGATGACCCTTGTAAGCTCGTCGAGTGTCGTGATACCTGCGGCTACCTTCCTGAGGCCGTCCATGTGCAGCGGCAGCATGCCGGCTTCAGTAGCGGCCTTGAGGATATCCATCTCCTGCGCCTCAGAAGCGATAAGCCCCCTCAGCCTTGCGTTCACCGTCATTATCTCGTATATCCCTGTCCTGCCGGAATACCCAGTGCCATTGCACGCCTTGCAGCCAGAGCCCTTGTAAAGCCGCATGCCGTCGTTCCACTTTACACCGGCCTTTCTCATATCTTCAGCCTTAGGGATATAAGAGACCTTGCATGACGCGCATATCACCCTGACAAGCCTCTGGGCGACGATGCCGTTTAGCGCCGAGGCTATCATATACTGTGGTATCCCCATATTCCGAAGCCTTATAATGGAAGATACCGCGTCGTTAGTATGGAGCGTGGAAAAGACGAGATGGCCGGTCATTGAGGCCTGATGGGCTATTATGGCCGTCTCGGTGTCCCTCATCTCGCCGACAAGTATAACGTCAGGGTCCTGTCTCAAGACCGACCGGAGCGTGTAGGAAAACGTCAGCCCGGTCTTGTCGTTTACAGCGACCTGGTTGACGCCGGGCAGCTCGTACTCGATAGGGTCCTCTATCGTTATGATGTTTATCTCGTCGCTCTTTACGTGTCCGAGCATCGCGTAGAGAGTAGAGGTCTTGCCGCAACCTGTAGGCCCTGTGACAAGCACTACGCCCTGAGGCCGAGCTATGATGTCAATGATCCTTTCATAGTCCTCCTTGGAAAGACCGATGTTTGACAGGCCGAGGAGTGAGGCCTTGGGATCCAGGAGCCTCATGACAACGGTCTCGCCGTACTGGGTCGGCAGGGTCGACACCCTTATATCGACTGATTTGTCCCCGAGCCGTACTCTTATCCTTCCGTCCTGGGATACGCGCCTTTCGGCGATATCCATATTCGCCATGATCTTTATGCGGGAGACGACCGGCCCCTGGACCCACTTGGGCAGCTGCATCGCCTCGCGCATTATGCCGTCGATCCTGATCCTGAGCTTTACATTCTTTTCCTGCGGCTCTATGTGGATGTCGCTCGCCCTCGAATCAACGCCGTGTATTATGATGGAATCGACCATCTTTATGATAGGCGGGGCAGAGGACTTTTTCACCTGCTCGGAGAGGTCTCTGCCTGAGTCGACCTCATGGATCACCTCTACGTGCTTGTCCTTTTTCAGATCGCCTATGAGGTCTTCTATCGGCTCATTAAGATGGTAAAACCTGCTTATGGCGCCAGCCACATCTGATATAGTCGCCACGCACGGCAATATATCGAGGCCGGTCGAGAACCTTATATCGTCTATCGCGCCCAGGTTCAGTGGGTCAGTCATCGCCACCTTCAGGGACTTGCGCTCCTGATAGAGCGGAACGAGCTGATATTTGTTGGCAAGCCTCTCGTTTATGAGCTTGACCGCCTCAGGGTCTACAGTAGCGGATGATATATCGACGAAAGGGATGTTAAGCTGGAAGGACAGCGTCTGGGCTATGTCGATTTCCGTGGCATAGCCCTTTCTGCAGAGTATGAGCCCCAGGCGAACGCCCTTGGACTCCTTGGATTCCGTCAATGCCTCTTCGAGCTGTTCCTGGGTTATAAGCCCGGACTCCACAAGAAGCTCACCTATCTTCTTTACAGCCATAGAGAGACTCCGTTGAAAGCTCAGCGATGCGGCTGATCAGCCATTGAACACGCTGTAGAACTATCCATGTACGGCCTGAAAAGGCCTATAAGCGAACAATTAGAAAAAGAGACGCAATCCCGGATTTATTCGGATGAGACTATCCAGTACGGCCGCACGGAGTTGCCAGTACCCGTATATGTAATATTATCTCAGTCATGCAGTGTAGGCAACAACTAAAACCAGAGACCTTGACCCCTGACCTGCAGACTGTAGAAAGGCCATAAGACCATAGGACGAACGACAAAGACAACGCCGCAGGTGGGGCTTTTTCAGCGGCCTGTTTAAAAACCTGACGTCTAGTCAGGCTGCTCAAAAAGTTCCAGATGCAAGGCGTCAAGGAGTGAGGAGTGAGGCGTAGTTTTGGCTACGCCGCAGGGACGAACGACAAAGACAACGCCGCAGGTGGGGCTTTTTCAGTGGCCTGTTTAAAAACCTGACGTCTAGTCAGGCTGCTCAAAAAGTTCCAGATGCAA
>JBBTBW010000006.1:65414-71823 GCA_038043525.1 Deltaproteobacteria bacterium | reverse complement strand
GTGAGGCGTAGTTTTGGCTACGCCGCAGGGACGAACGACAAAGACAACGCCGCAGATGGGGCTTTTTCAGCGGCCTGTTATAGCTTCTCGAGCTTATAAGACCTGCTGCCAATCCCTGCCTTCTGGCCCGCCGATAGCTGGACGGTCCAATCGACGGCAGGGTGAACGCCCCTGAACTTGTCGCCGCCCGGCTCATGGCCTGTCGTCATCGCTGACTCCGCGAAACCCTGCTGGCCGTTTACAAGGTCTGCGGCAGCCTGGTCTATAGCGACGGGATCGGTCGAGACGAGGATGCCTATATCAGGGACTATCGGCACGTCGTTGTGGTCATAGCAATCGCACTCAGGGCTTATATGCGTTATGAAGGTCATGAATACCGCCTTATCCGCCTTGCCCTTGAGCGCGCCCTTTGCATATTCCACCATCTTTTCCTGGAGCTTTGTCGTTGTCTCGTCCCACTGGATGCGTATAGTCCCTTCAGGGCATACTGCTATGCAGAACCCGCAGCCGATGCACCTCGAAGGCTTTATGGAGGCGACCGAACCGATGTCTATCGCGTCAGCCGGGCATGAAGCGGCGCACTCTCCGCAGCCTGTGCATCCTGACGGATATACCATAGGCGCGCTGTTTGAGTGCTGGGCAAGCTTGCCCTCTCTGGCCGCGCACCCCATGCCTGTATTTTTGAGCGCCCCTCCGAAACCTGTAAGCTCATGGCACTTGAAGTGGGTAAGGACTACTATCGCATCGGCATTGACTATCTCTCTGCCTATCGTCACTTCCTTGAAGTGTTCCCCGTCTATGGCCACCTTGACGCCGGTCTCGCCTCTCAGGCCGTCGGCTATGATGAGAGGGGCCCCTGTGACCACGAAACCGAATCCGTTTTCAAGGGCCGTCCTGATATGGTCCACGGAATTAGTGCGCGTTCCGACGTACAGGGTATTGGTATCGGTCAGGAATGGAGACGCGCCAGCGTGTTTGATGTTATCCACGACGCGCCTTACATAAAGCGGATTCACATAAGAGGTATTGCCGCGCTCTCCGAAGTGGAGCTTTACGGCAACAAGAGCGCCCTTGCCGAACCTTTCAAGGGAGACCTTCTCAAGAAGGTCGTCTATCTTGTCAAAGATGTTCCTTCTTGGTGTGGCCCTCAGATCGGTAAAATATACCTTTGATGGTCCTTTCATATCCGCTCCATGCCTGATTTGCAGACAATAAGTTATAGACCCGGGCCAGCCGCTTCAGGTCTTCGATACGCTAGAGCATATCTATCTGATACGCTCACAATCTGAAGCAGGTCCGAGTGGATGGCTCGCAATATCTCCTCAAAACGCAAGAGGCCCGGTATGACACCCTGTGCAACAGCCCCTCAGGTTCAGGATATCAGATCTCTATGATGACCGGAAGTATGACCGGCCTCCTTTCAAGCCTCTTGTTGAAAAACCTCCTGAGCGCACGCCTTATCTCCTCTTCGACCTCAAGCTGTTCGCCCTTTGCCTCGGCGTTTACCCCGGAGAGCGCGTCAAGGACAGCCTTTCTGGCGTTTTCAAGAAGCTCCGCGCTGGTATCCTCGAAGATAAGTCCCCTTGTCACGATGTCCGGTCCGTAGACCAGCTCGCCCGTATCTTTGTTTATAACGGTTATGGCCAGCACCATGCCGTCCTGTGAAAGATGCATCCTGTCCTTCAAGACTACTTCGCCGACGTCGCCGACGCCCTTGCCGTCGACAAAGACCCTGCCAAAGTCGACCTTTCCGGCCTTCGACATGCCTTTCGAGGTGAACTCCACTACGTCGCCGTCCTCGACAACGAGGATATTATCTTCCGGTATGCCGACGCTTGCGGCAAGCCTTGAATGGAGCACAAGATGCCTGTACTCGCCGTGGACCGGGATAAAAAACCTGGGCTTCACCAGGTTGATCATTATCTTCAGCTCTTCCTGCGAGGCGTGTCCTGAGACATGGACCTCGGAGACCTTCTCGTATATTACGTCAGCCCCTCTCCTGTAGAGGTGGTTCATCATCGTCGAGATGGCCTTTTCATGGCCCGGGATGAACTTGGAGGAGAGGATGACGGTATCGCCCTTTTCGACCTTCAGCTGTTTGTGGTTGTTCATGGACATGCGCGTCAGAGCGCTCATCGGCTCGCCCTGGCTCCCTGTCGTCAGGAGGACTACCTGGTCCTTTCCAATCCCGTCAAGGTCCTTTATGTCCGCCATCAGGCCGTCCGGTATCCTCAGATAACCTAGGGTCCTGGCTATCCGTGCGTTGGCAAGCATGCTCTTGCCGTTTAAGATCACTCTCCTGCCACACCTTTGCGCCGCGTCAAAGACCTGCTGAACCCTGTGTATGTTCGATGAAAACGCCGCGACGATTATCCTGCCCTTGCATTTGCCGAATATGTCTTCGAGATTGGCCCCGATCACCCGCTCCGAAAGGGTATACCCTTCTTTTTCGACGTTCGTCGAATCGGACAGAAGCGCCAGCACGCCTGCCTCCCCGTACTCGGAGAACCTGGCGTAGTCCATCACCTCGCCGTCGACAGGCGTCTGGTCCATCTTGAAGTCCCCGGTATGGATGATGACGCCCGCCGGGGTCTTGATGGCAAGGGCGCAGCCGTCTACGATCGAATGGCAGACCCTTATGAACTCTACCTCGAACGGCCCCACGGAGATCCTCTCGCGTGGCCTCACCGTCTCGAACGTAGTCGACCTGACAAGGTCGAACTCTTCGAGCTTCTCCTCTATCAGACCGATGGTAAGGGCGGTCGCGTAGATAGGGGCGTTTATCTCTCTCAAAACGAAAGGCAGCGCCCCTGTGTGGTCCTCGTGGCCATGCGTTATGAAAAATGCCTTTACCTTCTCCCGGTTTTTCTTCAGATACGATATATCCGGTATGACTATATCGATGCCGAGCATGTGGTCTTCGGGAAACATCAGACCGCAATCGATGACTATGATGGAATCGCCGTACTCTACGGCCATCATGTTAAGGCCTATCTCGCCTAGCCCGCCAAGGGGTATTACCCTCAGGGCGCCTGATACAGTATGCCCTTCACTACGCGGCGGCAGGGATGCGTCTTCAATATCTCTCATCTCTTTATCTCCATGGCAAAAAGTCCTTCAATAGCCGCTCTCGCCTTTTCTCTCAGCATCTTTTCGTTCGCACCGGCGCTGTCTATCGGCATTCCTATAACAATGCGCACCGGCGCGGGGTTTATCATGAAACCGCCCTTCCTGAGTATATCCCTTGTGCCTTCGACCGCAACGGGCACGACAGGCACCCCGCTCTTAACGGCAAGGAGGAAGCTCCCTCGCTTGAACGGCAGGAGCAGATCATCGGTGGAGTTACGCGTCCCCTCAGGGAATATCAGGACACAAGCTCCGTTTTTTATCCTCTCGACAGCCGCTTCCATGGAGCTGTACGCGGCCTGCGCATTCTGCCTGTCTATCGGGATAAAACCGGCGAGCGTCATGGACCATCCAAGGGCCGGGATGCTGAAGAGGGATTTTTTGGCGATCCACTTGAACTCGCGCGGTATCGCGTGCTGGAGCGCGGGTATGTCAAATGCGCCCCTGTGGTTTGCGACAAAAAGCACGGGGCCTGTCTTCGGGACGTTCTCGGCCCCGGTCACCGTCACCCTCACCCCTGTGAGAGAGATGAGTATCCTGGACCATAAGACGATAAGCCTGTTTATCCTGGAGCTGTCCCTGTCGACGAGCGACACAATGAAAATGATAAAACAGATCAGGGAGGTAGCCAGACTACCGGCAATCCAGGCGATAACTGTTCTTAAAAAGATCATTTAGGAAAAAACCGCCTTTACGCAGATGGGATATGCCTGCCCTACAAAAGGCCGGGAAGATCTGTTGCCAAACCTTATTAACATATCATGTATCGGGCCGGAAACGGTATAAAAAAAAGGCCTGAAAATGGCTTGAACAAAACCCGGCGGGGTGTTAAATTGATTCCGTTCTTCCCCGCCATCACCGGCCATACAAGTCTATACAGACAAAGATCCGGAAATGACAGGAGCGGAGAATGAACCGTACGGAGGTAGCGTCAGCAGTCATCCATGAGACCTGCCGCCTCGCTACGGCATATCAGACAACAACGCAAAGGAGCTGACATAATGGCTAGTGTCAACAAGGTCATACTCGTAGGGAATCTGGGCACCGATCCGGAGATACGTTACACGCCAGGAGGCAAGGCAGTCGCAAACTTCAGTCTTGCTACGAGCGATACGCGCTCCGGCAAAGACGGCCAGAAGGAGACAAAGACCGAATGGCACAAGATAGTCGCCTTCGACAAGCTCGCTGAGATATGCGGCAAATATCTGGCAAAGGGCAGGCAGGTCTACATAGAAGGCAGGATACAGACAAGGTCATGGGATGACCGCGACGGCAACAAGAAGTACACGACCGAGATAATCGCCAACGTCATGCAGATGCTCGGCGGACCTAAGGAAAACGCGGCCGCGACTTCAAACGAGACGGTTCGCGTCGACGATACGCCGCCTGATCTGGACGACATCCCTTTTTAAGCGAAAGGGCCGTCTTTTTTCCCGGACCTGCCGCTACTTGAGCCTTGCCAGGCCGTGGCAGGTCTTATGCACCTGTCATCACGCGCCTGAATCGCTGTGCTGATGAACAAGCGGCACCATGGCATTAAAAGCTCCCTGTCGAATACCGCAAAGCACGGGCATAAGAGGCAACGGCCTGAGCGACCCCATAAACATTCACTGCGCGCCGGGCTTGTTCATCCGCTCCATGGCGGACCTTTCCGGCCGTGCGGTAAGGACCAGAGAGGCGGTCCGGCCTGAAGATCATTCGGCGTAAGCGCGTATGCCCGGCATAAAATATACCGCCACGCGCCGTTCCAAGTCTCATGTCTGCCTAAGGAGGAGACCTTGATGGACGCATTAACAGGCGGAGTTTTGTCATACAGTCTACTATGGGCGATCATAGGCATAATCCTCATCATCGCCGAAGTGGCGACGATGTCGTTCTTCCTGATCTTTTTCGGCCTTGGCGCGCTCTTGACCGCTCTACTCGCCTGGAGCGGCATCACCCCGGGGATTGAAAGCCAGCTCATCGTCTTTGCGATATCGTCCCTTGCCATGCTCGCGGCGCTTAGAGGGTTCGCTAAAAACCTCTTCTTCTCAAAGGCCGATGCCTCGCAGGACTCTATCGGCCAGAGGGCTCTGGTAAGCAAGGCAATCTCAGCCGGGAGCGAAGGCGCCGTAACGTTTCGCGGGACCGAGTGGATCGCATTCAGTGACACTTCTGAGACTATACCTGCCGGGTCTACAGTGGACATAATCGGCACAGAAGGAATACGGCTCAAGGTCAGACGCATCTCATAACCTGTAAACGGAGGATTCATGCAGTTATTTCTGCTCGGTTTCGTAGTAGTCGTAGTCCTTATAATCATAAAGGGCGTCAGGATCGTGCCCCAGCAGAGCGCCTTTGTCGTAGAGCGTCTCGGCAAATACTACGCGACTCTACACGCCGGCATTAGCTACATAGTCCCATTCGCGGACAGGGTCGCCTACCAGCACAACCTCAAAGAGCAGGCGATCGACATCCCTGAGCAGATCTGCATAACCAAGGACAACGTCCAGGTCGGCGTCGACGGCGTGGTATTCTTTCAGGTGATAGACCCGAGGATGGCCTCATACGGCATCAGCAACTACATATTCGCGATAACACAGCTGGCGCAGACGACCATGCGCTCGGAAGTAGGTAAGATCGACCTGGATAAGACCTTCGAGGAAAGGACGACGATAAACACGGCTATAGTCGGGTCTATCGACGAGGCCGCCAAGATATGGGGCGTAAAGGTCCTGCGCTACGAGATAAAAAACATCGTACCGCCGAAGTCAGTCCTTGTCGCCATGGAAAAGCAGATGCAGGCCGAGAGGGAGAAAAGGGCTATCATACTCCAGTCCGAGGGTGAGAAGCTCTCGGCGGTCAACGTCGCAGAGGGCCAGAAGAAGAAGGTCGAGCTCGAATCAGAGGCCTACAAGATACAGCAGATAAACCAGGCGGAAGGCCAAGCAAGGGCGATAACAGAGATAGCGACCGCTACGGCCGAAGGGCTCATCAAGGTCGCCGAAGCGATAGGCGCTAAGGGCGGGATGGAGGCTGTGCAGCTCCGGGTCGCTGAGAAGATGGTAGAGCAGTTCGGCCACATCGCGAAGCAGACAAACACGCTCATACTGCCTGCGAACTTCGGAGACATATCATCGATGATAGCAACGGCGATGACCATCATAAAAAAGACGGACGGCACTGCCCTGCAAAAGTAGAGGGACGCATTGGCAGGGACGACGAGATGGCTCCTCTCCACATGCCATCTCTTCTATTGGCTTTAAAATCCAGAGACGTTAAAGACCTGTGGTGTTGCGGCATA
>JBBTBW010000006.1:0-65404 GCA_038043525.1 Deltaproteobacteria bacterium | reverse complement strand
CCCCCCCCCCCCACCACAGGTCTTTAATATTTGCTTCATAGCGAATCACACAGTAGAGTTCCTGCAAAAGCGCTCGTCAGAGCGAAACTGCCTGGAACCCATCCGACCGGTCATGCCGCCTTATGCATATACCTTATCTGCTCCGGCGTAAACCTGCCGACCTGTACGACACGCGCCCTGCTGCGCTGTGATTCCGGAAGCAGGCCCCGCGCCTTCGCCTCGTTCTCAGAGTCCACGATGGCGTAGCCGGTATGGTCGCCTGCAAAACAACCCCACTCGAATTTCTGCAGGATGTCCGTGCCTTTAGCGAGGATCTCGTCGAGGGCCTTCAGACACTCCTGTTTCGTATGAGGCGATTCTATGATGTACCTTGACATACAACTCACCTCCCAAATGAAAATGACTTTCATTTTCCATATAAATTAACGCTCAAAAGCCGCTTGTTGTCAAGTCACAGCGACAAAAAAAGAAACATTCAATACCTTTACAGGCAACCCCTCCCAGCCTTTGAATCTAGCTGCTGCCTTTAACAAAACCCGGCTAACGAAGTTGTTTTGTCTTTGCCTTGAAACAAAACCAGGGTCATGGCGTAGCGAGCCTGACGGAGAGACGACGAGCAGGCTCTTGTATCTCATGCGAGTCGACTCGAAAGCGATACGAGCCATACCCAAAAGCCACGGCAGTGCGAAAAAAAGACCGGCGAACACGTAATTAGAGGATTAGTAACCTTCATGGGGCAGATCATTTGGCGGGTGTGACCCGCCCTACCGCCAGGCTCGAAAGCGATGCGAGCCATACCCAAAAAGATGCACGGCAGTGCAAAGCTAAAATCAGAGGGACATTTTTTACAAGGGCTGTTCGAGCCATACCCAAAATACGCACTCCAGAAGACTACCAAAAAGCCTTACGCCTCTGGCGGCGCTACCCTCACCCACTTCAGCGCGCTCTCCATAGCCGCTTCCCAGTCCTTGCCGCTTTTCTTTATGGTCAGGAGACGCTTGCGAATAAACATCGCACTAGAGAGGCTGTGCCTGCCGGTAGGGTCTTTTTTAAGGCACTGGGCCTTTTGAATGTTTGCGAGAAGCCCTGTGATGGCATCAATCGACGCGCCGTGGTAACGGATCTTATCTTCCTTGTGCATCGCCCACTTCGATCTCATGGAAAGAAGCGCCAGCATCCTGTGCCACTGGTCTATCTTCTGCAGGTTCATAAGCCCTGAGAATATAGTCTTGTTCGTTCTGAACGAGAGAGGGGTCCCTTCGATCACGGCATCCATCAAGCTATCGTTGTCTACATGGATCTCTTTGACCATCTTCTTGGGCAGCTGCCAGACCCTTTTATCCGCAAGGGAGTCGAACCTCATCTCCCAGTAGATGTGCCGCAAAGTGCGGGCTGAAAACGACCTGATCATCATCTCCGGGATAAAGTGGTTGTGCGCTACGGTATCTGCGGCAAGGTGGCTTAGATAGCCGTACGCAAAGGCCTTTTGAGAATCGCCTCTGGCGAGCCTGAGCATCTTGAATCCGACCTTCCAGTTGTGGCAGTGCTTGAGCTCTGTCACGAGGTTTTTTCCGACGACCACGTCAGCGGAGATGTTCCCGTAGAGAAAATCGTATGGATATGCCTCGATAAGAGAGGCTATGGCAGGGGCGATATGCCTGATGTTGTTAAGGATCGCGCTCCCGATCTCAAGGTGAGTCGCCGGGCCCCAGGCCGCGGCTGTCTCAGGCAGGCCGAGGAGCAGCGCGATAAAAATGATGAATATCAGAGCCATATCAGTTATGCTAACCGATGCAAAAGGTCTTGTAAAGGGCAAAGAAAGATAGTAATTTCAGCACTGCGTTATAGACGGAGGCGTTGCATGGGCAATATGGAATACGACGACATAATTAACAATCTCAGGGATAATCTCGAACTCCTCAGCTACGCCGGGATAATCGACATACCGGCCCTGCCGACAGTCCGCCCGTCTCAGGCGCAAAAGAGTCCACAGCCTCCATCCGCAAACGAGATCAAGACCGAGGCGCCTGTCGAATGGACCTACGTTGAAAACCCTGATCAGACTTTGGCATCAGCCTCAGTGGCCGGACCAGGCAAGAAGGCGCTCGCTTTCGGCATCTGGCATGCCGGCTCGAAGATCTGTTTCATCTCAGGCGAGACTCTCACGGATGGCACAGTAGCGCCATTTTCAGGCTCGATCGGCAACCAGCTTGAACTTACGGTCAACTGGGTCGCAGGCGAATTAAAGCTCCCTTCCTTCAATTCAATGACAAGGTATCTCTGCTGCGGATCAGGCCCGTCAGATCCAAAAAAAGTCGACGAAGCTTATGCAGAGTTCGGCGCAAGACTCAAAAAAGAGGCTGAAAAAAACAGCATGACTATAGCCGTAATATTCGGCGGTGAAGCTTGCGGCGCGCTCTTGGGCTCGACTGACGTAAGGAGACTCAGGGGAAAGGTTCACCGCTCCGAAAGTCTGCTTATAATACCTACATGGGGTTTAGCCGATCTGCAAAAAGACCCCTCAATGAAGAATAAGACAAAGAGGGCGGAAGCGATGGATGACATGAAGATAGCCATAGCAGAGACCGGAAAGGTCTAAGACTCGTCCCCTCGTCCTAGTTCCTATTGATGACGCTGTCTCATTACCACCTGAGCCCCTCATCTGCCGTAGATCCGATCTAACGCTGTACTGATCTGCCGGCCAAACCGCTCACATCAGCCATCTGAAAGACTCTGCTCAAAACGGTCTTGCTCTGCCTTTCATAGCCTTTACTGAAATATCCCACAGAGGCCTGTATCATAGCCCTGCGCCATACTAAAACGGACTGTCTGCGAGCGCACTTCATGGATAGGCGCTGTCAGGATGCAAAAAAACCGGTTTTCAGATATAATCGAGGAAATCGACAGACAAGAGCCTCATATTCCATTTCTTGCGCCAACAGAGCATACACCAGGGACACACGGCAATCATGGACAAGACAGACAGCAGGCATGGGCATGGGCACAGGCACAGGCTGCGGCAGAGGTTCATAAAAAGCTCCCTCGACGGTTTTCATGACTACGAGGCTGTGGAGCTTCTGCTTACCTACGCTATCCCGAGGATAGACGTAAAGCCTATCGCAAAGGAGATGCTCAGACGCTGCGGCGGCCTCAAGGGGATATTCGAGACCGACACCAAGGAGCTTGCCTCTATACCCGGCGTCGGAGAAAATTGCGCCTTCCTCTTCAGCCTTGTAAAAGGTATCGGCGAAGCATGCATGACCGAACACGGCGCAAAAACAGGGACAGTCCGCTCCGCAAAAGACGTAGTCGAATATATCGGGGCGCTTGGGGCGGCAGAGCCATCGACAAGGTTCATGGCGGTTTACATGAACTCGAAGAACGAGATACTCGGCTCTGAGACGATATCAGAGGGATCGATGTGCGCCAGCGTCGTCTCTTCCAGAAAAGTCATTGAGAACGCCTTCAAGCACAACGCCCGCTCGATAATATTCGTCCACGTCACAGCCTCAGGAAAAGAAGAGCCGACAGATGGGGAGAGAGAGCTTGTAAAGGCGCTTGAAGAGGCGGCCTCCGCTGTAGATATCGTAGTTCACGACCACATCATAGCGAGCAGATCGTCCTACATAAGCGCGAGGGACCTCGGCTGGATAAAAGGCGGCCGGGACTAACGCCTGCCAATGAGCACAGAGTGGAGATACTTTCTGGCGTGATCTACTGAACCTGCGATCGACTTGCCGTTGGCGAGGTTTGAAGCTATTGCGGAAGAGAGTATGCACCCTGTGCCGTGGAACCTTTTCTTATCGCCCTTGAGCCTCCTGCCGCTGAAGTGATAGAACCGCTCACCGTCGAAAAGAACGTCTACAGGCGTGCCTGCAAGGTGGCCGCCTTTTACGAGCACGCACGCCGGGCCGAGGCGATGAATAAAGCGCGCGGCCTCTTCCATCCCGGCTATCCCTCTTATCTCGATGCCTGCAAGAACGGCCGCCTCAGGTATGTTCGGAGTCGCGATAACAGAGAGCGCCACGAGCCTTTTAAGCTCTGCCAACCCTTGCCTGTCAAGGAGCGAGAACCCGAGGGTCGAACGCATGACCGTATCTACAACGACGTTCCTGAGGCTGTGAGCCTTTATGATCCTGCATATAGCGCGGATGTTTGAGGCGGTCGCCGTCATCCCGGTCTTTACGGCAAGAGGCCTGAACTCATCAAGGAGTACCTCAACCTGCATCTTCAGGAACTCGGATGAGACAGGAACACTTGCGACAACCTCAGAGGAGTTTTGCGCTGTGAGGGCGGTAATGGCACTGAGGCCATAGAGGCCGTGGTCGGCAAAGACCTTGAGGTCAGCCTGCGCCCCTGCCCCGCCGGACGGGTCCGAACCGGCTATCGTCAGTATCGTCTTTTGCAAGCGGCTACCTGATAAAATAGAAAAAGGCTGATTGGAAGATGCCGATAACGAGGCCCATGACGCCTCCGAGCCACTCAAGGTGCTTTAGCTCCCTTGCAATGAACTCGGTAAGGAGCTTTTCAAAACGCATCAGATCGAGCCTGTCGATCTTCGAGACGATCATACCGTGAATGTCTATATGCCCGCGAACCTTCGAGGCTATCGCGCCCTTCTTCCTGTCGAGGTGCGTCGTTATCTCTGTAGCAAGGCGGAGCTTCAGCCTGTTTTTTATGCTGTCGGAGACAAGCCCCACGACCGGGAATTTGGTCCACTTCGATTCGTTGAAGCGGTGTTCTACCGCCTCAGAGACCGTCTCATGTATCTCTTTTTTCCAGTCTATCCCGGCCAGAGCCTCTGAGAGGTCTTCGGTCGAGAAGAGGTCCTTCTCTATAGCCTTGGCCATAGAGCGAGCGATCTCCTTCCTTCTCTTGGGGATGACCCCCTGGAGCTTCCATGCGAATATATGAACAGGTTTGTGCGGCCTGAAGAGCATCTTTATGGCCACGTAGTTTGTGACCCAGCCTATTACGGCGCCGGCCAGCGGCGGCACCAGAAGGGAGATATCCATCGCAGTTTATTCTCCGGACGCGCTGGTTCTGAGGTTCGTTAAAGAGGCGGGGTGCGAGGCTAAGGGGGGTTTCAGTATTTGAAGCCCTTTTTCGAGGCCTCTTCTTCGAAGTACTTCTTGTACATTATATCCCACTCCCTGCTGCCTTCCGGAATATCCCTGGAGAGCGACCTGATCTTGTTGCGGGCCGCGGTATCTGCCTCATCTTCGACCCTCAGATAATCAGAGAGGGATTTTTTTATCTCTATAAGGGCCTTGTCCTCGTCGGTGAAGTCGACAAGGTCTCCGTCCCAGATGCCGTTGTATACGAGGTGCGCGATATGGGATATCCTGTCATCCGAGAATCTCAAAGAGTTATCCCCCTTTCACGCGCGAGCTTTGTCTTGACCATCGTGAACATCCGCCTGTAGTCGGCCTTTTGCTCGTCTATGGCCCCCGCGTGGTTCTGAAGTATCCCTTCCACCTCGCGGTCAAGGTCGTCTTCAGCGCGCAGGTCCGCGAGAATAGAATCGCGTATCTTTTCAAGGACGCTGTGCTCATCGGCCTTAAACTCGACCAGCCCGTTGTCCTTGAGCCTTGTGAGTATCAGCCCTGAGATCTTATCCACCTGTTCTTTTGTCAGTCGCATAAAGGAAAATTATCACAGTAAGAAGCCCATTGCAAGAGAGTTGACAGCCTCTCCCATTTGTTCTATAAATCTGTTACAATGCTTCCTGCGGCTTGCCGGCAGGATCGTCTCATTGACGCGTTTTACCAAGGCCGCTGCCGAACACCGGCCCGACAACGGCCGAGATACAATAACCAAGGAGAATAACAGATGGAATTCATAAAGAAGTTTTACTTCAGGCAGATAGCCCTCGCCGTAGTGCTCGGCATGCTCTTCATAGGGGCTGTGCCCGCAAGGTCCCTTGCGTACATGGTAGGGACCGAGGCCGCTGCCGGCCCGGCAAGGGCCGAGGACATGGCAAACGTCAGGAGGATTCTCGAATCAAAGCTCGTCGCAGGCAGGCTCATTGAGGCTGGCCTCACCCCTGCTGAGATCCAGACACGCATCGACAAACTCACGGATGAGGAGCTCCACGATTTCTCTAAACAGCTTGACTCCGTCTATCCGGGCGCCGACGGCCTGGGCGTCATCATAGCTCTGCTCATCATAGTCATACTTGTCATGGTGATATTGAAGCTCTCGAACAAGAAGATAATCATAAAGTAGGAACGATACAGGGGGCCCCTGCAATGCCGCAGATCGGGCCGTCCCTGTCTCCCATCATGCCATCGATATCATCAAAGGCGTTTTTCGCCGCGGTCTTACTCGCGATCCTCTCTCTCGCCTCTTGCACTGCCATAACCGGCGGCAGTGTCATAAGGGACATCAAAGAGCGCCCTGAAAACGGCGCATTTATCGAAGGGGTCCCTTTTTTCCCGCAGGACACTGCCATGTGCGGCCCTGCCGCGCTTGCGAGCGTCATAGGATACTGGGGCACGCCTGCCTCCATAAATGATATAGCCGAAAAGGTCTACCAGGAGAAGCTCAAAGGTACGCTCCCTATCGACATGCTCCTCTACGCTAAGGAGCTTGGGTATGAGGCCTCTTATTATAGAGGAACTCTAGATGACCTCAAAAAAAGGGTAATGGAAAAAACTCCCCTGATCATTTTTATCGATACGGGATATAGGTTTTATCCGCGAGGCCACTATATCGTAGTGACAGGATACAATGAAAAGATGCGCATGGTGACAGCCCACTCGGCAATGAACGCAGACGAACCGTTCTCTTACGAGAGGCTCTTGAATGCGTGGTCGAAGACAGACTACTCGACACTCCTCGTAAGACCCAAACCAACAGGTGAAAGGTGAGGCCTCTGCGGATTCTGGCGTCTTGCCTTTTATTCGTCCTTACCATCTCGTGCGGACGTTTTGAGATACGCGATATTCCGAAAGACCCGATAGGGGCAAGGGGCCATATCGACCTTGCAATCTCATACGAGGCGGGTAAAGAATATGACCTTGCCTTTAGAGAGTATGAAAAGGCCCTGGGCCTCGACCCGTCACAGCCTGACGCCCGCTTCGGCATCGGCAATATCCATCTGATTAAAAGAGATTGGCCTGCGGCGGCCAAGCACCTCGAAAAAGCTGTAAGGCTCAGGCCTTCAGCGGGGAGCTATCGCAACAACCTCGCCATAGCTTATATGGAGGCAGGCAGGCTCGATGACGGGCTCAAGGCCGCCCGAAAAGGCCTCGAGCTCGATCCGGTGCGCGCATACATTTACATGGACACGCTCGGCATGATACTGATGCGCGGCAGTGATGCGGCCCTTGCTGAGAAGGCATACAAAGAAGCGCTTACGAAAGCGATAGAGGCAGGCACAGACGAGACAGAGATCATGGGCCATCTTCAAGAACTCTATGCGGCGACTGGGGACACCGTCAACGCAGGCCTCATAAGGGATTCGCTCAAGGCATTAGAACTAAAAAAACAGACGACCGGCAAGGAAGGCAGACAATGAGGATAATCTACGGAATAAATCCGGTGAGCGAGGCGTTAAAGTCAGGCGGCGCTGTCACACGGGTTCTTATCTCGAACGTCAGGGCTGACAAGGCGACAACTGCAATAGCCGAGCTTGCAAAGACCAAAGGTGTAGAGGTAGTGAAAGTGCCATCTGAGGAGCTTGAAAGGACGGCAGGCACGCCAAGGCACCAGGGCGTCGCGGCGGTACTTACAGATCCGTACAGATACAGAGAGATTGATGACATAATCAAGGCCTGGCGGGCAAGCGGAGAAAGCGCCCTTATCCTTATACTCGATTCGATCCAGGATCCGCAAAACCTCGGCTCGCTCATAAGGACATCTGTCGCCGCAGGCGTACACGGCATAATCATCCCGAAGGACAGGGCCTGCGAGGTAACGCCTACTGTTGTAAAAGCCTCTGCCGGAGCGACAGAACACGCGCTTATCGCGAGGGAGGTAAATCTTTCGCGCGCGATAGAGATACTCAAGGCAGAGAACATCTGGGTCGCAGGCATAGAGGCAGACTCAAAGGAAGACATCTATACGGCAGACCTTGACAGGGACCTCGCGCTGATAGTCGGGAGCGAGGGCAAAGGAATAAGAAGGCTCGTAAAGGAGAACTGCGACTTTTGCGTATCGATCCCGATGGCCGGAAAGATCAATTCACTTAACGCGGCGCAGGCCGGGGCTGTTGCGCTTTTTGAGGCAAGGAGACAGAGGATGAAGCCGGTAGCAAAAAAGGGGAAATAGGCCGACTGTCCGACAAGGGCGTGACTTTTACAGCTCATGCAAGTGGTGGGCTCGACCCATACTTGCTACTGAGACTAACCCCTCCCAGCCTCCCCTTATAGTATGGGGAGGAGCGCAGACGAAATTCCCCTCCTTGCCAAGGAGGGGCTAGGGGTGGTCGATTTGCAATTGTCTTGTCTTTGCCTCTAACAAATCAGGGGCATGGCGCAGCGAGCATGAAAGACAGCCGACGAGCAGAGTCGTGGTTTTGACCTTGCAGTTGCAAGATGCGCTCATGCAACTGGTGGGCTCGGCCCACCCTACGCTAAATTGTCGTGGCAGTAACAAAACCCGGGTCATGGCGTAGCGAGCCTGACTGAGAGCCGACGAGCAGGTTCTTGTATCTTCTGCGAGTCGGACCGAAAGCGAAGCGAGCCATACCCAAAAGACGCACGGAAATGCAAAGCTAAAATCAGATAGATATTTTTCATACGGGCCGTTGCGTCCAATACCCGAAAGCGCACTCCAATGCGCAAAAGAAAACCGACAGATACCTTTTTATCAGGGTCGTTCATGCAACTGGTGGGCTCGCCCCACCCTACGCACTACAAAACTATCTATGGAAAACAACATATACGCGCTTCTCGGGATGTCAGCCGGGGGAGTATCGATAATCGCATATATCATATATGCGGTCAACACGCTGAGAGGCAAGACAAAACCGAATAAGGTGACCTGGTGGGTCCTGACCTTTGCAGGTGCGATCATATTTGCCAGCTATTATTCAGGCGTCAAAGAGGCGGCAGGGCAGACAATCTGGATCATGGCGCTTCCGGCAACATACGTCGTAGGACCTTTGCTTATAGCACTGCTGTCCTTCAAATACGGAGAAAAGGAAAAAAACCGGCTTCAGATCCGCGGGTTCGATATAGATGTCGACAGATACTGCCTCAGAGCAAGTGTTGCAAGCCTGATACTCTGGGGAGCGCTTGTCATGCTTGGCTTCAAAGAAGCCTCGATGGTTATTTTGATCGTAAACATCCTTGTCGATCTGCTCGGACTCGGCCCGACCATCATGAAGTCTGTCTTGAGACCTGAAGGGGAGGATCTATGGGCATGGACGCTCGAGACGATCGCATGCCTGCCGAATATATTCATGATCCAGGCATGGCAATTTGACGTCTGGATCCATCCTGCATATCTTTTCGTGGTAAACGGAGCGCTGATGCTCCTGTTGTGGCGAGGACGATTTGCCGGACCTCATCGGCCGTAGCCGCGAGGCCGGTAGAGAGGGTCAGACCCGCCATTTCAACATCAGTTAAATCCGAGATCATTCATACGGCTCCGTCTTGAGCCCTTCTTTTTTCACTACCCAATCGTGCGGATAAATTCCGACGGGTGTGACCCGTCCTACGCTCGCCTTGCGGGTTCAGGCTTGTAACTTGAACCCGTTGATCCATAAAGGCAGATATTAATTTAGGGAGCAGTTTGCAAACCTGCTCCCGCAAAGGAGAGCAATTGTCCTGTCATACAGTTAAAAAGCGAGCCTTGATAATGCGGCTCAGATCCGAATGCGCGCTCGCCTGTGACTAACCCCTCCCGGCCTCCCCTCATTACCAAGGAGGGGCTAAGAGTGGTCGATTTGCAATTGCCTTGTCTTTGCCTTGAAACAAAATCCGGGTCATGGCGTAGCGAGCCTGACTGAGAGCTGACGAGCAGGTTCTTGTATCATCTGCGAGTCGGATCGAAAGCGATGCGAGCCATACCTGAAAACCGCACGGAAGTGCAAAGCAAGAGTCAGAGAGATGTTTTTTACAAGGGCGATTGTCTTATCATTCAAGTAAAAAACGAGCCTTGATGATGCGGCTCAGATCCGAATGCGCGCTCGCCTGCGACCAACCCCTCACGACCTCCCCTTATAGCAAGTAGAGTTTTGAAGGACAAAGCCCGGCCTCTATCTTACTCAAGGAAAAAAAAGGCAGCGCCGTCTCCGGCACTGCCTTTTTGAGATACTCTGCGATTATGAAAGACGCCCCGCCTATCTCCTGGCCTCTCCTGCCGCTTCCTTCATCGCCTTTATCGTCTTTTTATAATCAGGCGTACCAAAGACACCTGAGCCTGAGACGAATACGTCGGCGCCGGCACAGGCCGCCTCTTTGATATTGCCGACCTTGATACCACCGTCCACCTCAAGCTCGATATCCCTTCCGCTCGCCGCAATCATCTCCCTCGCCTCTCTGATCTTATCTAGGCTCGCAGGTATGAAGCCCTGTCCGCTGAAACCCGGGTTTACCGACATTACGAGTATCAGGTCTATATCACCGATGACAGGCCTTATCGCGCCGACAGGGGTCGCCGGGTTTATGGAGACACCGGCCTTGAGGCCGTGTTCTTTTATCGACTGGATAACCTTGTGGAGATGCCTTGTCGCCTCTGCGTGCACCGTTATTATGTCACTGCCCGCCCTTGCGAAGTCGTTTATAAACCTCTCAGGCTCTTCTATCATCAGATGAACGTCAAGAGGGACCTTTGTAGCCCTCCTGGCCGCCTCGACTATGAAAGGCCCTATCGTGATATTCGGCACGAACCGCCCGTCCATCACGTCAACGTGTATGTAGTCGGCCCCGGCGTCTTCGAGCGCGTGGAGCTGTTCACCAAGCCTTGTAAAGTCAGCTGATAATATCGATGGAGAGATCTTCATCTTCTTTGTCATATCCCTTTTCATATTGACTGCTGTTTCTTTTTATTTCCGCCCGCCTTTATCAGAGCGCGTTTTTGATCTGGGCGGTGAGTTCTTCTTCGGTTATCACGCCTGAATGTATGTACTTGACGAGCCCATCTTTGCCTATCACATAAGTCATCGGCACGCCTGCTATATTGTATGCCTGCATTATAGCGCCGTCTGAATCCATGCCTATCGGAAATGTAAGGCTGTGTTTGGATACGAACCGCGCCACGCCCTCCGGAGAGTCCTGTATGGCGACGCCGATGAATTCCACGCCCTGGGCCTTAAACGCCTTGTAGGTGTTCTCTACCGCGGGGGCCTCCATCTGGCATGGCCCGCACCATGAGGCCCAGAAGTTCACGACGACCGGCTTGCCCTTGGCTCCCTCAAGGCTGAACCTCTCGCCGCCGAGGGTCGTGACTGAAAAAGGCGCTGCCGGGGCTGACATCGTCTGCTTGTTGTCAGCGCCCTCCTGCCCCTTCTTGCAACCTGTGAGCGTCAAAGATGCCGGTATCATAATAGCCGCCGCAAGGGCGAGCCGCAGTAAAAAAACTCTCATCAATCGCCTTTTATCCTCAGCCGATGGCAAGCCTGGAGGCGCCACGGAGATCGTCAAGCCCGGCAGTATAGAAAAAAAAGACAGGCGCCGGAAAAGCCTGTCCTTTGAAAATATTATAGAGCGCTGTTACAGACCTTTTTCAATCAGTTCCTTTATCTGGGTCTTTGGCACAGCCCCTACGAGCTGGTCTACCACCTTGCCGTCTTTAAAGAGTATCAGCGTCGGTATGCCCCTTACGCCGAACCTTCCGGGTGTCGAAGGGTTGTCATCGACGTTCATCTTTACGACCCGTATCTTGCCGTCAAACGCGGTTGCCATCTCCTCTACAAACGGCGCGATGGCCCTGCAGGGCGCGCACCAGCTCGCCCAGAAATCCACAAGCACCGGGACCTCTGATTTAAGGACCAGCGTATCAAAGCTCGAATCTGCGACGTTTACTATGTTCTCTCCCATTATTGACGCTCCTTATAGGACTATTATCCTGCAAACGCCCGCGCAAGCCCTTCGGGCGCGACAACCTGACCGGATCCCGCTTGAGGCCATAACAACTTAAAGAAATATAAACCAAGGCATTTACCCTGTCAACTTCTTTATTATTACCCGATTACGCGCCGCAAGGCATGATGCAGATGCAAGGCGCTGACATGCATAGCCTCTCTTTTGTCTTGACAGGGAAATGCCAAACAAGGAAAATACATCCCATGAAAGACGAAGAACTCCTCACATCGCTCGAAGAAGCCGCCTCAAAGCTCGGCATCAAGCTCGACTACGAAGACCTGAGAAAGGGCGAGATCGTAAGCCACGGAGGCCTTTTCGTCCTCAGAGGTGAAAAGCGCATACTCATACACAGAGGGCTTTGCGACAAAGACAAGATCTCGGTCCTCCTTGAGATACTCTCAGGGCTCGATACCGAATCGGTCCATCTGCCTCCGAACATCCGCCACAGGATCGAAGCCGTTAAAAAACCCTGAGACAAGCCTCCGTCGCAACATCATTCATCAACCTTTCAAGACCTCACGGCCATACACCCACACCGGGACAGAAGTCAGCCCAGGATGCCTTGGGAGACCCCGGCGCCTGACGATTTGACTGACCCCAGTAATAATGTTATTATATCGTGGAATATCGCCGTATGTAACGGCGGGTAATCCCAGGTTGGGATTTCTTTATAACCTGCCTTTTCCGGCATACATAGCGGCCGGAAAAGCGGCCAGCCCCAAAGTCAGGCAGGCCTTTAAAAGACCGTCAGCAGGGCAGTCGGCTTCGAGCATGGACGCACAGACGGACATATAACGCTTAACAGGCCACACAGGGCGATCAAATGCGCCCGGCCGACCGGAGGCTTCGTGTCAGAGGCATCAGCAACAAAGGTTTTGATCAAAGCGTCCGTGTTGGCCTTGTTTCTTTTACCATTCGCCCCTTGCGCCGCCTCCAGCGTAGAGGCAAGAGAAACCCCCGGCAAGGTTCAGGAAAGGACCATCAAAAATCCTTCCGAGGCCTATTACTACTACTCTGTCGCCCAGGCGCTCAAGAAGGAAGGCAACATCAGCGGGGCGATCGAGCTGTACAAACGGGCATTGGGGCTCGACCCCAAATCGGTCTACCTCCATACCGACCTCGGCTCATTATACCTCCATTCCGGCAAGTTCGACGAAGCACGAAAGAGCCTTGAAAAGGCCATAGAGATAGACCCGAAGTACGCCTCCCCGCACGCTTATCTCGCCGAGGTCTACTCTTTGCTGAAAGACGACGACGGCGCCGCTAAAGAGTACCAGAGCGCCATCGAGCTCGACCCTAAAAACACGAAGAACTATCTATTCCTCGGCTCTCTCTACGCCAGGCAGAAAGAGTATGGAAAGGCGACCGAGACCCTGAAAAAGCTCCTGGGCGTCAACCCTGAATCGCTCATGGCCTACTACTACATGGCCAAGATAGAGTTCGAGCAGAACAACTACGACAAAGCTGAAGCAAACTACCTGAAGGCCATAGGGATCAACTCACACTTCGGCGCGGCCTACTTTGAGCTTGGCATTACCTACGAGATCGCCAAGAAAATCCCTCAGGCAATAGATATATACAAAAAGGGGCTCGTTGTGACGCCCGGAGACGCAGGCATAATGACGCGGCTGGGGACCCTTTATATCCAAGGCAATATGCTCGACGAGGCCCTTGAGCTTTACAGGGCCCTTGAAAAAAACGAGGAGACCATGACGGACGCGATGGTCAGGGTCGGGCTCATACTCTTCGAGAAGAAGGACTACAGCGGCGCCATTGACAGGTTCAAGGATATTCTCGAACACAGCCCTGAGGCCCACAGGGTGCGCTATTACCTGGCGACCGCTTATGAAGAAAAGGGCGACCTCGAATCCGCTGAAAAAGAGTTCAAGAAGATCCCTGACAAGGACGCGAGCTTCGTCGACTCAAGGCTCCATCTCGCCTACATCTACGAGCGCCAGGGGCGGATCGAGAACACCATAAAGGAGCTTACCGAGGCTATCAAGGCGAAGGGCGAGAATACGGAGCTACTGAGGCTGCTCGCCTCGGTATACCGGGGCGCAAAAATGTACAACGAATCCATTGACGCCCTTGAGCGCGCCATAAAACTCGCCCCGCTCGACCCTGAGCTCCACTTCATGCTCGGAGTCCTTTTCGACGACGCCAAACGCGAAGACAAGGTCTTGGAGACGATGTTCAAGGTCATAGACCTTGATCCGAAACACGCCAACGCGCTTAACTACATCGGCTACTCATGGGCTGAAAAAGGGATCCGCCTCGATGAAGCGGAAGTCCTCATCAAAAAAGCGCTTGCCGTAAAGCCTGACTCCGCGCATATACTCGACAGCCTCGGCTGGGTCTACTACAAAAAGGGCCAATTCGACAAGGCGATCGCCGAGCTTGAAAAAGCGACCGTATCGCTCCCTGACGACCCTGTGATCAGGGAGCACCTAGGGGACGCGTACCTTAAAAGAAGCTTCAAGCAGAAGGCGCTCGCATCTTACGAGACAGCGCTGAAGATGGCGCCCGAGAACTCTCAGATACAGAATAAGCTCAAGAGGCTCAAAGAAGAGCTCAAGGCAAAATAGGTGCTTTCATACCTTCTCAAGCCTCTCGCCCTTAAAGCCGCGCCTACCGCGATCCTGCTTGCCCTTATAACAATCTCCGGATGCGCGCATAAGAGGCCGACAGGGCCGGACCTCGCGTTAGTGCGATCGCCTGGCGAAACGCTCAGGGCCGAGGCCGTGGTCGACATGGACCGGACGCTCTCAGCAAGCGGCAAGGCGCGCATATACGCGCAAGCCCCGGGCTCTTTCAGGATAGAGATAAAAGGGCCGTTCGCTCAGGTAGTAGCGCTTTTTGCCTCAGACGGCTACACCCTCCACACATTCACCGATGGCGTAGAGAGATTTTACCCGGCCGGCAGCCCTGATGCGCCGCTACCGTTCTCAAACGCGGAGATAGTCTCGCTCCTCATGGGCCTCGATCTGAAACCGCTTAAAGATGCAGGATTCGAGATAGAAGCCGACCAAAAGGGACGCCCGGTAAAGGCTGAAAAACAAATCTCCGGCAGTAACGCAGGCACGGTCACAGTCCTTTTTTCAGACTACAGAGAGACCGGAGGCAGAGATGTCCCGTTTGAGATCTCCATACAAGGCCCAAGGCTCGACAGGATCAGGATCAGATATTCGAGCGTAGAAACAGGCGGCGGTTTCGAAGAGGGATTCTTCGATATAGAGGCCGGCGGACAGGACTAGCCGACATTGTTGACTGTCGAAGAATTTTGTGTTATAAGTAATTAAGCCAATCTCTCTATCGAAGCCCACACTTAAAGGATCCCCATGCCAAAAATCACAGTAGAGTCTTTTAAAGTCGGGGAGCTTGCCGTTTATCCTGCACATGGTGTAGGAACAATCGTAGGAGTAGAGTCCAGAGAGGTATCAGGTGAAAAAACCCACTTCTACATCCTCAAGATCGTCGATACCGAGGCCACTATCATGGTCCCGGTCGATACCGCCGCAGTCGTAGGCCTCAGAAAGATCGTCAAGAAAAGCATGGTCCCAAAGGTCTACGAGATCCTGATGGACAGGACCGATACTATCGTCGACAACCAGACATGGAACAGGCGTTATCGCGACTACACGGACAAGATCAAGAGCGGCTGCGTCATGGAAGTGGCCAAGGTGCTCAGGGACCTCTACCTCCTGAAGTTCGACAAGGAGCTGTCCTTCGGCGAGAGAAGGATGCTTGATACCGCGAAGAACCTTCTTGTCAAGGAACTCTCCATAGCGAAGAACATCAAGGCCGAGAAAGTGGAAGAGGAACTCAACAAGATAATGAAAAAGTAAAGGGAGGGTTCGCCGGGGTGTTCCTTCTAATGCGTATCCTGCTCGTTGTGTTCGCTTCCGCAAGCGGATATTTTATACTCAATATAGTAGACGAAAAACTGGCCCTTGTGGGCCTCATCAGCGGAATACTTATTGCCGTTCTTGCGATAGTCTTTGAAGAAAGGGTCAAAAGGACTCCCCTGAGGATAGTCCTTGGCGGAGCCTTTGGCCTGATTACCGGCCTTACCGTAGCAAACCTCCTTACCTATCCGCTCATGCCGAAGTTCAACAACGACCGGTATCTTGAGCTCCTGGCCTATCTCTTCACCAACAGCATCATCGGATATCTCGGCCTTTCCATCGGCATGAAAAAAGGCGACGAGTTCGACGGCTTTAGCGGCTCCCAGCTGTTCAAAGGCGCGTCAAGCGAGAACAAGGCGGAGGAAAAGCCTTCCAGGATGCCGCTCATCATAGACACCAGCGTCATAATCGACGGCAGGGTCGCCGAAATTTGCGAGACAGGGTTTCTTGACAACACCATCATCGTCCCGCAATTCGTCTTGCAAGAGCTCCAGTACATCGCCGACTCCCCTGACCCTATGAAACGGGTAAGGGGCAAAAGGGGCCTCGACGTCCTCAAAAGCGTGCAGGCCAACGACAAGGTCTCGGTAGTGATAACAGACAAGGACTTCCCGGATGTCAAAGAGGTTGACAGCAAACTGGTCTCCCTGGCAAGGGAGATGTCCGGCAAGATACTTACAAACGACTCGAACCTCAATAAAATCGCCGAACTGCGCGGCGTTCCGGTGCTGAACATCAATAAACTGGCTACAGCTCTGAAGCCAGTGGTCCTTCCAGGCGAGATCATGCACATACTCGTCCTTAAAGAGGGCAAGGAACACGGCCAGGGTGTCGGATATCTCGAAGACGGCACGATGGTCGTCATCGACAACGCCAGAGAGCACCTCGGCAAATCAATAGACGTCTCCATAACAAGCGTCCTGCAGACGACCGGCGGACGCATGATATTCTCCAAGGCCAGAGACGAGATGAAAAAAGCGATCTATCAATAGGCGTATGCAGGCCTACCGGCCTGCATACGCCACTACATGGCAACTCTATCGAATACGCAGCTTCAGGACTTCCTTCCATCCTCACGCATACCCATACCCCTTGTCGATGATAAAGCTAAAGATAAAGCCACACGATCAATAAGCCGCTGCGCTTGTGCCTGATAGCCGGTCTCTTCTTTAAAAATTCTCTTTTAAAATTGCGCCGGATTTATTAAACTTGATAGGCTTCTACAAAGGACTCGCCAGGGGCCCTCAGGCCGACGTCTATGGACGTTACCGTCCTTGCCGTCCTTGCGGTCCCTTAAACTGATTCTCATGAGAGACCTGTTCGCTTCTGCGCTTCTTCGACGCATCTGAAAGGCCGATATGACCGCTGAAAAAAGACTCGTCATAATACCGTCTGCCGGAATGGGCAAGAGGATGGGGACGAAGAAGAAAAACTTCCTGCCTATTCTCGGCAAGCCAGTGCTGGCGCACACGCTTGCCGCCTTTGAAGCGGCGCCGTCTGTTGACGCGATAATACTCTCGGTCCCTCACGACGACATAGAGTTTTGCGCCGAGGAGATAGTACGAAAATACAAGGCCGAAAAGGTCATTCTCATCGTCGCCGGCGGCCCGGAGAGGCAGGACTCCGTAGCAAACGCGCTTGAGGCCGCAAAGGGCCTTGGCTTCGATATAATAGCCGTACACGACGGGGCGCGCCCGCTCGTAACCGTAAAAGTGATAGAAGATGTCTTTAAGACAGCATCTGAAAAAAAGGCCGCTATAGCCGCTGTGCCTGTGAAAGATACGATAAAAGAGGCTGCAGACGGCCTCGTGCTACGGACCATCCCCAGAGAGACGCTCTGGTCTGTGCAGACCCCTCAGGCGTTCAGGGCGGACATTATCCTTCGCGCGTTTGAACTTGCAAAAAAAGACGGGTTCAAAGGCACGGATGAAAGCTCGCTCGTAGAAAGGCTCGGAGAACGGGTCTCGATCGTCATGGGCTCATACGAGAACATCAAGATAACGACTGAAGAAGATATGCCGATAGCCGAATATGTGCTAAAAAAGAGAGGGACGCCCGCCCCTGCCTGACCTCCAGACAGGGCCATCCGAAACGGTTTTTAATCCGCTCAACCCAACATGGCGCGCCTGCGCATCAGACCATTTTAAAAAGCGGAAAAGGACCATACAATGAGAGTAGGTTTCGGTTACGACGTACACAGGCTCGTTGAAGGCAGAAAACTCATCATGGGAGGGGTCGAGATCCCGTTTGAAAAGGGGCTCCTCGGACACTCGGACGCCGACGTCCTTCTCCATGCGGTGATAGACGCCTTGATCGGAGCGGCCTGCCTCGGTGATATTGGCAGGCACTTTCCTCCGTCAGACGCGGCGTTTAAAGATATCTCAAGCATAGACCTGTTACGGCGCACAGCGGCGCTTCTCGATAAGAGCGGCTACGTAGTCGTCAACATGGATTCCACGATCGTATGTCAGGAACCAAGACTCGCCGAGCATATCCCGGGCATGGTAAAAAATATCGCCGCAGCCCTGTCCATAAGCGAGTCCGATGTGAACGTCAAGGCAAAGACCGAAGAGGGGCTCGGGTTCACAGGCACAGGCGACGGCATCTCCGCCTACGCAGTCGCGCTTATCGAAAAGAAGGGAAAAACGCATTGAGCGTAAAGACACGTTTCGCTCCCAGCCCGACCGGGAACCTGCATATCGGCAACGCCAGAACCGCGCTGTTTAACTGGCTCTTTGCCAGACATAACAACGGCTCGTTCGTTTTGAGGGTCGAAGACACGGATACGAAGAGGTCTGAGAAGCAATATGAGACCTCTATCATGGAGGACCTCCTCTGGCTCGGCCTCGGATGGGACGAGGGGCCTGACAAGGGCGGGCCTTGCGGGCCTTACAGGCAGTCCGAGCGCGCCGCGGTGCACCTCACCCTTGCCGAGAGGCTTCTCGGTGATGGCCGCGCTTACAGGTGCTGGTGTACCAGAGAGAGGCTCGATGACCTCAGAGCTAGTCAAACAGCCTCAGGGCTGCCGCCGAGGTACGACGGCAGGTGCAGAGATATCAAAGAGGCTCCTACAGGCGCGCCTCCGGCCATAAGGTTCAGAGTGCCTGATGAAACGGTGACGTTCCTTGACGGAGTTCACGGGCCGATGGCCTTCGCGACATCTTCTTTCGGAGACTTCGTCATAATAGGCTCGGACGGTGTCGCATCATACAACTTCGCCGTCGTCGCAGACGACGCGATGATGGAGATCACTCACATAATCAGGGGCGAGGACCATCTGTCAAACACACCGCGCCAGCTCCTCCTTTTCAAGGCCCTAGGGTTCGCTCCGCCCTCTTTTACGCACATACCGCTCGTCCTTTCGCAAAACAAGAGACCGCTCAGCAAGCGCGACGGTACTGGTTCGATCAGGGCGCTACGCGAGGCAGGATATCTCCCTGAAGCGGTTCTAAACGCTACGGCGCGCCTCGGGTGGTCATTCGGCGATCCGTTTTTGAAACTCTCCGAGATGGCAGACATATTCACCGGCAAGGGCCTCTCGAAGAGCCCGTCCGTATTCGATATGGCGATGCTGGGCGCCTGCAACAAGACAGCTATAGAGAGGCTTGGCACTGACGAGATATTAAAGATCATCCGAATAAGAAAGAGCCTTGAAGATCTATGCGTCGACGAAGCTCTGGCAGTAGAGGCGGCAAGACCCGGGGCATCTACCATCGAGGAGATCGAAGGCCGCCTTGGGCCTTTTACTTCCAAATACCTGATGGAGGATGATGCTATCTCAGCCCTTGGAGAACCGCACGCAGGCCATGTCATAGACGCCTTCGCCAGAGGGCTTGAAGAGACCTGCGAGATAAACGAGGGGTCATATAAAAAGCTGATTGAAGAAACGAAGCGGCTTACGGGGGAGAAAGGCAAGAGGCTTTTCATGCCTGTAAGGGCCGCCCTCACCGGGCGCACCGAGGGGATAGAACTGCCCACCATCATAAGGCTACTCGGAGTTGAACGCTCCATGGAAAGGCTCAAGAGACATCTCACTAAAAAAACAGATGAGCGGGGATGATATGACGATCAGGATCTACAACTCACTTACGAGGAAAAAAGAGGACTTCGTGCCGATCGAGGCCGGCAAGGTACGGATGTACGTATGCGGGCCGACAGTCTATTCTATGAGCCACATCGGACACGCCAGGAGCGCGGTATCCTTCGATGTCATCTACAGATACCTGCGCCTGAAGGGCTTTGACGTCACCTATACGAGAAACTACACGGACGTAGACGATAAGATAATCAAAAGGGCTATCGAAGAGGCCACAACATCGCAGGACGTAGCCGAGCGCTATATCAAGGCGTTCGATGATGACATGGAGGCGCTCGGAGTAGAGGTCCCTACGCACAGGCCGAAGGCGACCGAGTCGATTGGAAAGATAATAGAAGTCACGCAGACGCTCATAGACAAGGGGTTTGCCTACCCGATCGACGGCGACGTCTACTACTCAGTCAGAAAATGCGCCAGCTACGGCAAACTCTCCGGGAAGAACATAGACGACCTCGAGGCCGGGGCAAGGGTTGACGTTGACGAGAGGAAAAAAGACCCGCTGGATTTCACCCTATGGAAGGCGTCCAAGCCGGGAGAACCCGCGTGGGATAGCCCCTGGGGCAAGGGACGGCCCGGATGGCACATAGAATGCTCCGCCATGTGCATGGAGTGGCTAGGAGAGACAATAGACATACACGGCGGCGGCAAGGACCTGATATTCCCTCACCACGAAAACGAGATAGCCCAGAGCGAAGCGGCCACCGGCAAGGGACCTTACGCGGGGTACTGGCTCCACAACGGTTTCGTCAACATTGAAAAAGAGAAGATGTCCAAGTCTATCGGGAACATCCTGAACATAAGGGATGTCCTTAAAGACCATACGAGCGAGGCGCTGAGGCTCTTTCTCCTTTCGAGCCAATACCGCTCCCCCATCGACTACACGAGCGAATCGCTCAAGGACTCCGAGGCCGCTGTCGAGCGTTATTATAAGACCATACAGAGGATAGAGACCGAGTGGACAGAGGCTGCGGAGCTGGAGTTCTGCATCGATTGCATTCAGGACAAACTTGCGCCTGTATACGAGGCGATGGATGACGACTTCAACACGGCTATCGTCATCGGCCACGTCTTTAAAGAGGTAAACAAGGCCAACCGCCTGATGGACGAGGCAAAGGCCGCAGGCACGGATATAAAAGTGGAGCTGTCTTACCTGCTCGGCCAGTTCAAGGTGGCCTCGACGATACTGGGGATATTCGGAAAGAGGCCTGAAGATTACTTCAGGGACAGAAATTCAAGGACAGGCCTGAACTCAGAAGAGATCGAAAGGCTCATCGGAGAAAGAGAGGCCGCGCGCAAGAACAGGGACTTCAAAAAAGCCGACTCTATACGGGACGCGCTCCTTGAAAAAGGCGTCCTGCTCGAAGATACTGCCAGAGGGACAGTCTGGTCAGTGAAGAGTTAGAGCAACAGATTTTTTAAATTTTTTTAGAATCTCGGACCGGCTCGCAATCTGTCAGATATGCTTATGACGGCATATTCCCCAAGGCTTATATAGGCACCTCGCGTCAACCCGCTCATTCGTTGATACGAAGCTTTTTAGTAATGCATGCGGACTTCTGCCACAAATATTCAAGGCCCGGCCTTAAAAGGCCGGGCCTTGAATATTTACACCCGTTCTATTAAAAAAAGAAGGCCAGCGCGAACCTGAGATCAATAGCTCATAGTCACTTGCTCTTCTCCATCCATGCGTCGATCCTGTCTTTGATCTCATCGCTGAGATTGATAAACTTTATCCCCATTCCAGGCTCCTGCTTGTTGTATGCGTCATACTCCCTTACCCATACGACCGCGCACCTGCACTTTATCTCAAGGTCCTCTCCGGTAAGCGAGAAGGTTATGTCAAACTCCTCGCCGAGCTTCCTTGGATTGACAGACGTGATGAACATCCCTCCCCTGCTTACAGTCTTGCAGTAGCCGAAGAACGTCCCCTTCTGGTCCTCTCCCTTGACTTTGAGGACGAGTATCTGGCGCCTGAGATTCCTTCTCCTGTCAGATCTTAAGAGCGTGTACTGGTCTTCAGGGTTCTTACCATTTTCCATAATGGATTATCTCCGAGAGGGATTTTCTCTGCTTTTCTTCCTTCTTAAGCTCTGCCGTCGGATAGCCTATGGCTATCACAGCCACTACGTCGATCAAGGCCGGGATATTCAGTTCAGCCTTGACGCGATCAGCGTCTATCGCAGCTATCCAGCAGGTCCCGAGGCCTTCGGCCGTAGCCGCTCCGATCATCTCGGTCACAGCTATCGAGACATCGACCCACGCGTAGTTCCTTGCGTCGCTCTTTCTCGTCCATGCCTGGGCCTGATCGGCGCAGGCCACTATCATCACAGGCGCGTTCTTGAAGCCTTCCTTGGTCATGAGGCCGTCCAGCCCGGCGCGACCTTTCTTCTCAACGACGATGAAGTGCCACGGCTGCCTGTTGGCGGCGCTCTGGGCCCTTGAAAGCGTCATGACAAGACGGGCAAGCCTGTCAGGCTCTACACCCCTGTCCTGGAACTCCCTTATGCTCTTTCTTCTTTCGTACATCTCGTAGAACTGCTTGAGCCCTTCATCCATACGGCCGCCTCCGGCATGATTTTCTATATCAGCGCGTCAACAAACTCTCTGGCGTCAAATTCCTTGAGATCATCTACAGTCTCCCCTACGCCGATGAAGCGTATCGGTATCTTCAGCTCTCTGGCGATAGCGATAATGATGCCGCCCTTTGCCGTGCCGTCAAGCTTCGTGAGCGCTATGCCCGTTACGCCGATCACCTCATTGAAGAGCCGCGCCTGACTAAGCGCGTTCTGCCCTGTTGACGCGTCAAGCACAAGAAGATTTTCATGCGGGGCTCCGGGAAGCTCCCTGCCTACGACACGCTGGATCTTCTTCAGCTCCTCCATCAGATTCACCTTTGTATGGAGCCGACCAGCGGTATCGAGTATAAGCATATCAGCGGACCTTGCGGTAGCGGCCTTTACAGCATCAAAAGCGACAGCCCCGGGGTCGCCGCCGTGGGCCTGCCTTATAACCTGGCACCCGACCCTCTCGCCCCATCCCTCGAGCTGTTCTATAGCCGCGGCCCTGAACGTATCACCTGCGGCAAGAAGGACCGTCTTGCCCTCGGCCGTGTAACGCGAAGCGAGCTTTCCGATCGTAGTCGTCTTGCCGACTCCGTTGACGCCGAGCACCATCATCACGTAAGGCGACTTGTCGATCTCAAGGGGCCTTTCCACCTCTTTCAAAATATTATAAAGCGAGTCCTTGAGATGGTCTTTGAACCTGTTCGGGTCCCAGCCGACCATCTTCGTCCTGAGGCCGTCGACTATCTCGGTTGCGGCCCTTACCCCAACGTCGGACGCTATAAGAGACTCTTCGAGCTTCTCAAGGACCTCTTCCCTCGATAGTCCGGTAAACGCGGCCTCGACCGTCCCCATTATTGCATTATGGGTCCTTGCAAGCCCTGCCTTGAGGCTCTCAAACCCGGCCTTAAGCTTCTTGAATATCATCAGATCCCCTCTCGGCCCTCATATTTCGACCGTCTCACACGCAGCCGGACGGCTGCATCAATCTCTTTTAGCATATAACCGTCTGATTTAAAAGCCCTTTGAAAGTCAGGCGCTTCAGGATCTACCCGGCAAAGCAGGAAAACAGGCGGAACTTTTCCAAAGCCCACACAACAGATCCTTAAATACGAATATACGTATTTTCAAGAACAGACTTCCAATTAAAAACAGGCCATGCTATAAACTGATATAATAAGAGACAGGGGATCTTGCCCTGCATATCTTCAACACATCCCCTTTGACGCCATAGACCTCTCATCCTGAACGACACCTTGACTCGGTTTACGGCCATATTCCTATTATATGGTGCGTATGTCTGTATGTAAACTCACAGTCGCAGGCCTTAGCGCCCAAGCCGCTATCACAGCTACCCTTATCATCCTAAGCGTGATGACAGGTGCGGGTTTGCCTTTTTATCTGCTGGCGGCGGCTTATGGCCTTACCGGTCTATTCTTCCTCGAACTCATCTACACCCGTGTACTCGCGCCTATCCCAGCAAGCATATCAACGCTTGAGCCGATCACGCAAAAAGACGTACGGACGGTATCAGGCGCATCTCAGACGGAACCGGACCTCGAAGGCCTCATAAACGCGCTCCCCGTTGCCGTACTGGATATCGACATGGACGGGAAAGTCACCTCTGCAAACGAAGCCGCGTCCGCGCTCTCGGGATACCACTCATCTGACATGAAAGGACGTCCGCTATCTTCCTTTATAGCCGAAGAATGCCTTGATGAAGCCTGCGACCTCATTCAAAAAGCCCTGTCAGACAGGGTGATCGACTGCATGGAACTACGCATGGTCTTAAAGAGCGGCGCCGTGCGCTCTATCAGGCTTAACATGGTACCGATAAGAGATAAGGATGAGATCACCGGTTGCAGATGTGTTGCGTATGATATGACTAGTTCGAGAGAATCGGAAAACGCGCTTCAGGAGGCCCGAAGAGCCTCTGAAGAGGCCTCTATAAGACTTGAAAAAGCTGAAAGAGACCTCGAAGAATTTGCCCTAATCGCAATAAAAAGAGAGGGAAAGATGCGCGAGATCAGAGAGCGCCTGCAGAGTCACGAGAGCAGTTTTAAGCACTAACCGGAGATTTAAATAAAGGCGATCATGCAGCCAGCAGATAAACTGACGAAACAGGTAAAAGGCCCGGCCGCCTCCATCGAGGCCTTTATCGAAGCGCTTCCTGTCCCGGGCGCGATAATCAACGATGGACTTGATCTAATAATAGCAAACCCGAGGCTCCTTGAGCTCATCGGCTATTCGATAGAAGAGATCAGAGCGAAGCGCCTGCCTGCCCTATGTTCCTGTACTGATCTCGACCTTAGCCTCCCGGCTGAAACAAGCCGTCTCTCAACAGGCGTGAATGCCGAGCTCATCACAAAAAAAGGAATGAGAGTACCTGTCACGATCTTTTTCGCTCCTGTCGATGGAAGTACTGTAATGATGGCCCTGTTCTCACCGGTGGCTTCCGGCAACGGCTCATTATCAGAATCAGAGCTTAACGCCTTGAACAAAAAGCTCACGGATCGCGTAGCAAGGCTTGAAGACTTCAGAGAGGGTGTGCTGAAGATACTTCAAGAGCTTGACGCGCAGGAAGCCGAGCTTGATAGCGCGTACTCAAGGCTTGGCATAGCCGAGGCGCACCTCATCCAGTCATCCAAGCTCGGCACGCTCGGAGAGCTTGCCGCAGGGCTTGCGCACGAGCTCAACCAGCCTGTGACCATCATCAAGGGCCTTGCCCAGTCCCTTTTAAGGGGCGTGCAATCCTGTCCGGAAGATACCGAAAAAGTGCGCCTGATCGCAGATGCATCGTCAAGGATGGAGCTTATAATACGCCACATGAACGTCTTCTCAAGGTCCGAGGGACACAAAGACGCGATATGCGATCTCAACTCTATCATAAAGTACGCTTTGAGGCTCTCAGCAGAGACCCTACGCCGGCGAATGATCGAAACAGTCCTGGACCTGAGTGACCTCCCACAGATAAAAGGCTCCCATGTCAGACTTGAGCAGGTTATAATGAACCTCATAACCAACGCAAGGGACGCGATGCCAGACGGCGGAACGCTCGGAGTCAAGACCTCTACGAGCACCGATGAAAAAGGGCATCTATGCGCGCTCGTCACGGTCTCTGATACAGGAGCAGGGATAGCAGAAGAAGAGATCCCGCATATTTTTGAACCTTTTTTCACCACCAAAGAATCTGGCAAAGGCACCGGGCTCGGCCTCTCCATAAGCAGGGGCATAATCAGGGACCACGGCGGAGAGATCAGCGCCGAGTCCATCCCGGGCAGGGGCACTACCTTTCAGATAACCATACCGGCCATTGACAGAGACAAACAATGACAAACCGCAGGTGATCTTCACCCTTGGGTATCCGCCATACGCCTGTACCATGATCTTTCCGACGCAACCATTCCGACCAGGACTAAAGGCCCCTGAGACAAACAGAACGAAGCCTCTCGTCTTTAAGAGAGAGAGCGTCCCTGACTGCCTTTGATGCGCGGCAGATCAAGACCCAAAGCAGAAAAACAGGAAAGATTGCAACTCTGCCATTTATATGTTATTCAGGACATATTGCCTGCCATGAGAGGTAGCCTATGGAGACATTGCCAAGCGGCAGATCTGTATTCGGGTCTCTATTCGACATGCTCTTTCCGCCTGTATGCCCTCTGTGCGAAAAGGCAATAGTCAAAGAAGACCTATGTCAGGGATGCCTGAGCGGGTTTAACGCGTTAAAGATCGCCTCTCCGCTTTGCACCAGGTGCGGTGTGCCTTTCGCGCTGTCTGCTTCAAAAGACCATCTGTGCGGCAGGTGCTGTAAGAAGGAACCGCCATACATACAGTCACGAAGCGTCTTTGGCTATGACGGAGCGGTGCTTGACGCGATACACAGCCTCAAATACCGCCACAACGTAGGGATAGCCCCTGCGCTCGGCAGACTCATAGCTCTCTCAGGATGTGTGCCTGATGAGAAGGTCGACATAGTAGTGCCTGTGCCGCTCCACCCCTCCCGACTCAGGAAAAGAGGCTTCAATCAGTCGCTGCTCATCGCAAGGCCTATAGCCGGGGCGCTCCGCGCAAAGATCGACTACACTGGACTTAAAAAAATAAAGTCCACGAAAGACCAGATAGGCCTCGATGAAAAAGAGAGGGCCGAGAACATGAAAGGCGCTTTTGCCGCCGCCCTCAAAGCTTTTGACGGCAAGACCGTGCTCCTCGTCGACGACGTCTATACGACAGGGGCTACCATCAGGGCCTGCTCGAGCGCCCTTGTCAGGGCAGGCGCCAGGGTCTACGCGATCACACTTGCGAGAACCGGCATGGTATGATAACGTCGCACGATAAAAACACAGAACGGACATCAGATGAAAAAGACCGTCTCCTTAAAAAAGCTCCTCCATGAGCTTGCCATCCTCAAAAAGAAAAAGAAGAAGATCGTCTTCACGAACGGGTGCTTTGACATAGTACACGCAGGGCACGTAAGGTACCTTAAAAAAGCAAGGTCGCTCGGAGACTGCCTTGTTGTCGGCTTGAACAGCGACTCGTCAGTAAAGGCCATCAAGGGCGAGCGGAGGCCGATAGTGCCTGAAAACGAGCGTGCCGAGGTGCTGGGCGGCTTGAGCTTCGTAGACTATGTCGTAAAATTCAACGACCAGACCCCTTTAAAGCTGATAGAAGCTATCAGACCGGACATACTCGCAAAGGGCGCTGACTGGGCGGCAAAAGACATCGCCGGAGGCGACATGGTCCGTAAAAACGGCGGAAAGATCAGAAGGATAACTCTGGTCAAGGGCAGGTCTACTACGAACATCATAAAGAGGATATTGGAACTTCACAAGGAACACGAAGGCTGAAAAAAACCCGCCGCGAATAGAGCCTGTGCGTCTGATCATTCGACAGAGGCATCAAGGCATATGAAGCCATCTGCGTCACCGGCATAACTCCATCTTCCCTGCTTTATTTTAACGGGATACGATCCGTTTTTTTTCGGGTGATACGAAAAAAGGCCCCGCTCTTTCGAGCGGGGCCTTTCCGATTTCAAACACACGACGCCAAAGAGTATTTCCTAGCAGTCGTAGTAAAGGTAGAACTCGTGCGGCACAGGACGGAGCCTTACAGGGTCAAGCTCCTTTTCCTTCTTGTACGATATCCATGTATCGATGACGTCCTTTGTGAAGACGTCGCCTCTAAGCAGGAACTCGTGGTCGTTCTTAAGGGCATCAAGCGCCTCTTCAAGTGTGCCGCAGGCTGACGGGACCTTGATGAGCTCCTCAGGGGAAAGTCCGTAGATGTCCTTATCAAGCGGGTCGCCCGGGGATATCTTGTTCTGTATGCCGTCGAGGCCTGCCATGAGCATCGCCGCGAAAGCGAGGTATCCGTTGCATGATGGGTCAGGGAACCTGACCTCGATCCTCTTTGACTTAGGTGAAGGCGAATACATCGGGATCCTTATCGCCGCCGAGCGGTTCCTGCTCGAGTACGCAAGGTTGATAGGGGCTTCATAGCCCGGAACGAGCCTTCTGTATGAGTTCGTGCCAGGGTTGCAGAACGCGTTAAGCGCCCTTGCGTGCTTGAGTATGCCGCCTATGTAGTAAAGGGCCATCTCGCTCATCCCGCCGTATCCGCTGCCTGCGAAGAGAGGCTTGCCGCCCTTCCAGATCGACTGATGGACGTGCATGCCGCTGCCGTTGTCGCCGAAGATCGGCTTGGGCATGAATGTGACCGTCTTTTTCCATCTCTTGGCGACGTTCTTGACTATGTACTTGAACCACATGAGCTTATCACCCATCTTGACGAGGCTGTCGAAGCGCATGTCGATCTCAGCCTGACCGGCTGTGGCGACCTCATGGTGCTGGCGCTCGACCTTTATGCCGACCTGCTCCATGATCATGCACATCTCCGAGCGTATGTCCTCCTGGCTGTCTGTCGGAGGTACCGGGAAGTAGCCTTCCTTGTGCCTCGGCTTGTACCCGAGATTCGGCATCTCTTCCTTGCCTGAGTTCCATGCCCCTTCTTCCGAATCTATGTAATAGAAGCCGTGGTTTGAGCCTTGGCTGAAACGGATGTCGTCGAATATGAAGAACTCCGGCTCAGGGCCGAAGTAGGCGACGTCGCCGATCCCTGTCGACTTGAGAAATGCCTCGGCCTTCTGCGCGATGTTCCTCGGGTCCCTTGAGTATGCCTCTTTCGTTATCGGATCGACGATGTTGCATATCAGGCTCATCGTAGGGGTCTGCGAGAACGGGTCCATGATCGCGGTTGTCGGGTCAGGTATCACGAGCATGTCGCTTGCGTGTATAGGCTGCCAGCCGCGGATGCTGGAGCCGTCAAACCCGAGGCCCTCTTCAAAGAGGTCCTCTGAGAGCTCGTCTACCGGCACTGAGAAGTGCTGCCAGATCCCGACGAAGTCCAGGAACTTAAAGTCCACCATCTTCGCATTCTTTTCTTTTGTAAATTTTAATACTTCTTTCGGCGTCATACTGCTTTCCTCCTTGTTGTTCGCTTGTTTATCTATCAGGCCTGTTAGTGCGCCCTTTTTAAATCAGCATTGCGTATACATGCCGGCCGCCTGCCGGATGAGATCGCTCACGGCACAGAGGCATACTGCGCGATATCGCATAATGACTTTAACGCGGCATCTCCCGGCATCAACACGCCGGAAAGTTGAAAGACCGCCTCAGATAGCGTCTTCGCCCCTCTCGCCGGTACGTATCCTCACAACCTCGTCGACAGAGGTCACGAAGACCTTGCCGTCGCCTATCCTGCCGGTGCGCGCCGAGTTGACGATCGTCTCGACGACCTTAGCGACGAGATCTCCCTTGACGACTATCTCAAGCTTTATCTTCGGAAGGAAATCGACTACGTACTCGGTACCCCTGTAAAGCTCCGTATGGCCCTTCTGCCTGCCGAAACCCTTCACCTCGGAGACGGTTATGCCCTTGATCCCGATCTCGTTTAAGGCCTCTTTTACCTCGTCAAGCTTGAACGGCTTTATTATCGCCTCGATCTTCTTCATAAATCCTCCAGAGAGAAGTCCAAAAGAAACTAACATACGGCCCATAGGTTGTAAAGCTGTTTTAAGGGCCGCGCTTCGGCCGACCTGAAACGGAAGACTCTGCCTGAGCCACCCCTCTACAACCGCGCAGATAGTCAGTATATAACAGAAATGCGCCTATACCCAGGCAAACCGCCAAATACCGATCTATTACTGTAAAAGCAATAACCGTGCCACAATCTCATCTTGTGGAATCAAGGAAAAAAGCCCTGCCCACAGAGCCTCAATCCGCACTCTGCCTAAATTTTAGGCTCAATCAACTGCCCATGCCCATTAATTGTTCAAACCTCTCCTGTGTGCCTGCACTCGTTCTCTGATATATTTGAAGAAGACCGTCTTATATGACGGTGGTCCTTCACGATAAGGTGATCAGCTTTTTTTGCTCGTCCTGCCCTGCTTATAGATCAACTGGCCTGCGGCGTTAAGCGCTGAGACTGATAGTTGCTGAGACTTAAGGAAGAGAAATGAAAAAGGCTCTCTTGATAATAGCCGCCGCCCTTACCCTGGCGCTCTCTATTTTACAACCAGGCCAAACGCGAGCCGACGATGGTTCAACGCTCAGACACGCCCCGCTCAATAAGGACAACAGGTACTACAACCCCTGGGACGACGCCACGCGCCGGACTTTCACGGATTTTCTCAGATGGAAATTTTTTTCATCCAACCCGTATGCGAGTGAAAAAAAGACCCAGGTCGAGTTCAAGGTGGAGCGGCCCGACTTCGACAGCCTTGAAAAGACCGGAAAGGACTACATCGTATGGCTCGGCCATTCGACAGTGCTTATAAAGGCCTCAGACAGGCACATCATAACAGACCCTGTCTTCCGGGACGTCAACTTTCTTTTGAGACGTAAGACCCGGTTCCCGGCAAACCTGGAAACACTTCCAATGATAGACTACGTCCTTATCTCGCACGGCCACTACGACCACCTTGACACAAAGTCGATCGAGTACCTCAAAAAAAAGTCTGACCCGTTCTTCATAACAGGCCCAGGATACGGCGCATACTTCGCCTCTCTCGGGATAAAAAAGCATATCGCCCTCGACTGGACCGATACATACCGGGATAGTTCAATCGTCATAACCTCGCTCCCTATCCAGCACTGGTCAAAGAGGACTTTTTTCGACACCAACAAGATGCTCTGGTGCAGCTTTCTCATCGAGGGCGGCGGGATAAGATATTACTGGGTAGGCGACGGCGGGTACTTCAAGGGATTTAAAGAGATCGGCGCGCGGTACGGGACTGTTGACGTATTCATGGCACCGATCGGGTCATACGAGCCCAGGTGGTTCATGAAGGAAAACCACATGTCGCCTGAAGAGGCCCTACAAGCGGCAAAGGATGTGAACGCGCGGGTATTCATACCGATACACTGGGGGACATTCGACCTTACAGATGAGCCTTTGGGACTTCCTGTAGAACGCTTGAAGAGCGGACATAACGATGACGACCGGCCTCAGCTTCACATAATAAACCACGGCGGTCAGATGCTTATAGACCGGCCATGATCTGAGATTACCAAACCAGGCCGCACAAGATGCGTCTAAACATAATCAAAACGCCGAGCCGATAGGGAAAAGACCGCTTGCCTGACTATCCCTACACATAATCAAAACTCCGAGCCGATATAAACAATACCGCCAGCCTGACTATCCCTTGCCCTTAAACACCCTGTTCTCAGTGCCGTCTATCAGCCTCTTGATATTTTCCTTGTGCTTTAAAACTACAAGCGCGCTTATGAATACTGCGAGCGGTACATACGCCTTGGCGTCCGGGATCAACGACAAAAATACAGGCAGGAATGCCGCGGCTACGATCGAGCCTAAGGAGACGTATCTTTTTATCGCGACAAGGGCCACAAAGACAGCCGCGCTCAAGAGTGCCGCAAACGGCGCTATGGCGAGCATCACCCCGAGTGCGGTAGCAACTCCCTTGCCTCCCTTGAACCCGAGGAATACGGGAAAGAGGTGGCCTGCGAAAGCCGCGCCTCCGACAAGGCTCACGACAAGCGGGCCAAGCTCATACTGAACAGCAAGATACGCTGGGAGACCGCCTTTCAGCGCGTCGCCGACAAGCGTCAGTATGCCTGCCAGCCTCCCTGCGGAGCGCCCGACGTTTGTAGCGCCTATGTTGCCGCTCCCGACCCTTCTCGGGTCAGTGCCGCCGAATACGCGGGACATGATGATGCCTGTCGGTATTGAGCCGAGAAGATAGGCTACGGCTGTGAATGCTATGATAAGGCCAGGGGAGATTACCATCTATATCGAAGTACGCCTTTCTCTTTTTATTGTATAGGGAACGTCGCTTTTACCGTTGATTTAGAAGAGGGCCAGGACAATCTATAAAAAGACATGCTCCGTCCATAGATAAGCCGGTCGTTTACAGAGAGGCTCTTAGGCCCTTGCCGGTCTTTTTCGATTGAATGATGCCGTCCGCCTGAGATAGATAAGACGCAGGCGGCTGTACCCTACTGTGCAGTATAGCCGCCGTCGATCACGAAGTCAGTCCCTGTTACGAACTTTGATTCGTTTGAGGCAAGGTAGAGTATCCCGTAAGAGACATCGTCAGGCTCTCCTATGTGGCCGATTGGATGGAGGCTGTCGAGCGCCTTCCTTCCTGCCTCGACGTCGCCCTTTGACTTTAAATAGTTCTCGATGAGTGGCGTCCAGATAAAACCCGGGTTGACCGAATTGACCCGTATCCTGTCCTTCGCGTAGATGAGCGCGTCGGTCTTGCTCATCAGGCGCACAGCGGCCTTTGAGGCGACATAAGGCGGGGCGGAAGGCGCGCCGACCATGCCCAGAACTGAAGCGACGTTTATTATGGAGCCGCCGCCTGAGGTCTTCAGGTACGGCACTGCGTGCTTGGTGCAAAGAAAGACGCCCTTGACGTTGATATCCATCACGCGGTCCCACTCGGCCTCATCTATCTCGTGGGTCGGCTTTCTCACCCCGGTTATGCCCGCGTTATTTACAAGTATGTCGAGCCTCTTGAAGGTCTTGAATATTTCGGAAAATGCCCTCTCGACATCTGCCTCTGACGAGACATCTGCCTTCCAGAAACCGGCCTTGCCACCTACGCCCTTTATGGAGTCAGCGACCTCTTTGCCTTCCTTCTCAAGGCAATCTACGACAGCGACCTTTGCCCCTTCCTTTGCAAGAAGGTGGCATGTGGCTCTGCCTATGCCCTGGCCGCCCCCTGTGACTATGGCGACCTTGTTTGAGACGCGTCCCATCCCCAACCTCCGTTCGATTCGTGCTGATATAAAGCCTGCCTGACTAAGATTTTTTATACCACAGGCGGGAGAAGCAAACCAGCAGATATTTTGGGGATAAGACTGTGGAAAGCCGGGGTAAGATAGTATGGTTGATGGAGGCTTACATCTCGGGCGGGTCACACCCGCCGAATGATTTTCTTCTTCACACTGCCGTGCGCCTTTTGGGTTCGTTTTTTAACTGCAGGACAAGACAGCGCCTTTTTGCAAAAATATCGGTCTGACTCCAGCTTTGCACTTCCGTGCGCCTTTTGGGTATGGCTCCTTTCGCTGTCCGGTCGTCTAGCAGAAGATACAAGAACCTGCTCGTCGACCGTCCTTTAGGCTCCTTCCGCCATGACCCGGGTTTTGTTTCGAGGCAAAGGCTGGAGCTTTATCTTAGCTCCTCCCCTTACTCATAAGGGGAGGCCGGGAGGGGTTAGTCTAGCTCGTAGGGTGGGCTGAGCCCACCGCAACTACTTCTGAGCTGTCTGTATTACCCTCTCCAATTCAGCCACAAGAGGCGGAAGGTCTTCGGAAATAGTCTTAAAGAGGATGTCAAAGTCGATATTATCATAGCCATGTATCAGGCGATTCCTCATCCCGATTATCTGCGGCCAAGGGATATTGCGATATTCAGATTGCCCCTCTGCTGAGACCTTGGCGGCGGCCTCACCAACAATGCCTATCAGCCGTACCAAGCCAAGGTTAAGAAGCCTTTCTGTTTCGATGTCTTTACGTGTCTTTCCTGCCGACAGGCTAAGAACCTCTTTAGAGGCGTCCAGCATATGTGTCAAACGAATCAAGTCATTACGGCGCATATTCTACCGCCGCAGAAGCAATAACCTCATCACGGAAATAACGGCTGAGACAATTAGGTGTATTCATATCTGCCTTGCGTCCGAGTATGCCGCTTAACTCGATCTCCATGCCTGCAAGCCTTATAAGCCCAGGCACATGCCCTTCTTCGAACTCAACCAGCACATCGACATCGCTGTCCGGACGGAAGTCATCCCTTAAAACCGACCCGAAAAAGGCGAGCTTGCGGATATGATGCTTCTTGCAAAAATCCGCAACTTCCTTATGAGGTATGATTATCTTCGTCCTGCCAGCCACAATACGCTCCTTTAAACAGATGCCCTTTATTATTTTATAGCAGGAACGGCTTTCTATTGCAATTTTTATCACCTTGCCGAGTATCGCGATCGCCTTGCGTAGAGATTCAGTGAGATAAAGGACAAAGGGGCCAGCAAAAGCTGACCCCTTGTCTTTACATATATAAAATGGTGGGCCGAGCCCACCCTACGCGGCTGCAAACAGTGACGGGGGTATGCTCGGGAGGACTGAACCAGCAGAGAAAAATAGTGAGCAGTGCGCCCCCGGTTTATGTCAACGGTTTCGTGTAGCCTCAAAAAATACACATACCGGGCAAGAAGCTGTACTAATTGCATTTTCTATAGCACATATAACAAAGTTGGAGGAAGCCTTATACAAATCACTCAATGTGGTCTCGCTAATAGTGACCGCTACTTCGTGGCCGCATATAGCCTTTCTTTTTATAACGATGTTGCTGTTATTCATAACTACCATTCTCCTTTGAGTTAAGTTTAGCCTTGTAGTGTGGGCTCGGCCCACCTCTTTATAAATCGTTTGTTCTTAAAATCACTCGCCGCCAATGTCTTGAATGTCCACGGTAAAAAATACACAGGCCCGTTGCGCACTCTTCTGTAATTCGACATTATTGCTCCCGTAAATAACCGCCAATCGACGAAAGCGTTGAGATGCGTCTTATGTGTGGTAACGCCATTAATAAAAAATGGTGGGCCGAGCCCACCCTACGGGACTGCCAGCCACAATACGCTCCTTTAAACAGATGCCCTTTATGATTTTATAGCAGGAACGGCTCTCTATTGCAATTTTTATCACCTTGCCGAGTATCGCAATCGTCTTGCGTAGAGATTCAGGAAGATAAAAGACAAAAAGGCCAGCATAAGCTGACCCCTTGTCTTTATGTCTATACAATGGTGGGCTGAGCCCACCCTACGCGGCTACAAACTCCCTGAACTCCGCCTCTTTTACCCTGTAGGCCATAATAGTCAGACTTTATTATTATTCGTCGCGAGATTCAAGTTGCACATGTCCTCATTAGCCTTTTTCAAAAGAGACTCATGGAGAGAGACACGGGCGGTGATATATTGGGGAGAGGACGGAGTGAGGATGCGAGAAAAAGAATGGTGGGCTGAGCCCACCCTACGTTACTACGGGGCTGTCCGGCGAGTCCTTGACTTTTACAGTTAGTTATTCCTCCAATGATGAGGAATTTCTGGTTCTCGTCCTTCGAAATCTGGATTCAAAATGCAAATCGAATCATGTGATAGGGTAACGTCTTTCAAAATATCTGGTGCGTTTATGTGGGCAATAGGGTTTTTCAAGCACAGTTCTCGTTCTTCAATAGGAATTCGATTTAAGAAATCAAGCACCCAACCGTACTGGCTATACAACATTCCTTCTACATGAATATTGTTCTTTTGAAAATCAATTTTCAACACATGGTTCCGGATTTCTTTATTTTCACAAGAGCCCTGTAGTCGCTCAAGCACATCACTTCGCCCTAATGAAAATCTCATCGCTACCGCTTGCCCAGACCACTGAAGGTCAAGTGCAAAATGGCGTATTGCATTAATTGACTCTTGCATTAATATTCTTCTTAGCGTTGAGTCTTTTACACCTTGCTTTTTCAAAAGGTAGACAATTGAACCAATAGACATCTTTGCAATCCCTTTACAATATGTTGTCCGCTCATCGCCAATCAATCCAACCGGAAATGCGATCGCATATACATGCTTGGAGGGTATGTGCATATTTGTCTCTCTGTCGTAGATATAGCGAAACGCAGCCTTCCTCTCTGGAACCGAATCCACATGGTAATTAAACTTAAATCGTTTGAGAGTGCCATCTTCTAAAAGAGCTTCCCCAGACCTTTTTAATGCCCCGGTATTTTCAACTCTTGCTAAATAGAGCAGGTCCCTTGCATCATTATCAAATATAGAATTGGCGCGAGCATTCCCGTTTTCACATACTGGCAACCATTGGTTTTTTGGCCCATCAAGAGATTTGGGAATAAAGTGTTCTTCTGTCAAGGAATCGACATGGTTTTCATTGCACAGGAAACAATAGTAAGCCAAATATATCACCGACCTAAGGGTTCAACTTGAGCAGTAGCCCTCAGCCTTGTAGTGTGGACTCGGCCCACCTCTTTATAAATCGTTTGTTCTTAAAACCACTCACCGCCAATGTCTTAAATGTCCGTTGCATCGCCGCACCAATTTTGCGGATGCAAACCTTGCGCCGCGAACTTTTGAAATGTCGAAAGCTTCCAACCCTTCAGTGATACCGCCAAACCGTGCTTTACCGGATTATAATGAAAATACTCCACGTGTCTTGCTTAATCAAGGTCGTCTCTTATCATCTGTTCCCAAAAACGCCTTTGCCATATCGTAGCTTCTCCGCTTCTTATGCGCGAACGTCCCGGAGAAGGCGTTTTCAAACTACCGCGCATTCTTTTTGTAAATTCTCTAATGGTGGGCCGAGCCCACCCTACGTTACTGTAAACGCAAATATCGGCCATGGCATGTGACCACAGGCTTGCTCAGCCCACCGTCTACTTAATATCCTTAACCACGGTTCCACTTACTGACGTTATATAGCCGTTCATTATATACGCCCAAAACCACTGTTCTTTGATAGTCAGGTTAATGAGCCTATCGCCACCCTTGCTCTGAACCGCTGCGTTATAAGCCCTGACAAACCGCTGGTTCTGCATGATGGGGATAATATTAAAGAGCATGATGCCTGTTGCCTGGCCGTAGCCCTCACCAAGGACCTCATACTTCTGGTCGGGTGCCGGCGTGGATATCACAAGAGGTACTGAGCTACATCCGGAGATAGTCATGGATGCCAGTAACAGAACTATCAGATAGATTCCTCTGATTTTGATGACACCGGACATATTCGCTGTTTTAAACATTTTTATCACACTACCTCCGAGACAGAATTTAAGATGTATGATTTTTGGTGTACCCTCAGCAGCTGATTTAAGCCATAGTTTAAAAACAGGATACGCCAAGCCATCTCAAAATGCAACAGGGAGTTGACCTGATCCGTCAACTCCCTGAATATTTTTTGTATTGCGCAAAAACAAAAAGGCCAGCATAAGCTGACCCCTTGTCTTTACATCTATAAAATGGTGGAGGCGGTGGGAATCGAACCCACGTCCGGAAACGCTTAACTGAGTATTCTACATGCTTAGCCCGTAATTTGATCTCGTCTTCTGAGCGCCCACAGGCAAAGCTTTCAGAAGACCAGCCCAGTTGAATCTCGCCAACAGGTCCTTAGGACGTAGCCCCGTCAGCCATCCCGCTAATTGACGTCAGTCAAGCCCCGCGGGAACTGGCCCAACCGACGCTGGCTGGTTATTAGGCAGCCAGGGCGTAATTGTAGTCGTTGCCGACTGTATTGTTTGCCTGTTTTACGAGTAAGCAAACTCGGCATGCTTCCCTCAGGATCAGACCGTCCCGTCGAAGCCGGTCGCCCCCATGTTTATTTATCTTCATGTCAAAGAACAGTCCTCTACAAAACTATTGTAACACGACCGGCCCGAAAAGACAACCTGAGTCTCAGCCTCTTCGCGCCTTAAATTCCTTGGAGAGCTCTCTTTGGACCTCTTTCTTTTTCAGTGTGTCGCGCTTATCGTAGCTGGTCTTGCCCTTTGCAAGGGCTATCTCCACCTTCGCCTTGCCGCCCTTGAAGTATATCTTTGTCGGTATGATCGTATAGCCCTTTTCCTTGGTCTTGCCTATGAGCCGCAAAATCTCTTTCTTCCGGAGAAGCAGTTTCCTCGTCCTCTCAGGGTCTATATCCTGGAAGCTGTCTGCCTGAGTGTACTGGCTTATATGCGTATTTATCAGATAGACCTCGCCGTTCTTTATCCTGGCGTAGCTGTCCTTGAGGTTCGCCTTGCCAGCTCTCAGTGATTTGACTTCTGTGCCGGTAAGCACGATACCAGCCTCTACAGGCTCTTCGATGAAGTAGTCGTGATAGGCCTTTCTATTGGTGCAGACGACTTGGATTGTCAAGGGCTACACCACCCTCAGGATCTTGGGGCGCATAGTCCTCGACCCCTCAAGGCTCCTGTTGTAGAGCTTGAGGCCGACAAAGGCTATGGCGAGGAACAGGGCGCCGAACGCGCCTGCGACAAGGTCGTGGTTGGTTTCCGGAAAGAACGGCCCTGAAAGTATCTGGCCGAGCACTACGCCTCCGATGAAGCTGAGTATCGGGACAAGGTATATGAGAACGCCTGCTTTAATGACAGAGCCTGCGCCGACAGCGAATATAACATGGTCGCCGACCTTCGCGCCGATCGAGTTATCCGCCTCGATAAACGTCGCCTCGTCGCTTGTCCCGCCGCTGTGGCAAGACTTCTTCGACGCGCAGCTGTCGCACGAACCTGACCTCTGCGCCTTTATAACAGCTATCCTCTCTTTTAGCTGTACGACTGTCCCCTGCTCTTCCATGCCTATCATGTTATCAAAGACAGGCCTCTTTTTCAAGGCGGCTCATCTCATGCAGATAAAACACGCTCTCTTTCGCATTGAATTGACTCTATGCCATGATACAATCCGATGAGACGCAAAACGCCTGATATGGAGACAAAACGTGACAGACGCAAAGAACCCGAGGGATGTCGCGTTCAAGGTGCTTAACAGAGTCGAAGGGGCCGACGCCTACGCCGACATACTCCTTGACGCGGAGCTTGGCGCACTTGCCGAGATAGACAGGGCGCTCGCCACAGAGATCACCTACGGAGTCCTCAGGTGGCGCATGAGGCTCGACCATATCATCGACCTGTTTTCTTCCATAAAGACAAAAAAACTCGAGCACAGGGTCTTGACTGCCCTACGCATCGGTCTGTATCAGCTTTTCTTCCTTACTCGCATCCCGGCTTCCGCCGCAGTGAATGAGTCTGTGAACCTCGTCCGTCAGCAGGGGAAAAAGACCGCGGGCTTCGTCAACGCAGTTTTAAGATCCGCTGACAGAGAGAGGGAAAAGGCTCTGTCAGCAGGGCTCGGGGGAGACGAGGCAAGGCGCATCTCTATAGAATCTTCTCACCCTGAGTGGCTTGTAAAGAGATGGCTGAAAAGGTTCGGCCCCGAGTTCACTTCAGCACTTTGCGCGGCGAACCAGCAGGTCCCGCCTAAAACACTGAGAGCCAACACCCTTGTCAATAGCCGGGACGAGCTTATCACGAGCTTCACGGAAGTGGGGCTTGAGGTGAGAGCGACAAGGTTCTCGCCGTCCGGGATAGAGGTCTTAAACGGCAGACCAAAGGCAAAGGACAGCCGTTATTACATACAGGACGAAGCCTCACAACTGATTGCGCACCTTGTCAGCCCTCAGCCGGGAGAGCGTGTCCTTGACGCATGCTGCGCCCCGGGAGGAAAGACGACCCATATAGCGGAGCTTATGAAAAACAAAGGGCTCATCTGCGGCCTTGACATCTACCCTGCCAGACTAAAGAGCGTTATCGAGAGTGCCGCGCGGCTCGGCATAGCAATCATCAGGACTATCGCGGCAAAGGCAGATGAGCCGCTGCCAATAGGCATCGACGGGTTTGACGCAGTCCTTCTGGACGCGCCTTGCACAGGTCTAGGCGTAGTCAGAAGGGCGCCTGAAATAAAATACAGAAGACAGGAAAAAGAGATCAGCGAGATGGGAGCGAAACAGGCGCGGCTTTTAGAGAACCTCAGCAGCTCGGTAAAAAAAGGAGGCAGGCTCGTCTATTCGACCTGCACATTTGAGCCTGAAGAGACGACAGCGGTCGTCACAGGCTTTCTTTTGGCCCACCCCGAGTTCGTACTCGAAGACGCGAAAGAGTACCTGCCGCCTGAGTGCGCTTCTCTTATCGAAGACGGCTTTCTCAAAACCTACCCGCACATCCATTCGACAGACGGTTTTTTCGGGGCAAGGATGAGGCGTATCTAACCTGGATTTATCGGAAGCAGGAACGAGGCAAGCGCGCATCATGCGATAGACTGGCACTCGCGGACGTGGCTATCATAAGCTGTCAATCCCGGATTACAACATCCATGAGCGATTCTACGGGTATCTCGCCTTCGCGAAATATCACCAGACTACCGCCTCTCGCATCGACTATCGTTGAACCCTTTTTACCGGCAAGCCTTCCCCCGTCAATGAGCATGTCTATTTCACCGTCGAAATATCCGACGACATCCTGAGGGTCAGTTGGCGCATCCTTATCAGTCGGGTTGGCGCTTGTAGCTGTTATCGGAGAGTCCAAAAGTGCAGAGAGCCTTGTCGCAACCGGGCTTGCTGATACGCGCACCCCAAGCGTACCTGTGCCGCCTGTAAGCTCAGCTGGCACGTCAGCGCGAGCATTGAATATGATAGTAAGGGGGCCCGGCCAGAACCTTTCCATCAACCTTTCTGCCAGAGGCGTGATACCTGAGGCGACCCTGTCGAGCATCTCTCTATCCCTGACTATGAGCGTGATCGGTTTTTCAGGAGGTCTGCCCTTGAGTGCGAAGAGCTTTTTTATCGCAACGCGGTCAAAGGGGTTTACGCAAAGACCGTAGAAGGTCTCGGTGGGATAGGCGATTATGCCTGAGGAGGCGAACAAGGCCGGTGCCTCTTCCCAGAGGGAAGAGGCACCGAGTATTATAGGTCTTTTAGATATTGCCGGGTCTGGCATGAGAGTCGAGCCTTGGATATGAACCTGAGAGTGACCGCGTGGTAGATCTTTATACGAGCTTCTTTATCTTTTTAGCCTTGGACTCGACCTGCCTTGCCATTGCCTTCCTGTAGTCCTTTAGCGCCTGCCTTATACCATCGTCAGAGAGGGCAAGTATCTCAGCCGCGAATATACCCGCGTTCATGGCGCCTGCCTTGCCGATAGCCATCGACGCTACAGGGACCCCTCCTGGCATCTGCACAGTAGCCAGAAGCGCATCAAGGCCGTTAAGAGGGCTCGAATCTATCGGGACCCCTACGACCGGGAGCGTCGTCTCTGCCGCTATGAAACCTGCCAGGTGCGCGGCGCTCCCTGCCCCTGCGATGATGATCTTTATGCCGCGCCTCTCGGCGCTCTTGGCGTAATCAGATGTCTTTTTCGGAGTCCTGTGGGCTGATGATATCGTTATCTCATAAGGGATGGAGAATCCCATGAGCGCCTTTGCCGCCTCTTCCATAACAGGCAGGTCTGAATCACTGCCCATGAGTATGCCTACAACCGGTTTGCCTGCCATCTTACGAGACCTCCGCAATCTATCGACTCGAATTATTAATGCCCTGACAAAAAGATATCAGGCCTTTTAATCTGATATGCTCAGCAGCGAAGCGCCTTTCTGCCGATGTCCTTCCTGCAGTACACGCCGTCCCAGCTTATGAGGGATACAGCTTTGTAGGCGTTCTCGATAGCATTTTTAACGTCAACGCCGAGGGCTGTCACACCTAAAACCCTTCCGCCTGAGGTCACAACACGCCCATCTTTTACAGCCGTGCCTGCATGGAAGACGACAACATCTTCCAGCGCCCCGGCCTCCGCAAGGCCGTGTATCTCAGTACCCTTCTCGTATATCCCGGGGTATCCCCTTGCCGCCATAACTACGCAGACAGCCGTCTTGTCGCTCCATCTGAGGCTTACATCCTCAAGACGGCATTCGACAGCCTTCAAAAGGACTTCGAGAAGGTCGTCTTCAAGGCGCATGAGTATCGGCTGTGTCTCAGGGTCGCCGAGCCTGCAGTTAAACTCAAGGACCTTTATCCTGCCGGCTGATATCATCAGCCCTGCGTATAGAACGCCTTTATAAGGCCTTCCTTCCGCCTCCATCGCCTTAACAGTCGGGACCATGACCGTCCTCATAACTTCATCCTGAAGCTCTTTCGAAACAACCGGGGTCGGCGAGTACGCGCCCATCCCGCCTGTGTTTGGACCTGTATCACCGTCGAAAATCGCCTTGTGATCCTGTGCCGGGGCAAGCGGGACTACGGTCTTTCCGTCTGTAATAGCCAGGAACGACGCCTCTTCACCTTCGAGGAACTCTTCTACTATCACCCTTGTGCCGGCCGTGCCGAACGACTTTTTAGCCATCATGAGGTCTACTGCTTCTAAAGCCTCGTCCCTTGTCTGACAGATGACGACGCCCTTGCCTGCGGCAAGCCCGTCAGCCTTGACTACCATCGGCGGGTTGTGTGTATTGATGTAATCCTTTGCCGCCTCTATCCTGTCAAACTTTTTAAAGTACGCGGTCGGGATCTTATAGCGGCTCATCAGCTCTTTACTGAAGACCTTAGACCCTTCAAGCTCGGCAGCAGCCTTGGACGGGCCGAATATCTTAAGACCGGCCTCCTCGAAAACGTCGACTATGCCCATCGTAAGCGGCAGCTCAGGGCCTACGACGGTCAGGTCTATCTTCTCACGCAGGGCGAACGACTTGAGTCCCGCAATGTCTTCCGCCGGTATCATCACGTTCTCGCCGACAATTGCGGTGCCAGGGTTACCCGGCGCTATGTATAGCTTTGTGATCTTCGGGCTTTTGGATAGCTTCCACGCCATCGCGTGCTCGCGCCCTCCTGAGCCTATTAAAAGGACCTTCATCTTCCATCCCTTGCGGTTTATCCGTCAGTGCCTGAAGTGGCGCACACCTGTGAATACCATGGCTATACCGTGCTCGTCAGCGGCCTTTATGACCTCAGCGTCTTTTATAGAGCCGCCCGGCTGGATGATGGCGGTTATGCCGTGTGTAGCCGCAAGGTCTACGTTGTCCCTGAACGGGAAGAACGCGTCAGAGGCGAGCACCGAGCCCTTGACAGTAAGACCGGCGTCAGTAGCCTTCATCACGGCAAGCTTCGTTGAATCTATCCTCGACATCTGTCCGGCGCCTATGCCTAAGGTCCTGGTATCAGAGGCGAATATGATGGCGTTACTCTTTACGTGCTTGCATACGCTCCACGCGAACAAGAGGTCTTCAAGCTCTTTCTCATTCGGGCCTCTTCCTGTGACCGTCTTCAGATCAGACGCGCTCTGAAGGTCCTGTGTCTGCAAAAGCGCCCCGCCGCATACCTTCTTTATATCAAAGTCGACAGGGCAGTCCTTTGGACGAAGTCCCTCGGTATCTATCACTCTGAGGTTCTTCTTTGCTGAAAAGATCTCAAGCGCACCCTTGTCATAGCCCGGCGCTACTACAGCCTCAAGGAAGATGGAGCTAAGCCTCTCTGCCACGTCTTTCGTGACCGTCCTGTTAAAACCTACGATGCCGCCGAAAGCGGATACCCTATCGCAATCATAGGCAAAATCGTAAGCAGTCAATATGCCACGCTTTGACATGGCTACACCGCACGGGTTGTTGTGCTTTATTATGACGGCCGCAGGCTCGTTGAACTCGCCTGATATCTGGAACGCGGCGTTAAGATCGAGAATGTTATTGAATGAAAGCTCCTTGCCCTGATGCTGTCTGGCGTCGCCTAGCCCCTTGAGCTTCGATCTTACCCTGTAGAACGCCGCGCCCTGGTGCGGGTTCTCACCGTAACGGAGGTCCTGGACCTTCTCGTACTGGACCGTATACGTTGCAGGAAACTCCTTTGCCGGCTCTGCGCCGGGTATCTCAGGGACAGCGCCAAGATAGTTGGATATCGCCGCGTCGTAGCGCGCGGTCAGCTGGAAGACCTTTCTGGCAAGGGCAAAGCGCGTCTTGCCTGAGAGCATCCCTTTCTTCTCCGCCATCTCGGCGAGGATCCCCGCGTAATCAGACGGGTCGACGACTACAGCTACGTCGTTGTGGTTCTTTGCCGCGGCCCTTATCATCGTCGGACCGCCTATATCGATGTTCTCTATCGCCTCTTCAAGCGTGCATCCCTTTGCTATCGTATCCTCGAAGGCGTAGAGGTTTACTACTACCATATCTATGGGGAGTATGTCGTGCGAGCTCATCTCCTTCTGATGTACGGGATTATCTCTCATGCCGAGTATCCCGCCGTGTATCTTCGGGTGGAGCGTCTTAAGCCTTCCATCCAACATCTCAGGGAAACCGGTATAGGATGATATCGGGATCACGGCAACGCCTGCGGCCTTTATCATATCGGCGGTGCCGCCTGTCGAGATGATCTCAACGCCCAGGGACGCGAGCTCCTTTGCGAACTCTACTATCCCGCTCTTGTCTGTTACGCTTATTATCGCCCTTGTGACTTTTTTCATAACGCGGACCTGTAAGCCTCCTTCTCTTTTAATGACCTTATCGTTATTATTATGATTATGTGCTCGCTTATTAATGCACCCGGCCTGCAAGACCCTCATAGCCCATGCAGACGGATAAAAAACGATCGTCAGCGGAAGTCCATGTCCTTTATGAACTCCCTTTCAAAGTGAGCAGAGCCTGAGAGGGATACATACTTGACCATGAGGGCCGCCGCCTCAGCATCTCTCCGCCCCTCGTCTGAAAGGGCCAGGACAGCCCCGTTCAAAGCGGCGTCACCAGCTGATTCTACCCTGTCAAGCCACTCTTTTTCAAGTATGCCGATAGAGGCAAGCCCCTCTTTTTTTATGTTGGAGCCGAAGGCGCCTGCGATATAGACCTTATCGATATCAGACGTGCTGACGCCTGCCTTATTGAGAAGCATCATTATCCCGGCCTTTATCGCCGCCTTTGCGCTTTGAAGCGCCCTGACATCCTGCTGCGTCAGCGTTATCTCTACCGAAGGCCCCTTGTAAAGGACAAACGAGTTTACCCCGTCCTTACCCTTTATCCTGTTAGATAAGTTCCCGGCGACCTCATCCCTGCCCTTTATCATGCCCGTAGCGTCTATGACCCCGGCCTTGATGAGACCGCCGACAGCGTCAACGACCCCTGACCCGCATATCCCTATCGGAGCGACTGAATCTATCACCTCTATGCGGACTCCGTCCGGGTCGATAGTAACAGCGGATATAGCCCCGTGCCCTGCGCTCATCCCTGCGCTTATCTGGCCGCCTTCAAAGGCAGGCCCTGCCGCGGCAGAAGTCGCGTAGATGGCTCCATGTGCGCATAAGACTATCTCGCTGTTGGTCCCGATATCAAGCGCGAGAGTAACGCCGGGGCGCTTGTCAAGATCAAGGGCTATTATCACGGCGGTAGTATCACCGCCTACGAACCCGCCGATAAGAGGCAGCGTATAGAGGCTGGCCCCGGAGGCCGCAAAGCCTATCTCGCTGGCCACAAGGGTCCTTGCCTCTTTGAAAGAAGGCTTGTACGGGACCCTTGAGAGAGGCTCCGGTGATACGCCTAAGAGGAGATGGGTCATGACCGTATTGCCGGCGGCTGTTATCTCTTTTATCCCGCCTTCAGGCCTCAGGCTATCGATGATGGAGCTGCACGCGCTGACAACGCTTCTCGACATCTCGGCGCAAAGCCGGGCATCACTCAAGACCGCGTTTATCCTGCTTAGGACGTCGCGCCCCCACCTCGATTGAGGGTTGGCCGTAGCCTTGGCGTCCAGGACAGTACCTGTAGAAAGGTCTACTAGAGCGCCGACTACCGTTGTCGTACCTATGTCGAAGGCGACGCCGAACCCGGTCTTTCCTCTACTTTCAGCCTTAAAAGAACGGGCCGGTCCACCCGGCCCTTTTATCTCAGATATCATATCTTCCAAGCCTCATCGACCTTGACAACATCTCATCATCTGCAAACCCTGCAACACTCGGAAACGCGCGGCCGACCGTACTTACCGCACTGCTTTTAACTGATGACAGCTATCAGCCGAATGGACTGCGGCCGCCACAAGACTTAAGATCTATCCCGGAGAGTAACTTCCGAACCTGCCAACCGTATAAAACCGAACAGGCAAAAGGGGCCTCCTGCATCGCATCCGTCCCGCGCTCTGAGCGTATCACTACTTCACAGCAGAAGTAACCGCGCCGACGCCGCTTGAAAGAAGATACTTAAGATCATCATCCTCGAACTGGAGCCCTACGCCTACGAATCCTGACCTGAACTCCTTGTCAACGAAGTCGTCTATGCCGGCGTTCAGGTGGAAGAACTTGTTTATATAATAGGTGGCGTAGGCCTTCAGGTGCGCCTTGCCCTTCTTGTTAAGATCAAAGGCCTCGCCTGAGAGCTTGAACCTGTCTTTAAACAGATAGTAATCGACCCCTGCCCCGCCGGTAGACTCTATTATGCCGCCTCTTACTACGAGGTTCTTGAACCTCTTGGCTATCTGGGCCGAGAACTTTATCGCGTCCGAGACCTTCGTCTCGGTCTGTGTAGTCGTAGTGCCGCCGGTCGTTATCTCGCGCGTCTCCTTCTTCCTCTTGCCTCTCGGGTCGTCGACTATCTCAAAGAGGTAGTACTTATCGGCCTTCGGCTGTATCTTTAAGGAGAAGTATCCCTTTGCGTCGCTCGCGTCAAAGAGGTACTCCGACCTGTAGCCCAGGTACATGCGGAAGGACTCGGCCTTTGTAAGGTAGTTGTTGATGCCGGTGACGGTCTTATTTATATTTTCATGCATGATAGGGTCGTTTATGAGCCTGCCGAGCGTGCCCTCGCCCTTGTCTATCTTCCTTGTAATGCTACTTAACGACCCGACGGTCTCTGTAAGGCCCGGACCTACGTCCTTGGTGACCTTGTTGAGGTTTTCCATCGCCTGATTGAGGCTCAGGGAGGCGACCTTGAGGTTGTCCACGCCTTCTTTCAGGTTGCCCCTGTTCTCCTGCACCAGCAGATTGAGGTTCTCCGAGGTCTTGACGAGAGAATCGTTTATGTTCTTTATCGCGGCCCTTATGTCAGAGCTTATGGCAGGGCCGTCATTTTTAAGGAGCGCGCTGAACTCGTCGAGGTTCGTAAGGACATTGCCGAGCTTCTCGTCGTTCTTGGCGACAAGCGAGTTTACCCTGAAAGAAAGCTCCTCGATGTTGTTTATGATGTTACGAAGCGTCGCCTCGCCATCCTTGCCGCCTATAACGCTGCTTAAAGACCCTGTCACTTCCTTTATGTCGACGGAGACGTCCGTAAGGACGGTTATGAGCTTGTCCATATCGGCATAAGAAGTCGTATTGGTTATCTCGTCTCCGTCTTTAAGCGCAGGCGCGCCCGGGGCCCCGGGTATAAGTTCGAGGTACTTCTCGCCGAGCAGCCCCTTCGTGGTGAGTAGTGCTGTAAAGTCCCTGCCGACCTTTATGCCCTCCTTTATCTCAAGGACGAGCTGTGCCTTGTTGTCTTTAAGGAGTATCTCCTTGACGCGGCCGATCTCGACGCCCGCCACGCGCACGGAAGAGTTCTGGTCCAGCCCGGCGGCCGAATCAAATGAGACATAAAGACGGTAGCCCTCGGCCCCGCCGAACTGGAACCCCCCGACCTTGAGGGACATGTAAACGAGCAGCGCTATGCCGAGGAGGACAAAAAGCCCAACCTTGGCCTCGGCGCTCATCTTCATTAGTGATGGTAATGACATTGGATTATTGCCCTGTAGTGGCGCTTTTTTGCGCCCTGTCCTGTCTGAGATTTTTCACCCGGATACCTGAGGCATCCGGCACCCATTTTCGCGCAAACTGCCGGGCCTTCAATAGACGCGTATAGGCCCCTGGGCCCTGCCTTCGAGAAACTGCCTGATTATCGGGTTGACGCTTGCCTTTAGCTCTTCGACCGTTCCCTGTTCTATGATCCTGCCCTCGTGGAGCATCGCGATCTTATCCGCTATCTTATATGAAAACGGGATGTCATGCGTAATAAGTATGTATGTGGTCTTAAGCGCCCTTTGCGTCTCAAGGACAAGGTCGGCAACTGAATCGCTCATGATCGGGTCAAGCCCTGTCGTCGGCTCATCGAAAAGGACTATCTCCGGGTCCATGACTATCGCGCGGGCAAGACCGACCCTTTTTTTCATGCCTCCGCTGAGATCTGACGGCATCATGTTCTCTACGTTTACCAGGCCGACCCTTCGGAGCTTTTCCGAGACAACCTTCAGTATATCCTCGTCGTTCATGTCGGTGTGCTCCTTGAGCGCGAAACCGACGTTCTCGCTGACGGTCATCGAATCGAAAAGCGCGGCCCCCTGAAAGAGCATGCCGAACCTTTTCAAGACCTCGTGGAAGTCCCTCTCGCTCATGGCGGTTATGTCCTGGTCGTCGAGGAGTATCTGGCCGGAATCAGGCTTCAACAGCCCGATGATGTGCTTTATAAGGACGCTTTTACCTTCGCCGCTCCTGCCGATTATGACGGTGATCTTGCCTTTCTCGATCTCAAGGTCGACACCGTCAAGGACCTTCTTATCGCCGAAGGACTTGCGTAAGTTAATAATTTTTATCATATCTTCCGGTAATTATCAAGATTCACACGATCGACGGTCAGATCATGAAAGAAGACATCAGGTAGTCGGAAACCAGTATCATAACGCTGGCAAGGACGACTGAACTCGTAGCGGCCTTGCCCACGCCCTCGGCGCCGCCTGACGCATAAAATCCGTGATAGCAAGCGACAAGCGTCGTTATCAGGCCGAATACAACGGACTTGATAAGCCCTGTCATTATGTCGTCTACCTGCACGAAGTCCACGGTCCTGCCTATATAGACCCCAGAGTTTATCCCGAGGAGCTTCACCCCTACCATGTAGCCGCCTACGACACCTACGAAGTTTGTTATGACCGCAAGTATCGGGAACATCAGCACCCCGGCAAGGACCCTCGGCACTACGAGATGTTTCACCGGGTTTACCGCCATGGTGAAGAGGGCGTCTATCTGCTCGGTAACACGCATCGTGCCTAGTTCTGTCGCCATCGCGGACCCGGCTCTGCCTGTCACCATAAGCCCTGTAAGGACCGGGCCTAGCTCTCTGGCCATGCTGAGAGCGACCGTAGGGCCTACGAGGCTCTCAGCCCCGAACCTCTTAAGCGCGTTATAGGACTGAAGGGCAAGGACCATCCCGGTGAAAGAACCGGTCAGGACAACGACAAAGAGGCTCTGGACGCCCACGAACTCCATCTGTTTGAATATGTTCTTGAACTTGACAGGCGGGATAAAGGCATACATGACGGCCTGGAAGAGCATTATGCCCATCCTGCCGGTCGTGTTTATGAAATCTTCGGCTGATCTGCCGAGCCTTTCAAGATAGGCCTTCATCCGTTAAGACGCCTTCCTTTTAGAAGAGACTTCATATATAGATCCTCGGCACACGGCTTGAGATGTTGCACAAGACCTCGTAGCTTATCGTCCCGGCCTTCTGGGCGATATTTTCTACAGTTATCCTCTCGCGGCCCTGCGCCCCTATGATAACGGCCTCATCGCCTGTCTTTACCCCGGGAACGTCGGTCACGTCGCACATGACAAGATCCATGCAGACCCTGCCTGCCAGAGGCGCTCGAACGCCCCCGACAAGCACCTCGCCAGAACCTGACAGACGCCTGGGAAGGCCGTCGGCGTAGCCTATTGGAAGTGTCGCTATGACAGACTCTCTGTTCGTTACGAAGGTCCTGCCGTAGCTTACCGGATAGCCTGCGCCCACGCGTTTCAGATACATTATACGCGTCTTTAACTCCATAACAGGCTTGAGGTCTATCGCCTCCCTGAGCCTCGGTGACGGGTACGAGCCGTAGAGCATAAGCCCGGGTCTTACCATGCCGAGGTGGGAGACAGGGTGATCGAGCGCGGCCGCGCTGTTGGCTATATCAATGATCTCGGGTGAAAAGCCCATCCCCTTTATCGTCTCGACAACGCCGCTGAACTCTTTGAGCTGTCTTTGCGTAAAACTCCTGTCTTCAGACTCGGATTCGGCGAAGTGCGAGAGCACCCCTTCGACATGGATATGCCTAAGCCTGCTTATCTCCTCGAAAAACAAGCGGGCCTCGGCAACAGCCACTCCGAGCCTGCCCATGCCGGTGTCTATCTTTACGTGGACCTTCCTGATCGTCCCTAAAGAAGCGGCGGCCGCGTTTATCACGCGCGCGCTCTCAATATCAAAGACTACAGGCGTAAGGTCGAGACTGAATATGTCCGGGACCTGCCCTGGATATATGCCTCCGAGGATAACGATCGAGCCTTTTATGCCGGAGCGCCTGAGCCTTGCCCCTTCTTCGAGTATGGCTACCCCGAAGTGGCGGCAACCAATCCCTTCAAGGACCCTTGCGACCTCTACGTCACCGTGGCCGTAGGCGTTGGCCTTTACAACGGCCATTATTCTGACGCCCCCTGCCATCCGCTCTCTCAAGATGGAATAATTATGCCTGAGAGCCCCGGTGTCTATGAAGGCGGCAGTCGGCCTTCTCTCCAATTAAAATCTCCTTGGTCCAAGCGAAAAAAGCATATTTTACAATAGTTTGATAACATTTTAAGCAGGTACTGTAAAGGGAAAACTCTGTCTGCTCCCTGACCGCGGCGGCCATAACGGTTGCCTCCGGACCTGCCTTTTGCACCTTGACACACCGCCTGCATCTATAATATCTTAAAAAATGGGCGGCCTGGTACTGACTATCATAACGTCGCCGCCCAAAGGGGCGTATCTTGACAGTTGAATCAGGCTCGAAAACGTCTTTGCGAGACAGCCATCTGCCTACATACTTCTACCAATCGACCCTTCCATTCATTATACACGACAGATGACCCCATACCTTTCCATAGTGATCCCCGTATATAACGGAGGCGCTGAGATCTCCGCTAATGCCGCCAGGGTCTTGGCCTACCTGGACAAGAAAAACTTCTCCTCAGAGGTCATTCTTGTAAACGACGGGTCGAGCGATGACACAGGCAAAGCTCTCGCGTCGATTCAAGACGCCAGGGTCAGGGTCATAACAAACGAAAAGAACATAGGCAAGGGCTACTCGGTCAAACGCGGGATGCTCTCGGCAAAAGGCGAGTTCGTCGTATTTTGCGACGCGGACCTTGCCTATCCGATCGAGCAGGTCGACGGGCTTTTAGATCGGCTTGAGGCAGGCTCGGATATAGCCATCGGCTCAAGGGTCCACAAAGAATCTATCTTCATACTCCACTGCCGGGACCTTCGCTACATATTCATACGTCATCTTCTGAGCAGGACCTTCAACCTTCTCATAAGGCTCATCCTTGTAAAAGGGATAACTGATACTCAGATCGGGTTCAAGGGGTTTACAAGGAATGCCGCGCAGACGCTCTTTTCCAGACAGACCGCCAGGGACTTCAGCTTTGATATTGAGATACTCTATCTTGCCAGAAAGGCCGGACTTCAGATAAAGGAGATACCTGTAACGCTCGTCTATTCAAGCGGGGCGAGCGCGGTCAGTATGCTCAGAGACCCGTTCTCGATGCCGCTAAGGGCGTTAAAGGTATTATACCGCTACTATAGCGGAGGATACGGCCTCTCGAAGAGGTAGCAGTCAGTTCGCCTGCCTTTTTGAAATTATTCCTTGCGGGTTCAAGTTTATAACTTGAACCCCATGATTCGTATAAGGTACCTGTGAAATCCATGGAGCAGGTTGCAACCCTGCTCCCGCAACAAGGCTCTCATCCTTTGAATCCAGTCTGTGCCTTAAAACAACCCGGGTCATGGCGTAGCGAGCCTGACTGAGAGACGATGAGCAGGCTCTTGTATCATCTGTGAGTCGGCTCGAAAGCGAAGCGAGCCATACCCAAAAGTCGCACGGAAGTGCAAAGCTAAAATCAGACAGATGTTTTTGTAAAGGGGCGTTGCCTGGTCCTGCAGATCATACGGCGGGTGTGACCTGCCCTACCGCGAGGCTCGCTAGCGTTGCGAGCCATACCCAAAAGCACACTCCAGCACGCAAAAGAAACACCGCTTGCGACTAGCCCCTCCCAGCCTCCCCTTACAGTAAGGTGAGGAGTAAAGACATGACGCTCGCCTATGTCACATGAGCGCAGGAGCAGTTGTCTCAGAGTTGCATCTTCTCGTGCCTTAAAACAAACCCGGGTATGGTGGAATGAGCCTAAAGGAGGGCCGCTTAGCAGGTCTTTGTATCTACTGCAAAACGGCCCGACAGCGAAGGGAGCCATACCCAAAACGAGCACGGAAGTGCAAAGCTAAAATCAGAGAGATATTTTTTGCAAAGAGGCGTTGTCTTGTCTTACCGTTAAAAAAATGCACCCAAAAGACGCACGGAAGTGCAAAGCAGGAGTCAGACCGATATTTTTTAAATGGGCCGTTCGAGCCATGCCCGGAAGCGCAAGTTGGTGCGCAAAGAAATTCCACTTGCGACTAACCCCTCCCAGCCTCCCCTTACAGTAAGGTGAGGAGTAAAGACATGACTTCTCTGCTATGAATACAGCCCTTGCCTTAAAACAAACCCACCTCTTTAAAATCAAAGAGGCCTGAACGGTGCGCCGTTCAGGCCTCTTTTTTATTGCGCTATATTTTTTACCGGTTAATCCATGATCTCAAACAGGTGATTCCGAGAGACATTCATCACGACGCCGTAGCAATACGATTTTTTGATAAAAACAGGCTGTCAAGCTACGCAGGCACTGCATCGATGCATGGTTCAATACGGCCCGTAAGCGCCCTCTGGAGCTTTTTAAGGGCCGCAGTCTCTATCTGCCTGATCCGCTCCCTCGTAAGCCCGAGGCTTGCTCCTATCTCCTGCAGCGAGCTCGGCTCCTCAGCCATCACCCTGTTCTGTATAACGTAGCGTTCTTTTTCACTCAGAAGCCCCAGGGCGCCTGAGACCTCTCTTGTGATAATAGAGCGGCTCTGCCTGTCTGCCGCCGCATCCTCAATAGCCTGGCGATCATCTCTCAATAGATCAAGATGAGTAACGGAGTTGCCTGCCTGCTGGGCTATTGAGACATCAAGCGAGAGATCGTTTGACGCATCTATCAAGTCTACACCGGCATTGGCAGGGTCGTTTGATACGCCGGCCTCGGCCCCGTTCCTGTAAAAGAGCCTCTTTTTCATCGACTTGGCCTCGCGCTTGACTATCCCGCGAGTCTTTAAGATGAACTCCTGCATGACTGACTTTATCCACCATGTCGCGTATGTGATAAGACGGAATCCCTTGAACGGATTGAACTTCTTAACCGCCATCATCAAACCGATATTGCCTTCCTGAATAAGATCGGCAAGCCTGCACCCGTAACTGCGATACTCGAGCGCGATCTTAACAACATATCTCAGGTTTGATATGACAAGCGTATGCGCGTCTTCTATAGAGCGCGTCTCATAATAACGCTCGGCCACGACCAGTTCCTCGGCCTTTGTAAGCACCGGGTAGCGATTTATCTCGATAAGATAGTTATTCAGGGAATCGGTTATTACAGGAAGAGACACGCTCAAGCGACCTCCATCGTTAGCACTCTCTACTTCAGACTGCTAATATTATAGGGATTTATCCTCATCCTGTCAAGGATGGGGGTGGCAGGCGGTCTTCATTCATAAAATATAGCTGTAAAAACAATATTTCACAGAGTTGCCACACGGCCTTCCTTCTGTTGCGGGTTCAGGTTTGCAACCTGCTCTATAGATTTCGTATGTGCCTTAAGCGCTTCATGGGTTCAAGTTACAAACTTGAACCCGCTAACCGTATGGCTCGAACAGCCCGTATAAAAAATATCGGTCTGATTTTAGCTTTGCACTTCGGTGCATCTTTTTGGGTATGGCTCCCTTCGCTGTCGGGCCGTTTTGCAGTAGATACAAAGACCTGCTAAGCGGCCCTCCTTTAGGCTCATTCCACCATACCCGGGTTTTGTTTAGAGGCAAAGGCAGATGAAACTCCGAGACAACTACTTGTTGCGGGAGCAGCGGCCCAGATAAAAAAATCTCTCTCTGATTTTAGCTTTGCACTTCAGTGCGCCTTTTGGGGTATGGCTCGGTTCGCTTTCGAGCTCGACGGTAGGGCGGGTCACACCCGCCGCATGCTCATCGTCTCTCAGTCAGGCTCACTACGCCATGACCCGGGTTTTGTTTTAAGGCAATGGCTGAATCCAATGGCTGGAGCTTTGTCTTTACTCCTCCCATTACTATAAGGGGAGGCTGGGAGGGGTTAGTCGTAAGCGGTGTTTCTTTGTTGCGGGTTCAGGTTTGAAACCTGAACCCTTCAATTTCACGCCAAAAAAATCAGACGCTATTTCCGCATGGTCAAAACCCGTCAAGGATCATCCGCACTCTTTTAAGCAGGAGGTGCGGAGGGACAGGTTTAGAGATAAAGTTGGCTCCCGGATCGAAGAAACCTTCCGTGGAGATAACATCCTCGCTGTAGCCGCTGAAGAAAAGGACCTTTATCCACGGGGCGGTCTTTTTGATCTCGTCGTAGGCCTCTTTGCCGTTCTTTCTCGGCATCATCACGTCAAAAAGAAGCAGGCTGATATCATCTCTATTCTCGTTGAATTTTGCGACCGCGTCTTCCCCGTCGACAGCCTCTATAACCTTGTACCCTGACTCCTCCAGAAGCGCCCTTGCTATCTCCCTCACACCAGGGTCGTCCTCTGTAAGTAGCACCGTCTCCTTGCCCGAAACCGTAAAAGGCACCATCGAAAGCTGTGTTGTAAGCTTCCTGGGGCGCGCCTGAACTGTCGGCAGGAGTATCCTGAACTCGGTCCCTTCGTTCAAGACGCTGTCAACGGTGATAAAACCCGAGTGCTGCTTCACTATGCCGTAGACAATGGAAAGGCCGAGGCCTGTCCCCTTGCCTACATCCTTGGTCGTGAAAAACGGGTCGAAGATCCTCTTTAGCGTATCGCTGTCTATGCCTGCACCGGTATCCTTCACCGAGAGGCACGCGTAAGCGCCTGCCAGGCCGTACCCGTTGGCCTCAATAAACCCTGCGTCTATGGTCTGCTCAGATGTCGTAATAGTAAGCGTTCCGCTGCCAGCCATTGCGTCTCGCCCGTTCATGGCAAGGTTTAGCAACAACTGCTCCATCTGTCCGCTATCCGCCATAACAGTAAAGTTCTGGGTGCCAAGCCTTGTGACGAACTCTATGCGCTCGCCGATCAACCTTGATATGAGGTGGCCTGCCCGCTGGACTATCTCGTTGAGGCTTACCGGCCTTAATGAGACACCCTGCTTCCTGCCGAAGGCGAGGAGCCTTCTTGTCAGGTTAGAGGCCCTGTCAGCTACGTCCATCAACTGTTCGATATAGTGTTTTGTCTGCTCACCCTCGGGAAGCCTTGACCTGACAAGCGTCGCGTATCCGGTTATTGCCATGATCATGTTGTTGAAGTCATGAGCTATCCCGCCGGTAAGCTTTCCGATGGCCTCCATCTTCTGCGAGTGGAGGAGCTGCTCTTCGACCTGTTTGTGCCTGGTTATGTCGCGCATAACCCCTCTGACGGCTGAGACCTCTCTGTCTTTTCCCTCGATAGCCCTGGCGTTTATACTGAGTATCATGGTTGAGCCGTCTTTCTTCGTGACAACGGCGTCAAAGTCTTTTACCTGGCGCTTATCAGCCAGCTCGGCCCTGAACCGCTTCCTGTCTGAAGTCTCAGCGCAGATGTCAGCGCAGTTCACGCCTCTAAGTTCATCCTCCGAGGCGTAGCCTAGAAGAGACACTACAGCAGGACTTGCGCCGCTTATTGTCCCGTCGGCAGATGCCTGAAAAAAACCGTCACTCGATTCTTCAAAGAGAGTCTTGTACCTCTCCTGTGAATCTCGAAGCTCCGCCTCCATCTGCCTGTAGGCGGTCATGTCGTTTATAACGCCTAGCACCCCGGCTTCCGCTGCGTCCGGCAGGCAGTAAGATGAAATATTGAAACTCAGATAATGAATAGTGCCGTCGCTGTGCCTGAAACTGAACTCCCGCGATTTGCCGCCTGCCGCGCCGGGAGCCTTATCAGACCCAGGCCCGGCTGAAGGGACGCAGGCAGTGATCTCATCAATGACCATGGAGACTGATGAGCCGAAGGCCTCTTTGAAGGCCCTGTTAACGAAGACATTGCCTTGGCCGGCCTCTGTGAAAAAGACCGGGGCCGGGATGGCATCTATTATTTTTTCGAGGGAGCCGGTATGTTCAGGATGTTCTGTCAAGAGGTGCGGATGGTTGATGCCGGAAACACCGGCGGTCGTGCTATCCGGCGTCTCGCCGGAGATTGAAACCTGAGAGATATGTCTCATTCACGCTCCGTCAGATGCGAGGATTGGTGATAGCGGCCCAGCGGCAGTCTCAACAATAACTGTATTTCGACTGGAAGCAGTAATGTTTATATGTTTTTATAATCGATTTGTCAACCGGAAATGACAGCATAATGCTAAAAACGAGCAAATAAGTGCGTTAAGCGCACCTGCGGCCGCCTTTTAAGGAGGGGGGAACAAAAAAGCCCTGCTACGCGACCCGCAAGGGGCGCGCAACAGGGCTTCCAAAGCCAAATCCTTTTTAAAGCTTACATGTACGGGTTCGCGAAGAGCAGGATGAGCGCGATGACCAACGCATAGATGGCCAGCGACTCGATCATGGCGAGACCTACGAGCATGGTCGTCATGATCTTGCCTGAGGCACCCGGGTTTCTGGCGATGCCCTCGACAGCGCCCCTTACAGCGTTGCCCTGACCGATGCCAGGTCCAAACGCGCCAAGACCCATGCCGAGACCAGCCGCAATGAACAGAGCGGCGAGTACTATGCCGTCCTTGCCGCCGGTCGATGCCGCTACTGCCGCCTCTTCCGCAAACGCCAGCGAGGCGCCTGTGAAGACAGTGGCAAGAGATGCGAATACGCCGAATAACATCTTTTTCATTCTTTCTTTCTCCTTCTTGTTATTGGGCCGTCATCAGCAGCCTTTCCATCCATACAACGCCTCAGGTGTCGCCATCTTCCCCGGCTGAGCCTGAAACCCTGCGATAGACAGAACCTTCTGCCATGCGGCCCTATAGTAAGCCTGTTTGAGCCTTAAGTCTTAATGCGCCTCTTCGAGCGCCCCGCCGATATACATCATGGACAGGAGCGCGAAGATAAACGCCTGGATAAATACTACGAGTATGCCGAGCACGGTTGAAATCGCAAGGAGCGGGTAGGCTATCGGCATAAGAAGAAGCAGAACGCCGACTATCTGCTCGTGGCCCATCATGTTGCCGAAGAGCCTTAATGAGAGAGATACCGGCCTCGCCAGATGCCCGATTATCTCGATCGGTATCATGAGAGGGGCGAGCCACCAGACCGGACCCGTGAAGTGCTTGAAGTACTTGAGGCCGTGTTCCTTGATCCCGATAAGGTGCGTTGCGACAAAGACTATGAGCGCCAGCGCCAGCGTGGTGTTAAGGTTCGCTGTCGGCGGCACGAGCCCGGGTATCATGCCGAGGACGTTTGAGATGAAGATGAATACCGCGAAGGTCAGTATGAACGGGAAGTACTTCCTGCCCTTGTGCCCCATCGTCTCATCGACCAGGTTCATGAAGGAGCCTACTACCAGCTCGACCACGGACTGCGTCCTTCCCGGCACCAGGCTCAATCTCCCAGCCAGGACAAACGAAAAGATCGTAAGGCCTATCATTATGTAGATCATGAGGGCTGTGTGCGCCTCAAGGCCGAATGTCGGCACTATAAGTTCATGCATCTTTTGAAGCCTCCTTCCTTGCCATTCTTATCATCGCTGTTATGGTCGCTACAAGCGACCCGGATAATCCTGCTACGAGTGCCCACGGACTGAATACTCCCCAGGCCACGAGGATGAAAAAAATCACGGCCGTTACAGCGAACCTCAACTGGTACCTTACAAGCACGAACCTGCCGGCCTTCTCAGAGGTCAGCCCCACCGCCCTTCGCGCTATCGAGACGAGCCAGAGCGAATTGAGCGTGCCTACAGCGAAACCCGCCGCGATTCCGGCGCCTGCGTGGGCGCCCTTCCATATCCAGGCCAAGGATGCCGCAAAGAGCCCGGCGACGAGGCAGTAGAGCAAGACCTTCGAGGCCGCGCCGGCTGCCGCGACCGCCGCGCCTGATGAGACTGCGGGCCTATACTCCATATTTCTTTGTCTGCAGGTATATGTTCCTGAACCCTGCGGCAATGCCTAAAAAGAGAAAGATTATAGTGAACCAGGGCTTGGCGCCGAGGTACTTATCGAGATATATGCCTGCGATTAGCCCGATGAACGTTGCCGCTACCATGTTTATACCCATGGACGCGAGCATTCCCAGCCCCTTGAAAAACCCTCTCTCCCGACCGTCTTTTTCCATACAAGCCTCCCGTTTGCCCCTTACGGGGACTCACTGTCGGTGCGGCTCAGAGGGCAGGCGCATTGAACCGTGGTTTATTACCATATACAGACCGGGCAAGTCAAATCATTTCTTGGCAAGAGTGCGGCTCCGCGAGGCGCAGGTAAGGAGCGGCATCGGCCTGTCCGGGTATCCGGCAAGTCAGAGATTACCTTGACGGTATCGATATTTATGGTAAAATCCGTTCTGTCCGACCAGCCCCGAATACGCAAGCGTTCTCTGCTATCTTATTTTTAAGGAGGCTCCATTGAAAAGCATCATCATGGCAGGAGGGTTCGGCACCAGGCTTCGCCCTCTCACGAACAACCTTCCTAAACCGATGGTGCCGATGGCGAACCGCCCGATCATCGATCACATCGTCGAACTCCTCAAGAAAAACTCGATCAAGGACCTCACCGGGCTTCTATACTTTCAGCCTGAGATGATAATAGAGCACCTCGGCGACGGGACCTCACTCGGCGTCAATATCGACTACGTAACGGCGACCTCTGACCTCGGGACCGCCGGAAGCGTAGCTCTTGCCATGAGAAAAATGGCCGGCACCGACACGACGCTTGTCATAAGCGGCGACGTGCTCACGGACATAGACCTGACCAAGGCCCTGGCCTTCCACAAGAAGAGAAAGGCCCTCGTCACGATAATACTCACAAGGGTTGAAAACCCTCTGCCTTTCGGCATAGTCATCACTGATAAGACAGGCAAGGTCGTCAGGTTCCTCGAAAAACCGAGTTGGGGAGAGGTCTTCAGCGACACGATAAACACCGGCATCTACATCCTCGAAAAAAAGGTCCTCGACTTCATCCCTGAAGACGCCGAGTTCGACTTCAGCAAAGACCTCTTTCCCATGCTGCTTGCGAAGAAAAAGCCTATATACGGCTATATCGCCGACGGGTACTGGAAAGACGTCGGGAGCCTTGAAGAATACAGAACAGCCAACATGGACATACTTCACAACAAAGTAAGCGTGGAGATAGCAGGGGAGGAGATCCCTGACAAAGGCGTAAGGGTCGGCAAGGGCTCAAGGATAGATTTCACCGCAAAGCTCGAAGGCTCGATAGTCATAGGGGCCAACTGCAGGATAGAAGCCGACGCCAGGATAGTCAATTCCATCATAGGCTCGAACACATCCATCGAAGAAGGGGCCGTCATAATCGACTCGGTTCTCTGGGACGGCATAACCGTCAGCCGCAGCGCATTTATGCAGGAAAACGTCATCGGCCGGAACACGTTCATAGCCGAAGGGGCGCACCTTGCCGAAGGCGTGGTCGTGAGCGACAACTGCACGATCGGCAGGAACGCCACAGTAAAGGCGAACGTCAAGGTATGGCCCCACAAGATCGTAGACGACGACGCGACGCTCGCGTCGAGCCTGATATGGGGTGAGAAGTGGTCGCGCCATATCTTCTCCACCTACGGAGTGACAGGTCTTGCCAATATCGAGCTGACCCCGGAGTTCGCCGCAAAGCTCGGGGCCGCCTACGGCGCGTCGCTCAAAAAAGGCTCCTTCGTCTCGACGAGCAGGGACGCGCACAAGACCTCGCGCATGATAAACAGGGCTGTAATGACCGGCATCCTCTCGACAGGGGTGAACGTCCACGATTACGGGGTCACGCCGATGCCTGTAGTCAGGTTCCTGGCAAGAGGCGGGAGCGAAGGCGGCGGCATACACACCAGAAGGTCGCCTTTCGAGCCGAACCTCATAGATCTGAAGTTCTTCGACAACAAGGGGCTCGACCTCCATCCGGGATATGAAAAGACGATAGAGAAGCTCTTTTTCAGGGAGGACTTCGACAGGGTCCCGATGGATGAGACTGGCGAGATGGTCTTTCCGATCCACGGCTTCGAGCACTACCACAACGGGTTCATGAGCAAGGTGGATGCGAAGGCCATAGGCAAGGCAGGCTTCAAGATGGTCCTCGACTATTCGTACGGCTCGTCTTCGCGCATCTTCCCGTCGATACTCGGGCGTCTAAACTGCGAGGTAATAGCCTTAAACGCCAACCTCGACGGATCGAGGACGACGAAGACATCGGAAGAGTTCACAAAGGCCTTAGCACAGCTCTCATCCATAGTCCGCTCGCTCAACACCGACATCGGCTTCTACCTCGACGCCGGAGGCGAGAAGATATTCCTCATAGACGATACCGGAGAAGTCCTCGACGGGGATACCGCCCTATCCATAGTCGCCCTTCTGGTCTTCAAGTCCTACAAGGCCGCCGGAAGGAAAGGCTCCATAGCCGTCCCGGTGACGGCTTCAAGGGCCATCGAACTGCTCGCCTCCAACTACGGCTTCAAAGTCAAGCGCACTAAAACAAGCGCCAGAGGCCTCATGGAGGCGGCAACAGAGCCTGACGTTCTTTTCGTCGGAGAACCTACGGGCGGCTTCATGTTCCCCGAGTTCCAGCCGAACTTCGACGGCATGTATGCAATAGCCAAGATACTCGAGATGCTCGCTTCGTCTGATACCAGACTGCATAAGCTCTTGAGAGAGGTCCCTCCGTCCATCATCAGCAAAGAGAAGATCGCCTGCTCTTTCGAGCATAAAGGCATGATCATGCGCAGGCTCGCCGAGGACTCAAGGGGCTCAGAGGTAGCCCTGATAGACGGGATCAAGATAATGTCAGGCGACGACTGGATTGTGGCGTTCCCGAGCCAGGACCTTCCGTACTTCCACCTCGTCGCAGAGGCCTCCACTGAAGAAAAAGCGCGAGAGCTTATAATAAAATACGGCGAGAAGATAAGATCATGGCAGAAATAGTGACCCTTGTAGTCGGCCCGCTCGACGTCAACTGCTACATCGTCTGGAAGAAAGGGGCAACTGAGGCCTTCGTGATAGACCCGGGCGGAGACGCAGCGGAGATAAAATCGGCTCTCGATAAGCGCGGCCTCAAGGCCAGGTATATAATCAACACGCACGGCCACTTCGACCATGTCGGCGCTGATGCCGCACTCAAGGCAGACTCAGGAGCGAGCGTTGCGATACACCCGATGGACGCTGATCTCCTTAAAGACGCCCACGATCTTGCGGCGTTCTTCGGGCAGAAGACGCCGAGGCAATCTCCGCCTGACATGTCCCTTGAAGACGGGATGACGCTTGAAGCCGGCGGCCTTGAGCTCAAGGTCATACATACGCCGGGCCACAGCCGCGGCGGGGTCTGCCTCTACATTGAGAAGGATGGCCTGCTTTTTACAGGCGATACGCTTTTTGCAGGCTCTGTGGGGAGGACTGACTTCGAGGGCGGTTCGATGGAGGCTCTGATGTCATCCATAAAGAAAAAGCTCCTGCCTCTGGGCGACTCGGTAATGATACTGCCCGGCCACGGCCCGCAAAGCACCATCAAGGATGAAAAGACGGAAAACCCGTTCATAGCAGGGCGAGGATAAGCCACGAGAACGCAGAAAGACCCAGGCTCTTCAAAAAGTCCCAAATGCATGGCGTCTTAGAGTGAGGCGTAGTTTTTGCTACGCCGCAGGGATGAGTCTTGCTGACAACGCCGCAGATGGGATTTTTTCAAGAGACTGAGACAGAGAGGAGTTGCGATGATACTAAAAGGCAAACAGATAGCCCTTGGCGTGACAGGCGCGATCTCGGCTTATAAGGCGCTCGAACTGACAAGGCTCCTTGTAAAGGAAGAGGCCTCTGTATGGCCTGTGATGACAAAGTCGGCCGCTGAGTTCATAACCCCTCTGAGCCTTTCAACCCTTGCAAGGAACCCTGTCAGCACCGGGCTTTTCGAGCTTACCGGTACAAATCTGATAAGCCACATTGAGGTCGCCCAGAAGTCAGACCTGATAATATGCGCCCCTGCCACCGCGAACATCATCGGCAAGGCCGCGTCAGGTATCGCTGATGACCTGCTCTCGACGATCATAATGGCCGCCTGCTGCCCGGTTCTCTTCGCGCCGTCCATGAACTCGCGGATGTGGGCAAACCCGGCTGTCGCTGAGAACATAGAGAAGCTCAAGTCCAGAGGTTACCTCTTCATCGGCCCTGCAGAGGGAGACCTCGCGTGCGGGTATCAGGGCAAGGGCAGGCTCTCAGCCCTCGAAGATATCATGGAGGCCGCGAGGGACGCTATAAGCCCTAAGGACCTGGCAGGAGAGAAGGTCCTTGTCACGGCCGGGCCGACAAGAGAGGCGATAGACCCTGTGAGGTTCGTATCCAATTCATCGTCAGGGCGCATGGGCTACGCGCTAGCAAGAGCGGCAAGGAGACGTGGAGCCGAAGTAGTGCTTGTCACCGGCCCGACCCATCTGCCGGTCCCGTCGAACATGACGGTAGTGCATGTGACAACAGCCGAAGAGATGTATGACGCCTCAGTCAGATACTTCCCTCAGTCGTCGGTAGTCATTATGAGCGCGGCTGTAGCAGACTACAGGCCTGTAAAGAGCTACGCCTCAAAGGTCAAAAAGGACGCAGGCACGCTCTCACTTGATATGGAAAGGACGACCGACGTCCTCAAGTATATGGGAAAAAAGAAGAAGCCGGGCCAGTTCCTGGTCGGCTTCGCGCTGGAAACTGAGAACCTCGAAGATAACGCAAGAAAGAAACTTCAGGATAAGAACCTCGACCTCGTCATAGGCAACACGCCCGCAGGGCTTGACAGCGAGATCAACCAGGTGACGATACTCAACAGGGAAAACTCGACAGAGGTCATGGCGCCCCTGCCAAAGGACGAGGTCGCTGACAGGATACTTGACAGGGTGGTGGCTCTGAGGGCGTAGCTTTTTTTATCTCTCCCCCCTTTGTTCAAGGGGAGGCCGGGCGGGGTGGTTTGGAATGCGCTCAGAGGTAGGGTGGGCTCTGCCCACCAGCGTAGCAGGATTGGTCACACTCGCCGGAAATTTATCCTCATAATCGGTCAATGAATGCGGACGGGGTAACGCCTCGCAGGACGGGTCTAACCTGCCACAGGACTTGGTGGGCTGAGCCCACCCTACAGAACTAATTCCTGTTCTTATTTTTCGTCTCGCTTCAAAAATACCTTTTTGGGGCGAAGCCTGGTTTGGCATTTTCGTAATAGTTTTATATGTTTTGGCTGGTGGATTTTTAGAGGCCTTTATTGGAGCAATTTTCTCAAGTAAATTCTCCATAAAAATCAAAGAGAACCGAAAAAGATTCTTTTAACCATTCACAGTTTGCGTTTTAACTCTCACGGGTTTGATTGTTTTATGGATGAGGCTTGTTGGGTGAAATGAGTGGCTAGGAGCACTAATGAAAATGGACAAGTTTAAGGACAAAGTGATAACCATGAATTTGACGAAATTAAACCATTGTTCAGTAAATTTAAAGGATTTTGTGGATTTCTGGAGCAGTTGTTATCACGACCAAAGTGAGAAGAATTACTCTGAAAGAATTAACAATACTACTATCACTGAGGAAGACCTGCGATTATTGTTTGAATGGAAAAATGGTGGCAATCTCTCTCAGAGAAAAACGCAAACCCTGCAGGAGATTACTCGAAGAATAGACGTTATCAACTGCTTAAAAAACAATTTTTCTCTGGACAAATTCTTAGGCACGTTTGATTTTGTAAATGGAGTGATATGGAAGATATTTTTGCTACATATTATTTGCCCGGATAGCTATCCTATTGTTGATCAACATGTTTATCGGGCTTATCTTTTTATTTCTAAGAATCAAAGGGCAGAAATTCCAAATAATAAGCGCCAAAAAGAGGCTGTTTATTTCTCCGAATACGTGCCTTTTTTTAATAGCCTATCAGGTCCTAATATAGATATATCGAAGAAAAAACTCGATGAGGCTCTATGGGCGTACGGTAAGTTTTTAAAAACCCCATATGGAAATAAGATGGAATAAAGAGCCTGGATGATCTTCTACATATCGTTAGTGGCAGGATTGGTCACACTCGCCGGAAATTTATCCTCATAATCGGTCAATGACTGCTGAAGGGATAACGCTTCGCAAGAAGGGTTGCGCTTGCTACAAGACTTGCAGTAGCAAGAGACATTCATACAAGTGGTGGGCCGAGCCCGCCCTGCGAGTCTTAAAAACTCCGTTTGACTGCAAACGGCTTAAAATGGTATTTTTTTACTATCTCATAAATACGACTCTTTCCCAGACCGGAAGGCCCTCATGCTCAAAAAAGCTGAAGTCATAGCGCCTGCAGGCAACCTCGCTTCCTTAAAGGCGGCAATAGACAGCGGCGCGGATGCGGTCTACCTGGGGTTCAACGATTCGACTAACGCCCGCAACTTCGAGGGGCTCAACTTCACGCCTGAAGAGCTCTCCGACGGGATCGCTTACGTCCGCTCGAAGGGGAGGCAGTTCTTCGTCGCCATAAACACCTTCCCGCAGGGGGACACCTACACAAAGTGGTACAAAGCCGTTGACAACGCCGCCTCTCTCAAGGCCGACGCCATCATCATCGCCAACCTCGGCATATTGAAGTACGCAAGAGAGAGATACCCGCAGGCCAACCTCCACCTCTCGACACAGGCAAGCTCATCCAACTATGAATCGATAAACTTCTACATGAGACACTTCGGCATAAAGCGCGTAGTGCTACCGAGGGTCCTGACCGTCTCTGAGATAAAAGACCTCAAGGCGCATACCGACGTGGAGATAGAAGTCTTCGCTCTCGGGGGGCTGTGCATAAACGTCGAGGGCAGGTGCTACCTGTCGTCATTCGTGACCGGCGCATCGACCAACACAGAAGGCGCATGTTCGCCGTCTCGCTTCGTGCGCTTCAACTCGACACCAGAGGGCGGCATGACTATATCGCTGAATAACGTGCTTCTCAACAGGCTCTCGCCGACAGAATCTTCACCCTACCCCACCTGCTGCAAGGCACGCTACAAGACCGCTGACGGAGAGATAACATACGCGCTGGAAGACCCTGAATCGTTAAACGTCCTTCCGATACTCCCGGACCTCATAGCGGCAGGGGCCTCGGCATTTAAGATCGAGGGCAGACAGCGGACAAAGAGCTACGTCGCCGCCATGACAGGAGTATTAAGAGAAGCGATAGACGCCTGCTATAAAAATCCTGCTGGATACACTGTAAGGCCTGAATGGAAGGCCAGGACGATCGCCACGTTCGAGGGGACAAAAGAGACACTCGGCTCGTACCTCGTGAAATAAGTCAGGCTCATACGCCAATAATCAGCCGCACAGCGTGTTTTCCTCGCACAATCCCTGCGCATCGACTTTTCAGCCGTCCAGTTGAATCCTTCTAATACTAACCCCTCCCAGCCTCCTCTTGTGAGTAAGGGGAGGATCAAAAAAACTCATTTGCCTTTGAATCTACCTTTGTCTTAAAACAACCGGGTCATGGCGGAAGGAGCCTAACGGACGGTCGACGAGCAGGCTATTGTATCTTCTGCG
>JBBTBW010000005.1:0-29364 GCA_038043525.1 Deltaproteobacteria bacterium | reverse complement strand
GATGATGCGCCAGCACCTGGATACTATCAGCGAGATAACCGGAGCGCTCGCGGCAAACGACCTCACTAAGGCCTCTACAATAGCAAAAGAGAAGCTCGGCTGGAACCCTGCTGAAGAACAGAGGTGCAACGCCGTGGCTGAGATGACAAAGCAGCCTGACTTCATCAAGTTCGGCAAGGCGGTACACCTGAAGGCCGACGAGCTCTCCGAGGCGGCAAAGGCAGGGGACAGGAACAAGGCGCTTATCCACCTGGCCGAGCTCATCAAAAACTGCAACGCCTGCCACGGGACGTTCAGACACTGACCACAAGATCAAGCCGGATGCAAAGATGGCGTGGGATATTTCCCGCGCCATCTTTTTTATTCGATCGACTTTGGAGATACGCAAAAAGCCTGCTACGCGCCCTGTCTCGACTTCTCAGCCTCTGCAACGAGGGAGATATAACCGTCTATCTTCGTCTTTGTCCCGTCAGGTATCCCTTCGAACATCACCCCGAGCATTATCCTGTCAGGGTCCTTGCTTATGTTCCTAACCCTGCCTGTCAGGTCATACTTCGTCTCGCTCCCCGGGAACTGCACGATTATATCGACCTTCTTATCGACCTGAAGGAAGCGGTAGAGGTACTCGCCCTTGGGACCGGCCACCTTTATGCGGCAGAGGCACCCTTCCCTGCTTAGATCGACGATGACCATATCTATTATGTCGTTGCCGAGCATCGACGTGGCAGGCAGTACGCACTCGAACCTCGTCTTCTGCTGTTGTACGGCAGTATCTATCTTTTCAGGATACGCAACGAAAAAAGCTTGGCAGGGGCGGATACCACGGCGATGATCTCGGTAGAAAACCCGTAGATGATATTGTTGTGGAGGAATTTTAACGTCATCGGGCTCTCCTTGACGAGCTCACTCCTGAAAGACCCGATAAGGTCCTGGTCCGATATCCTGACGATAAGATAGCGCCCCTTCTCCATCCCGACAACAGCGCTCTTTATCCTGAGCTTTAGCGCCGCAAGCTCTATGAGCACCTCCGTGCCAAAGACGAACGGCAGTGTGAGCGCCTTCTTTAAATCGATATTCTGCGGATTGACCTGATCCATATCCCCCATCATACCTTGTGACCTGCGCCCTTGCCGGAAAGAGGCTTTTTCACGCCTGTGCGGCCGAGAACAGCCTTCAGGAACGCGCCTGTGTGGGAGGCCTTGTTCGAGGCGACCTGTTCCGGAGTACCGGCCGCAATAACGCGTCCGCCGGCGTCCCCGCCCTCAGGGCCGAGGTCTATAACATGGTCGGCTGATTTTATCACATCCAGATTATGCTCTATGATGACTATCGTGTTGCCTGCGCCTCTAAGGTCGTTCAAGACGTCAAGGAGCTTTTGAATATCCGCAAAATGAAGGCCTGTCGTAGGCTCATCAAGGATGTATATCGTCTTGCCGGTAGCCCTCTTTGAAAGCTCCTTGGCGAGCTTTATCCTCTGCGCCTCTCCGCCTGAAAGCGTCGTCGAAGGCTGGCCCACCTTGATATAACCGAGACCAACATCAGACAAGGTCTTAAGCTTATCCCTCACAGCTGGGATATTCTCAAAAAACGAGAGCGCCTCGGTAACGGAAAGTTCGAGACACTCGGCGATGTTCTTTCCCTTGTAGCGTATCTCCAGCGTATCGCGGTTATACCTGTGGCCTCTGCATACGTCGCAGGTCACGTATACGTCCGGGAGGAAATGCATCTCGACTTTTATAAGGCCGTCGCCCTTGCACGGCTCGCACCGGCCGCCCTTTACGTTGAAGCTGAACCTGCCCGGGCCGTAACCGCGCATCTTCGCCTCAGGGAGCTGGCTGAAAAGGTCCCTGATCGGAGTAAAGAGCCCTGTATAGGTCGCAGGGTTAGACCTCGGTGTTCTTCCTATCGGCGACTGATCGATATCGATAACCTTGTCGAAGTATTCAATACCTTCGATAGAATCGACCTCCCCGGCCTTTTCCCTTGAACCATACAACCGCCTTGCAAGCGTCCTGTAAAGTGTATCAACGACAAGGGTAGACTTGCCTGAGCCTGAGACACCCGTCACGCAGGTCATCAGCCCGACAGGGAAGCTGACTGTCAGGTCCTTCAGGTTGTTGGATCTTACGCCTTTTAGCGTAAGCGTCCTGCCGTCAGGTTGCCGCCTTTTCTGAGGAACCGGTATCGCAAGCTCGCCTGAAAGGTATTTTCCGGTAAGAGACGCCGTGTTTTTTTCTATCTCAGCCGCCGTGCCTTTTGCAACGACAGTGCCTCCCCATACCCCTGCCCCCGGGCCCATGTCTATGACGTAATCAGCGTCGCGGATGGTGTCTTCGTCATGCTCGACCACTATGACGGAGTTGCCCATATCCCTGAGCCTCTCAAGGGCGGATAGAAGCCTCTTGTTATCCCTCTGATGCAGACCTATGGAAGGCTCGTCAAGGATGTAGAGTACGCCTACGAGGCTTGAGCCTATCTGAGTGGCGAGCCGTATCCTCTGCCCCTCGCCGCCGGAAAGGGTAGAGGCAGACCTGTCAAGGGAGATATAGTCGAGGCCTACGTTTGCGAGAAAGCCGAGCCTCTCGCCAACCTCTTTAAGTACCCTCCTTGCTATCTCATGCTCCGAGGGCGTCAGCTTGAGTCCGCCGAAAAAAAGTACCGCGTCCTTTATCGGCATCGAGGCTACGTCCCTTATCGACCTGCCGTCTATCTTTATGAACATCGCCTCTTTCTTCAGGCGGGAGCCCTCGCAGACAGGGCAGGTCTGCGAGTTCATGTACCTTTCAAGGTCTTCCCTCACATCCTCGGACTCTGTCTCCTGATGGCGCCTTTCAAGGTTTTTTACGACCCCCTCGAACGGCTGTCTGTACGAGTACCTGCTCTTCTCGCTCTCGTAGACGAAGTCTATCTCGTCAACGCCGGACCCTTCGAGGAGCATCTTTTGAATATTTTCAGGGAGCTTGTCGAACCTGGTATGGACGCTGAACCCGTAGTGGCGTCCGAGGCATTCAAGCATCGAGAGGTAGTACGCCGAGGCCCTCTTAGCTCCTGCTTTCCCCCACGGCGCTATCGCGCCTTCGATGATAGCCACGCTATGGTCGGGTACTATCAGCTCGGGGTCAAAGTAGTATTTTTCGCCGAGGCCCTTGCACTCTTCGCACGCCCCGTACGGGCTGTTAAACGAGAACATCGTCGGGGTTATCTCAGGGTAGCTTATCCCGCACTCCGTGCAGGAGAGCTTCTCGTTAAAGAGCATCTCCCTTGCGCCGTTCACCTCGACCTTCACGATCCCTCCGGCTAAGCGCGAGGCGACTTCAAGCGAATCGGTAAGCCTTCTGGCGACAGATCCCTTCATCACAAGGCGGTCGACTACTACATCTATGTCGTGCTTCTTCCTTTTATCAAGCGAGTCGACGTCTTCAAGGTCATGCATCACTCCGTCGATCCTGACCCTCGTATAGCCGTCCTTGCGAAGCCCTTCGAGCTCTTTTTTATACTCGCCCTTGCGCCCCCGCGCTATAGGCGCGAAGAGCACGACCCTCGACCCGTCAGGCAGTTCCATGACCCTGTCGGCCATCTGCTGGATCGTCTGCGAGGTTATCGGCTTCGTACACTTGTAACAGTACGGCCTGCCTACCCTCGCATAAAGGAGCCGCAGGTAGTCATAGACCTCTGTTACGGTGCCTACGGTCGACCGCGGATTCCTCGACGTCGTCTTCTGCTCGATGGAGATGGCGGGAGAGAGCCCTTCTATCGACTCGACATCAGGCTTGTCCATCTGCTCGAGGAACTGCCGGGCGTAGACGGAAAGGGACTCTACGTAACGCCTCTGCCCCTCGGCGTATATAGTGTCGAAGGCGAGAGACGATTTGCCCGAACCTGAAACGCCGGTTATTACAACCAGCTTATCGCGCGGTATCTCAAGATCGACAGATTTAAGATTATGCTCGCGCGCGCCTTTTATTATTATCTTTTCCATAAGAGACCTTATCGCACTATTAGTTGAGTCCGCAAAGGCCGTCGCCTCTGCGCGCTTTGCCGGTGTGCCGGAGTGCACCTGAAAAAAGGCGGGCAAACAGCCCCGCCCTCAATATCCGTAAAAACAGACCTGACCATCGCCGATACTACGGAGGAAGAGTCCGCTACAGCTACCTTCTCCGGAGCGCCATACCTGCGGCCATCTTGACGGCGGCGACCAGACTCCCTGTAGAAGCGATGCCCTTCCACGCCACGTCATACGCGGTCCCGTGATCAACAGACGTCCTTACTATCGGCAGTCCGAGTGTGGCGTTGACGCCGTCCTCGAAGTGGAGAAGCTTAAGCGGGCCGAGCCCCTGGTCGTGATACATGGCCACGACGCAGTCGAACTCCTTTTTCTTCACAGCCCTGTAAAAAACAGTATCCGCCGGAAGCGGGCCGATGGCGTTTATCCCCTTGGAGCGCGCCTTTTTAACCGCAGGCGCTATTATCTTTATATCTTCACTGCCGAAGAGGCCGCCCTCGCCTGCGTGCGGGTTGAGGCCGCAAACTGCTATCCTCGGCTTTCTCAGGCCGAAGTCTATCCTGAAGGAGGCATCCGCGATACGGAGAGTCTTTAATACCGATTCCTCTGTTATAAGGCCGGGGACCTTTTTTATCGGTTCATGGATAGTGACGAGTACGACCTTCAAGTCGTTTCCTCCGAGCATCATGGCGTAATCCTCGGCCCCTGTCAGATGCGCTATGAACTCTGTATGCCCGGGGAAGCTGAAACCTGCCATCTGCGCGGCGTCCTTGTTTATCGGCGCGGTCACGATCGCTTCAACGTCACCGACAGCCGCCATGTACACGGCCTCCTCGATATACGATATCATCGCTTCGGCTGATTCGACCGTAGGCCTGCCCGGTCTGAGCTTTTTCATATCAAGCTCCGAGGCGCTGACTATCTCATCAGGCCGAGGGGGCTTAAGACCGAGCCTGTCCGCCATGAAGTTAAGTACGCCAGCGTCGCCTATGACAAGCGGGTCTGCCTTTGCCCGTATGACTCTGGAGGCAAGGGCCTTTACTATCAGCTCCGGGCCAACGCCTGCCGGGTCACCCATGGTTATCGCGATAACAGGTTTTCTCATCCGCCAGCGCCCCCGTTCATATCATAAAAGAGATCTTCCAGCCTTAGAACCGGCCGCGTGAAACTATAGAGACATACATCCTCTAACAGACTGCTGAAAAACTACGACCCCAACATGGTGACAAGTTACTGATGCGATGGGCCGGGAAGTGAGAAAGGCGTACCTTGATCATACGCCGCAGAGATGAGAGACTATTACGGCGCGGCAGTTATTTTTTAGCGGCCTCTAAAGCCTCATCTCTATATGCGCGAACATCCTGACCTCTTTCAGCCAGAACGCGAACCTCTCATCCATCATCTTCTTAAACAGCTTATCATGTATATCCCTGCTGACCTCGGCAAGCGGCCGCGCTTCCGGCGCCTTAGAATCGATAAGCTGCATGAAGTACGCGCCTTCCGGAAGGAATACCGGCTCGCTTACCCCGTTGGGTGCAAGCGTTTTGACAGCCGCTTCTATCGCCTTATCAAGCTCGCCTGACTTTACATAGCCGAGGTCCCCGCCGACTTGGGCCCCTGGGCCGTCCGAATACTCCGCTGCGAGGCTCGCGAACCCGGCCCCGGACTTGAGTCCTTCCCTTATGATCTCAACCTTCTTTTTCATAAGGTCCGCATCATCCGAAGGGACGAATATCATCCGTATCCTGTATGAAGCAAGGCCTGAAAACTCGTCCTGGTTCTGCTTATAGTAATCCTCTATCTCTTCATTCTGGATGGATATCTTCGAGCGGAACTCCTTGCTGATAAACTTGACCTGGCGTATCTGTTCCTTGAGCTGTTCCCTGTACTCTCTGTAGGTCAGGCCGTTTTGCGCAAGGGCGAGCATCAGGGCGTCCGTTGTCATCTCGTTCTGTTTTTTTACGTCCTCTACAGCGTTATCGACCTCGCGCTCGCTTATCTCGATCCCGGCGCTGTCAGCCGCCTGCTTGACGAGCTTCTGCTCTATCATCCCTTCAAGCACCTTGTCCTTGAGCTCGACTATCCCTTTAGCGTCCCTCTTCGCATCAGGCGCGATCTTGTCAAGAGCGACAGCAGTCGCGGCGTTTAGCTCCGAGAGCGTCACGACCGACTCGTTGACTATAGCCACAATCCTATCGACCACCTCGGCGGATGACGGAGAAGGGGCTGCCCCAAGGATGCACAGCGCCGGCAGTACGTATAAAAACCTGTAAAAGAACCTTCGTCTCACAAGAGCCCCTCGTTGACCTCTATCGGTGTATTCTTCTTGAGCGATAATATCCAAGCGGCAAGCTCACTATTGGCTTTATCGCCTCTCAGCCGCTCCATTATAGACTCCCTTGCATCGGGATAGGCGACGCGGCCGCCTTTTTTCTTAGAGACAAGCATGAAGATGTGAAAGCCATAACCGGTCTTGACTACAGGGCTGACCTCGCCGACCTTCAGAGCGAATACTGCGGCTTCGAACTCTTCAGGCATCTCGCCCATGCCGAAAAACCCGAGGTCTCCGCCCTCCTTCGCCTCAGGACCCAAAGAAGCCTTCCTCGCTATATCCGCAAAGTTGGCCGCGGTGAGCTTCCTTCTGATATCTATGGCGCTCTCCTCGGTGGCTACGACTATATGGCTTGCCCTGAAGCGGGCAGGAAAAGCATACTCCACCTTGTGTTCCCGGTAATATTTTCTGGCCGCCTCTTCAGGGACTACAGCCGCAACCCCTAATGCCGCCGCTATAGTCTTTTTCATGAGGAGCTTTCTTCTTATCTCTTCCTTCCATGAATCGATGCTTCCGTAACGCTCGGCAACCGCGTCCTTGAAGGAATCGTCGCCGTACTCTTTTTTTATGATCTCTATCTCTGAGATCAGCTCCGCGTCGGAGATCGATACGCCTGTTTTTCCGGCCTGGGCGAGTATCAGCCCTTCCTCTATCAGAGCGCCGATAACATCCTTCTTGATCTCTATCGCCCCTTCGCCTTCTACAGTCCCTTCAGGAAGAAGCCTCTTTATCGCGCCCTTGTATTCAGCAACGGTTATCGACTGCGTGCCGACCTTCGCTACTATCTGCTCACCGTCTTTCGACGCCTCTTGGCACCCTGCCACAAAAATGAGCGAGGCGGCGGCAAGCGGCATAATCACCCTGTTAACAATGCGCATTATCCATATCGGTTTTTTCCGGGCACTATTGCAAAGCCCGAGGCCATACCATTATCCCTTTTATTTCGCATCCTGATAAAATCGACTATGCATAGCGTCAGGCCTCAGAAGCTGCCATTGGAATTCACAGCGGCAAGCCGCACAGACATTCTATCTGCCGGAAGCATCTGCTTTGATCCGCCCGCTACGCATATTCAAAAGCCGCGTCCGATCCTGCGATTAAAACGCGTAAGTTAAAAACAGGGTCGCACTCAAATATAGCACCCCTTAAGAAGCTCTTTCAATACATATCTGGCCTCTTCGATCGGGTCGGCCTCCGGTGAAATGAGGGCCGCAAACCGCGCGTCAGGCATTATCTTAAACCGCTTCGGCTCCTTCTTGGCCATGGAAAGCGCCCTTTCCACGATATCGCCTCCGGACTTCTCGCCTGCCAGATCGGAAAACCCGAAGTAAAGCCTGATCCCCTTCTGTATAAGCTCCCTGACCTTCAGGACATTGCAGATGAGCTTGAGTTCGACCGTCCTTAAAAGGTTTTCAACGAGCACAGGCGCTTCACCGTAACGATCGACAAGCTCTTCCCTGAGGGAATCAAGGTCGTCTTCCGTATCTATCGAAGCGAGCCTCTTGTAGAGCCCGAGCCTCTGCCTGGTGTCAGGTATATAATCCTCAGGTATGAACTGCGATACGCGGAGCGTTATCTCAGGGTCCGGCTCTTCAGAGACCTTTGTGCCTCTGAGCTCCTGCACAGCTTCTTCCAGAAGCTGTGAATACATCTCGAACCCGACCTCGGCGATCTGACCTGACTGTGAGCTTCCGAGAAGCTCTCCCGCTCCTCTTATCTCAAGGTCGTATGTCGCAACCCTGAAGCCTGAGCCTGGCTCCGTAAGCTCCTGGATGACCTCCATCCGCTTCCTTGCGTCATCGGTAAGCTCGGTGACGGTCGGGCATATAAAATACGCGTAAGCCCTGTGCCTTGACCTGCCGACCCTGCCTCTCAACTGATACAGCTCGGCAAGGCCGAACCTGTCAGCCCTGTTTATTATAATGGTATTGGCTGAAGGGATATCAAGGCCGGATTCTATTATGGAGGTCGAAAGAAGTATGTCGCACTCCTTGTTTATGAAGGTTGACATCGTCTTTTCAAGCTCCCCTTCCTTCATCTGACCGTGCCCTACGGCTATGCGCGCCCTCGGCACTATCCTTCTCAGGCAGTCCTCCATCGCCCCGATAGACTGGACCCTGTTGTGGACGAAAAAGACCTGGCCGCCCCTGTTAAGCTCCCTCTCGATAGCCTCGGCGATAGCCCCCTCGTCGAAACTCACGACCCTCGATTTTATCGCAAGCCTGTCCTCAGGCGGGGTATTGATGATGGATAACTCTCTTACAGAGGCGAGCGACATGTGAAGCGTTCTCGGTATTGGAGTTGCCGTAAGGGTCAATACGTCGACCTTCTTTCTCAACTGCTTCAGGCGCTCCTTGTGGGCGACCCCGAACCTGTGTTCCTCGTCTATGACAACGAGACCCAGGTCCTTGAAACCTATATCCTTCTGAAGGAGCCTGTGCGTGCCGATTATTATATCGACCTGCCCTGCTTCCAGCCTCTTTACTATATCCTTCTGCTCTTTAGGAGACCTGAACCTCGATAACGCCTCAACGACTACGGGATAGGCCGAGAGCCTCTTCGAGAAGGTCTGAAAGTGCTGCTGAGCAAGCACGGTAGTAGGAACGAGGACCGCCACCTGCTTCTTATCAAGCACAGCCTTGAAGGCCGCCCTTATCGCGACCTCTGTCTTGCCGTAACCGACGTCTCCGCAAACGAGCCTGTCCATCGGCCTCGGCAACTGCATGTCTTTAAGCGTATCTTCAATAGCCCTTGCCTGGTCAGGCGTCTCATCAAACTCGAAGCCTGCCTCGAACTCGTGAAAGAGCCTGTCTGGAGAGGTAAATGCAAAACCCTCGGCGATCTCCCTTTCCGCATAGAGCTTCAACAGCTCGCCTGCGAGCTTCTCGACAGCCGCCTTTACCTTCCCTGTCTTTTTCTCCCACCCCGGGCCTCCGAGCTTGTCAAGCTCAGGCGACTTTCCTTCAAGGCCGTGGTACTTCCCGACAAGGTCCATCCTGCCGACAGGGAGATATAGCTTGTCGCCGTCCCTGTATTCAAGGAGCAGAAAATCGCCTTCGATAGAGTCTATCGTGAGCCTTTTAAGGCCCCTGTAAAGCCCGATGCCGTGGTGTGCGTGGACTATCGCATCACCCTCTGAAAGGTCTTGAAGCTGGGTAAGAAACGCCTCAAGCCTGCGAGAAGGCGGAGGCCTCCTCTTCGCCTTCTCCCCGAAGACCTCTTCTTCCGAGATGACTACAAGAGAGGCCTCCGCTATCCTGAACCCGGACAATAACGCGCCTGTGGCGATAGAAAACCCGAAGCCTCCGCCCGGATTAAGTACCTCTGATCCATGTACAATAGACGGCCTCAGACTGTAGTCCTCAAGAAGCTCGACTGTCCTTTCTGCCTGACCCTTGTTATGGGCTGTGAGAAAGACCCTTTTGCCTTCTTCGACCCAGCCGGTGATCCTGCCGGCAAGCGGAGATAAAAGCCTCTCGCCCTTTTTAAGCGATATCTCCTGACGCAGATCGATATTGGTCTCGACAGCTACATGGAATGCGGCTGTCTTTACCGCCTCCAGCCTGACTTGGGACGTCGTGCCTAGCCTTTCATCTACCTCTGATAGGCTCAAAAAAAGCCCATCAGGCTCGACGTAAAACTGCTTCCTTGCGATAAGGCCTTCTACTGCCGCATTTATATCAGCCGTAAAATTATCAAGCTGCGCCCTTACCGTCTCAGGGTCTATGATGGCTACGAGCGTATCCGGTACGATGTAATCGAAGAAAGTATCGAGGCCGTCGTAGAAAAGCGGCAGGAGCGCTTCCATGCCGGGCGCGTTGACGCCGTCCCGTATCCTGTCTGAAAGAGGCTCCCATGCAGACCTAGGAATGCCGAGGTGATCCGCCCTCTCGATAAGCCTCTCCCTTGCGCTGATGCGGCACTCCCTTGTCACGGTCGACTCCCTCGCAGGGAGTATGCGCGCATGATCAAGGTCTTTTATCGACCTTTGCGTCGAGGTGTCAAAGAGGCGGATAGATTCGATCTCATCGTCAAAGAACTCGATGCGAAGCGGCGAATCATATACAGGCGGAAATATGTCCATTATGCCGCCGCGAACCGAGACCTCGCCCCTCTCCTCGACCATCGCCACCCTGCGGTAGCCTGACTCGTGAAGCGCCGTTACGAGCGAATCTCTCTCAGACTGGCCGCCCTTTGCCAACTCTATGACCTTCTGTGTAAGAGACGACCTCGGCATGACCTTCTGCATGAGGCTCGAAGCGCAAGAGACGGTTATGAAGCTCCTGCCTGATGTAAGGTTGAAAAGAAGCTCCATCCTGGAGGCCTGCAACTCCTGATGGGCTGAGACAGGCTCAAACGGAAGGGTCTCGGTCGAAGGGTATAGCATGACATCCTGGGCACCGAGGAAAAAACGTAGGTCATCACAGAAACCCTCTGCCTCTTCCTGCGTAGGAAGCACTACAAGCATAGGCCTCCCGGCAGCCTTAAAGCAGGAGGCGAGAAAGTACGCCTTTGAAGAGCCGTAAAACCCGCTGAGACCCAGTGCCTCGCCGGCCTTAACAGCCGACACTCTCCTGACCGCCTCACTTATGCCGTATGTGCCTGAGCCGTTATCAGTTATCATCGTTTTTATTTCCATGATTTTTAGAATCTTAGCTCCGGACAATAGAAATAGCCGGACAAAAGCAGACCGTCAGACCTGCGCTCATCCGGGGATCTTTGTAAAAACTGCGGCCATTTGAAGCGGCCGACACAGCGTTTCATGCATTCATTGCTATAACAAGGAACGAAGCGACATCCGCATGATATTTTATAATAACACAGTTGGTCTCGGGGATGGAAGCATGGCGTGGCTTGACAGGTGCGGTAATGACACGGCTCTACAGTATCAGATGAAGATAAAAACCCGGGCCGTCGACTATAGCCGGTCATAGATAGAAAGACTTGCCTGTTGACAGGACCCGACCTTGCCCGGTCGCATGGCCTTCCAAAAGACCAAAAACGCATTAAAGAGATAAAAAAGGCTTGGGATACGAAAAACCTTGACTTAAGATGAGATGAAGTATTAATATATGCGTCTATTTTGCCCTTGATATCAACGTTAAGGGTTTAATATCGCCTATTCCCAGGTAGCTCAGCCGGCAGAGCGGGTGACTGTTAATCACCATGTCGGGGGTTCGAATCCCTCCCTGGGAGCCAGAATAAACAAAAGGGTCAGCTTTTTCAGCTGGCCCTTTTTTTATTCTATTTCATTGATGGATTTGAACCCCCGATAGAGGGGGCCGACCGGATGCCCGTCGCAGCGTAGCGAGACGGGCAATAAAAAAGGACTCTTCCCTGCCGGGTCCGCCAAAGGCGGACAATCCCTCCCTGGGAGCCAGCAACGTAGGGTGGGCCGACCATCTATGAGGTCTTGTCGGGTACGGAAGTGTGGCTTAGGCGAAAGCCGTAGCCCGCAGTAGAATAGACGAGCAATCGGCTGGTGCGGTCCGCTGAGGGCCCAGGAGTTGCGCGAGAGCGTTTGTGGTGGGCTGAGCCCACCCTACGGAACTGTTTGGCCTCTTGTACAACTTGGCCTAATGCCTCCTCTCCCTCGCCAGGTACCCCCTCACGGCGAGCCTGTCCTCAACCGTCATATCGAGGAATACTATCCCGTACCTGTTAAGCCTGCTTAAGTGACCGTGGCCTGCGTGCGCATGTGCCGCCTTATGCGCGGCCCTCACCACCTCGCCGACTATCATCACAGGGTCTGTCATGCCCGGGATATAGAACCTGTATTTGAGAAGCGCTCCGTCAGGTATCTCAGAGCCGGTCTCTACGAGCGCTCCGCAGAGGCTGAAGTTCACCGTCGAGCAGAGGCAGGTAAGGCGTTTTTCCGTGTTGCCTTCGATTGTGAGCGAGCCAAGGACCTTTACGTCATGCCTCTCCCCCCTTCGAAGCCCCATACAAATCGTCTCCGCGTGTCTCTCGTTATCTGCTTTTTTCCGCATGGCCAAGCTCCGTCTTTATGACGTCTATGTACCTTTGCGCCTCAACGCTTCCCGGGTTCAGCTCCAAGGCCTTTTCAAATGCCTTCAAAGCTTGCTCCAGCCTGAATGAAGACCGGTTGTATGTTTTACCCATGTTCAAGTAGAACGCCGCCCTCTCTGCCTCAGCAATCTTCACAGGCGGCATTACATCAACCGTACTGCCGATGATCTCCTCAATAGTCTTTACGCCGAGCGACGGGTCCATGTACATGTGCTTCGGGAGAGTAAACTCGAGTATAGGCCTTTCATCGGTGTTGAGCCTGACTTCCCCTATGTAAGCCCTCAGATCTGCGTTGCCGATAAGAAAGAGATCAAGCACATCATACGGGCCGTTTATATCGATCCGCGCAAGGCCTTTTTTTGCTGAATTGTTTGCGCTGTCCGTAAATACCTTTGCGAGCCTATCCATATCGAGGCTATGAGGGTTCTTCGAGCCTATGACAACCAGGTCTAGCGCGTCGGTATAATGGAACCAGACGCTGACGTAAGGGAAGGCCTTTGCGAACGTGCCTATGCCGACTTTGAGTTCCTCAGTGGTTATCCTGTAGTTCTGGAACCAGAGACCGACTATGCCGTCGTCGTTTACTTTGTCTCTTAGCCCCTCAAAATACTCGTATGTGAAGAGGTTCGATACCCCTGATATCCACGGGTCTGATACGCCTGAGACTATCACGTCGTACTTCCTCTCACCCGTAAACAGGAAGGTCCTGCCGTCAGTCACGTGGAGCCTGACGCGGGGGTCGTTTATCGCGTCGTTGTTCGCCTCTTTGAAGTATCTCGACGCCTCCACGACCGCAGGTTCGAGCTCGACGACATCAAAGCCCTTGAGCGGGTAGTGCTCCATCGCCCCGAGGGTTATGCCTGAGCCGAGACCGATTACAAGCGCCTCGTTAGGCGTCCCCTGATGCATAAGGAGCGGCAGATGGCCGAGTATGGCCCATGCCACAGAAGGCTTGCCGCCTGCCGCGCGGGCCTCCTGCTTGCCGTTTGCCTGATACGCGACGACGTTGCCGTTGTCTTCAGTACGAACAGTCACGACCGCGTTGACGCCTTCTTTATAATAGACGAGATCTTCTTCGACTCTACCCTGCCTCACATCAGAGATCTTGCCTTCAACGACAGGGTTTACGTAAAGCCCCATCGTCATCGATATCTTCTCCCACGGCGGCAAAGATACGGCAACGACTATGAACGATACTACAAGCACGATGCCTAAGATGGCTGAGGCGGTCTTTTTCGCCTCTGAATGAAAGAGGAGCGCGATAGAGATTATTATGTTGATCGCGGCCGTCAGAACGACGCCGTTTTGCACCCCGATGAACGGGATAAGGATGAACCCGGCTATGAACGCGCCGAATATCGAGCCTGCTGTATTGAAAAAGTATATCTCGCCGATGTTCCTGGCTACCGTCTCAAGCCCCCTTGTGTATATCCTGCCCACAAGAGGGAATATCGCGCCCATACAGAGCGTCGGTATTATCATTATGGCAGAACAAAGGAGGAACTGCAGGAACAGGAATGCCCAGAACTGCTCGCCGAAGGCGCCCTTCATCGAATAGAATATGAACGGAAGCTCCTTGTAGGCGAATACCGAGATTATGGAGACGACCCCGATTACTGCTTCCAGCACTGCGAACCAGAAGACAGGCCGTTTGCACTTATCCACTATAGGCGCGAAGATGATCGAGCCGGCCCCTATGCCGATAAGGAACGTCGCGAGCATGACGGTAAACGCATAGACGGAAGAACCTATGACAAGAGAAAAGACCCTTGTCCAGAGGACCTCGTATGAAAGGGACGCAAAACCTGAGAGGGCGAAGGAGCCTATGATAACATAGCCGAGGGCCGGACTTGCACTCGAAGCGGCCTTGACCCTTGCTTCCTTTGCCTCATGCCTTACAGCGCCTGAGCGCGCCCCGGCGTATGTGTAGTAGATGATCGCCCCGACGATGATGTCAACGACGCCTGCGGTATAAAGCGTGGATTTAACGCCGAGGACGTAGAGCGAAAAGAGCCCTGTCACAAGGCACCCCGTGACCGCCCCAAGGGTGTTTATCGAGTATGGGACAGCGGTGTGGAAGCCGACCCTGTCGCTCGATGAAGCAAGGTATTTGACAAGCGCCGGCAGAGTGCCGCCCATGAGAGTCGTAGGTATTATGAGAGCGAAGAACGACAATCCAAACTGGGAAGGCTCGAAACCCGCTGTCACAGCCTCGTGCCCAGAGGGCAGATAAAGATATATCTTTCTCACTATCTGGAATACGGCAGGAGATAAGATGCAGTAGACGCCGAGGAGTATCTCGATTACGGCATAGACCCTCAGCGGATTTTCATATCTGTCTATTAGACGGCCGAAGATGACAGAGCCGAGTGCTAAGCCGGCCATGAACGTGACAAGGACTGTAGTTACCGCGAACTGGGTAGAGCCGAAGGCGAGTATGAGGAGCCTGATCCAGACAAGCTCGTATGCGAGGCCGGTTAAGCCTGTGAGGAAGAAAAAGACGAGTATCAGGGTATTCGAGGCGGCCGGAGACCGCCCCTGAAGTGTCGGCATCGTTAGTTTATTCGACCCGGCATATCTCGCAGTACGACTGCCGCGGACGCGCTTTTATTTGAGTATTACATGGGTTTTATAACATGTATCCCGGCTCCTTGAAAGGGTTTTCTACCTTAACTCCGCCTTATCTCCGGACGAAAGTCATTAAAATATCTTAATCTTTATCGGCTTGATTTTTTAAGGAGCATTTGTTAGTCTGATTCAGCTAAAAACACCTCGCACCTGACAAGGAGGATAGATGAACACACGCATAAAAAAGGGCCTTACAACAGCCTTCACAGCCTTCTCGGCCTTGATGCTACTGGCCGCACTGCCAACCGGATGCTCCAGGGAAAAGACAGCTACGCCTGAAGAGACCGCGCAGGCGAACAATCTTGCGGGCAAGGAACACTACGACAAAGGCGTACAGCTTCAGGTAAAGGGACAGCTCGACGAGGCGATAAAGGAGTACGAGGCCTCAGTTCAGGCTAACCCCAACGTGGCAGAGGTATACAACAACCTCGGGTTCGTATACTTTGACAAGGGCGACTTTGCAAAATCGATGGAGAACCAGAAAAAGGCCATCGAGTTGAACCCAAAGCTCGCAAACGCTTATTACGGGCTCGCTCTTACGCTTGAAAAGTCCAACGACACAGCCGGAGCTATCGAGAGCTGGAAGCAGTTCGCCTCCCTTTCTCAGCCGCACAGCAAGTGGTGGATGAAGGCGCAGGAGCGCATCCAGGAGCTTGAACCTAAGAAAAAGCATTAAGACGCCGCTTTGACTCGCATAAAAGACGAAACAAAAAAGACCCGCCGACTTTAGTCGGCGGGTCTTTTTTGTCTCTACTTTCAATCAAGCTGGTCAATCTGTCTACACAAACCCGATACCTGACAATGATCTGAAAATACGCCCCATCCCATGCCGGAAGGATTCCAAGCGTCTCCAGCAACAAAGGCGGTGCGCCTCCCGCACCGCGAGATGGGCTTGTAACAATATAGCGCCAAAGAAAAACAGGCTTGAACGCCTGCCTTCCGACGGCTTAATTAAAAAAAGCAGGCCATAAAAAGGCCCGCCTTCTATCCATTCAAACTATATGCACAAATATCCGGTCTAGCCTTTGCCTGGCTTCGCCTTTGCCTTACCCGAATCGCTCCTGCATCCGCCCTTCTTGCTAAACGGGTTTTCAAGCATTATAGCGTCGTCCCTGTTTGCGCCTACCGAGACTATAACTACCTCTACGCCTGTAAGCTCTTCTATCCTTTTCACATAGGCCTGCGCCTTTGGCGGGAGCTTCGAGAATGTCTTTATGCCGCTGGTCGGGCTCTGCCAGCCTTCGATCGTCTCATAGATTGGCTCGCACCTCGAAAGTATGCTGAGCTCAGTCGGAAAGTCGTCTATGATCTCGCCCCTGTCCTTGTAGCCTGTGCATACCTTTATCTTCTCAAGGTTGTCAAGGACATCGAGCTTTGTCACTACAAGGCCGTCAAGCCCGTTTATCCTGGCCGCGTACCTGAGGGCAACGGCATCGAACCAGCCGCACCTTCTCGGCCGCCCGGTCGTAGCGCCATATTCTCCGCCCTGTTCCCTGAGCCTGTCAGCCTCCGGGCCGGAAAGCTCGGTCGGGAACGGCCCCTCGCCGACGCGGGTCGTGTAGGCCTTTGTAACGCCTATGACTGCGTCTATCCTCGACGGCCCGATCCCTGAGCCTGTTGCCGCCGCTCCAGCTACCGTGTTGCTCGACGTGACGAAAGGATACGTCCCGTGGTCTATGTCAAGGAGCGTGCCCTGCGCGCCCTCGAAGAGTATCTTCTTTCCGGCGGCTATGGAATCGGCGAGGAACTTGGACGTATTCCTTATGTGCGGCGCAAGTGTCGCGGCTATCGCCATGTAGCTGTGATATATCTGGTGTATCTCGAACGGGTCCTCATGGAGGATCGTCGTTATGTAGTGGTTCTTCTCAAGGAGATTGGACTTCAGCTTTGCCCTGAAGTCCTCTTCGCTCAGAAGGTCGCCGCATTTTATGCCGCACCTGGAGACCTTGTCTTCATACGCCGGGCCTATGCCGCGCCCAGTAGTCCCGATCTTGTTCTCGCCGCGGAGCCTCTCCCTGGCAAGGTCGAGCTTCCTGTGGTAAGGCATGATGAGGTGCGCGTTCTTGCTTATGTAAAAGTCCTCAGGCCTGAAAAGCCCCTTCGACTTCAACAGCTCTATTTCCTTTACAAGCACCTCAGGGTCGACAACAACGCCGTCGCCTATGACACATGTCTTCCCCTGGTGGAGTATGCCTGAGGGGATAAGGTGGAAGACGTGCTTTTCCTTGCCTACGATAACTGTATGGCCGGCGTTGTTCCCGCCCTGGAAACGCACTACTACATCAGCGTCCTCGGTAAGTATGTCTACTATCTTACCCTTGCCCTCGTCGCCCCACTGGGCGCCGACTATAACTATATTCCTCGCCATCCTGTCAAAAGGTTCCTTCTAAGCTGATTTTGCATCCAACGGATATTAATATCCGAATCAGACCTGATTTACCAGAAAAAAATGAAGGGCAGACGGCAAGAGCCGCAACACCCTTCCATGCGGCAGGCAGAATATTTTTCAGGCGAGCGGCCCGTACGGGAAGACTGCCTGATAGATCTACAGCGCCTTATCCATAGCCGCGACGACATGTTCGACGTCAAAGGCAAAGCCGGTCGCGGCGCACGGATAGCCGTACTTCTCAAGAAGGCTGTCGTAACGCCCGCCGCTTAGTATTGGTTTTCCGATCCCTGAGGCAAACCCCTCGAATATGATGCCGGTGTAATAATCGAAGCCGCGCACCTCTCCGAGGTCTATGGTGACCGAATCCTTGAACCCCTTCTCGGTTATTATGGCTACGACCTTGCTCAGGTTCTCAAGCGACCTGAGCGCGGCAGGGTCCTTTGTGAAAGAGGCGGCCTTGCTTATGACCTCTTCCTCGCCGTAAAACGTGGTCAGGTTCAAAAGGAGCTTCCTGTCGTCAGCGCTTATCCTGCCACCCAGGCCTGATAGTATCTCATCGAGCCCTGAGGTGTCCTTGATGGCTATCGCATCCCTTATCGTCAGGCGTTCCTGGACCGTTATGCCTAGCCTCTCTATTATTATCCTCAGGAAACCTACGTCGCCGATGTCTATCTTGAAGTTCTTTAGACCTATGGCCTTCAATGCTTCGGCCGCCATCACTATCATCTCCGCGTCAGCCGCAGGGTCTGCTACGGCGGATATGTACTCGGCTCCGATCTGCAGGACCTCCCTGCTTTTGCCCTCTCTCGGCTCAAGATACCTGAGGACGTTCTCATTATAGCAGAGCCTCAAGGGAAGGGGGTAGTCGCGCATGCGCATCGCAACGACCCTTGCTATCTGGGCCGTTATATCCGGACGTATGGCTACGACCCTGCCTGTCGAAGGGTCTATGAACTTAAGTACCCTCTCCTTCAGGTTAGGCCCCATACCGAGAGAAAGGACGTCGACATACTCGAGGAGCGGGGTTATAAGCCTCTGAAAACCGTGCATGTCGAAGACAGAGAGTATGGCTGTCTGGGCCGCGTTTATGCGGGCGGCCTCGGTCGGCAATATGTCCCTTACTCCCTGAGGAAGCGAAACGGCCGGGGTCATTATCATCTGGAGTTCCATTTAAAAAGGCGGGCCCCTGAAAGAGGCCCGCTTTCTCTTTAAGGTTTAAAGCTCGACAACGCTTGCGTTTATCATGTGAGGGAGCTTCATTATCTTCTCAAGCATCTCTTTAGAAGGAGGCGTATCGATATTCCAGACCGAGACGGCCTCGCCCCCTACGCTCTGGCGACCGAGATGAAGCCTCGCTATGTTGACGTTGTTGGCCGCAAGGAGCGTGCCCACGTTGCCTATGACGCCCGGCTTGTCATCGTTGTGCAGGAGAAGGAGGTAGCCTTGTGGCACCGCGTCCAGGAAGAAGCTGTCTATCCTGACGATCCTCGGCTCCTTCTTGCCGAACAGAGCGCCTTCGATGACGCTCTCCTTATCCTTCGTCTTCACCTTGATGGTAATGGAGCTGGCGAAGTCAGTCGTCCTTGAGCTCTTCGTCTCAATGACCTTTATCCCCCTCTCCTTGGCCACGAAAGGCGCGTTGACGAAGTTGACGTGCTGATCGAGGACCTGATCGAGTATGCCCTTAAGGCAAGCTATCGTTATCGGAGCGACATCGTAGCTTACCACGTCTCCGCTGTACTCGACGGAGATCTCTTCCACTGCGCCCTTCAGGATCTGCCCCTGGAAGGACCCGAGCTTCTCGCCCAGCGAGATGTACGGGTTAAGCGCGCTCAGGAGTTCCGCCGGTATCGACGGGACGTTCACTGCGTTCCTGATAGTGCCGGTAGTGAGATAATCGGCTATCTGCTCGGCTACGGCTATGGCAACGTTCTCCTGCGCCTCGAAGGTCGACGCACCGAGGTGCGGGGTCAAGATGACCTCTTCCATCTGCAGGAGCGGGTTATCCGCAGGAACAGGCTCTTTCTCAAATACGTCGCAGGCCGCTCCTGAGACTATCTTTTCCCTTATAGCAGCGGCAAGGTCGGCCTCGCAGACGATTCCGCCCCTTGCACAGTTGATTATCTTAACTCCCTTTTTCATCTTCGCGAAAGCCTCTGCGTTCACGAGGTTCTTGGTATCAGCGGTAAGCGGCACGTGAACCGATATGAAGTCGCTCTTCCTGTAGAGGTCGTCGAGCGAAACAAGGGTTATGCCGAGCTTGTCCGCGGCCTCGGCCGAGATGAACGGGTCGTATGCTATGACGTTCATCTTGAGGCCCTGCGCGCGGTTGGCGACTACGCTGCCGATATTGCCTACGCCGAGTATGCCGAGCGTCTTGCCTGTCACCTCGGTCCCCTCGAACTTCTTCTTCTCCCACTCGCCCCTTCTCATCGAAGCGGTCGCCTGAGGTATCTTCCTCGCAAGGGCCATGAGCATCGAGACAGCATGCTCGGCGGTCGTTACAGTATTGCCGCCCGGGGTGTTCATGACGACTATGCCGCGCCTTGTGGCAACGACCATATCGACGTTATCTACCCCTGTGCCAGCTCTCCCTATGACCTTGAGGTTCACCGCGGCTTCGAGTATCTCGGCGGTGGCCTTCGTGGCGCTTCTGACTACAAGGCCGTGGTAATCCTTTATCTTGGCCTTTAACTCCTCCGGCTTCATCCCGGTTATTACGTCTACTTCAAGGCCCGGCGTGGATTTAAGTATCTCCACGGCCTTGCTCGACATGCTGTCGCTTATAAGTATCTTCATTATTTGTATCCCTCTGCGAGGATTTCCTGCGCCGCGGCTACACCCTTGCCGAAGGTGACCTTGTGGCCGAGCTTTGAAAGGGCTATCTCAAGGGCGGAGATCGCGATTATTATGTCGAACGTGTCTATGTAGCCTAAGTGCGCGAAGCGGAGTATCTTTCCCTTCAAGTGGTCCTGGCCGCCGGCCAGAGTAACGCCCATCTCGTCGCGCAGGTACTTTACGAGCTTGCCGCCGTCGACCCCTTCAGGGACAAATGCGCCTGTAGCCGCGTTCGAAGGCGCGTCAGGCGCTAGAAGCTTCATGCCGAGCGCTGTAACAGCCGCCTTTGTGGCGCGCGCGAGCCTGTCGTGCCTGGCGAATACGTTGTAGAGCCCCTCTTCCTTGATGAGTTTCAAAGCCTCTCTGAGGCCTATGATGAGGGAGACCGCAGGGGTGTAGGCGGTCGTGTTGTCCTTCAGGTTCTTCCTCTCCTTCTTGTAATCGAAGTAGAACTTCGGGCACTTCGCCGTCTCCTGGAACTTCCACGCCTTTTCGCTGAGAGCGACGAAGGCGAGGCCCGGAGGGAGCATGAACGCCTTCTGCGATCCGGATACCAGCACGTCTATGCCCCAATCATCCATCGGGATGTCGAATACGCCGACGCCGGTTATGCCGTCGACTATGGTAAGGCAGTTGTCCCTGCCCTTTGTAAGCTCCGCTATCTCCTTCACAGGATGCGCCACGGTCGTGGATGTCTCGCTCGCCTGCAGGAGAACGCCTTTTATGTTCGGGTTGGCTTCAAGCGCCTTCTTTACGTCGGCAACGCTCACAGCCTTGCCCCACTCTACGGTTATGGTGTGGGTCTTCAGACCGTACGCCTCAGCGATCTTGCCCCACCTTTCGCCGAACTTTCCGCCGTTTATAACAAGCACCTCGTCTCCCGGAGAGTAGAGGTTCACAATCGAGCCTTCCATCGCGCCCGTGCCTGAGGCGGCCAGCATGAGGACGTCCTGCTTTGTCTGGAATACGTACTTGAGAAGCTCCGCTGTCTCCTTGAATATCTCTGAGAACTGCGGGGTCCTGTGGTGTATCATCGGCTGGGCCATCGCCAGAAGAGCTGACTCAGGTACCGGCGTGGGGCCTGGGGCAAGAAGATACTGCTTTTTCATAGGTCTAAGACTCCTTCCTTTATTGTATTGAGGGTATTATATTGAATATTCCATCGACTTATAAAAGATTTTTAAACTAACAAAGCGTACCTGTCAAGTCAAGCGGAATCAAGGCCGTGAAAACCCGGCGCCAAGACGCATTCAAGGCGTTTTTCCGGCAACCCTGTGCGCCTCATACGACAGAAAAAACCAATGTCAACGCCATCTTAAAAGAGGTAAAAAAAAACCGCCCGGCGAAATGCACGGATGCGACTAACCCATGCTATCTGCCCAGACGGTCGACTGTGATATTGATCTCCGGCTCCCCGGTGGTATGCCACCTTGATTCCGTCAGTTGCAGGAGATATTATTTCAGCAGACTATATCACCCCGAAGGCCTCCGTGTCAAGCGGATTGATGGCACGTCCGCCCAACCCTTGCGAACAACGAAACGCAGTCGTTCAAAGGGCCATAGTCTCTATTGAAAAGAGGATACCGGAGATGACAATGACCGGTTCACCCCGATTTCTCCCGGACTGTCACTTTAAGGATCTTATATAAGCCGCTAAAGCCTCTATCTCCGCATCAGTTATATTGCCCTTGTAAGAGGGCATAATCGGCCCGAAACCCTCGACGACCTCGGCCTCAGGCTCAAAGATAGATCTCCTTAGATATGCCTCATCCGCTACGACCTCTTTTACCGCGCCATTGGATATAACCCTTACCCTCGCCCCGTAGACACCCTTAAGCGTCGGACATACGAGAGGACTGCCGTCGACCGTGTGACAACCCGAACACCCCTTTGCCTTGAAGACCCCTGCCCCGTCAAGGCGGCCTGCGCCCTTGCCTGCCTTCTCTTGTCCTTCAGCCTCAAGCCACGAGGCAAACTCTGCCTTATCCATGACCACCGCAGATGACACCATCATCGAGTGGCCTGTGCCGCAGTACTCGGCGCAAAAAAGGTCGTATTCGCCCGGGAGATCTGACTGGAACCAAACGTAGCGCATAGTCCCGGGCACTACGTCCTGCTTTACCCTGAACGCCGGGACATAGAACGAGTGTATGATATCCAGCGAGACCAGATCTACCCTGACCGGACTTCCGGCAGGGATCAAAAGCCTGTCGCTCACAGCCCCGTTCGGATACTCAAACGACCACGACCACTGCCGTGCCGTGGCCTTTATCGTAAAGAGACCCTCCGGCATCTCTGTAAAGAGCGCTTTATAGCCCCTCCATCCGACATAGAACATGACAAGGACGATTACAACCGACGTCGCCACAAATGCCGTCTCAAGCCCCCTGTGGCCTTCTATATCGACAGGCGCCGCGTTCCTTCCCCTGCGATAGCGCACGGTAAAATACGCCATCAGGGAGATGATGGAGACGAAGAGAACCGCGCACATTATGGCTATCACCCAGAACGCGCCGTCTATTTGAGCGCCTATCTGACTGGCTGAAGGCTGGAACATGCTACCCCCTGTACGCTACGTCGGAGATGACGAGAGCCACGATCGCAGCCATGATCACTACAGCTAAGGCAGGAAGAAGCCTTAACAGCCAGCCCTCATACCAGAGATGCATGAAAAACGCGAGGACCAGCAGGGCCTTTATAGCGGCTATAACAAACGGCACAAGACCAGCTACACCTCCGAGGTCTGCTGTGCCGACCCATACCGTCAAAAATGTCAATCCGACGAGCGCGGCCCAGGATGCCAGATAGACATATATCCGGGTCTCTCTGATCGGACCATTCTTACCTTCCACCTCTCACCTGCCTTTCCCGTTTTTCAGCCGACGAGATAAAATAACGGGAAGAGAAATATCCATACCACATCGACCGCGTGCCAGTAGAGCCCCGTATTTTCAAGCCCTACAGGAGCGCTATGACTGACAGACCCTCTTGCGACCTTGACCGCCATGACCCCGATGACCACCATCCCGGCAACCACATGGAGGCCGTGCAACCCTGTCATAAAGAAGTATAGTCCGTAGAAGAGCCCCTCTCCGACTCCGTGGGCTGATATGGAGCTTGAGCCGGGATAGATGCCTGCCGCGATCTTCGCGCCCCACTCGAAGTATTTGTTGAAGAGAAAAGCCCCGCCAAGGGCGAAGGTGAGGACAAGGAGATAGACGGCGGCTTTTTTAGCGCATCTCCTAAGATACGAGATAGAGAGCGCCATCGTGAGGCTCGACGTTATGAGTATCAGAGTGTTGAGCGTGCCGAGATCAAGGTCAAGCGCCCCTGAGGCGCTTGAGAAGGCGCCTGAGTACCTGTAGCGCAAAAAGACGTAGACTACGACAGCACCGAAAAAGAGGAAGAACTCGGTCAGTATGAAGAGCCACATCCCGAGCCTTGCCCCGGCGTTGTCTCTGTGCGCCCCTTCTGCTGTCAAAGTCTCGCTATCCATCAATCACCATGAGTATTTTTTCATCAGCATATACGCTGATCTCTTTGCCCTGCTAAAAAAACATCGCTCGATAGGTCTGCCAGACAACCAGCGCCAATACCAATTACAACCAGACGACTCCACTGCGCCCTGCCCGCACGCAGGCCTATCGGATATCCTTAAAATCATACGGCCCGTGTTCAACCGCAGGTATCACGGCAAAGTTCTCAGTCGGCGGCGGCGACGCGGTCTGCCATTCGAGGGTAGCCGCCCTCCACGGGTTGGCAGGCGCCCTAGGCCCCCTGAATAACGCGTAGATAAGGTTGCCGAACATAAGAAGAAGGCCTGCCGCGAATATCCACGACCCGACTATCGAGACTATCTGCCATGAGGCGAACTGAGGCAGATAATCGTAGTACCTCCTCGGCATCCCGTTCATACCGAGTATGAACATCGGAAAATAAAGCGCGTTAAACCCGACAAAGAGAAGCGCCAGCGCGGCGTTTGCCGTCTTTTCGCGATACATCTTCCCGAACATCTTCGGAAACCAGAAGTGGAGCGCCGCGAAGAACCCGAACCCGGCTCCTCCGAACATCACGTAGTGGAAGTGAGCGACTACAAAATAGGTGTCATGCAGGTGCACGTTCACCGATAACGCGCCGAGTACAAGCCCGGAGAAACCGCCGATGGCGAACAGGAATACGAAGGCGAACGCGTAAAGAAGCGGCGTGGCCAGGACCACGGAACTTTTATAAAGGGATGCCACCCAGTTGTAGACCTTTATCGCGCTCGGTATCGCAACGAGAAAGGTAAAGAACGAAAAGATGACCCCTGCAGTGTAGCTGTAACCGCTTACGAACATGTGATGGCCCCATACGATGGACCCGACCCCTGCTATCGCGATGCTCGAATACGCTACCGCCTTATACCCGAATATAGTCCTTCTCGCGAAGACCGGGAATATCTCGGATATGACGCCCAGCGACGGCAGTATCATGATATATACTGCGGGATGCGAGTATATCCAGAAGAGGTGCTGATATAATATCGGATCCCCGCCCATTGCAGGGTCGAAGATGCCGATACCGAAGAGCCTCTCTGCCATTACAAGCAGTAAAGTCACGCCGATTATCGGGGTCGCGAGTATCTGTATCCACGCGGTCGAATATATCGCCCAGACAAAGAGCGGGAGCCGCAGCCAGCCCATGGACGGCGCCCTCTCCCTGTGGACCGTGGTGATGAAGTTTATCCCTGTGAGTATCGAGGAAAGACCTAGGACGAAGACTGCAAAGACAGCCATCGTGACGTTGGTCCCTGTCCTTAAGCTGTACGGGGCGTAGAAGGTCCAGCCTGTGTCAGGCGGGCCTCCGCCTGTAAAGAGCGCGGCGGCTGCAAGGCACGCCCCTATAAGATAGAACCACCATGATAATAGGTTCAAGCGCGGGAACGAGACGTCTTTCGCCCCTATCATCAGCGGCAACAGGAAGTTCCCTAATACCCCGGGCGCAGCCGGGATGATGAAGAGGAATATCATGATGACGCCGTGTACGGTGAAAAGAGAGTTGTACGTCGCGGGCGCCATGATCGTCGGGCCCATACTGATGAGCTCGAGCCTCATAAGGAGACCAAGCAGGGCCCCGACGCCAAAGAGCGAGAGGACCGAGACGAGGTAGAGTATCGCGACCCTCTTGTGGTCGGTTGAAAAGACCCATGACGAGATACCGCCGTCCCTTTTTTCCAGATAACTTATATTCAAAGTCTCACCTGCCTCAGACGCCACTTGCCCCCTACACCCGCGTACTTTCCCTGCCCGCCCTGCCTCAGCGTCCGACCTTGCGCCGAGCCGCATATATGAAAAAGATGGCCGCACAGCCGAGGATAGTAATACCCGAGAGCTTCATCCAGTCGAGCACGTACCCCTTTTTCGAGGAGTCAAACCTGTAACAGAAAAGCAGCGTCTTAGGTATTGTCGGGCCAGTCCTTTCCGCCGATGCCTCGGCAATCGCAAGATCCAAGTCCCTCGGCAAGACCGTCAGGCCGTAGAGATACCTTATCACCCTGCCTTTCGGGGATATAACGACAAGGGCCGCAGGATGGATGAAACCGTCCGCCTGCCTCTCGTAGCCGAAGCCTACTGCGCCCGCGAGCCTGCCGATATTAGGAGCGTCAGCGGTCAGGAACCGCCATGAACCATGAGCGATAGGGCGCTTCAGTAGAAGGGCAAGGTCGCGCCTCTTCTTGTCCGCCCCTGACGGAGTGTCCCTTTCATCAAAACTTACTGTCAAAAGGTCAAAATCCTTTCCGGCGACAGAACCTAATCTGTCTACGGCCGAGGCGAGCCCGGCACGGATATCCGTACAAAACTTCGTGCATCTGTAGTACGCAAGGGTCAGCACCACAGGTCTTTCGATGAGAGAACCTATCGACACCTTGACGCCAGACTCATCGATGACCTCTATATCAGCCGGGATAATGCCACCGAGGTTTTCCCTGATGCCAGGACCTTCCCTTGAGGCTTGCGGCAGGGCGACTGCCTCAGCCGCAAACACGTGAAGAGCGGCGCTAAAAAGAAACGCGATGAACAGGATAACGCCTCTCATCTTGATAATCGCCTCTTAGCCATACCAACAGGATATCAGCAAACAGACATCAGTCAATCGTGCCTCCGGCTATTTTGATCGCCAGCCCGTATACCCGATAGGAAACACGTGTTTGACATTAACCGACTCTACAGATAAAATCGTAAGAGATCTAACGGCGGACGAGGCACACAGAGACTGCCGTTTCCCTCCCATACAAACCAAGGAGCCGTCCATGCCCATAAGGACCATCATCGCATCAGCATTCATCTTCGCTCTGATCCTCTCGGGCTGTACAGGGATGAAACAGGCCGAAAAAAAGACAGATACAACGGCTATCTCAGGGAATTACCCGAGGGTCGTAGCTGTAATGCCTTTCGCTAACGAGACCAGCGAAATAGGCATCTCAGGCCAGATAAGGCGGAGCTTTTACAACCACTTCTCATCAAAACCATTCCAGGACATAGAGCTCTCGGTAACAGACGCCAAGGTGGCGGCGGCTGAAAAGACCTCAGGCAAAACTATATTCGAGGTCCCGCCCAAGGAGATAGCGGACTCTATCGGTGCGGAAGGGATCATCTACGGCAAAGTGACAGACTTCCAGAAGGTCTATGCCGTCGCCTATTCGCAGATCGGCGCGGAGGCCGAGGTCTGGATGGTCGATGCCAGGACAGGGCAAGAGCTATGGCGCATCAAGGAATCAGTCAGATACCACGAGGGGGGCATACCGCTAACCCCTATGGGCGCGGTAATGACGATCGTCTCTACCGCCGTTAATATTAGGGATATACAGCAGGTGCGGGTGATAAACGAGCTTGGATGGAAACTCAACGAGAAGATAATCACGCCGGAGGGGTTCAAGTTCGAGGGGAAGCCTGTAATAAAAAACGTCATATCGAACGCCAAGGAAGGGCCGTTCGGCAAGGGCAGGACTATAAAAGTAGCTATGGAGGGCGACAAAGGGCTCGTCGGGCTATTCGACATACCGGGGCTTAAAAGGGCTCTTCCGTTTAAAGAGGTCGCCTCCGGTGAATATCTGGGAGAGTATGTCGTAGCGCCGGGGGACAACGTAAAGGAGGCCCCTCTTATCGCCTACCTTAGAAGGCCGACCGGGGAAGAGGGCCAGTGGTTCGATATAAGCGGGTTTTTGACTGTGGATACCACCCCTCCGCCTCCCGCGACCGACTTGAAGGGCAGGGCCTTTGTCGACCGCATCGAGCTGTCGTGGAAGGGCGTAAACGCGCCTGACCTCAAGGGCTACAAGGTGCTTCGGAGCAAAAAGCCGCTTTCAGATTTTGAGGAAGTCGCTGTAACCGAAGTCCCGGTCTTTTCCGACAAGCTCCTGGAACCTAAAGAGGCATACTACTACCGGGTCGCCTCGCTCGACTCCGCAGGCAACGAGGGCGAACGGACTGAACCCGTGAGGCTCTCACTGAGAGAAAGGGATATAATCGAGCTTACAGGGACTATAGAGCGCGACACGACGCTGAACGCCGGGTTGTATCTCGTCAAAGGCACGCTCATCGTGGCAAGCGGCGTAACGCTCACCGTCTCGCCTGACACCAAGATATACTTCGAAAAAGACGCGGAGATAAAGGCGCAGGGGACCCTTGACGCGCAGGGCGAAGCCGAACTATGGATAGAGTTCCTGCCGAGGACGCCTGAGGAGAGATACCTGGGCATCTCGCTTGAAGGAGGCTCTCCGAAGCTCAGGTACGCGCGGGTGCAAGGCGCGCAGACCGCGATCACCACAAAAGACACGCCGCTTGAGATTGCCGATTCTGTTTTTGAGAACAACTCTACCGCCATACACGCAAGAGGCACGCCGTCTCCGCGGATAACCGGTTCGACTATCTGGCATAATGTAGTGGCGGTTCGCGCAGACGACTCAAGGGCCGTATTATCGAAAAACGAGATAACCAGAAACGCATCCGGCATTATCGGGGTCAACTCGCAGATAGAGGCCTCTGACAACAATATCTACGCGAACGAGACGAACGCCGAGTTCACCGGCCACGCCGTAGCCCTTGACAACAACTACCTCGGCTCGATAAACACGGAAGAGATGCGCATCAAAGGCGACGTGAAGGCCGCGAAGGTCCTTAACAGCCCTTACCCCGGCGGCAGGCTTGTAGACGCCCTTGTAAACCCCTACGCCATGCTCACCCCTGCACAGCGTAAGGAAGCTCTCGCCGAGCTTCTTTTGAAAGGGGGCAAGTACTTCAAGGACAGGAACTTCGGCAAGGCGGCCTCGACCTTTGAAGAAGCCTTAAAGATCGAGGAGAGCCCGACCACATACTACTACCTCGCCCTTTCATACAAGGATATGGATGACAGCGAAAAGGCCCTTTCTTTCCTTAAGAAAGGTTCGGAAAAGTACCCGATGGACTCGATACTTGTAAAGTCCTACGGCCTTTTGCTCTACGAGCGAAACAGGATGGACGAGGCGAGAGGGGCGCTTAAAGAAGCCCTCAGGCTCAATCCGGGGGACAAGCAGATAAAGTTTATACTGGAGACGATGGAGGCCAAGTAATATACGCGAAGGGCTTGCTGCGCCACGGCCCGGGTTTTGTTTCAAAGCAAAGACAAAGCAATTGCAAATCGACCACCCCTAGCCCCTCTCTGTCAATTAATAAGGAGGGGGGATTCATCTTCGCTCATGCCCTTATTATAAGAGGAGGCTGAGAGGGGTTAGTCGCAGGCGGGTGCGCATTGGGGTTTGAGCCGCTTTATCAAAGCTCGCTTTTCACTGCCGGATAAGACAATTGCCCTTGTAAAAAAATATCTATCTGATTTCCGCTTTGCACTTCGGTGCAGTTTTTGGGTATGGCTCCTTTCGCTGTCGAGCCTTCTTGCAGTAAATTCCGATGCCTGCTCGTCGGCTCTCCTTCATGCTCATTCCGCCATGACCCGGTTGTTTAGAGACAAGGAACAGAGTCAAGTGGTAGGGTGGGCTCGGCCCACCATTTGCGTGAACGTATCCTTTTTGCTGAAGCAGGTTTATAACCTGCTCCCAATATGTGGTTCAGGTTGCAAACCACTGCTGTCCAAGATAATCTAAGACCGTAACTCTCCTCCTTGCAAAACAAG
>JBBTBW010000004.1:85931-286200 GCA_038043525.1 Deltaproteobacteria bacterium | reverse complement strand
TTCGAGCAGGCAAATGTAGTTTAACTGTGTGTCCGAAATTTCGGGGGAAGATCATCCGCCTGAGTGTCGCCTCTGGTGTCTCTCAGTATTCCTTTCTTGTCCTGTGCGAAGTAGCCATCGTGAATCTTCTCAAGCGGATAGGGGATAAGGCCCTTGTATCTGGGATTCGCTATATGCTTTTCATACTCTTCTTCAAACCATTTGGCTATCTTGCCTTTTACCGGATTGCCGTCTTCATCATAATCTCGATAGTTGGCAACCCTGTCTATGAAGAAGAGAGACAAAGCTTTTATCCCGTGCTCCTTTACACGGAGTTCCTTTTCAAGGTGTTCTTCAATGGTTTTCCTGATCTGCACCCTCATCACTTCATCGGTCATACCGCCCTGAGACTGCCCTAAATATATTGTCTTACCGCTGTTGAACTTTATGTATTCATTACCTGGCTCTGCGCTTATCTCCTGAACAATATAGCCATCCCTGTAACATTCCCTTTCGGATTTGCTCGAAAGGTCGTCACCCTGCTTGATGGTAAAGGTTTTTTCCTTGGGTCCGGTCTTGGTATCTACATGTATAGCGACTTTCGCCTTTATGCCGTTTTTGTAGTCTGTAGAGACGAGCTTTATGTACGCCTCGTTGAAATTTGCATCGCTCCTCACAGACGAAACCTCGATACGCTTAACAAGCCGCATATCGTAAGCCTTTACTGGGTCAAGCTTGTACAAAAGGTTATAAGGGTTCGTGTGAGTAGCGGAATAACGAAGGGTACAGAGCGGATTGAGTGTTTCTATGGCCGCTTTGGCTTTTGGCGTATTGTCCACGCTCTGCGGCTCATCGATAATTACGATAGGGCTTGTAGCCTGAACAAACTCTATGGGGCGTCTACCAGAGAGCCTGTCGTTCTCCTGATGTATGACATTAACCGTGCCCTTTTTTGCTTCTCCTTTTTCTTCCTGATCCAAGACCTTCCTGAAGGCGTCAATATTTATTACAAGAATCTGAACATGGTTGCTTGTGGCGAACTGTCTCAGCTGGCTGATTTTCTTAGAGTCATAGACGTAATGGTTGAAAGGTACGTTATTGTAAAGATTTAAGAAGTGTTCTTTTGTGATGTCGAGGTTTTTAAGTGTTCCTTCGCGTATCGCCACGCTCGGAACAACGATTATGAACTTCTTGAACCCATAATTCTTATGAAGCTCAAATATTGTCCTCAGATAAACGTAGGTCTTGCCGGTGCCTGTCTCCATCTCTACGGAGAAGTGTCTCCCCTGAAGGGAGGGTGTCCTCTCAATGTCGTTCCTTTCCTGCACGGCAAGGACGTTTTTTAATAATGTCTCATCATCGAGCATTAGACGATTGCCAACCCCTAACTCGATATGCTCGATCATGTCAGGCTGTTTGGGTCCGCTGATTTTAGAACGTCCGATGAAGGCGTACTTGCTTCTCTCCTCAGGAGACGCTTCCGTGTAGTCAAGCGTACCAGCAGGCGCAATAAGACCATAGCCCTGTTCATTGACAGATGTTGTAAAACTTATTTCGAAGTCGCCCTGGCTTAAGGGCTGGCCTTCAAAAAGGTCAACGATAGCGTTTACAGCGTCGAGCTGGTAGTCAAGGTTTGCGTCAAACTTTAATTTCATACCGTCCTGAACTCCACGCCTTTTGCCTTCATTATCTGGACTGCGTTTGTCTTGAGCTGGTCGTTGTCATTAAAGCAACGGTCGAGGCAAATCACCATTGCCGGGGCCTTCTCCGCCATTGCCTTAATGGTCTCCTTTGTAAGCCCCTCTTCAAGGCAGATCAGAAGCGCTCCGTCCTCTATGGAGAAGACCTCCTTCCCCGCAAGGTCGAGCTTTTCAATGCGGGTAGTAAGCTCGAAGCCGGACTTGAGAAGCAACTCGTAGGGGATATCTTCGGTTGAGCTCCTCGGGTCTATGTGCTCTATGTGGAGCTTCAGCCGTTCCTGGATTGCCTTTTCACCTTCAGGCTTTTCACCGACCCATAGCTTGAAGTTCGATTTGTCGAGCTTTAAAACCTTGAAGCCCAGGTCTTGCTTTTTAGGGTCTGTCCCGAGCTCAGGGTGAGCCTCTTCCTTGATCTTCTTTATGACCCTGCGGATGCGTTCCTTGCCTATATCTGCTATGGTTTTGTATCCTGCTTTGAAGGCTTCCGAATTTTCTTCGCACGGTTCGGGGAGTTGAACCATAATAAACTTGCGATTGCCACTATCTTCTTTGTTTAGGTCAAAAACAGCGTGGACTGATGTACCAGAACCAGCAAAGAAATCTAATATAATTTCTGACTTACTATTTCCAGTAGATATTTGGAGCATTCGTTTTATAAGCGTTGTAGGCTTTGGAAAATCAAACGGTATGCCTTGATCTTCATAGAGAACCTTCATTTCACGTTTGGCAGAATCGTTGCTGCCAACCTCATTGTGCTTCCACAAAGTTTTAGGTTTTATTCCTTGCTGAACTTCTGAAAGAAAACGCTTTATATTTGGTTGCGAGTTTCCATCTTTACCAAAATATATTCTGTTTTCGTCTATTAGTTTTAACGTGTCTTCTTCAATATATAACCAATGTTTATTTGGTTCTGGCCAAAATTCCTTGCCACTTGGTGATTTAATTGCATAACGTCCTCTTTTCCTTTCGCCTTTCGCATAAAGAGGTATTGGTTTCCATGGCCCTCTTGGATCGTTATCTGGGTTCTTGTACCTTGCATCCATTTCTTCAGTTCTAGGTAAAAGTAATACTTCGCTACACGAACTATTTTTACAATAAAGCAAGGCATACTCGTGACAGTTTGAAATTTGGGAGGCATCGTTTTTTGTTGTATACATTTTCTCCCAGACAATTTGTCCAACAAAGTTTTCTTCTCCAAAGATCTCATCACAAATCTTCCTTAAATTCGCCACTTCATTATCGTCAATACTTATAAAAATAACGCCATCTTCTCTTACAAGGTTCCTCGCCAGATAAAGCCTCGGATACATCATGTTGACCCAACGGGTATGGAACCTGCCGTCAGCTTCAGCGTTGGTAGAGTATTTCCTTCCCTCTGAGTCAACTTGCCCTGTGTATTTGAGATATGTATCAAGGCTTTCGGAGTAGTTGTCGGGATATATGAAATCGTTGCCAGTATTGTAAGGCGGGTCTATGTAGATCATCTTAATCTTGCCGTAGTAGGATTTCTGAAGGAGCTTCAGGACTTCAAGGTTATCTCCCTCTATAAAAAGGTTTTCGGTATCGTCGAAGTCTACAGACTCCTCCCTGCACGGCTTGAGCGTTCCAACGCTCGGCTGTTGTATAATTCTCAAGCAGTCTGACTTTCCGGCCCAGTTCATGCCATAGCGTTCGCGCCCGGTTTCGATTATCTCCCCGAGGACAGACTTGAGTTTGTCGAAGTCTATCTTCTTCTCGATAAAAACCTCTGGGAAAAGCTCTTTAAGTTTCTTGCGCTTTTCTTCCGCGATATCCAAGGACTTTAAATCAGCCTTCTCTATATCTGACATACCTTAATGCCTCCTCAAATGACACGCCATTTGATAGTAAATAGTTTTTCTTCGGCAACCTTTTGGTTAAGCCTCTTCTCAACTTCATCTATGAGTTCATTGGCCGTCACTTGATTTTTCGAACAATTCTTCTTTACGAAAAGCGGCTATTTTTCAAACTGATCAGAAAGTCGCTCCCCTAAATCTCTGTCTCTTCTCCGGGCCTCAAAACCTCCACAATCACGTCCTTGCCTGCAAGTCCTTTTCTCAGGAGTTCAGGGTCCTGCCTGATAAGATCAAAAGTATTATAGTGCATAGGTATGACCCGCTTCGGCCGGAGCATCCCTACGGCCAGTATGGCGTCTTCTATGCCCATAGTGAAGTTATCGCCGATAGGCAGCAGTGCGAGGTCTATCGGGTTAGTTTCTCCTATTAACTTCATGTCGGAAAAGAGCCCTGTATCACCAGCGTGGTATATAGTCTTACCATTCATCTTGATGATGAACCCGCAAGGTGCGCCGGATTGCATATCTTCACCGGATGAACCATGGTGGGCTATCGTCAGCTTTACCCTGCCGAATGGGAAGTCGTGGCCGCCGCCTATGTGCATCTGGTGGCCTGTAGCCCCTTTTGATATGCAGTAGTTTACAAGCTCGAAGGTCCCGATGATCGGGGCCTTGTTCCTCTTCGATATCTCTACGGCATCACCGAGATGGTCTGAATGTCCGTGTGTGACAAGTACCGCGTCAACCCTGACGTCTTCGGGTCTTATCTTTGCAGATGGGTTGCCTTTTATGAACGGGTCGATGATCATGGACGCATTGTTTGACTGAACGATGAAGCATGAGTGGCCTATAAACCTGACTTTCATCCGAACCTCCGTTAGAAAGCTGTTGTCTTTATGCCGTTTTTCTCTAGGAGCGCCGCTGTCACGCCGCAACCCTGAACAATAGTCTTGCCGCTGTATATCAGGTTTACCCCGCACGACGGGCTCTTTTCCTTGAGAAAGGCTTCAGTTGCACCTGCGAGTCGCGCGGCAACAAGAGCGTGCTCGGCCCCTCTTATGAAATTCGCAGTAACGTCCGCGCCTGAGATATCAGAGACTGTCGCCTTGCCTTCAAGCACATCATTGCCGTCCCCGGATACAATTGTTGCTGACTTTCTGGGTGTGGCAAGCCCACCTGATTGCTCAGGGCAAAATGCTATAACGACTCTCCCTGCAAGGGCCTCGATCGCCTCCATGCTCTTTGCGTCAGTTCCGTCGTGTCTGGTCTTCATGCCGAGGAGGCACGCGCTTACAAGGACAGGGGTTTTCATGGGTGTCTTCCGTTTTGGTCGTGGCGTCTATAACAAAGGTCAGGGCAGGGGGTTTTTAAGGGCGGCTTCAGGGGTAATTGCGCCTGCTACTATGACGCGCCTACCAATTATCTGGAGCCTGCCCTCTGCGTACAACTGTATGGCAATGGGGTATATCCTGTGCTCTTCGGCGAGTATCCTCTTGCTCAGCGTCTCCGTTGTATCAGTGTCTTTTACAGGTACTACGGCTTGGATTATGATAGGGCCGCTGTCCAGCCCGGCATCGACGAAGTGGACCGTGCATCCTGAGAATCTGACACCGTGTTCGATAGCCTTTTTCTGTACGTCCAGGCCTGGAAAAGCCGGCAGAAGCGAAGGGTGGATGTTTATGATGCGCATGGGGAAGGCGCTGAGCATCTCATCTGTGATGAGCCTCATGAAGCCTGCCATTACGACAAGGTCTACGCCGTGTTTTTTAAGGCGCTGGGCCAGATGAGCGTCATACGCCTCACGCTCAGGGAACTCGTCTCTGGTTATTATCTCAACAGGTATGGAGTGTTTTTCAGCCCTTTCAATTGCAAAGGCGCTCGGCCTGTTTGATATAACGACCCTTATGGCGCACTTGAGAGAGCCTGCCTCGACAGCGTCGATGATGGCCTGGAGGTTTGAGCCGCTCCCTGATACAAGGACACCGATATTCAGCATGTTATATGTACTCTACGAAAGGCTTTGCGTCTTTCTTCGATTTGGCGATAGTCCCTATCAGATAAGGGCGCTCGCCGAGCTTCTTTATCTTCACTAAGGCCTTTTCGGCATCTTTCTCTCTGACCACCATTATAAAACCTATGCCGCAGTTGAAGGTGCGAAGCATCTCGTCTTCGTCTATCGAGCCGCCATCTTGAATGAGCTTGAAGACTGGCGGCATCTTCCACGAACCTTTCTTGATGACGGCCTTGAGCCCCTTGGGAATGACCCTCGGGATATTCTCAGTGAACCCTCCGCCGGTTATGTGCGCCATGCCGCATATATCGACCTCTTTCATGAGGCCCCTGACAGGCTTGACGTATATGCGGGTCGGCGCAATGAGCATCGAACCGACGTCTTTCTTGTAACCCTCAGGCTTTGATCCGATCGACAGACCGAGCTTCTCGAAGATGACCTTCCTTGCGAGAGAATAACCGTTTGAGTGGAGCCCGCTTGAGGCAAGCCCTATTATAGCGTCGCCTGCCTTTATGCGCTTGCCATCGATGATCTTTTTCTTATCGACAACACCCACCGCGAAACCAGCGAGGTCGTATTCGCCTGTCTTATAAAGCCCCGGCATCTCAGCCGTCTCGCCGCCAATGAGGGCGCACCCTGCCTGCCTGCAACCGTCGGCGATGCCCTTGACTACCTTCGAGGCTGTTTTGGCGTCGAGCTTTCCGGTAGCAAAGTAGTCGAGAAAGAAAAGCGGTTCAGCGCCGCTCACAAGTATGTCGTTTACGCTCATAGCGACAAGGTCGACACCGACCGTATCATGCCTGTCTGCCATGAATGCGACCATCAGCTTTGTCCCTACACCATCGGTAGAAGATACAAGGACAGGGTCTTTGAGGCCTTTAAAGCGGCCTGAGAAGAGCGCTCCGAAGCCGCCTATATCACCGATGACCTCTGGGCGGTAGCTTGCTCGTACAGCCGGTTTGATGAGCTTTACAAGCCTGTTGCCTTCGTCGATATTAACGCCAGCGTCAGAGTATGTAAGATTTTTTTTCATGGCAGTTAGCTTAATCCAAAGACCTCTTAAAGTCAATGGGGCTGTGGCATAAGGAAGAGAGATATTGCACGAGTTTCACTCAGATCGAGGAGGAAGAAGAGGGTATAAAAAATTGTGCGTATACGTACAATTTTCTGTGCGTGAATGCACATAAATACAGGCAAGAGCTAAATGCGCACTTGACGGATACTTAACTAAAGCTATAATAATCACAGTGCTTTTACACTTGTCGTCGATAAATACATTTGGCACAGAGATTGCAGTTACTACTTGACAAGTAATGACTGGCATGTAACTGTAAGGTAATTGGTTCACTCGAGAGGCCGGGTAATAAATAGATTTTCAGTATCTGTTTTTTAATGGCCTCCCATCGAGTATTTGTGCAGAGAGATTATCACATCAGTCAAGCAAACACAATCAAGGGGGATTCAAATGAGGATTACTGAAGTCAAGGTGTTGCCAGTGGATGGTGATGAGAAGTTAAAGGCTTATGTCACAATAAAGCTCGACGACAGTTTTGTTATCAGAGATATGAAGGTCATAAAGGGGACTACCGGTTATTTCGTTGCTATGCCCGCCAAAAAGATGAAAGACGGCACTTACCGCGACCTCGTCCATCCGCTCGATAAGCCCACAAGGCAGATGCTTGAAGACCTGATCTTGAATGAGTTCAAGAAGGTCATGTCAGATTCCTCAGACTTGCCGACAGCCGTATAGTATTTGCGGGGCCGGACTTCCTCAAGGGTCTTTTTCATGTCCGGCCCGTTAATTATCTCTGATGGGGTCCCGGCACGGAGTTTGAGTCTCTCGGCCCATCCTTGAGTTAATTTCGGTTTACCTTTGTAATAAGCAAAAATCTCTAAGAGACAAGCCCTTCCTTCGGAGCCTTCCGGCGCTCCGGCAGGCTTCGAGAAAGTTCATGCCCGGACTTTAATACCGAATTATCGACATGTGAGCGTAGTCATCAGCTTTGTATATGTGTTTTTACGGGATATCTCAGTACAAAAACATACAAAACACAGCGGGCAACCTCAGATGGAATCGTATGGCGGCATTAAAAAACTTTCTATTATCTCGCTCGTCTTTTTAGCTGTCACAATTGCCGTCTACAGTCAGGTGGCGCTCTCGGCAGGAAGCAGGATAAACGGCTCGCCTGACGACACGTATGCCATACTCTGGCAACTATGGTGGTATAAATACTCCCTGCTGGCCCTTTTTTCTGACCCCTCCTATTCTGCCTTTGTAGAGGCGCCTTACGGCACCGCAGTCACTCATGCTACCGTCGTCAACCATCTCTTCGCACTGCCTCTTACCTGGGCCTTTGGCCCGGTAGCGTCGTTTAACCTCATGATCCTTGCCTCGTTCATCCTCTCCGGCGTAGGCATGTATCTGCTAGCCATGCTGCTTACCGGTTCTGTAGCGGCCGCGTTTTTTGCAGGGCTGGCGTATGCGTTTTCGCCGTTTCATAGCGTATTTTCAGCCTCAGGCGGCATGGACGGCGCCCAGATACAATATCTGCCCTTTACGCTCTTTTTTCTTATCAGGTACGACGGACAAAGAAGGACCCAGGACCTTCTTTGTCTATGCCTCTTTTTTCTCCTCACAGTCCTCTCCTTCGGTTATTACGCAGTCCTGATAGCATTCAGTCTCGCGGTATACCTCCTCTATACGCGCTATGAGCCGGTTCTTTTTTCAGGCAGGCGCGCGTTCCCTGGTTCAAAAGGCGGGCCGGCGGCTCTTTTCCGGTATGTGGCGGTTGCGTATATAGCGGTTTTGATCGCGCTCAATACCTTCTCAGACATCGTATATCCATTGAAGGTCCTCTCACTTCTTGTTGCTCCTGTAGTCGTCTATATCGGCGTGGCAAAGGCAGGGTCTACCTTTCAGGCCGGTCTCATCGAGCAACTAAAGGAAATGCCCTTGGGACGCAGGCTATGGGTGGCGTTGGGAGCGATGATCTTTCTGGCGGCTGTACTGGTCTTTCTCGCCCCTGTTTTTTCTGCGGCGAGCAGGAATATCTCAGAATCCTATCTTGTGCCTTTCTACTCATATTTCATGCCGTCAGCAGACCATCCGCTCCTTGGCGCTATAGTGCCGCGCATATTTGTCCCATCGCCGGATCCTTTTGTCGGGAATATGGTGCGTGTGGGTTTTGTGGTCTCAACGCTAGCCGCTATTTCAGTCTGGAGAGTGCTGAAAAAGGTAAAAACCGGCGTAAGGGACCTTACAGAAGAGTTTTTTGTGGTTCTTTTTATCCTTGGCATAGGTCTGAGCCTTCCGCCGGTGATCAAGATCGGCGGGTTCATCTTTTACGGGCCGATACATTTTTTCCATAACGTAGTCCCGCCTTTTGTCGATGTACGCAGGGTCGTTGTCTTGATCCTGCTTTCAGGCTGCGTGCTATCAGCCATCGCGCTGGCCGGGCTTTTAAGGCAGATAACAGGTTCGATCATTCGAAAGTTCGCGTATGCGGCGATCCTGATCATTATAGCTATCGAGTTCTACCCTGCGATAAACGTCATGGAAATAAACAGGGTTCCCTCCGCGTACGCCGCGCTGGCGTCGATGCCAGGTACCTTCGCGGTAGTCGAGTACCCGCTGACCTCTCTCTACGATTCCAGAAGGTATGAGCCTTTTTTCGGCCAGACTATACACGGAAAGAAGTTGTTGAACCCGTTCGGAGCGGTCGGGCATGAGCCAAAGGCGGCAAATCCGGAACTTTCTCCGATCATCGAAAAAGGCGGAGCGGCAAACGAGATCTTTGCCAATACGGAAAATGCCGCGATCGCGCTGGCAAGGGCAGGGGTCAGATATGTGGTCGTCAGAACGGACAAACTTGGCAGAGACGCCGTGCCTGGCAGTGATGGTCTGCGACTCGTCAGCAAAAGTGATGGTTCAGCGCTCTATGAAGTAATGGCCTCCAAGGCCGGCGCTTACGCCAGTTTCGTAGATTTTTACAGAGGGGCCTTTTTCAAAAACTATCTTATTGAAAAAGATGGCAGATACGCTCTGGAAAACCCGTTCGTATGGGCCCCTGAGTCATTCGCGTACGGACGGCATTGGCTATGGATTTCTAAGGGCGCGGGCCTCAAGGTATATACGGATGCGAGGGAGGCCGTATACGACCTTGTTTTTTACGCAAGGGCGGCCTCAAAAGACGCTCGTCTGGTAGTAAGCGCAAACGGGGAGGTCATCGAAGAATTTCTCGTCTCGACAGCCCCGGAGATCTTTGTCATTAAAGGGCTTAAGCCAAGGGGCGCTCCGCTTTTGTTGAAACTAGACCTTAAAAATAATGACGCGCTGACCGTTGCCAAAGGCTTTACAGACAGCGGTACAAATGACATGGCAGAGATAAGCGTAGGGTTCAGCGGTCTTGTCCTTAAAGATTCTCAGAGAGCAGAGGCAGGCGGGGTTGGGAGCGCAGGTCAAAGTAAAGCCCTTATGTTTGATGGCATCTTCTCTGGCGGTATATGAGGCAATCGATGAGATATATCTTGAAGCCTGCAATGTTGCTCGTCTTCTCATTAGTTATTTTTTCGTGGGGATGCGCTCGGGAAGAGGGGCTTTTGAAAAACCCGGGGTTCAAGGTCTCTGACAATACAATAAAGGACTGGGCTATCGAAGGAGAAGGCTCGTTTGAAAGAGCGGCAGACGGTGGCATCAAGCTGGTCGCCCTGACAGGCTCGCCCTTTTTATATCAGCAGGCACCAGCAAAGAAGAGGCATAAAGGGTCGAGCCTTTCACTCGGCGCGTGGGTCCGGACCGATCAGCCTGACTCTGTCTTTATCGAGTTTTCAAATAGGCTGGGCATAGACGCGAGGAGCGAGACTCATCCGGGGGATGGCAAGTGGCACCTTATGACAGTGACCTCCCGCGTTCCTGAGGCCTCACAGATGCTTGAGTTCAGGCTGAGGATCTCAAAGCCCGGAGCGGCATTTATCAAGGACGCCTCGATGTCCCCAGGTATGACAGCATTGATTGATGGCGCCGGGCCTGGTCTTGACGCGCCGGTATTCCTGACTTTTCTGGCTGACGGGACTCTCCTGGCATTGATGTTTGGCCTTGTCGCAAGATTCCGTGAGTTCAGCGATACCGCCACCAACCGCATCTTTGAGGCCTTTGTAATGCTCGCCATCTTGTCTGCCATGGTGCTTGTCCTTGGCAGGACCTCCAATGCGACGGTAGTCTCGAATATCGCATGGGCGGCCGGGTGCGCAGGAGGCATCGTCTTTATCATCAGGGGGCTGGAAAAACCGCTTGCCGCACGTTTGCCAAGCGTTGGAGTCCTCATCTCAGGAGCGACGGCAATGCTTCTGATTATAGTGATCATATCGCTGAGGGACGGGGCGCTTGCAACAGCCGGCAGGTCCGCACTGGCAGCGTATATCCTCTTCATTTCATCGTTGGCGGCGATCCCTGTTTATCGCATGTACAGGAAGGTCGTTGAAGGTCAAGCCAGGCAGACGAAAGTGCGCATCTACAGGACCCCTGATCCGGACGGCGGGGATTGACGACCTGATCATTTTGAATTCAACAGCTCATACAATTAACAAGTAGCGATGAAAATGGAGGAGCGATGAAGGTAGTCCTTACAAGACCGAATTACCACAGCCATCTGATCACGCCTCAGCTTGGTTTAGGCTACATCTCCTCTTATTTAAAGGCCAACGGCATTGAGACTGAAATAATCGACGGTCTCAACCATTCTCTTACAAACACTGAGATAGCGGACAGGTGCGCCTCGGCAGATCTTGTCGGTATAAATTGCCTCAGCGACTATTACCCTAAAGTAGTGGAACTCTCAAGGATACTCAAAGACAGGGGCAAGTCCGTCGTCGTAGGCGGGCCGCAGGCCTCGGTCCTTCCGATGGAGACTATCACAGGAACAGGCGCCGACTATGTCGTAGTAGGCGAAGGCGAGCAGACGATGCTGGAACTTGCCGAAGCGATCAAAGAGAAAAAATCCACAGCGATGATACAGGGGCTTGTCACTAAGGGGGTGCAGACATTCGTGAAGCGGCCGTACCTGCCTGATCTCGATGCACTGCCTTTTCCGGACTGGTCGCAGATGAGACCGAGCACCTATAAAAAGGCGCCGCACGGCGGTTTTGTCAAGAAATTCCCGGTCGCTCCGATCACATCGACTCGCGGCTGCCCTTATGAATGCACGTTTTGCGCCAGCCCTGATATATGGGGCAGGCGTATACGCTACAGATCTCCAAAGAACGTTGTCGATGAGATTGAGCTGCTTGTGAAAGGGTACGGGGTCAAAGAAATACACTTCGAGGATGATAACCTGACGCTCAAAAGAAGCCATGTCGAAGGGATCTGCGAGCTTATACTCGAGCGGAAACTCAATGTGAGCTGGGCGACACCTAACGGGATAAGGGTTGATACGATTGACGAAAAGCTTTTGCGGCTCATGAAAAAAAGCGGGTGTTACTTCATAGCCTTCGGCATTGAATCCGGCAACGAATCGATACTGAAGAAGATAAAAAAAGAGACTGATCTCGCTACTATCACGCACGCCGTCCATGAGGCAAAGAAGGTCGGGCTCATGACGCAGGGCTTTTTCATATTCGGCCTTCCCGGAGAGACCGAGCGCACAGTCGCTAACAGCGTCGAATACGCGAAAAGCATCCCGCTTGATAAGGCGCAGTTCCTGCTGCTAGACGTCCTTCCCGGGTCTCAGATATGGAAGGATAATAAATTAAAGAGCCTTAACTCCGATTCTTCCAAGAGAAGCTATCAGGAGGTGACCTGGGTCCCGGAGGGTATCTCCAGAGAGGCGCTTGAAAAGGCGCCCTCCAAGGCATTCAAAAGTTTCTTTCTGAGGCCGAAGCCGATCCTTTGCGCCCTCAGGTTCATAAAACCGTCGCAGATCGGATTTGTCATAAGACGCATGGCTGACTTCGGGATTCTGCCGTCTTTCAAGTCGAGCAATCCGAACCCGGCAAGGAGAAAATAATAGATGCCTCTGCCTATAGCGCATTCCCTGATAAGCGCGGCTGTCTTTGTCACATACAAACGCGGACTCTCCATCAGAGACGACCTGAAAGGCCTCGCGCTCTTCGCATTCGCGGGACTCTTTCCGGATATTGATTTTATCACCGTTCCGTTTACCGGCTTCGGCGGCCACAGGGGCGTTACCCATTCCTTTGCCTTTGCTTTTGTCGCTGCTGCCATCCTCTACATGGTTGTCAGCTACATCAGGCGAAAAAAGGAGTCAAGGCTATGGCTCTTTCTCTTTATCGCAATGGCCGTCCACCCGCTCTGTGACTTTTTCACTTACGACTATCTCGTTGAGCGCGGCGGAGTAATGCTTTTTTATCCCTTTTCGCAGAGCTACTTTGAATCTCCTGTCTCGATCTTCATGGGCATCGAGCTTCGATATCTTGAGACTATCTTGAGCCTCCACACGCTTCAAGCCGTAATACGCGAGGCGCTATTGTCTGGGCTGGTCCTGGTCGCAGCGATATATCTTAAGACCGGGTCGTTAAGACGGGTCTTTGACGCAAGGCGCAGTGATATAGAGGAGTCGTAGACGTTGCGTAAATCAAAGGGGGCATGAACAGCTTCAGTGAGTTCTTTTAGCATCAGGCGGAGCAATTAATATCTGTGCAGGTTACTCGGCTTGAAGTCAGCGAGTCTCAGAACAGCTGAGAGGGACCGATGTCTTCAGTGAGGTCTTTAGCATCACGCGGAGCGATTAATATCAGCGCAGGCTACTTGGCTTTAAGTCAGCGAGTCTCAAAACAGCTAAGAGGGACCAATGTCAAAGATCGTCAAGAATATAGGTTTTGCGGCACGGGTGCTTGCCTCCAAGCTGACAGGCAGGAGATACCCGCTTTCGGTGACGTTTATCTCGACCTACAGATGCAACTTTACGTGCGAGTACTGCGATGTCTGGAGGTACAAAGAACAAGAGATGACGACGAAAGAGGCCCTCTCGATGATAGATCAGTTCGCGAGGCTCGGTACCAGACGGTTCAGCTTTAATGGCGGAGAGCCGCTTTTGCGGCCGGACATCGGGATCCTCATCGACCGTTGCAGGGAAAGAGGGATGTTCACGACCATGTTCTCAAACGGTTCTCTCGTCGCTAAAAATGTCGACAAGCTCAAGGGGCTCGATATCCTTACCATCAGCCTCGACGGGCCAAAGGAGGTCCATGAGAGGCAGAGGATGGCAGGGACGTATGACAAGGTCATTGAAGGCATCACGGCGGCAAAGGCGGCTGGCATCAAGGTCTGGACAAATACGGTAATAACAAAGGACAACCTTGACTATCTATGCGCTCTTGCAGAAGACGCAACGTCTCTTGGCGTAAGGATGATCTTTCAGCCGGTTCTTCATTACTCGCATTCAGCTGAGACCTCGCGCATACACGGACTCGGTTTTAACGATCTCGAGTATAAGAAGACTATTACAAGGCTCAAGCAGCTTAAAAAAAACGGCGCTCCTATCGTCCATTCAGACGAGTATCTTGAATATATAAAGGTGCCTGTCTGGCCGCTAAACAAGCGCAGATGCTATGCGGGTGAGCTGTACTGCGCTGTGACGCCTGTCGGGGACGTTGCTCCATGCTACCCGATATTCAGCTCGAAGCGGTGGCCGAACGGACTTGCGCTAGGCTTTGGCAAGGCATTCGCTGATATCGGCAGGTTTACCTGTAACGGGTGCTTCTGCGCCCTTGTAGAGAGTGATTTTCTCTACTCATTAAAACCAGGACCTGTTTTGAATCTCTTGAGATCGGTCGAGGCTGTTTGAGTCTGTAAAGTCTCGGCGGAAAAAAACATGGGCGCCTGACGGCTCTGACATCATGACCGATCTGTTTTAGAGTTTGTCTATCAATGAGCGCCTGCAGATCAAGCGAACTATGATCAGGCAATCTAGCGGTAGTTAAAAAATATGTCTGGAAGTGCGAGCCGGCATCGGAGCGCCTATTGAGATGAGCCAGCTGATAGAAGACTGTTCATGTTTTTTATGCTTCTTCAAGACTCGGGACGCTAAAAAAGGGCAGGTGCGGCCGTGAAGATATTGCTCATCAATCCGCCTTATGACGGGAATATTAATACATGGACGCCTGATTCGACAAACAGGGCGATAGGCGCTCAGCCACCGATGGGCATAGCATATCTGGCCTCGGTCCTAGAGAAAAATAATTACAACGTAGCTCTACTCGACGCCAATGCCTTGGGTCTGGGCGCGGCGGCGATAAAGGCGGCGATACGGGGGCATAAGCCGGACATCGTAGGTATCACGGCGATGACACTTGTGGCAAATAACGCCATAGCCGTCAGCAAGTTCTCTAAGGAGGTCTCCGGCGCAGTGACTATCATCGGAGGGCCGCATGTAACCCTCTTCCCTGCTGAGACACTCGAAGACCGCTCCGTGGATTACGCGATGGACGGCGAAGGCGAGTACGCTTTCCTTGAGTTTGTACGGGCTATCGAGCAGGGAGGATCAGTAGAAAAGATAGATGGGATGGTCTACAGGAAGGACGGCCGGATCAAGGCCAATAAGATAGCGATTATAAAAGACCTTGATGAGCTCCCGTTCCCAGCCGCGCATCTCCTTCCGAACAAGATGTATTCGCTGGCTAACGGCAAGAGCCCCTTCGGGTCTCTGGTTACAAGCAGAGGATGCCCGTTCACTTGCAATTTCTGCATAAGGGGCCCTATAGACAAGAACGTAAGGTTCAGGGACCCTAAAAACGTAGTCGATGAGATCGAATACCTCATAAAGGACTTCAAGGTGAGGGAGATCAATATCAGAAACGATACTGTCACGCTTAAAAAACCGCATATCTACGGGATATGCGAAGAGATCCTGAGAAGAGGCCTTAAGATAAGCTGGCAGGGGCCGACACGAGTCGATTGCGTGGAGCGTGAGATGCTTCGCCTGATGAAGAGGGCGGGATGCCATACGCTCCGCTATGGCATTGAGTCAGGCAATCAGGACGTGCTTGACAGGATGGGCAAGGGCATCACCATCAAGCAGGTGCGTGACGCCGTAAGGTGGGCAAGGGAAGCAGCGATAGATGTCATGGCGTACTTCATGATCGGGTACATTGACGAAACACCGGAGACGATGAAAGACACGATTAGGTTCGCGCGCGAGCTCAATCCTGACGGCGCTATTTTTTCGATCGGGACTCCGCTTCCGAATACGGAACTTTTCTATAAGGCGCTCGAAAGAGGGATCATAGAGAAAGACTATTGGAAGGAGTTCGTGACCGGCAGGCGAAGCGACAGGGCGCCTTATCTGGTGGATGACGCCGAGCAGTGGGCGAAAAAAGCGCTCTGGTCGTTTTACTTCAGGCCCGGATACATAGTGAAGAGGCTCAGGAAGATCGACTCATGGGACGCGTTCAGGAAACATGCCGTGGGCGCCTATTCCTTCCTGAGATTCAAGATGAACAGAAAAGAGTCGCTTGCAAGTTGAAGCCGTCAGACTAGCACTGCGGCCCGTTGCGGGCCGCAAAAGGGGCAGACCATGCGCATCACGTTCGCGTACCTTGCAGCCGAGTCCATCGCCATCGAGATACTCTCAAGCGTTCTCAAGGCCAGGGGGCATTCTGTAAGCCTCGTCTTCGACCCCGGGCTTTTTGACGACAAACAGTACCTTGACATCCCGTTTTTGAATAAGGCGTTCAGCAGAAGAAAAAACGTGGTCAAGGAAATTGTCGACAACCCACCTGATCTGCTTTGCTTTTCAGTAGGCACAGACAACTATGTCTGGGCATGCGACATAGCAAAGAGGGTGAAACAGGAGATATCCGTGCCGGTGTTATTCGGAGGCATACACGTCACAGCCGTACCGGAAAGGGTGATCAAAAACGAATTTATCGACATGGTCTGCGTAGGCGAGGGCGAGGAAGCGATCGTCGAGCTGGTGGAATCAATCGATAAAGGCGCCGTAGATACGGATATTCAGAACATCTGGTTTAAGGTGCAGGGCCAGGTAAAGAAAAACCCTGTCAGGCCGCTCATACAGGACCTTGATTCTATCCCGTATCCCGATAAAGGGCTGTTTGAGAGGCATATCCCGATCAGAGGCGGCAAGTATATGATGATGACCTCGCGGGGGTGCCCGTACCAGTGCTCATACTGCTACAACAACGTCCTTAGAAAGAGCGTCTACGGAAAAGAGAAGAAGTATGTGCGGCAAAGGAGCGTAGGAAGCGTTATAGAAGAGCTTAAAGGGATGCGCCTGAAGTATGGCTTCACAAATGTCGCCTTCATGGACGATTGTTTCGTAGCGAACCGCAAGTGGTTCCGGGAGTTCAGCGCGAGGTACAAGCACGAGATCGGGCTTCCATACAGCTGTATGGCCTATACAGGCCAGATCGATCAGGAGATGGGGGAGCTGTTGAAAGACTCCGGGTGTACGAGGATGATGTTCGGCATTCAGACGATGGATAAAAAGACCCGTGAAGAGGTCTTGAAACGCTCCTTTGAGACAGATGAGAAGATCGAGCGCGCCATAAGGATCTGCGACTCACTTGAGATCCCCTATTCGCTCGACCATATCTTCGGGACCCCTTTTGCCGATCGGAGCGAACATGAAAAAACAGCCAAGTACTATGCAACCACAAAGGCCATTCGCGTCTGCTGTTACGCGCTTTTTTACTATCCAAAGACAGAGATCACGGAAGACGGCCTGAGAGCCGGGATACTGGATCCGGAGGCAGTCGAATCCATAGAGGAGGGCAAAGCTCGCCTATACGTCTACGGCAGTTCCCTTGGCGTTGAGGAGCTCAAGATCTTTCTGGCCCTTAGAAACTTTTACGCCCTTTTGCCGATGCTTCCCGCTCCGGTCTCAAAGTATCTTTTAAAAAGCGGGTTGTACAAGGGGCTCCGTTTCATGCCGAGGTTTCTTGCCCTCTGTTGCGAGGCCTTCGTCTCTTTAAGGACCGGACATCAGCGCGGTGTCGATTATATCCGCTACTACATGCAGCATCTGACAAAGGTGCTGGGCAGAAAGGCCATTAACGCCGGCACTGAGTAAAAAGACGCAGCCGTTACAGGATCTCACCTGTCGATGGTATTTTACAAAAACTTAGCGGAGCGTTGAAAATCAGCCATGAGCGGAATCATCAATATAAAAAACGGCGCTCTGCGCATATTGAAGAACACAGCCTGGTGGCATCTGAGCTACTACCTTGCAGGCAGGGGCTTTCCGCTTGCCGCTACATTTCAGCTTACCAACAGTTGTAATCTGAGATGCAGGATGTGCAATATACCCAACAACCCCAAACAGGGTGTGCTTGGTCTGGGTTCTTTTAAAAAGATCGTCTCTGACCTTTCAGGCATGGGCTGTTGCTTCGCGTCGCTTTCAGGCGGCGAGGTGCTCACCATACCGAATTTTTTTGAATATCTAAGGAGCGCCAAAAAATGCCTCCCTTCCGTAAACTTCGTGACGAATGGCTTGCTTCTTGACAAAGCCGCCGCCAGCGAGGCCGCCAGCGCGCGCGTCGACTCGGTCTCTATAAGCATTGACGGCCTTGAAAAGACTCATGAAGAGATCCGGAATATGAAGGGCGCGTTCAATAAGACCCTTGGGGCTATTGAGAACATGAAGAGAAACGCTCCCGGCGTCAAGATCGTAGTCAACACCGTCATCGCCCCGTGGAACATCGATGAGCTAAAAGACCTTGCTGATTTTATAGCCGGCCTGGGAGTAGCGCAGAAGTTTCAACCGCTCAATGCCCATCCGGACTTCGACGGACAAAAAAAACCTTATGACATGGAAAAGGAAAAACGAGTCGACGCTGAAAAAGTCGAAGACTTGATCCGCTACCTGATGACAAAAAAGCACGTTGCCAATTCGCGCTATTTTTTAAAGGCTATCCCGGGTTATCTGGCTGGCGCAATTTCTTCTGGTGTTTTCGATGCGCCGTGCAAGCTCCCGTCTTTTTTTTGCGAGTTCAGGGAAGACGGGATGATGTACCCATGCCTCGGCGGAACATCCTGGTCGAACGGCTTTTCGGTCAAAGACGGCGTCAGTAAAGTATTCCGGAGCGTTGGTTACAGAGAAGCCTCAAGAAAACTCGAAGGATGCAGAGGCTGTAAAAAAAGCTATTCGGTCTGTTATATCGAGCCAAGGGTTACATTTCCGATCACAAACATGATCCGGTACAAGGCTTTCGGGTGAGGCTCGTTGCCGGGTTTCCTAACTGGAGAACAGGCGGACACATCAGTCCGATATCTGTTATCCGTGGATAAAACCGGAAAAGCCTCGTCAGATTCCAAACAGATCACTGCGAGGGACTCCAGACCTCTTTTAGTATGCAAGACATCCATAAGCATTAGTTCTTAAACTCTAACGATCAGACTTTGTGCTTAAGCGGTTCATACTGCCGGTGCATATACTGAGATCAGAGACGCAATTCTACAAATGCTTGCAGTGTGATCTCCCGTGCTAAATCTGAAAATAGTTCACGAACATGCTCTTTGGCTGAGGAAGTCCCCAGGATGCTGACGATGAAGACCCTGATAAAAAAATGCGGTTCTATATCTGCAACGCCTCTTGTAAGGCACTCGTTACTGCTTGCCATTTTTTTTATTGTCGTATGGGCGCTTTATGCAAGCCTTTATTCACGCCCGTCAGGTTCGATAGTCATTGACGACGCTGCTTTTGGCTTTGACGCCTCTGAGTGGGTGAGGCTGAACGATGTGAATCTCTCGACCAACAGTGCGATCATGAGCCGGAAGGCTGGGGCTAAGGCCGAGGCGTCTTTCGATATCCTTACCGATGGCGAATACACCTTGTGGTTGAAATACTATGGAAATTATGGACAGAGCGACCAGGCTCTATGGAAGAGGGCGTATACGAACGAGAGAAGATATATCGATTATTTCGGTTCTCTTGTCCCTGCTCAGATGCTTGCAAAAATCGACGGAGCCCCGACTGCTGAAATAACGCAAAAAGGCAGCCACAGGTACAGATGGGCCAGGGTCGGCACATACAGCTTCACATCCGGCACCCATACGCTAAACGTCTCAAAGGCGGCTGACAGCTCAGGTACGGTGACCATGGACCATGTTCTGGCGACAACGGATAAATCCTATGACCCCGGCCGGTATGAGGCGCTTCCAAGACAGGTCTCCGAATATCTTGGGCCGCTTATTATTGCCATACTCCCGGTCTTTGTCTGGTTTTCAGTCAGGAAAGGGCGAGCGATGGACTACAGGGTCTATCTTTTATACTCTGTGATCCTGAGCCTTGCGCTCTCGGTGATGTGGATAGATACTGACGGCGGTTTCTGGATATGGCTCTCGCAAAAGGCCGACTTCACGCTCTCGACGATATACTCGGATGGGTACAGCGATGCTATTCACCACAGGTACGTCTACCCTCCGCCCATAGCATTCATGCTCGTGCTTCTTCGTCCGTTGTACGAGCTTATCGGGGCTACGGACGGGATCGGTGTAGCGGTGCTTCTGGCAAGTAAGCTGATAGTATTGCCTTTTGTAGCCGCAACCGCAGTAGTCCTCTACAGGCTCGAAGGCGATAGGGCCGCGGCTCTTTGGCTCTTAAACTCGCTTGTTATATTCACCGTTGCGGCAAACTCGCTTTACTTTGGTCTTGGACTGATCCTTACGCTTCTCCTATGGTCAGTCCGGGGCGAGCGGCATTACCTTAGCGCGGCGTTTTTCGGCGCGGGCATGGCGTATCTCTCGGTCACAACACTTCTCCTGCCGCCGTTTCTGCTCTTACTCAGACGGTTCTCATTAAAAAAAAGTCTCATAATGATCTCACTGGCGGTCTTGCCCGGCGTCCTGGTCCTTCTGCCATATCGTTTCATCGACCCTGTCGGAGTCAATCTCAGGGTCATGGGCGCGGGGGTCGCAACATGGATGAGCATGCACTTGGGGATGCGTATAGGGGATATCGGGATAACGTCGCTTATGTACGGAGCTTTGCTTGCGTATCTATGGGTAAAAAAACCGGCATACGATTATCTAACGGTCTCCGGAGTATTCGCGCTTACAGTGCTTTTATACCTGAATATCGGCGCACCGTATTTTCTAGCCTGGGCGGTAGCATTCCAGCCGCTTATCATTATCTGGGCATGCAGGCTGGGGAAAGAGACTTTTTACAGCCTCTACGTTACAGCCCTCATGGTCTGGGGTTCTTTTTACGCGAATACCGGCGGCGCTAACGACAGGGCTGGTGAGACAGGGTTTTTCCCGTTCTATATATTTTACACCTGGCCGTTCGATGTCTATGCGTTTTTGAGGTCATTCTATAGCAAGGTCGATTTTTTCTCGCAATACGAGTTGGAAGCGATGGCTCATTCTATAAGCACCGGGGTCAGTCTTGTGCTGTTCGCTCTGATACTTGTCTATTTCCACCGTCACGGAGAAGACGTCAGGAATGACTAACGAACGAAAAAAGATACTTGCCGGGCTGGCTGTCATAATACTCCTCGGCATGACCGGACTGACATGGTTCAGGGGCGAATACAGCGCTGTCGCGGGTTATGACTTTGCGACTTCTCTCAAGCCTCTGGATGATCTCACAAGGGCGCTTTACCTTTGGGATGAGAGGCTCTACGCAGGCTCTCCGTCAGTCCTCACGGCCGGGACGCTGCCTTACTTCCTCGTTCAGTACCTGCTTGAGCAGATATTCGGGTCGCTCTACAACGGGCAGATGGTCTTTTTTACGCTGATCCTTTTACTGCCGGGCCTCGCCATGTACTGGTTCCTGCTCAGAGCCTTTGACGGTACATCGGTGCGTCCGGCGATCGCGTTTTTCGGTGCGGTCTTTTACATGTTTAACACTTTCGTCGTTGTCAAATGGAACAGAGGAGAGCTACTGACCCTTTTCTCATACGGCTTTATCCCACTCTTTCTTGCAATGGTAGACCGCGGGCTTAAGGGGCCGCTCACATTCGGGTATTGGATAGCCTTGATAGCGGCGCTTTTCTTTTTTCCTGCCTCGCTTGGGCATACCGCAGACTTTCTTATAGTCACTGGTATTGTGCTCAGTTTTGCTCTCTGGCGCGGTTACTCGCTCGGCGCTCCTTGCATAAAACGCGCGGCAACGGTTATGGCGGCTTCGGTCATGTTAAGCCTTTGGTGGGCCTTGCCTCTGGTCTGCGGCATGTCTAGCCCGTCGCATACAGGCGCTTCGTTTACAGGCGGAGATATTGAAATACTCCATTATTATTCGTCATGGGCGACACTGCTTAACCTGATGAAGATGTGGTTTTTCTCGATGTATGCTACTACCATCGAGTTCAGTAATCAGTTCTACAGGCCCGGCACATTGATATTCCCGATAATCGCATTCTCGGCGCTCCTCTTTAAGAAAAACGGATATGTCCTTTTTTTCTCGGTAGCCGCCATCATCGGGCTATGGCTCGCAAAGGGTACAGCGCCGCCGCTATCTGTTACATACGAATGGATGTACCTCAATCTCCCGTACTTTTTTATCTTCAGGGCGCCCAGCAGGTACTTCCCGATCATATACACTCTCGCACTTGCAGTACTGACCGCATACACGCTCGGAAAGGCATTTGAGCTTTTAAGATCGTTGTGGCCCGGCACAAAGGGACCTGCCATCGTACTTTCAACACTTACCCTGAGCCTCTTCTTTTTTCATGCGTGGCCGATCTTCAGCAGGGATACCATATTCATGACAGGTGAGAACGATCAGCTCTATCCCTCGATATTCATCGACCTGCCCGAAGACTACGCCAGGTTGAACGCCTGGCTGGGCAGTCAGGACGGCTACTTCAGGGTCCATTCATTTAATAATCAGGCGTATCTCAATTATACGTGGGGCTATTCATCTACTGACATAGCGACAAAGCTGATCGAGTTCCCTCAAACCGTCAGGTTCTCTCAGGAGCTTGTCTTCGGAAGCGGCGGATTCCAGGGGATGATGGCCTCTTTTGACAGGGCGTTCTGGGCCCGCGATTACGATAGCATAAGCGGGTTTCTGGGGCTTTTCAGCGGAAGGTACATAACCGTCATCGATGATGTGATGCGGAGGTATCTCCCTGACACCAACGCTCCTGAGATCATGGGCAGAGTGCTGGCCGAAGAGGCGGGCATATCGGCTCCGGCATCGGTTTTGGGCGCAAGGGTCTATGAGAATGTCTCGGCGCTTCCTCATATCTACGCAACACCTGTCGCGAAGGCGGTTTACGGCGGCCCTGAGGCGATCCTGACCATCACCAATACGCCCTACGCAACAAGCCCCGCGCTTCTCCTAATTGATGATCCTGAAAAAGAGCTTGCCAGACTCCCTGCAGGCTCGACTGACGAACTTATCTTCACTGATTCCAACCTTATAGATATGGTTGCAGGCACAATCGACGATGCCTATCGGATATCAGATCTGAAGGACGCAGGTTTTGTAGCGGATGAGCCCGGCATATACATAATATTAGCACGCAAAACTGATCGCAGGCCTACTGAAGGCGCTGCCATTCGCGCACTGCTCGACGGCAGTGAAGGGGTTTTTCAGGCCCCTGATAATGACAGTGCAGACGGTATGAGATGGAAGACGCTGGGCTATTGGGACATCTCGACAGGTCCGCATCATCTTCGCCTGAGCCGCGCAGATGGTTTTTCATCTGTAGTCGCCGTGCCGATGAGGGTCTGGTCAGAGGAGATCAAGAGACGGATAAGCTACATCTCATCCTATCCGGAGCGCGTAACACATCTTGCCAAGACGTATACGGGTGAAAAGACGCCGCGTGGATTTTACTCAAGGGGAAGGGGTGAAGCGGTTGAAGCGATCGGGCTTAAAGGTATTTCAATAGAGCGGAAAATAGGTTTCTCGGAAGATTATTCCAAAGAACCCCGCCCTCAGGATTGGGTGGTAATAAACGACGCCGCTGATATTACTCATGACAGCAGCGGCACGCACTTTGATACGTGTCTCTCATCAGGTTCTTTCAGGGCGATAAAATTGCTCGGCGCGAATGGCGCCGCGCGAACTTTCAATCCGGAGGTATACCCGTTTACTTCCGTTGAGTTTGAAAGCTCGCCAAAAGGGTTCTACGACATAGTAGTCTCGATCGGCATCGATGATGACGGAGACGGTACAATGGATGAGGAGATCCAGGCGGCGTTGTATTCAGCTGACGGAGGGATAAGCATCTATAACCTCAGCGACAAGCTCAAGGAAAGGTACGGCTACCCAGGCAGAAAGAAGTATGTCCCTGTCTGGATCGTATTTGACGTAAAGAAAGGCGCAGGGTCCGCAGGGTTTCGCGGCCCCAAGTACCTGACAGTCAAAAAGACCGGTTTTTATCATGAGCTACCTGCCTTCACGCAGGCCGCAGATACCGCCACATTGCGGATAGAAGGAACTGAGGGGCAAGGAGGGGGGTTCCGCTCGATCACTCCGACAGGAGGTTTGTCTCTCTTGACTATTAAAGAGCCTGCAGCCCATCAGACCGATCCAAAGGAAAGTGCGAACGTATTGCCGCACATAACGCACCGGAAGATAACCCCGACGCGCTACATCGTAGACCTTGATTGGAATGGGAGCGCTCCAAGGCCATTCTGGCTCGTATTCAACGAGAGCTATAACGACGGGTGGAAGGCTTACGTTAGCGACTTGAGCGATGGCTCTGCGCTTGGACTGGTGAATGCGTCGTTCAACCCGGAAGACAGATACATCGAAGACCATGTGACTTTAAACGGATACGCGAATGGCTGGTGGGTGAATTCAGGCAAGAGCGGCAGATACGAGATAACGATCGAGTACGCGCCGCAGAGGCTTTTTGACCGAGGGGTGTTGTTGTCAGCCGCGTCTGCCATGCTGTTGATCATTGGTTGGCCTGTAGCGGCTCTTGTCAGGCGCAGGCGTGATAGAAATGGAGGTTCGTCATTATGACAGGTAAAAACGACAAAGGTCTACTCACTGGGTGGGGCTGGCTGATATTCGTAGTGGCTTCAGGTTTCTTTTTAGCCTTCGTATTTAATATGTACGTCACATCTGACTTTCGTCAAAAGAACTTAGACGCGCTCTCAGTCAGTGACAACCCTCATATCGAGGGGCGGCCCGAGCTGATGAAGAGGGAGAAGTTCACGGCAAATGGCAGGGAGTCAATGCTCGTCTGGTCAGGCGAAAAAAATCTGGAGCTTCCTCTGGCCCTTGAAGAGGCTGAGGCGCAACGGATAAGGATACTGGGTTACTTCCCGAAGGTAACATACGGGAAGACTGATGTTACAGTCACTGTAAACGGCCGCCAGGTAAAGACCCTGAGCCCAGAGTGGAAGGCCGGGTACGAGAAGTTCAGTTTCAATGTCGGAGCTGATGCGTTTAAGGCCGGTCTCAATACTCTTGTGCTGGGCCTTGATGGACAAAATAGATATATCATAGGCTATGAACTTATAAACTTCAGGAACTACGCCGGAAAAAATAGAAACTTCCCAAAGGCATCAATACAGTTCGATGAGAACTATGCAAAAGACCCGAAAAGGCCTTTTGCGAGGCCGTTAGACTATCTGCTTTTTCCGTCGCTCCTGTTCCTCCTCTGGATAGCGGCCGCTAATCTGGCCAGGGCATATAGCGCAAGTTCGATGAAAGCTGCGCTAAGGAGGGTCTTTTACCTTAATCTGCCGTCCGCGGTCATCGTCGCGGCTTTCTGGATATATACGGCCGCTACGCCTTATACTCTTGTGATCGATCCGCTCAGTTTTTTTGTTATTATCTCCGCTCCGTGCGTCGGGCTTATCGCCTATAGCCTTCTGGTTTTCGCTTACAGGAGGCTCTTGGCTCTTAGGGCAGGAACCGGTATTGGCGGTCTTATATCAAGGTTGCCATCCGTTAAAAAGACAAGTCAGGCCGAAGGCATCCTGAAGGGCGCTGCATTACTCAAGCGTCTCGCAAGGCACTCCGGCACGGTTGCGATAATAGCCTTCATGGTATTTCTTGGCCTTGCCGGCGGGTCCATGATCTTCAAAAGGCAAGACATAGCGGAGAAGCTGGCTGACATAGCCTACTTCTCGCTTGTCTTTGGAGTTTTCATGAGGATATTCGAGGTCAGGGATAAGTGAAAAACCCTTATACTCAGCAGGGCTATGTTGCATCAGACAACATGTGAATGGAACGGAAAAGAGCTGTACAACGCAGAGGTTTTTTGAAGCTTCGGAAGTCTGATTTTTTTAACATACTAGATACGCACAAGAAGATAACTTCGGTTAATCGAGGATCTTAAAATGAATACCGGTCTGGGAAAGATAATCGTCAACTGCGCTTCCATATTGACCGGGAACTTCCTGAACAAGCTGATAAGCATCGCGGTGCTTGCATGCATTACCGGTTTTTATAGTCCTTCCGAGTTCGGCAGATACTCGTTTGTGATCTCATATATCGCATTCTTCGGCATCTTCACCGACCTTGGGATAAATACTCTTTTAACAAAAGATATCTCTGGTAAATCCGTAGAGGCGCGCGAAGGGTTCGGCCATGCGATTGCTATCAGGTTTCTCTACACCGTAGCGACGTTCTTTGCCGTGATCGCCTCGCTGTGGTTCCTTGGTTACGGCTACGAGATATTGTATCTTGCCGCTGCGGCCTCACTTTCGCTTTTCTTCTCTTTCAGAGGGCTCTTTTTCAGGACAGCTTTTGATATACCGTTTCAGGTAAATCTGAAGATGGGCTACCCTGCCGTTGTAAACTTCTTAAATGAGGTCTTGACTCTCGGGGTAATAGTCCTGCTTGTCTACAAGAAGGCAACCCTGCTATGGCTCATCCTGGCAATTAACATAGTCAATATCCCGTGGTTCGTTGTTATGGCTTATGTCTCGATCAGGCAGATCAGGCCGTCATTCTCATTCGACACCACCACGTGGCGGCGCATCATCAGGGACTCTCTGCCGCTAGGACTCGCAAGCCTTCTTGAAGGCGTTTTCATACTCATTCCGGTATTTCTTCTCTCACGACTTGCCACAGACGAGGCTATAGGTTTTTATTCGCTCTCATTCAGGCTTGTCGCATCGCTTTGGATAGTCCCTATCGCAGTGATGGTCTCTTTGCTGCCAAAGATGAGCCGCGATGCAGTTTTTAGTGAAAACGGCGTGAGGGACGGTTTCGTAAGGGGCTTAAAGCTCATCCTGCTCACCGGCGTTCCAATGGCCCTTATAACCGATTATTACGCCGAGGCTATCATCGGCCTGTTCACGGACAATAGCTACGCGGACTCGGCTCAGGCGCTCAGGATCATGGGCTGGGGCACTTTTGCCTACTTCATAAACACCGTCTTTTACTACACCTTCACTGCCGCCGGAAAACAGCGGTTCAATATGGCCGTATGGTCCGTTAACGCGCTCGTCTGCGTCGGAGGATGCATTCTTCTGATACCGCTTTTCGGGTATATGGGCGCCGCATATTCCTTTACGGCCGCGCTTGGAGCCGGACTTCTTTGCAACGTCTACTTCGCTTACAAAGGGCTTGGGATAAACGTCGTGCCGGTGGTGACAAAGTTCGCGTTAAGCGGCGCTATAAGCGCTGTGATATTTTTTCTCATACCTGCGCTTTCAGGGATGAGCGCGCCTCTTGGCGTAGGTTTTTATCTCTCAGCGCTTTTTTTCACCAAGGCGGTATCGGTGCGCGAATGGGGAGATTGGGTCAACCACGGCGACACGCGTAAATAGTCGTAAAACGATCGATGGCGGAAAAGATGAGTAAGACTCGACGTGACATCATTACAATCGCGGCCCTGGGGCTGGTCTTTATCACTCTGCCGCTCTTTTTCCAGAGGCTCCATTCTGACGAGGTCATATTCTGGGAGGTCGCAAAGAACATCGCCTCCGGGGCCGGTCCGATAAGCGAGACGCACGAAGGCACCTTTTTTATACTCCACATGCCGCTGCCATTCCTGATAAGCGCCTTTTTTCTGATGATATCCGAACACATCTTCATGGCCCGGGCCGTAGCCTCTATTTTTACGACAGGGTGCGCCGTCTTCATATACCTGGCCGCCTCAAAGAGGTTCGACAGGAGCGAAGCGCTCATCAGCGCGCTTTTTTTTCTGTTCTCATTCCAGATGCTTAGATACGGCGGCAGGTTCTATCTTGACCAATTCGGCGCCATGTTCTTTGTTGCCGCCATTTATTTTGTTTTTCTCAAAAGATATGCGACAGCAGGCCTCCTTGCCCTCCTCGCCATAATATCGCGCGAGTATTGGGCAGCGGTCTATCCTTTTTTAGCATTATATGTCTTGCGCCAGGGGGACGGCGTCAGAGGCGCCGTCAGATTTATCTTCCCGGGGGCAGTAGCTATAGTCCTCTTTTTGATCCTACTCATCTCGACAGGCATAGGCGCTGATCTCGCAGGAGAGATGTACAGGAGCGCTATCGCTAAAAACATCAGGGCCTCGTTCACGGCACATCCGGCAGGTGAAGTTGTCGCAAAGCTCGGCAGGGCGTGGGCCGAGTTCCTGATCCTCAATCTCATTCTTGCGGCAGGCCTTGCTGTCGCCGCATGGAAGAACAGGTCTTTGCTCTTACTTATCATCCCTCAGATAATCCTGACAAGCCTTGCCCACGGTTTTATGGTGGACGGAGGGGTGACTCAATACCCGATCGGCCTTCTGGCTACCATCGCGATATTCTCAGGGACCGGCATCAAGAGGCTCTCGGCTGTATTTTTCAATCAGAGGCACTTTATCAGCGTCGGGCTTGTGGTCCTTTTCATGCAGTTCGCAGCGTTTAATATGATCGCTACTACGGTATCTCTTCATGGCAACTTCTCGATATACGGCCTCGGGTATAGTGATGACAGGAAGGTGATAGAGATATTGAGGAGAGAGGCGAGAGGCGAATATATACACGGCATCTGGGGGGCTTTTGTCGAAGACCGCAAGAGGTGGGACTGGACAGATTACCTCATCCAGGATGCAATCGACAAAGACCCTGACTGGCTTGTTACTTATGAGAACTACATTGAGGTGAACCCTGATAAAAAGTTGAAAAGCATCTGTGATGTCTATAGGATCGGGCCTTATGTGATGGTGCATTCACTCCATGCCACCCCCCTTAATGAGGTTGTCAGACAGAGGGGTTTTGATAGATGGGCCTTGCGGAAGGGGTGATGAAGGGACCGGTTTTTTCTGCGAAGAAACAGCACGTTAGAAACTGTTTGACGTAGTAGTCTGACGGGTTATAATAGATAGTTGTTGTTTCGGATGAGATTATGACTGCGGCCTTTCTGAGATCGCCTCTTTATGTAGATCAGTCCGTCAGGCCGTAAGGTTGCTTGCAGTCCACGGTCTCGTAGCGTGGTAAAGCATCAGCGAATGTTCACGCTCGATCCCGGGCTTTTGTCTATCACTCATCCAATATAATGTCGTGCCAAGGGGTATCCTGCAATTGAAGGTCGCGCTCATCCATGATTGGCTTACCGGCATGAGGGGAGGTGAAAATGTCCTCGAGGTGCTATGCGAGATATTCCCCCAGGCAGATATATTCACGCTCCTTCATAACCCGGGTTCTGTCTCAACTGTGATCGAGAACAGGCGGATAAAGACCTCTTTCATTCAATCTATGCCTATGGCGAAGGACCGCTACAGGCTCTATCTACCTCTATTCCCACTTGCGATAGAGGGGTTCGACCTCTCAGGCTATGACCTGATAGTATCGAGCAGCCACTGCGTCGCAAAAGGGGTGATACCCCCCCCCGGAGCGGTCCATATCAGCTATATATTTACGCCGATGAGGTATGTCTGGGATATGTATCCTCAGTACTTTGGCGGTAAGGGAATTAAATCAAGGGCGGCAAGGATCTTTTCTCATTACCTGCGGATGTGGGATACCTCTTCGTCGGCAAGGGTGGATTCGTTTATCGCTATCTCCAGGCACACGGCAAGAAGGGTCGAGAAGTATTACAGGAGAGAGGCTGACGTCGTATATCCGCCTGTAGATTTTTCAAGGTTCAGGATAGACCCGGCAGGCCCAGAGGACTACTATCTGATAGTCTCTGCGTTTGCCCCTTACAAGAGGGTCGATATGGCCATAGAGGCGTTTAATTCTCTCGGCCTCAGGTTGAAGATCATCGGAAAAGGCCAGGACGAGAAAAAACTTAAGGCAATGGCAGGCCCGACGATCGAGTTTCTCGGCTGGAAGTCTAACGACGAGATAAACGCCTATTACTCCCGCTGTAAGGCGCTTATATTCCCGGGTGAGGAGGACTTCGGCATAGTCCCGCTCGAAGCTATGAGCTCAGGAAGGCCTGTTATAGCTTACGGCAAAGGCGGCGCGCTTGAGACTGTAATACCTATCGGAGGAGAAAAGGCCGGCGAGGCGCCTACAGGCATCTTTTTCATGGAGCCGAACGCGGCGGCTCTTTCCGACGCTGTCACCGAGTTAGAAAGGTCTTTTAAGAGGTTTGATCCGGCCTCCATCAGACGCCACGCCCTCGGCTTCGACAGGGCTGTATTCAAGGAGCAGATAAAGACAGCCATACTTTCAAAATACGAAGAGCTCAATAAAAAAAGCGGATGCTGAAAAAACACAGCCAGCTCTTCGAGAGCCTACTCTTCACGACAGACCTTCTGATAATCGCCTTTTCATGGATATTCTCGTATTTTGTACGTTTCCACAGCGGTCTGATCCCTGTAGAAAAGGGCATACCGAGCCTTTTAGTCTATCTTCTTATGCTCGGCCCGATTGTCGTCATCTGGGCCTTTGCCTTCAAAGGGTTCGGCCTTTACAGGCCCAAAAGGGTCGGGTCGCATCTTGCCGAGGTCTTCGAGATAGCCAAGGCGTGCGTCGTCTCTGTACTGATACTAATATCCCTGACCTTTTTTTTCAGGAGCTTTGAGTTCTCCCGTCTCGTCTTCGCGCTCTTCACAGTTGTCAATATCGTATTCCTGAGCCTCGGGCGCATCGGGTTCAGAGAGGTCTTGAGGTTCCTCAGGAAGAAGGGGTATAACCTCAGGTACGCTGTCATTGCCGGTACAGGAGAGCCTGCCAGGGCGCTCATCGAGCGGCTGGAAAGGCACCCTGAGGTCGGTATAAAACTGAGAGGCGTCTTCTCGGCAGGAAGCTCTGCTCATGTAAGTGAGATCTCAGGTGTAGGCGTCGTGGGCGCGATAGATGAGATGCGTCCATTTATCGAGAAGAACAGGGTCGATATCGTCTTTATTGCCCTGTCATGGGAGGAGCATTCCAAAATGGCTGAAGTCCTCCGAGCCATAGGGGACGAGACCGTAGAGATAAAGCTCATCCCTGACATATATGAGTTTACGACGCTCTGCGGCGGGGTAGAAGAGTTCGACGGCATGCCGATATTGAACCTTCAGAACTCTCCGTTATACGGATGGAACCTTCTTTTAAAGAGGGCGGCGGATGTCATTATCTCCACCATCGCCATAGCAATGCTCGCGCCTGTCATGCTTTTCGTAGCTATTATTATAAAGCTGGCTTCTCCAGGGCCTGTACTTTACAGGCAGGTGCGCATGGGCATAGGCGGAGACACATTTGAGATATTGAAGTTCCGTTCGATGAGGGTAGACGCTGAAAAAGATACCGGAGCGATCTGGGCTAAGCAGGATGACAGCAGGCGCACACGCCTCGGGACCTTCCTTAGAAAGACCAGCATCGACGAGCTTCCGCAGCTCTTTAACGTTTTGAAAGGAGACATGTCCCTTGTAGGCCCGAGGCCTGAGAGGCCTGTCTTTATCCAGGAGTTCAGGAAGAACATACCTAAATATATGCTCAGGCACACGATGAAGGCCGGCATAACAGGCTGGGCCCAGGTCAACGGCTGGAGGGGAAATACAGACCTCAAAAAAAGGATAGAGCATGATATCTATTACATAGAGAACTGGTCTCTCATGTTCGATCTGAAGATACTATGGCTGACTATCTGGAAGGGCTTTATAAACCGTAACGCCTATTGAGGCGCGAGTCTCTTTTAAAATCGCAGGGTGACTTGTTTTTATCCGGCATGCCGGGATAAGGCCCTTTATGCCGGGGGTATCGTTTCAGGCCCGGTACTTGCCGGCAAAGCGGCCATAGTAATAAACGTATCTTCTTTAGATCATCCAGTTCATCTCTTTTTTTCTATTCGGCCCGCATCTAGTCTTGACCATCATGGATATTGAAGGCCGCAACCATTCCGTGGGGAGGTCCGTTATGACGGTCCAGCGCTCTATACTCGTTACAGGCGGGGCAGGGTTCGTAGGCTCCAATCTTGCCGTTCTTTTCAAGACAAAACACCCTGAAGTCAAAGTCGTGGCGTTAGACAACCTCAAGCGGAGGGGGGCAGAGCTGAATCTCTTGAGGCTTGCGAAAGCAGGCGTAAGGTTCGTCCACGGCGACGTGAGGAACAGAGAAGACCTCGACCTCAAGGCCGATGGCTTTATCCCTGATACCATCATAGAGTGTTCCGCTGAGCCGTCGGTGACGGCAGGTTATAACACCTCGCCTGAGTATCTTATAAACACAAACCTCGGCGGCACGGTCAACTGCCTTGAGCTGGCTAGAGCGACCGGCGCGCAGATGATATTCCTGTCGACCAGCAGGGTATATCCGATAGAGAGGCTAAATGCGCTTGCCTTTACGGAAGACGTCTCTCGCTTCAAATTGAGCGAGCGCCAGTCTGTGGCCGGGGCCTGTGCCAATGGGGTCTCAGAGCTTTTCCCGATGGACGGGCCGCGCTCCATGTACGGCGCGACAAAGCTCTCATCCGAGCACCTGATCGAGGAGTACCGCGCGGCCTACGGGGTCCAAAGCGTCGTCAACAGGTGCGGCGTCATAGCAGGCCCGTGGCAGATGGGCAAGGTCGATCAGGGCGTTTTCGTCCATTGGATGGCCTCTCATTACTATAAAAGAGATCTGGCGTACTTCGGATATAACGGGAGCGGCAAGCAGGTGAGGGACCTCCTCCATATCGAGGACCTCTACTCGCTGGTAGAATGGCAGGTCGAGCATTTAGACAGAGTAAACGGGGCGGTATTTAACGTCGGAGGCGGCACAGAATGTTCGCTCTCGCTCGCCGAGACGACGCGGCTTTGCACAGAGCTTACCGGCAACAAGGTCTCTGTAAGGCCCATAGAGGAAGAGAGTGTCGCTGATGTGAGGATCTACATATCAGATACATCAGTCGTCAGGACACGTACCGGATGGGCCCCGAAAAAGACATCTCGCGATATACTACGGGATATATTCACCTGGATAAATAAGAACGATGCCGCCTTAAGGCAGGTGCTTGCGCCTTGAAGAGACAGCGACCACGGGCGGTCATTCAGGTCGGTTTTCTGCCTTGACAGTGTAGTGATGGGGGGCTATATTAAACAGGTTTTTTACGATGGCGCGAGGCACTTGAACTGCGTTATGTCCATACCTTCTCTTGAAAAAAACCTCATGAACAAGCCGAGACGCATGGCTATCCAAAGGCTGATAGACGCCGCAGGATCAGCTGTACTCAGGCCGCTTCGCAGGCCGTTTCCGGATATCAGGAGCCTGCTTGTAGTGAGAACCGGGCCTTCGGCAGACGTATTCCTTTCAACCGCCATATTGCCTCACCTTCGAGCGGCATTTCCAAAGGCTGACATACGATTCATGACAGGTGCCAATGCCGACGTCTGCCTTAAATCCAACCCTTATATCGACGGCGTCATATTGTGCGGCCGGCCGGCTACTAAAGGATTAGGAGGCGCTCCCGGGATGTTTGTATCTGCCGTTGCCTCATTTTTCAAGGCGATACATCGCATGAGGAGAGCGCCCTATGACCTGGTAGTTAACCTCAGTACAAGTCCGGGTTATTCTATCCCGGCGTTATATTCCGGCAGGCCTCGGTATATGATAGGTTTTTCAACGGCAGGTTGCGGCTTTCTTCTCGATAAGGCTGTTGAAAACAGGCATGGCTCGCATGAAGCAGAGCGTTTGTCCGAAATGCTGAGTGCTCTTGGCATAGGCGCTTCCAGGCGCGTCGTCAAGCCGGAGTTTACACTTTCAAGGGCAGTGGAGCTGGAGTGTCGTGAATTACTTGATGAGCTGGGGCTTTCAGATAGAGAGCCTTTTGTCCTGCTCCATACAGGCTCCGGAGCCGCGAACGCGCTCTGGAGAAAAGAACGTTGGCAAGAGGTCGTCGACAAAATAGGCAGGCAATACGGTCTGAGGGCGGTAGTTTATGACACGGTTTATGGAAATATTAGGGGTTGCATAAAACTCCCTGCTTTGGTATCTTTTGAGGTGCTTGCGGCGGCGGCGAAGATGGCTGAACTTTTCATAGGCATTGAACCGTTACACGCGTATCTGGCGGCATCATTCGGGACACCATCTGTTCTTATACGGTCAGGCATCAACGACGGTGCATGTATCAGGCCCCCGGGCAGTTCGCTAAGCATAGTCAGGAAGAACCTGCCTTGCGCGCCATGTTTAAGAAAAAGGGGCTGTCCAGGCATGTCTTGTATGGAAATCACCTCGGAAGAGTGTATGATGGAGGTCAGAAAGCCGCTTGACAGCCTCATCTCGTTTAAGGTCGTAAGGCTGAGGCGATAGGATCTTGATAATCACTCTTAATGTTTTATCGTAACCTATTATTGTAATTGCATATTAAATAACCATAATATGAATAGCCGGCTTCTTCACTGTAAACGGTGATCAGCTTTTTATATCCCTACTTACCCACCTCTTAAACGGCGGGCAGATCAGCGTCGCCAGTTCAAGGAGCAGAAGTGAATAACAACGGAGGTCCATCTGTCATGAATATATGCGTTATAGGCACCGGGTATGTCGGCCTTGTCACCGGAACCTGCTTTGCCGACTTCGGGGTGAACGTAGCGTGCGTTGACAAGGACGTCGCCAAGATAGATATGTTAAAGCGCGGCGAGATACCCATATACGAGCCCGGCCTTAAGGAGCTTGTCGACAAGAACATCAATGAAAAGCGGCTGCAGTTTACGACCGACTTGAGCGAGGCGATCAAGAAGTCGCTTGTGATCTTCATAGCTGTCGGCACCCCTCCGAGGGCGGACGGCTCGGCTGATCTGAGCTACATAGAAGAAGTCGCAAGGACTATAGCCAAGAACCTCAACGGCTACAAGGTAATAGTGACCAAGTCCACGGTCCCTGTCGGCACAGGGAGCCTGATCGAAGGCATCATCTCCAGCGAGCAGGGCGGCGACCATAAGTTCGACGTAGTCTCAAACCCTGAGTTCTTGAGAGAAGGCTCTGCCCTTGAGGATTTCATGAGGCCGAACAGGGTAGTCATAGGCGCCAGGAGCGAGCAGGCAGTAGCCATAATGAAAGACCTTTATTCTCCATTATATCTGATAGAGACGCCTTTTGTAGTTACGGATATCGAGGCCGCCGAGCTTATAAAATACGCTTCTAACGCCTTTCTGGCGACGAAGATTTCCTTCATCAACGAGATGGCTAATATCTGCGAGAAGGTCGGCGCCGATATACACATGGTGGCAAAAGGCATGGGACTCGATCAGAGGATAGGCTCCAAGTTCCTCCATCCGGGCCCGGGTTACGGCGGCTCGTGTTTTCCCAAGGACACCATGGCCATAACCAAGATCGCCCGCGCCAACGGCTATACCTTCAGGATCGTGGAGGCCGTAATAGAGGTCAACAAGCTCCAGAGGGAGCTTATGATCGATAAGATACGAGAGATGGTCGGGGATTTCTCAGGCAAGACCATCGGCGTGCTCGGCCTCGCGTTCAAGCCCAACACCGATGATATAAGAGATTCGCCTGCGATAGATATTGTCAACAGGCTTCTGGGCGAGGGGGCTATCATAAAGGCCTACGACCCGGCCGGCATGGAAAACGCACGCAAAGAGATGCCTTACTCGATCCAATACTGCAACGACGCCTACGAGGTTGCCGATGGAAGCGAGGTCCTTGTGATACTCACCGAGTGGAACCAGTTCAGGAAACTGGATCTGGCAAGGGTCAGAGAGCTTTTGAAAGCCCCCAAGATAGTCGATCTCAGGAATATCTACGAACCGGCTGTCATGAAAAAGATGGGGTTCGAGTACAGCTCCGTCGGCAGGTCTGCCAGGCAGGTCACAGGCTCATTGACCGGAGCAAAACCGGTTAACGCGGGTTAAGCGGCAGGCCTGCGGCAAAAAGGTGTTGACTAAAGGCGGACTGAAGTTGTATACATATAGACAGTGAAGGCCAAACGATTTGCAAATAGCAGAGGAGCCGCATCTTTTGGCACCATCGTCTGGATTCTTCTTCTGGCAACCTCTGTATACGGCGCCTCAAAGTTCGCTCCGCCTTATGTCTCGTACTATATGCTGAAGACAGATGTCGAGAACGAGGCTAAGGTCGCGCACATGTATATGGACCAGTCGATAGCCTCGCGGCTCTTGAAGAAGGCTGTCTCATGGTCTGTGCCGATTGTTCAGGAAGATATAGAGATACAAAGAGGGACCGAAGATATAACCATCTCAATAGAGTATGTCGAGACGGTTGACTTTCCAGGCGGTTACTCGAAAGATCTGGCATTCAGTATTCACGTTGAAGAACCCCTTAAGGAAAGCTCAGGGGCGCTAAAATAGAAAAACAGGCCCTTTTAACTTGATCCAGTGAGATTAAGAAGGGGAATAGATTGAACTACACGACAACCGACATGTCATACGGACACCTATGCGCCTTTAAAGGACGCTGTGGTGTTTTTTTTTGTCCGCTTCTCATCTGCTGAGGTGGTGCTGATATGAAAAAGACGGTGATGGACGAAAAGGCGATCGACAGGGCTTTAGCCAGGATAGCGCATGAGATCTTGGAGCGCAACAAGGGCACGGACAGCCTTGTGATACTCGGCATTCCGACCCGAGGCTATCAGCTGGCTCTGCGCCTCCAGAAGAAGATAGAGGAGATAGAAGGCGTCAGGCTCCCTACAGGGGCGGTCGACGCGACGATGTACAGGGATGATCTCGGGATCAAAAAAGAACAGCCTGCGCTTAAGAGGATGGATATACCGATCTCCATCGACGGCAAAAAAATAATCATGGTCGACGACGTACTTTTTACCGGCCGCACGATAAGGGCCGCTATGAACGCCCTGATGGACTTCGGCAGGCCTCTTGCGATCCAGCTCGCGGTACTCGTGGATAGGGGTCACAGAGAGCTTCCGATAAAGGCGGATTACGTCGGCAAGAACATACCGACCTCGATAAAGGAAGGCGTCAAGGTCCATCTCGTCGAGACGGACGGGGTCTGCGAGGCCGTCGTAGAGCAGATGGTCGAAAAGAAATGAAAAAAACCTCCGAGAGACATCTGCCATGAGGATAAAGAAAAAAGACCTTTTAGGTATCGAAGACCTGACGAGGGTCGAGATAGAACAGGTACTCGCTACCGCCGAGTCGTTAAAAGACGTCTCCGAAAGAGAGATCAAGAAGATTCCGACGCTCAGGGGCAAGACCGTCATCAACCTCTTCTACGAGGCATCGACCCGAACAAGGACGTCTTTCGAGATAGCCGCAAAGAGGATGAGCGCTGACGCAGTCAACATCTCTGTTTCGACAAGCTCGGTAGTCAAGGGGGAGACGCTCAAGGACACAGCCAGAAACCTCGAAGCAATGAAACCTGATTGCATCGTCATCAGGCACTCATGCTCAGGTACGCCGCACATGCTCGCAAGACACATTAACTGCGCAGTCGTCAACGCCGGAGATGGCGCGCATGAACACCCGAGCCAGGCCCTTCTCGACATGCTTACAGTAAAAGAAAAGAAAGGCGGGATTGAAGGGCTCAAAGTCGCGATAATCGGCGACATAGCCCATTCGAGGGTGGCACGCTCCAACATATACGGGTTTACCAAGCTCGGCGCCGAGGTGGTGGTAGCAGGCCCGGCCACCATGATACCTCCGGGCATCGAGAGGCTCGGTTGCAGGGCGACGACCAAAATGGAAGACGCCGTAAAAGACGCCGACGTGATAATGATGCTGAGAATTCAGCTTGAGCGCCAGAACGACGCGTTTTTTCCGACCCTCAGGGAATATTCGAGGACTTACGGGCTTGACGAGAAACGTGTGGCGCTAGCTAAACCTGACGTGGCCATACTCCACCCCGGCCCTGTAAACAGGGGCGTTGAGATAGCCTCGGAGGTAGCCGACGGGCCGTATTCCTTGATACTCGATCAGGTGACAAACGGAGTGGCGGTACGTATGGCGATATTTTATCACCTGCTCGGTCCTGCAAAGGAAGAAGGCTGAAATAGAAGGGAGGGGTTAGCGGATGAATAGACTTGTGATAAAGGGTGGCCGTCTGATAGACCCTTCAGCGAATATAGACGGGATATATAACATCTACGTGATGGGCGGGCGCATCGCCTCTGTTAAACCCGCGGCCACTGACACATCTGAGTTGAATGAACAGAGTCCTGAGCTTGAGATCATAGACGCCTCAGGCCTTGTAGTTACCCCGGGGTTCATAGACGCGCACACCCATCTGCGGGAACCCGGCTTCGAATATAAAGAGACGATACGCACCGGCACGATGGCCGCCGCGGCAGGCGGTTTCACGACCATACTCTGCATGGCCAACACGAGGCCTGTAAACGACAACGGATCGGTGACGCACGATATTGTGAGGAAGGCCTCAGCTGAGGGGCTGGTAAACGTCCGCCCCGTAGGCGCGCTCAGCTACGGACAAAAAGGCGAAAGACTCACCGAGATGGCTGAGCTGAAGGCCGCAGGGTGCGTAGCGGTATCTGACGACGGCGTACCTGTGCTGGACGCAGGCCTCATGAGAAGGGCGCTTGAGTACGCCGGCGGGTTCGGTCTTGTTGTAATAAGCCATGCCGAGGAGCCTGCGCTCGCAGGCTCAGGCGTGATGAATGAAGGGCCTGTTGCTACAAGGCTGGGACTCGGAGGGATACCTAACGCCGCAGAGGACGCAATGGTTGCCAGGGACTTGACCCTTGCCGAGCTTACAGGCGGCAGGCTCCATATCGCCCATGTCAGCACCAGAGGGTCTGTGGAGCTTCTGAGACTTGCCAAGGCAAAAGGCGTCAGGGTCACGGCAGAGGTGACCCCGCATCATCTGGCGCTTACGGATGAGGCTGTGATCGGTTACAATACCAATGCGAAGATGAACCCGCCTCTCAGGTCGCTCGAAGACGTAGAGGCGTTGAGATCAGCCCTGATGGACGGCACGATCGACTGCATTGCAACGGACCATGCCCCGCATTCGACGATCGAAAAAGACGTCGAGTTCGATAACGCTTCAAACGGCGTCATAGGTCTTGAAACAGCTTTTTCAGTCGTATACAAGCTCTGCCTTGAAGGACATCTGACGCTTGCCGGTGTGATAAAGGCGCTTACAACTGGACCGGCTGCCGCTTTCGGCCTCTCGATCGGCGCGGTGAGGGTCGGTTTTCCGGCTGATATCGCAATCATAGACCTTGAGAAGAGTTGGAAGGTAGAGGCCAAGGGCCTCAAGTCCAGGTCAAAGAACTCCCCCTGGCTCGGTACAGAGCTGCCCGGAAGGGTCGTAAAGACGATAGTAGGCGGCAAGGTAGTATATGATCTTGATAAGGAAAATAAATAGCGTCAGGCCGCCATGTTGCACTATAATGTACAGTTAGTCGTGATGCCCGGTCTCATCGGCGCCACGACTGCGAAAAGAGGTGAATATGCTTAGAAGAGCCATATTGGCATTATCAGACGGCACTGTTTTTGAGGGGACATCTGTCGGCGCAGACGGCGAGGCCCTCGGAGAGGTCGTCTTTAATACCTCCATGACCGGTTATCAGGAGGTGCTCACAGACCCTTCGTATAACGGCCAGCTCGTCACCATGACGTACACCCATCAGGGCAACTACGGGACAAACGATGATGATGTCGAGTCGAGGAGGCCCTGGGTCAAGGGCTTCATAGTCAAGGATGCCTGCCTTTATCCGAGCAGCTGGAGGTCGGATTTGACGCTTGTAGCCTATCTGCGCCTCTACGGCATAGTAGGCATTGCAGGCATTGACACGAGGGCGCTTACAAGGATAATCAGGGAGAAGGGCGCTATGCAGGCGGTCATATCTACCATAGACCAGTCGCCTGAAAGCCTCGTTGCAAAGGCCGCAGCGAGCGCTGGCATAGTCGGAGCCGACCTTGTCAAGAACGTTACCTGCGAAAGACCGTACAAGTGGCATGACGGGCTCTGGTCTCTGGGAGCCGGATACAATAAAAATAACGCCCCTCGCAAGTATTCGGTTGTCGCTTATGACTTCGGTATAAAGAGGAACATACTCAGGAACCTTGCCGACGCAGGCTGTGACGTTACAGTCGTACCGGCTTCTACCAGCGCCGAGGACGCCCTTGCGATGGGGCCTGACGGGATTTTCCTGTCAAACGGCCCGGGCGACCCTGAGGCAGTTACATACGCAAGAGAAAATATTAAGAAGCTTATCGGTAAAAAACCGATATTCGGAATATGTCTGGGCCATCAGATATTGTCTCTGGCGCTTGGAGGAAAGACCTTCAAGCTCAAGTTCGGCCACAGGGGAGCTAACCAGCCGGTGCAGGACCTCACAACAGGCAAGGTCGAGATCACCTCGCAGAACCACGGGTTCGCGGTCGATATCGAATCGCTTAAAGGCATAGCAGAGCTTACGCACATAAACCTCAATGACAGGACTGTCGAGGGGATAAGCCACAAGACGCTGCCGCTCTTCTCTGTGCAGTACCACCCGGAGTCTTCACCCGGGCCGCACGATTCGCAGTATCTCTTCAAGAGGTTCACGGATATGATGGATGAGTTCAGGCGGTAGACGCTAAAGAACGCCGCTGATTTACGCAGCATATATATGATGTTTTGAGATCAAGAGTCTGCGGAGGTATCGAGAATTGCCCAAGAGAACAGACATTAAGAAGATACTGATCATCGGCTCCGGCCCGATAATCATAGGTCAGGCTTGCGAGTTTGACTATTCAGGGACACAGGCCTGCAAGGCCCTCAAAGAAGACGGCTACGAGGTTATACTCGTAAACTCGAACCCTGCCACCATCATGACAGACCCGACGCTCGCCGACAGGACTTACATAGAGCCGATAACCGTTGAGATGGTAGAAAAGATCATCGAGAAGGAGAGGCCTGACGCGCTTTTGCCGACCATGGGCGGACAGACCGCGCTTAACGTCTCTGTGAAGCTCGCTGAGGCAGGCATACTCGACAAGTACGGCGTTGAGATGATCGGCGCGAAGCTGCCTGCAATAAAGAAGGCGGAAGAGCGGGAGCTTTTCAAGCAGGCCATGTATAAGATCGGCCTTGAGGTCCCGAAGAGCTGTCAGGTGAAGACCTTCGCTCAGGCGATGGAGGTCATCGAGACTATCAGCTTCCCGGCCATCATCAGGCCTTCTTTCACGCTCGGAGGCACAGGCGGCGGCATAGCTTATAACAGACAGGAATACGAAGAGATGGTCCGCTTCGGCCTCGAATGCTCCCCGGTGAGCGAACTCCTCATAGAAGAGTCGGTCATCGGCTGGAAGGAGTTCGAGCTGGAAGTGATGAGGGACAAAAACGACAACGTCGTCATAATCTGCTCGATCGAGAACCTCGACCCGATGGGCGTGCATACCGGTGATTCCATTACCGTCGCCCCGGCGCAGACGCTGACCGATAAAGAGTATCAGAACCTTCGCGACGCCTCCATCAGGATCATCAGGGAGATAGGCGTTGATACCGGCGGGAGCAACATACAGTTTTCAGTAAACCCGGCAAACGGCAAGGTCTACGTCATCGAGATGAACCCCAGGGTATCGAGGTCCTCGGCCCTTGCAAGCAAGGCTACCGGCTTCCCTATAGCCAAGATAGCGGCAAGGCTCGCGGTCGGATACACACTCGATGAGATCGCAAACGACATCACGAAAAAGACCCCTGCCTGCTTCGAGCCTACGATAGACTATGTGGTAGTAAAGATCCCCAGGTTCGCGTTCGAGAAGTTCCCAAAGGCAGACCCTACTCTCACGACACAGATGAAGTCCGTAGGCGAAGCGATGGCGATGGGCAGGACCTTCAAGGAGGCGATGCAAAAGGCCCTTCGTTCATTGGAGATCGGTAGCTTCGGGTTCGACAAGGTGATAAGAAAGACCCGTAAGGAGCTTATCTTCAATCCGACCGAGCCTGAGCTCGACACAATAAAGTCGATGCTTAAAACCCCAAGGCAGGAGAGGATATGGTACGTCTGCGAGGCTATGAGGGCAGGGCTTCACGTCGATGAGATTCATGAGCTTACAGGCATAGATCGCTGGTTCCTCAATAACCTCAGAGAGATAACCGAGATCGAAGAGGGGATATTCTGGCAGGCTAAGGCCGGCGAGATCTCCCCAGAGATACTGAGAAAGGCGAAAGAGGCAGGTTTTTCGGATGTTAAGATCGCCGAGCTTTCAGGAAGGACGGCTGAAGAGATACGGACCCTCGCCCGTGAAAACGGCATCAACCCGGTATTTAAGACTGTAGATACCTGCGCCGCTGAGTTCGAGGCCTTTACCCCGTACCTCTATTCGACATACGAGAGGCCCTTTTATAATATCTCGGATAAATCAAAGGCGGCTTCGCAGTGCGAGGCCGCCCCTACGGACAGGCAAAAGGTGTTGATCCTCGGGTCAGGGCCGAACAGGATAGGGCAGGGGATCGAGTTCGACTATTGCTGCGTGCACGCGAGTTTCGCTCTGCGTGAAGACGGGTTCGAATCCATAATGATCAACTGCAACCCTGAGACAGTCTCAACTGACTACGATACCTCGGACAGGTTATACTTCGAGCCTCTTACGTTCGAAGACGTCATGGCAATAGTCGACCGCGAAAAGCCTTACGGCGTCATAGTACAGCTCGGCGGCCAGACGCCTTTGAAGCTCTCAGTGCCGCTTGAGAAGGCAGGGGTCAGGATACTCGGCACGTCATCCGACTCGATAGACATGGCAGAAGACCGCGAGAGGTTCGACCTTCTCCTTGAGAGGCTCGCGCTTAAAAGGCCCGCAAGCGGCATAGCGCGCTCCATAGACGAATCAGTTAACATAGCAGGCTCTATAGGATATCCTGTCATGGTCAGGCCCTCGTACGTACTAGGCGGCAGGGCGATGGAGATAGTCTACGACGAAACGAGCCTCATAGACTACATGACAAGGGCAGTTGAAGCGTCTCCTGAACATCCGGTGCTTATAGATTGCTTCCTGCAAAACGCCGTTGAGATCGATGTAGACTGCATAAGCGACGGTGCTACCGTCGTCATAGGCGGTATCATGGAACATATCGAGGAGGCAGGCGTACACTCCGGAGATTCGGCCTGCTCGATCCCGCCGTATTCGCTCCCGGCCGGGATACTCGACGAGATAAGGCGTCAGTCGAAGATACTGGCTCTTGAACTCAAAGTAGTAGGCCTGATGAACGTCCAGTACGCAGTAAAGGATTCCGAGATATACGTCCTTGAGGTGAACCCGAGGGCATCGAGGACTATCCCGTTCGTCAGCAAGGCTATAGGCCGTCCGCTCGCCAAGCTTGCCACCCAGTTGATGGTAGGGAAAAAACTCAAAGACCTCGGATTTACCGAAGAGGTCACCCCGCCGTACATATCCGTCAAAGAGGCTGTATTCCCGTTCATAAAGTTCCCGGGCGTAGACATACTTCTGGGGCCTGAGATGAAGTCTACCGGAGAGGTCATGGGCATAGCGCGCGACTTCGGCGGGGCGTTCGCTAAGGCGCAGATAGCCGCAGGCAACAGGCTACCGCTTAAGGGGATGGTCTTTATCAGCGTGCGGGATTCCGACAAGGCAGACATAGTCGAGGTCGCCAGAGACCTTGCCGATCTCGGCTTCAGCCTTATCGCGACAGGCGGGACCGCCAGATACCTGCAACAGAAAGGGATTAGCGTGGAGACCGTGTATAAGGTCACTGAGGGCCGTCCCAATATAGTCGACAGGATCAAGAGCCGCGAGGTAGCTATGGTCATAAATACGTCTTTCGGCGCCAAGAGCGCGGCCGACTCGTATTCGATAAGAAGGTCTTCGCTCGATGTAGGTCTGCCCTACTTTACTACCGTCGCTGGCGCAAGGGCCGCGGCTCAAGGCATAAGGGCGCTTTTGAAGGGAGAACTCGGCGTCACGTCGCTTCAGGAACACCACAAGGCGCTACGCTGAGCTAAAAATAAAAACCGGATGCGGCCTTGCTTGAAAGCAAGGCCGCGTCGCTTCATTGGATCACGGAAGATCTCAGTGTCGCCGAGGCATACAGAATGAAAAACATCATAAAATCGCTCGGCATTGTCTTCGGGGATATAGGCACAAGCCCGATATACACGCTGACTGTCATCTTCCTTTTTACAAGCCCTACAAGGGAAAACGTCACAGGCGTCCTCTCCCTCATCGTCTGGACGCTTGTTACACTCGTCACGGTCGAGTACGCGTGGCTTGCCACCTCGCTAAGCAAGAAAGGGGAGGGAGGCACCATCGTCTTAAGGGAGTTACTTATCCCGTACCTCAAGACCTCCAGGCAGGCCGGGTTTGTAACTCTCCTTTCATTTGTCGGCATCTCTCTCCTTGTAGGCGACGGCGTGATAACCCCGGCTATCAGTATATTGAGCGCTGTTGAAGGTACGCTCCTCATCCCCGGGTTCGAGACTGTCAGCCAGGGAAAACTTATCCTCATCGCCTCAATGATCGCCATAATGCTTTTCGTCTTGCAGAAAAGGGGGACCGAGCGGGTAGCCTGGCTCTTCGGCCCGATCATGCTTGTCTGGTTCTCGGTCCTTGCCATATCAGGGATCATATCCATCTCTAATGAGCCCGAGGTCTTGTGGGCGCTCAGTCCGTACTACGGCATAGATTTTCTGGTGCAGAACGGATTAGCCGGGTTTTTCGTCCTCTCAGAGGTGATACTGTGCGCGACAGGCGGCGAGGCCCTTTATGCGGACATGGGGCATCTCGGCAGGGTCCCTATCGTTAAAGCCTGGTACTTCGTCTTTGTCGTGCTCGTCATCAGCTATCTCGGACAGGGGGCCTTCCTTGTCGGGCACGAGGGCGTGCATAACGTACTTTTCGAGATGATCTATGATATGTCCCCGCTCATGTACATACCGTTCCTTTTCCTCAGCGTCGCAGCGACTGTGATAGCCTCTCAGGCGATGATAAGCGGTATGTTCTCAGTCGTATATCAGGGAATAACAACCCATGTGATGCCGCTCTTTAAAGTCGATTACACCTCGACCGAGATGAGGAGCCAGATATACATCCCGTTCGTCAACTGGTTCCTGCTGCTCTCGGTCCTCTTTATCATGTACGAGTTCAAGGAGTCGCATAACCTCGCGGCCGCGTACGGCCTTGCCGTCACAGGTACCATGTTCCTGACCGGCGTGATGATGACATGGATCTTCGCCTCCAGGAGGCAGTTCGGCAGGATGTCGCTGGCCGTGGCAGTCACCCTCATTGACATGGTCTTTCTTTTTTCCAACTTCTTCAAGATCCCTCACGGCGGGTACTGGTCGATCATCATCGCCATGCTTCCACTCTCTCTCATCGTCATCTACACGCAGGGACAAAAGAGGCTCTACAAGGCCCTGAGGCCGCTTGAGCTGGATGCTTTCCTGTTAAGCTACAATCAGATCTACAAGGCGCTGTGTAAGATACCCGGCACTGCGCTTTTTTTCGCAAAGACAGAGTCAGAGATAGCGCCGTACATCGTCCACACAATGTTCAAGAACAACATCTTATATGAAGACAATATCATCGTATCGATCTCAAGGACTGATGAGCCATTCGGGATAAAATACTTCTACAAGAACGACCTCGCCGCGGGACTCAGGGCATTCGAGATACAATCAGGATACATGGAGGTAGTAGACGTCGAGGCCATACTGAAGATGGCTGGCATAAACGAGAAGACTATCTTCTATGGCCTGGAAGAGATAGTCACCAGCAACTTCATCTGGCAGATATTCTCAGTTATCAAAAAGCTTACGCCGACTTTCCTTATCTTCTATAAATTGCCGTCAAATAAGCTTCACGGAGTCATAACCCGTGTCGAGATGTAGCCGCTGACGCGGCCTTTGCCATGACGGACCATTGCGGTAAGACAACCGATCTCCCTCTCCATGCTGATGAGGCCGAGGGGCTTTTACGCTCGGTCTTGAAGCCGCTTCTCTTTGCCTCATCCGATGACTTTCACCATCTCAAAACAATTAAATCCATAGAGCCGTTTATGCGCTCTTTTGTCTCAAAGGCCTCGGTCCTTTTTCCAGGCGGCGCCTGTGCAGGACTTCTTGCCTCGTTCAAGGCGCAGATGGACGGTTTTGACTCCTGCGACGACGAGGCCAGGACTACTCGCCTGAAAAACGCCATAGAGATCATAGACAGGTTGATGAAGGCGCTTCCAGGCGTCTTGCCTGTTGTATCCGATGACTCCGCCAACAAACCTCAAAACCTTAAGGCAAGCATTGCAGCGCTGGGCACACCTGTTGAACGGGTAAAAGGCGTCGGGCCGAAACTCGGCGAGATGCTCCGCAGAAAAGGCATCTCGACTGTCGAGGACCTTCTGTATTTCGTCCCTGCACGTTACGAAGACAGAAGCTCGTTAAAACGCATCAAAGAACTTGTCACAGGCGAGAGCGCATCTGTCTCAGGCGAGATACTTGCAATGGGCGAGGTCAGGTACGGAAGACGCAAGGTCTATGAGATCGTCGTTGGTAGCGAGGGCCAGATGCTCAAGCTCAAGTGGTTTCACTACAGAGAGTCGTATATGAAGCTCCGGTTCAAGGCAGGCCAGAGGCTTATTATCTACGGCACTGTCTCAGCTTACGGCGCTCAAAAAGAGATAATACACCCTGACATCGAAACACTCGACGACTCCGCTGACGCCGCTGTCACTGAAGGCATCGTACCGGTCTATTCCCAGGTCGAGACCATCCATCCAAAGACCATGCGTAAGATCATGAAAAACTGCGTTGACGCGTACGCCGGGTACGCTCTTGGCGCGGTATCCGAGAGCGTCATTAAGAGCTACGGCCTTATGACGGTTTACAGCGCGTTTAAAGAGGCGCACCTGCCAACAGGCGAAGGCATGGCTGAGCTTGCCAGAAAGTCCCTTGCCTTTGACGAGCTATTCATCCTTGAGACAGGTCTAGCTATAAAGAGACAAGGCGTGAGGAAAGAGCCGGGTATCGAGTTCAGGCCCGACGGAACGCTTGAAGTGAGGCTTAGGGCTCTATTCCCTTATAAGCTCACAGGGGCGCAGGAGAGGGTGCTTGCCGAGATAAAGGCTGACATGACATCAGCGCATCCTATGAACCGTCTCGTGCAGGGCGACGTTGGTTCCGGAAAGACGATAGTGAGCCTGATCGCCGCATTAAGCGCTGTTGAATCCGGGTATCAGGCCGCGATCATGGCCCCTACAGAGATTCTCGCGGAACAGCACTACCTGACAATACATTCATACGCCGAGTCTCTAGGCATCCGAGCATCACTTTTGACCGCGTCTGTGAAAACGGCGGCCAGGAAAAGCGCGCTTGCCTTGATTAAAAACGGCGAGGTCGACCTGATTGTCGGCACGCACGCGCTTATACAGAAGGACGTAGAGTTCAAAAGGCTCGGGCTCGCTGTTGTCGATGAACAGCACAGATTCGGGGTAGTGCAGAGGGCGTCGCTTAAGAAGAAGGGTTTCGGGCCTGCGCCTGACATGCTGATCATGACAGCTACGCCTATACCGAGGACACTTTCCATGACAGTATTCGGAGACCTTGAGGTCTCTATCATAGATGAACTTCCTCCGGGCAGAAAACCGATCTACACGAAAGTGATAAGAGAAAGCGAGAGGCAAAAGGCCTATGAGGTTATCAGAAAAGAATTGAAGGAAGGCCACCAGTGCTATATCGTCTACCCGCTTGTCGATGAGTCTGAGGAGCTGAGCCTCAAGGACGCAACGACCATGAAGGAGCACCTTCAAAAAGACGTATTTGCTGATTCCAGGCTCGGGCTCCTTCACGGCAGGCTCTCAGGGCCTGAGAAAGAACAGGTGATGAGGGACTTCAAGGAAAGACGGCTCGATATACTTGTGGCTACGACGGTCCTCGAAGTCGGGGTCGATGTCCCAAACGCCTCTGTCATACTTATCGAGCATGCGGAAAGGTTCGGCCTCGCCCAGCTCCATCAGTTGAGGGGCAGGGTCGGCAGGGGCGAGAGGCGTTCTATATGCCTTCTGCTCGCGCAGTGGTCAAACTCGGATGATACGCTCAAACGCCTTAAGGTGATGGAAGCGACCAACGACGGCTTTAAGATCGCTGAAGAGGACCTGTTGATAAGGGGGCCGGGGGATTTTCTAGGCACCAGGCAGTCAGGCCTTCCTGAGTTCCGTTCAGCGTCGCTCCTTACAGACCTGTCCCTTCTAAAGAACGCAAGGCATGAGGCAATGATCCTGCTGGCTAAAGACCCGGGCCTTAATCATGATGGTTCTCTTTTTTTAAGGCATCTTCTGAATGCTCGTTGGGCCGACCGCCTTGAGCTCGCAGAGATCGGGTAGGAGGGCGGATGAGAGAAAAATTTTTGTCGGTCTTTATCTTTTTTCTGTTTGCGTATTTCTTCTGTGCAACAGACGTCTATGCAGAGTTCTACAGGTATACCGACTCAAAGGGCAATACCGTTATAACGGACGACATTAGAAAGCTCCCTGAAAAATATAGAGAGCGAATCGAGAGAGAAGGACGCGAGGCTGAGGCTGAAGAATTGCGTCTGAAGGATATCGAGCTTCTTGAAAAGGCCGGGGCCCCAGCCAGCCAGTCTGTGCCTGCTCAGTCAGAGGCAGGCGCTGCGGTCGATGAGAAGCCTGATACGTCTCCGGTCAGCGGACAAAACGCCCTGGAGACGTCGCAGTATTCCGCCCTTGTTTTTGTCGCTAAAATATTCGGCACGGTAGTTGCTATCCTTCTGATCTTTTATGGTGTCGGAAGGCTTGGCGATATGATTGGTCTTAAAAAGCTTGGGACGCTTATAAGCCTCGCGCTTTCAGGCCTCGTATTCATGTATCTCCTCGGCTCACACTTAAAGATAGTCGCCGAGTCGTACAAGGATATAATGGGGCGCGTGACAGTCGTGCAAAAAGGGTTGCAGAAAAAAGGGGACTCTAATGACAAGGCGCTTCGAGAGACGGACAGCCTGGGCAGTCAACGATAGCCGGCTGAGGATCTTTCCGCAGGTCCGCAGGCGCTGTTTTACAACCTTTTTTCCGTTGACAACTATTTGCTCTCATAGTAAATTCATAGATTCAAGTCAAGGCCGAGGCCTTACCCGATAACAACGCAAGGGAGCACAACATGGCAGAGATAATCCCGTTTCGCGCAGTCCTGTACAACAAGTCAAAGGTAGGGGACCTCAACAAGGTCATGGCCCCTCCTTACGACGTTATCTCTCCGAAACTTCAGGACGAGCTCTATGCGAGGCATCAGAACAACATCGTCAGACTTATACTTTCGAAGATAGAACCTGCCGATTCAGAGGGCAGCGACAGGTATTCAAGGGCGGCCGCCGATCTTGAAAAATGGCTGAGCGAGGGGATCCTCGTCAGGGACGATAAGCCTTCCATATATTACTATAAACAGACCTACACGCTGAAGACCGGCAAGACCCAGACCAGAAAGGGTTTTATCGCGCTGACCAGGCTCGTGGACTTCGGCAAGGGCATCCATCCGCATGAGAAGACCTTGTCAGGCCCCAAGGCCGACAGGTTGAGGCTCATGCAGGCGGCAGATGCCAATATGAGCTGTATATTCTCGCTTTACTCGGAACCGTCTCTCGGCATAAACAAAACGCTTGACGCCGCTATAAACGGCGTCAGCGCGGATATCGACGTGAAGGATGACGACGGCATCGCCAACTCCCTCTGGAGGGTCTCTGACCCTGCGGCCGTAAGCGCTGTCACAGGAGCGCTTGGCGACAAGTCTTTGTTCATAGCCGATGGGCACCACAGGTATGAGACAGCCCTCAATTACAGAAATCAGATGAGGGATAAAAACCCTAACCACACCGGTAACGAGCCATACAACTTCGTGCTCATGTATTTTTCCAATATGGACGACGAAGGCATGACGATCTGGCCGACCCACAGGGTAGTGCACAGCCTCAATGACTTTAACGAGACATCGTTCATAGACAGGTGCGCCGATTACTTCGATATAGAGAGGTTTCAGTTTACCGAGGCAGACGAAGAAGCGAAGCGCAAGGCGTTCCTTGAGTCTCTCGAAAAGGCAGGGAAAGAGACTGTAGCTATCGGAGTCAAGATGCGCTCGACGGACGCGTACAGCGTTCTTACATTGAAAAACGCAGGCATCATGGACAAGGTCTTTGGAGATCAGATACCGGACGTATTCAAGGCCCTTGACGTAACAGTACTTCACTCGCTTGTGCTCTCCAGAATCCTCGGCATTACGCAGGAGGCGCAGGAAAAACAACAGAACCTCGTCTATGTGAAGAGCTCCGAAGAGGCTATCTCAGCAGCCGGAAAGGATGCGAATCAGCTGGCATTTCTGCTAAACCCGACGAGGATCGAGCAGGTAAAAGCGGTCGCCCTTGCAGGCTTCGTGATGCCTCAAAAATCGACATACTTTTATCCGAAACTCCTCTCAGGCCTGGTCTTGAACGTTCAGGGCAACACGGAGGCCGTAACTGTAAAGGTCTGATGAGCGAATCAAAAAACATGAACAGCGGGCCTTTCCACGCACCGTACATCAGAGATGATGAGACGGTCGAACGATTAGGCCCGTTTTATTTTATACAGAAGAAAAAAGGGCACAGGCTCACATCAGACTCGGTGCTTCTTTCTGAGTTCATACCTGACATAACTGATCATTCGCGCATTATTGACATAGGCGCCGGAACCGGCGCGATACCGCTTCTGATTGCCGGGCGCTCGCAGGCCGCCATAACGGCTGTAGATGTCGAGCCTGGCGCGTGTGATACCGCAAATAGGAATTTTGAGGCGAACAACCTGACCGGGCGATGCAAGATCATAAACTCGGATTACAGGAGTCTGCCTGACATCTATCCTGCCGGGGCGTTCGATATCGTCGTCAGCAACCCTCCGTACACCAAAAAAGGGACAGGCAGGCCAAGCCCTTACAAAGAGCGGCAGATGGCCAGGAGCGAAGTCCTGGGAGGCCTAAGCGACCTTGTAGCGGTATCAAGATATCTTGCGGGAGATAACGGGAGGATATTCTATGTATTTCCGGTTGCAAGGCTCTTTGAGATGATCAGAGAGGTAAAAAAGGCGCGTCTGGCGGTTGTCAGGCTGAGGTTCGTGCACTTTGACTGCACGAAGGCGGCAAGACTTTTTCTGATAGAGATCGCCTTACAGGGTACGCTCAACATAGAGGCGCCAATGTTTGTTTGAATGAGACCATGAACATCAAAGAGACAACAACTACTTTTCTTTTATCACTCTCAGGCCTCCTCACAGACTAAATAATGAAACCTGCTCGTCGGCCTCCTTTATAGTCATCCCGCCATACACGGCATGATTGAGATCTATTTAAAGAGGGCGGGGGTACTTGATTGACGTCTTGTCGTTGGAGACTATGGTCTGCCAAGCCATGAGAATGGTATTTGACATAATATCCATTATGCGACAATTGGCGGAAGGCGTATTTAGAAGAATGGCGAGCAAAATTATGATGAGGGTTTCATATCTGCCCTGAGGTATTGTCGGTAAATACATGAGCTTATTGGGGATAATGCCTTGTATCTAATCCATTATCACGTTCGTAAGTGTCTTCTTTACATACTTTATCGCCTGGATCTTCTGCAAGACGACCTCTCCCATGACCTTGAAGCTCGATGCGGCAACCAGCGCTACTATGTCATACGGTCCGGTGACGATACGCGCATCCTTTACGCCTCCGACCTTTAGAATGGCTTCTTGGACTTCCTTTGATTTTGCGTGTTCGCATTCGATGAATATGTAGGCCTGAACCGACATGGGATGACCTCCTGTTTTGATCTCTGATTATAGCAGAAGAACTCAGGTCTGTTTCAAGACAAGACAGGCCTTCAAATCTTGTCTTCGCTCCTCCCCTTATCTACAATGGGAGGCTGGGAAGGGTCAGTAGTAAAAGAGTAAAAGGATTCGACTGATTGGCTGAAACAAACGCCAAGGCGCTGAGTATCGCAATCTCAGGCTTGTTAGCAGATAACAAAATCTGGAACAGCTCTATTGCACCCGTCTCACGTATATTTCTTTTATGATCTCAGGGTCAAGCGCAAGGGTTGTCTCACCGATGATTATCACGTAGGCAGGCCGCTTCTGATGTACCTTAATGGTACTTCCAGGGACGATGCCGAGCGTTGAGAGCTTATCGAGCCTCATGTGAGAGTTGGAAGCTATGAAGATAATACGCCCCCTGTCGCCGACTTCAAGGGCGCTCAACTGCTGGACTATCGGCTTGAGATCGTCTTTTGAGCGCCTGCAACAGGCGCCTCTCGGTATCGGCAGGCCGTGCGGGCATGTCGGCGGATGGCCAAGGAGCGTGCAGATGTTGTCTGTTACCTCAGATGAAAGAGTATGCTCGAAGCTGCATGCGTTTTTCTCAAGTCCCTGCTCGTCAAGGTCAACCGCAAGGACCTCAGTTAAGAGCCTTTCCGCGAGCCTGTGCCTCCGTATGGCGGCCTCGGCAAGCTGTTCGCCGGTAGCAGTAAGGGTCACGGTATCGCCGTTTATCGCTACCAGAGCGTTGTCCCTCATCTTTACGAGGGTATTCATGTCAGCTTCCTCTGTGACCTCTTCGATGGAAAAGAGCTTGGCGATAGAGCTTGAACCCAGCTCCCTTTGCGACCATATAAACTCAAGCACTTCGTCAACAGCCTTGTCTCTTGTCATCAAAAGCCTCCAAGCCGCATTATAATATCATCTGAGCGCGACAGGTTTAAAAAATGCTGAGTCAATGCGTAAAAATAAAACGAGTCCTCAAAAGATCATATACGATCAGATCGAGATCCTGAAAAACCTGAGGATCAGGTTGAAGAAAGCCCCGACAATGACAGCGAACGGGAATATGAAAGCGGAGATCAGGAGCGCCGCTTTTAACCCCCTCTCCTTTATCATCATGAAAAAATTGGCGATGCAAGGGACGAACAGAGTCATCGTGACGAGGCTTACGACAACCTGCGTAGGATCAAGCATCCCGTTTTTCTGGAGTTGAAGAAGCCCTGCGGCCCCGTAATCCCTCCTGAGAAATCCGATGATGAACGCCTCAGTCGCTTCGACCGGCAAGTCGAGAAGCCCAACTACGAGCGGTGATGCGGCCGCCTCGATAGCGGAAAGGGCATGGGTCTTGTCAAGTACGAATAGTGTAAGGGTCCCGAGTATGAAGAGAGGCACAGCCTCTTTCAGATACCACTCTACCCTTACGAGTGTCTTGAGTCCGATGTTGCCTAACTGCGGCATCCTCATAGGCGGTATCTCAAGTATGAAGTCTGACGTATCGCCTTTGAGTATCTTTGAAGCAAGATACCCAACAATGAACAGTACAGCCAGGACCATCAAGCCCCAGATGACAGTAGCCTTAAAAGAGACCGCGCCGAGCATGCCGAGTATCACTCCGAGCTGCGCTGAGCATGGCACGCCGAGGGCGAGCAAGAGCGTTACTATGACCCGCTCTTTTTTAGTCTCAAGTATGCGCGTAGTCATAGTCGCCATTGTGTCGCAGCCGAGCCCTAAGACCATCGGAAGGACTGCCTTGCCGTTTAACCCCATCATCTTGAATATCCTGTCTACCATTACGGCGAGCCGTGGCAGATAACCTGAGTCTTCAAGGAAGCTGAAGAAGATGAAGAAGAAACTGACTATCGGCAGTACGATGGCGATGGCATAAGTGAACGCCATGGTTATTATGCCGTAAGGCCCTATGATTATGTCGTGGATAAAACCGGACGGAAAGACGAGTTCTACTACGCGGGCCGCCCAGGGGTTCAAGTAAGTGCCGAAGACGACCTTCTCCAGGAAGTTGACGCTTGTTCCCGCACCGAAAACGCCTACAAAATAATACATGAACAAAAGGACAAACAGGAGTATCGGTATCCCCCATACCGGGTGCATGGAAAGCGAACCGATAAGCGCTGTGACCTTACTCCTCGTATCAGCCTCGCGCGAGATGACGTCAGCCACGATCCTGTCTACGGTCTTCAGGCGCGTCCTGTTTATTATCGAGCCGATAGGTTCGTTGAAGCGGGCGCCTGCTCCCGCCCTTATGTCGTCGATGCGCCTTATCAATTCAGGGGCGAGCCTTTTTCCCTCCCAGGCCCTGAGCGTGGCATCTCCGCTAAGGAGCATTATGGCCATAGATCTGGCCGATATGCGCTCAGCAGGGATCAGCCCTTCGATAGCGGAGATCCCTTCTTCGATTGCCGGGTGGTATCTGACGGATGATACTGCGGCCTCGGTATTATAAAACGCGTCCTGGAGCTTATCGAGGTTCCATCTCTGGGTGGCGATAGTAGGTATGACCTTGAGGCCGAGGATGGCAGAGAGTTTTTCAACGTCGATCTTTATGCCGCGCTCCCCTGCCTCGTCATACATGTTAAGGGCAAGGGTGACAGGCAGGTTCATCTCGGCGAGCTGGAGTGTTATGAGGAGGCTTCTGCGCAGATTTTTGGAGTCCATCACCTGCAGCGCAGGCCCGACGTCCCCGTCTATCAGTATGTCCCTTGTGACCCGCTCGTCTTCAGACATAGGGACAAGCGAGTTAACACCTGGGCTGTCTATGATGCCTAGCCGCTTCGCGCCGAAACGCGCGACGCCGCGGGAGATCTCGACTGAAGTGCCGGGATAGTTGGATACGGTCGCATACCTGCCGGTCAGGGCCCCGAATATAACGCTCTTGCCTACGTTAGGGTTGCCGATGAGTACGAGAGATCTGCCGTTTAAGCCGCTATTTTCTCTGTCTGCTTCGCCCATTAGATTATGATAATGATTTTCATCTTCATTTGCAAGGTAAAAATAAATCAGGCGCAGTCAGGGCAGTAGCCGTATAGCTCAAGCTTGTGGTTGACCACAGTGAAGCCGAGCTTCTTGGCCGCCTCGATCTGGAGCTGTTCTATCTTCTGGTTCTGGAATTCGGCGATCTTCGAGCATTTGATGCAGATGATATGGTCGTGGTGGCCGTCATCAGGGAGGTTCTCGTAGCGTGTCTGCCCGTCGCCGAACTGCCTCGCGAGGGCAAGACCGCACTCCGAAAGGAGCTTCATGGTACGGTAGACCGTAGCGTATCCGATCCTGGAGTTTTTCCTCTTGACCTTTTTAAGAAGCTCATCGAGGCTTATGTGTGTGTTGGTTTTAAAGAAAGTCTCGGCGATGAAATCGCGCTGGGCGGTGGATTTAAGGCCTGTTTTTTCGAGATAGGCCTTGAGTATCGTATTCTTTGCAGAAGAATCCATACAAGCACCTGCCGGTCTGGGCCGAGGGTCAAAACACTAGGTTGTGCGGGTAGTTTTAAATGGAGCGGGAGACGGGGCTCGAACCCGCGACCTCAACCTTGGCAAGGTTGCGCTCTACCAACTGAGCTACTCCCGCTTGGTGCGTCAAGTAACGACATGCTGCCGATCTTGCATGAAACACGTTGATTGGAGCGGTGCAACGAGAAAAGATTCTATCATAATCGAAGAAACTGTCAAGAATTTATTGCGAAGACTAACTCTTTTCTTTGCCGGAGAAAGGCCGCATGCAGTTTAAAGGCGGACCTCCAAGAAGGCGGCTTTAAAATCAGACCTGCGAAATGGCGCTATCTGCGGCCGACTTGAAGGATAGGTGCTTGAACAGGGATTTGAATAGGACGGGCGAATGGCTTATGCGACGCAGCCTTTCGCTTTGAAAAATACGGCGGCCGTTAAACTGCCGCGTTTTTCCGGCAGGCATTATAGATCTCGCTGAAAGTAGTCCTTAGGTCTTTGGTGATATTCCATGCCGGGTAGTGCGTTCGCATCTTCGAGAGGTCGGATATATAGCAGATGTGATCGCCCTGACGGTTCTGCGCGACGTACTCGGAGACCATCGGGGTTCCTGATATTGATTCGATCAGCTTGAAAGCCTCCAGGATAGATATCGAGTTTGCGCGCCCACCTCCTATATTGTAGACCTCGCCGGTACGCGGTCCCTTGATAAACACGTGTATGAACCTGGCTACGTCAAGCGAGTGGATGTTGTCCCTCACCTGCTTGCCCTTGTACCCGTATACGCGATATAGCCTCTTTTCGATGTTGCATTTGATAAGGTAGCTTAAAAACCCATGGAGTTCTACTCCCGAGTGGTTCGGTCCAGTGAGGCATCCTCCTCTCAGACAGCACGTCGGCATGTTAAAGTACCTGCCGTATTCCTGCACCATTATGTCAGCCGCGACCTTCGAGGCGCCGAAGAGCGAGTGTTTCGACCTGTCGATCCTGAAACTTTCATCTATCCCATTCTCATACTTCGGGTCCGCGTAATCCCACCTTGATTCGTTCTCCAGGAGAGGGATTTCGTTGGGCGCGTCTCCGTAGACCTTATTCGTTGACATGTGGACGAAAGGCGCATCCGGGCATGAAAGCCTTGCGGCCTCGAGCATGTTCATTGTGCCGACCGCGTTAGTGTCAAAATCGTCAAACGGCCTGCTGGCGGCAAGGTCATGGCTCGGCTGCGCGGCGGTATGGACTATCGCGTCAGGCTTTAACAAGGCAAGCTCAGCTACGACCTGCGCCCTGTTCCTTATGTCGACCTCAACGTGTCTGAAGCCTGGAAACCTCTCGATGAGGCGTTGCTGATTCCAGCGCGTATCGCCGCTGGGGCCGAAAAAATCACCCCTCATGTTGTTGTCAAAACCATAGACCTCCCACCCGTCGGCACAAAAATAAGAGACTACCTCGCTGCCTATCAGCCCGTTAGAGCCTGTTACCAGTAATCTTTTTACCATCCGCCCCCCCTGCAAGACATTTGCCGGTAGATTCACTGTAGAATCTACCAGAAGTTTCAAGGAGCGCAACCTGTCCGCCCAATTTTTCTACTTCCGGTGAGGTTTCAGAAAAGACCTCCTGTGTCTGCCTGACAAGGAGACTGCGCGTCTATAAGGTAATGAGTTAAGGAAGTTGCAGGGATGTAACGTTGCCGGACATGCGACAGCGAAGCGGATCGCTCGGGCAAGAAAAAACGCCGCCTCATTATCATGAGACGGCGTTGGCCGATTTTTTTAAATACCTTGGATCTGAGGTTTAATAAAGCCTGCATGCTATGAGGCGCAGGGTATCCGGCCTTTGCAGACGGCCTCTACGCAGGGCGCAAGGCGCTGTTTATATACCATTCGATCGTATTTTTTAACCCCTCTTCGAAACCCGTAGAGGCCCTGAAGCCGAATTCCTTTTCGGCCCTTGCTACGTCGACGCACCTTCTCGGCTGTCCATCGGGCTTTGTGGAATCCCAGCGTATTTCACCGTTAAAGCCGGTGAGTCTTGCTATAAGGGTCACAAGGTCTTTTATGGATATCTCGAATCCCGCGCCGATATTCACCGGCTCAGGCTTGTCGTATCTGAGCGTGGCATTGATTATCCCTTCCGCGGCATCCTCGACGTAGAGAAATTCCCTTGTAGCCTTGCCTGTCCCCCATACCGTGATGAAGCTCTCATTGGCGTTTTTTGCGTCAACGCACTTTTTTATGAGCGCCGGGATGACATGCGACGACTCAGGGTCGAAGTTGTCTCCGGGCCCGTAGAGATTTACAGGCAGGAGGTATATGCTGTTGAATCCGTACTGCTGTCTGTAAGCCTGTGACTGGACAAGGAGCATCTTCTTTGCTAGACCGTAAGGGGCGTTCGTCTCCTCAGGGTACCCTTCCCAGAGGCTTTCCTCGTTGAAAGGCACAGGGGTGAACTTCGGGTAGGCGCATATTGTCCCGAGCGCTACGAACTTCTTTATTCCGAAAAGCCGGGCCTCTTCCATAAGCTGTACGCCCATCATCATGTTCTCGAAAAAAAAGCTTCCCGGGTTCGCCCTGTTGGCCCCGATGCCCCCGACTCTGGCGGCCAGGTGAAGCACCACGTCAGGCCTGGCATCCCTGTAAAACCTCTTGCAGGCGTCCCTGTCCACGAAATTATATACTGCAGACCGCGGGACAGAGATGTCAGCGCAGCCGAGGTCAGCCAGTTTTTTTACGACGAAAGAGCCGAGGAAACCGGCCCCGCCAGTGACTGCTACCCTTGCGCCTTTAAGGTCTATCATTTCAAAAGCCTCCTCTTCTGTCTACCGGCTTTTAACGCACCGGTACGATGCGATACAAGACAACAACTTCTAAATGGACTGCTTGAGCGAGTCCACGACGTAACGGATCTCATCTTCCCGCAGTTCAGGGAACATCGGCAGGCTGAGAAGCTCGCCTGCTATATCCTCGGCGACCGGGAATGAACCGGCCTTGAGCCCCATATTGCTGTAGGCCTTCTGCAGATGAAGCGGGAGCGGATAATGGAGGCCTGTAGCAATGCCTGCATCCGAGAGCTTCTTTTGGAGCGAGTCCCTGTCCTTTACCAGTATGATAAAGAGGTGGTACGCGCTTGAACCGACCTCAAGCTCCTTCTGCATGGTCACGCCGTCAACACCTGACAAGAGGCTCCTGTAGAGAGCCGCATTCTTCTTTCTGAGGCCGACCCAGCTAGCAAGCCTCTTGAGCTTGATCCTCAGGATCCCGGCTTGAATCGCGTCGAGTCTGCCATTGTAGCCCTCGATATCATGATAATACTTCCTTGACTGACCGTGGTCCCTGATCATCCTGATCATAGCCGCGGCATCTGCATCGTTGGTGGTCACTGCGCCTGCTTCGCCGCATGCGCCGAGGTTTTTTCCGGGATAGAAGCTGAACGCTGCGCTGTCCCCGATGGAGCCTGCGGGCTTGCCCTTGTAAGTAGCGCCATGCGCCTGGCACGCGTCCTCGACTACCTTCAGGCCGTGTCTTGCGGCTATCTCCATTATGGCGTCCATGTCAGCGCACTGACCGTAGAGATGCACCGGGACGATCGCCTTTGTCCTGGGAGTTATCTTCTCTTCGATCTTGGACGCGTCGATATTGAAGGTGGCCGGATCTATATCTACGAAGACCGGCGTTGCGCCTGCCTGGGATATCGCCTCGGTCGTAGCTATGAACGTATTGGGGACTGTTATTACCTCGTCTCCCTGGCCTACACCGCAGGCGGTAAGCGCGAAACGCAAAGCGTCCGTGCCGCTTGCAACCCCTACAGAGTGCTTTGTCCCGCAAAATGCGGCAAACTCTGATTCAAAACCTGATACGTTATCGCCGCCGATAAACGCGGCGTTCAGCACCGCTTCCTTCACAACGGCTTCGATCTCCGGATAAAGCTCCACGTGCTGCGACTTGAGATCAAGAAAAGATACCTTCATCGTGAACCACTCCTGTCAGTTTAGTTATAGACTCCATAATATGGTCCGGGGCTTCGAGGCTCAAAAGTCTCTCGCTCCTGATCCCTGTAAGCACAGCGCACGTCCTGATGCCAAGTATCTTTCCTGCCCGGATATCAGCCTCTGTATCGCCTGCGATGATGTCGGAACTGCAAACGGAGCACTCGGCCATTATCGCTTCCGCCTTTGCGATCGCAGGGTCAGGCGCGGCCCCGATGCTCAGGATCGACTTGAAATAGCCCCCGATGCCGAGGCGTTCTATCTGGCGCAGAAGGTTCACCCGCCTCTTTCTCATCGTGACGATGTAGAGCTCGTGGCTAGCTCCGAGGACCTCAAAGAGCCCTTGTGCTCCACTTATAAGCGTATCGATCTCAAGATACGCGTCAGATTCGATCAGCTCGCCGCGCTCTGCAAGATACTCCTTGGCCTTGTCATGATCGATATCTGAAAGAATCATGATCTCATGCTCTGAGACCCGCTCTTTTTTCTTCTCCCAATATGTCTCGAATCCGATAGGCACAGCATCCAGACGTCTGATGATGTCTGAGTAGATACGGTAGTATCTCTGCGAGACGTCTATGATGGTGCCGTCAAGATCGAAGAAGACCTTCATCTGCTACCGTCCCTCAAGGACTCGAAATACCTTACCTCCCTCTCTATTCCATCGGCGAGCGAGACTTGTGGAGACCAGCCGAGGATATCCTTTGCCCTGGAAATATCAAAATGCATATCAATCCGGTCCTTCCGCCTATTCTCAAATACCGGCCGGAGACTCGTCTTGCCGGCGGTAATGATAGTCTCAAGGACTTCAAGCAGGCTGACCGGCCTTCCACCGGAGATATTGAAGACGCCGCCTGAGGCGTCACCCTTCACGGCGCTCATGACCGCCGCCGCCGCGTCATCCACATATACATAGTCCCTAAGATCGCTTCCGTCGCCAAAGACTACCGGCGGCCTTCCGTCTACAACTGCGCTTATGAACGCGGGTATAGCCTTGATGACAGGTTCACCTGGGCCGTAAACCTGTGAGAACCTGAGTATGGAAAGAGGGATACCTCTCTCCCTGCAAAACACTGCGAGCAGCTTCTCAGCCGCAAGCTTGGTCGCCCCGTAGCATGTAAGCGGCTCGGTCTGGTGCGCCTCGGTGACAGGAAGCGCTGTGACGGGCCCGTATACGTCGAGCGTAGACCCGTATACGACTCTCTTGACGCGTCCGCCGAGGCAGGCAATAAGGTTGACGGTAGCACCAATATTCTGCCGGACATACTCATGAGGCCCAGGGTCAGCTGCCCCAACCGTCGGTATGAGCGCCATCAGATGGACAAGGACGTCGAACGAGCCTGCGCTCGAGGCAAACGCCTCGACCGATCTGCTCTCGGAAAGGTCAGCCTCGATGTATCTGATGTTGCCGTGGTCTTTCCCTGGGCGTCTGGCGAGGACTACAGCCTCTATGTCAGTCTCCGAGGAGAGCAACTTTAAAAGCGGGCCGCCTATAAAGCCTGTCCCGCCTGTTACAAGGACCCGCATCAGCTCTTTGCCGCCGCGAGCTTCTTTATCCTATCCCTCAGCTTTGCGGCAGGCATCTCTATCTCATCAACGCTTGTCAGCACAGGCTCGATATCCATGCCTCTTACCCACGCAAGTCCCGGAGTCAGCGGATTGACCCTCTTGAGAGGCAGCGGCGGCACTTCATCGAATGCCAGCTTCACGAAGATGTAGGGCATATTGAGGCCCGCCTCGGTGAAGAACTGGTGCGTCGTGAAGAACCTGCCTATATTTATCTCCGTAGGGTTCGGCATCCCGTTGGCGTCGTATGTGAAGTCCACGCTGAAAATGCCGTGCGGCTTGCTGTCAATGGCCTTTATAGCCTTTATAGCCAGCTCGTCTACAAGAGGGTCTATGACCGTCACACCTGTGCCTGTGAGCCCGGTAACACCTGACGGCGCCCTGTTGGCGAATTCCCAGTAGAGGCGTTTTCTTCCCTGCGCTACCACGAACTCGCCGTCCTTCCATATCGACTGCCAGGTGATGGTCGCCTCTGTAAGGCACTCGGCCGCCACATACCTGCCCCAGCCCTTCTTGAAGTTGATCCATGCGATAGCCTGCTCAAGATCATCGGTCGGAAGAGACCCTTTGCCGAACGCGCCTTTAAACTCCCTCAGCCAGAGTTTCGGCCCCAGTGTCCTGAACGCCTCTTTCAGCTCCGCCTCGTCGCGCACAAGCACCGTCTTGGGCACCTTTATCCCGGCCGCTTCCCACTTCAGGAAGCTAGAGTATTTGTTCATGCAGATCTCTATCGTTTCCTGAGCAGGCCAGAAGGTGCGGATCGGGAGCGACTCTCTCAGCCTGGACAAAACCTCTATCTCCACATCTGGCTGAGCGAACAGGAGCTCTGCGCCTGTTTCGCGGATGATGTCGAGAAGCACCGGTAGGTACTCAGGCTGGTTGGCCATCGGGACAAGGTGCTTTTCATGAGTCTCCGACCTCTGGAGGTAATACTTGTCGCAATCTACGCCTATGAAGTAAAAAGGTTCGCCTGACTTTCTCAGGGACCTTATGAAGTTAGCTGCCGGCGCGCCGCCGGAGCCGGTTATCAGTATCCTTTTCATATCGCCGCCACCCCTATCTCTATCTTTTTGCCGTCATTGGCTATCGATTCATTTATCGCCGCGATGAGGGCTACGACCCTCATCCCCATCTCACCGTCAGTGATGGGCCTGGCGCCGGTCCTGATGCATTCGGCGAAGTGGTTGCACTCATACTTGAGCGCTTCGGTCCCGTCCACATTGGGAGCCAGCATGTCGCCGGTCCTGTACTTCACAAGCGTACTGTAGATGCCGTCCATGTCGGAGTTTTTCAGGTCTACACCCTTGTCGTAGATCTTCAGCTTGTCGCTGGGTTCAAGGTCGTTGAATACGATCATCTTTTTAGTTCCGCCTATGATGATCCGTCTGATCTTCACGGGAGAGAGCCAGTTGACGTTTATGTGCGCTATTACGCCGGAATCGAAGTAAAGCGTCGCAAAGGCGATGTTCTCGAGGTCGCCTCCGAAGTTGGATATCCCTGAGCCTGATACGGCGATACACCTGTGCGGGATCACATAGTCCATGATCGAGAGGTCATGCGGGGCCAGGTCCCATACGACGTTGACATCGTGCTGGAACAGACCGAGGTTCACGCGGACAGAGTCGAAATAGAGCACGTCGCCTAGCTCGCCTGACGAGACTATCTCCTTGATCCTGCGCACCGCTCCGGTGTAGAGGTACGTGTGGTCTACCTGAAGGACAAGTTTTTTATCCTCCGCTATGCGTATGAGCTCGGCGCATTCATTGACGTTCAGCGCCATCGGCTTCTCAAGAAGGACATGCTTGCCTGCGTTCAGCGCGTCGCTAGCGAGCCTGAAGTGCGTTGAGACCGGTGTCGCTATGGCCACCGCGTCGATAGATGGGTCTGAGAGGATGTCCCTGTAGTCTGTAGTAAGCGTCGCGCCGTGAAAACTCTTCCAGTTATCGAGGTTTGCCTGGCTGAGGTCGCAAAGGTACTTGACCTCGACCCCTTTTGTCTTACTCAGGTTCCTGACCAGATTCGGGCCCCAGTATCCAAGCCCTATGACTGCTGTTTTAAGCACTTTTATTCTCCTCCTTTAGCTAGTACTACTACTGCGACCGTCTGAAATAGTATTTTCAGGTCCATCCAAGTGCTGCGGTTGTAAAGATAATAAAGATCTAGAAGCACCGTATCATTGAACCCGACCTTGCTCCGTGCCGTGACCTGCCAAAGGCCGGTGCATCCGGGTATCGACCGCAGACGTTTTTTGTGCCAGGGGCTGTAATTATCCCACTCGTACGGAAGCGGCGGCCTTGGCCCAACAAGCGACATGTCGCCTTTTATCACATTGAAAAGCTGTGGCAACTCGTCAAGGCTGGTCTTTCTCATGATGCTTCCAATAGTCGTTACGCTCGAGCGGTTTACGACCTTCGTGGTAGCGCCAGAGGCGTTTCCTGAGGTTATGCTGTCTATGGTCCTGGATATCCTCCACGAGTCCTTATCGCTGTCAACGTACATCGAACGGAACTTGTAGAAGGTGAACGGTTTGCCATTTTTGCCGACACGCGTCTGCTTGTAAAATACCGGCCCTGCGGACGAGAACTTTACGGCGACGGCGAGAAAGATAAAAAAAGGACTCATGGCAATTATGATAAGGAGACCCATGACCATGTCGAGCGCGTGCTTCAGACGGTCCGTGAACTTCTCAGACGATTCCGGCGAGATATCCACGAGCGAGAAGTCGCCATACCTGTCTATGACTACATACTCCGGTATAACGTTAAGGAGCCTTGAGAAGACAAAGACCCTGCGCCGCAGCTTCCTGCATCTGTCTATCAGCGCGAAGAGCTCTTCGTAGCTGTGGCCGTCGTAGGCTATGAGTACCGCCTTAGGTCTGGAAGCGCCCATCACCCCTTCGATCTCGTCGAGGGTGCCGGTCGGAAGCCCGTAAGCAGACCACATCGGAGGCAAGGCAGTACCGGTCCCGGTTGCGACCAGACAACATGGAGTAAAATCGTATGATGAGGTTATCAGCCTGTCATAAAGCTCGGCTACGGCCTTTTCGCCGCCCACGACAAGGGTACGTTTCCTGCCATGCTTGTGCCCCTTGATGTAGGCGTAGACGAGCCTTACGGCGAGCACCCTCCACAAGATGAGCGAGAGCGTTGCTATGATCATGAAAAAGAGGATGGTAAGCCGGCTGTCAGGAACGTACCATGACCTGAACGTGAAAGAGATCAGGGCGATGCCTGCCGTAAAAACTGCCATAGACCTTGCAAGCAGGACTGACTGTCTGACGGCTGAAGTGAATATGGTGTTGCAGTAGAGGTTGTAGTAGCTGAATATCGGGATGCACAGTACGCAGTATGCGCTGAAAAACATGATGTTAGACTGGATATGGGACCAGGCCGCGCTCATGTCAGGGCCCATGACCCCGTGATAGAGCCATACGGCGGCTACGAAAGAGAAATAGACCACGCCTACGTCCATAAGGACGAGGATATACTTGTGCAATGGATGCTTCATCGAGAAAACCGGATCCAGGTTGATGTTGCTGTGTTAAGGCCTTCCGGCCTTTACTTCTCTCAAGGTTGCGCTGCCGAACGAATATGAACAGGCTTTTTAGCCGTGTCTCTTTATCACAGATGAATAAAAACTCTCCAGGTCCGCCGCTTTTTTGTCCCAGGGTAGCATCTCTACGGCCCAGGCCCTTGCCTTTGCGCCCATCTGAAGGCGCCTTGCCGGGTCGCGTAACAGCTCGAGTATCTTTGCGGCGAAGTCGGAGGCATCGTACCTGCAGGTCAGGCCGAACTCGCCAGACGAGAATATATCCTTTAGTTCCCCCGTGGGATTAGTTATCACAGGCCTGCCTATAGCCATATAATCGCCGACCTTGTTAGGCCATCTGCCTATGTTATACGGGGTCTCCGGCAACGGGAGAAGAAAGAGGTCGCAGCAGTTCAGATAGACCGGCAGGTCTTTAAACGGAAGGAACCCGGTAAATATGACGTCGCCTTCAAGCCCGAACGCGCTGACATGCTTCCTGGCTTCAGGACTTGCCGCGCCTGTCATCAGGACCTTGACGCCGGGTATCTCTTTTTTTACAAGGGTTATCGCTTCCAGCAGGAGCTTCACGTCGAGGAACGAATCGAGGCTGGAAAAACCGAGCACGGGGGCGTCAAGGCTGATGCCTGCTTTAACGCGCGCATCGGCTATAGGCATGGGTCTGAAGTGATCGGCGTCAACGCCGCCTCTGAGAAGGAGTATCGAGTCTTTCTGTACGCCGAGCCCTACGGCCCTCTCGGCAAGGGCGCCGGAGATGACCGTGGTGCCGTCGGCCATGGACCTGAACCGTTCCTCGAAGTACTCCTCTACATGGCCGAACGTATGCTTGTACCACCACGGCCGGTTGGCATCGATAAGTCCGCCCTTGCCCCACCAGTCGATCCAGTCTATGACAAGAGGTATCTTATTTTTCCTGAGGAAAAAAAGTGCGGGAATTATCGTGGCCGGTCTTGTCTCGAAGAGATGGATGAGGTCGAACTCATGACCTATGCCGGCGAGGAGCCTGGTGCGGACGATGGTATTGTAGGGGTCCCAGCCTGACCTGAGCCTGCCCCATAAGAGATCAGGCGTCTCTATGATACGCACACCGTTGACAACTTCGGTTGTAATGCCGTAGCGCCTTGTATCAGCTATTACGACAAGCGTCACGCTGTGGCCGCGCTTGACGAGGCTCTCAGCGATGATCTGGGCGCGGAAATAGCTCTTGTACCTCCGGTGATGATTGATCATCAACACACGAAGGCAATCTCTTTTCAAAGACTTGCCTGACATTATGTACACCTTATCGAGTTGAGTAAAGCAAATCTCTGGTTGAAAACACAAAATGCCTATACATGACAGATAGGATGCTGTCGTGTATCCGGCTTGTAGTAACTATCTACCGTTGCCTGTGATCGAAAAACAGATAGACGCGCAAAGAACATCTAAGACAGCAGTGTGCGGCAAAATAGAAGTCAAATATTAGCAGAGTAAAAATGACAAGTCCACTATAAATTAGCGCTTCTGCCACTGGATTATCTTATCGTTTCTTCGACCCTTTTAACAACTCGTCCGCCATCAGTGCCACATCCTCGAAGGCGACGGCGTCAAGGCACTCCGGAGAGTCAAATCTGCAATAATCCCAGCACGGTTTGTGTCTGCATACATCTTTTTCAACTACCCTGTGCGCATCTCCGTAAGGGCCGAACCATGATGATAGAGTCGGGCCGAATACCGCGATAGTAGGCACGCCGAGGGCCACTGCGATATGCATCGGGCCTCCGTCGTTGCAGATGAATACGTCAAGAGATCTGATGAGCGCGACTACATCCCTTAGAGGCCACCCTGAGACGGTCTTTGCGCCGTCCGCCTTGAGATCGCCTCCGTACCCGTCCGGGTCAGCGAAAAAGACGATCTGAGCGCCATAAGTTGATGCAAGGTATCTGGCGAGCTTTTCAAACCTGTCCGGAGCCCATTTTTTAAACCTGTTGCTGGCGCCCGGGTGGATGCCGACGAGGATGCGACCGCCCTTTAAACCGGCTTTTGACCGTAAGAGAGCCGCGTCTGCCTCATCCTGGCTTACCCAGAGCGTCGGCGTCAGGCATTCGGCGTTAGGGTCGATATGCCTGATAATAGAGCGCCATTCATCCACCCTGTGTCTGGCATCATGGTCGCGCTCGACCTCATTGGTGAGCATCCAGTCGTCCTTGAACGCTCCGTAGCCGACCCTTGAAGAAGCGCCTGAAAGAAGCATCAGCAGGTTGCTTCTCGCGTCGCCTCGCACGTCAAGGGCCAGGTCGAAGCTCCGCCTGCGCAGATCCGAAACGAGCCTGAAGATACGGCCAAACTCCCACTTCCGGAGATCATATTTGCCGTGGAGCCGCGTCCATGGGAAATTAAAAGGGATGATCTCGTCCACACAGGGACTGTACTTAAGTATGTCCGCCGCGTACGGCTTGGCAAGGACGGTAATACTTGCCCTAGGGAAGATCTTTCTTAATGAGACAAGCGCCGAGGTGGAAAGCACTACGTCGCCGACGCCCCATAATTCCAGAAGTAGGATCTTCCTGACCGAATCGGACCCTATGCCGCCTCGGGCCCTCAAAAAAATTCGGACGACCGCTCCGATCATGGCGATAGATTTGAGTACCAGCCTTTTCTTAAACGGGGGAGTCCCTGCGCTTTGAACCATTAAGTGGAACGCCTTAACTGATATTTGACGTACTTGCCAAACCACGACCGCAGTACGCCAAGCGTCACGCCCAGGCCCCACTGGCGGTATCTGATCATAAGCCGCCTGAGGATCAGGCGCTTGTGATGTTTTATATAATGGTCCCTTATCTCGGCCTCTGCCCAGCCCTTCAGTTGAAGGAGTCTCTCATCAGTAAGCGTAGAGAGGTTCACTGTCAGGCTGTCGTTCCAGTCCTTCCAATGCTCTATCTGATCTTCAAGCGGCGGCATACCTACGGCTTTCTCGGCCATCTCATATAGCTCAGTGTTCGGCAGAGGGGTAAAGATGCCGAATTTGCCGACAGGCAGGCCCATCTCCTTACAGAAGTCGACGGTGTCGCGTATGCTCTGCTCGTCTTCTCCGAGCATATTGAATACGAGGTATGGCTGTATATCTATCCCGGCCTTTCTGGTAAGGTCTATCGCCCTCTTGCTCTGCTCCACCGTGATCTTCTTCTTCATGGTATCGAGCATGCGCTGGCTGCCGCTTTCCAGTCCGTATGCTATCGTCATGCAACCGGCTTCCTTCATCCTCTTCAAAAGCGGCTCATCCATGAGATTTACCCTGCCGTTGCAGCTCCACGCGATACCGGCCTTCCTCTTGATAAGAAGATCGCAGACGCCGTAGACCCTCTTCTTATCGAGCACGAAAAGATCGTCAGAAAAGACTATGCCGTCTATGCCGAATCTATTTTTAAGGTACATCACCTCGTCGACTATGCTCTCCGGGCTCCTTGCGCGGTAGTTGCCGCCCCAGACCCCTTTGTCGCAAAAGACGCAGCTGTAAGGGCATCCCCGCGTGGTGATTATACTCAGACTCTTTACAGGGCTGCTGAAGCCGAGCTTTTCGGTCTGCAGGTATCTGCCGGCGTCGAACGTTTCATACGCAGGCAGTTCTATCCTGTCGAGGTCCTCGGCAGGCGTCCTTTTTTCGGTCTTTACGACTTGTCCTGCTTCGTCCTTATAGAATATCCCCTTTACTCCGGCAAGGCCTTGTCCGTTCTCGATCGCCCTGATAAGCTCGACTATGGTCTCTTCGCCTTCCTGGCTCACAGTCACGTCTACATCGCTCTTCTTAAGGAGTATCTCGGAGACGGTAGACAAGCCCCCGCCTACGATCACCTTTACTCCGGGGTAGCGCTCCTTGACAAGGGCGGTAAACCACTGCACGAATTTGAAGTCGGTTATAAGCGCGGATATGCAGACAGCATCGAAGCTGCGCGCAGGAAGGGCCGCAGGTATCTCGGCCCTTGTTATCGCCATTACATCGAGGAATAAAAGGTCGTGGCCCTCTTTTTTCAAAGGGGTCGCGATATAAGCAAGTCCGAGAGGAAAATAGAGGTGGCGCTGTTCGCCCCTGTTGACGTTCGTAAGAAGTATCTTCATGTTGTTATCCCAAGGTGCTGAAGGTTCATGTTGCCGCTTTCTCAGATGCCCTTGAGCCAGCGATCTTCCGTATATATCTTCCCGCTTCCGGCCTTGCCGAGGAAGTCAAGGGCCTGGGTCGCCCACTGCCTCGCCTCGGTTATCTGGGTGATGTGAAAGGCGGTCCACTCGGCCAGGTACAGTAACAAAAAATCATAGCTTTTTTCAATAGGTATATCAAGGGCGGATGCGTATCTTCTCAAGAGAGATGAATACTTTGTCTTACCCGAAAAAAAAGACTCCCTCAATATCGTCTCGACGGATTTGCCTGAATTGGCCCACTCTGTCAGCAGTATGAAATGGAAGAAATCCTGAAATGGGATATGCTCCGGCCGAGCCCACTCCCAATCCATCACATACAGCCTTGAATCAGACATCCTTTTTATATTCCAGCCGACAAAATCCCTGTGCACCATCCCGAACGGAAAGCTCTCGCCCTTGAGCCGCTCCATAAGTCCGAACGCTATATCCGATAGCCAGCCGTATGCCGGGCCGTACGGACCTGAGCTGAACTCATAAAGCGCCTTTTGGGTCTGGGCCCAGAAGAGGGTCTCTTCGAGCTTTTTGACCGAGGACGTCCTTTCAAAAAGCTCGATCAGAAAATCCGTTACAGTTGCGTCCATCGAACGGATATTGGCGGCAAACCCCTCATCGCTCGCCTTAAGTATCAGGATATAGTGGCCGTTTACTATATCGAAGCCTGCAAGTGTCGGCACTGAAGCAGTCTTCAAAGAGACGCCTTCGAGCCTGACAAGCGTGCGGTATTCGTTCTCGATGAATATGCCCCTCACCCGATTATCCGCTATCTTCACGTATGCCAGGGCAGAGCCGCTATTCGTCACCAGCTTGAGTATGGCCTTTGCCCCCTCGCCCGGGGAGGCGTTATGGATGATCATCCTGAACCTGCCGTGTCCGAGCTTTGCCGAGAGATACTCGCTCAACCACCCGCCCTCGGCAAATCCGTCAGAAGCACCCTTTGAGACAGCGACCCCGTAGGCGGGCATGACGCTCTCCAGCAGGCCGAGGGCGCCCAGGAGCTGTACGCCGGTTTTTTTGATCGAGCTGGCTACGGTAAGCGTGTTGTGCATCTTGAGGCCGGACCTGAATACGGAAAACGGCCTGGTAGGGACGATCAGCTTGTAATCATCCTCTGATGGAAGGAATGAATAGACGCAGTCCACCTGCCAGCCAAGAGCCTTCCATGCGGATGAGGCTCTTCCCGCGCTCATGCCTGATGAGCGTCTGGAGCCGAGGAAGAAGACATGGCCGCCCGGAGCGAGGCGTCCGTCGCATATCGATACAAGAGACGCTAACCCTCCCGGGTCTTTTATCATCCCAGCCGAGATGATTATCACGTCAAAGCGGCCAGAGGCGCCGCTGGGGTCGTCGCATACGACCACTATGTTGTCAATCCCCCTGCCCCTAGATAACGTTTCAAGCTCTGATGCAAGGTTCTTCTCAAGGCCGGCAACGGTCACGCGGCCAAAAGACCGCGCAAGGCTCATAGGCGCGCTGCCAAGCGTCTCAGCAAGCAGGAGCACGCTCGATGATGGGCCGGCTGGCAGGAGATACTTCCAGCTCGACATCCTCTCGTCATCGATTATCCGTAGTGTCTCCTCAGGAAGACCGCTTCTTTCACACCTCTCATTCATGCCGATATAAGCGCCTTCAGGACAGACTTGAACGTCTCCTCGATCCCGGCCGTGGAATCGGCGATAGAGATCCCCTTCCTGCCGCCAAGCTCTTTTTTCATCGCGTCGAGCTGCTTCGTTATCTCACCCACCGGAAGCTCTTTTTTTCTTTCAGCCATCTTCTCAGGCGCGCCTGCAAGCACCAGCGTAACTGACGGCGAAGGGCATAAGCTGTAAAAAAACCTTCTGAGCCGATACGGCAGACCTATCCCCTTTGACGCAGGATCGAACAAGATGTCGTAGCACCACCTCTCGCCTATCACAAGGCGGCCCCTCGAAACCCTAGGATAGACCCACAGCAGGTACCCTGCCCAGAACCTCAATAAGAGATAAGAACACCTTGCAATAGACTTCCACGCCGGAAAAGTCGCGCTCCTTAACTCCCATTCCTGCCTGTCTGTATGTCTCTTTTCCCATCTCTTCATGCTCTTGCGGTCAAGAGAGGCAAAGATGCCGGGCTTAGGAAAGAGATGGAATGTATCGACACCTGAAAACATCCTCGCGCAACGTCTCTGAACCTCGGCGTTCATGGTGGATTTGCCGCACCCGTCAGGGCCGATGAATACGACGAAGAGGCCCGGCGGGGCAAGCAGCCTTGTCACTGATGTCTTGGCCCATGAGGCTAGCCCTGAGAGTATCGAGGGGGCCTTCATTGCCTTTGCCTTCATAAAGGAAGAACGGATAGGCCTTGTGTCGAGTGCCGATGCAGGATGGCCCGATGGCTGAGATGATAACGCTGCCAGGTGTTCTATCACATGTTTTGCAGAAGCGCCAATCGAGTCGCTTATCAGCTTGTCAGCTCTTTTTTTATCACCGCCTTCGAGCGACGTATACTCAGCGAGATATTTTTCCTTGAGGCCGGAGCCGAAGACAAGGGAATTTATCAGTGTAAGCGCCGTCTTTGCCGGGTCTTTAAGGACCCTCACCCCGCCAAGCGTAACTGTATTATCCCAGATGACCTGCGGATCCATCAGATCAAGTCCGCGCCACTTGACCCCGTCCATCATGAAGTCGACCCTAACGACATCTTCAGGGTTCTCGCATTCGATAGGGGCGTAGCTTGTCTGTACGATATCGTAGTTCTTCCTGTAAGACTTCCAGCGCGCATACCCGACTGACCGGGCAACGGCGTCGACGGCGGAAGTTATCCTTCTAAAATCCGCAGATCTCACGACCATGTCGATATCCGTGCCGGTCACCTTTTGTGGGAGTGTTTCGTAGTTGCGTATGACTGAATATTCGACGGACATGCCGTTAAGCGTATTGAAAAAGGCATGCAGGAAGCCGGACTGCACCGATGCCTCTTGCACGCCCTGTAACACGGGCCTGCCGTTATCACTCTTGATCTTGATCGTCATCTGTATGCATCTACCCGGCTATTGTATTTAGGAAGAAGCTTGCTGACACGCCAGAGCATGAGTACAGCCCAGAAGAAATACGGTATCAGTACCGTTCCTACCGCGGCCCCCATGATCTCGCCGTAATGAAGAAGCGGGTATATGGACGCAAGCGTTATGAAGAGCGTCGTCAGGTGGACGAAAAAAGTCTCCCTTGTGGCCTTCATCGAAAGAAGCGCGAGGTTAGGCACCACTGCGACGCTCCTGAAGACGAAGGCAACAGCGAAGATCACCACGATCGGGAATAGGTCTGGGTAAGAAGGACCGTAAAGAAGTAAAATAAGATCGTCCGAGAATATCGGTATTATCAGGCTGTAGATAAGAGAGAACGCGACAAGCGCGGCCCCGGCCTTTAAAAGGAAGGGCCTTGCTGTCCCGGCCTCAAGCCTCTTTGAGATGGCGATGACGAGCACGCTGTCTATGCCCTGGAATATGACCTGTAGCGGGGCCAGAAGGTTCGCGCAGACCTTCAGTACGGCCGGGGCCTTCATCCCCAGGACCGCAGCAGAGACGAGGTAGTAGATCTGCCCTGTCCCCCAGGTGCAGAGGTTTTGCGCAACGAGCCATTTGCCGAACCGCAGGTTCTCAACTGCCGAGGCCCTTAGAGAGAGGCCCTTGAAGACGAACTGGCCTCCAAGAAAGGCAGTGCCTGCCACGAACGCTCCCAAGGCCGCGAAAGCGAGCGAGTAATTGGCCTGCGCGAATCCGAGCCTGCCGCCTGAGGCCAGGTAAAAGAGCGAGGCAAAGAGGAATGCGCTGAACAGCAGATCGACCAGCAGGACCTGGAACGCCCTGTTGTAGAGGTACAGGAGCCTCCTTAAAAACTGGTTGCTCAAAGCGAACATGACGAATGAGACGAATGAATAGAACATCCACGGGTCAAAGGCGCCTGAATAAGAGTATGCTGCGGCTATCGCCGCGATCAAAAGGGCTGAGACTGATATGCCGAAGATGCATTGCAAGACAAAGAGGCTTGAGACATAACCGCCGAGGTTTTCATTCCCGAGCCTTGCGCCGACGATAAGCGCAGGATAGCCGAACATGGCGTCTTGAACCGCGGCGATGAGCAGATAGACGGTGTACGCGACAACGAAAAGCCCGTATTCATCGACCCCGAGATACCTTGCAAGAAAGATGTTTACGGAAAAAGTCGTCGCTGATACTACACATTGGTCGGCAAGAGAGAGATACCCCTTCACTGCGCGCGGATTTGCGAGCTGCGCCCTCCAACCAGGCGACTTGGACGCCGTCACGGACGCGGCGGCCTTTTCGCCCTGGGCGCTGTTCATCCGGCCTTCCTCCTGACAACCGTAACGAGAAGAAATCCGGGTAGCCTGTTAAGTGGCGACAAGACCAGATTTATCATCTCATAGAAGGCCGCGTATGCGTACAAGAGCGGCTTGAACCCTCTTATAAGATGCTTGAATACGAGTAACTGCAGGAGGAAGCCGAAAGAATATTCTTCAACGGCAAGGCGCTTGTCTACGCGCTCAACGTTGGGCCTCAGCGTATAGATCGGTACCTCGTAACCTATCGACCAGCGCCCGAACCTCTCCGCGAGCCATTTGCCCATGCGGTATATGTACCCTCTGGCGTACGGGTTTAACGTCACGACCTTTCCTGAATCCTTGCATACGCGGATCATCTCTTTCAGTGCCAGGTCCTGAAGGTCTTCGGTAAGGTGCTCAAGCACCCCTACGTTCCAGACGATATCGAAGCTCTTATCCTTAAAAGGCATCTTGAAGAGGTCGCCTTGCGTGAGCCTGCCTTCAAGGGCCCTCTTATCGAAGACCTCTTTTGATATCTCGAGCGCGGCCCATGAGATGTCGAACTGGCAGCAGTGCGCCCCTTCGCCGGCAAGGACCACGGCTATGTTGCTTGTGCCGCACCCTGCCTCGAGCAGTCTTACTCCTTTTACATCGCCGCCCGACTCATTCCTCAAAATGGAACTGCATTTTCTGGTAAGCGCTGAGCCTCCGACAAGGCCCTTGAGCCTTGAGAGGAGTCCGGCAGCTGTGCCTTCAGAAGGGCCTTTTTCCTTCTGCTCTCTCTTCCATTCGCGGTCCCAGTTATCAGCGACCTTATCGGCGTGTTTTGATGAACTCAAGAGATACTCTCCTTCGAAGTGGAATTGCCGTTTTTGACAGATAGATCTCTGTAATGCAATAGTCAGGCGCGCACCGACGAATGCCGAAACCTGGCCTACGTCCTTGCTCTTATAGGCCTTTCGCCGTAGTTTACCAGTGTTACGGCTACGGCGGCAAAGACAAACATCATGTACCAGGCGTCCCAGCCTATCGAAGAATGAACAAGGCCGGTTGCGAATATGATGGAAAGCACCGCACCAAGCTCGACAGCGATCCTCCTCGGCCTGTCAGCTTGGGAGCGCGGCAGCCTCCGGATAGAGATAACGGCCGAGACATAAACGCCGGCTACACACAAAAGCCCGGCTGCTCCCGTGTTGAAAAGAATGTTCAGCAGGTCGTTATGGAACTGCTTTAGCGTCAGCCCTGTAAAGCCGTCAGGCATCAGATACCTTGACCCGGTATAATAGCCGTGTCCTATAACGGGATGGTCCCAGAACCTCTCAAGCCCCCATATCCAGGCCGTCACCCTGCCGTTCAGGTTCATCAGTGTTTCAAGGCTCTGCTGCCTGTAGGCGAAATCGATTATCGCCTCTCTGACCGGACCTACGATGAGGATAGATGCTCCGGCCATGAAGTACGCAGTCAGCCAGGCCCATCTTCTGTATATGAAGAGCACCGCGAACATCGCGATGACAACATACAACGTTGAGAGCCGTGCCTTTGTCGCGGCGAGCGTTAGAACGCTAAAAAGAAAAATAATGAGATCCCCTCTGGCGCCGCGGTCGATAAAACGCACGAAAAAAGCGACCGCCACGACCGAGGCCATGCCGCCGAGCGTCGTATAATGGAACGGTATCTTTCCGAGCTGAAGCTTTCCTATGTCGATATGCGTCCCTAAGTCAGGGCGCGCTATCGCTACTGTCCATGCGACGATCATGCATGCGATGAGCACGTAATATGTGATGTCGATAAGCCTTTCAGGCCGTATCTTGACCTGACATCTGACCGACCCTGCGACAACGGCAAGCATTATTACCGCTAAGAGCTGAGAGGCCTTGATAAAAGTAAAAAGTGCGTTAGGTGAGACAGGAACGGTTATAAAAGCTACTGCCGCGTAGCCTGCAAGCCAGTTTACCGGCGCAGGCACGAAGGCATGGACGCGACGGGTCATGGATACGTACATCGTTGAAAAGATAAGCGCCAGCGCGCTGAAGGCCAATATCTGCGCGACGTAAAGGTCAATGGACCCGTAGCTGGTCTCGCCTGTCTTGTCTACGGCATAGACAGCCGAGGTCGCGAATAAAAAAAAGCACCATAGCATGACATGGAACTGCGCCAGGCTCGGGAAAAGCGCCCTCTGTTTTATAGTCTGTATCGAATCATGGTTCATGGCGTTTATGGCAGGTCTGAAGAAAGAGGTCTTGCAGACAGTTCATCTCTGCCTTCAGCTTCTCCTGTTTCCGTCGGCTGAGCGCAGGTGCTCCGCGTACTCCAGGACGAATACCGTCATGACCGCCAGCAGGGCTCCGGCTATCGTTGAGAAAAAGACTATGCGCGCCCGCTTGGGCTTTGCTTTTTTCTCAGGCACCTGCGCGGTATCTAGCATCTGTATCGTAGGCGTGTCGTTCGCCTCGCTGATGCGCGCCATCTCCAACTGCTGAGACAAAAGCTCATAGAGCGTTTCCTGAACCTTCGCCTCTCTCAAGAGGCGCAGATACTGGATAGAGAGGTCCGGTATCCTGTCCGTGGGGATAAAGACGCTGCTCTTTTTAGCTCCTGTGCCGCCGTCTTCAAGCTCAGCAAGCTTTTTCTTGAGCTCTGCGATGTTGGTACCTAGCATCTGCAGTTTAGGGTTAGAGGGCGCCGAGTAGGACTGAAGGGTCTTGTACTCGATCTCCTTCGCCATCAGCTCGGCCTTCAAAGCGCCGAAGGCCTCGATGATCGCCTTTGACTGCTCATCTAGCTTAACCGCGCCGTTACTCGCCTGAAAGGCCTTCATGGCGTCTTCGGCCTTTGCGAGCTCGACCTTGGTCTCTTTAAGGCGCTCGTCTACAAAACCCCTTGTGCGCCCTCCTGAGCTCATCGCCATATTTCTGTTTAGCTTGTCAAGCTCCTCGACAAAGGCGTTAGCCATCTGAGCCACCTTGACAGGGTCTTTGTCGTAAACGGTGATACTGAGTATGTCTTCCTTCGACCTTGTTATCGAGAGGTTGTCCTCAAGCGCCTCTCTGGTCTCTTCCATCGTCTCTTTTTCGTAGGCCTGCTTGAGGCCGAAGCGTACTACGACCGCGTCCAGGACCGTCTGGCTCTTGAGCATCCCTTTCCATACATCAAGGGGTGAGCTCATGCCGAGAAGCCCGCCTCCGATGGCGCCGAGGCCTCCCTGGAACTGGCCCATGAGCTGGGCGCCTATGCCGAGCGAACCGCCCTGCTGGGACGGAAGTATGCTGGCAGTGGCCGAGTATACCTTCGGCAGAAGAAGGCTTATTACAACCGACCCCGCGAAAAACAGGCCGGTAACATATCCGATAAAGCGCTTGCGGCGCGAAAGCACCCTCATGTAATCCGAGAACATCACCGCGTCTTCGCTATAGCCCTCAGGCCTCTTTCCATCCATAATGTCTCTCCGTTAAAAATCCCTTGAAAAGCTCAGCCACCCTGTGGCAGCCGTGCCGGTCTTGTCTCTTGACCCGTAAGTCTTCTCTATACCTGCGCCGATTGCGACCTCAAGACCATTAATTAGACGATGACTCAGATCAGCGGCGATCCATCGCCTCTTTGTCGTGCTTGCGCTGTGCACGCGGTTTTCCTCAAGGTCCGTCTCTACGGCGACTCTCGTTCCTACAGAGGCGTGATACTGGAGCCTAGCGAAGAGGTCCTTTGAGTCGCCTCCCATGTGGTGGCCGATAACCGCTCCCTTATAGGTGTATCCAGGGTAATACGTGCCGTGATAATACCACTGGGGGCCGTACCGGGCGCTCCTTGCGGTATTGGCCCATTCGACCCTCAGGTCCACGTCACCGAGCCATGCCGGTTCGTCGATGTATGCTCCGTAGATGTTAGCCCTGCCTGACGGCGTTTTTGTATCCCCTGATGAGTCCTCGGCTCCCCATTCGGTATAAAGCTTAATGCCTGAAAAAGGCAGATACCTGAAGTCATTCACATAGACGTAAGAGGCGTCAATAGAGGCTATCTGGTTGCCGTCTATAGGTGAACCGGTATGCTCCGAGGAATCGGAGGCGATGAAGACCTTCAGCCATTCGGAGGCGGACAAGCTTCTTCTTCCCTCTCCGCCGAACATGAAGACCCTGTTAAAGCCGATCTGGAACCTCTCTGTCGGCTTGAAGTCGAGCCTCATGCCAAGGAGGTTCGGATTAGAATGGCTCCTTTCTTTTTCCAGCCTGGCAAGGAAGACGGTAGGCTTGAAAAGCCCCAGACGGCCGAATATCCATGGAAGAAGGAACGGGCGCTCTGAGGAGGCTTTTATCATCTCCAGAGGCTTGGCATTATCAGTCATTATAAGCCCGCCATGCGCCCCGGAACCCCACCACATCGAGTCCTTGCCTACCTGCAGAGAAAAGTTCCCTGCCTCGAAGGCGATATATCCTGTCTTTATTCCGTCGCCGGAGCCTCGCTCATCGAGCCGGTACTCGGGGTTCAGGCTGAGGACTAGAGAATCTCCTAGCCTGGCTGAGAGCTGTAGCCCGGCCCTGATGTTAGAGCCTCCGGCGTAAGAGTCGCCGCTGTTATTTACCGACTTGAAGTACGGCGTCTTTTCGCCGTAAAGGTAATGGACATACGCCCTTTCAAGGGGTTTGAAATAAGCGCCGTCAGCAAAACCTTCTATCTCGCCGCGAAACTCCCTGTGAAGCCTCTCGATTATATCCCTGGCCTGCGAGGGCGCCTTCTTCCTCAATACGGCATATCCCTCTTGGGCTTCAACCGTAAGGCGAGCCGCCTCGTATCGGCCAAGAGGCCTTGTCGAGAGCATCCCGCTCTTGATAAGGCCCTTTACTTCCAGCCTCTCAATATCCCTGAAAATGCTATCTCCTGAAGGGATGTTGACTGAAGCCGCGCCCGATGATAAGGCCGGCAACGCCAGCGCTATGCATATAAATATAATTCCGCAAGCGAGGCGCATGTTAGAACGCAACCAGAAGGACTCCGGCCGTTACGGCTATCTGGTAGAGTATCTGGGTCATGTCCTTGACTTCTCTGAGCCAGGCTATCTTCTCGATCTTTTCAGGCACTACTATCGTATCGCCCGGATCGAGCCTCTGCGACATGAAGCCGGCCCCGGACCATCTGCCCTCTTCCGAGTCCCAGCTGATGAGGCCCCATGAGGAACCCATGCTGTTGTTGCCTATAGCCCTGCCATCGACCTTTAAGACGTATATTTCGTCCTCATCCGAGTTCTTGCCAAGCCCTCCGGCGCTCTTCAGATAATTGGAGACCGTGTGTTTTGGATTGTAGACGTAGGCGTTCTGGTTATATACGGAACCAATGACCTGGACATGCGAGGGAATCGAAGGCACTGAGAGCGCGTCGCCTTCTTCCAGCTCGATATCAGACGGAGAACCCTTGAACTTATCAGGCTCCTGAAGCTTTATTACTACCCTGCCCTTCGCCCTTATAGACTTGAGTTTTGCCAGAAATGCCCTTTTCTGCGAGATCGCAGCCAACTGTATAGCGGCTTCTTCAGATGAAGCAGACGTCTGGGCACTTACAACACTTCCGGAGAGCATTTCTTTTTCAAGCCTGTCTATCGAATCATCAAGTTGCCTTTGCTGAAGCGCCTTTACGTTTTCGCTGGTGAAAGTAGCACCCTTGAGAAACGCCTTGGCTGTATAACCGCCGGCCCTTTCAATAAGAGACGATATCCTCTCGCCTTTTTTTACAGTATATGTCCCGGGAAACCTCACCTCTCCTGAGACAGTCACCATCCTGTAGAGGTCCCATTCAGGGACAGACCTCACCTGCAGATGGTCGTTTTTTTTAAGAGAGATATTATTGGCAGGGTCGCCCTCTAGCGCTTTTTTGAGATTTATCAATATATTTTCGGTCTCAGGGCCCCTCTGGGTAACCGTAACCCTGGTGATCTCGGCATCCTCGGTGAACGCGTAGTACCTAAGGCCGCCGGAAAGCTCGATAAGGTCTTTCACGGTAAAACCCTTGCCTATGCCGTACTCGCCGGGCCTTTGAACGGCGCCGGAGAGCCTGACGACCTCCTTATCCGAAACTATCGGGAAGACGCGCACAAGGTCGCCGGGGCGGACCGTCATGGCGTTTTTGTCTACATCATCCGTATTTGCCTCGAATACCTGGGTTCTTGAATTCCCTTCGACCCTTTCAACCTTGAACCTTCCCCTGTACGCGATGTCATTATACCCGCCGGCCATTTTTATAAGATCACGTAGTGTCTCCCCGCCTTTGAGCTCATATACGGCCGGGACCTTCACGTCTCCGGCAATACCTGCGAGGGGGCCTGCAGGCGGTATGAATATCACATCCTCAGACATGAGCCTGATATCGCTCGTCTTCTCGCCGCGCTGGAGAAAGTCATACAGATCGAGATGCGCTATCGTCTGGCCCGCGCGCTTTACCTGAATATCCCTCAGAGTGCCGACTTTGCTCGGCCCGCCTGCCGAGAAAAGGGCGTTTACAAGGGTCGAGAGCGACGAGAGCATATAGCTTCCGGGACTGACTGCATTGCCGACGACGAATACCCTGATGGAACGCAAGGCCCCCATGCTGATATTCATCTTCACTTCGGAGGGGATATAAAAGCGGCTGAACTCCTTTTCAAGAAATGCCCTGGTCTCCTGGAAGGTAAGACCGGCAATACGAAGCGATCCGACAACAGGGATCGAGACTCTGCCCTCACGGTCTATCCTGACGGAGATCTCCTCGTTGACCTTGCCCCAGAGCGATATCCTGATCTCATCGCCTGGCCCGAGTATGAAGCCGGGCTCGACAGGGATATTATCAACAGGCGCAAAGGTGCTTGGGGCCTCCTTGAAGAGCGAGTACCCGAACTGAGATATAAGATAGCCGTTTTCACTGGCGTAGATCTCGAACGCGGAAGGAGGTTCTGCTGTCCTGGGGATTTCATGCTTGGGTGAGGCTGGCTGGACGTCTTCCTGAGCGGCGCCTTTTGGCGATTCAGCGGCATGAAGCGGCAAAGCAAACGACAGCAAAAATGTGAGAACGGCAAAGGCCGCCCTCAAACTGGCTACTTTTCTCATTTTATCCTGATGAATTTCTCGTGTTGTTATGAGATCTGGCGGCGCGGTAGTACAAACGCGTCGGCTGCTTTAACAATTTAACAAGGTAAAACAAAACTGCTGACAAAGTCAACAATGAAAAGCCGGTAGTAAGCCGAGATCGACAGCGGCATAGGTCTAAACGCTGTATGCCATTTACACAATACCGCTGATCCCGTTATTTTTCAGACGCATCCGATGATGGTCTAGGCAAAGGTTCTCCGTCAAAACACCATGACGAGATGAGCCGTCAAACCGTCTTTGCCAAGAGGGAGGATTATCAAAGAGAGCCGCTCGTCGATATTTTCCGGGTGCTTGTCTACAGCGCACGCGCTGGCATAGGCAAGATACCACCCTGCCACAGCCTGGGAGGCATAGTGTTGGTCGTCGTTTATCCTGGATATGGCAGGCAGAACTGAAGCAGCGTATAAAAGGGCCTTTATTCTCAGGTCATCCTGCATCTTGGCGGCTGTTATCAGAGGGACAGCCCCGACAAACGCATGGCCTGATAGCCCGTTATTATCATCAAACGCCCTCCAGTGAGAGTCGCCTTCAGCAGGGCGCCCGCCGCCTGTCGCCTTTTGTATGACAAGGCCAGTTGGACCGCCAAGAGCAAAGGCCCTGAGGCTCTTTGATGCCCAGTCCCCGTACGGGTTCGCGCGGTCGAAGTACAGCTCGGTTGCCATTAATATTGGCGCCATTATAAAAAGGTCTCCAATCGACCGTGCCCCTGAAGAGACGGCATCGGTAGCTGTACTCCTGATATCTCCCTGATAGTACTCCCGGACCTCCCTGTCAGCGGCAGAGTTGGCCATGACCCCTGAAATACCGAGCACTGCGCCGAGCCTCAGCAGGTTTCCTCCGTCCAGATAAAATCCCGCGTAGTCGTCCTTTACTGCTTTGGAATAGAACTCAAGCCTCGATCCGGCGGCAGCATCCTGACAAAAAAACGGAGGCACGGATACGAACAACACAATAAAAAGACATAGCAATGCTGTTATTCTCACAACCGGCGCCCCTTTCTTTTTCAAGCGTTTCAAGATACTACACCCAGGGAAAGCGGGCAAGCCCTTTAAAACGGCGAAGGAGCGCTGATTGACGCAGGGCGCGGGAACTGTTAAAATCATAGGATGAATTTCAAAGAGGCGCATGAAAAGACCGAAGGGCTCAAAAAGAACCTTGGCAGGGTCATACGCGGCAAGGACGAGATAATCTCCCTTGCGATAACAGCGCTCGTCTCCAGAGGGCATCTTCTTATAGAAGATGTCCCAGGGGTCGGCAAGACCACCCTCGCCCACGGGCTTGCGAGATCCATCAGCTGTTCGTTCCAGAGGATACAGTTCACGAGCGATCTGCTGCCCTCAGACGTCATAGGCGTCACGGTCTTCAATCAGACCGAGCACAGGTTCGAGTTCAGACCTGGCCCGCTCTTCGCCAACATCGTGCTTGCCGACGAGATAAACAGGGCTACCCCCAAGACTCAGAGCGCTCTTTTAGAGGCGATGAACGACAGGCAGGTCTCAGTCGATAAGTATACGCATCTCCTGCCGAGCCCGTTTATGCTCCTGGCCACGCAGAACCCTCTTGAGTTCGCAGGCACCTTTCCTCTCCCCGAGTCCCAGCTCGACAGGTTCTCTATGAGCCTCAAGATCGGCTACCCTGACGAGGTCCATGAAAGAGAGATCATACGGTCCTCATTCGGCAGGGCCGGGATAGATTCACTCGTCCCTATCGTCTCAACAACTGACATCGAAGAGATGCAATCGCTTGTAAGTGAAGTGAAAGTCACTGAAGACCTCGTAGGCTACATAATGGCCATAACCACTGCTACAAGGCAGAATAAGGCGATCAGGCTCGGCGCCAGCCCCAGGGCCGCTATGATGCTTTATTCCACTGCACAGGCCTACGCGTTTGTCTCGGGGCGCGACTACTGTCTGCCGGACGATATAAAAAGGCTCTCAGTGCCTGTCCTTGCTCACAGGATCGTGCCTGTGGAGCGGTCGTTCGACGAAGGCTCCCAGCACTCTACTGCCATCATCGAGGAGATCCTCTCTACGACGCCTGTTCCTGTTTGAGGCATCATAATCCGGCCTGCTGCGCGCCATTCGCATCGAGGCCGAAGATCGTCTCTTTAATAAGAACGGAAACAAGGCGCTATATTCCAGCCTTGCCTCCATCTACAGGTTCAAGCACGGCTTGCCCGCCGGCCTGGTCCGGGCGCAGAACAAAAACTCCGCAGATCATCTCATACACACGGTATCCGATATGACCATAAGGCCGCTTATAACTGCGCCGCTTCCGTGGCTGACCATGCTTGCCGGAAGGCTCTGGGGTGCCAGAGAGCCGCACTCTTCGGCCGCGAAGCCCTCAAGATGGCCTCGCTCACTTAGTGTGACCAGAGAAGGCAGATGGTACATCGGCATACTGCTCTTTATAGGTGTCGCCGCCATCAATACAGGCAACAACCTTCTGTACCTTGTAGTCGCGACCCTCCTTTCCATAATAGTCATATCAGGCATTCTCTCCGAATCAACACTACGCGCTGTGAAGGTCCGTCTGGAAGTCTCAGGAAGGGTATTCAAAGGACAGCCTGCCACCATATACTTCAAGATACGAAATTCCAAGCGGCTCATACCATCGTTCTCGTTTATCATCAGGGAGTTGACAGGCGCGGCAATGGCTCAAGATGTCTACGTGCTTAAACTCGACCCTGGCACGGAGATAACGCGCGCCGCTTCTGCAACGTTTGACAGACGAGGCAGGTTAAAGATCTCAGGCGTTAAGGTATCGACCCGTTTTCCGTTCGGTATATTCAAAAAGGGCAAAACCGAACTCATTGCAGCTGAGGTCCTAGTCTACCCGGACATATTCAGCGGTTCGAGCGCGTCTGACGCGCACAGACGCCGCGCTAATGGCGACGTATATGGAGGGAGAAAAGGGCAAGGCACTCAGATACACTCACTGAGAGAGTATACCTTGTCCGATGATTCGCGCTTCATACACTGGATGTCCGCAGGAAGGGCGACGAGACTTCTCATGAAGGAGTTCGAGGTTGAAACGGAAAAGAAGGTGATGATCGAATTTGAGAATTACGCGTCTCAAACGCCGGAAATATTCGAGTCGATGGTAGATGCCGCTGCAACCGTTGCGGCCGATCACCTTGGCCGCGGTTACTCTGTCGGATTGAAGACGTTATCCTTTGAGACGGCGCCAAGACCGGGCCAGGCTCAACTCGATTCGCTCCTTACCAGGCTCGCGCTTATAGAACCGGTCCACGGGACAAAAGAGCCGTCTATAAGTGTCATTGAATAGGCAAGTGTGAAAAGACGGGTATGAACTACAGCCATTACATACTTGCCACCACCTACCTGATGGCGGCCTTAGGCCTCTGGGCGATAAGCCTCGTAGATGCGATTGACATCGTCTTTGTAGGGACGTTAGCTACTGCTGTCGCACTGAGTTTTTTTTACAATCTAAGGGTGCGTAAGGTCCTGCCTGGCTACATCTGGAACATCTCGGCCATCGCTCTGCTCGCTTTTTTCTCGGTCGATTACGCTGTCTTTTCCGAGAGCCTTCTCACCTCTGCCGTAAGGCTGCTGACTGTGCTCTACGCTTTAAAACTCTTTGATCTCGGCAGGAACAGGGACTACCTCATAGCCTATTCTCTTGTCTTTTTCCAGATACTCGCCGCAGCCGCTTCTACCGTCAGCCCTGTTTTTTTCCTCATACTCTCCGTCTTCGTCATAGGCATCATATTCACCATGATACTTTTTACGATCAAGAGGGACTGGGCCGAGTCAGGAAGTGGTACGGCCGAGCCGCCTCTCGCGTTGGGCCCATCTTTTTTCGGGGCTATCATCGCAATTTCCGCAGCCTCGATGGTTATAACCCTCGCGCTATTTTTCATAATACCGCGCGTAAGCGCAGGTTTCCTGGAAAGGCGAGGCAGTGAAGGGATCAAAGTCTCAGGGTTTTCCGACAAGGTCGACCTCGGTTCAATCGGCCCGGTGAAGTCAGACCCTACCATAGTGATGAGGGTCGGCCTCAAGAATGTCCCAAGAGAGGTCATCTATTTCAGAGGGACGATTCTCGACCGCTACGACTGGCATGGCTGGAGAAAGACCGTCAAGGACGATCAAAAGGTCAGACGCTCGACCGACGGGATATTCAGAGTGTCACAGCGCTCGGGTAAAGGCAGGTTCATAGAGCAGGAGGTGCTCCTGGAGCCGCTCGATACGGAGTTCATCTTCGCGGCCTCCGTGCCTGTAGCTGTGGAAGGCGGTTTCCAGACGCTACGCACGGACGGGACAGGGACGTTGAGGCTTCCGTCTGTACCTTTCGCAAGGATCGAATACAAGGCCTGGTCAGAGTTATCCGAAGTATCGCCCGAGGGCCCGGTTGTGCCGCAGTACTCTGACGCTTCGTATATCAATAACAGCCCTGAGGCGGCCGTAATAAAGGCCCTGATGGCCGGAATAATCTCAGGTAAGCGGTCTTCGATCGAGAAAGCCGCGGCATTGGAAGATTTTTTCAAGTCTGATTTTACTTACTCGCTAGACGCGCCGTCATCAGGCCGCCATGTGCTGGAAGACTTCCTTCTAAGGACAAAGGCCGGTTACTGCGAGCACTTCGCGACAGCGATGGTAATGCTGCTCCGCCAGGAAGGCATCCCAGCGCGTCTTGTCACAGGGTTTCTGCACGGAGAATGGAACAACCTCGGCAACTATCTGATCGTGCGCCAGCAGGATTCGCACAGCTGGGTCGAGGCGTATATCAAAGGGACAGGCTGGGTGAGGTTCGATCCGACCCCGGCGGCCGTCGGCCTCTACCGGAAGCCGTCATGGATAGGCCTGTACGTCGATCTCCTGCGCTGGAGATGGAACAGGTATATCGTCCATTATACATCAGCCGACCAGCAGAGGCTCGCCTTGAAGCTCGAAGGCAACGCCTTCATGTTTGCGAAAAAACTAAAAGAACATCTCTCGTTCACAAACCTGCGATCGATTCCGGCTCTCGGCGCATCCTTGGTCCTGATCGCCATTGTAGTAATAGCCGCTGTAATGATCCTGCGAAGGCGCTCCATCAGTTACCGCACAAAGCCGCCTGCGGCTAGATATTACGCGCGGATGCTTATGCTCATGTCAAAAAAAGGGTTGAAAAGAGGGGGCGCAGAGACACCCTCGGAATTCGCCAGGCGCGTAAAAGATCCGCTGGTAAACGATATAACTGATGCGTTCAATGAGGAGCGCTATGGGGAAAGAGCCCTTGATGCCGGCGAGATGGAAAAAATCGTCTCAGCGCTGGAAGGACTGAAGAAAAGTTAAAAACGATATGAGAGTGTTTCAAGTGATGGGCAACGGCCGCTTCTTATGTGCAGATCATTCGGCGGGTGTGACCCGCCCCGCCCTATTGCCGAATAACCTGACATCCTGCGGCTTACGGCTTGCGCCTAATCCGCCATTGTTACTTCAGAGCTTGTCAAACAACCCTTCTGGGGTGCTGTTTCTTTTACGCACTGCCGTGGCTTTTGGGTATGGCTCGCTTCGCTTTCGAGCCGACTCGCAGCAGATACAAAAACCTGCTCGTCGTCTCTCAGTCAGGCTCGCTTCGCCATGACCCGGGTCTGTTTTACGGCAAAGGCCAGTGACAGATGGGATCTGATAAAGTAATGGCCTTGGCCTTGCGTAGTAGGCCTCATGCAAATAGTATGCGCAGCACACCCTACGTTACTGAAGAAAAGGCCAGCCAGCGAAGGGAGCCATACTCAAAAGACGCACTGAAGTGCACAGCTAAATTAAGATAGATATTTTTTATACAGGTTGTTCGAACCGGGTGTGCATCGGCCATGCCAGACTCTGTTGCGGGATCAGGTTGCAACCTGACCTACAGATTTCGTGTGTGCCTTATACAAATAATGGGGTTCAAGTTACAAACTTGAACCCGCAATAAAGACTTCAATAAAGATCCGGAGGCACCCTTCGCGCCCCTACCCTTCGCGCCCCTACCCTTCGCGCCCCTACCCTTCGCGCCCGTGCCCTTCGCGCCCCTACCCTTCGCGCCCGTGCCCGCCCTGCCCGTCGCTATCCGCGCCTGTCTTTCTTGCGCCGAGGCTTTCGATGATAGTCTCCAGAAGTTTTTTCCTGTCTATCGGTTTGGCGACATATCCATCGAAACCTTTGTTCATCAGGTTTTCCTCCTCACCCTTCATGGCTGAAGCAGTAAGGGCCAGTATCGGGATATGCCTGTTCCTCTCGTCAGACTTGATGATGCGCGTCGCGGTTATGCCGTCCATCTCCGGCAGGTGTATGTCCATGAGGATGACGTCAGGCCTCAGCATGTTGATCGCTTTTATCGCCTCTGTGCCGCTTTTAGCCTCGATGATCTCATACCCGTGCAGGGTCAGGATCTCTTTCACGAGGACCTTGTTCATGAAGTTATCTTCGACTACAAGTATCTTAACCCTTGTCGCGCTCAATTTTTCGTAACCTCCGGTCGGACCGTCATGACTTTCCTGAGAACCTCAGCCGTTCAAGCACGTTCAGCAGACGTTGCCTGTCTATCGGTTTTTCCATATATTCGACGGCGCCGAGAGAGTATCCCAGTTGCTTGTTGTCAGTAGATGAGATGATGATGACCGGGATATCCATTGTCGAGCGGTCTGATTTAAGTTCCTTCAGCGTCTCCCAACCGTCCTTCTTCGGTATCGTTATGCCCATGATTATGGTGAAAGGCAGTCTCTCATGCGCCTTTTTAAGAAGCTCTATGCCGTCCGGAGCCGTTTCCACGTCATAGATCTCTCCGGCCAGATATATCTCAAGGAGGTGGTTTATATCAAGGCTCTCACTGGTGATCAGGACAAGCGGCCGCTTTGCGCCGTCAGTAGGCAAGTAGGACTTCCTGGTCACTACAGGAATGTCGAGGTCTTCGGTGCCCTGCGGGAGCTTGACGTTAAAGACCGAACCACGCTGAGGCTCGCTCTCGACCCATATAGAACCTTTGTGAAGCTCTACCAGCCTCTTTGTAAGGACAAGACCGAGTCCGGTTCCGCCGTACTCCCTCGTAATGGATGAATCTATCTGCTCGAACTCTTTAAAGAGCCTGCCGATATCCTCAGGCGTCAATCCGATACCCGAGTCCCTGACCTTGAAGGTGATGCATCTTACAATCTTCATGCCCGACGGCTCTTCTGATATTTCCCAGTCGACTACTATGCCCCCTCCGTCTACGTTGAACTTGACCGCGTTGGAGAGAAGGTTGAGCATTATCTGCTTGAACTTGGCCTTGTCAGCCACAAGCATCGGCGAGGCAGGCACGGACTTCGACTCGATGGTGATGCCTCTTTTCAGCGCCATGGGCCTGATAAGTCCGAATATCTCGCCGAGAGCCTCGGTTACCGGGAACTTGTCAAGGGATAGCTCCATCCTTCCGGCCTCTATCTTCGAAAGATCGAGGATGTTGTTTATGAGCTGGAGCAGATGGCCACCGCTTGAATGTATGTATTCGACGTACTGCGTCTGGCGCTCGTTGAGCTCCCCGAAGGCCTTCTCCTGCAGGAGTTCCGAGAACCCGATTATTGAATTGAGCGGGGTCCTGAGCTCATGGCTGACATTTGCGAGGAACTGGCTCTTCATCCGGTTGGCTTCCTGAAGCTCTATGTTGGTGACCTCCAGCTCCTGTTTCTTTCCGTACAGCTCCTTGTTGGCGGTCTTCAACTCATCGGTCCGCTCCTCGACTTTTTTCTCAAGCGTAGTGTAGTAGTTCTCAAGGTTCTCAGCCATCTTGTTGAACTCTACCGCGAGGTTTCCGATCTCGTCCTCGGTCCTTACGTGGACCCTTTCCTTGAGGTCGCCATGTCCTATCTTCTTGGCGGACTCTTCGATGGATAGTATCGGCTTGACAATGGCGCGCGTGAGCGCGGCCCACAACCCGGCGGCCACGACTATCGCTACGATCGTAAATGCGAGAGTCACCGCTATTATGATACCAGCGAAAAAGTCGCTCTCCTGATAGGCGGTGTACGCGGAGTCCCTCTCTTCCTTGATGAGCTTTTTAAGCGAGTTGAGCGTGTCAGTGAAGCTCTTGTACCCTTCCATCCTGATTATGGAAAGGGCCGCGTCCCTCTGCCCTTTTCTGGAGAGCGACTCGGTCTTAAGGTGTAGAGCCCAGTAGGTGTCAAGGTTCGCCCTTAAAAGCTCATAGAGCCCCTCATTGCCCTGTATGACGCCCATAGCGTGGTAATCATTAAGAAGCTTGCTGATCTTCTGCTTGTGCTCGTCTATCGAGCCTTCGAGGTATGCCTTGGAGGCGTTGTCGCTTATGATCGTGTGAAGGAATATTTCCTGACGCGCAGTGAGAAACTCGTTTTCAACGGAAGAAAGTGTCTCGCCCCTCTTGAACGAATCGACGTAGAGCTTCTCCGTGATGTTGGCAAGCTGGTTTGCGTTGTAAAGGCCCACAAGTCCGCCGATCCCCATCATGACTAGAAGGAAGAGGAATACCACGGCGAGCTTGTTGGATATGCTGAGCGAATTAAAAAGTCTTCTCATATCTCCGGCCCCGCGTCAGTCTCTCTCACTCCATGATCAGGCTCGCCAAGGTCGTCATAGACGAGCATAATGTTGGTTATCTCTCCGCCCGCGTCATACAGCGGAAGGCTTCTCAGCCTGGCCCTTCTTACCCGTCCGCTGAAACCGAACCTGGCGTTGGCAGCCGGATCATAAAGGCAGATCGACTCGTAGGGATAGCCGTCAAAGGTCTTTTTTACTGGCCCCATCATGCCCTGGGAGGATAAAAAACCGTCGTCAAACAGATTATAGCCGTTATCAGGGTCGAATCGATTATCAGCCCCCATGAACCGCCTTAGAGACGCGCTGATATGCCGGCATCTGCCTGATCTTTCGAAGACGGCGATCCCTGAAGGCATCTGGTTAAGGACTCGCTCAAAAAACTTCCTGGAACTTAACTCGCCGAGGAATAGGCCGAGATGCCCGTTGGCCAAAGCAACGCATGAACCGAGAGCCGAGATAAAGACGTCGGGATCCCCTGCCGCCGCGAGATCTTCATCTATGAACACAGCATAGAGGAACCCGCTTACTTCGTTGTTGTAGCACAAAGGCACGGAGATAAGGCTGGAGAAGCCCTGCCTTCTGAGAGCAGACCAGTACCTGCTTGACGGATAGGCGGACTGACCGGAAAATATGCTGGAGCCGGTCTCTTTCTCAAGGCCCCCGATCTCATGAAAATCAATGATGCTTACCTCTCCAAGGAAACTATCTTCGAAGCCGCTTGATGCCACGAGCTTTAGCGTATTGCTGTCGATAGAGTAGATCGCTGCGGCCCCAGCCCCGTTACAGACCGCCTCTCTGACCGCGTTGTTGAAAAACTCGCCTTGAGAAAGCGTCCTGCCGGCAAAATCCATCATCGCGTCGATAGACTTTATCTGCGTGGTCTTTCGCACGATGGCGGCTTTGAGTTCCCTGTTTTCGTCCTGTTTTTTAAGATAAGCGCCGGAGACCGACTCTAACATGGAGTTAAGGCCGGTCGTGAACAGGCCTACGGTGCCGCAGGCCGTCTTCTTGACCCTCACGGAAAAATCACCGCTCGCGAACCTTTCAGCGGTATGCGCGGCAACCTCAAGAGGCCGTATGACCCTTCTATAGTAGGCAAGAGCGGTTGCCAGAGCGATCATCACAAAGGCGAAAGCGCTTTTAAGGACCAGCCCCTTTGCCTCGTTGAACGATGCCCTCCTGCCTTCTGCGATGATAGCAAGAAGCCTTTCGGCCTTCTCGGTGACGGCGATGGTGTTCATGTCGACGGCATTGTGCGTGAGGATCAGCTCATCTTGCGACATGGCGGCGTTAAGGCGCTTGATCTCGTTTTTTATGGTAAGCCAGTCTTCGCCGATAGAGGTCATCCCCTCTGCCAGAGGCGTGTTGTCTTTGAGTATCTTCAGGTAACTGCGGTTTTCAAGGACTCCGGAGAGGCTCTCGTCGATTACGCGCACATCGCTCTTTATTATGTCGACGGTCGTGTTCTCAAATCTTCTTGCCACCACGTACATATCAAGGATGTATTCGAGCTTCGAGATGGAGACCCTGACTGAGCTTATCTGCGAATGCATCTCGTCGTAGAGCTCGACCTTACGGGTCTTTTCCAGGAAAAAACGGTATCCGAAGACGACCGCGACGATGATTATAGCGATGGTTATGAAAAACTTACGGTTGCTGGATAGCCTTGCGGCGGGTTGACTCATAATATCGGACACCGTTGGGTTGAGTCTGTTTTAGTGATGGCAAGCAGCAAAAAGCGTCTGACAAAGACCCGTCACTTGAGGAGCCTCTGGACGTTTTTCTGGAATTCCTTGAGCCTTATCGGCTTGGGCAGACAAAAATCAGCGCCGCACTGTATTATCTTGTCTATGTCTTCTTGACCGTACGCCGTGACAGCGAGGATCTTTATATCGCTGGTATGCGAATCGCATTTGATGCGTCTGCAGACCTCGAAACCGTCGATCTTGGGCATCCTGATGTCGAGGACCAGAAGCGCAGGTTTAAAGTCCCCGACCTTTATAAGGGCATCGTAACCATCTCCGGCAGTCTCGACGACATAGTCCATTTCCATAGCCTCGATAGCGCCCTTTATGAACTCAACTACGTCGCTCTCATCGTCGATTATCAATACGCGTTTCTTTTCAGGGAAGGCCTCGTGCTTGATATCAAGCTTGAACCTTTCAAGAAACGTCTGAAAGTCTCCCTTGTTTATCCGGAAGTGACCGCCAGGGGTCCTGAACGCGACAAGTTTTCCGGCGGCTATCCACTTCTTGACCGCGTTTATGGTGACGTGGCATATAGTGGCTATCTCGCCGGTCGTATAAGGCCTGCTATCATCTATCATCTGCATCGGGTCATCTTGGAGGCTCTATGGTTAGAAAGCAATTTACGGAAAAAATACCGTAATATCAAATCGATAGACATACTATACTACATTATCGGGCTGAAAGAGGCTTATCCTGAAAAAAAGTTATACTTTTTATATTAATTTTAGCTTTAAAGGTATTTATCGTCAAGTCATTTGTTCCCGTCATGCACTCAGGAACCCGCAAAAGGTTATTTTTAATAACGGCGCAAGGGTCATTATAGAGGAAAAACACTCGATTATTCGACGCTCCTCCAGTCAGGTCCGCTCTTGAGGTTGACGACTACAGGGACATGAAGCGGCAGTATCCCCTCCATCTCAGACCTGACCATCGATGAAAGCAGGTCTTTCTCTTCAAGAGCGGCCTCAAAGACGAGTTCGTCGTGTATCTGAAGGAGCATCCGTGACCTGAAGCCCTCATTTACGAGCCTTTTATCTATATTTATCATAGCGGCCTTTATCATGTCAGCGGCAGTCCCCTGGATCGGGGTGTTGATCGCGAGCCTTTGCCCGAACCTGTAGGTCGCGTCAACAGCGCTTTTCAGTTCAGGGATAAAGCGTCGTCTGCCGAATAAGGTCATTGTATACCCGGTCTTAGCCGCCTCTGAAACACACCTTTCCATAAACTCCTTTACGCCCTTGTACCTCTCAAGATATCTCTCGATATATTCGGTCGCCTCTTTTACGGATATGCCGAGCTCGGTAGAGAGCCCGTACGGGCCCATCCCGTATATGATGCCGAAGTTTATCGCCTTTGCCCTTCTTCTTAGCTCAGATGTGACGAGACCCGGCATTATTCCGAAGACCTCGCTTGCCGTTCGCGTATGGACGTCCTCGCCGCTTTTGAAAGCTTCGACCAGTACCGGATCTTCGGATATATGCGCGACAATACGGAGTTCTATCTGTGAATAATCCGCGCACAGGAAGAAAAACCCCTCCTCCGGTATAAAGGCCTCCCTGATCCGGAGCGCCGCGTCCCCTCTTGCAGGGATGTTCTGCAGGTTGGGGCGCGAGCTTGAAAGCCTCCCGGTCGCCGTGACAGTCTGATTAAATGAGGTATGAACGCGGCCTGTCGCCGGGTTTATGATCTCAAGAATAGCATCGACATAGGTCGATTTGAGCTTGAAAAGCTGTCTGAACCCGATTATCAAAGATGGGACCTCGTGCTGCGAGGCGAGCGCTGTCAAGACCTCTTCGTTAGTAGAAAACCCGGTCTTTGTCTTTTTAACAGGTTTAAGCCCGAGTCTTTCAAAGAGTATCTCGGAGAGTTGCTTTGGCGAGTTTATATTGAACGTAGTGCCTGCCCCGGCGTATATGCGCCCTTCGATCCCGGCAAGGTCGATCTCTATCTCCTTAGAGAGATCTCTGAGCATCCCGGCATCCACCTTTATTCCGAATCTCTCCATGGATGCAAGCACTCTTGATAAAGGCAGTTCCATGGTTGTATAGAGGCCAAGGAGCCCATTTTTCTCAAGTTCTTCATGAAGCATCTTTGCCAACCCTGCGATATTACGCGCTTTACCTGCAAGCAAGAGCTTTGCTTTGGGATCATCAAGACCGTGTTTGACAGGCTCAGAAGGGTTTGCTCCGAGATACTCGAAAGCAAGGGCCTCTACGGAATGATCAGACCTTGACGGGTCAAGGAGATACGAGGCAAGCGAGGTATCTACCTCTACTCCGGCCAGATCGACACTGCATGAGCCGAAAAAAAGATAGAGCGACTTTGCGTCATCCGTATCTTTCCTGAGATCAGGGTCTTCCAGATAAGGCCTCAGCGCCGTCATCATATCAAGACCCTCAGGTCCGGGTATCACGCCTTCTTTCGAGGGCGGCACAAAACGCAGATGGTACGTCTTATCATTGTCAATGCACATACCGATAGATACCGGCATATCCGATGAGATCTGATCATCAATGTGGCGAACAAGCGTGATGGCGATGCGGTGTGCGCCTTTTAGCGCACTCACTACCGCCATACCGTCTGTTATCTCCTCGAATTCGAGGTCTTCTTCAGTGACGCCAGGCTTCTCGGCTACGACTTCAGCAAGGATACGCCTGAAATCGAGCTCACGCAAAAGCGCCTCGAGCGAGGCATGATCCGGCCCTTTGTATTCCATCTCCTCTAAGGAGCACTCAACAGGCACCTGCGGGTGGAGAGTGGCAAGCTCCCTCGATAGAAACGCCTGATCCTTGTGCGTTTTCAGGTTCTCACGGAGCTTATCGCCTGATATATCTTCGAGGTTTTCGTATATCTTCTCAAGGTTCCCGTACTTGGACAGGAGCTTTGCCGCAGTCTTGTACCCGATACCCGGGACCCCGGGGATGTTATCGCTCGTATCACCGGCAAGCCCGAGCATATCCCTTATCAATACCGGGATAACGCCAAACTTCTCCACAACCTCACGCGGGCCGCACTCTTTGCCTGAGTTATAGTCGAGGATGAAGATATTCTCGTCGATAAGCTGAAACATATCCTTATCGCCCGTGACCATTGCGACCCGCAGACCCTTTTTCACGAACTTCATTGCGAGTGTCGCTATCACATCGTCGGCCTCGAAAGAGACCATCTCTATCGCAGGGATGTTAAAGGCCTTTACTACTTTTTTAATGTATGGGATCTGGACGCTCAGCTCATCAGGCATCGCGGGACGCTCAGCCTTGTACCCGGTAAACATCTCATGCCTGAAAGACGGGCCTTTGACGTCAAAGGCGACTGCTATGTACTTCGGGCTGAAGTCCTTTAATATCTTCCGCAAGGTCTGCGTAAAGCCGTAGACCGCGTTGGTCGGCATGCCGCTCGTGCTCTTGAAGTTTGACGGAACTGCGTGATAGGCCCTGTAAAAGACGGAACTTCCATCTATGATGCACAGCGTTTCTCTCGTCTTGTCCTGCCTTTCTCCGCTCATAGGTTTGACAGTAATCCTTCTGTTAGATATACTTCGGTGATGAAACAGATATATTTTATATTGCTGACGCTCGCCGGCATGACCTGCGCCGTGGTCCACGCAAACACAGCCTTAGCGGCCCACCCCGGCATCATAACTGCCGCTATCGAGTCTGTAGATTCATTTTACACGGACTCCGAGCTCATTACCAAAGATTTAATCCCGGAAGAAATCAAACGCGCTTACCTGCTTGACAGGGACGCCTCGATCAAAGAGATCAAGTCTGTGGAATGGACCGAAGAGCCGTCCCTCAGGAGAAGCGCACGCCTGCGCGCTGTCGTCGAAGGATACATGAAAGGGCGCATCAACGCGATCAAAAAAGAGATTGAAAAAAAAGAGAAAAAAGATAGCACCGAAGGGCTGTTGATCAGGCTGAACGCGCTAAAAGAGGCAAACCTCGGCAGGCTTGAAAAGGCCCTTAGTGCCGAGGTCATAGAGAAAAAAGAGATCAAGCCTGTTCCTATTATTGATAAGCCTCCGCAGGAGGCGCCTGCCCCTGACGAGGCCCCCGGCATCTGGTATAGATAGGGAGCGCTTCTACTACTGAAAATCATCTAAAAAACCAGCCGGCCCAAGAGATAAGATCGCTACGCTTCGCCGGCAACGACTGACTCTTGATCGATCTAAGATCGCCTGTTGTTTTTTTGGCTCGAATACGGCTCTCAGCAAAAGAACATCTCTTAACAGACAGGCAACCGCTTTACTCGGACCATTCAAACGCATCCCTTATGATATCCGCACTGTGCCCACTTACGCTTACAACGACGCTTACGACGTCGAACCTTGCCTCTATGTCTGATAGGCCCTTATCTGCCATATATTTGAGGGCCACGTGCGCCATGCGCCCCTGTTTGCCGGCATCAACGGCTGATGCCGGAGGCCCGAACCTGTCGGATGAGCGCGTCTTTACCTCGATAAATACAAGGGCCGTACCGTCCATAGCTATTATGTCGATCTCGCCCTGGCGGCACCTGTAGTTCCTCTCAATGATCCTGTACCCATGCTTAGAGAGAAGCTCAACAGCGATGTCCTCGCCGCGTCTGCCGGTTATTATCTTTTTGTAGTTCAAAGCTACCGCCTCCCGGAGCCTATTAGAGCGCGACCGCCAAACCAGAGAGCAAGGAAAAACAGGAAGCTCCTAAAAATAATTGTCATCGCGATTATTCCCGTCTGCCTAAGGCTTTTTGCTAACGACACCTCTGAAGGTCATGCGGTGTATGGGCGTAGGACCAAGGCATTGAAGGGCCCCAAGGTGTTCTTTAGTCGGATACCCTTTATGGGATAAGAAGTTGTAGCCGGGGTATAACTCGTGATAGGCCGCCATAATATTGTCTCTGGCTGTCTTTGCGATGATCGACGCGGCCGCTATTGAGATCGAAAGCGAATCTCCGGATATTATCGGTCTTTGAGGTGTGGCCAGCCCGGTCGGAAAAGAGCCGTCGACAAGTAAAAAATCAGGGACAACGCTCAATGCCGAGACAGCCCTTTCCATTGCTTTTAATGATGCCCTGTGGATATTGATAAGATCGATCTCTGCCGGCCAGACGACCCCAACTGCGACCGAGCAGGCCTTCCTGTATATCTCGAATACGAGAGCTTCTCTTTTTTTCGGTGTAAGTTTCTTCGAGTCGTTTATGCGGGTATTTTGCGGAAGGCTGGTAAAGATCACAGCGGCGGCAACAACAGGTCCGGCAAGTGGGCCTCTTCCTGCCTCATCGAGGCCGGCAACGAACCTGTACCCGTTTGATAGGGCCTCTCTTTCGAATGAGTCCATGTTGTACCGGATTTAGGACGGAGCAGCGCCGTATCCATCAATCAATATATTGAAGAAACCTGATCTTGTGACTGAGCCAGCCGGATGCTACTGATGAAAGACCAAGACTGGACGTTATCCGCTCGAAGTCAATAACCGCCTAAGATCAATCCGACAAACATACTTTACAGACTGATACTATGCCGGACGTTTCGTAGCGTATGAACCGCGCTCATTTGATCAGGTACGGCCCCTATCCTGCCCCAAAAGCTCCACCGGATAAGATGGCTTATGACGGCTTCAAACAGCCCTCAAACAAAAACGCCGGCCCAAAAGGGCCGGCATCGTCAAGATGTCTATCTCTTTACTTTGATCCTTGCGGCCTTGCCCTTGAGGTCTCTCAGGTAGTAGAGCTTTGCCCTTCTTACCTTGCCACGGCTTACGACCTTTACCGACTCGAGCGCCGGAGAGTTTATCGGGAATATCCTCTCTACGCCTACGCCGTAGGAGACCTTTCTTACTGTGAAGGTGGCGCCTATGCCGCCGCCGCGCTTTTTAATGACGGTGCCTTCAAACGGCTGAACCCTCTCCTTATCGCCTTCCTTGATCTTGACCCTGACAAGGAGCGTATCCCCTGGGCCAAACGCCGGGATATCGGTCCTCAGATAAGTTTTCTGTATCTCCTGAATTATGCCCATGAAATCCTCCGATATTGATTATTGAAGACTGCCAATTCGATTTAACTGATGAATTATGCACGAACGCAACAGAAAAAACAAGATAAATCTCACTTATCCTGCCGTTCTCCTTTGATTTTTTCAATGACAGCCAGATCAGACGGGCCAAGTGCCAGCTTTTCGAGGAGATCGGGCCTGCGAAGGTACGTCCGTCTTAATGCCTGACCCCTTCTCCAGCGCGCTATCTCAGCGTGGTTGCCTGAAAGAAGCACATCAGGGACCTTGCTGCCCCGGAACTGAAGAGGCCTAGTATATTGCGGGTACTCGAGAAGGCCATCAGAGAAAGACTCGGAATCGGCTGACTCGGGTTCACCGAGGACGCCTGGGATAAACCTCGCGACAGAGTCTATGATCGCAAGGGCGGCAATCTCACCGCCTGTGAGGACATAATCCCCGATAGATATTTCCATATCTACAAACTCTCTGATACGTTCATCTATGCCTTCGTACCTTCCGCAGACTATCATTAGCCCGGACTCTTCGGCCTCGATTGACAACGCCTTCGCCACAGACTGGGTAAGAGGCACGCCTTGCGGCGTTACCAGTATCACTTTCGGCCTGCCGGAGATGGCTGAGACCGCCTCGATAGCGCCTACGACCGGGTCGGGCTTCATCACCATCCCGTGGCCGCCGCCGTACGGGGAATCATCCGTAGTATGATGCTTGTCTGTCGCCCAGTCCCTGATGTTATGGGTACTTACCCAGAGCGCACCGGAGGATATAGCCCTGCCGATGATGCTTGTGTTCAGAGGGGTTATGAAAAAATCAGGGAAGAGCGTTAAAATATCAAAGCGCATCTTTAATGGTATCCTGATGGGGGTCTGCTGTGAGAAGGCCTGCTACGCTTTTTCGTCCGGGAGAAGCCCTTCGAGCAGATGTACGGTGAGGGTATTAGCGGCCTTGTCGATTTTTATCTCACAGGCCTCTATTGAAGGGATAAGGACCTCGCCGTAAGAGCCTTTTACGACAAAGACATCGTTGCTGCCTGTCGGCATTATCTCAGTTATCCTGCCGAGGCGTTTGCCGTCATCTGTGACGACCTCCATGCCGATCAGCTCGGAGTGATAGAACTCGTCTTCTGAAAGGACGGGTAGCTCGCCTTTTTCAACAGAGACCTCGCAACCGACAAGCGCTTCAGCAGTATTCCTATCTGTCACGCCGTCGAGTTCCAGTATAAAGAGGCCCTTATGCAACCGAGCCCTTTTGACCTCATACCGGAACGGGCCTCTATCAGCCGGAGGCTTCCCTAGAGGGGTTTTTCTTGCCTGAATTCTGGTCTCAGTGCGAGCGCGCCCGGCTTTGGCATCGGTATTGTCAGGCTCAAGCGAGCCGAACAATCCCTTCATGCCTGAAGGGGCGTCAGGGACAGGTGGAGGAGCCGGGGTAGCTGTAACAGCTTCACCGGTCCGCAGTCCTGCCCGCGGTCCTGTCAGGAAAATAGAACCCAGGTCGAGCTCGTCAAGGGGGCTGTAGCCTTGCAGGCGTACCTCTCCCTTGATGCCGTGCGCGCCTGTGATCCTTCCTACAGGGACGATATCTTCTCTATTCGATAATCTCAAGGACAGAACGTTTTTTTAGCTTTGTTGAAGCGGCTGTCAGGATGGTCCTCAGAGCCCTTGCTGTACGTCCCTGCTTGCCGATGATTTTGCCCAGATCTTCTTTTGCAACAGAGATCTCAATGACTGAAGTCTTTTCACCTTCAACCTCTACTACTTTAACCTGGTCAGGCTGATCAACAAGCGCCTTGACTATATACTCGATAAGTTCTTTCACGCCTTGTCTCCAATGGAACAAGGAACCGGAGCTCAGAAAGAGAGTACATCGCACGAGTATTCATTGCCGTTTCCGTCTCCAAAAATGCTTCTCAGGCTGCCTTATTGGCTTTTTTCAGGATCTGTCTTACTGTCTCGGTGGGTATAACGCCCTTTTCAAGCCAGAAGCTGACGCGCTCGCTCTTCAGATCGACCTTGGCCGGGTTTACCATCGGGTCATAAGTGCCTACGACCTCGATGAAACTGCCATCTCTCGGAGCTTCTGAATCAGCAACGACTATGCGATAAAACGGTCTCTTCTTGCCACCTTGTCTTGTCAACCTAAGTTTCACTGCCATCTAAGCTACGTACCTCCGTCTTGTTTGATAATTAGAACTACTATAACATATCCGAACTAAAATCACATCATTTTCTGAAAGAGGCTCTTCATGCCTTGCGGGCCTGACTTTTTGAACTTCTTCATCATCTTTCTCATCTCAGCGTACTGGTTGATGAGTTTGTTTACGTCCTGTACCTTTGACCCGCTTCCCTTGGCTATCCGCTGTCTTCTGCTGGCGTTCAAGATGGAAGGATCCTGCTTCTCCTGCCTGGTCATTGAATCGATTATAGCCTCGACCCTGGATATATCCTTTTCGTCGATCTTGATGTCTTTTGCCTTTTTAAGCGCGTTGAAGCCGGGGATCATGGATAGTATGGACTCCATGGAGCCGAGCTTTTTTATCTGCTGTAGCTGCGCCTTGAAGTCGTCGAGCGTGAAGGTGTCTTTCTTCAGCTTCTGCTGGATCTCCAGCGCCTGTTTCTCATCGAAAGCGTCCTGGGCCTTTTCAACAAGAGTGAGGATGTCTCCCATGTCGAGTATCCTGCCGGCAAGCCTTGCCGGATGAAATACCTCAAGGGCGTCGGTCTTCTCTCCTGTGCCTATGAACTTAATAGGCTTGCCGGTCGTTACCCTCATCGAAAGGGCGGCTCCGCCTCTTGCATCGCCGTCGAACTTTGTCAGTATGACGCCGGTGATGCCAAGAGCCTCATTAAATCCCTTGGCTGTGTTGACAGCGTCCTGGCCTGTCATGGAGTCGGCCACAAAGAGTATCTCGCTTGGATTGAGTATGGCCTTAAGGGCTTGTAGCTCCTGCATAAGGGTAGCGTCTATGTGAAGCCTGCCGGCGGTATCAACCAGCATTATGTCGTAACCCTTGGAAGCCGCGATATTAACAGCCTCCCTGCATATCTGCACGGGGTTCTGTTTGCCTTCGCTGTCGAAGCAATCGACGCGTATCTCGCCTGCAAGCCGCTTGAGCTGTAAGACCGCGGCAAGCCTGAAAAGGTCGGCAGGGACTATGTACGGGTTCCTGCCCTTGCTCTTCAGATGGCGCGCAAGCTTTGCGGTTGTGGTCGTCTTGCCAGAACCCTGAAGACCAACAAGCATTATTACCGCAGGCCTTCCCTTAAGCTCGAGAGTTGAATCCTCTCCGCCCAGGAGCGCGGCCATCTCGTCATAAACGACCTTGGTGAACTGCTGTCCGGGAGAAAGGCTCTCAAGGACTTCCTTGCCCATCGCCTTTTCCAGGACAGAAGCGGTAAACTGCTTGACGATGTTGACGTTTACGTCGGCTTCAAGGAGCGCAAGGCGGACTTCCTTCAAGGCGTCCTGAATATTGGACTCCGAGAGGCTCCCCTGCCCTCTGACGTCGCGCAGTATCTTTCTGAATTTATCCGATAACGATTCGAACATTAAACCCTGTACCTCTCAAATAAACACCTGACCTCTCGATCATATCACGCGCATATACAGTTAGACCTTATACTCACGCATCTAATCCCATAAAGAATATAAGATTGTAGCGGCCTATGTCAAGGTAATTATTGTATTTTTTCTTGACCTCTGTTTTTAATACGGCAGGGCTGAGGACGGCGCAAAATATGCCGATTGACATAACATCAGTCTTTTTGATATTTTACTCTGATGGATTATTACAACCTGGCAATAATGCTCACGCTCATTACCGCGGCGGCTTCCATTTTAAATATTCCTTTCGGGTATTTCCGGGCTAATACAAAAAAGTTCTCCGTGATGTGGTTTCTCTACATACATCTTCCAATACCGATAATATTCATACTCAGGACCTCCGCAGGGCTCAGCTGGAAGGCGATACCTGTCATTGTGGCAGGCGCCGTTCTTGGCCAGGTGATTGGAGGCAGGTTAAACAAAAAAGCAAGGGCCTCCTGAAAATGGCAGATAGCCCGGATGACAGATCTATCCCTCCCAAGCGAAAAGGACGAAGGAGGCCTGCAAGGGTCTCCAGGATCGCTTCCGTCATAACCTCATTTTCAAACCTCGGCATCCCGGCAAGGATACGGGAATACACCGTAAAGAAGATATGGGCCGGCTGCGTCGGAGACAGCATCTCCAAAAAGACATCCCCCACGCGGCTTATCGGGCAGACGCTTTACTGCTCGGCCGCCTCCGCTGCATGGCTTACTGAGCTCAACTACCAGAAGAAAGATATTATCGATAAGATAAACGCGGCTATCGGAGAAGATGCCGTGGCGCAGATAATCTTCAGGATCGGGACGATCGAGCCTCCTCAGAAAAAAAACATTGCGACAGGGCCTTCAAGGACGCTTACCGACGAAGAAAAAAAATTCATAGAAGAGACGGCTGAACCTGTCACTGATGATGACCTTAAGGCGCTCATAAAAAGGGCCTTTGAAAAGTCAAAGACATGGTGAATATGCCTTTGAGTTTTTCTGATATCCAGATCAGCCCTGCTTGACCAAGTGATCGCATCCAGTTATACTATCGGTTCTTCTGTCTCAGTCTCTGCAAATCCACAAAAAAACCCCCACGGCAGGCCGTGGGGGTTTTTAAATAGATGCTGAAAAAACTACTTTACCTGCCTCTTTCTTCTCCAGAGACCGAGTGCGGCAAGACCGCTTCCAAGAAGGATCAGAGTAGAAGGCTCAGGTACCGGTGAATTGACTATGCCAAAGGTCATGCCGTGCCAGTATTCACTAGGCGCGGTGGACCAGCTGATAGAGGAGAAGGTGCCATTAAACTGGATCGCACCATGCAGTTCATTGCCCTGCAGAATATCTCCGGCAAGCAGACTGTAGCTGCCATCGCCCCAGTAGCCCTGACCTTCGCTCAATACGGTAAAAGGCGCGTCGAAGTCATAGGTGACCATCTTATTCGGCTGCCCCATGCTTACTATAGCCATGATCGGGTCTTTTACTGCATGTGAAAATGTTATTGTATTGGTGGATACAAGAGACATCGCTACCATCTCTCTCGGGGTAGGCGCGTTGCTTATAAGCGCGTTGCCTGTATACGGAGCAGGCGTACCCTCTGTCCAGTAGTCTATACCTGAGCCTGGGCCTGTCTGCGCGAACGTGACGTCTCCGCTGTAATGGACAGTGACGCCAGGAGCGATCGTGCCGTCAGCTACCCCTGTAATACCGGTAGAGTAAGAGGTCCAATCCGTCCATTTGATAATCGAGGCTGATGCGGGTTGAGATGCGAATAAGACCAGCGCGAATCCCAACAAGATACCTTTTTTCATTTTACATACCTCCCTGAATATTTTTAAGCATGCCTAAAACATCTTTATGTATATTTGCAAGGCTCTTGTTTATTAATAGATGCAATTACGATGCCATTAAATACGCTAGGGCTAACAGCTTGATAATGCTAGCTTTTTTATTATGCTCGTCAGTAAGAGTTTACAAGCGTAAAAAAACCCGACAAACCTTTAGAAGGAAGCTTCAATATTCCACAAATCAGTATTCAAGTGAAACCGATTTATTGGCCCGACTGGAAGCAAACCTGCCTCTTATATTCAGGAGAGGATGATAGACTGAAAAGATAATAGCCCCTGATAGAGGGTGATCGAGACTGAGGTTATCTTCCGACTCTCCCGAGCTGTGATGAACCTGCTGCGGCTATATGCACAAAGAACGCAATTCTCCGGCCTTAAGCCGCAATAATCCGTCTTATTTATTGTTTATCCCTGCCAAGTCAATTTCACGGAGAGTTGTAAGGTTTTTCGACAGTTTTTATATAAGCTATGGTTGAGACACCCGGCTTTTCATCGGCGCCAAGAGTGTTCCTTCGGGCATCGCTATACTATAAGAGAACTACCCTCTGGGGTGCCTCTTGGAGTGAAGGGATTTGAGCCGTTCGTTGGTCACATGGGTGTATATCTGAGTAGAAGAGATATCTGCGTGCCCAAGCATAGATTGGACTACCCTTAAGTCGGCCCCGTTCTCAAGAAGGTGTGTTGCGAAGCAGTGCCGTATTATGTGCGGCCTTATCTTCTCACGGTCTATTCCTGCCTTGAGGGCGTTATTCTTGATTATGACCCAGAAGTTCTGTCTTGTCATGCGTTGCCCGCGCACAGTCAGAAAGAGGTGGGCAGAGTCCGCCCTTCTGCCTTTGAGCGCGGCCCTTGCCTCGTCCATATACCGTTTGGTCCAGTACATAGACGCCTCGCCCATAGGCACGAGCCTCTCTTTTGAACCTTTGCCAAAGGCTGTAAGGTATCCGCCCTGAAGGTTTATGTCGTTTAATCTAAGCCCTACCAGCTCGCTTACTCTAAGCCCGGTCGCGTAAAGCACCTCAAGCATGGCCTTGTCTCTGAGGCCCATAACGCTACCAGTGTCAGGCGCAGAAAGCAGTAGCTCGACCTGAGCTACGCTCAGATATTCAGGGAGTTTTTTTTGCTGGCGCGGCATGTCGACAGAGTCGCACGGAGAGGCGGCCAACCGCCCTTTCCTCGCCTGAAACCTGTAGAAGCCGCGAATAGCTATGAGGCCCCTTGTGTAGGACCTTACGGAAAGTCCATCTTTTACAAGAGACCTGAGGTACTCGGATATATCTACAGAGGCGGCGTCCAGGATAGAGCATTCGCGGCTGTCGAGAAAGCGCTTATAGCGGCCGAGGTCCCTGCCGTAGGAAAGATGGGTGTTGATAGACAGGCCCTTCTCAACGAGCAGGTACGTCAGGAACTCTTGAACAAGGTCTGCTTCCATCTGACTCCTGTCAGGGGTTCTTTGCCGGGCCGTCAGAGTTATCCGAGAGTATCTCCAGAAGGGTCCGGGTCAGCTCCTTCAGACGTTCCTTGTAATACACCTTCTGTCCGAATATGTCCTTTACGTAGAAGATGTCTGATGCCTTGTCGCCTTTTGTCGATATCTTGGCTACGTAGATATATAGCCCGAGCCTTGAAAGCGCGCTTGTGATGTCATAAAGCAGCCCGACCCTGTTGTGCGTGTGTATGTCTATTACGGTATAAGCGTCTGAGACCTCGTTGTCGGTCTGTACATAGGTCCTCACGCTGGGCTTGGCCTTCTTGTCGAGTATCGACGGTTTTTTCCTGCCGACCAGAGAGGCCACCTTGACCTTGCCTGTTATTACATCGGAAAGGTCGCTCTCGATCTTCTTAAGCTTCGCCCCATCGATAATATATTCGCCCCACGGGTTGTTGACCTGCAAGATATCGAGGACAACGCCGTTTTTAAGCGTGTTGATCTGCGCGCCGAGGATGTTTATGGAGTTGGCCGCCATCACTCCTGTGATCATGGAGAAAAGTCCGTGGACGTCATGCGTGCATATCATCAGTTCGGTATACTCCCTGAATGAGTCCTGCCTGACCGTCATGACGTAAGGACTTCCAGCTATCTCCCTTACGGCCTTGTAGTGCTCAGTTATGCGGTCCGGGCTGTTAGACAGGATATACCTGTTTGTAAGAAGCCCGAAAAACCCGTCGGCGCTCTCAGTGACTCCGTCGGACCTCAAGAGCTCGGCGACATGCGCCTTTATCCGCGCTACCTTCGCCTCAGCCTCTTCAGCCTCGAACGTCCCCCTTTCAAGGACGGTTAAGGCTTTAAAATAAAGCTCCTGGAATAGCGCGCCCTTCCAGTGATTCCAGACCTCAGGGCCTACCGCCCTCACATCCGCGAAGGTGAGCAGGTATAACAGGTTCAGCCTTTCTATATCACCGATCTTTCGCGCGAACTCGATCACAAGCTGTTCATCGTGCATATCCCTGTACTGGGCGGTATCCGCAAGTAGAAGGTGGTGCTTGACAAGGAACCTGACGAGGTTCGCGTCGTCCTCCGGCAGATTGAGCCTTCTGCATATCTCAGGGACTAGCGCCGCGCCCTTTTCCGCGTGTCCCTTGCCGTGGGCCTTGCCTATGTCATGAAGGAGTATTGCGAGGTATAGTACCTCGGGGTTGGGTATCTCCTCAAAGACCGTGGATAGAAGCGAAAAATCAGATTTATATTCGCCCTTGAGACGTTCGATCTCGCGCACCGCGAACAGGGTATGCGCGTCGACGGTATAGACATGGTACATGTCATGCTGGACCCTGCAGCTGATATCTGCGAACTCGGGTATGTACTTATCGAGAAAGCCGTGTTTATGCATCTCTGAAAGCGTTTTAAAGACGTTTCTTCCCTTTAGTATCTTCAGAAACGGCTCAGAGACGTCTCTGGAACTGTTGAAACCCTCCGGAGGCCTCTCTATAAATCCCAGCACCAGGTCTCTTGCCCCCTGGCTGATCTCGACATCAAAAGACTGCGCGTACTCGAAGACCTTGATCGAAGCGGCAATATCCGCTTCAAAGGACTCTTTTGAGTTGATGGTAAGAGCGCCGCCGACTACCGAGAAGAGCTTGTCTATACGCACTTTCTTCCTGGGCCATGAGAATCCGTTTTTAGCCTCTCTGTCAAAAGACCTTGAGAGTATCAGCCCGGAATAACGGCTCACAGCGGCGGCGGCCCTGTAATACTTCTGCATGAATCTCTCGACTGCCAGCGCGTGTTCGGTATTCTCGAAACCGAGCACCTGCGCTATCCGTTCCTGATGGTCGAAGCTTAATTGATCGGTCTTTCTCGCCGCCCCGTACTGGAGCTCGTTTCTTACCCAGAGTATGAAGTCGAGCGAATCCTCAAGCGTCTTTTTGTCCTTTTCAGAGATGAGGCCTAACGCGAACGGCTCGACGTGCGCGTGTGTGCGGGCCTTTATCACCCACAAAGCGGTATGGATATCCCTGAGTCCGCCCTCGCCTTCCTTGACATTCGGCTCAAGTATGTAGACGGATCCGCCGAACTTGGCGTGCCTTGCCAGGCTCTCTTCGATCTTATCCTTTATAAAGGTCTCGGTGCGCGCCTTTGTGAATAGTTTTTTCCTGATATCAGCGCCAAGCTCGTCAAAAAGAGGCTTGTCTCCGTGCAGGTACCTCGTATCCAGGAGCGCCGTCATCGTCTTGAGATCATCTTTCGCAAGCGCCATGCACTCGTCAACAGAGCGTATGCTGAAACCGAGATCAAGCCCAGTATCCCACAGGACATAGAGCATTTTTTGAGTAAGCTCTTCCAGCTCAGGGGTTATACGTTTTTTATAAAGGAGCATCAGGTCGATATCGGAGCGCAGGTTCAGCTCTCCCCTGCCGTAGCCTCCGATGGCTATCAGAGCGGCGGTCTCGAAGCACTTGAGTTTTTCGGATTTATAGGTAAAAAGGGCTTTAAGCAGCGCGTCGATAACGCCTGTGTACTCTTTGCAGATCTGGGTACCTGACCGGTCGGTAAGATGCCTCTGGCGCAGGCGCGCCTCGTTGTCTGAAAGATAATCCTTTATGATCGAAGCGACAGGCCCGCCTGCCGCTCTGAGCCTATCCAGAAGTCCGGCCTGTAAGGTCATACTGAACCTGCCCCGTTTATGTACTGCATCAGACCTGCGGTTATGCCGGTGACAACTTCATCGATGTACGCATCATCTCTAAGCCTCTCTTCTTCTATCGGATTGCTTATGAAGGAGACCTCCACGAGGATACTGGGCATCTTCGTGCCGACAAGGACGTAGAACGGCGCGCCCTTTACACCGTTGCCCCTGATACCAGTGTACCTGGCCTTCAACCCTGAGACAAGCCTCTCCTGGACAGCCGCGGCGAGCCTGCCGGAGTCGTTTGTCTTCGCAGTCTTGATAAGGTCGTTTAAGATAAACTCAAGGTCGCTCACCGATTTGGCTGATGTGGCGTTCTCCCTTGCGGCAAGCCTCCTTGAGGCGGCATCGGCCGAGACGTTGAGTATGTAGGTCTCGATCCCTGTGGCGGCGCGCCTGGGGCTGGCATTGATGTGTATTGAAACGAAAAGATCAGCGTCCCTGCTGTTGGCGATCGCGGTCCGCTCTTCAAGCGGGATGAAGACATCGGTCTCCCGCGTCATAAGTATCTTGGAATCAAGTTTGGAGGCGAGCCTTTCCCTGAGCTTTTTAGATATCCTGAGCGTTACGTCCTTCTCCATCAGCCCATCTCTGCCGACCGCCCCAGGGTCTTTGCCGCCGTGCCCGGGGTCGATGACTATCGTCTTTATAAAAGAGCGTATCGGAGCGGCAGATATTTCTGCCTTGCCGGCGGCAGGCCGTTCTTTTGTCTCTTTTACATTATCAGGCGCAGTAGACCGGGCAGGCTCTTTTTCATCGGCCGACCTCCCGGCAGGAGCAGGTTTAGAGCCTGTAACGTCTATGACGATCCTGTAAGGCTCCGTAAGAGGGAATATCTTGAAGTCTTCGATCGATTCGATGTCAAGGACGACCCTGACGGTAGAGGCGTCAAACTGCCCGGCGCGCGCAGTCTTTAAAAGCCCGTCATTTATAGGTATCTGCCTGTTAAGGTTCTTATCGAGTGTAGCGCCTTCGATGTCGATATACAGCCGCCTTGAATCTACTTTTATAGACGGGTCCTTCTGCAAAAGCCTGTGCGTGAACTTTGACGGCCTGTCGAGATTGATGACTACCCGGGTATAATTATTGCTCGACCAGTGGCGCACCTCTTTTACAACAGCGGTGGCGTTCGCGGCTTCCGCTGAAAAGAACGCGAGCCCCAAGGCGGCAAACAGGACGCACATAGCGCGTCTTATGATCATTACAACTGAAAGGTTCAAGTCTCGAGGCTCTCCTTTATCTGTTGCAGACGTGTAAGCGCTTCGATCGGCGTCATGGTGTTAATATCGATCGCGCGCAGCGCTTCTCTCAAAGGGTCCTTGCCGCCAAGGAGCGACATCTGGAGCGGGGCCGTGTGCGCGCTCCCGCCTGCCGCGAGCCTCGGCTCGCCTGAGTTGTCAAGCTCGGTTGACTCAAGGTTGGATAAGACCTCGCGAGCCCTCTCAATTAGCGGCTGAGGAAGGCCGGCAAGCCTTGCCACCTGTATGCCGTAGCTCCTGCTGGACCCGCCCGGGAGCACCTTCCTGAGGAATATGATCTTGTCGTTCCATTCCTTTACAGCCATATTATAATTTTTGACCCTTTCCTTTGTCAAGGAAAGCTCTGTAAGCTCATGGTAGTGTGTCGCAAAGATAGTCTTGGCCCTGATCTCAGGGTTGTCATGGAGGTACTCTACGACCGCCCAGGCTATGGAGAGGCCGTCGAATGTCGAAGTGCCGCGCCCTATCTCGTCAAGGATTATAAAGCTTGATGACGTGGCATTATTAAGTATGTTGGCAGTCTCGTTCATCTCCACCATAAAGGTAGATTGCCCTCTTGAGATATCATCCGAGGCCCCCACCCTCGAAAATATCCTGTCTACGATGCCTATGGAGGCGCTGACAGCCGGGACGAATGAGCCGATCTGCGCCATCAGGACTATAAGCGCGTTCTGCCTTAGATACGTCGATTTGCCGGCCATGTTGGGCCCGGTGAGTATGACTATCTGATCCTGCGTTGAATCAAGCCGGAGATCGTTTGAGACAAAGCCGTCCTTTACCGACGCTTCGATGACAGGATGCCTCCCGGCTTCTATGGCAATGGCGCTGCCGTCGTTTATATCAGGGCGGACGTAGCCGAACTCGCCTGCCGCGTCCGAGAGCGAGCAGATGGCGTCAAGCGTAGCAATCGACTCGGCACTCTGGCGCATCCTTCCCGCGTACACGCAGAGCTCTTTTACCACCTTTGCAAACAGGGCGGCTTCAAGCCCGAGCGAGCGATCATGGGCGGTAAGTATCTTTTCTTCCCAGTCCTTAAGTTCAGGGGTTATGTATCTTTCAGCGTTGGTAAGCGTCTGCTTGCGCGTGTACTCCGCAGGGACGTTTGAGATATTGGATTTCGTGATCTCCAGATAATACCCGAAGACCCTGTTGTAGCCGATCCTCAGTGAATTTATCCCGGTCCTCGCGCGCTCGAATGCCTCGATAGCGGCCAGCTTGTCTTTACCTCCGGCGCTGGTGTCTCTCAATTCATCGAGCTCGGCGCTGTATCCCTGCCTGATCACGCCACCGTCGCGTACGTTATGGGAAGGCGTTTCCATGATAGATCTATCTATCAGAGTTGCCGCTTCTTCGCATTCGTCTGTCATTGCCCAGAGGCTTGCGATGAGCCCTGAGTTGAAAAGGCCGAGTATCCTCTTTATTTCCGGGACGACCTTCAAGGTGTTTTTGAGCGCAACGAGGTCACGCGGGCCTGCCGTGCCGATAGAGATCTTTACCGTCAAGCGCTCAAGGTCGTAGATCTGATCAAGGAGCTCTTGAACCTGTTGCCTCAGGTGCCTGTTCTCGAGCAGTTCGGATATGGCGTCTTGTCTCGTGCGTATCCTGATTATGTCCTTGAGAGGATGTATGAGCCAGGATCTGAGCCTTCTCGCGCCCATCGAGGTCTTTGTCCTGTCAAGGACGTTTAAAAGAGAACCGGCCTTTGAGCCTGTCTGAGCGCCTGCCAGCACCTCAAGGTTCTTTCTCGTAGAAGGGTCGAGGACGAGGTAATCGTCAGGATAATACGGCGCGCACCTGAGGACATGGCTAAGCTCGGATCTCTGTGTCGTTTTTATGTGTTCAAGGAGAGCCCCTGCTGACCTGATCGCCTCTGTCATCCCATCGCAGCCGAACCCGTCGAGCGAATTAGTCCCGAAGTGGCCATTCAACCTGGCAAGAGACCTCTGGTAATCAAATAAAGCTGAGCTGACAACGGTCAGTTTTTTGATCTGATAGTCTTCCCGGGTGATATCAGCTGAAAAACCCTCAGGGACCAGAAGTTCTATAGGCTGGATTCTTTTGATCTCGTCCGCAAGAGCGGCGCCTGACCCTACCTCCGTCAATCGGAACTCTCCGGTAGATACGTCCATGTAGGCGAAACCGCAAGAGGTCTTCCCGGCAAGACACGCGGCGATGAAGTTGTTCGTCCTGGGGTCGAGAAGCTCGTCTTCAAGGACTATCCCGGGCGTTATGACCCTTGCCACGGCCCGCTTGACGACACCTGTAGCAGAGGCAGGGTCTTCGATCTGCTCGCACACCGCAACACTGTAGCCGTCCTTGACGAGCCTGGCTATATAAGAGGCGGCGGCGTGGTACGGGACCCCGCACATCGGTATCTCTTTTTCCTTATCTCTTGAAGTCAGCGTTATAGAGAGCGCCTTTGAAGCCACGCGGGCGTCCTCGAAGAACATCTCGTAGAAATCGCCCATCCTGAAAAAGAGTATGGCATCGGGGTTCTCGGCCTTTATATCAAGGTACTGCCTCATGGCAGGCGTCATTGTTTTCATCTGTCAATACCATCCGTTCAAAAAACGCTGTATTCGTAGCGCAGCCAAGCGCTCTCCCATACCATGACCTGCATGACTTCTCGTGGAGTCTCAGTAGGAAGGTATACTTCGCGCAGTCGCCCAAACGGCAGCATGGCCGTTAACCAGCGATATGCAAGTCTGGCCTTAAAGAGGTTTTTAAGTCAAAAGTCAGAGGGCTAGACGATCCAGTCCTGCTGCTCGAAACCCTCGACAGGGACATCAAGGATTATGGTGCCTTTTACCGGCCACCTCTCCATGCCCTCTATCCCGGCGTCTATGACGATAGATAGCCTGACCTCGTCGCCTTTCGACGCCCTGAGCATTTCAAGCGGAATAGCGATCTCGACGACGGTATCAGAACTGATCTCAACGTCGAGGCCTGCCGGCTCCCAGGTATCTTTTGCGACTGAGCGTACCGACGCACATGCGCTTGCCGCCCTGCCCTTGATCATAGCGTCTATCTTCAGTTGTCTCGGCGAGGCAAAGATGACAGCAAACGACCAATCATGCTCTACTAAGGCCTTTGTGTAATCGAACCTCAGATATAGGTTCTCTTCCGAAAAACCGTAGGCTATCGCCGAGATAAAACCTCCGGCCTGCAGCTCCTGATGCATAGCGCCGCTGACGTGCTGTTTATCAAGCCTGCCTGACGGAAGCCACTCGAAGTAATTGGATATCTCACCGTCAAGTATAGGGTGAATATACGCGGCGGCCTGTACCCGCGGCCTGTAGCCTTTTGCGGCCGAGGATATAGGGTAGTCAAGCTGTTCGGGTGGCTCGATACCCAGAAGGTTGTATATCTTTCTGATATGGAGCCTGAAAAGAGAGTCAAAGTGCTCGTCGAGCATCGAAGAATGGTCGTCGCCATACCACCAGAACCAGTCGCTCCCCTGTGCAGCGTAGAGCGCCTCCCATGCCTCTGCTATTTTTTTCTTCAGCAACGGATCGTCAGGGCCTTTTCCCGCTTCAAGCTCAAAGGCCGAAAGCGCGTCCCTTGCCCCGGAGATAAAGTCCCATGCGGTGTTATCCTCCTGATGCCCGATCCATATCCTGAAGTTGTGGTTTATCCATGACCCGGGGAAGATCCACGTGAGCTTCTCCTTAGCTGTCTGCCTCTCCAGAAATTCGCTGACGGTAGTGCATCTGAGGCGTCTGTTCTCCGAGAGGCGCGAGTACAGGGCGGTAAAAAAATCCCTGCCGTCGTTCCTGTAGCATTCCCAGGCGTTCTCGCCGTCGAGTATTATGCTGACGACATGACTTTCAGGGTCTTCCATCGACGCATGTATCGTCTCGAGCCTTCTGACAAGGTCTTCGGCGGCATCGTCCGGGGAGATCCTTGAATATTCAAAACCGATAAGGTCCGAGAGTTTGTGGTCCCTGAACAAGAGGCTGACCGGGCTCCCGTCGACCTCGATAGAATACGGCTTATACAGGAAGGGGTCGATGCAGTTGCCGTGCCCGTCGCGCCTTATAGGCCGCCTAAGCGTGTTGGTGAGTATCTCCTCGTCGGTAGCGAGCCATTTTATCCCGGCTCTCGAGACAAGCGGCAGCATTTCCATGCTGACAGAGCCTTCGGAAGGCCACATGCCGTAAGGGGCGTGGCCAAAGAGGCCCTTGAACATCTCTACAGCCTTTTTTATCTGGACCTCGGCGTCTTCCGGGTGCGTGAACCTTTTTGACGGAAGCGCTATCTCGGCCATTGACTCCCTTGCAACGTCGGTGTCGCAAAGAAGCGGGAGTATAGGATGATAGTACGGCGTGGTGGATATCTCTATGATCCCCTTTTTTTGCATCTCGCTGTACTTGGGGATGATGAGCTTCATAATATCGGTCTGCCTGGCAAGGAGCCCTTCCTTCTCAGCCTCGCTAAAGCCGCCGCCTTTTTTCTCAAGCGCCGAGAGGAACGGGTCTTTGCCCCGTATCCACGGGTCTATCCAGACGAGGTTGAAAAGTACCTGCAGATCGAGGAAGTCCTGCTCGCTGAAGTACCTGAGCGCCGGCCGCACGTCTTCTTCCGAACCTGACGGGCCGCGCTTTTTCATCAACTCCCAGTACCTGGGGAGCGGTTTGAGCATATTGTCCCAGTTCGCCTGGAAGAAGTAGCGGAGCATGAATATCTTGTCAGCAGCGGAGAGAGCGGATGCCTGTCGGCCGCTCAGCGTCCGATAGGCGTCCGAGGCCCTGCCTTCCGCGTATTCCATCACCTGTTCAAGGAGGCTCGGCACGAGATTGAATGTCTGATGGATAGACGGAAACTCATCGAGGATGGCGACCATATCATAATAATCCTTGGTGCCGTGAAACAGCACCCAGGGAAGCGTGTACTCTCCTGAGATCGGGTCCTTGTACATAGGCTGGTGCATGTGCCAGATGAAGGCGATATTTAGCTTTTTTTCTGTCATCTATCCCTGTTGAAGCCGTCTCCGGTATGATGCAGCCTACAGAGTCAATCCTCAGGCTCGAAGACCTGCAAGATCCCCGCGTCAGTGAAAAGCGATACCCTCGATTGACCTGTCGAGCCGTTGGCCGATATGGTCGATTTGAGGCGTCTGGACCAGAGCATCTGCCCGTCTTTCAAGGAGATCGCCTCGATACGTCCTCGTTCACTTGAGAACCAATCCATGCCGAGCGGCTTCCATGTATAGTTCGATAGCAGGAATACCGTGTTTTCGGCGCCGAATATAGAGTGCAGCGGTTTGTATTGGGTCTCTCTTTCCCACAAGACCGTACCTGATACCATGTCGTACGCGACTACGCGATCCGTGCCTGCCGCTATCAGCGTCCTTTTATCCGGGATGATAAAGTCGCTGGTCCGTACCGCCTGATAGCTCTTTTTGATCTCGCCGGTATCAGGGTCCAGCGCCACTACCGCCCTGTCGTCGTCAATGACATAGACCATCGAGTTTGCGACAAGCGGAGTCCTTCTGATGTTCTCGTGGCTGTTAAATACTTTAACGGCCTGTCTCTTCCATAGCTCTCTGCCGTTCTCAGCCTCAATAGCTACCACGAACCCGTCAGAGAAAAACTGATAGAGCCTGCCGTTGTGGTAGGCCGCAGAACCGTATATACGCGGCGAGACGGACTGGAAGGTTGTCCTGTTGTAGACCCATTTTTTCTCGCCGTTTTTTGCCGAAAGAGCGTAGACCCTGTCATCGGATGACGAGAAGTATACGGTAGAATCTTTTATGACAGGCGCGGACAATATCTCGGACTTGGCTTGGAACTGCCAGATGAGCCTGCCGTCAGCCGCTTCAAGGCATCTCAAGACCCCGTCGAGAGAACCGAAGCAGACCATCCCTTCACCCACCGACGCTGTGGCCTCGATCGGATATCCGGCATCAAAGTCCCACTTGACCCGCCCTGTTGAGAGGTCCACTGCGGACAGAGTGCTATCCGTGGAGCCGACATACAATACGCCGTCGTATATGAGTGGCGAGCTCATCTGCCCTTTCGGGTGCGACCTCAGAATACTAAAGTCGGATACGTCTTTCGACCAGGCAACGGCTACAGGCAGTTTTACGGGGTCTAGCGAGATATTAACGCGCTCGACCCCTGCCAGATGCGTAGACCATCTGTTGGGCGTCAGTTCCGCCTTTTGAGCGCAACCCGTAAGCACAATGAGTCCGGCGAGGGCAAAACCCTCAGCGAACCTTCTCAAGAAGCTGCTTTGCATTTTTCTGTATTCTCCTGAAGTCTTTTTCGTCAAGCCCGGCGCCGAGCGCGACTTTTAACGCCCTTTCATCAGAAATAAGGTCTCCCGGGGCGTGCGAATCTGTATTGACAAGCATCAAGCCTCCAAGTCTTTTTGCGACTGAAGCGACATGACCGTTAGAAGTGTTGTGGCCGCCCCTCGCGGTTATCTCAAGATGTACTGAATTTGTGACGGCAAGAACGCACTCTTCATCCGTGATAAGGCCGGGGTGGGCAAGGACGTCTACCCTCGCCTTTATATAAGCGATGTTCGCCCCAGGCTCCACAGGCTCGCTTAGCGTCTCACCGTGGCCGACTACTATGCGCGCGCCCAGGGAGCGCGCCTTTTTTACCATCTTCGGGATGTGCTTAAGCGGGATATGCGTCAGCTCGACTCCGGGGACCAGAGTAAAAGTCTTATCAGTATTGATCTGCGCCGATACCTTGATAAGCTGTCTTATCACCTGTTCGATATTCGACTCATCAACGTGGTCGGTAATAGCCATTGCGGTGTAGCCTGCCACCCGTGCCCTTCTTACAAGTTCCGAAGGTATCAAGACGCCGTCGCTCAGTATGCTGTGAGTATGAAAGTCTATCATCAGCCCTCCTTAAACAACAATAAACAACGATCCAGTCAATCGAGGCGACAAAGCGGTGCCTCGCATAAGCCCGTCTTTCGAGTATCTACTGCCGCTAATCGGCCAGGTACCCAAAGAGATCTCTCCGAGAGGTCATAGCGCCGGACTTTCCGCTATTATGCCCGCAAAGAGCGAGTAGAATATCTCCTGCAGGACTGCGGTCTCCTCAGGCCTGAGAAGAAAGAGCGGCTCGTCTGGTCCAAGGCCTACGGCTCTGCGCGCGGCGGCCTTCCTCTCTTCGCTCATCGGGCCGGAAACACAAATATTGACGACCGGCACGTCTGTAAGACCCATAACAGCGCTTCTTACAGAGGCAAGTTCCTCAAGGCCGCCTGTCGCGGAATTATCCCATAAGAGGATCACGCCTACAAGGTTCGCAGAAAAAGACCTCCAGAGCGGGTTCATGTTCCTGACCGCAGGAACCGCGAAGAAGACAAGGTCCATGCCCCCGTGGAGCCTCAAGGAGGCTGTCTCGCCAAGAGGGCTATCGCTCGATACCTGCGCTATCGCTGACCTCTGGTTCATGGAAAAGCCCGGCAGTTTCGCGCACATCTCGAAGAAAAAAGAGGTGAGCCTCCCTGAAGTAGAGATGACCAGCACCCGTGCGTATCCTACGTTATGCTGATCGCTGAAACGGTTGAGTATCTTCTCCCTGATATTGATGGCCTGCGCCGGGGTCAGGAATTCCTCCGGCGTCGATAAGCCGCCGCCCTTCTTCTCCAGCAGTACCCCTCTGGCGAGCAGGCTTGAAAGCGTCTTGTATACCTCGTAATCAGGGTACGTAGTCCTGTCTATTATCTCCGAGACCCTCGGGTGTCTTCCTACGACCTGCATTATCTCGTATATTAAGGGCTGGAGGCCCTTTGGCAGGGCTGAGAGTTCCATGCCTGCCTCAAGCGTCATCTCAGGCGAAGGGAACTGGCCTGAGTCACGGACGAGCTCGTCGGTCTGGCGCATACCCTCCATCAACAGGTTACCGACGCTAGAACGTATCTTTCTCGCAGACTGGACCAGCCGAGGTATGAACTCGAACCTGCCGTCATCCCACTGAAGGAGCCTGAAAAGCGCCTTCTCTTTCTCTACTCCGCTTACTACGGCGTTGTATATCTCGCCGTCCTTGATGAGCACTACCCCGGTCAGTTCGCCGAAAGTAATGCGCAGCTCCCCTTCCTTCCGGTTCATGTGGAGGAACTGGACTATGTCGGCAAGCGAGATATGCGCCAGGCGCCCTTCGATACCCTTGCTGAGCGAGGCCTGGCCCTTTGAAAGAAGCGTGTGCCTGACCCTGGCAACGAGCTCTTCCTTGTTTATCGGCCTTAAAAGAAAGATGTCGATGCCGGTCCTGAAACCCTTTATATCCTTGACACTGTTGGAGATAAAAAGGAAAGGTATCCTTGAAGTCTGAGGGTTGGACCTCAGTATCTGGAAGAGCCTTTCTCCGCCTATTACCGGCAGATCTATATCGGCTATAAAGATAGACGGGAGATTGACCAGCGCCAGCTCAAGGGCATGGCCGCCGTCTTTGACTGACAGGAGGTCATGGTTAAGGCCTGAGAGGCAGTTAGTGAAAAGCTGTGCCTCATCATCTTCTTTCAGGGCTATCAGTATGGTCTTTTTTTCCATCAGCCGAGCTGTTCCTGTAGCGAGTATTCAGTCTGGAACTTCGCTATGAGGCCTTCGACAAGCGTCGTATCCGAGGTGTGGAAACAGGAGTATATGCCCCCCCAGTTCTCCTTGCATACAAGGGCGTAGGCGGAGTCCTCGCTCAGGTAGAAAGTGAAAAATATCTCTCTGAACCTCGGGTCGTCAATGACTATAGGCGTAGCGTTTTTTATATCCCAAGCGCTCTCGTCCGCTTCGCCCACAAGAAATACCTTGGAAGTGAAGGCCGCTGTCGAATTAAGGAGCTTTGCCGCTGGCATGGTGGATGCGACCTTTCTGGCGGCAAGGTACATGATGCCCCTTTTATGCGGGTTTCGGGCGATCTCCTTGAGTATCAGCTCGTTTATCTGGTCCATGAAGAATTCAGTGAGCACCTGCCCGGTGCCTGCGTCAAAACTCGCGTTCTCAGTCTCTTTAAAGGCGCCTGAGGCAAGCTCTCCGATGACCTCCCAGAATATCTTCTTCTTGAGCTCAAGCCTTGCCCAGATGGAATCCCTCTTCGCCGCGGCATTTTTCCCCGCATTCGAGAGGAGTTCGGCGTATAGCCTGCCGTCTTTAGGGAAGGTCGCCTGCGAGATAATAACATCCGGCATGGACCGGTTCGGAAAGGCCAGACCTACCGCCCTTGCAAGCTTTCTTATAGTGACAAGAGAGCCGAAGTAGTCGGTCTCAGGCAGGACCATTGCTAAAGAACCATCTTCTGTCATGCCTACAACATCACAGCTCCTGACAGTCTCAAGGACCGCAGAGGCTGTCAGCTTAAACGCGCCTGCGGCCCCGCTCATATCGACGAGGACAAGAGAAAAACTGGTATTGTAGCGCGCGGCCCGTATCGTCTCGATACGTCCGTATTCGCTGACAAAGGCCGAGTCGTGGAGGCCTGGCAACAGGCCGCTTTTCTCTGTATCTGTTTGGGTTATATCTTTCACGGACAAAGCCCGGGTCTGTCTGGAGTGAAGAATAGTTGGTATAATAATACGCCCTTGCGCCGGGCTACCGCCAAGTCCTGCCGCATGAAAAGTATCGCAGAGCCGGGGCCCTACATCTTGTATTTTCCGAAGCTGTCTGGCGAGAGGTCTTCAAGTCCGTCAGTATGCGCATCGGTTCTTTCGCCGTCTCCTGATGGCTCGGTCTTTGTCTCCATCGTCTTTGATTTTTCAAGGACCGTGGCATCGACGAAGATGGGCGAGCCGGTTCTAAGGGCCAGTGCTATAGCGTCGCTTGGCCTTGCGTCAAGCTTGAAAACACCGTCCGCCTTCGAAAAATGGATCGTCGCGTAATAGACGTTGTCGCGCAGGTCGTTAAGCTCGACCCTGTCAACGCCGACGTTGACGTTTTTGAGCACCTCGCTTAAAAGGTCATGCGTCATAGGCCGCGAAAACTCGATCTTCTCGATCTGCGACGCTATCGCGCTTGCTTCCAGCACCCCGATCCATACAGGGAGCGCGTTTTTTTCATCGCTGTCTTTCAATATCACGATAGGTACGTTCGTGTACGGGTCTATGGCAAGCCCCTGGACCTTCATGCGGATCATCATCGGTTATCTCCTTGGTCTGTAAAGCCCTCTTAACGCGTTAGGGGATGCCGCTGTTATCTCGACGTCTATCGTGTCGCCTTCCTGATGAGACGAAGAAGGGATGCTGACGAGCCTGTTGCACCCTGTCCTGCCCACTGACCTCTCAGGATCTGTCTTACTCTTCCCCTCGATCATAACCGGAAGGATGCTTCCGATCAGGGCCGAGTTTTTCTCCAAAGTGATCTCCCTTTGGACTTCCTGCAAGTACGTGAGCCTTGCCGAACACACTTCGGCGTCCACCCGGCCTTCAAAAGTCGAGGCCCTGGTCCCAGGCCTCGGTGAATAAGCGAAGGAGAATAAGTTGTCAAAACGGAGAGTCCTTACAAGGTCCATGGTAGCCTCGAAGTCTTGATCTGTCTCGCCGGGAAAGCCTGTTATGATATCGGTAGTGACGCTGATCAAGGGACAAAGCGCCCTCAGGCGGCCGACCTTGTCTATGTACTCATCCCTTGTATACCCTCGCCCCATACTTGCCAAAATAGCATCTGCCCCGGATTGCACCGGCAGGTGTACATGACTGCAGATCTTTTTCTCATCGGCAAAGAGCGAGACGAGGCTCTCGGAGATGTCTTTCGGGTGAGAGGTGACAAACCGTATCCGTTCGATCGACTCTACTTCCGCTACAGCCCTCAAGAGATCCGGAAAGCTCAGCTCTGATCCGTCGCCGATCCCGTAAGAATTGACGTTCTGGCCGATGAGCGTCACCTCTTTTACGCCTGCCAGGGTAAGCGCCCGTATCTCACTCAGTATATCTGAACTCTTCCTGCTGGCCTCTCTCCCCCTGGTGTATGGGACGATGCAGTAGCTGCAAAAATTATTGCACCCGCGCATTATGCTGACAAAGGCCTTAGACCCTTCCCTGCTCGTGTGAAGATATTCGCTACCGTCGATATGGGCGCTGAAAGAGGTCTCTACGACCCGTCTTTTCCCATCCTCAACCGCCAAAAGCATCTCTTTGATCTTGTGGATATTATGAGGACCGAATACAAGGTCGAGGTACGCTAACCTTTTTAAAAGCGCTGCACCCTCCTGCTGTGCGACGCAACCGGCAACGGCGATGATGAGCCCTGGGTTTTCATCCTTTATGGGCTTGAACCTGCCCAGCATCGAGTAGACCTTGTGCTCGGCTTTATCACGGATGGAGCAGGTATTAAGAAGTATCAGGTCGGCCTTGGAAGGCGTATCGGTCTTTACGTAGCCTAGCTCGCTCAAAAAGCCGAGCATCCTGCCTGAATCACTCTCATTCATCTGGCACCCGAAGGTCTCCAGAAATACATATTTTGTCAGGCGCGCTCTTTTTTCCGCCTGATATGCCGTTTGTCTCATCTAGATTAAAAAACCCTGGTTTTTAACGGTCCCCGGTCCTCATTTTATGTTCTTTAAGCCGGTTTAGTCAAGGCTTTTCACCGGCCATGAAGACGTCCCTTAACACCAGTCAATCTCTTGATTTTAAAGGTTATTTAAAGTGCGCCTTCGCTTCGGCCTTGGATGGTTTTACGACCCAAAGGTTCTTAAGTCCGAACCTGGCGGACAGGGAACTGCCGACCTTTTGGGCCTCTTGTCTTGTCGCGTAAAATCCGACCCGCACCCTGTACCACTTACGGCCGTCCTTTACAGTCTCGGTTATATAGGCGTTATGATGCAGCGCCTTGAGTGAACCTGTGACCTCCTGGGCCTCTCCAAGAGTCTTAAACGATGCCAACCCTACAACCCAGGGTCTGGCCGCGATGTCTTTGGATGTTATTGACTTTGAGGCCTTAGGCGCTTTTTTAGGCTGCTTTTTTACGGCCTCTTGAGGTTCTGCCTCTTCGCGCGCGGAATCCGTGGCCACTGCCTTTTCTTTAATAGCCGGCTTGGCAGGCTTTTTCTCGACAGCCCTCTTTTCCGAGATAGCCCGAGGCTCAGATGCCGGTTCCCTTGAATCGTCTTTTACCGCCTTAGGCTTTGCAGCAGACGGCCTTTCAAGTGTATGGTCTGCCGTTGTAACAGATTTTGGAGCTGCCTGCGTCTTATGCGCGTCTTTTACAGCAACCGGTCTATCTGTAATCGCTTCCGGCTTTTCAGCGATTGCTGCATCAGGCTCCGGCACCCCGATAGCGCCTTGCGGCTCGGAAGCTGTCTGTTCATCTGTCTGGCCGGCTACAGGCTCTTCTACAACCTCTAGCCTTACCCGTTTCGATATGACTTCCTCAGGGACGTTCTCCCGTCCGGGCTGGCCGATAAAGAGGTAGGCGACTATCACGACTACCGCCGCAAGAACGGCCAGGATCACGGCTTTGTTCCCTTTGATCTGATCAAGTGCGCTCAATGTGCGTTCTCCGTAGCGATTTTTACTATCTGCGGGGTTATAAAAACAAGCAGTTCTTCGTTATCCATCGACTTTGATTTTGACTTGAAAAGTGCCCCTAACAAGGGGATCTTTGAAAAATACGGGACAGCGTTTTCCTGCTCGGTTGTAATGGAGCGGTATAGCCCGCCGATAACGACCGTCTCGCCGTCTTTTACAAGCACATTCGTCGAGGCGCTCTTCTCAGCGACCCCGGGGATGCCGTCTACCGTCCTTGAAAAGTCAGGGTCGCTCTTGTTTGTGTCGATCTTAAGCATGACAAAGCCGTTCGGGGATATCTGCGGCGTGACAGAGAGGTCTATGCCCGTCTTTATCTCTTCAAGGCCGCCGCTAGACGTGGTGGTAGTCGACGCGCCGCCTCCTGAGACTACGGACTGCGCCAGTTTTACCCGAAACGTCAGCCCTGAGTGGATAGTGGCAGGCTTGTTGTTCATGGTCGATATCTTTGGCCGTGAGATGATCTTCAGCTCACCCCTAGTCTCAGCGGCTGACAGCTCAATATCAAGAAGGATCTTGCTGGTGAGGTTGCCCAGGACCATGCCGATGCCTGAAGTCGCTGAGGCGGCAGGCAGGTTTACAGCGAAGTTTCTCCCGCCGCTTGAAGCAGGCAGAAGCTGGCTACCGGTGATAACGTCCTTGCCTGATACATATCTTCCGCCCCATTGTATGCCGAGAGCGCGCGAGTAATTGCTGTTAGCCTCTACTATGCGGGCCTCTATAACGACCTGAGAGGTCTGAACGTCGATGGCCTTAATGGTCTTTCTGGCCTTCTCTATATTTCTGGGCAAGTCTCTTATGACCAGCGAATTCGTCCGTATGTCAGGGGTCGATGTGCCGTCAGGGCTTAAGTCTCCCTTGATCTGAGTCGCTACGGAGGCGGGGTCGGCGTTATTGAGCGTGATGATCTCTACAGTCATCTCCCCCGACATATCGACCTTCTTGCCGACCCACAAGACGTTGTTCTGCATGGTGTACATGAGGCCGTTGGCCCTGATCACCATCTCCAGAGCGTCTTTAAACGGGACATCCTTAAAGCTGAGGCTCGTCTTGCCGGCAACACCCTCGCCAAGGACTATATTGAGGCCGCTTTGCTGGGCTAGGGCGCGAAGGACATCGCTTATCTCGGATTCCCGCACCTCTATGGAATAAAGCCTTGCCGAGGTCGCGCCCCGGTTTTCAGCTGTGTGCGCCGAAGACGCGGCAAGAAGCAGAGTGGCCGCAAAAAAGGCCGTTTGCAGATGTTTTTTTAGCGCCATCACTGTGACTCCGGGCCGCCGGCTATATCGAGCCTGACCCTGCCGGAAACACCGTGAAGTATAACATGAGTCCTTCCTATATCAACAATTTTCTGGCCATCGACAATGCCCCCGACATAGACTATCTTATCATTTACGATGGCCGAAGGCCTCACGTCGCTGAAAAAGACCGCTGTAAGCCTTAACACCTGCCCTGTCCCTTGTTTTTTGTCCTTTACTTCAGCCTGTTGGACTACAAGCGGGACGAACGGGTCCTTGCCCCATCCCCGGGCTGTCGGCTTCGAAGGCGGGACCTTTCCCATATAAGAAAGCGACTGTTGTGCGATCTCAGCAGTAGCCGGGCCGCCTGATATGCCGGATATGATCAGAGCGCAAAGCAGCGCCGCTCCGATATATCCGCCAGTCTTTAGTATTAATAGGATTAGTCTGATCATGCCTTATTTCCCGTGGTCAAGCACATACGCGCTCAGGTAGACCTCTCCTGCAACGATCATAGCCGCGCCTTCCTTCTTTTCGATCTTGAAGTTATCGACCATCATCACCCTCTGAAGGTTTTCTATCCTCTCCAGATAGTCGCCGAAAGACTTGAAATCAGCCTCCATCGTTATCTGGAAAGGCAGTCTCAGGAGCTCGCCTTTATCCTCAAAAGCTACCGGTTTTATGGAGACGATATGGACGTTTCTTTTAAAACCGTTTTCAGATACCTCAGCAAGTATCCTTGAGATATGTTTATCAGATGGGAGCCTCTCTTTCATCTCCTGAAGGCGCGCCTCGATCTGCTTGAGGTTGACCGAGGCCTCTGCCACGGTCTTTTTAAGCTCCTCGGCGGCGTCGATCTCGCCCTGGATCCTTTTCATTTCCATCCGGGCGCTCTGTATCTGCCTTGATGCGGCATTAGACGCGTTTACCGTCCATTGGTACGCATACGAATAGAAGAAAAACGAGATGACGACAAGCAATGAAAGGCCTATCAACTCTTTTTTGAGCCTGGAGATCCACGCCAGATCGACAGCGGCAAGCTGTTTTAAAAAGTCACCATTCATTGATCATCTCTGCTGTCTTCTTAAGGTCCATAGTTATCTCGAAGTCGTATACATAGAGGTTGTTAAGATCCCTCTTCTGCGAATATGCGAGCGTCACGTTCTGGGCAAAGCCCGAGTTTTCAAGAAAAAAAGCGAGGTCGCCGACCGCCCTGTTGGACAAGGCGGTCCCTAAGAACCTGACCTTTTTCACGCCGGTCGTCTCTTCATCATGGGTCGAGAGCGATCTAAGCCAGACGCCGGGCGGCATCTCGGCAGAAAGCCTCTTCAACATGACAGACCACGAGACTTTTTTACCTGAAAGCTCGGAAGCCACGCCGAGCCTCTTTTGAAGCTCCGACTGGGTCTTTCTCATCGTCTCGACCTTAAGCGAGAGGTCGGAATACTGAGCGTTTGCTGCTATCAGCGCGGTCTTCTCCTTTTCAACGGACTTCAGTTCAGCCTGTTTATCAAGCAGTCCCTTGACCTGAAAGAGAAAAAAAGCGGCAAAAATAACCGTGTATATTATCCCTGCGGCCCATATCATCTTACGCCACCTGCCGACTTTCCACTGGCCCTGTATATCGTCAGGTATCAGGTTGATGCCTTTTATCATCAGGAAGCACCCCTTGAAGCCAACCCTGCGGCAAGCGTCATGCACGGCGCGATAAGGGCGAGTTCAGCCTTATCAATTCCTTTAGGGACGCGCACCTTTCTAAAGGGGTTATCAGTAAAAGAAGCTACTCCGATCGCGCCCGTTACAAACGCGTCAAGCCCTTTAAGGCGCGCGGTGCCGCCTGATATGAAAAGATGCGTAACAGCGCCTTCCCTGTACTGCGCATGATAATAATCAAACGACCGCTGCAGCTCAGCGCAAAGCCCCTCGATTATGGGCCTGACCGCTTTCATCTCGGCAGGAGCGTTCTCAGCCGTAGCGTCAAGCCTCAGTTCTGCCTTGATATCTTCGGCCTCTTCCTCGGATTTGCCGAGCATGTTGGCTATCGAATGGGTAAGGTCCCTTCCCCCGATGGTTATCTCTCTAACGAATGATAGTCTTCTCTCTTTGAGTATCGCAAGAGTCGACCTTGATTCACCTATGTCGAGCATCGCGTAGTTGGCCCCTGCCTCCCATTCGTTGCTCAAGTCGAACGCGCAAAGAAGCGCCGAAGGGATGACGTCGAGGACCCTAAGCTCAAGGCCCGCCTCCTTGAAAAAAGAGATGGACCGCTCCACCTCCGCTCTTCTTGCGGCAAAAGCCATAAGCGAGAGCTTGCCTTCGTCCTTTTTGCCGCCGTCTACGGCAGGCATATAATCGGCGACGATCTCTGCCGCGCTCATGCCTGATTCCTTCCGAAGCTCCCAGCTTACCGCCTCCTTCAGGTCTTTCTCAGGCATAGGCGGCAGATGTATATTCCTGAATATCAAGGACCCAGAGGTGAACAGCGCCGCGACCGTCCTTACTGATATCTTCTTTGAACTGAGAAGCTCCGAAACGAATGCCGGAACAGCCGGAAGTACCTGGCCTGCCTCTCTTGGAAGCCTGAAGCTTGTGGCCGCCTTGACGGTGCGCGCGCCGAGCGAGCCGCCGAGATGGACGACTTTTATCGAGTACGTCCCTATGTCGATGCCAACTATATTTTTAGATGAAAATGGGTACATTGCAGGTCCCGGCGCCGGTCAGCGGCGCGCGCCTTTGACGTCTTCGATAATAAGCGCAGTTCGTAGCGTAAGGAGTTTTTTCCTGACCTCTGTTATGATCCCGGCATCTTTAGCGGCGTTTGCGATATCAAGGAACCTCTCGTAGTCCCCGACAGCCGTCTTCAAGTCGCCTGAAAGCTCGCTGGCTATGGCTCTGTTGAGATATGCCTGTGCGTAATCGGGTCGTAGGGCGATAGCGCTCGTGTACTGCTTTATCGCCCTGCCATAATCAGCCCTTGAAGCAGAAAGCGCGCCGTAGTTATTAAGCGCCTCTGGATAGGCGGGATCTACGGCAAGGGCTTTTTTATAAGCGTCTTCAGCCTCAGAGGTCTTTCCGATATTAAAGTACGCGAGCCCCAGGTTGTTAAGACGTACGCTGTTTTCAGGCACTTGCCTCACACCTTCGGCAAACTCAGCGGCGGCCTCAGAATACCTGCCAAGATTGAAAAGCTCGATGCCTTTTGCATCTGACCATGCCTGAGGCTCAGTCGCCACTGCCAAGGCCGCAGGCTGTGAGGCATCTGTCTGTAGCGCAGGCCCTGATCGCGCGGCCTCTCCTTGACCGGTAACCTGCGCCGGTTCTGATCTCTTTTTTTCGGGCCAGACGGTATAGAGCGTAATTAAGACGACCACAAAAAGAGTCACGACGGCCAGCGCTACGGTCATCGTTCTTTGAGGCCGCTTTACCGAGGCCGCTCTGCCTGCCCGTACGCTTGAATAACCATGACGCGCGCCTTCGATCTTTTTCAGCGCCTCATGGATTATGCTCACCAGGCGGCCCCTGTCATCATCCTCTGGATAAGAGGCGTCCCCCATCTGAGGCCCGCCGCGATACCCGCGGCAAGCGTAGAGACCGCTATATGCGGCAGGAAGCGGGCGGCGCACCTATCGGCAAGACTCTCCTTGAGATAGCCCTCGTCTTCCAGCTCACAAACAGCCCTAGTGATTATCTCGATATCTACGATGCGTTTATCAGAAATAAAAGCGGCTGTAAGCGCCCTGTCGCATATTATGTTTATTATCCTCGGTATCCCTGTGCTTGCGCGTTGGACTAAGTCAAGCGCATCAGAGGTAAATCTTACGTTGCCATTTGCCCCGGCGATCATAAGCCTGTTGTTTATGTAAGCTTCCGTCTCAGGACGCTCGAGCGGCTCCAAGTGGTATCTTGCGATCACCCGCTGGTTCAACTGGCGAAGCTCTCTGGTGAGGAGCTTTTCCTTAAGCTCAGGCTGGCCGACAAGTACGATCTGGAGGAGTTTCTCTCTCTGAGTCTCTATGTTAGATAGAAGTCTCAGCATCTCCATTGTAGGAAGAGAGAGGTTCTGGGCCTCGTCGATTATGACGATGGTAGTGATGCCGTCAAGGGCGTTTTTCATCAGAAAGGCGTTAAGCCCGTCAAGATGCTCCTTTACGTTGCCCCTGATACCGAGCCCGAAGTCGTCTGTGATCGTCTTTAAAAGATCGAGTTCGGATAAGACCGGGTTTAATATGAGCGCGCTCGCAGTCTTTTTAGGGAGCTTGTCGAGAAACGCCCTGCTCAAGGTAGTCTTGCCTGTACCGACCTCGCCTGTCAGCATGATAAAACCCTTCTTGCCACTGATGCCGTAGGCAAGGAGCTCGATCGCCTCCCTGTGCTTGCTGCCGAGATAGAGGAACCTAGGGTCAGGCGTGATATGAAAAGGCTTTTCTTTGAGATAGAAGTATTTTTCGTACATCACTTCACCTCCGCGCCTTCAAGTTCGACAACCGCCTTCTGGAATGCGACCCTGTGCTTGAAGCCCATCTGCAGGTACTTCCAGATGCCTTCGACCAGAGCGAGGTCCTTTTTTGTATACTCTCTTGTCTCAAGCTCTCCGGCAGGGACTTTTTTCGGCTTTATGTAGCCCTTCTGCTCGAGATAATATAGCTTGTGGCGCGGGATGCCGGTCTTTTCAAGTATCTGAGATGTTTTCATCTATCTCCTCAGCGTTTTTGTCTTAAGCCCAACATACGGACTACTGAATAGTCGGACATTTTTCTTTTGCGGACCGGAGCATTTTCCCCTCCCCTTACTATAAGGGGAGGCCGGGAGGGGTTAGACGGTGGGGCGGGTCACACCCGCCGCATGATTTTCTTTTGCGCGCTCGCGTACGTTTTTAGGTTCTTTTTTTTTACGACAGGGCAAGACAGTGCCTCTTTGCAAAAAACATCGGTCTGACTCCAGCTTTGCACTTTCCGTGCGCCTTTAGGGTATGGCTCCTTTCGCTGTCCGACCGACTCGCAGAAGATACAATAACCTGCTCGTCGACCGTCCTTTAGGCTCCTTCCGCCATGACCCGGGTTTGTTTAGCGACAAAGAAAGATAATTTTGAGCCGACCTCCAGCCCCTGCTTGGTAAAGAGGGCCACTGTTTTCTCACCTCCCCTTACTCACAAGGGGAGGCCGGGAGGGGTTATTCTGCAAAAAGCCTCTGCTGACCACCTTGAGCGCACAACCGAGCGCTCAAGGGTTTGGCTAGCTACGGCACGTTCTGTTTTCAAAACATAGACTTAATATAAATGCTTTCGCCTGTTTCCAGCCTCTCCAAACGCCTGCTACGTCTCAGCATGTTTAAGTATAGTTATGAGTTTATTTTTGTACTATTATAATACTATTGGGGTTGATTGTAAAGTTGTGCTTATATGGTCCAGTGCTATCACCTGAAAAGCCTAGTCATTTCAACAAGGTTTTTAATCACAGACTGCCTTGCAACCGAATTTAGTTATAAATATATTTTTGTACTGATTTTAAGACCGAAAGACTGAAATGTCAAGATATGGCTTTACCCTTTGAGATCTTTGCCTTTCAAGAAACACTCGGGTGGCATATCGAGATTAAAAGAGGAATGCCCGGCAGGCGGTTAGATCTACTACGAGTCAGCACGAGAGCGATGCGAGCCAAACTTTAAAAGCACACCCCGATGCGGCAAAAGAAACACCTATTACGACTAACCCCTCCCAGCCTCCCCTTAAAGTAAGGGGAGGAAAAAACCGGACACACTCCTTTGCTTTGAAACAAAACCCGGCTGGCGAAGTTGCTTTGTCTTTGCCTTTAAATAAAACCCGGGGCATGGCGGGATGAGCATAAAGGAGGGCCGACGAGCAGGTATCTGAATCTACTGCGAAACGGACGGACAGCGAAAGGAGCCATACCCAAAATGGGCACTGAAGTGCAAAGCTAAAGTCAGAGAGATATTTTTCACAAGGGCCGTTCGAGCCATATACAAGAGCGCACGCAGTGTGGCAAAAGAAAAACATTTGGCGGGTGTGACCCGCCCTACTGCTGGGCTCGAAAGCAAAACGAGCCATACCCAAAAGGAGCACTGAAGTGCAAAGCTGAAATCAGACAGATATTTTTCACAAGGGCCGTTCGAGCCATATACAAGAGCGCACACAGTGCGGCAAACTAACCCCTCCCAGCCTCCCCTTAAAGTAAGGGGAGGAAAAAACTGCTACTTATCAAGCAGGACTGGAGCGATGAGTTAAAGCCTCTTACCTCAGTTCCCTCCACCTTATGATATTTATCTTTACCGAGTTGCAGCTCCCTGTCGCTGTGATGGAGTCGGTTACTGACCTGTACTGATCATTAGTCCCTGGCCCTGGCGCGGGAGGTATTACCTCTGTGAGGAATAGCCCGCTATATGGCGGAGGCGTTGAGTCGGATATCGGCTCGTATGTACCGGCAAGAATGGTTGCGGCAAGCGTCACGCCTCCCCCTGCCCCGGCGTTAGTCAACGACCCGAAGCTCAAGGTCTTTGTCGCGCCTGCGGCTATCACCCCTGTGGAGCCTGTATCGAGAAAGGCCCTGTATGTCGTGCTGCCGCCTGCCGAGTAGTCGTTGAACGCGAAATAGGAGTTCGAGGATAAGTTCATCGACGCAGCGCCGAGGTTCTTCACCGTCACCTGAAAAGTAACAGCTGACCCGCAGGTGGCTGATGTCGGTGTGATCGCGCCCCAATAGAGAATGTTCTGTTTTATCCATCCTGTGAACGAGACGGTATCGGTATCAGAGGCGTTCAAGTAATCGGCAGTTACCGTGGCTGTAGTATCGGTTGTGCTGTACGGAGCAATGAGATCGACTTGAGCCTGGCCGTTTATGTCAGTAACTCCGGTAGAAGGGTCGAGACTTCCGTTTGTCGTGGAAAAAGCTATAGTCTTGCCTGAGATAGGCGTACCACCTGATGTAAGTACAGCTGTCATCGTGTAGCGGCTGCTGCCGTCAGCGTCTATCGGGCCTGCCGGAGTATGAGTAAGCGTAAGAGCGTCGGCAGATACGGTCACCGCCGATGGCATCGTATCGGTAGAGCCGCCGCACCCTCTGGCAGTGACTGTGACCGGAAAAGATACGACCTTGTCAGATGTGACCGTCTCAGTAGTACTGAATGTTATCGAGAAGGTCTTTGTGCCGCCTGCAGGTATGTCGCTCCCTACCCCGCCGGAATTGAACTGAACGGTCCCTGAACAAGACGCTGACCATCCGGCAGGCGGCCCTACTGACGCGCATGTCCAATCAGAACCGACGGCAGGGGTTGCTATGCTGACTGTGCGGACTGTACAGCCGCTGCCGTTATAAACTGACCAGGTAAGCGTCTGGTTCGTCGAACCGCTGGCTACGACCGCAGGTGAAAGAGTTGCCGAATAGGTCGATATCGTCCCTGTATTTGAAGTAGCCGTGTTCGATACGACAGGCCCGTTTGCTGAAGCGCTCCCGCTCAGACAATACCCTTGACCGAACGACCCTGTTATCAGATAAGTCCACTGGAATACGCCTGAACTGCCGCCTGATATCGTTGCGATTGAAGCCGGCACAGGGCCTGAGACTATAGTCTCTGTAGCCCCTCCGAGGCACGCTGAGAGAAGCGACGGGGTCACGTTTACAAGAGATGACGTTCCGTTGTTCTGCGCGCTCATATTTACTGTGACCGACTGACCGCTCACGACCGAGGATGGGGTCACGGAAAGCGTTGCGGTAAAATTGCCGATGGTGACTGTATTTGAGTTGATGTTTTTTGATCGTGCGGTAGCAACGGCGTTGGTGGCGCGCGCGGTAAAATACACGGAACCGGTCAGGTCGGCGCTGTACTTCCAATGTATGGTCCTGGTCTGGCCGGCTGTCAGGCTGAATTGATCGAGAGAATAAACCGCTGTGCCGCTCGTGTGCGAGGCCGCTGTGGTAGAGTTACAACCGCGCGTAGCGCCTGTCAGTGTAGTAGCAGTCTTACCTGTGTAGCATATCTCTTCCGAGTCTATCTTTATCGTGCCTGAAGAAGTAAACTCTGTAGTCGAACCTACGGTGATAGTAGACGTAGATGTATTATGGGCGCCGTCTAGTGAAGTCGAACCATAGTACGGGCCCGCCGTGTTCGTCACTATCGCGCTTGAAAAAGAAGGCGGACTCGGCGTAGTCGTGATACCAGACTGCGTCGCTGTTGACCTGTTCGTCACCTGCATGGTAAGGGTTATCTCGCCTCCTGTGCCAAGCGAAGCCGGAGAGGCATCCAGAGAAGCCTCAAGGGCCCTTCTCGTCCATGTCGGCAGGGCGCCCGAGAGAGAGAAGCCGCCCTGAGCGTCAACCACGGCGGTTGTAAGTGTATCTCCGGCAACATCTGCGGCGGCTGATAGAGGCAGCACGGTAATATTAAATACCTCAGAGCCTCCCGGTCCTGTCTGGCTCGCAGACGTGCCGTTTGAACACGCCCCTGAACCCTGGCGCAAGGCGAAGACTATCGTCTGGGTAGTAACGCTGTTTACGCACCAGCCGTCGGGCGGAAGCGTCGATGAGCTGATGTTGTATTTTGTCACGTCTACCGTAAAAGTCATCTGCCGGATATCCTTGCCGGCGCTGTTGTTCGTGACTGTGAACGGGAGTACCGCGCCAGGGTCCTGCATGGCGACCTCGGTACCGGCAGGAAGCGTTACGGTGTATGTGTCAGCGGCAAAAGCCTGGGCTGAGGCTATCAGCAGGAGAAGCACCTGTACTAATACTGCAGACGCACAGGCACAGGCCGCGAACATGCCTTTTAAAAAGCCTCTTGAACTCAACAGGGTTTTCAGCAAACCTACCTCCTGAATGAAATGAATATCTCTCTTCTGGCATCCCCTGATTTTCCGGTAGATATGACAGCGCGAGTGGTATTACTCAGGCTGAAGCCGGTCGTGTCAGGATGAGAGACACCGAGCGTATGAGATATCCCGGTACTTCCAAGGACCCTTACGGTGTATGTGATAACTGACGGAAACGACCCTGGCTCAGGGACCCTGTACCTGATCGTCTCAGGGTTGTCTGCTGTGATAGACGAGGCTACAGGCGCAGAACCGGGGGAGGCGCAGGTGCCGAGCGATACGAGGTCTGTATCATAAAGTTCGACCCCGAGGTCGTCTGTATTTACCGCCGGGTCTTTAGATACCTCGACGAATATCGTCCTCGCAGGATTGGCAGACGTATTATCAAGGGAGGCCGGGACTGTAACGCAGTAAGGAGATCCGCTCGTCTGCGTCGGATAGTCGTCGTACTGGAGGACCTCCACGTCGACGCTCCCTCTGCCTATGGATTTACCAAGATAACCGCTCCTCCAGAGCCAGTTCGTCGATGCAGGCGGGGCGTTAAGATGTCCGATCGCGGCCTCTGCCCCTGCCTCGGCGTTATAAAACGCGGACATCGAATTGACCTCTCCGATCGATTCCTCCTCTATCCCGGTCGTCATAAGCGAGCCGAAGACGACGCCAAGCCCAGTCAAAAGTGAGATTATGATTATAATCGCGAGGACTGACGCGCCGTCTGAATTATTACGAAGCCTGCATGAAGGTATCTTCTTCAATAGAAGTGCCTCGGATATATGGATGCCTTGAAGTCTATCGATTCTGCGCCGCTTGAAAGCGTCATCTCCGCGGTCACCCTCCAGACCTGAGCCTGAAGAGTAGCCGCAGTTCCGTTGCTTTTGAAATACCCGAATGCGAAGGCGCTCACGTTCCTTGCGAGTATATCTTCGGGGTCTGTAGCCGTAGAGCCCTGCCTGAGGTAAAGCGTCTGGGCAGTCGCGTCGTACCTGAAACCCCTGCCCTCGTAATCCTGTTTGACGAACCTTATCTCATCAGCCGTCATAGCCGTTATCTCGGTTGCAGAAGGCGTACATGCTCCGCCGCCTGAAACGCACCTCGTGAGCCTTATCTCGCGGGTCATCCTCTCCATAGCGAGCTTTCCCTGGCCTGTAAGGTCGCGCCTTGTATCCATCATCTCAAAAGACCTTGTCCCCTGATATAAGAGAGAACCAACGCCTACGGAAATAATGGCCATGACGACTATAGCCATTATGACCTCTATGAGCGTGAAGCCTGAGGTCTTGCTGATGCCTTTATCTGAAAGAGGTCTCTTTCTCACTGTCGCCTAATGGTTTGAGATTACTGTTGAAACATCTACCTGCCCGCCTGACCAGGATATTATCACGCGGACCTTTTTGGAGCGTATGTCGGAATCAGAGCACGCAGGCATAGTGCCGTTGCTCGTGTTCAGGTCAGCCTCTTGAACGCAGAAGACCTCGACCTCTCGCGAAAACCTGTCGTACGGCGGAGACAGAGGCAGGGCGGCGACCGGTACCACCGTGGCGAAACCGTTTGTCTTCTTGTCCGCAAGAAGCTCTTCCATCCCTTCCTGAACAAGGGCGCTAGCCTGGACGATGATGGCCTGTTCCGAACTGCCCTTGCCGAGGTTGACGAAATAAGAGAGGATGCCGGCGCCTATGATGCCGATGAGCACAAGGGCCATTATAGTCTCGATAAGAGTGAACCCGGACTGCGAGGAGGTTTTGAGTGGCCCCGAAGAAGTGTCAGCCTCAAAATGGGTGATCGGATTATATCTCTCGTTCCGCATATGCCTACTGTAAGGTAACAAGGCCGGTATTAGGCGTTATAGTGATGACCGCGCTCTCGCCGGCCTTTGAAACGGTGACCGTCTTTGAGGCCGCGAGCTTCGCGCCGTCGCTGTCATAAGGGATGCCCATATTGTCGTACTCAAGCGCGCCAGGGGCTGACGCGCCGCCAAAATCCGCTGTTATAGTGAAACCCTTGAAGTCGCCGGTCTCGAGGCTTACGCAGAAAAACTGAGCGCCTGTCGAAGGCAGGCGCGCGCTCTCGGCCTCGGTCTCGCCCCAAAGGCCGTCGTTGTCAAGGTCGTTGACGATCGAGTACTGGCTGGCGCCGGGACAATTGGCGTTAGCGGTATTAAACTGTATCCTGTACCGGTATTTGGGGTTCGGGTTCGACGCGCTCGGCCCTTCGATCTTTGTGCCGCGCATCGCAAGACCCTGCGCGTAGCGGATGTCGTCTTGTACCTTCCTTGCGAACGCGAAGGTGTCTACAGAGGCCGTTCCCCTGAACATCATGACCCCGACAGTCACGGAGACGATGGCTATCAGGGCTATGACCATGACCAACTCTATGAGCGTAAAACCACTATCGCAGAAACTCTGCTTACGCGCTCGCGCAAACGGCCTTTGTGAATGAAGGTTCATCTTATCCGGCACTGCTCGGTTTATTTTGTCTGCAAAAACGCCTGCTCTACGGATATTCCCGGTGAATAACAGGCGCCTGACGCGTTCATGGTCATATCATACAAGGCATTATCCCGCCCTGATATCCTGTCAGCCCTTTACGCTTATATAGTACGCGACAAAGAAAAAAAGGAGAGAAGCTATTATCATCGTGATGCCCAGCCCCATCCTGTACTTAAAGGCCTTCTTGTCAAGGGCTGATACCATCGCCATCGACAGGTCATTGAGCCTCCGGAGCGTTTCAGGGGACAGAACAAATAAGATACCGACAAACAGAGAGAGTACCCCGATGGAAATGAAAGCCGCCATGCCGTTTCTCCTCGATTGTAAAAACGCTTTTATACGCTCCGATAAATTTTATACGTCGCCGGTTCAATAAAGAAGCGATAAAGATGAGGGATCCTTTAATGAAATCGCTCTGAATGACTGAGATCCTCTACGATAAGGCGTTTGCTTTTTTACAGCCTGTCTTGATCGGCCCGGAAAACCGCTGACCAGGCTTCAGTGCCGGCTTTCATCCCTGTCAAATCTGTAGATATAGATCGAGTGGCCTATTGTATCTACCGGCCGTATATCCCTGAATACCGCGTAATAGTCCCTATCCGTCAGGTATACGCCCTGGAGCATAGTGGCGCTTACCGCGAACCAGCCGTCGAGCCTGACGGTCTCTTTTGCCTTGACAGGGTCGAGTATCAAATAGCTTGGAAGATACTCATATCTAATACCAAAGTTCTTCGGGTCGTTAAGGCCGAAGTAGCCGAGGTTGATCGTCTCGATGCCGTTTTTGTCCATATAAGTCTTGAGACCCTTGAGGTCCTGGCCCCAATCAAGGTTTGAATCTACGAGGTAGGCGGCCCCGTTGTCAGGCCCTCCGGCTATCTCGTTAAAGTACGCCAGCTGATGCGGAAATATCGATAAGTTCGCCCAGAGATACCAGCCGACGCTTAAAAAGAAGACCGTCTTTGCCGCCCGCATCGACTCTGTCTTGATACCGGGGACGAAGCCTGTCATGGTGAATATGAACGGAAAGGCCGGAAGCACGTGTCTGAGGCCTATATTCACGTTCTGTAATGATATGACGGTAAAAACAAGGAGCGCAGGTAGCACAAGCCAGATTATATCTGTCCTCCTTACCCTGTCGCAGAATCCGTAGAGAAGCGCCGCCGCACCCAATATTATAACAGGGATAGGGACCTTCAGCATGAATGCGACGATAAAATAATACCACCAGCCGGTTGCAGAGTACATACCCATGAAAAAGGCTGATTTGCCGCCGCCTGCCCCCATTATGACGCCGGCTATGCCGTAGAGATACGCCTCAGGAAGTACCTTCAGCGTGCGAAAGGTATTAAAGAGAGGCTCGAAAAACGAGCCTGAAAAAATGGCCCAGTCAAGAGGCAGATAATACGGGCTTGCCGAATGGAACCTGAATCCGTAGACTGCCCAGATGAAGGCATATATTAAAAGAGCCAGGAGCGTAAAATGACCGATAGCCCTTCTCAGACCTTCTCTTTTCAGACAAAGGACAAAAGAAGCCGCAAAGATCGGCAAAAGAAGCATCGCGGTATGCTTGGAGGTAAAAGCCAGCGCCATGAATACGGCCGCGGCGAAGATACGGCGCAGGGTCATCCCGTGCCTCTGTAATCTGAAGAGATAATATGTCGAGATGAAGAAAAACGCCGTTATCGGCATATCTGTCGTTGCCAGAGACGCATGAGCTAGGATGTTCGGACACAGGCTGTATAAAAAGAGCGACAGCAGTCCGCCGTTTTCTCCCCAGAGTTCTTTCGACCAGATAAAAACATATACGCCGAGAAGTATGCCTATCAGTATGTTCGGCGCCCTCGAAAGAAAGAGTATCAAGGTGGGGCTGGAGCTGTTCTTGTATATGAAGTCGATAGAGTATGGGAAAAACTTCGAGTCCTTAGCGCCCTCAGGTCCGATAGCAGGGTCGAATGAAAGGTCAAGGATTGCGGCAGGCAGGAGGCCTGCGAGCATACGGCCGAAAGCCGGGTGATTCAGCGGAGAAAGGCCGTCAAGCCCTTCAGTTATATGGGCATAACCTGAGAGTATGTGGGCTGATTCATCCCAGGTATTAGACTTATCGATCGCGATATAAGAGGCCTGCGCCGTAAAAAAAAGAAGTATCATGGCAGGCAGAAGTGTCTTTTTAAGACCGGACCAACGTTGCGTCATCTGCCGCTACCCCTGGAGTGCGCGAGAAATGCGATGAAATAAGCTGACAAGGCTATTATGTAAAGCGCCTTAAAGCCGAAGGCCATCGAGAGATACTCGCTCATGCCCCCGACAACAGCCCCGATGATATTAGAGCCGAAGTCTGTATTCATCCGCGAGCTTTGGGCAAAGGAGACCCCGAAGATTATGGCCGCGAAAAAGAGAGGCGCCCCGATGAGGCCGGCCGCTACTGCGAGCCTTGACCACCACGAAAGGTCCATGAACATCTCGAGCGGAAGGAAGTAAAGGCCAGCGATAGTAGCGAAAAGAAGTGCGTAAGGGAGCTTTACCGATCTTATTGAAAAAAGATGGACAGTGAGGTTCGCCAGAAGCCCTGCGATGAGTATAGAACAGAAGACGAGCGATACGACGGTGCCTGTAGACCCGAAGAGAAGCGCGAACGAGGTTATGGACTTCGTCTCAAGAAGCATGAACCCGACACCTAACATGAAGAACCTGAGACTGAACCCTGAAAAACCTCCGCAGACTACCCTTATGACCCCGATCGATGCAAGCGGTATGAATATAAGCATCGATATGTACTCTGAAGGGATCTTTTTCGACTCGATATACAAAAAAGGCCAGTCATCCGTAGGATAGTTTTTTTTGTCGACCTGCGTTGTAAATACGCCCGTCGTCAAGTCTGGCAGGTCCGCGGGGATCGCCCTTACGCCAGGGCCAGCTACAAACGAGATGTTGCCTGATACCGGCCTTGCCGGCGCGTAGACCCTGAGGTCGCCTCCGTATATATCTCTCAGCATATAGTAGAGCTTCGCCCGCATATCGAGCCTCGGCGCGTTGTAGTTGAGCTGGAGGATGCCGTTTTCGCTCAGAAGGTCTTTTGTCCTTCTGAGGCTCTCATAAGTGTAGACAAAGTTCTCTGTCCGAATGTTGGACATCTGCGAGAGATGGTACTGGGAATCAAGAAAGCCTATCACGATGAGATCGTATCCTGGAACAGCCTTGTGGAAATAGGCCCTTGCGTCGTCGATATGAACGCTTACGCGCTTATCCGTAAAAGGCCTGTGCGGACTCATGACGCTGCCGATGGCGACGAACGCCGGGTCTATCTCGACCGCGTCGACTGAGGTAGCGCCGTTTCTAAGGGCCATCGCGACTTCATTGCCTGCGCCTGCGCCTACAACCATCACGCGCTTGGGAGATAGCGCAAAGTACGGTATCATATAGATCGACTTGGATTCGTTGTTAAGGGCCGCCTCAGGCCCGCTGTACTTGAGATCAAAGTTCATCGCCCCTACCTGCGGGTTGCCGTTTGTCGTGGAGATAAACCCGGAATCAAATCCACCTGCGAACGGATAGACGCGTACCTTGCTGTACGGAGACCACATCTCAGGACCCAGGACCGAGGAAAAAACAACGAATATGGTCAGCACTACCGAGGCGGCGTTAATGACAAACGTAATGGCGCTAGAGCCGCTACGCGTAAGCCACAGGAGCGGAACGAGGAAGACCGTGAACCAGACTACCGGCGTCGTCCAGAGCCAGCCCGCGATAGAAAAAGCTATAACGCCGAGGATAGACCCCGCGAGGTTTACAGAATAAGCCGCAAGAGGCCTGAAAGACGACATCGCCTTTATAGTCTCCTGGCCGAGAGGCACGAAGTAGAGGGCCACAACGATATAAAAAAATGACAAGACCATGAATATGGGGACTGACTGCGCCCTTGAGTTCGCCCAGAACTCAGGCCAGATAGATTCATCAAGACCCGCGTAGTCGAGATCGATCCTGAGGTAATCATTGAAGTAGACTACTATGCAGATAAATGCCAGCGTCGCCACCGGGAGAAGCCTTAGAAGGCTCGCCCTGCCCTTGTCCATCATCATGCCTGCGCCAAGGCCCAGGAACGCGGCTATCAGCACGGCGTTTTTGTAGTAAGAAAGGAGGTAGATGTTCGATGAGAGATAGCGTATGAATACCATCTCGGCGAAGAGCGTTAGAAAAGAAATGAGGAAGAGGCGTATGAGAGCGTTTTTTTCTTTCAAGATACCGCCTTTGATCTTTTAAGCTTGCTATAAAAACCCCATAGTATCATGGAAAAAACGGTAAGCCCGCTGATGACGGCCCCGATAATGAAGGAGGCGGGGCGATATTCAAACCTTACCGTATGCGTCCCTTTCGGCACTGCTACCGCACGCTGTATGTAGTTGGCCTTCAGTATCGGAGCTTCGGTCCCGTCTATAGTTGCGACCCAGCCGGGATACCAGTTCTCAGCTGCGACAAGGAGGGCTTGCTTATCAGTTGAGACCTCGAGTACAGCTGAGTTAGAGCTGTACTCTATCACCCTTACGCCGCTGGAAACGCTTTCAGACAGGTTCGCGGGCGTCAGATCTTCGGGAGCGACGCCTGCCCGGGGTTCTTCGGTAAGAAGTGTCTCTTCAAGCGGCATAAACCGCTTATCAACGAGCCTTCCGGCAAGCTCCTGCGCGCTTTTTACGATATGGTACCTGCCGGCGATATAAAATCTCGGCACGACGTTCAGGTTCTCATATATCTTGAAGGTCTTATACTCGTCAAGCCCTCTTAAGTCACCTTTCACAGCGCCTACTACCTTACGCAAGGCGAATCCCGGAGAATCTATCGGCGGTATCGAGATGACATACTTTACGTTTAACATGGCGAGAAGGTTGGTCTCGTCGATCGCCTTTTGACGCGTAGCCATCTCGTAGACCGACATATAGTCTCCGCGCCTCATCACCTCGACGCCTCCGGCGTCCTGGATATGATGTTCGATATTGTACCCGAGGAGCCGCTCCTTATCGAGGTTTATCGACTTAAGCTCGTCCCTTGAAAAGACCCCGTCGTCAGGGACCTCAATCGGATCGCTGAGCGTCCTTGGGGTAACGAATGTCCTGTAGAGCGTCTTATCCTCGGAGAGAAACTCCATCACTGCGCCTTTTGAGTGATATACGGCAGAGTCGGCTGTGACGTAATAGCCGTTATGCGCGAAGAAGAGGTCTATGACCAGAAGCGCGCATATCGACCACCCAAGCGCCTTTGGGAGCCTTTTAGAACTTGCGCAGATGAAAAGCGGCACGACAGTCAGGAAGAAAAAGAGACGCTTGGTATTGAAGATATTGATCCGGGCGCTGTTGTATGCCGGAGAATCGATGCCTGACGCCTTCATCCATGAGAGGATATCAGCACCGAAGAAGTTGACCGCGCCGAATGCGAGCGCGCCTGCAAGCGATACCAATAGAAGAACGGCCCTTGTCCTGGACCCGGTCTTTCCCACGCCTGAAGCCATGGTACGGAGGTAATCGAACCCGATGCCTGCGGCGACCGATAAAAGAAGAAAATCTATGAAAAGGAACTTTACAGGATAGCGGAACTTGTTGAAAAACGGGAACCATTCATAAAGAGGCTTGTACAGAGCGGTATTGCCTCCCATAGCGAGGACAAGGAATATCATAAAAAGCGCTATGAGCGGCAGCGCCCTTCTCACCCGGCCTATGAGGAAGAAAACTCCGAGCATGACAGGGATCACCCCTGTATAGATAGATTTAAGCCAGCTCTGGTTGGCCCAGTACCTCTGAGTGTCCGTGCCGTAGCCGAACGGGTCCGGGATGAAAAACTGGATGAAGTCCTTAAGACCGAGAGACCATGTAGTCGCCTCGAAATACGTAAGCCCGCCTGCCCTTGTCGATTGCCCGGCCAGCTCCAGAAAAGGCAAGAGCTGGACCGCTGAAAGGAGCAGGAAGACCCCGATGGAAACCGATGCCAGAAAAAGCCTCCTGCCTTGAGAAGGAAGCGCAATTGGATCGTCTTTGTCTGTAGCAAGGGCTGAAGGCACGGCAAGGAGGAGCGCAAACAAGACGATGGTCGCGAAAAGCGCCTCGATGCCTCCGGCCATGAACATGATGGTTAGCACAACTGCGGTCAAGACCGCGTAAGGAGCCGAACCACGCTTAATAGCCCTCATGTATAAAAAGACCGCCAGAGGCGCCCATGAGACTGTAAACAATGTGCTTATGACGTTATGGACGGAGAATAGATACCCGGTCAGCATGTAGACCAGAGCGGCGCAGACGGAACCCGCCTCGCTTGCGCCTGACTCCCTTGCAAGGCAATACATACTGACAGGCGCTATCACGAAATGGATGATTATCGTCCAGTTGAAGCCGACGTCAAACGGCAGAACCAGCAGGAGTATGTTTATCGGGTAGAGGATGCCCGGTTGAAGTGTGGCGAAAAGAGGCTGGCCTCCGTAGGTGTATGGGTTCCACAGCGGTAGGTCGAGGTTTAATGCCTGCTCGACCCAGAGAAGCCTGGGAGGTATGAAAAAGACAGAGAGGTCCCTCTCCGTGAGAAGCATGGATCCGTCAAGGGCCGTGAAAAAATAGACGGCGGCGATGATTGCAAAGAGTATGATCGTGGGGAAAAGGATCTTGAGGCGTATGCGGCCGGTATTATCAGACAATGGCTTGCCGTCTCTGGTCTGGGGATATGCGGACGAAAGAGGCCCGTTGCCGCCTTTCATGCTGATGAAAACGCGCCAACGGGCCTTTGGATTATCGCTTTACCGAGGCTACCAGTTATACTGGATCCTGGGGCCTGTGGTCGCCGAACCGGAGGTATATGTCATCGTATACGTGCCGACGTTGTTAACCGTGATGGTAATGACTGCAGAGCCGCCTGCCACTGTGATGGTGTTCGGGTTAGCGGTTACATCTGCCCCTGCTATGTTGGCGTTGAAAAGCACGCCCGTATCAGGGCCGCCGGTAGTGCCGAGCACATAGTTGGTGCTCCTCAGTATGTACTGGGAGTGGAGGATGTTAGCTGAACCGGAGAGTGCGCCGCCTATGCCCTTGGCGGTGCTGTTGCGGGCATCTGATTGAAGGTCTATAAACCTGGGTATCGCGACCGCCGCAAGGATGCCGAGGATCACAATTACCATGACAAGCTCTATCAAGGTGAAGCCCTTATTACCCGCCTTCATTAACGCCTCCTTATTGGGTAGCACTATTCATACGATATGTTCGTGTAAAACGTATATCAACAGAGCCTATGTTGTCAAGTCTTTTTAACGAAATCACCATCTTTCGTACCCTGCAGTCGATGAATAGACCCTGCCCTTCTCCTTGTCATATCCGAATACATTGCCAAAAGGGTCGGTAGGGTTGCCGGCCTGGTCCATTGTCATGGATTGCACGAACTTACCGACGATGATTATCCTGTACTCGTCGCCCTCAATCGCCCGTTTTTTGATGATAGCGTCCTTTGTGGCAAGTTCGTTCAACGACTCGGGAAGCCTGCCGTTTAACATGGCGAAGTATACGACCGCCGTTCTCATATTGGCAAGCTCTATGACAAGGGCCTGCTCCCTTACCGGTTTGATGGTCGAATAATACCGCTCGACCGCGACCAGAAGAAGCGTGAAAAAGATGATCACATATACCAGAGCCTCAAATACGGTCCTTCCTGCCGCGCCCGGCGAGTTCAGCGGTTTAGCTGTATCTTCCGGCAGGCCTCCGTTCACCTTCTCACCACTTTGAGTATATCCCACATAGGCAGGAATATGGCGAGCGCCAGGAAGAGGACTATAACGAATATAAAGGCAAGGAGGAGCGGTTCCAGCGTCGTTGTCAGGTTCCTGATGGCTGAATCTACCTCGCGATCATAGTATTCGGCGCTCTTCTCGAGCATGACGTCGAGATTGCCTGTCTCCTCTCCGACCGCGACCATCTGGGTAACCATCGGAGGAAAGTAACTGGACGCGCCCATAGGCTCTGATATGCTTTTTCCGGCCCTTACGTAGTCCTCTATGAGCTTTACCTCGGCCGATATGACCCGGTTTTCAACCGACCTTGATACTATGTCAAGCGACTGGAGTATCGGAAGCCCGCTCTTGTAAAGGGCCCCCAATACGCGGGCGAACCTTGAGAGTATGGATTTGAGCATCAGAGGGCCGAAGACCGGGATCTTCAGTTTAACTCCGTCCCACTGCATGGCGCCCACGGATGATCTGAGATACAGCCTGCCGATAAAAAACATTACAGCAGAGACAACCAACGCGACGTACCAGTACCGGTTAAATAACGTGCTTCCTTTTATAAGTATGAGCGTAGGCAGAGGAAGCTCTACGTTAAAACCGGCGTAGAGCTTCGCGAACCTGGGCACAACGAAGTTCATAAGGATGATTATTGCCACGACTACAGCGCCTAAGACTATCTTCGGATAGAGCGTAGCGCTTTTGACCTTTGCCTTGTTCTCGGCATTTTTCTCGAACATCACGGCGAGCCTGTCGAGTACCGAGTCGAGGATGCCGCCTGCCTCGCCTGCCTCGACCATGTTGGAATAGATCTCAGGAAAGACCTTGGGGTGCTTGGCAAGGGCTGAGGCAAAGGAAGAGCCGCCTTCGATGTCCAGGCGGAGCTTTCTCAGTATCTCCTGGAACGCCGGGGATTTAAACTGGCGCTCAAGCGTTGAGAGCGCCTTTGTAAGCGGGATCCCGGCGCTAAAGAGCGTAGCTAACTGACGGGAAAAGAGGATGACGTCCGTCTGCTCGGCTTTTTCAAAATATTTTTTGATATCAGGGAGTTGAAAAGAAGGCCTGCCCTCGGCGATGCTTATGGGGATGAGCCCCATCTTATCAAGCGACGCCTCGATGGTCCCTCTGCTCTCAGCCTCAAGCGAGCCTGTCACAAGCGCACCTGCCTTGTCTCTGGCCCTGTATCTGAATAAAGGCATGGTCTACCGGAGTTTAAGTTGCGCGGCCGTTAAAAAAGACGCCTCGTACACGGGCTATGGTCTTACCTGATATATCAAAGCGCCGTCCCATGCCTGACTGAAAATCGAAAAAAATACAGGGTCGCTCATTGCCCCAGGCCGTCAATCGACAGACTGAGTCGCCTGAAGGACCTCTTCAACGGTCGTATAGCCGCCTATGACCGCTCTGACGCCCTGGACCCTCAAGGTCTTATACCCTTTTTTCTTTGCCGCCTCGAGTATGATGTTCTTATCGGCCTTGGAAAGTATAAGAGACCTCAGCTCGTCGTCGAATACAAGCACTTCGTATATGCCGAGCCTGCCTTTAAGTCCTGTGTTCTTACAAGCCTGACACCCTGAGCCCCTGAAGAACTGCGGTGTCTTGCCTTGAAACCTTACGCCGAGGTCTTCGAGCATCTTCGCATCAACATCATAAGGTTTTATGCAGTTCCTGCAGATCTTTCTTACGAGCCTCTGGCCGACGATGCAGCTGACTGCGCTCGATACAAGGTACGGCTCTATGCCCATATCAAGAAGCCTAGATACGGTTCCTATCGCATCGTTGGTATGAACGGTCGAGATCACCATGTGGCCTGTAAGAGAGGCGTGTATGGCGATCTCAGCGGTCTCTTTATCCCTGATCTCGCCTATCATCATTATGTCAGGGTCCTGTCTGAGTATGTGCCTCAGAGCGCTTGCGAACGTCACGCCTGCCTTCGCGTTGACCTGGACCTGATTTACCCTTTTGAGGTGATACTCGACAGGGTCTTCTACGGTTACGATGTTCTTGTCTATCGTATTCAGAATGCTCAGAAGCGTATAGGCGGTCGTCGACTTGCCGCTCCCTGTAGGTCCTGTTATCAGCACCATGCCGTAAGGCCTTCTTATGACCCTTTTAAGGACTTCAAGGACGTCAGGAAAAGGCGTCAGGTGCTCGACCTCGAGGATCATCGTCCCCTTGTCAAGAAGCCTCATCACTATCTTCTCGCCGAAGATCGTCGGTAGCGTTGAGACCCTTATATCAATATCCCTCGTACCGATCTTTACGACAAAACGTCCGTCCTGAGGGACCCTTTTTTCGGCGATATCCAGCTCTCCGAGGACCTTGACCCTTGAGATCACGGCAGGGTGGAGTTTTAAAGGGAGGTTCGCTGTCTCATGAAGCACGCCGTCTATGCGGAGCCTGACCCTCATCAGATCGCTGTCAGGCTCGATATGGATATCCGAGGCACCTTCGAGGACAGCCCTCGACATAAGCATATTGACGAGCTGGATGACAGACGCCTCGCCGGCGACTTTTTCGAGCTTTTCCGCCTCATCAGCCTCACCTGCTATAAGCTCAACCCCTGAAGTCTGCGCCTTTTTGACCATGTCTTCCAGAGAGTATTCCATGCCGTAGTACTGGTCGATGGACTTTCCGATCTCGGATTCAGTCGTAACAACAGGGATTATGCGGTATTTAACGGCCTTTCTCAGCTCGTCAATGGCTATGACATTAAGCGGGTCGAGCATGGCGACCTTAAGGTCTGTTCCCTCGAGCGCGTACGCTATTACGTTAAACCTGCGCGCAAGCGCTTCGGGGATAAGCCGCACTACCCCAGGCTCCAATATGACGTTTGAAAGCATCACCCACGGCATCTGGTACTGTTCGGCAAGCGCTCTGGCGATCTCCTCTTCAGTAACGTAGCCGAGGTTTACCAGCACCTTGCCGATACGCGTATTAGTAGCCTTGCCTATACGCAGGACCTCTTCGAGCTGAGAAGGGTTTATAACGCCCATAGACTTCAATATCTCGCCGAGCGGCTGTTGCTTTCTTATGACGCTCATCTTCAAGCCCCGTTTAAATGGTGATTTTCGCTGTAGATTATCTCAATAAGCAACTGATGTCAATCGCCTAAGGGCGCCCTGTCTCGTCAATCGGTATAACCTATACTATACTGCGAATAAGAGACGGATGCTCTGGGCTGGTCAGACGATTGAGGCCGGACTGAAAATATATGAGTAGAGTCAAACGGACGGATCAAAAGAGCGAGGGATATGAGGATGTGACATTCAATATCAACTAACACATACAACCTGGTGATTGTACTCATAAAAACGATTCTGGATTTGCAAAAAAAACAGGGCCGGGCATCAAAGCCCGACCCTATCGATTCACCAACAGACAACCAATTTCAACCTACAAACATGCACTTTGAGGCCGCGGTCCTTGTATCCATGTTACGGCCCCTGTTGATGTGATCGTCTATCTCAGTCGCCGTTCCGATCATCCTTCCGAAGAGGAATGTAGTGAACGCCGCGGACTCGACCTCGCCGTCAGCCATCTTGCCGCTGTTAAAGGCCTCCCATACGATCTTCAGGAGGATCACGGCTATCACAGCGTCGACGTTTACGCAGTAAACGTTGGAGCTGACCTTGTTCTCAAAGAGAGATTGAACGAGGTTATGGTAGAAGTCGAGGAAGATATTGTATACGCCCTTTTCTTCAAAGAGGGCGCTTACGAAGCGTTCCCTCGGGTCGTAGTTCACGTCCTTGCCCTTAAAAACCGGGTGGTTTACGCAAGGGACCTTCATGTATTCGATGTTGCCGAACGCCTTCTGGTCGGCCTTGTACTTTGCATACGACTTGGCGTACTCGTTGGCCACTGCCTTAAGGTCCAGGCCGTGTCCCTTGTCAGACGGGTTCTTAAGGCCCTTGCCCTTAAACCTTTCGATGAGGAACGCGATCGCCTCGAACCCGTTGCCTCCGTGCGCGAAACCGGTATGGGTCAAAAATCCGATGAAGGCCTTGTTGATCTGTACCCTGCCCGGGTCTTCAGGGCCGTCTGCGGAAACTCCGCCCTTACATCCCTGCGCCGAGATCGTCCCGGGACCGTTTGTGATAAGAAGGCCCAAGAGCATCGAGAACTCAAAACGCTCGGTCTCTGATGGCTTCCTGCCGATAAGGGCAAGGAAGGCGGTGTCGGTAAACGACCATGAGTTTATAAGATCGTCGTTTTTTACGCCGCAGAAACCGTCGGCGGTGTGCTTCGAAGCTGGCACGCTGCAACCTACAAACGACGAGAATATCCTTGAATACCACGGAAGGGCGGCTATCGTCAGCTTGGAGACCGTCCGCTTTATGAGAGGCTCCCAACCGAGAGTCGTCCAGATAGCGGCGACAAGCGCATCAGCTGACGGAGAGTTGCCTGAGGCCTCTTTCACGAACTCTATGAATACGGACTTCCTGCCGAGCGAATCTATCTTTTTAAGCATAGAGGCAGAGGCAGTGTCGCCCTTTGGAGCGGTCATCAGGGCCTTTGCGTCTGAAGAGAGCGCCTTCACCTTCGCAGATATATCGACCTTTGCCTCTGCGTTTGCAAGCCCTGAGTCCTGGAATGTCTCCAAAAGCAGCTCAGAGACCGCAAGGGCTGACTTTACCCTGCCCTTGCCTACGATGGCGATGGCTGAAGCGAGTACCGTGTTAGGCGAGCTCTCGGCCTGCCTGGCGAAGTCAGCGGCTATGGCCGCGCCGTCGCCGTTGTGATTGACGTATGCGTTTAAGGCGACGTTTGCGAGCGCCTTGCCGAAGTCGTCCGGGTAACCCTTAAGAAGCGACATCACGAGGTTTTCCTCAAGCGTGCGCTTGGAGGCGTCGAGTACGGATATATTATGGACCCTTGTGACCTGCGTGTTAGGGTCCATCATCGACGCGCCTGATGCGTCCTTCATCGACTGCCTCGGATACTGCGCGCCGACCTGCCTGTTGACATGCTCTATCTGATCATCATAAGGAGCGACCGCCTTTACGACAGGCGCCTGGAACTCTTTTGGGACTTGAATGCCGGAGTCAGAGGCGAACCAGCACTTGAGCGAGAGGTCGCCCTTCGGCTCGAAGTCGGATTTTACGCCGTTAAGCTCCATGACCCTTGAGAGAGCCTCCGGGATGTAGGCGATGTTAGTGACTACCGCGCCCTTCTTGGAAAATACCGGGTTCTCAGGCGTGTATATGTCGCTTACGCCGAAGTAATCCATATACCACTTCTCTTTGGCGTTGGCGTCATCGCCTGATCCGGCAAGGCTACCGGCATGGCCGCACGCCTTTGTAAGACGCGCCTTCCATCTCCCTACAACGCAGGCGACCGTCGGCTTGTTTATCTCAAGACCGTGTTCATAGTATCCGCCCGGCTCTGTGTAGATGACAGCTGATTTAGACCTCGGGTCGTTATCAAGCGCGTGGAAGAACTCCTTGGGGCCGTAGTGGATATATACGTCCTTGCCGCTGGAAACTGAAGTCGTAGTGCCCCACCCCTTGGTGAGGAGATAAACGGCGATCGTTGTCGTGAAGTTGCCTGAGTTCGAAAAGAGAGCGACAGAACCCTTGACCAGGGATTCTTCAGGCTTGTTGCCTCCGAGCGCCCCGCCGATCCTTACCTTGTGCCAGGCATCCGCTACGCCAAGGCAGTTGCCGCCGAATACATCCACACCGTTCGTCTGGCATATAGCCCTTATGATGCGCGCGTCGCCTGCCGAGATCTTCTCTGTAAGGATGATTATCTTCTTAAGCTCTGGGTTATGCTTTACAGCCTCGGCCACCCCGTCCTTGACGCCTGACGGAGGCAGGTAGATAACGGCCGTGTTGAACTTGTGTCCGGCCTTGAGTCCTTCTTTTATAGAGCTGTAAACGGGGATATTGCCAGATGCGGTCTCAAGTACCTGGCCTGAACGGCCTGGCATCGTCCCGAATACGATGTTGCCGCCGGAGTACATGTGGCTCACCGGGGTAACAGTGCGGCTCTCGTTGCCGAGAATATTAAGAACGCAGACCCTGTCTTCTTTGGTAGCTATTTCAGACAGAGAGTTTATTCCAACGAAGTAAGGGAACTTCTTTACACCTTCTTTATGCATGGCTCTTCACCTTTTCAGTCATTTTGTTTGGTCTAAGGGGCCTTGAGAGGCTTATTTCGCCGCTGCTTTCTTTGCCGGCGCCACACCGTTTCTGGCGTCAAGGAGCGCTCTGCCTTCCTTCTCCATCCACATATCTATATTGAGCGCGTAGTTGACGACCTCGCTCATGGCGCTGTCATGTCCGAATATCCTGTACGGGAGCTTCAGGTTGTCAAGCGTGTCCCTCATGTACGCCATGCCTCTTATGAGGTTCGGGCCGCCCCTGCCTACGACCACGAAAAGCGGCGTAGGGCCGTTCTTGACGAAGTAGTCCTTAAGAGCATCAGCCATCGCCCTGAATGTCTCGTAGATATCGGTGTTGTTAGCCTTGCCGCCGATTATGAAAAGGACGTTCGACTGCTTGAGCCAGTACTTGAAGCATATCCGGGATATCTGGAACATCTTCTCGTAGGGCGGGTTGCCGCCGAAGTCCGAAGATATAGTCGCCCTCTCGCCGAGAAGCTCGGTTACGAGCGCGTTTGCCCCTCCCCCGAATGTCGGAGCGGTTATGGTGCCTTTCGGGTTCATCACGAATACGTCGCTCTGGCCCTGATATGTCCTGAGCTGGTTGATCTCCTGCTCGAATTCGGAGTAGTCCGAGGCGAACAGATGAGACGGCAGATCAAGCCTCTTCCATGCCGGGTTATCGAGATCGAAGGAGCACTTGAAGTCGCAAGCTACAGGCACGAGCCTGCCTTTTGCGTCGGGGGACATCCTTATCGGGTTCAGCTCAAGCGTTGACATGCCGTAGTTGTTGTAAAGCGTCCAGAGCTTTGTCAGATGCTGAACCAGCGGGCTTATGATCTCGCTGGGAGCGCCAAGTTCCATAAGAGCGTTGGAGACATGGAAGCTCTTGAGGCCTGTGAGCGGATCGAACGGCACCTCTCGTATCATGTCCTTGGGAAGCTCCTCTATGTCCATGCCGCCGTGATGTGTGATGGTCATTACAGGCGCCCTGAACAAAGTCGAATCGGAGATAGAGAAGTAGACCTCATGCTCGGCAGGCACTCCGCCCTCGAAGGTCACACCGTCGGCCTTGACCGTGGTATTCCCGAATGTATGCTCTATAAAGTAGAGCCTCTCTTTTTCCTTGAGCGCGGTTGTGATGTCCTTTGCCCTGCCGATGAGCCCGGCCTTGCCCTTCTTGCCTACGCCGCCCTTGAATATCGGCTTTATAAAGACCTGACCGCACTTCTTGATAAGGTCTTTTATCTCATCCACGCTCGCCTCGGGCCCAAGCACCTCGGCGGCCGGGAACTCGATGCGCCTAAGTAGCTTTTTGCCCCAGAGAAGGCCTGTAAGCTGCATAATGAAACCTCCGTTAGTCTATTTATCGATAAAGATATTTATGCTTCTAAAAAAACCGCATGACAGATCCGTCGGATCTCACGCATCTTTTGAGGCAAGCCTCAAACAGAACACGCAACCAGCAACTATCTGAAACTCCTCATGCGTACTGCCGGACGCTTTTAAACAAACCTCAGAGAGCGTCGATTATTGCGTTAAAGGTCGCACTCGGGCGCATAGCCCTGGAGACCTTCTCGAAGTCAGGGCGGTAGTATCCGCCGATGTCCTGGGGCCTGCCCTGCGCGGCGGCAAGCTCAGCAAGTATCTTTGTCTCGTTCTCGGCAAGCAATTTTGCCATCCCGGCAAAACGCGCCTGAAGGTCCTTATCCTTCGTCTGCTCGGCAAGGGCCTGGGCCCAGTACAAGGCGAGATAGAAGTGGCTGCCTCTGTTATCAAGCTCACCGACCTTGCGGGCAGGAGACCTGTTGTTATCGAGTATCTTGCTGTTCGCCTGATCGAGCGTATCTGCAAGGATCTGGGCCTTCGCGTCCTTGAAGGTAACCGCAAGATGCTCAAGAGAGACGCCGAGTGCGAGGAACTCGCCGAGGGAATCCCACCTCAGATACCCTTCCTCAAGGAACTGCTGAACGTGCTTCGGGGCCGAACCGCCTGCGCCAGTCTCGAAGAGCCCGCCGCCGTCCATAAGAGGGACGATCGAAAGCATCTTAGCACTTGTGCCCAGCTCAAGAATCGGAAAGAGGTCTGTCAGATAGTCACGAAGCACGTTGCCTGTAACTGAAATAGTATCCTTGCCCGCCCTTATCCGCTCAAGGGATATACGCGTGGCGTCTTCAGGGGTCATTATGCTGATCTCAAGGCCCTTGGTGTCGTGGTCCTTGAGGTAGCGTTCGACCTTCGCGATGATCTGCGCGTCATGCGCCCTGTTCTTGTCAAGCCAGAATATCGTCGGAACGCCCGTAGCCCGAGCCCTTGTAACGGCAAGCTTTACCCAGTCCTGGATCGGCGCGTCCTTTGCCTGGCAGGCGCGGAAGATATCCCCTTCTTCCACGGAGAGCTCAAGGAGGGTCTTACCTGTTGCGTCTACCACGCGGATAGCCCCGTCTCCGGGCGCCTTGAATGTCTTGTCATGCGAGCCGTACTCCTCAGCCTTCTGTGCCATAAGGCCGACGTTGGGGACGGTGCCCATAGTCCTCGGGTCAAAGGCGCCGTGCTTCTTGCAATCATCTATGACCACTTGATAGACGCCCGCATAGCATCTGTCAGGTATGGTGGCCTTGGTATCGTGGAGTTTACCGTCAGGCCCCCACATCTTGCCTGACTCGCGGATCATCGCAGGCATCGACGCGTCTACGATAACGTCGCTCGGCACATGCAGGTTGGTTATGCCTTTATCCGAGTTGACCATCGCGATCTCTGGGCGGGTCTTGTAGCACGCCTTTATATCAGCCTCGATCTCGGCCCTCTGGGCCTCGGGAAGCTTCGCTATCTTCGCGTAAAGGTCACCTAAGCCGTTGTTCGGATCTACTCCCAGTTCCTTGATGACTGCCGCGTGCTTGGAAAAGACATCCTTGAAAAATACGGTGACCGCATGGCCGAACATAATGGGGTCAGAGACCTTCATCATCGTGCCTTTAAGATGCAGCGAGAACAGGACGCCCTGCTTTTTGGCATCCTGGATCTGCTCTTCAAAGAAAGCGCGAAGCGCGCGGCGGCTCATGGCTGTAGCGTCGATGACCTCGCCGGCCTTAAGCGCGGTCTTTTCCTTGAGTACAGTTGTCGCTCCGTCCTTACCGACAAACTCGATCCTTACGTTTGTAGCCTGGTCTACGGTAACTGATCTTTCAGAGCCGTAAAAATCACCGGCGTTCATGTGCGAGACGTGCGTCTTTGAGTCCGCAGACCATGCGCCCATCTTGTGAGGATTCTTCTTCGCGTAGTTCTTTACGGAAACTGCGGCCCTGCGGTCAGAGTTGCCTTCACGCAAAACCGGGTTTACCGCGCTACCGAGGACCTTGCCGTAACGGGTCTTGATTTCCTTCTCAGCGTCGTTTGCAGGCGCCTCGGGATACTCCGGGACCTTGTATCCCTTCGACTGAAGCTCGCTGATAGCGGCCTTTAACTGCGGGATAGACGCGCTTATATTCGGGAGCTTGATGATGTTCGCCTCAGGCGTCTTGGCAAGCTCGCCGAGCGCTGTAAGTTCGTCAGGTATCCTCTGCTCCGGTGTGAGGTTCTCAGGGAAGTTAGCGATTATCCTGCCGGAAAGAGAGATGTCCCTTGTCTCGACCAGGATGCCGGCCGGTGCCGTAAAAGCCTTGATGACAGGCAGTAATGAGTAGGTCGCCAGCGCCGGAGCTTCGTCTATAGCCGTATAAATGATCTTCTTGGACATGCGTTCCTCCTGTTAGTTACCTTGACGAGACTCAAGGGTGAATAGCTTGCATCAAGCCGCAAAATATAAGCAGATGAAAGATTTCCGAAGAGCCAGCAGACCCATTTTTGAGGCTGGATTTTAACCAGAATAGGCCTGTTTTGTCAAGCATTTTAGTCTATTGCGAGTGCCGTGAAAAAGGTATTACCACTCGGCCATCAAGGCCGGGCCAGCGGCATAAAAAAACCGCCTGAGCCGTGAAATAGCATGGCCTTCGCCAAACTTTTTCTGCCCAGACGGTCGGCTTGATATTCGCTGACCTCCGCTTCCCGGTGGTGACCACCTTGATTCCGTCAGTTACGGAGGAGTGACTTTCGTCTATAATTTTTTACCGGATAAAAATACACCAAAAAAAATGTTTTGTCAAGCCGGATATATTGAGGCCCGCAGAGGGTCAGATGCGCTCGAAAAACGGCTGTAATTTCAGAAAGGTCTCTTTGAGGTGTTCGGGCATGACTGAGATATGTGAAAGGACGGGCATGAAGTTATGGTCGCCGTTCCATCTCGGCACGACGTGCAGATGGAGGTGCTCGTCGATGCCGGCGCCTGCGGCCTTGCCGATGTTCATCCCGATATTGAAGCCTTCCGGCCCTATGGCTTTCGTGAGAGAAGCGGTGCAGTGGCGAAGTAGCCTGAAGATGTCGATGGATTCCTCAGGGGTGAGGTCCTCGATCCTTGCTACATGCCTTACCGGAGAGACCATCAGGTGGGCGCTCGAATAAGGGTATCTGTTAAGCATGACCGTCGACAGCGAACCGCTGAACAGGACGAGGCCCTCGACATGGTCTGTCGCCGGAGCGTCGCAGAATATGCATCTGTCGTTTTTTTCGCCCTTAATGTATTCCATACGCCACGGGGCCCAGAGGTTCTTCATTCAGATAGCTTCCGGTATTGAGGTTTCACTGCGCCTTACGCCTTTGCCGGCTTCGAGACCGCCTCTTCCTCGCTGTTTATCCTCTCGCGTATCTCCTTGCCGGCCTTGAAGAACGGGACGCGCTTTGACTCGATGAATATGTTCTCGCCTGACTTGGGGTTGCGCCCCTGCCTGCCCTCGCGCTCCTTTATCTTGAAGCTGCCGAAGCCGCGTATCTCGACTTTATCGCCTTTTGAAAGGCTGGTTGACATGCTGTCAAAAAGGGTATCAACTATAACTTCGATATCCTTGCGTGAAAAATTGCTGACCTTTGCGGCTACCGCCTCAATAAGCTCGCTCTTAGTCATTTGAACCTCTGCCTCCTTGATTACCTGGCTGGATTTGGAACCATATACATTACCTTAAGGCCCGAGAAAAGATCGCTGAGGATCCTGGTCGATGCTTCACCTGTCAGGACGCCGAGGATGCCTGACGCTTCTTTCTCGTAGTAAACGACCTCAGGCTCTCCCTTGATGCCGGCGAGCCTGGCGCTTATCTCAATAGCATCGGTCAGGTCTCCGAGGTCGTCTATCAGACCAAGCCCCTTTGCCTGAGCGCCGGAAAATATCCTGCCATCGGCTATAAGCGCCACCTCGTCGATTTTCTTGCCTCTGCCTTCTGCGACCGCGCCTATGAACTGCGAATTGATGTCGTCTATCACTCCCTGCAAGAGCCTCTTCTCGTCGTCTTCCATCGCCCTTAAAGGCGAGCCTGCGTCCTTGAACCTGCCGCTCTTTATGGTGTAGCCCTTCAGACCCAATTTCGAGAGAAGCTCTTCGGCGTTTACGAACTCGATGATAACGCCGATGCTGCCGGTGATCGTCCCCGGGTTCGCTACTATCCTGTCCGCGGCGACAGCGGCGTAATATCCGCCTGAGGCGGCGATGGTGCCCATCGATGCTACGACCTTCTTGGTCTTTTTAAGCCTCTTTATCTCCGCGTATATCTCCTGCGAAGGTCCGACCGCGCCGCCGGGTGTGTCAATACGAATAACAACGGCCTTTATATCGTCACGCTCGCGTATCTCCTTGATCTGCCGGTTCGTCTCGAAGGCGTCCATTATGACGCCTTCGATCTTGACTACCGCGACCTTCTCCCCCCCGCCTATCGTCGTCCCGCCTGAAAACCAGGCGAGTACAAGTGCGAGCAGGAAGACGATCACTACGACCGCGCCGGCCGCGGCAAGAAGACTCTTGAGCTTCTCGCCCATCAGGAGAGGGCGCCCTCAGTATGTTCGTCGTCAGGGGAGGACTTAACAGTCCTGATCGAGAGCCCTATCTTGTTGTCCTCCGGGTCGACGTTTAATATCTCGACCTCGACAATATCTCCGACCTTGATGTCAGCGCCGCGTTTCTTGCCCCTGCCCAGCTCTGAGACGTGGACAAGCCCTTCGAGGCCGGCTTCCAGCTCGATGAACGCGCCGAATTCAGCTACACTTGTCACCTTGCCGTCTACTATCATCCCCGGCTTGTAGCGCTCGTGTACGCCCTCCCACGGATTTCTCTCAAGGAGCTTTATGGAAAGCGAGAAGCGCCTGTTCTGGCTGTCGACGTTAAGGACTACGGCCTCGACCTCCTGGCCTTTCTTGAATATCTCGCTAGGGTGCTTTATCTTCTTCCATGAAAGATCAGAGACATGCACAAGGCCGTCTATCCCGTCTTCTACGCCGATGAAAACGCCGAAGTCGGTGATGTTCTTGATCTGACCTGAGACCTTCGTACCCTTGGGATAGCGCTTTCCAAGCTCGTCCCACGGATTGGCCTCGGCCTGCTTCATGCCGAGGGAGATCCTCTTGCTGGACGAGTCGATATCCAGGATGAGGACGTCTACCACGTCGCCCACCTTGACCTTCTGCGACGGGTGCTTGAGCTTCGTCCATGACATCTCGGAGATATGCACAAGACCTTCAAGGCCCGGGGCTATCTCGACGAAGGCGCCGTAATCCGTCAGGTTCACTACAGTGCCCGTGGTCTTGGTCCCCACAGGGTAAGTCTCTTTCACGCTAAGCCACGGGTCTTCGGTCGTCTGCTTGAGGCCGAGCGATATTTTGCCGTCTTCCTTATTGTACTTGAGGATCTTGACGTTTATCCTGTCGCCGACCTTGAGTATCTGCGAAGGGTGCGTGATCTTCCCCCATGAAAGGTCGGTAAGATGGACGAGCCCGTCTATGCCGCCAAGGTCTATGAAAGCGCCGTAATCGGTTATGTTCTTGATCAGGCCGTCCATGACCGCGCCCTCTGCTATATGCTCGAGCGTGATCTTTTTCTGGGCCTCGCGCTCATCCTCAAGAAGGCTCCTTCTGGAGACTATGACGTTGTTCTTGCGCCTGTTGTACTTGAGAATCCTGAACTCAAAGGACTGGCCGATGAGCTTGTCAGGGTTCCTCACAGGTTTAAGGTCGACCTGAGAGCCGGGCAGAAATGCGATCACACCCTGAATGTCGACATAAAAACCGCCTTTTATCCTCTGGCTTATGATTCCTTCCATCGGCAGGTTTGATTCAGCGCACTTTATTATGTCATCCCATATCTGGACCTGTTCAGCCTTCGCCTTTGAAAGCACGATGTAGCCGTTGTCATCCTCGCGCTTCTCAAGAAGCACCGTTATCTCATCGCCGACCTTGACGGTAGGCTTGCCATCGGCACCGAGAAATTCCTTGAGAGGGACCTGGCCTTCGGACTTGTAACCCACATCCACCATTACGGAGTCCGGTGTGATCTCGACCACCCTGCCCTTGATGATGTCTCCTTCCTGGAGCTCCTTTATCTCGGACTCGAAAAGCGCCTCGAAGTCCGTTTGGGACACATCACCGCCCTGAGACTTCTCCTCTCTACCGATCATTAATCGCCGTTCCTCCCATTCTGTCTTTTTGTATTCAAAAAGATAACACAGCATCCGTGAATGTGCAACTCATTTAACGCATAAGTCCCTGATTCTGTTTACAACATCCTCTATCGACCAGTCAGGCGTCGATGCGCCTGAAGTGACCCCCGCCTTTTCAACCCCGTCGAGCCAGCCGGACTCTATCTCAGAGGCCGTCTCGATATGATATGTCTTTGGCTGTATCGTCCGGCATATCTCGGCGAGACGCCTTGTATTGGCGCTGTTCTTGCCGCCTACGACTATCATCAGGTCGACCTGCTCGGCCAGCTCGGCGCTCTCTTTCTGCCTTATAGACGTTGCATTGCAGATCGTGTTGAAGACCTTTATCTCAGAGGCCCTGGCAAGGCAAAAACGGACTATTTCCTCGAGCTTTTCCATCGGGAGCGTCGTCTGCGCGACTATCCCGATCTTTTTCCTTCGCGGCATATCGCGTATCGCGTCGACAGAGTCGGTCACAGTGACGTCGCCTGTGCCGTAGCTGATGAGGCCTTTCACCTCAGGGTGGTCCTTTTCTCCGACGACTATCACGGCATAGCCCTCATCAGACAACTGAGAGACAAGTTCCTGGGCCTTTTTAACGAACGGGCAGGTCGCGTCTACTATAGATAGCCCCTTGTCCTTTGCCTTCTGGTACTCATCGAGCCTGACGCCGTGAGACCTTATTATGACGGTGCCGCCGTCTATGTCGTCTATAGACTTTTTTGCGAATATATGCGCGTCTTCAAGCCTCTTTACGACCTGCGGGTTGTGTATGATCGGCCCGAGCGTGAATATCTCTCCGCGAGTATCAGAGGCGCATTTATTCGCGAGGTTTATAGCCCTCTTTACCCCGAAGCAGAATCCGGATGATTTGGCGACCAGTATATCCACTACCCGATCAGCTCCTTTGCTTTTTTTGATATCATATCTACTACCTCTTCTATGGAAAACAGCCCTGTATCGATATATATTGCGTCGTCGGCCTGCTTGAGCGGCGAGTTCTCGCGCTCGGTATCGCGCCTGTCGCGCTCAGTAAGCTCACGGCTGATCTCACCATGGCTCACCTGTCTGTCATTTGCGGCAAGCTCAAGATGCCTTCTCGCCGCCCTCACCTCATGAGAGGCATCGAGGAAGAACTTAAGATCAGCATCCGGAAAAACTACCGTGCCAATATCCCTGCCTTCCATGACAACTCCGCCCTCGGCCCCAAGAAATCTCTGGAGGGATACAAGAAAATCGCGCACAGGGGTCCTTGCTGAAACTACCGACGCGAGAGTACCTGCCTCCTCGGTCCTTAAGCGGCCGGTGTAATCGACAGAGTTCAGAAGAAAATGGCCTGTCTTTTCATCGACAGTAACTATAGCTTTAGCGCAAAACGAACCCAGGGCCGCATCGCTACTCAGGTCTACCCCTGAGTCTGATGCGCCAAGGGCTATTATCCTGTACATCGAACCTGTGTTTATATATCTGAGGGAAAGCCTCTCTGCGACAAGCCTGGATACGGTAGTCTTACCTACTCCGCCGGGGCCGTCAATGGCTATCACCGGACCTCTTTTCCCAGACCCCATCAGACCCTTACCTTGGCAAGGTGGCCGAAGAAACCCGGGAACGAGACGTCCACGCTCTCGGCTCCTGCTATCACGACCCCATTCGATGACCTGAGACCTGCCATTGCCATCGACATCGCTATGCGGTGGTCTCCGTAGCTGTTTACCTGACCGCCTCTTATGGAATTGCCGCCGCTTCCCTCTATGATTATCCCGTCGTCCTTCTCGGTATTTTTCACCCCGACGTTTGTGAGGACCTCTGACATGACGGCAACCCTGTCGCTCTCTTTAATCCGTAGCTCAGCCGCTCCGCTGATAGTCGTTGTGCCTGAGGCTAACGCCGCAGCGACACAAATTATCGGGAACTCGTCTATCGCAGGCAGAAGCTCTGCGCCTGATATCTCGCACCCATTGAGCATCGAACTTCTTACGCGTATGTCGGAGACGGTCTCGCCTGAGATCTCGCTTGTCGAGATGACCTCCATTGAGGCGCCCATCTTTTCAAGTATATGGATTATCCCGGTCCTTGTCGGGTTGGTCCCGACATTCCTCAGCACAAGGTCCGACCCCGGGGTTATCATCGCCCCCACCATGAAAAACGCCGCAGATGAGATATCGCCCGGGACCCGTATCCTGCAACCGGTAAGACGCCTTGCAGGAGTCACCCTTACAGAAGTCCCGTCTACGGAGATATCGGCCCCGAAGTGCCGGAGCATACGCTCGGTGTGGTCCCTGCTTTTTTCAGGCTCTTTGACTATCGTCTCGCCCTCGGCGTACAGGCCAGCAAGGAGTATCGCTGATTTGAGTTGCGCGCTTGCCACAGGCGTTGAATAGGTGATGCCCTTGAGCCTCTTGCCTGTTATCGCAAGGGGCAGGAGCGCTCCTCCGTTCCTGCCTGATATCGATGCGCCCATCTTCACAAGAGGTGCTACGACCCTCTTCATCGGCCTCTTGCGAAGCGAACTGTCGCCTGTAAGGACCGTGAAAAAGCTCTGAGCGGAAAGAAGACCCATTAAAAGCCTGGCGGTTGTCCCTGAGTTGCCCGCGTCTATCACGTCATCAGGTTCCTTCAAACCGTCTATGCCGCTCCCGGTGATGGTCAGCCTAGCCCCTACCTGGTGGCAGGCGACCCCCATCGAACGAAACGCCTTCAGCGTGCTGAAGTTGTCCTCGCCCTGCAAAAAACCGTCTATCTCGGTTGTACCATCAGCGATCGCCCCGAGTATCACTGACCTGTGCGAGATGGATTTATCGCCCGGGACGGTTATCTCGCCCTTGAGGCCGCCGGCCTCGGCTACAGTCACTGTCCCGGCGAAAATATCTTTTTTCTTCGTATCCACTCTAACCCTGCCTCTGGCTTTTCTCTGTTTTCAAAAGCGAGTCCCTGACCGACTTCGCCCGCTCAAAGTCACCCCTGATCGCCTCGTAATCTCCTGAAGCTACGAGTCGCTTGAGCCTTTCAAGCCTTGCCTGGAATGCCTCTATCATCTCTATCAGAGATGCCTTGTTCATGGCGCAGATGTCTGCCCACATCTCAGGCGAGCTTGACGCGATGCGCGTAAAATCCTTGAACCCGCCTGCTGAAAAACCGAGCGCGTCGATGCCTGAGTCTTCTATATCGGCAACGGTATTTACAAGGGAGTACGCGATAATATGCGGGAGATGGCTTACGGCGGCGAGTATCCTGTCATGTACTACGGCGTCCATCACCGCTACATCGGACCCTGCCGCCGCCCATATCCGTCTGACGGCTTCTAGCGCCGCCCGGTCAGTGCGGTCTGTCGGAGTGATGATGCACTTGCGGTCGATGAATAGCTCGGCGAACGCGGCCTCAGCGCCTGAATGCTCGGTACCGGCTATAGGATGGCCGGCGACGAAATGGACGCCTTCGGGCATCATCGGCTCGACCTCGTCGATGACAGCCTTTTTGACCGAACCTACGTCGGTGACTATGCAACCCTTCTTAAGCGCAGGCGCGGCCTTTCTGATCGTCTCGGATATCTTTTTAACAGGGGTCGCCACGATCACGAGGTCGGCGTCCCTGACGCCTTCTTCTATGTCAGTAGTGAATGAATCTATTATACCGAGCCTCAATGCCGCCTCGAGATTGGCCTTGCCTCTGCCGATGCCCACGAAAGAGCCGGCAAGCGCTTTGTTCCTGAGGACTATCGCGAGAGAGCCTCCGATGAGGCCTACCCCGATTATTGCGACTTTTTTAAAAAAGAAAGTCCCTGACATGTCGGCCGTTTATGTTATCCCTCTGTTTTTTTAAAAAAACTACGGCTTGAAGGATCTATAACCCCGCGAATGCCGAGGCTAGATGCTCCTGCCTACTGCGAGAGCCACTTTCTTAAGGTCTTCCATGATGACGTTGAACTTGCTCGGCTTGAGAGACTGCGCGCCGTCGCAAAGCGCGTTCTCAGGGTCAGGATGGACCTCTATCATCAGGCCGTCAGCGCCGACCGCAACCGCTGCCATTGCCAGAGGGGCTACAAGGTTCCATCTCCCTACCGCATGGCTCGGGTCTACGAAGATCGGCAGGTGCGTCTCTTCCTTGAGGACTGGAACGGCGCTCAAGTCAAGCGTGTTCCTCGTAGCGGTCTCGTAGGTCCTGATCCCCCGCTCGCACAGTATTATGTTGGTGTTGCCCTGCGCGGCGATGTATTCGGCAGACATGAGGAGTTCCTTGATAGTGGCTGAGAGGCCCCTCTTTAGAAGCACCGGTTTTTTGACCTTGCCGACTTCCGTAAGAAGCCTGAAGTTCTGCATGTTGCGCGCGCCTATCTGGATTATATCGACGTACTCGCAAAACACATCTGTATCGCGCGGGTCCATAAGCTCGCTTATGATCGGCAGGCCAGTCGCTTTTTTCGCCTCGGCAAGTAGTTTCAAACCCTCTACGCCGAGGCCCTGAAAGTCATACGGAGATGTACGCGGCTTAAACGCGCCGCCTCTGAGTATGGACGCGCCTGACGCCTGAACCTTCTTGGCGCAGTCTATCAGCGAGTCCCTGGATTCGACCGAACAAGGCCCGGCGATGACTTGAACCCGGGTATCACCTATCTTGACCCCGCAAACGTCGATCACGGTCGAATCCTTCCTGAACTCCCTGCTCACTAGCTTGTACGGCTTCAATATCGCCATGACCTTCTCTACGCCTGGAAGGGCTTCGAGCTGTATAGAGGCAAGAAGCGCTTCGTCCCCTATCGCACCGATGATAGTCCTCTCCTTGCCCTTTGAGATATGTACGGCAAGCCCCGTGCCCTTTATCTTTTCGACAACATGGTCGATAGTCTCCTGCGTGGAATCCTTTTTCAATACGATGATCATAAAACCGCCTCCCCAATTAGGTTTAATAGGAGCGCAAGCCCCCCGGTGATCGCAAATGACGCCGCTCATCTCCTTGAACTGACCACCTGAGCGAATGCCGCGACAAAACGCCTGTTCTCCTCTGGCAATCCGACGCTGACCCTTATATACTCGCCGAGCCCGTAGCTCGCCATCGGCCTGACTATAACGCCTTTTTTCAGAAGCTCTTCATAGACCGACCTGCCGTCGCCGACCTTTATCAGAAAAAAATTAGCCTCTGTCGGGACGTACTCGAAGCCGCCGCTGGCCATCTCGCCATAGAGGTATTTAAGGCCCTCGGCGTTATTGCGCCTCGTAGCCTCAGTGTGTTCCGTATCTTCAAGGGCGTTTATCGCCGCGACCTGCGCGAGCGAATTCACGTTGAAAGGCTGGCGAACTCTACCGAGGTAATCTATAAGCTCCGGCTGAGCTATGCCATAGCCTATGCGCGCGCCGGCAAGGCCGTATATCTTCGAGAAGGTGCGCAGTATCAGTACCGGCTTAGTGCCGGAGATATACTTGAGAGACTCAGGGTACTTCTTATCCTCGACGAATTCGCAGTACGCCTCGTCGATGCAGACGATGACGCCTTCGGGGACTTCATTCATGAACCTTTCAAGCTCGTCCGAGCTGACGATAGTGCCTGTAGGGTTGTTCGGGTTTGCGATGAAGACTACCTTTGTCTTCGGTGTTATCGCCTTTGCCATCGCAACAAGGTCGTGTCTCATATCCTTTAAAGGCACAAGAACAGAGATCGCGCCGACTGATTTTACCGCTATAGGGTAGACGGCAAAGGACGGGTCTGCCATCACCACCTCGTCGCCTTCGCGAATGAAAGCCCGCACAAGAAGCTCTATGATCTCGTTCGAGCCGTTGCCGAATATAAGGGACTCCCCTGAGATGCCAAGCCTTTCAGAGAGCCGTTCCTTGAGATAATAACACGACCCGTCAGGATACCTGTGGAGGTTGGACAGCGCCTCGGCAACGGCCTTTATCGCCTTTTTAGACGGCCCCAGAGGGTTTTCATTGGAGGCAAGCTTGATGGAACCTGTTATGCCAAGCTCTCTTTCAAGCTCCTCTATCGGCTTTCCCGGAGGATAGGGTACAAGGGAGGCTACGTTTTGGGATACCTTCAATCTCAATTTATTCATTTTCAACCCGATAGTACGCGTATTTACAGGCAGGTACGGCTCAACCGGACCTCGGATAAGAGCCAAGTACCTTAAGGAAGGTACAAGACAGCTCAAGCTCGGCTATAGCGTCTTTTACCTTCTTCTCGGTGATATGTCCGTCAAGGTCGACGAAAAAGACGTATTCCCAGGCCTTTGTCTTAAGAGGCCTCGACTCGATCTTTGTGAGGTTTATCTTACGTCTCGCGAACGGTTTTAACATCGTATAAAGCGCGCCAGGGGCGTCTTTTATCGCAAAGACCAGGGAAGTCTTGTCAGAGCCTGTCTTTTTAGATTCGTTCTTACCTATCACGAGAAACCGCGTGAAGTTATTGGTATTATCCTCGATATGGTTCTCTATGATCCGCAGGTCGTAAAGCGTTGCGGCGGCCGAAGATGCTACAGCCGCGCTTGAGACGTCATCAGAGGCCATCTGCGCCGCCATTGCGGTAGACGAGACATCGAATGCAAGTGCATTGGGCAGGTTGTTTTTGATCCAGAATTTGCACTGGGCAAGCGCATGAGGATGAGAGCAGACCTTGGCTACATCCGCGATCTTGCCGGTCTTGTTCATAATAGCAAGGGCGATCTCCAACATGACCTCGGCGCATATCTTGAGGTTCGACTTGACGAACATGTCAAGCGTGTGGCTGACGACCCCCTCGGTGGTGTTCTCTATAGGCACGACGCCGAAATCAGCGCGCCCTTTTTCAACGTCGTCAAAGACGTCAGAAATATCTTTTTTCGGCAGAAATTCGCCGGATAGGCCGAAGTGCTGCATACAGGCCTGATGCGTGAATGTGGCGACCGGACCGAGAAAGGCTATCTTTATCGGCCTTTCAAGAGATAAGGATGCGCTCATTATCTCCCTGTAGACGTTTTTGAGCGCCTGATTCGGGAACGGCCCTTTGTTTCTGCCGGTAAGCCGCGCAAGGACCTCTCTTTCCCTATCAGGGACGTAGAAATCCTTCTTCTCCATCGTCTTGACCCTGCCGACCTCTATGACCTGCAAGGCCCTCTTGTTGAGAAGGGCAAGGAGCTCTTCGTCTATCCTGTCTATCTCCTTCCTGAACTCGTCGATAGTCGGGATAGAGGCTGGTGCTACAGGCTTTTTTTCTTCTCTTTTTTTCATTATCTGGTTTTACGAGGCAATAAGCAGGCCCCGCGCGAAAAGCGGTTTTATTGAAAGCAGTCTATCTGAGATGCCGCCAGCCCTTCATATCAGGAGTCCCAAGAGCCCTGATAGAAAGACAGATCAAATCATACGACACAGGGTGAGGCCTGCGGAGTCGACATCAGAAAAATCTTTTGATATTAATTAGATAGATTAGTTTATGCGCAGATAAAAAGCAACTATTTTCTAAAGGAGACCAACCCTTGCTACCGCTTGGGCTCGATGAAAGCGCCCATGGAACGGAATTTTTCATATCTGGCATCAGTAAGTCTTGTCCTATCCATGGACTCGAGCTCCTTAAGCGTTGAGATAAGCGCAGCTTTAAGGCTCTTAAAAGCGGCCAACGGCTCCCTGTGAGCGCCTCCGACCGGCTCCTTGACGATCTTATCTATGATCTTCAATTTCAAGAGCGCCTCAGCGTCAAGTTTCAATGCCTTTGCCGCAAGGTCTGATTTTGTCCCGTCCTTCCAGAGGATCGCGGCGCACCCTTCAGGGGAAATGACTGAATAAGTGGCGAATTCCATCATCAGGACCCTGTCAGCGACCCCTATCGCAAGGGCGCCTCCGCTTCCGCCCTCGCCTATCACCGTTGATACTATAGGGACTTTGAGCCCTGACATGACCAGTAAATTTGTGGCTATCGCCTCGGATTGCCCCCTCTCCTCAGCGCCTATGCCGGGATACGCCCCAGGGGTGTCGATAAACGTGAATACAGGCCTGTTGAAACGCTCTGCCATCTTCATCAGGCGAAGTGCCTTCCTGTATCCCTCAGGGTTCGGCATGCCGAAGTTGCGAAGGACCTTTTCCTTGGTGTTGCGCCCTTTCTGATGGCCAATGATGACGACAGGCTCGCCTTCAAGGCGGCCAAGACCGCCGACTATGGCAGGGTCTTCTTTAAAGAGTCTGTCTCCGTGGAGCTCTACGAAGTCATCGAAGACGCCGTTTATATAATCGAGGGTATAGGGCCTCTCAGGGTGCCTGGCAACAGACGTCACCTGAGACGGCGTAAGCTTCGCGTACAGGTCCCTGAGGATGTTTTTGGCCTTCTTCTCAAGCTTTGATATCTCCTCGCCTGTCTTGGGCAAAGATACGCCTGCCGCCTCGGATGTCCTCAGCTCTTCGATCTTCCTGTATATCTCTTCAACGTTTTTTTCAAAATCAAGCCAATGCCTGTAGACCATTACGCTTCGTCTCCTGCCACATTATCTTCTATTAATAAAGCTTACCTTATTGACCTGCAATATTCCAAGCAAAAAACAGACAGATCTATACCACCCTCACCTGGGCCCCTGTGATGATCCCCTTTATCAAGGAGAAGGTCTCCTCTACCGCGCTTATGCGGATCTCGCTCTTGACGCCGATCACGACCTCTCTGTCATCTGGGAACAGCAGGTGGAGAAATACCGGAGACGACCCGGGCCTTGAGACGAAAAGCTCTTTAAGCTCTCCGAGCTTGCCTGCGTCAAGGCCACCGGCCGGGGCCATTATATGGGTTTTTTTCGCCTTTATCTTCTTTTCTATCGTCTTTGCATCGTCTATCGTAGAGATATTCTCAGCGACGAGTTTTATCCTCTCGTCATCCTCCCTGTCTAGCCTGCCTATTACGATCAGCGGCTTTTCAGAGCGTATAGCCTCAACCGACTTTTTATAAAGGTCTGAAAATACCACGACCTCTACGGACGCGGTCATATCTTCGAGGCGGACAAAGGCCATCTTGTCGCCTTTTTTAGTGAGTATTTCTTTGATCTCGGCTACAACGCCGCCTATGGTGACCGAGTCGCCGTCGGAAGACTCCCTCAGGGATTCTATCGGGCCGGTAGTGAACTGTTCCAACTCCTTGCGATAACTTGCCGCAGGGTGTGAAGAGAGATAAAACCCGAGCGTCTCTTTCTCGTATGCAAGAAGCTCTTTATCAGACCACTTCGGGGCCGTTGATATGCCGTCAACCCCTTTAACGGTGGGCTTTGGCGCCGCAATGCCGATATCTCCGAAGAGAGAAGACTGGCCGTTCGCCCTGTCACGCTGCGCCTGCTGAGCGGCCTCCATTGCGAAATCCACTGAGGCCATCATATTCGCCCTCTCCTGGCCTGTAAAGTCGAGCGCACCGCCTTTGATGAGGCTTTCGATCACCTTCTTGTTGACCTTTCTGGAGTCTATCCTTGATAACAGATCAAGAAGGTCGGTAAACCTGCCGTCCTTTCGTACCGCAAGCATATCCTCGATCGCCGCGCTCCCGACGTTTTTAATGGCGGCCAGACCGAACCTTATACGGTTGCCTGCGACCGTAAAGGCCATGGAACTCTCGTTGATATCAGGCGGGTCTACAGGGATGCACATATCCCTGCACTCATTGATATACTTTACGACCTGATCGGTATTGCCCATGTCAGCGCTGATAAGGGCGGCCATGAACTCCACCGGATAGTGCGCCTTCAGGTAAGCGGTATGATAGGCGATAAGCGCGTAAGCGGCGCTATGGCTCTTATTGAAGCCGTAGCCGGCAAACTTTGCCATCAGGTCGAAGATCTTCTCGGCCTTCTTGGGGGCTATGCTGTTTTTGATGGCCCCATCAAGGAACTTTGTCCTTTGAATGAGCATCATCTCAGGGTTCTTCTTGCCCATCGCCTTTCTAAGGACGTCGGCATCCCCCGGAGTATAGCCTGCCAGCACCTTGGATATCTCCATGACCTGTTCCTGATAGACCATGACCCCGTATGTCGTATCAAGGATATTTTTAAGCTCCTTGACCTCGTAGACGATAGCGGTCTTCTTGTGCTTCCTGTTTATGAAGTCATCGACCATGCCGCTCTGCAAAGGGCCGGGCCTGTAGAGCGCGACTGCGGCTATAAGTTCTTCGAACTTCTCAGGCTTGAGCTTACGGAGCATATCCTTGATCCCGGAGGACTCAAGCTGGAATACCCCGTTGGTGTCGCCTGATGAAACTAGCGCATAAGTGGACGCGTCCTCGAGCGGCAGGTTGTCCATATCAAGCACAACGCCGCGGTTCTCTTTTATAAGCCTGATGCTCTTGTCTATTACCGTAAGGGTCTTAAGGCCAAGGAAGTCGAACTTGACAAGGCCGATCTTCTCGACGTCGTTCATAGTGTACTGGGTCGTTACAGACTCGTCCTTGGGGCTCATATACAGCGGGAGATACTCTTCAAGCGGCCTGTTTGATATGACGACTCCCGCGGCATGAGTGGAAGCGTGTCTAGGAAGCCCTTCAAGGGCTATGGCCGCCTCTATAAGCTCCTTGACGCGCGGGTCCTTATCGACCATCTCCTTCAACTTCGGCTCGGCCGCCACAGCCTCTTCGATAGTGATATTAATCTGGGCAGGGACGAGCTTTGCGATCTTGTCGACGTCGCCGTAAGGCATGTCAAGGGCTCTACCTACGTCGCGGATGCAGGCCTTGGCCTTCATCTGCCCGAAGGTGATGATCTGCGTGACGTTTTCCTTGCCGTACTTTGCTGTCACATATTTTATGACCTCGTCACGCTTCTCGTAACAGAAGTCGATATCTATATCAGGAAGGCTTATCCTATCAGGGTTCAAAAACCGCTCAAAGAGGAGGTTATAGACTATCGGGTCGAGGTTCGTTATTCCGAGAGAATATGCGACAAGAGAGCCTGCGGCAGAGCCTCTTCCCGGGCCGACCGGGATATCCATCGAGCGCGCGTACTCGATAAAATCGTTGACGATGAGGAAGTAGCCTGGAAATCCCATCCCCTTTATGACCTTAAGTTCCTTGGCGAGCCTCTCGTGGTAATGCCACCTGATGGCTTCTACGTCAACGCCGTTTTTTATCATTGCGGCAAAACGCCTCTCAAGGCCTTCGGCCGCCTTTGTATCGATGATAGAATCGAGTGTTTCGCCGGCAGGCAGTGGAAAATCAGGGAGGTGGTTTTCTCCGAGCTTCATCTCGAAGTTGCACCTCTGGGCTATCTCGATCGTGTTGGAAAGGGCCTCGGGCGTATCTTTAAACGCCTCTGCCATCTCCTCAGGCGACTTCATGTAAAACTCATCCGTTGAAAACCGCATCCTGCCTTCGGCATTCACGGTGGTGCCGGTCTGTATGCAAAGGAGGATGTCGTGTATCCTCGCATCCTCTTTTTTAAGATAGTGGCAGTCGTTTGTGGCGACTATCGGTATGGCAAGGCGTTTGCTTACCTCAAGGACCCCTTTGTTGACCTTCTCCTGCTCCTCTATGCCGTTATGCTGTATCTCAAGGTAGAACCTTCTATCGTTGAATGTCTCCTTGTAGAACTCGGCGGCCTTTAAAGCGGCCTCCATCTGGCCTGACCCGACAAGGTAAGGGATCTCGCCGTGCAGGCACGCGCTAAGGGCTATAAGCCCCTCGTTGCACTCCTTTAGAAGCTCTTTATCGACCCTCGGCTTGTAGTAAAAACCTTCGAGATACGCCTTTGAAAGGAGCCTGCAGAGGTTCTTGTACCCTTGAGCGTTCTTAACCAAGAGGACTAAGTGAAACGCGGCGCCCTCGCCTTTGTTTGCTATCGTTCTGTCGTGCCTTGAGCCAGGGGCGACGTATACCTCGCAGCCGATGATAGGCTTTATGCCCTTGGCCATCGCCTTCTGGTAGAACTCGACAGCGCCGAAGAGGTTGCCGTGGTCGGTAACCGCGACCGCAGGCATGCGGAACTCCTTGGCGCGCGCGATCAGGGCCTCAGGCCTTATCGCCCCGTCAAGCAGGCTGTACTGCGTATGTAGATGGAGATGGACGAAGTTAGAGTGGTGCATAGGTTGAAATAATAGCATATCAACGGGGTTTTGTGTAGGGTTTTGAAAAGATCAAATAGGCTGTCGAAAAGAGAAACCGGACCTTGTAAAAATCAGATTGAAAGCAGGTGAATGAGCCTGACTTGAGTTGAAAACAGGTCAAATGGCGGCAATGAAGGCGTAAGCCTCCCTGTCAAGTAGACAATGTTACTATAGAGTTTCCTACGTTATTTTGATGCTATTCGCCTACTCTCACATTGCTGATTAGCCCTGCCTGTCTGTAAAACTTTCACGTAACAATGTGTCAAACTAAAAGGGGCTACAGGCTAAAAACCTGTAACCCCTTGGTTTTATTGGTGCCCCCGAGACGATTCGAACGTCCGGCACACGGATTAGGAATCCGTTGCTCTATCCTACTGAGCTACGGGGGCGTTATCGGATCGCATAGGCTACTGCCTGTGCAATCGAGTTTTTAATAATCTCAAATCGCCTGTTTGATGTCAATAATTATTTGCTCTTTGCGTTATTTTACGACCCTGCCGTCTAAGAGATGCACCGTAAGGTCGGCTAGAGCTATTATATCGGCGTCATGTGTTGCCATTACTACGGTCGTCCCTTCGTCTCTGCATAGGCCGAAGATGAGACTTGTAAGCGCCCTGCCTGTAGCGCTGTCAAGAGAAGCCGTAGGTTCATCAGCGACGACGAGCGCAGGCTTGTGGGCAAGCGCCCTTGCAACAGCTACCCTTTGATATTCGCCGCCTGAAAGCTCCTGAGGCATCGCCTTCTCAATTCCCTTCAAGCCGACCTTATCAAGAAGCTCTTCGACCCTGCTTATTGAGGCCGAGCCTGTTATCCCGTTTAGCGTCAAAGGGAAATAGATATTTTGCTCAACTGTTAAATATGAAAGAAGGTTGCCGCCCTGGAATACGAAGCCCATCTCCCTTCTCTGAAAAAGGCTGAGCGCGCCTGATGAAAGAGAGTGGATATCCCGGCCCATGCATACGACCCTGCCTTTATCCGGCCTCTCGAACCCGCCGATGCAGTTTAGAAGCGTTGATTTACCTGAACCTGACTTTCCCAGGACTACTACAGAGGCCCCTTTATCAGCTGAGAACGAGACATCCACAAGGGCTGATACGCGCCCCCTGCCTGATACGAATTCTTTTTTCAGATGATCGATCGCGACCATTCAGTTTGACCTCAGAATATCAGCAACTTTTTTTCGCGCCGCCATCGAGGCCGGCCAAAGAGCCGCGATGAGCCCGAAGGATAACGAAAGCGCTACAGGTATCAAGACAGAATAGACGGTAAGCCTTGGATATATGACGCCTGATACCGAGAAGTATCTGTTATGTGACGTGAACGCTGACAGATCAATGCCGACCCCTGCGGCAACGCACGTTGCAACCGCTCCGATGGCCGCTCCTGCACTGGTTGCGACCGAATTCATCAGGACTACCTCAAGAGTTATAAGAAGCGTCAACTCCCTTCCGGTGACCCCCATGGCCTTCATCAGTCCGTACTCACGCATATGCCTCAATATGAATATGCCAAATGAGCTGGAGATCCCTATCGCTACAACCGCAAATACTATCACCATGACTATCGACATCGAGACATAGTTCAGATCGATAAGCTCTTTAAGATCAGGCATAAGCTCGGCCCATGACTTGAAACTCAGTTCCCCATCTGCCAGATGAGAGTACTCTGCTATTATCCTGTCAGGGTCTACGCCATCTTCGAGGAAAACTGCCGCATGCCAATACCCTGCCTTGTCGCCGCCGTTGCCAACAACACCTGAAGGGACAAAGGCCATAGACCTGTCGATTGCGTCGACGCCTGTCTTATATACGCCTGAGACAAGAAGCCCTCTGACAACTTCTCTTTCAAAGCTCAGATCTACACTGTCGCCTGCATGCGCCATAAGGTTCTCAGCCAAATACGCGCTTAAATAGACAGAACGCGAGCCTTGCTCAGGATAACTCCCCTCGATCTGCTTTTTAGCAAGCGCTGTAAATCCGGTCTCACTCGCAGGATCAACAGCTACAACGACAGCAGGCATCCGGCGAGCGCCTGCTGAGAATATACCCGCGCTGCGCTCACTCTTAAGAACGCCTGCGACCCCATCGACCATCAGGTCTTCAGGGGTTACAGATGGAGGCAGGTCTATGCCTGTGACGTGGCCTGAATAGAGGCTTACGGAGTTTCTGACCATCGCGTCGTTTATGCCGACAGCCATGGACGAGAGGAATACAAGAGCTGAAACCGAGACAAGGACCATGAAAGAAAGGAGAAGGGTCGAGCGGCCCGAACGAGTGAGAAAAAAGAAAGCGGTTTTAGTCCAGAACCCGATTTTCAGCATAGACCCTATTCTGAAATAAGACGCTCAGCGCCTATGCGCCCGGCCAGGAATGAGATAGACGGTTCGACCATAAAACGGTACTTCGGCTCGAAAAGCGCCTCAAGCCCGCCTCTCAGATACTCCTGCGCCTTATCTGAAGCAATCTGTCTTGCCTTTGGAAACATGAGTACGCTCACGTCTTTTTCCTTGCCGCCTGCGGCCATAGCCTCGAGACCTGCCCATGCCGACGGGCCATCTTCCGAGAAGATAAGCGAAGAGACGTAGTTGTGCCTTCTTTTAGATATGTCAGAGGCAAGGTCTACCATATCATCCATTATCTGGCAGCCGATGCCGATCTGATAAAGCCCGTTCTTTATCTCATCTATAATACTGCACGCGTCCCATTCGAGCGCCTCAGGCACGGCCCACGGGGCCTGAAAGAGGATGCCTGTCTTGTAGTGGTGGACTGATGAAAGTACAAGCTCCGGGGTAAGAAGCCTCTTGACCCCGGCCTCTTCAGATGCCTCTTGAACGCCGCTCTTCGTAAGGGCGTGAAGGCTCGCGTTGCATGCGGCCTCTGCCTGATCAAAACTGAACTCGCCGTTCTTCACCGACTTCATGAGGATATCGAAGAGCACCCTCTCGGAGACCATGATATCCATTATAGACCTGAACCTGACAGCCGTCTGGGGCAGATCGGTATCTATCGTCTTTTTGTATTCGTCGTCGAGGATGTTGTCGCAACCTGTTACCATGCCACGCAGGCACTGGTTTATGGCCGCGTACATGGCCCTTCTGGAAGGAGGGATACCTGCCCGCTGGTACGAGTAGAGAAAGAGTGCTGAAAAGAAGTTCTTCTCAAGGGATGTGAAACCGTCGGGCTTGTTGCGTAGCACTATGCCGCTGCCGCTTAACACTCGGCCTGCGCTCTCCCAGTAGAGATCAAGCGCCAGGGCCAGCTCTTTTTCAAGCCCGGCAAGGGCAAGCGAACCGATAGCTACAGACGGGTCTATAAGGCCTTTTACAATAGAGATGATGTTCATATACGGTCCGATATCCCCGCAGATAATAGCATTTTTCCGATTGGAATCAAAACCATAATCGCTTGAGCAAAACGGTAGTGCCTGACAGGTCCTGCCTGGACGCGTACAATGCAAACCTCAAAACCTGTGGTATGCTATAGGATGATCGGAGATAGAATATCGTCGTCAAGCCTGTAGTCCATCATCCGGAGAATGCCACCTGATCATCAGAAGATAACCGCATCAAGGCGAAGATATTACCCTGCCGTCAAACAACGCCCCATGACGCATCTTCCCGGATAAGACCGAAAGACAAGCGAGTAGCGCCTGATGAAGAAGAAAAGAGCCCGTATCTTCCTCGCCCTGTTCTCTATCGTTATCCCTCTCGTATTCGTGTGCGGCCCGGGTTTTCTTACTGCTGAAAAAGAGGCCCTAGCCGCAGACAGAGGCGGTTATGAGGACGTCTTTTTCAAGACACCCGATTCAGTCAACCTACACGGCCGGCTCATCAGATCAAGCGCGCCTAAAAAAGGCACGGTCATCTTCTTTCACGACTATCCTGAGAAACCCAGCGACCGGACCGACGACCTGCTCTGGCTCAAGGACGCAGGGTATGACATATTCGCATTCGACTACAGCGGCTCCGGCAGATCCGACGGCAGTCCGACATCAGCCGGGATACGGATCGACATAGCAGCCGCGATAGAGACAGCCTTAATGCTCGCAGATGTAAAAAGAGATCCGGTCTTTATCCTGGGGCAAGGCCTTGGCGGGGCCTTGGCCGTATACGCGCTTGCCAACTCTGCGCACAAAGACAGTATCAGCGGACTGATCATAGACGGCTCGTTTGCGAGCCGCGAGGACTTAAGGCCTGAAAAGCTGAAGACCATCGCCGCAGAGCGTTCTTATAGAGATCTGCTTCCAGGCATTGCAGACGACTCATACAGCCCGAACAGATGGATAGATGAGATAAGCCCTATACCTGTGATAATCATCCACGCTGACGCGGACGAGGAGATACCGCTAAGGAGCGGCCTTAAGCTCTACGACAGAGCGAAAAAGCCAAAAGAACTTTTGATAGCCGACGGCAAAGGACGTGCACAAGCTCTGGCAGATATGGATATACGAAAAAGGCTCATCACGTACCTTGACAAGGTCAACTGAGAGGCCTTCTGGCAAGCGTAGTCTTACTTACTCCCGACAGGAGCAGTCTTCCGCCACTTAGAAATAAAAGAATATCCGCAACCACGTTTGATAGCCTGCTGACAAGCCTCGGCCCTGTATTTTCAGGGAGAGTTGCGCCGCCTATGACTTGACAGGTCTCTATGAACCCGGCTTTTTCAAGTATATTTCTCGTACACGCCGGTGAAAAATCAGAGAGATGGAATGGCGGGTCGTAGAGATTGTTTTTTATCCCGATAATAGTCAGGAGCCTGACTATCGGCGTCGTATGCGGAATGCGTATCACAAGCACCCCGCCGGGTTTTAATAACGAACGTACCTTTTTCAGAAAAGCGAGCGGGTCAGGCAGGTGTTCCAGCACATAGAACATCGTAATTGCGTCAAAAGACCCTTCGGCTGCACCCGAGGCCTCCATAGAGATAGAGCCGAGCCTTACGTCAAGCCCCCTTTTGCTTGCGAAACCTACGGCCTTCGCTGATATGTCGATGCCTGAGGCCGTCCAACCCCTCTCCTTCATCTCTTCCACGAAAAAACCGAAGCCGCATCCTATATCTAGTGACGTCCCTTTCTCCGGGATTGCCGTCTCTATCATATCCGCGGTCTTCGTAAATACCTCTGCCATGTACCGCTTCCACGCGAACGGGTCATCCATCCTGTCAGGCAGATAATCGACATAAAGGTCTTTGTAGGCGGAATCAGCCGGCCTCGGGTTGACGTAGACAAAGCCGCAATCAACGCACCTGACGAGAGTGCAGGTGTTTTGAACCGTCACAGGCGTGCTTTTTGATGAGCCGCAGATATTGCAGGCTACAGTGACAGGGGTCGTAAAGGTCCTGCTCATCTCTTTTTGCCCTCTAGCGATATCCTCATAAGGAGCCTTATGAAACGGAGCGTATCGTTAAACTTGTTTATCTTGCTCTTCGAGCCGTTGTATATGGTCGTTATAGGAATAGATGTTATCCTGAACCCCAGGCGGGCGGCCTTTATCAGAAGCTCTGATTCGGTGTCGTAGTGCGACGTTCGTAAGACTACTTTTTTCAAAACCTCGGAGCTGACAGCCCTGAAACCGCACTGGGTATCAGGTATGGCGCGGCCCGCTATGGATGAGATAAGAGACGACATGAACCTGTTGGTGGCAAGCCTTACAAAAGGCATCGAGGCTGTATCGAGCATCCTTGTTCCGACAACCATATCAGTATCGCCTCCGGCTATGGCCCCAAGGAAGGCCTTTATCTCACCGGTGTCATGCTGGCCGTCACCGTCCATTGTTATGACCCAGTCAAAGCCGTTCGAGATCGCGTACTCGAAACCGGCCTTCAATGCCGCGCCTTTGCCCGCATGCCTACGGGTTATAAAGGCGGTACCCAGGCCTATGAGGATTTGCAAGGTCGAATCGGTAGAACCGTCGTCAACTACGAGGCAGTTTTGCCTGCCGGCTGCGCCGTGGACCCCGTTGACAACGGCCTGTATCTTCTCTTCTTCGTTGTAAGCCGGTATCACTACGAGGAACTTCATCTGTGGGAAGGATCCGATCATCTGATTTGTATGCCTGAGACGACTTGGCCTGAAGGGACCTCTGCCTCCGCGCAGGCAAGCGTCAGCCTGCCTGCCGCTATCCGGACTGAGCCGACTGAGGCCTCAACAATAAAGCTCGCAACACGACCGAACGAGCCTTCCAAAACAGAGGTTACGGTAATGGATTCACCGGCGGTAACGCGCCTTTCAAAACGCATCGTACTTATTGCCGCGAGGAGTGCCGCCCTCCGGTCTGTCAGACCGAAGTTCATCACAAGACCTGAGAGCTCTGCCATAGCCTCTATCAGAAGCATATCCGGCAGGAACAAAGACTCTTCCATTCGACCGTAAGAAAAAAAAGAGTTGCCGCTCACGTTTTTAACAGCAACGCCCCTTGACGCGCTAAGCTCCGCCACCCTGTCTAGAAGGATGAAGGGATAGGCGTGAGGAAGGCTATTCATCGCGTCTATCGGGTCGCGGGGGTCGTAGCCCATCTATGCCTTTGGGGACAGAAACCGAGACATGGTATCGACTGAGACAAGTATCTTTTCAGCCTGCGCCTTATCAGTTATCACAGCGCCGAATTCCTTCTGAAGGCCTACGACTATCTCAAGCGCGTCTATGGAATCAAGGGAGAGCCCGCCCTCGAACAAAGGCGTGTCATCCATGATCTCCGTTGGGGCCATGTTGAGTTTAAGCCTTCTTACAAGCATCTCTTTGAGCCTGGTCTTTATCTCTTCCAAAACAAGTCTCCTCTTCGTCAGTTGATTAGCGCACCGCTCGATCGGTACCAAAGCTCACCATGCGGCCTGGACAGAAGCACGCCGCGAATCCTGAGCTTTTCAGGCAACCTGAACAGATATCGGGTTCATAAGCGGCCCTTCAGGTGATCACGGCAGACCGCCGCTGACAACAAGTGTCTCGCCGGTTATGTAAGAGGCCTCCTTAGAGGCAAGGAACCTGACTACGCCTGAGACCTCGGAAGGCCTTCCGAACCTGCCTAACGGCACAGTCCCGGAGTGCCGTTTCTTTTCAGCGTCGCTCATCTTGTCAGTCATCTCGGATTCGATGAAACCTGGGGCAACGCAATTGACCCTGATATTGAACCTGGCGACTTCCTTGGCAAACGCCGCAGTAAACGCTATGACGCCGCCCTTAGCCGCTGAATACGGGACCTCTCCTGCAAGCCCTGTGATGCCGGAGAGGGACGCGACGTTAATTACCACGCCGCTCCTGGCATCGAACATATACGGGAGCGCCGCCTTGCAGGTATTAAATACCCCTGTCAGGTTCGTATCTATCGCTGATCGCCAATCCGAAGGCCCTGTGAGCATAAGAAAACCTGACGATGAAGCCCCTGCGTTATTCACAAGCACGTCTATGCGGCCGTACCTATCTACAGCGGCCTTGCACAAGGCCATAGCCTCGTCAAATATTGATATGTCCGCTTTAAAAGCAAAACCGTCGCCTCCTGCGGCCTTCACCTTCTCAACTACGGCCTCGGCAAGTTCATCGCTCTTCAGGTAATTGACTACGACCCTGTCGCCGCATGAAGCGAATGAGATGGCGATAGCTTCCCCTATGCCGCGCGAAGCTCCGGTGACTATAACAACACGGTTATCATGGCTCATAAGACTCCGTTCGCCTGAAGGCAGGGTCCGTGGAGACAAAACCCATTAGAAGATACTTCTGCTTGCCCACGACCAAGACTAAAACCTGCGGCTTGTTATATTTTATTATAGCGGGAGTTCTTAATAAAGAATAAAATCCGAGGCGGCCTTATGAACCGAGCATATCCCACATGACGCCTTTTTTCCCCATCTGAGCAAGCGTCCTTGCGATCTTTGCGCCTGAACGGATACCGAGACCAGGAACGACCCAGTTGGGCCTTCCCGCCGCGTAGCCGCCGACGTCATCCAGCAAAGAGCCCTTCACGCCTTCTGAGATATAAAAGACCGGCTCAAGAAGAGACGCGCCTTTTTCAATGAGCCCTTCCTTCAAGGCAAGGTCTTTAAGCGATGTCCCTGGGTATATCCTCACCCCCAGCATGGCTATGACAGCCCTCGGCCGTATCCTCTCCATAAGGGCAAAGGTCTCGTGAAGGGTCTTTTTCGTCTCTCCGGGACCACCGAGTATCAGATAATGCGCGGCCTCGATACCGGCTTCCACGCACAACTGCTGCGCCTTTTCGATCTCAGTCACTGTAAAACCCTTTCCAAGGGCTTTGAGCGTCGCATCAGTGCCGCCGTCTGTGCCGAACTCGATAGCGGCGCACCCTGCCGCTTTCATCGCCTTTAAAAGACCTGTGGTTATCCCCTTCGGGGTGCAAAAACAGGCCCATCTGATATCAAGGCGCCTTTTTATTATCTCCTCGCAGATGCCGATTGCGTGTCCTTCCGGCATATTGAATATATCATCGACAAAAAAGAAGTAGTCTCTGGCGCGGTCCCTGTAGAGCGTCTCAATCTCGTCTACTACAGAGCGCGGCTCCCTGAGCCTCAGCTTCCTGCCTTCGAGGAACGGATAGGTGCAATAGACGCATTCGAACGGGCATCCCCTCTTCGTCTGGACATTGGCCATCCCTCCGGCCGAAGCGTATCCGGGGTAGTCAAGAAGCTCTCTGGCCGGAGATGAGACCGTAAAATCAGTTATGAGGTCCGGCGGACAAAATCTATTTAAACCACTGCCGATAAGCCCAGGGACGCCGTCAAATTCAGAGCCAAGCTCGACGCGCCTGACGAACTCGACCATAGAGGCCTCGCCCTCGCCTATAAGGCCGTAATCAACGCCGAGATATTCGATAGTCTCATGAGGGAAGAGCGAAAATCCGGAGCCGCCTGCTATGATCGGGCCGTTGCAAACGGACCTGACGTTACGGACGACCTCGCGTATGGCAGGGAGGTAAAAGACGCTTTTAGGATAGGTAAGATTGTCTATGTTCCTTATGGAGATGCCTATGACACCGGGGATAAACTCTGAAGGAAGCCTCTTTATCGCCGCTGCCGCATCTCCCTCAAAGCACAGATCAAGGAGCGCTACCTCATGGCCAGCCTTTTTAAGCGCGGCCGCCACATAGGCAACACCTATAGGCTCGACAGGATACGGCTCGGTCTCTCGATTGACTGATATCAGGAGGACTTGCATTTCGAGTCCGATCTCTGATCAACAGGGTTGCCGCCGCCTTCCTTGCCTGAGACCCAGCACTCAGGGTCTGAAGCAAGGTAGTTGCCTGTCATCTGAAAAGCGTTGCCCCTGCAGCCGTAGCAGTCAGCGCTGTAATCGCAGGTCTTGCACGGCCCTTCTATCTTGGTCCTGATCCTCCTCAGGTCCTGTATAACGTGGCTTCCCCTCAGGATATCGGAGAGCCTCTCCTTCCTGACGTTGCCGACAAAGAGGTCGATGCCTGTGCATGGCTGGATATAGCCCTGCGAATTTATAAGGCATGAGTAGAGATGGCGCTTGCAGGTAAACGATGCTATCGTCGGGTGCGCTGACCACTTGTTTCCGAATTCCTCCAGGTCGATTCTCCGAAGCTCGTCGAATACCTTCTGGATCTCTTCGGTGGAGACGATTATCTCAGGATGGTGCTTCGCCCTCCCCTGCATCGTAAGTATCTCGAAGTAGGGGATAACCCCGAGCTTCCTTGCCCAGGTCCACATCGACGGTATCTCCGCGAGGTTCTGCCTGAGTATTACGGTCTGTATCCCCATCTGCCTGTTGCCCTTGGGGTAGCCTGCGTTAAAGAGGTGTACTATCGCCTTTTGAATCTTTTCGTAGGCGCCCTCGACGCCCGCAAGGCTGTCCTGGACCCTCTTGATGAAGCTGTTGTGCTTTATGACGACAGAAGCGTTATGATCGAATAGGTACTTGGCAAGTTCCGCTGTCATAAGTAGCCCGTTGGTGAAGATCGTCTGCTCAAGGCCCTTGGCGTCGATGTATGCGATCACGTCCCTGATGCCTTCATAGAGAAGCGGCTCGCCGCCGCCAAGAAGTATGATCTTTCTCGCGCCGAGGTCAGCCGCCTGGTCGATGATGCCTTTTATCTCCTCAGGAGAAAGTTCTTCCTTGAGACCGTCACCTGCCTCTGAATAGCAGTAAACGCACCTCAGATTACAGCGCCTGCTGAACTCGAGCTCGATGGAAAGCAGACCGCCTCTCAAGAGAGATTCCTGGATCTGCTCATCCGTAAAATCAAGCCCGTGAATAACCTCATAGTTCAAAGACATGCGAACGACCCTCCGCAAAGATTTATGGCCCTCTAAAGCGGCAATATCCGGCTATATCCTATGACCGCCCCTGCACATCCGGAGATGGCAAAACCCTTGTTTTATATCACATACGAGCGGTTGTGTAAAGGCATTAGCCTTTGGAGACCCTCGTATCCACAAAGGTCATCTTCTTGCGCCTGCCACCTTCAAAAAGAAGCGCCTCGACAGCAGAAGGGGCAAGGACCTCGACCAGAGGAGTCACTCTGGCGTACGACCTTATCGAAGAACGGACTCTCTCAATAAAGCCCTGGCTTACATCCTCAGAGCCGACCCTGACGAGTATCATGTCTGACCCTTCCGTGTCGCTGCTGGCGCATATCTGGAAGTTGACAACGCCATCTACGGCGTGCAGTCCGTTCTCTATGGCGCCGGGGTATACGGTCGTGCCCTTGACCTTGAGCCTGTGAGACTTTCTGCCTACGACAGGCCCCAGCCTCTGCGCATTCGACCCGCACTCGCACTTCCCTTCGAGCATAAAGGTCACGTCGCCGGTCCTGTATCTCAAAAGAGGCATCCCCTCTACCTGAAAGGTTGTCACTGTAAGCTCACCGGGTTGTCCTGCCGGCAGAGGGTTCCCGTCGTCATCGAGTATCTCGGCGTACACGAAGTCAGGGTGCGCATGAAGCCCCTTGTGACTGGCGCACTCGTAGAAAGCGGTAGAGGCCTCGGTTATCCCGTATGTTGAAAAAGTCTCCACCCCCCACATCTTTTCTACCGAGGTACCAAGGCTGTTTGATGAAAGATCCGTTGAGCGGATAGTCTCACCGATTAAAAGGGCCTTTTTGACATTTAGACCTGAGAGAGATATCCCGGCTTTTTCAGCCTCCTTGCCGATGTGCAGCATGAAAGATGGCACGGCTATTATCACTCCTGCTTCGAGCGAGGCAAGAAGTTCAAGCTGTCTTTTCGGGTTTTGAGGGCCTGACCTAATTATACCCGCTCCGAGCGCTTTGAGCCCTGAATAGTAGGCAAGACCGGCGATAAAGAGATTATCGAGCGTCACAGCGACCTGTACGATATCTGCGCGGCCGACGGACATCCCTTCAAACGCCCTCTTCTCGTTCTCGGCAAGCCTCACAAGGTCTCTCTCGGTCAGAGCGAAAAAGACCGGCCTTCCGGTAGTCCCGGTAGTGGCTACAACCTCGGAGATCCCTTCCCTCGGGACGCACAGGAACGCCCAGTTGTCCCTCTGGAGGTCTTCCTTCGTAGTGATGGGAAGCTTCCTGATATCCTCGATGGATGATACGTCAGACGAGCTGAGGCCGGATAAAAGTCTCTTATAAAAAGGCGACCTGTCGGAGATATGATCGATGCATTCTCTAAGAAGCCCTGCCTGATAACGGAGCAAAGAATCGGTACTTTCAAAGGCCGTAGTTCCTTTAAAACTATACAAAAGCCTCCTCCTTTAACGCCACTCCATTATCAAAGGTCAACCCTATCCGTATGGTATTGCCTGATAGATCAGACGCCTCGACCGGCAGATCGGCCGCAACGCTTAAAGCCTCTTGAAAGATAGAAAACGTATCCCTCATCGAGAGAGATACGTCCGGCCTTAGATCAGGATCAACCCTCGATTCCACGACAGAGGTGATCGAGAGGTCCGATTTGTCAAGGCCGATGAGCATGGCGACTGATATCCCTTCAGTGACGCCTGCCGCAACCGCAAGGCCTACTGTGCCTGATGAGACAAGACAGTAAGCGTATGACACGGCCTTTAGAAAAGAGAGCGGACCTGACGCTATCGTGATGTCAGGCCCTTTTATCCCGAAGTGGATCGTTGCCCTCGCCGCAAGGACGTTAGGCGAGGTATACGGGAAAAAAAGAGGGCTCGCGCCAAGCGAGCCCTCTTCGGCCACGCCCTTGAAATAAGACTCTTTGATCTTATCTATGACAGAATCGATGCCGACGATGATCCCGGCGCTTTCGATATCAGCCCGCGTAAGCCCGGCTCCGGCAAGAGATGAACCGATGGAGCCGAGCAGGAGCCTCTCTTCGGCAAGTATAGTCCTTGTGAGGGCGACCTGAGAGCCTTCCGGGCCGCGCTCATTCTGAAAAAAAAGGCGTGATATTTTAACTCTTTTTTCCATAATCACAGACAGCGGAATATAATCGCTGAATTTTGTCCGCCGAACCCTGCTGAGACCGAGAGAGCCGACGTGATGAGCTTCTCCCTCGCGGTATCAGGGCAATAGTCAAGGTCGCATTCAGGGTCTTTTGTGACAAGGTTTATAGTCGGAGGCAACATACCGCGCTCGATGGCCATTACAGAGGTCACTGCCTCTATAGCCCCTGCCGCCCCGAAGCTATGGCCGATCATAGACTTGATAGAACTGATCGGGATCTTATAGGCCGAAGGACCGAATACGCTCTTATACGCCTTTGTCTCCATCAGATCATTGTACGGGGTAGCAGTACCGTGCGCGTTTATATAATCGACCATTTCTATGCCTGCCTCTGAAAGTGCTGCAGTGATAGCCCTTGCAAGGCCGCGCCCCTCCCTGTCAGGTCCTGTAAGGTGGTTTGCGTCCGCGGAGGAGGCGTATCCGGCTATAGAGCAATAGATACGCGCGCCGCGCCGTCTGGCGTGTACCTCTTCTTCGAGCATAAGGAATGCGGCCCCCTCGCCAAGCGCCAGCCCGGTCCGGTCCTTGTCAAAGGGCCTGACAACGTCTCTGGTCATTGCGTTTAAGCTGTTAAAACCGCTGAAGGCAAACTCACTGAGAGTATCTCCGCCGCCGGCGCAGATGAGGTCGGCCGCACCGGTCTGTATCAACCTGAAAGCCATGCCGATGCTGTCGGTACCGGAGGCGCACGCTGTCGAGATGGTCGTCACCGGGCCTCTTAGAGAGTATCTCTTCGCAAGGCTCTCGGCCCCTGACGAGAGCCCAGTAGCAGACAAAGGCGTTGCCTCGCCGCTTCTCCAAGGGTCTTCGGCTCCTAATATATCGCCCAGAACAGTCCCTAGGATTATGCCGCAATCCATGCCTGTAGAGCTACAGCCGATGGCCGAGTCAATGATAACGCTGTCAAACGCCATATCAAGGAATCTCTGCCATCTGCCTAGCCGCAGCCTGCCAAAAGAGGTTATCTCAGCCGCAACATCCGTAGAGTAATCAGAAGCGTCAAAAAGAGAAATAGGCCTCACGGCATTCACCCCTTGGATCGCGCCTGCCCAGAACGCTTCCTTTCCCTTCCCCTGATCAAGCGGAGTAACAAGCCCGATCCCTGTGATAACTACCCTTCTCGTCACTCTTTCACCATGACCCAGAGCGCGCTAGCGAGGTTCGAATCAAGCGGAACGAGGCCTTGTTTATGAGCAAACCCTATACGCTCGAACATCTCGGCCGTCTCGCCAATACCATAAAAACCATGCCAGCCCGCGCATACTGATTCGATGAAGTCATGGGCGAGTATCTGCCTTCTGACCCATCGGTTCGTGACTACCGTCATCATTTTGTCAGGATAAGACCACGCAAGGACCCCGAGAGTGCCGCCTTTTTTAAGGACCCTGTAGATATCCCTGTATACTCCTTCGCGCAGCGCCTCAGGGATATACGGGTCCGCGCACGTGAAGTGTACCGCGTCGACAGATGAGTCAGGAAGCGGCAACGGGTCTCCGAACCCTTTCCATGTGCCGTCAAGGAGTTCAAGACTGCTTGAAGGGGCGGCTTTTCTTGCGCGATCGACAACAGCTTTTTTATACGCTCCGCTGAAATCAAGCGCCGTTACCGAAACTTCAGGCGCATGTTCAAGGATGCCTGCGACCCCGTGCCCAAGGCCGTAACAGAGGTCAAGCACCTTGTAGTCTCTGCAATTTTTCAGGTCCATGAGCCTCAAGAGTATAGTGCGAAGCGTTTGGAACTCATAGTTACCGAGGAACCCGTCCCACAACGACTCCCACCGCTTTGTAAACGTGAACGGAGAGTCTTTTCCCCTTAAAAATCTGCCTGCCTCCGAAAGGCAGGTAGTGAAAAATAGCATCTGACCGTTGAAGTGGCGCTCTAAAACAGGCTTCTCATCAGACCCTAGCGTCAACTCGGCCTCTGTCAACGCGCAGGAAGACTGGCCACCGGAATAAGAATAAGAGCCAACACCAGCGCGAGAGAGATACCCGCACTCAAAGAGAAATTCACAAAGGGTAGAGATCATGCGGGACTTAACAGGAAGATCGAGCTTATATCCGAGGTCTGTTGAGAGCCGTGACATGAGCGCGCTATGGGTAAAGGCCTTCATCCCCTTCATAACACCGATGATCCCCTCTTCCTTTGAAAAGGCGATGAGCATCGCGGTAAGCTCTCTGGGCACAAGAAAGAGCTTCAACGGGTTCAACCTGCCTGAGATAACCTTCACGGCCCCTTCCATCCTAGACCTTCCTTAGGATCAATGCCCCGGCCTCTTTCGTAGGCCCGCAGGCGGTAATAAGGCAGTTTTCAGGCGAGCCGGAAGCCTCGTCGCCTGCCCAGGACCAACAGGGCCTGCCTATGACATAGCCAGAATCTTTTGGGAACTCACCCATTGCTAACGAGAGCGCTCCTACTATGGAACTCATGATTGATGCCGCGCCGAACCCTTCGCCGATATATCCTTTGAGCGAGGCGACCTTCGCCGCGTGAGCGATAACTCTGCCTAACCCTTGTGCCTCCTCAATATCTGAAGGGCCGCCGCTCGCACCTGATATAATGTGTCTCACTTCATTCCTGTCAACGCCTGACATCTTAAGGGCCGTTGCCACCGCACCTGCCAGACCGTCACCTGCCGGGCCTGCAGTCCTGAAACCCCACCCTGCAATCTCAGCGATAGGGCGCGCCCCTCTGGCAATGGCATCTTCGAGGCTTTCAATTACGAGCGCCCCTGCGCCTTCGCCTGCGACAAAGCCGGCCTCTTGGCCCTGGCTCTTCTTTAAACCGTAAAACCGCGCGTACGCCTGTGAGCTTATCTCTTCCATCACCTCGGCGCATGATATAATACATACCCTGACAGCCCCTGACCTGACAAGACCTGCCCCAAGGCCTATCGCCTGCAGGCCGACTGTAGAACCTCCGATGAGCGTATGCGCCGGTCCTCTTGCGGAAAAGGCGAGACTGATCGAGCCTGTAGAGGCGTTCAAGACCGAGTCTGAAAAAAGTGCGGGGCTTGCGGACGATCCGCCTTCGGTCACGATGGCCCTGTGAAAATCACAGCTGTACGCAAGTGAGCCGTGCGTCACACCTGAGGCTACACCTGCGGACAGACCGTCAAGGCAACCTGGCGAGCCTCCGAGCCCTGCGCCTGCCAACGCCTCTTTTGCCGAGACAAGGGCGAACTTAGTCGTTAAAGAAGCCCTTCTGAACCTGCGGTCTTCAAAGCGGCTCTCAAAATCCAGACCCTTGACCTCGAAGCCTGAGATCTCCCTGGTAAAGCGACCAACCCTTGATGGCGGAGCGCATGCGTCTGAGAACAGAGAAGACCTGAAGGCCTCCTTGCCTATCCCTGCCGAGCTCAAAACCCCTATGCCGGTGATGACCAGACGCATGCCGTTTAAAACCCCTGCAGCACGAGACTGGCGTTTGCGCCGCCAAAGCCGAATGAGTTTGAAAGGACCCTTTTTATAGAAGCCCTAGGCGCAGGCTCACGCACAACGTTTATCCGGCACGCCGGGTCTACTGATTCGCAATTTAAATTTTGGGGGATAAAACCCTCATTTATCGCCATTAAAGATACTACAGCCTCTACAGCGCCTGCCGCGCCGAGCAGGTGCCCTATCATCGGTTTTACCGAGCTTACCGGCACAGCCCTTTTTCCGAAGACTGAGTTTATAGCCTTTGCCTCCATAAGATCGTTATAAGGCGTCGCCGTTCCGTGCGCGTTTATATAGTCGATGTCAGAGGCCGATATACAGGCGTCATCGAGGGCCGCCCTTATAGCAGATATAGCCCCTCTCGCATCAGGGTCAGGCCTTGTCGAGTGATAGGCATCAGATGAGGCGCCAAACCCCACGACCTCGCCGAGGATATTCGCGCCGCGTCTTATGGCAGAGCCAAGCTCTTCCATGATCAGGACCGCCGCGCCCTCTCCGAGGACGAGCCCGTCGCGTCTCGAGTCAAACGGCCTGCAGAGCGTCGGTGTCACTGCCTGCAGAGAATTGAACCCGGCAAAAGTAAATTCGCACATCGGGTCGTAGCCGCCCGCGATAGCGACGTCTGTAAGCCCGTCCCGGATGGAGTGGAAGGCGTAGCCTATGGCGTTTGCACCTGATGCGCACGCATCGCTCAACGTCATGGCAGAACCGTTTATTCCGTATTCCTCCATAAGGTGCTCTCCCTGAAAGTGGGCCAGATAATCCGTAAGAAGAGACGGCCGTGCGAGACCGCCGCCCTTCCTGATGTAATCGGCGTGATACCGCGTTCCTGAGATCATGCCTCCGAGCGTAGTGCCGAGAAAGACCTGGGCCAAGGTGCCGTCAAGAGTGATGCCGGCCTGCCTCCTTGCCTCTTCAACTACGGTCAAAAGGAGCTGTGAGCTCCTGTCAAGACGATCACGACGAAGTGTCTTTAGAGGCATATCGAACGAAAAGCCTTTAGCCTCGCCGCCTGTCTTACCTCTGTAGACCGAGACGTCAAAAGCCTTTATCAAGCTGATCGAGTCCTTGCCTGAACGCATACCCTCAAGGTTCGCCTCGTATCCTGTGCCGTGGGCGGTCACTATGCCGACACCTGTTATAACGACTCTCCTTGCCATAGATCAGACCTTGAGCCTTTTGACGTTTTCTTCACCTGCCAGCGGAGAAGCGGCATCTCCTGAACTCTTGCTCCCGGCCTCAGTCTGCCGCCTTGCGAAGCCAAAAAATCTTAACCACCCGTACAGGCAGGCAAAGAGTATAAGTACCGTCGCGCAAATAATGGCAAGCCCTAAAAACCCTGTCGAATAGACAAAGGCGAAGAGCAGCGCCAGGCAGGTGCAGGTAAAAATGGCGCTTGCAAGAAAAGAGCGTATGTAGAGTCTATCAATTCGCATAGATATTATATGAGCATGGCGCTCTTGGTGCGATGCGGCTACCTACGGGCCGATAAAAACAATCTCAGGCCCCGCCATCCGAGTCTGTCGTCTTGCCCGATTTTCCAAGCCTTACGATTGCGGCCTTTGACGGCGCGCTGCCCGGGGCCAAGAGTGCGGCCTTGTTCCAGTACTCGCGTGCCTCGGCTTTTTTAGCAGGCAATTCGTAGATGTCGTTGAGATCGCCGAGCTTCAGGTATATATCAGCCTCGACCTCTTTTGCGAGTCCTTCGACCTTAAGCGCGGCCTCGTAATTGATCTTCGCCCTTTTATAAGAGTCTTCAAAGCCGGTTTGAAAATTATCCTTGAACCTCTCGGAGTAGATATCACCCCTCAAAACAAGAGAACCTGTATGGAGAGGGTTGAAAAAAAGCGCTTTATCAAGGTGCTTCATCGCAGACCAGTTTTGAGACTTGAAGCGATAGTAACGCGCCATCTGAAAATAGACATCCGCGGAGGTCGGCTTCTCCAGATTGAGCTTTACAAGCTCTACATACATCTCCTTGAGCGTGATCTTAAGCGCAGGGTCGTCCTTTGCCCTCATATCAGGGATACTGTCGATCAGGGCTGTAACAGCCCTAAGCCTTGTGCCTGCTTCACTCGCGTCAGCGCAGGGCTGGTCTTGAGCAAGGGACGCTGACAGACCGCAGAAGATCATAGAGAGCATTAAGGTCAGTGAGATGATAGTGCGCATACGGCCTCCTGTGCGTTTTATCGTGGACTCAATAGATCCTGAGAAAACCATGACGCATGAAGCGACGGCGAAACTACTCAAACCTTGCTTTTCTTTCTATGATAATCAGCCTGTCTCTGTCTGACAGGCCTTCACCCGGCCTGTTCCTTTTTCCCTTAGCCTCCCCTTGCCGACAGCCCTGGAGGGCAATCTCGTAACTATTTCTTATTCAGCCTCTCAACTGCTGACTTCGCAGCTACGCCCTCAGGCAGAGTCTCTGCGGCTTTTTGCCAGAACGCCCTTGCGGCATTCTTTCTCTGAGGCGACTCATGGAGGATATTAAGGTCTCCGAGCTTTAGATAGATGTTCGCCTCGGCCTCTTTCGAGAGCCCCACGACCTTCAGGGCCATCTCATAGACCTTTGTCGCGTCCCTGCTGTCTGAATGGATCGACCCTTCGAGATTGGTCGAAAAATCATTCTTGATGATATTTTTTATTATCTCTGCGTGCATGTCTCCGATAAATACGAGTCCATCGACGTATGAAGGGTCTATCTTGATCGCGTTCTTCGCGGCCTTGATGGCCTTACGCGGGCTTCCGTTGTAATAGTAGCATCTGGCTGTAAGGTAATACGCCTCTGCCGACTGCCTGTTCTCCTTTATAAGTCCGAGTAGCTCGCCGTATACCGCTTTGAGGTCCTTTTCCCACGAAGGGTCGCCCTTCAGTTTGTATTCTGCGACCCTGTCGACCTTCTCACGCGCCGCTGTAAGCCTTTGACTAAAGTCTCCGGCAACCTCAGCTAAGGCGAGACCTGAAAACGCGAAGAAGAAGATCATAAAAAAAACTGCCGCAACACGCCTGACTGCCAATGCCTTCCTGTCCATCAACGTCCCTCCTGCAGTTTTTTTAAGCTCATAGACCAAGCACATCCTTAACAGGGGCGAATCGGAAGTTCCTAAGAAGGCCCTCCATCTTTCGCCTCGTAGATCTGATATTGAAGTAATGCATGAACCGCCTCGAAAACGGCAGGTCTATCTCAGGGTGGCTCTCATCGAACTCCCACGGGTGTATGTAGGAGATCGCCGGGACGCCTCTTGCGTTGAGCCTTCTGATCTGCTCGCATACGTACCAATAAGGGGCAATCCTCAAAGGCAAGCCCCCTGTAAAAGGAAGGTTCTCCCAGAGGCACCTGAAGGTGGTCAGCGGAAACTCCACAAGCGGCCCGTAAGGCGTCTCCATCGAGTACGGGAGCCTGGCGTAAACCCTCTCGCCCATCATAGTCAGAGGCACGGTGCTCGAATCGTACTTGAGGCCTGCCTTTGCTATAATGGGGAAGGCCCACTTCGCCTCACCTCTTATCGACCACTCAGGGGCCCTGAAACCAAGCACCTTTTCGCCGGTTATGTCCTCGACGACACCTATAGACGCCCTGAGATCGTTTTCAAACTCAACAGGGGTCATCTCAAAGACCCGCCTGTGGTAGTATCCATGCACAGCCAGCTCATGGCCCTGTCCTGCGATCCTTCGGATAAGCGCCGGGTTTTTCTCCGCGATATAACCTAGCACGAAAAAAGTCGCCCTGTGCGGCCCCTGGCCGAGGCACAACATCTCTAAAATCTTTTCCGTATTTCTGGTTACCCGGCTCTCGTACTCGCCCCAGCCATCAGGATCAGAGTAGCGGCTCTGTCCGCAGACGTGATACCAGTCCTCAAGGTCTACGCTCAGGGCGTTACGCATCTCTAGTCTTCCGCCCTGATGACCTTGCCGTCAGCGAAGTCGACATAATAGCTGTCCATCCTGCCTTCCGAATATATCCACTTGTCCATATTCAAAACGTCGTCGAGCGACATGTTATAGGTCTTCCTGTCGCCTGCGATCACAGGAACGCCCCTGGAGTAGAGGACCTCCCACTTGGACATCCCGATCTTGACCTCGCCCTGCGATATGGACGATTTTACAGCCTCAGGGAGCGTCGTCATCCTTCCGGCGGTGTTCTCCTTTGAGAGAAACTTCGAGAGCATCAGCGCGTCAGGGCCCTTTGCCGCGTGGTATACGAAGGTGTACTCGTAGTTGTTCCACTTGATCTTGGCATAGTTCCTCTCAAGGGCGGTAAGTATCACCTTCTCGCCTGTCCTCATAGGAATGAGATCGGTCCTGTTGACCCATGTTATCAGGTTCCTGGCGGTATGGAGCGTCGTTAAGATATAATACTCCTGACCTATGAAAAAATCACCGACCGACTCCAGCCTGGCCTCCTGCGAAGAGCCTGTCGGCTTGGTGTGACGCTCAGCCGAGATCTCGGCTGAAGACCTGACCATACTGCCATAAGATATGCCGTCAGGGATAAGCTCGCTCACTATGTTCGCGCTCGATGTCTTGTCCTTGACGCTCGTGATCTCTACTTCGCCTATCTCGACCCGCTCGATATCTAGGACCTCGCCTGTCTTCGGGTGCTTTATGACCTTGCCTTCTTTATAGACCACGAACTTTTTGCCGACCTTGGCCCCGCCGAGCCTGCCTATATCGATAAGGACGGAGTTGTCATCCCTCTGTACGATGTAGCCCTCAAGAGGGAAATCCAAGACAATCTTGTCGACCATCTGCGAGACAAGGTCTTCGAGCTTGCTTGTCGAGTCGCTCTTGACCTTCTCCGCCGCTATGATCGAGCCATCCTCCACGTTAATGAGCCTTGCCGATACCTCGGTAAACTGCCTGAGCTTCATGACCGAGCCGGTTATGACGACCTTGGCGCCGACTATCATCCCGGTCTTTGCGGCGTTCTTGGAATCGACTATGCCGTACATCGGCAGTTCCTGCTCTTTGAGTATCTTCTCAAGAAGGCTTCTTTCGACAACGTCGAACCTCCCGGCCTGGACAAGACCGGTGATGATCCACTCGGCCACTATCTTTCCCATGTCCTGGGTCTCGAACCCCTCTCCCTGGAGCTGGAAGTCAAGGACAGCCACCTTGGTCTTCTTGAAATCTGCTTGCGCTAATGACGGGATGAAAACAGATATGGCCAGCAGCATCAGTAAAATAAGATAGCGGGACTTGTTCATCTTTCACCTCAAATTTATTCTTTGAAAAAAAATCACCGTCTGGAAAGAAGCCTTCTCATATCAGCGTCGAATATAAGAGGCAGGAAAGACGTAAGCCTTCCCAAAAGCGGCATCGGGTCTCTTATCGAAAGTACATCATCCGCGTCGGCAGGTTCGAAAAACTTCCTTAGCGCTGCGATCCGGGACGGGTTCGTAAGAAGATGCATTATATCCCCGGGTATCAGCCAGCGGCACTTGACCCCGAGCCTGTACTTAAAGACCTGGTCGCAGTCGCCCTCAGTTGACAGCTGATGAAGTAGATACGGAAAATCAACGCCTGATTCGACCGCAAGGTTTAATGAGCCCCATAGCCTCGGGTTTATCTCAAGGAGCCTGGGTTTTGAGTCCCTCGGATCTATCCTGAACTCGACCATCGCAGGCCCTGTCCAACCGAGGTCTTTCAAGAGAGATATTGCTATATCCTTGATCTCGGCGCCGTCTATGCTTTCGCGCAGCGTACTCGGCCCGCCGCTCACAGGATATTCCCTGAGCCTGCGGTACGCGAACGCGGCCCTCGGCTCCCCATCCATATTGAAGAGCGCGCCGACACCGCACCCGCCTCCTTCCATCGGCGGTATATACTCCTGTACAAGCGGGTCAGGATAATTACTATGTACCTTCAAGTAAGCATCCCTGAAACCGCTCTTTTCCCTGACGTATGCAATGCCCCTCGAACCGGAGCTATGCCTCGGCTTTATCACTGCCGGATAGGTAAGACCCTCTGAGATACCGTCTATATCCACTATCTCAGGCACAAAGACCGTCTTCGGAATGAGATACCCCTTTTGAGCGGCAAAGGACATGAGCCAGCCCTTATCATGAACCTTATCCGCAAGAGACTTTTCCGGAAAAGGGAACCCTGTATACCTTCTTACCTCTTGTACGCATGAAGCGATTACCTGCTGAGTTGCAAACTCGGTCGGCAGGACCATCGCATAAGAGCCGCTCTTCAGCTCATCTATAAGCCATCCGATAAAATCACCCGGCCTCGATGAAGGAGACGGATAGATGAGGGTCCTTGACGCGTACCTTGAAAAGAAAGAGGCGCAAAAGCGGGTAGTCTCGCCTACCGTCACATGAAAACCGCGTCTGCCGAGGCTCCTGACAGCGGCCAGCGTCTTGTTCCACATGCCGTCAAGGACAAGTACGCGCGGCGCCAGGCCGTCTCCTCTTTTATTATTCACGGCTCCCTTAAACCCCTCTAAAAGATGCTGGATTTGCCTTCTTCAGCCTGTCGATAGATCTATTCACAGACTGCTTGAAGCCGAAGTTCATCGGCCAGAAGAAGTTCTTGCGCGTCTGTGTCCCCCAGAGCCTTCTGAATATCGAAGTATATCCGAAAACGTTCCTGTACGCCTGATAGTAACCCTCTATCAGCTTTTCAGGCGTAAGTTTTTTAGGCTTGTATACGACCGTGCTTGTAGTGTAATTCGACCAGTCGTAGTCGATTATCCGGTCTTCCTTCCTAAACCTCTCATACAGGACTGTCCCGGGGTACGGGGTCAGTATAGAGAAGTAGCATACGTCGAGCTTTGCCTTGACTATGAACTCGCTCGTCGTGTCGAAGACGCCTTCGTCATCATCATCAAGACCGAAGACAAAGGCGCCGTTGACGCCTATGCCGTAATCGTGGATCTTTTTAACCACGTCGGCGTACTTTGACGGATGGTTGAAGTTCTTCCCGACGCTGGAGAGGTTGCTGGTCGAAAGCGTCTCGAACCCTACTAGAAGACCCATGCACCCGCTCTTTTGCATAAGCCGGAGCATCTCATCATCATTCGCGATATTAACCGAGGCCTGACCGAGCCACTTGAGGTTATACGGCTCTATGCGCTTTAAAAACTCACGCGCGTAAGCGCGGTTACTGATGATGTTATCATCTACGAAGAAGACGACGTTTTTAAGGAGGAACCTTCCGTCGAAAGGCTTTAAGAGGCGTATCTCGTCTTCGACCTCTTCTGAGGGCCTCGACCTGAACCTGCCGCCGAACGAATTGGTCACCGAGCAGAACTCGCAGTCATGCGGGCACCCCCTTGTCGTCTCGACGAAGTGTACCGGCAGATACCCCTTGTTCCTGTAAAGCCCCCAATCAGGCCGGTTCATGTTGGCAAGGCTCGGATACCCGTTGTGCTTGTATACAGGCTTGAGAGTCCCGTTCTTGAAGTCATCGAGGACGCCGGGCCAGAGCCCCTCGGCCTCGCCTATAACGACGCTGTCAGCATGTCCTAGTGCCTCGTTCGGAAGCTTCGAGGGGTGCATTCCGCCCATGATGACGGTTATACCCCTTCTCCGGAAGTTATCAGCTATCTCGTAGCCCCTGTTTACCGCAGGAGTCATCGATGTGATGCCTACAAGGTCGGCGGACTCGTTGAGGTCCACTGGCTCCACCTTCTCGTCGATGATCTTCACATCCCAGTCCTCAGGCGTCAGGGCCGCGACCTTCAGTAGCCCGAGGGTCGGGAGCCTGAAGTAGAAGTCCTTGCCCATTATGGACTTTGCGGCTATGGGTGAGATCAGCAGTAGTTTTTTCTTCGTCATCGGTCTTCTACCTTTCGCAGCGTCTCTTATTCTTCGAGCAGAGTCTTAAAAAAACCATAGATTATATTACAGAGGGCTCGCCGCTCAAAAATCAGATGGAATGATAGATGCCTTTCCAGCCCTGACCTATTTGATCACCATCTCGAAATTAGAAGCGAAGTCGACCATGAAGTCCTTGAAGATCTTCTCCATGACAACATGAGTACTCTGGCGTATAGCTGATTTTTGAGCGAACGCGCCTGCCGCGAAGACCCTGCCGAACCCTGACGGGCCGTCCGAGTGGTACTTCTTATCAACGAGCTTTCTCCCTGAACGGTCATGGGCGGTAATAGTGATATCGCTATGGGCGGCCTGTCCCTGCATATAATAATTGATCTCGGTGACCTCTATGACAGCGTCATAACCATCAGACTTATCGAGCGCATCAAGGTCCGTAAAGCCGGTAAAGCCGCCCTTCAGGTATGATATCGCGTAGTCATGCGTCACCTTTCCGACTGGCACATCCCATCTGTTTGCGATGCCTGAGGAGACGGCCCTGCCGGAATACATCTGTCCCACAAGAGTCTTATTCATGTGAAAACCGACGTTTAGAGGCAGGGCCGTTGAATATTTGTACTGATCAGGCGTCTTGAAGTCAACATTATACACGCACCCCAAAAGCAAAGAGCAGACGGCAAACAGGAATATGTTTTTAAATATACGCTCTATAGCAGATGCTGAAAAGATTCTCTTTTGCATCGTGATCCCTCCTCTCGTTTTTAAAGCGCTAAAACGCTCGCCGCCGCGCACCTACGCCGCAGTCCCCGGAAAAAGCCTTCTCAACCCCTTGAAGTAGATTATAGAACCAACTTGGCGGACTACCGCGTTTAAGAGGTTCTTATCCCCTATGCACCTCTGGCAATGCGGATGGGTGATCCTCAGCATGTTGAAGCCCTTGAGCGCATTTTGCATCTGCCCCCTGGCGAGGCACTCTTCTAACGTCTTGTCCTTGAGGTTGCCTACCGCGGTCTTACCCTCGTAATCGACGCAGCAAAATACGACGTCCCCATTCCAGAGTATACCTAAGTTCTCCTGTATCGCCGGGCAATATCCGAAGCGCGCCTTTATGCCGTCGTCTATGGAATGAACGGCCCAGTCGCCCATGATGCGGGTATCAAAAGAAACGTTCGGCCCAAGGCGTATCGAGTTGTTCTTGAAGCTCGATACCCACTTGAGCCTTGAGCGGAAGTCCTTTAACAGCGGCTCATGTTTCGTTCCACCTAGTATCTTATCTGCCCAGTCCGAGAGATGCCTCTTTAAGCTCTTTGTGTCATCCGCTATACTCACCTGTGGCATCACAGGGAAGATCAGCCTTCTGAGAGGTGAAGATAAAAAGCTTATGCGAAGGTCTACCCTGCCGTCGCTCATAGCCCCTCTCGCGGCCTCTATGACCTTTCCGGAATACTCCTCGAAGGTTATGCCCCTTGCGCCCCTGTGTCCGAAGGTAGCCGCATCAGGGGTCTGGAGCGAGAGTATCACCTTTGAAACACCAGCGCCTGCAAGCGCGAAGAGCATCTGCCCTGAAAGCAGAGAACCGTTTGTGGTAACACAGGTATCCAGCCCCTTGCTGCTGGCGTACGAGAGCCCTTCGACAAGCCTCGGGTACAGGAGCGGCTCTCCCATGACATGGAAAAAAACGGTAGAGGCGATCTTCTTATCAGACACCTCGTCGAGTATCCCGGAAAGCATGGCGAAGTCCATAGAACCTCGGGCCCTGACCATGCGTGAATCAGGGCAGAACTCGCACGAAAAATTGCATCTGTTCGTAAGCTCTATGTGGAGCCTTCCGACAGGGAGCCTCAAGGCCCCTACTCGCCTGTTTTTTGCCATCTCCTGACCCTCTTGACTATAAAGGGCACTGAGCCCATGGCTACGATAAGGAAGAGCGCTAGGATAAAACCGGGACTTAGCGGGTCGCCGATCTTACTTCCGAAGTATGTGAATATGAAGCTCGACGGTATGAGCAGGATAAGACTGCTCAGGTAAAACTCCTTAAATCCTATCGCCGAGATCCCGGCCGAGTAGCTCACAAGGTCCCAGGGGATATTAAAGAGCCTCAGCATAAAGACCGTCTTAAAACCATCGGTTGCCATCTTCTCATCAATCTCGACAAGGGTCTTTCTACCGCTTATCAGCTTTTCAACCGAGCCTCTGCCAAAAAACCTGGCGAAGTAGAAGGCTACGGCAGTCGAGCCTGCACCGCCAATGGCTACGTATATTGTACCGTAAAAAGGGCCGAAGACAGTCCCTGCTATCACAGTCAGGCCGAGTGACGGAAGAAAAAAAAGGATAGGCTTTAGAGCGCATAAGACTATGAATATGAGAGGGCCTGTAGCGCCTGAATCGTTTATCATGGCCTTCAATTCCGCAGGCCCAAGCCCCGGGGCCCACATAAATACCGCTACAGCCAGAGCTGTAAAAAATACGGTCCCCCAGATAATCCTCCTCACTCAGCGCACCTCTTCCTCTCCGAGCTGTCTTACGACAACGTCGCCCGGAAGCTGCAGTTTAAAGGCCGCCTGCGGTATCTCTGTATTGACATCGACTGAGCCGAGCTCGGTGCGTGTTATCGCCCCGTTTGCGTTTTCAACCTCGAACCACTCAGGTATCCCGTCAGGGCTGTAGGCTATAACCGCCTTTTTCAGAAACCTGCCTGCAAGCCTCGATTTCGGGCGAAGCTCGACTACAGTCGAAGCGGCCTGCGAATATACCGAAACGCTGAATCTTTTAGATAACTCCTCCATTGAAAGCGTCATGCCTGACGAGAAAAATTCCATCGTATATCTGGCTGACATATCGTTTGCAAGAAGGCGTCTTGTCGCTTCCCTTGCCTTGGGCCGATATACCGTCATCGACTCAGCATCTGCCACTATAACGAGCCTTTCAGGCCTGTCTATCTCCCACTTGAGAAAGGCAGGACGTTTTATCCATATCCTTCCATCGGTCCGCACAACGCCTTCAAGAAGAGGAGAGGTCTTCGTCTGCACTGTGCGGGCGGTCATGGAGCTTATACCGGCCTGCAAGCCTGAAAGCCTCTTAAGCGCCGCTCCTGCCTCGGACAGTCCGAGCGGTTGGCCCCTCCTGCCTTTCTCAATGCCAAGCGCATAGACCGGGGCAAAAAGCGTCGCGACAGAGATCAGTATCGCCATTAACAAAAAAGGCGTGTTGGACTTGCGACAGGTTTTTATTGAATGCATTATCAGGACCCATGAAAGCTCTTTATTTATGCGTAGGACTTCAAATCGGGACGAAGTTATACCACTGATCGGCATACTGCCTTATGTATCTCTCGAATACGGTCAGTACACAGGCCGCGACCTCACGATCGGTGGCGCCATTTGCCCTGTCGTAGTATATGAGCTCCTCGGCCACAGCCCTGTAGCCGTAGCTTTCGCGCACTACGAAGGCCGGCATTATAGGCGCGCCCGAGGCCGCGGCAAGAAGGAGCGGGCCTGACGGAAAACTTGTTGCATGGCCAAAAAACGGCACGCTCACGCCGGCAGTCTCAGTCCTGTCGACGAGCATTGCAACGACCTCGTTCCTCAAAAGCGCGTTTAACGCCTCGACCCCTGAAAACGGGCCGTCGCCTATGACTATCGTCTTGATATTATGGAACTGCCTGTAGCGGTCTTTTATAGCGTGTATCTCTGCGTCAGAGTCCCTTGCCGTAAGGATATTTATCTTTATATCCTGCCTGCCGAAAAAAATGCCTCCAAGCTCCCAGTTGCCCAGATGAGCGGTCAGGAGTATCAGGCCTTTGCCGGTAGAGAGCGCCGAGTCTATGCGTTCGGTCCCGTCTATGCGGACAAGCTCCCTGAAAAGACCGGCCCTGTCCATCGTCTTGAACCTTGCGTAGTCGACTATGTACTTCGAATAGTTCCTGAAGGTCTTTCTGGCGATCGAATCGAGCTCCGTCCTGCTTGCGGATGGAAAAACCCTTGCAAGATTTGCCTTGAGGTTGACTGAAGCGCTTGCATAGAAGGCGTAGCTGAGATCAGCTACAACCCCTGCAACGGCGTAGGCAACCCTTTTCGGGATGAAACCCGCGCTCCGGATGCCTAGGTTGTAGACCCCTGGGCTTGCGAGGATATGCTTTTTTTCTTCAGTCCATATTTTCATCTCAACCTCTTATTTTTTATCATAAAAACATGTTTCTGTACATTACAATGTAATATGGCTCGCGCCCACGAAAAACCACAACAGACATCGAGCCAGGGTCTTTTAAAACCTTGATTTCACTCACGCACAATAGTATTTTTAACTAACTGATGGAATACCCATTCAAAAGACTCTCAGCTTTCATAACAGCCAACAGCAGGGTACTCGCGTCTATCGCCCTCATAGGCAGTCTCATCTGCGCCCTTCTTATATTCAGGCTTGAGTTCAAGACTGACTTGACCGACGTTCTGCCGTCAAACGACCCTCAGATGGTCCAGTTCAAGGGGTTCCTCTCTGACTTCGGCTCAGCGGAAAACCTCGTAGTCGTCGTCGAGGCCAAAAACAGAAATATCCTCGAAAATCTCGATATGGTCGAAGACCTCGCCGGAAGACTCGAGGGTTCTGCCTACGTCGAGTCTGTCGAATATAACGCCATGAGATCCGCCAACGGCCTGATGATCAAGAAGTTCCCACTCTTTCTCGGGGCTGACGGCCTGGCCGAGCTCAAGGATCTCCTCGGCGCGGACGGCCTGAAAAGACAGATCCAGAAGAACAAAGAGGCGATCCTCTCTCCGATATCCTCGCCTTCCACGTTAGAGCTTATATCAAAAGACCCGCTGGATCTCGCCTCCATAATGCTCCGTCACATGCCGGGACGCGGCTTCACCTCGAAGACCGGGTACTTCATCAGCAAAGACAACTCCATGCTTCTCCTCCTTGTCAGGCCCAAGCACCCTTCAAGAGACATCAGGTTTTTGGAATCGTTCAGATCTGAGATAGACGGCATCTTCAAGGCTGTAGTTCCTGAGCAGACAAGCGGTGTAAAAATCGGCATCACAGGGCCGTATGCGTTTGCCATGGAGGCCCACTCATCTCTTAAAAAAGAGATCGTGACGAACTTCCTTACTTCAGCCGTCGTCATAATACTCCTTTTTCAGCTCGTCTACAGGAAGAGGCCTCTGGTCCTTTTGATCACTGCCGCTACACTTTTATCTGCCCTTTCTTACACGCTGGGGGCCGCCTACCTGCTCTTCGGCGGGCTTAATATGGTATCAAGCGTCGTAGCGGTCATGCTCCTCGGCATGGGCATAGACTACATCATACATATCTTCAACAGGTGGGAGGAGGCCTACAGAGAGACGGGCGACACTGCGGCTTCGATCCGCGAGGCGTTCACAAAGGTACTGCCGGGGGTAGCAACAGGCGCGGTAACGACCACCCTCGCGTTCTTATCTATCGTATTCACGGACTTTCGCGGCCTTTACGAGTTCGGGATCATAGCAGGGATAGGCGTCGTCTCATGCCTTCTGATGATGGTCTTTTTTATGTGTTCGTGCCTGTCCATCTTTCCAGGTCCCCTCGCATCGAAGAGGCCTGCGAAGGCCTTCATCCTCGACAGGGCGGCATCAAGTATCATAAGAAGAAAGGGTCTTGTCATTATCATCGGAGGGGCCGCTCTCGCAATAAGCGCAGTCATTATCCCGTCTCTCAGGTTCGATTCAGACCCGCAGTCGATCGGCATAAAAAACAGCCCTGTTTCAACACTTGAAAAGAAGGTCTCCGATACCTTCTCAACCGGAAAAAATCCGCTGATAGCCGTTCTTGGCGCCACAGACAAAGAAAGGCTCTTCAGCGCCTTTGGCACTCTTGAGGAGAAGCTCAAAGACCTTGAGGAATCCAAGATAACAGGATCGCACAGATCCCTTGCAATATTCCTCCCTGCGCCTGAAGCTCAACAAAGGGCTCTTGCCAAACTGCCTGCGGTGCGCGAGGCGTCTTTCGACCTTGAAAAGAGATTCCTTGCCGCGCTCAAGGAAAACGGTTTCAAGGCAGATGAATACCAGAAAAAATATATAACAACAATCGCCGAGGCCCTTCTGATAGATAGACCTGCCACCCTTCTTGACCTTGACAGTTCAGGCGAAAAAAGGGCCCGTATCTTCTACAACAGCGAGCGTATAAAGACCGCCGCATACATCTTCGCCCCAGGAGACGGAAGCTGGGACGATGATACTATAAGGTCTGTACAAAGCGCTGTCGAGACCTCAGGAACTGGAACCTACCTCACAGGCGCGCCTATCATGTTAAAGACGCTCAAACGCGCGATAATAAAAGACAGCTCTATCGCCGCAGGCCTTACGTTCCTGATGATCACCGCCGTAGTCTTTCTCCAGTTCAGGTCCGTCAAGTGGGCTCTCCTCATACAGTTCGTGCTTCTTGCAGACTTCATCCTCACCCTCGGCGTCATGGTAACCGCCGGGATACAGTTCAACTACATGAATATCGCGGCAGTAGCGTTGATCTTAGGCATCGGCGTAGACTACTCGGTATATGTGCTTCAGGGGTATCTTGAACAGACGGGAGACATCTGCGCAAATCTTGGCAGGACGTGGAAGTCTGTCATCATGTGCGCGCTTACGACTCTCGCAGGTTTCGGCTCTCTCATGACGATGAGCTTTTCTGGTATTGCCTCGCTCGGAGCCGTGATAACCATAGGCGTCGTCATATGCCTCATCACATCTCTGACAATACTGCCTGCCATGATAGCGATGGTAGAAGGGAAAAAAGGCGGCACTCATGGCTGACTTCGACTGCATAGTGATCGGGGCCGGGATCGGGGGCCTTGTCTCGGCAGGCAGGCTCGCGTCAAAAGGATTTAAGACCCTTCTCATCGATAAGAACTCGACGCCTGGCGGCTATCTCCAGTCGTTTAAAAGAAAGGGCGTTACCTTCGATTCTTCCATCGACTGCTTCAGCGGCCTTGACGCTAACGGGCCGATAACAAGAGTCCTGGAGGCGCTCGGTGTTAAAGATGAGATAGTGCCGATAACGATAGACCCTATAAGGAGGTCCGTCTTCCCGTCTATGACGATAGATGTCCACGCGGATATTGAAAGGTATATCGAAGACCTCAAATCGCTCTTTGGGTCAGAGCGTGGAGGGATAGACTCTTTTTTTTCCAAGCTCACAGGGTTGTACTCGGAGATAAAGGCGTGGGGAGAGTTCATAACAGGCACCAGACCTGACGAGCTGATACCTGAGAGGCTTATAAGCGCCAGCCGTCTTACCTACAAAGACCTGCTCGACGCTCATATTAAAGACGAACGATTGAAGGCTGTATTGTCTGACAGGTGCCCGTTCTACAATCTACCTGCAAGCAGGGCCTCGGCTATAGCGATGGCCGCGCTTGTAATGAGCTACTTCGACTCCGGAGCTTACCGTGTCAAAGGTGGCTCGCAAAGGCTCGCTGAGGCCCTTGTAAAAGGCATCAGGGCAAAAGGCTCTGAAGTGCTTATGAATACCTCAGCGACTAAGATATTGACCGAGGGCAACAGGGCTGTCGGCATCGAGACCTCGAATAACGGGAGATATACCGGACGTGCCGTCATATCGGCGATTGATTTTCATACTACGTTCGGCAGGCTCTTATCAGGCACAGAGTCATCTAAAGGGGCTCTGGGGCAACGGCTCCCAGACGTATCGTCTTCGTTTTTCATCCTCTACGCAGCGTTCAAGGGCGACATCGGGCCTCACGGCAAGGCGTCTTCGATCGGATGGTATCCGTCTTTCGACATGGAGGCAAATTTCTCACATGATGCGCCTTTCAGCGAAAGAGGCTCGATAGGGATAACGATACCAACTATCACGGACGCTTCTATGGCCCCTGCCGGCATCCACTCCATCACAGCACATGAGATGTGCGAAGTATCGTTTTCAGCGGACTGGAAAAGGGACAAGAAGACGCTTACAGAAAAGGTGCTTAAAAAGGTGGAGGCAATAATACCCGGGATAACGCGTGATCCGGTTCATATCGAGTCAGCAACCCCGGCAACCCTTGAGAGATACACAAACAACTTGAGCGGCGCGGCATACGGATGGGAGCAGGCACCGGGCATAAGGCCGCTTAGAACATATCTCAACGGCCTTTATCTCGCAGGCCATTGGGAAGGCACTGGAGGAGGGATCCTTGCAAGCGCGTACTCAGGCCACAAGGCGGCCTCGAAGGTAGAAAAAGACCTCGGCTGAGATCTTCATCCATCGATAATGGCAACGGCGACTGCGATAGAGCCGGTTGATGTGGCGTCCAGCATCACACTCCTATCCCCAAGGACTTCACCTGCCATTCCGCTGACCCTTACTGACAAGAATCTACCTGAAAAGCCCGTCACCTCAATATCTTTCCATCCGACACCCTTTGCCCAGCCTGTGCCAAGTGCCTTCATGAGCGCCTCTTTAGAGGCAAAGACCATGGCAAGACGCCTGTAGGTATCCCTGACTGAAAACCCTTCGGCTATCTCCGTTTCGGTAAATACCCTCTTCAAGGTCAACTCCTCAAGAGCAATGCCCCTGATCCTCTCAACGGAGGTCATGTCTATGCCGTGCCAGATCGCCATTGCCCGAGGATAACACAAGAAGCGGGAGAGTTTCAATCAAGCGGTTATCTTTCAGGGCCGTGGCGTAGCGAGCATGACTGAGGGCAGACGAGCTGTTACCCATGTCCGTAGGTTAAAGCGTTATCTATGTTTAGGTTGCACATAAGCAGTTCCTGCCTTTGAATCTGCCTTTGCCTTTAAACAAACCCGGGTATGGTGGAATGAGCCTAAAGGAGAGACGACGAGCAGGCATCAATATTTACTGCGAGTCGGCCGACAGCGAAAGGAGCCATACTCAAAAGGAGCACTGAAGTGCAAAGCTGAAATCAGTCAGATATTTTTTACAAAGGCCGTTCGAACCATACCCAGAAAGCGCGCGGCAGTGCGCAAAAGAAAAATATTTGGCGGGTGTGACCCGCCCTACCGTCAGGCCGGACAGCGAAAGGAGCCATACCCAAAAGGAGCACTGAAGTGCAAAGCTGAAATCAGACAGATATTTTTTATAAGCGCAAAAGAAAACCGCCTACTGCTAACCCCTCCCAGCCTCCCCTTATTATAATGGGAGGAGATTTACGAAGATCAGGCACGCCCTTCCCCCTTCTCAATCCCCAGCTCTTTAATACGCCTCCAAAGCGTCGTCCTGCTCATATTGAGCCTGGCTGTGGCCTCCCCCATGCGCCAGCCTGTCTCAGTGAGGGCGCGCAGGATCATCTCACGCTCAAGGGCCTTTAGAGGCTGGGGCTGGGCAAGGGCCTTATCCACCTGTGAATCGTTATGAAGTTCTCTTGGCAGATGCTCCGGGTTGATAGTCTTACCCGAACATCTGACGAACGCGTGCTCTATTATATGCTCAAGCTCTCTTATATTTCCGGGGTAGTTATAGCGCATGAGAAGGTCCATCGCGACAGGAGCGATATTCGTGACCTCCATCTGCATCTCCCTGTTGAACTTCTCGATGAAGTGCCTGACAAGGAGCGGTATGTCGTCTTTCCGCTCTCTTAGCGGACACAGGCGTATCGGCACCACCTTGAGCCTGTAGTAGAGGTCTTCCCTGAACGAGCCACGCTCGACCTCGGCCTTTAAGTCCCTGTTGGTCGCGGCTACGACCCTTACGTCAGCTTTGAGCGTCTTTGTGCCTCCGACCCTTTCAAACTCACCCTCCTGTAAGACTCTCAGGAGCCTGACCTGAGTGCGCTGAGAGATGTCTCCGACCTCATCGAGGAATATAGTACCGCCGCCAGCCAGCTCGAACCTGCCTGCTCTATCGGCAACGGCCCCTGTGAAAGCACCTTTTACATGACCGAACAGCTCGCTCTCAAGTAGCCCCTCGGAGAGCGCGGCGCAGTTTACCTTTACGAACGGCCCGGCGCTTCTGGGCGAGTTGTGGTGTATGGCGTTAGCGATAAGCTCTTTTCCTGTGCCTGTCTCGCCTTCGATAAGTACCGTAGCACGCGTAGGCGCGACTTCCCTCAAAAGCTCGTAGACCTCGTGCATCTTCGTATTAGACCCGATGATCTTGTCGAAGTTATACTTGCCGCGAAGCTCGTCCTTGAGCTCTTTTAGAAGCGAGATGTCCCTGAATATCTCGATACCACCTATCACCTTGCCGTCCTTGTCTTTAAGAAGAGCCGTGTTGATGCTGAGCATCAGTTTTCTGCCTGCGCGCTCAAAAACAGCCTCGTAGTTATAAAAATGCTCTCCGGTCTTGATGGTGGTATTAATAAGGCAACCGAAGGTGCAACCTGAGTGGCCCATCAGGTCCGCGCACAGAGTGCCGCAAAGGAGATCATCGGCCCCGGCTCTGCCAAGCATCTCTCTTCCGGCCCTGTTTACGAAGATGATCCTGTGGTCGAGTCCTATGACGACAACGCCATCGGCTATGCTGTTGAGTATCGTGTCGCTGTTAATGCCTATAAGTTCTTCGCTTATTTCCATGATGAAACCTCCCGCATGATCTATAAAAGATCATACACCAAATGGCGTTTCAAAAAAATGAGATATGTTTCATTCAAGAAACATATCTCCAGTGATGGAGGATGCGACTATTCCTTCCGCATCAAAAGAGACCGGTTGAGACAACTTAACATCTTCTGAACAATAGCGGAAAAGGCGAGACCCTTATCAGCCCACCTGATAAGGGTCTCTCGTGGAGGATATGAGGCAGTTGCAGGGTGGTTATCTATTCATTTCATTATCCTGCTATTTCAACCGGCAGAAGAGCCGGAAGGCAAGGCTTTCAGTTAGATACTCAGATGTTTTGCCGCAACGGCAACGATGGCAAAGATGATAGCCAGATGCGCGGCTATCTCGATCAGATTTGTCTCTGTAAAGAATCTCTTCATGACTACCTCCTTTTAAGGCTTAAACTGAAAATCTTAAACTCATTATACCGTAAACAGATTAAGGCCTCATTAAAAGTTTACTAGCCCAAAAAACCTCTGAAGGCGAGGATCGATCCGAGCATTGAAAGGGCTATCAAACCGAGGACCAAGGCAACCCTATCTTGATTTGCAATTACTATAGCTCTTAGCTTGTTCATAGATACCTCCTTATTCGCAATCGCTTCCGGTGTTACCAGCCGCTTCAAATCTACCCGGAACTTATCTATATGTATATTCAAGTATCGTGCCAAACTATTAAATGCAAAAAACCCGTGTTTTATGCCCTATTTTCCCTCTGACTCAAAATCGATTTGAGGCCTGCCTTTCCAAAATGAAACAACATCTAAGCGAATGCCCTAAAAACTCTCAAAAATACTCGCATATCAACCCTTCCACTTATGAAACATTTTTTCATTAACGAAACAGAGCCTGACTTGGATTCCCATAGAAGAGAGACAAAGGGGCCCATGTCAAGATAGATGAAGAGTCTCAGTCTGTTTTTTGACGGATAGTTGGCATGAGACGGGTTACGAGAGGAGCGTCTTTCAAATATTGGAAGGCCCTGATAGAGATTCACAGCCTTAAAACAGAGGGGCGGGGGGGGGGGGG
>JBBTBW010000004.1:0-85921 GCA_038043525.1 Deltaproteobacteria bacterium | reverse complement strand
GTCAATTCTGACGCGCGCCCCTCTAAGAACCCTTAAAAAGAAAAGACTATCTGGATGCCTCGTCTCTCTTGGCGGCCTCTTTGAGCTCGCTTACGAACGTATCCATATCAGTTGAATGCATGGCGCAGGCCATTGAGATCGGCTCTGTGCCGAACGCAGGGCATGAAAAACAGCCTGCCCCGAAGTGCTTTACGAAGACCTCTTTGGTCGTAGGCCACTTTGTTGTGACCTCGCCTGTGGTCATATTCCCGCTTATAGTATCCGGCATCGTACCCCTCCTGTAATGACCGTTATAGGTCTTAATATATACCGATTGACTCTTATATTATATGATTTTCCTCATAAAAAAAGCAAGTCATTCATATTACCGCCAAGACGTTATCCCTAAAGACGACCGATCAGCATTGGGCAGAGCGGGATAAAGACCATTCTATCTGCATCTTGCCGTCCGTTGTCCAATCCCCCTCCGGCTTTTATTGCAGATACGCCAGCCACCATCATATCAGGCGAACTGTGATCAAGCCTACCCTCTCCCTAAAAGACCTTTTACGCGCCTGTAGGCCCTTGTAATGCTGATATCGTCAAAGAGCGAATATACGACAGGTATGACGACAAGCGTCACTATCAGGCAGAGCGCCTGGCCGCCGACTATGACTATGGCCATAGACGCCCTTGATGCAGATCCGTCGCCGCTCCCGAAGGTTATCGGTAGCATGCCAGCGATGATAGCAAACGTTGTCATCAGTATCGGTCTCAACCTCACCTTGTTTGCGAGCATCTGCGCCTCGAACTTCTCCATCCCTCTAGCTCTCAGCGTATTCGTGTAGTCTATCTGCAATATGCCGTTTTTCTTCACAACGCCTATGAGTATGAACATCCCCATCACGCTGTAGATATTAAGCGTATTGCCTGCGATTATGAGGGACAAGATACCAAACGGGATCGCAAGGAATATAGAGTACATGATCGTCACAGGGTGCTTGAAGGACTCGAACTGAGCGGCAAGGACCATGTATATAAAGGCAAGAGACAGGACAAAGGCTATCAAGAAGTTCTGGAAGGCCTCTTTCATCAGCTTGGCCCTGCCAAGGTATACGGACGAATACTCTGAAGGCATATTAAGCCCTTCCACAGCCTTATTTGCGGCCTCCATTGCCTGGCCGAGCGGAAGGTTGTTTAAGTTCGAGATGACTGTCACCTGTCTCTCCTGAGCTATACGGTCTATCTGCGCAGGGCTCATCCCGGAGTTAAGAGTAGCGAAGTTATTGAGCTTCACGAGCCTGCCCTTGTTATCAGGCACGCTCAGGGTCTCTATCGCCGAAGCGTCTTTCCTGTAGTCTGCCTCAAGGCGGAGCCTGACGTCGTACTGCTCGTCGCCTTCCCTGTAAAGCGTCACCTTCTCGCCGCCTATCATCGTGCGGAGCGACGAGGCTATCGAATCCATGCGCACGCCGAGGTCAGAGGCCTTCTGCCTGTCTATGGCGACCAGGATCTCAGGGTGCCTGAGAGCCTGGCCCGTGTCAGTATCGACGAAACCCGGGGTCTGCTTGAGCGTACGGATGAGGTTTGACGAATACTCGTCGAGCTTTGAAAGCTCCGGCCCTCTGATGACGAGATTGAAAGGCGTTGACTTAAACCCTCCGCCTGAGATCAGGTTGACTATCTGAATGCTCACCCTCAGATCCGGGAACTTCTGCAATAGGGCCCTCGCCTCCTGCATTATCTCCTGCTGAGACCGCTCTCTGGCCGACATGTGCTTCAACTTGACGTAAAGTGACGCGTCTGTTACGTTCGATAAGTACTGCCCCCTCACCCCGATAGTGGTAAAGATATGCTCGACCTCAGGAATAGCCGCTATAGCCTTTTCAACATCCCTGAGAAGGGAGTCGGACCTTTCAAGCGAAGACCCTGCAGGAGTCTCGATTACCACCTCGAACTCGCTCATGTCGTCGTCGACGATGAACTCGGATTTAACGGTCTTTCCGAGCGGGATTACCGAAAAAAGGATAGCTACCGACGCGATCAGTACGATAGCCCTGTGGTTTAAACACCACCTGAGGAGCCATAGATACGCGCCCTCGACCCAGGTATAGAAGCGCGACTGCTTTTTGTGGCCTGAGTTCGGACCGCCGGACTTTAAGAGCCTTGAGGCGAGCATCGGCGTTAAGGTAAACGAGATAAGGAGCGAGATGGCTATGGCGAAAGTGGCTGTTAACCCGAAGGACTTCCAGAACCTGCCGACAAGCCCTGACATGAAGGCGACCGGCAGGAATATGACGATAAGGGAAAGTGTCGTCGCCATAACGGCAAGGGCTATCTCTTTTGTCCCTTGTATGGCGGCCTCTACAGGCCCGCGTTTTTCCTCATCCATGTGCCTGAAAATGTTCTCAAGGACGATGATAGCGTCGTCTATGACTATGCCGGTACAAACCGAAAGGGCCAAAAGCGTCATGTTGTTGAGCGTAAAGTCCATCCACTTAAAAATCGTGAAAGTGCCTATGATGGACGCGGGTATGGCGAGCGCCGCTATGAAGGCGGTGCGAAGGTCTTTTATAAATATGAGTATGATGAGGCTGGCAAGTATCGAGCCGAGGATAAGGTGCTCTTCCACCTGCGATACCGCGCTCTTTATGAACCTCGACTGGTCTATGACGACAGCGGTCGAGATGTCAGCAGGAAGTCCCGCCATCACCTCAGCGAGCCTCTCCTTGACCCCGTCCGTCACCTCTACGGAGTTCTTTCCTGACTGCTTTCTCACAAGGAGAGATACCGCGTTCTTGCCGTCGAGCCTTGAAACGGTCCTTGCCTCTTCCTCGCTGTCTATTGCGCGTCCGATATCCCTTATGCGCACAGGGGCGCCCTTGAAATCCGCGACGATCAGGTCGTTGAGCTCTTCGATGGATGAGACCCTGCCCATGGTGCGCAGCCCCTGCTCACGGCCCTCCCATGTGACCCTGCCGCCCGGGACCTCTACGTTCTGCCTTTTGAGAGCGTCCTTTACGTTGATGATAGAGAGGTTATAAGCGGTGAGCCTGTTCGGGTCTATGACGACGTTTATCTCGCGCTTCCTGTCGCCTACGAGGGTTATCGCGCCGATGTCTTTAACAGACTCAAGCTGGCGCTTTATCCTCTTATCAGCTATCTCGGTCACCTCTCTTTCAGACCTCTTGCCGGAGACGACGATAGACATGACAGGCGCGGCGTCAGGGTCGAACTTCTCTATGATCGGGGCCTCGGTACCCGGAGGGAACTTCGTAAGGAGAGTCGAGACCTTGTCCCTCACCTCGTTGGAGGCGACGTCCGGGTCTTTTTCAAGGAGGAACGTAGCGAATATCTGGGACTGGCCCTCTATGGTAGTCGAGCGAAGCTCGTCTATCCCGTTGATGGTGTTTACCGCCTCTTCGATCCTCTTGGTTATCTGTGTCTCGATCTCCTCGGGACTCGCGCCGTCGAGCCGTGTAGTAACTGTGATGGTCGGCATACTGACCTTGGGGAATATGTCCAGCCCAAGCTCCCTGTACGAGGCCAGCCCCATCACCACGAGGCTGACGATTATCATCGTCGCGAATACCGGTCTTTTTATGCAGACTTCATATAGAGACATTTTTATTCCTATCCGATACGTTACGAGGTTTGATTGATATCAGCTCTAAGCACAAGTCAGGCGGCCTCAGCTCACTTATTCCGGCCGCCATCTTCAGTTTTAGGCTCTACTGACGGCACAACCGGTTCCGTCGCAGTTGCAGACGGCGCCAGCAAGACCTCGGCCCCTTCAAAGAGACCGGCAAGACCTGTCATAGCTACCGTATCGCCGGACCTGACTTCACCTGTCACCTCTATGAGACCGCCTTGTCTCACCCCTGTCTTTACCTGCCTTTCAAAGGCGTGGCCGTCTTTGATGACAAAGACCTTCGTTATGCCGACAAAGGTATATACCGCCGATTCCGGGACAAACGTGACCCCAGTCTCTTTATCCGTCTTTATATCACCTCTGGCGAAAAAACCGGGCTTTAAAAGGGCATTGCCATTGGGGACTATAGCTTCGATCTCAAGCGTCCTTGTCGAAGGGTCTACCGCCGGGCTCATCCTCTTGATGATGCCCTTAAAAACCTTGTCTTTATACGCCTCTACGTTGACGGCGACTTCCTGCCCCTCTTTTACCCTTGCGACAAATGCCTCGGGGACAGTCCCCCTGAATTTGAGCGTCGCAGTGGAAGCTACTACGAAAGACGATGTCTTGTCTTTGAGGGCCTCGCCTACCGAGACAGCCCTCTTTACGACAGCGCCTGAGATAGGCGATCTTACGACAGTATCAGAGAGCCTCTTGCGGGAAAGATTGACCCTTGCCTTTGCCTGGTCTATACGGGCCTCTGCCTCGTTCAACTGGGCCTGTGCGACCTCGAACTGCGTCTTGATATTATCGAAAGCGCTGGCAGAGACCATCTCCTTGGCGAAAAGCTCCTCGTTCCTTTTTAAAGTCGAACGGGCGTCGTTAAGGCGTGCCTTTTCTCTTTCAAGCCCTCTTATAGCGGTCTTATGCGCTGCCTCCGCCTCGTCAAGGTTGAGTTTCGCCTCCCTCTGATCGAGGACCATAAGCGTCGCCCCTGCCTTTACCCTGTCTCCGAGATCAGCCTCGATCTTCTCTACTATGCCAGGAACCTCGTTGCTGACGGTAACCTCGTCAAACGGATGAAGAGTGCCTACAGCCTCTACAGACCTCTCTATGGTCCTTGCCTCCACAACCGCCGTCATCACTGAGACAGGCTTAGCCTTTTGGACCGGTGTCTCGCCCTTCGGGCCGTTTGCGCCTTCGCCTTTAGGCCCGTCTCCGGAACATCCCTGGAACAATAATCCAAGAGCAAGGAGTGCGGCACCAAGATACAAACCTTTTCCTGATATATTCATCGTAATCCCCTGACTATACTTATTAATTGACCATGTTAGCGCTATGATTTTTTTCGTCTGCGGCAAGTGTCCCTGTCTTATAGCTTATCTCTACAAGAGAGAGATAGAGGTCATACCTGGCGTTCATAAGCGAGCGCTGGGCTGAGATCAGAATAGCGTCAGCGTCTATAACGTCTACGGTAGTCGCCACGCCGTGCTTGTACTGTTCAAAGACCATGTTGTAGTCCTCCTGTGCGAAGGCGAGCTGTTTCTGATAGGAATTGATCAAGGCCTCTGTAGCGTTCTTTGAATTAAAGGCGCTTCTCACCTCGTACTCTATGTCGCGCTTGAGTGAAAGCCTCTTTAGCTCCGCCTCCCTGAACCTGGACCTAGCCTCTGAAAGCTCCGCTACCCGTAGCCCTCCCTCAAAGATCGGATAGGTGAGGATAACAGAGGCAGACATGCTGTCCTGCTGAAAAAAAGTCGTCTGCGGGTTCTGCTCTTTCCATGAATAGAGGCCTTCGAGCCTCATCTGCGGCTTAAAATTCCCCTTCGCGTAGGTAATGCCCTCGCCCGCGGCCTTCTCTTCTAGCACCCTCTGCCTGTAGTCCTTCCTCAGCTCGAACGCGGCCTTTAAAGTCGCCTCAACAGTGCCTGCGTCAGGCCTCAATTGCGGCTCTACGACGATTATCTCGTCAGATATGCCGATTATCCTCTTTAAAAGGTCGTTGGCGTCGATAAGCGCGCTCTCGGATTTTATAAGGCTCGCCTCTGCGCCTGCGGACTCAGCCTCAGCCCGTAGGACGGCGCTACGCGTAACGTCGCCGACCTTAAGCCTTGCCGAGGCAACTTTTAGCCGCTCATCGGCCCTGACAAGGGCGGCCTTTTTGATCTCAACATCCTTGCCTGTCTTTAGAACGCCGAGATACGCCATTGCTGTAAGGCGCATCACATCCTGCCTGCGTCCGTCAAATTCTTCTCTGGACCTCTCGATATTGAGCTTTGCCTGCCTTCTTACAGCCCATTCCCTGCCTCCGGTATAGAGCGGCTGGGTGACCTTCACCTCAAACCTTGTAGCGTCGTCAGGTTGCAGCAACACGCCGCTCGATGTGTGCTTCTGCTCACTGTACCTTGTGAAGCCTCCCTCGGCTGTCAGGGTCGGCAGCATCCGCGCCGTGCTCTTGTTAAGCGTCGTCACGGCCTGCCCCATGCCCTCTGCGGCAAGTTTGACGCCTTCGTGGCTTTCAAGGGCAGCGCCGTACGCCTGCTCGATAGTAATGGTCTTCGGCTCGCTATGCGCTGTGCCTGTAAGCGCGAAAAAGGCGACTAAAGCCACAAACTGCGCCGCTACACCCTTTCTGCCAGCAAACGTCCTCAAAGTAACTCCAAAAGATCTCATTGCAACCTCCTGCTCATGCCCTGAAAGAAGATATCTACGAACGTGCGGACTATATCCTTATCAGGGGTCTTGAACCTTTTTTTAAGTCCGTAGACCTCCTGAGAAACGCTGTAGTGAATTACCATCCCTAAAAACGCCCTCGCGGCGATCACAGGGTCAGCCTTCCTGAACTCGCCGTCTTTTATAAAGCCCTTTATCCCGGTTGCCAGCGCCTCGATAAGCTCAAGGCCTCGCGTCCGGATGAATATTTCAGAGAGTCCGTGACTTTCAAGGGCGCTATACATGAGGAGCCTCAGGAAAGACGGGTCTGCGCGATGTTCCGCTATGAGAAACGATGCAACCTCCGTGAAAAGTCCCTTGCCGGTCTTGCCTTCTATCAGCTTCAAAAGACGCGGTTCGCCGTCTCCGGAGGTGCACCTTGAATCTATTATCGCCCTGTAGAGGTCGTCTTTTTTTGCGAAGTGCTTGAATATCACCGCCTCGCTTATCCGGGCCTTCTCAGCTATCTCTCTGGTAGTAGTGCCGCGAAAACCCTTTTTTGCGAAGAGGTTTGAGGCCACCTTGACTATCTGGAGCTTCCTCTGGGCGCCTGTCATCCTCTTGCGCGTCTTTTGTACCGGCCCCGCCGATCCCTGTGGAACAGGCTTCAAGACTGCGGCCGCTTTTATTACGGCCTTTGAGGCCTTCCGGCCCGCACCCTTCACAGAACCCTTGCTCGCTTCAATCTTCATGTCTGTCCTTATACGCTATATCTGCAAAACGCCGCAGTGCATTACCGGATATCTTATAAGACAGCGCCTATCTTTTTTGAGGCTAATAGTTCAACGGCAAAACGTAGAGTAGACGTAGCGCCGTCATCACATCATCGACGTCTTTTTGAGGCTCTCACAGCTCAACGGCAAAATTACGGGATCTATTATAGCGCGCACTCTCCCGACACAAGCACAAGTAAGTGACTACTTGCTATAATACAGCATAGTTTGCCTGTCAAGCCGGATAACATTGCCAGGCCGCCTTCCGACCCGGCTTACCGCCAATAAGTAAGTGACTGCTTACTATAATATGTAACTATTCGAGTGTCAAGGACCAGGCGCGGACAGGGACCGGCTTGAGCGGTTGGCAGGCAGGTGCTTTGAGCGCTCAGAGCCTCGAAAGACCTGACAGGCCCACTCAGAGGCGAGGCCGGACTTAAAAAAACAGCGCGCCGCCGAAGGCGGCTGAGCAAAAATAATAGAGAGAGAACAGGGGAAAACGGACTACAGGAAGAGGCTGTCCTGACTTGAAAGAGAAGCGGGGAAAAACGCAAAGCGCCGTGACAGCTAAGGATTATTTATCGTGATGCCGGCAGAGGTGTGGACCTTGCCTGAAGCGTCGATGATGATCGCCTCTATGCCCTTCAAGCGCCCGACGAGCGCGAGCCCTTCGGCAGGACCCATCACGAAAAGGGCTGTTGAAAGCGCGTCAGAGGTCATCGTGTCAGGGGCAAGGACAGTGACGCTCTGCGACCTTACGCCCGGGTATCCGGTCTTCGGGTCCATGATGTGATGGTACAAGACGCCGTGCTTTATGAAAAACCTCTCATAGTCGCCGGAGGTCGATATCGAGATGTTCGTAAGACCCAGCTTAGCTATGTGCCTCTGCTTCTCCCTCGGATGCCTGATGCCGACCTCCCAGGGCCTTCCGTTGTCAGTGCCCTGGACCCTCATGTCGCCGCCTGCCCTTACGAGAGCGTCTTTTATGCCGAGCTTGACGATACGCTTCATCGCCATGTCAACGCCGTAGCCCTTGGCTATAGCGCCGAGGCCTATCATAGCCCCAACTTTTCTTACAAAAACGGACTTTTTCGCATCATCGAGCAGGACTTCTCTGTAATCGACTAGCGGGAGTCTCTCGGCAACCTCTTTTGCAGAAGGCAGGCGCTCGGCTCCTTCGGCAAAACTCCAAAGGCCTCTCATCGAAGCCCACGAGATGTCAAACGCGCCGCCAGAAAGGGCGGAGACGGTCTGCGCGGCTGATATGACCTTGTAAAGCTCGGCCGAGACCCTCACAGGCGCCCTGCCCGCACTCTTATTTATGGCATATACAGGTGTCCCTTCCATCCACTCGCTCATCTCGCCTTCAATGCGGACCATCTCTTCAAGGGCCGCGTCAAAGGCCGCATCCGCCTTTGCCTTGTCAGACGCATGAAGGGAGACCTCGAACTCAGTACCCATGACGACTGCGGTCTTTTTGAAGAGACGCGCATCAGCGCCTGCCGTCGGGAGGAGCAGAAACACGCATAAAAGACTGAACGCGATCGCAACAGACCTGGGGCCGAAGGGCAGGCTCGAACGGGTATTGAGAGTATCCATAGACTGTAAGATAGCAAAAAAAAGGGGTGCTTTCAAACCAACCGAGAAGAGAGGCGATTTGGGGAGGCCCGGAGGCCTCCCCGGAAGGGGGTTATGGGAGGATAGAGAGCGGGATTTTTTATGAAGTATAACACCGTGTTATATCGCTTTCACGGCCGCGAAAAAGGCGTATTTACACAACCGCATAGATACTTTCGATCCGGTCCTGGTGTCTTTATGCCTTTAATACCTAACTGTTAAGATGCACCATTCTAACCGAAGAAACATTAAGGGATTATTAGAACAGAGAAAACCGCATAACTAAAAGCGTTATGTACGGCTGATCAGCCAGACGCCCTGATTAACAACCTCGTTCTTATTCTGCAATAAGACATCGGTCAGGCCATGACAATGGGGATTCAGGATTGGCGAACTAACCATTACTTGAAAAGCTGCCCAACTGCACCCTATAGCTCTTTCTGCCTGGCCGGATATTTAGATCCCGAACAAACGAAATGGAACCCTATGTATCATTAATAAAGTCTCTTCTCAAAATCTATTACATCCAAGCCTCAAGTCACCTGAAAAGGCTCACTCAAGATGATCGCCCTAAAAGAGCCCCTCCAAAATAATGCTCGATGCTTAAAAAAAAACCTGCGTAGACATAACAAAAGAGGCTTTCCAGCCCCTAAGCGCCAAACATCTACAACCTAACTACCTGAAAAAATTAGTGATTTCAGAAATATGCAAGGCTTAGAAAAACTCCCTATTGACAATACCATTTTCTATGTTAAAATTAGATTAAATCAGGACAGAGCAATAACAAGTTTAAGGTCTCTGACTCATGGCGGGTCAAAGTCCCTTAATATCGGTGATGGAGCCGGAAGTACTACTGATGGTGGTGGTGGTATTCCCGGCATTTTTTTTATGACAAAAAAAATGCCGGCGCAGCAAGCTTCAGGAAGGATGCGAACAGGAAGGACGCAAGGGTAACACGAATTCAAACCATCAAACAAAAGGAGCACTTCCAATGAAGAGATTTCTTGTAATCGCCCTCGCGGCGGCTTCAGTAGGCTTCATCGCAGTAGGCTCAGCTTCAGCGGCCAACCCAGCGACCCCAACAGCACCGGCCGCCACATACAACGCCGGCGACGCTGCAAACGGCATAGCCGACTCAAGGCACAACCTTGGTAACCTTGGCGAGCACATCACCACGACCACGAACACCTCGACCAACGGCATCAACGGCTCGTCCGAGATCTGCGTATTCTGTCACACGCCTCACCACACAGTCACCACACTTGGAGCTAACGTACCGATCTGGAACAGGAACAACTCGACTGTAGGCAGCTACACAGCCTACGGCACCACCCTCGGCGGATCGACCGTCGGCGCCCCTGGCTCAACGACACTTGCGTGTCTTAGCTGCCACGACGGCGTAACAACCTTCGACAACCTTGCCAACAGGCCTGGTAAGGGCACCGGCTCCATCACCGCAACATTCTGGGACAAGGGCGGCGTAGTCTCCTCATTCATGACATCCGGCAGGTTGAACATCGGTAAGAACCTCTCCAACGACCACCCGGTTTCAGTAGCCTACGGGACCGACGGAAGAGCGTCTCTCCGTCCGACCGCAACTACAATATCCGCTGTTGACGTAGCGTACGGCCTTGCTGACTCCGCCCAGACATGGGACGGCGGCAACCTCACAAAGAACCTCTGGGCAGTAAAGGGTTACATCAACGCTTCCGCCACGATCGGCGATCTTCTTAGAGGCGGCAACGTTGAGTGCTCTTCTTGCCACGACCCGCATTTCAACAACAAGTCCTTCAACGAGATCGACTCCACCTACGGCTCTGCCGATCAGGAGTTCGAGTCCAACGGTCTCTTCCTTAGAAGGGTCGGCGGCAACTCCGGTTCAGGCCTCTGCAGAACCTGCCACAACAAGTAAAAAAACTCTGCGGCATCAAAACCGCAAGTTGTCTCAAGAAGGAGGGCCGATTCTAGGCCCTCCTTCTTTTTTTGTGGACCGAACCCTGCCTTTGAATCTGCCTTTGCCTTAAAACAACACGGGTCATGGCGGGATGAGCATGAAGGAGGGCCGACGAGCAGGCACCTGTATCTTCTGCGAGACGGCCTGACAGCGAAAGGAGCCATACCCAAAAGGCGCACGGAAAGTGCAAAGCTAAAGTCAGACCGATGTTTTTTGCAAAAGGGCTTTGTCTTGCCTTTAGAAAATTAACCCAAAGGTGCACGAGAGTGCGCAAAAGAAAATCATTCGGCGGGTGTGACCCGCCCTACCGCGAGGCCGGACAGCGAAAGGAGTCATACCCTAAATGCGCACGAAAGCGCAAAACTAAAATCAGACAGATATTTTCATACGAGCAGAAGGCTCATTTATACGAGTTAAAAAGCAGAAGCCCCTGTCCGCACAGGCGGACAGGGGCTTCTATTAAAACAGACCTTTTAAAAAAAACTGCTGACATCTAGCATCAAAAAAACAGCCCCCTCACCCTGAAAAAAATGCATTTCACGCTGAGCCAGAAGGCATAATCTCAAAATGTGAACCTTAACCCTGCCATGACTATATGCGCTACTACCCCGGTTGATTCGTTGTAAAACTCATACTTGCCTTCGATTGAGCTTGCAAATACGTCTGAAAACAGCCTGGAACCTTCCGGGCTCGTATCATTGCCAAGCCTGCGGATCAGTTTAATCCCTGTCAGATGGGTATCAAACTCCTCAAGCTGAGGTGATGAGACCTTGAAATAGTCTGAAGAGACATAAGTGTCTTTTACGAAGTACGCCTTGGACTGAGTGTAATACCTGTAGCCGAGCCTCAGGACCGTATCATCAGAGAGATACTTGTTATACTCGAACTCGCTCGTATGGGAAGTGATCCCCCAATCGTCCTCATAATACCTGAGGCCGAGCTTGAATGAGCCTCTTTTAAAGAGGTCGCCAAACCCCTCGTGCGCCAGCCAATGGTTTACATTGAAGATATAGGCCTTTCTCTGGCGCGAGCCCGGGAATTTTTCGTTTACGCAGGTTGCGCTCTTCGCCGTACATGAGCTTGCGAGCGCGCCGTCTATAGGGACAAGCCGTATCCCCTCTGACTCAAGGCCGTAAGAGATGTTCTTTGAGTAACCAAGCTGCGCGACCGTCTCAGGCGAGATGACCTGCGTCACTCCGACAAAATAGTTGTCTGTCTTTCTCTCCCCTCTCTGATCGAGGAACTGCCCGCTTATCTTATCCGTATTCCTCGAATACCCGGCTGTCAGGGTCGTATTCTTGTCAAAGAGGTCCTTCTTAAGCGAGATCGTCGGCGTGTTTGAGGTATAATCCCTCTCCTTGCTGTAGTCATAATAGGCATCAAGACCGATTATGTTGCTGAAGTTATGGGAAAAACCGGCTGTAAGGGCGTGACGCGTGTCCTTAGCTGAACTTCCGCCTGCAGTAGACGCGCTCGAAGCCCCGGACGTCGCCTTTACCGAATCCCCACCTCCGTCGCCGCTGCTTCCCGGGTTGATCATGTCGATGTTATACTTGAAGTACGTCGAGGTATCGAGAGAGACGTCCTTGTTAAGGGCGAATACGGTTGAATAGACCGTAACGCTGTTATTAAACGCGTGCGTGTAACCCTGAAGCACTGAATAGTCTTCAGCGTACGCAGGTTTTATCGAAGAGATGATAAAAGCAAAAGCCAGAACGAAGCCGTATCGTAAGGTGGGTTTTTTAATTACAGCCACAGCCACCTCCGCTCACGCCGAATGACCCTGTCGAGCCTTCGCGTGTCCCAAGGAAGTGTTCCTTTACCGATTTTTCTTCCTTGTTATAGTCAAACTGCATGATCGGGTCCGCGAGGTATTCTCTCTCCCACGGCTTTACCCTGGCGCAGCCAGAAAGGGCCGCTCCCAAAGACACCGCGGCAAGGAGCCAGACTGCCTTTTTTTTCATCCGTCTCTCCGTCTTATTGTTTGAGGAGCGTATCTATCTCTTCTATCCACTTCTTCCGATCAGTCTCTCTATACCCGAAGTGTATGTGCCGTACAACGCCGTTCTTGTCGAGGATAAAAGAAGTAGGCATCGCCGAGGCGTTATAAATCTTTATCACCTGTGACTCTCCGTCAAGAAGCAGATGAAAGCTCGCTGGGATGACTGAGAATTTTTTGAGAAAATCTACGGCATGCGACCTTTTCTGATCGACATTGACGGCAAGGAGCGCTACATCCTCTCCGTTGTACCTCTCCATCAGCCTGATAAGTTCCGGGAACTCTACCTTGCATGGAGGGCACCAGCTCGCCCAGAAGTCGATAAAGACGACCTTGCCTTTAAAACTCGAAAGAGATACTGCCCTGCCGTTGATGTCCATCAACGTAAACGGGGGGGCAGACTGGTTCATGAGACCACCCCAGGAAAAGGCAGGCAAGGCCAGTATAATGAACCATGCGATTAAAAGCGACCTCTTTTGCCTCACAGTATTGACTCTCCGGCATTTTGGATTAATTATATAGATGTCTGGTTAAGAGGAGATTAGAAGCTCCGCTTCTGCCTTTCGTATGTTTTAAGGCTTTAAGCCTGAAAGAACCTTACTGTCATGCCGCACAGATAAATAACATTTCAGTCCTGAACTGTAAACTGCTAAGATTATCGACAGCATAGCATAAAACTTCAAGTCTTTCAGGGAGGACCAGCCATGAAGGCAGAGACGGTCAGAGACTCCGCTGTATTCAGGGGCGTAAAGTACGAATGGCTAGGCCAATCCACGGTCAGGATCACCGGCAAAAACGGTCTTGTGATATACACCGACCCGGTTTACCTCGATACTGATCCGCCAAAGGCCGGGCTTATTCTCATAACACATCACCATGTTGACCACTGCCTCCCGGAATACATCACACCGATAAGAGATGAAGGAACAAAGGTCGCCGCCTTCCATGAAAGCTACATCAAGTACTGCGTTCAGGATATCAAGGGCGTGCGTACGGTGAAGATCAATCAAACCATTGAGCTCTCCGGCGTAAAAATCACGGGCGTAGAGGCCTATACAAGAAAAGGCTTCCATATAAAAGGCGAAGGATGCGGCTTTATAATAGAGCTTGACGGACAGAAGATATACTTCTCAGGTGACAGCGGCCCTACCGATGAGATGGCAGCGATTAAAGGTGTCGATGCCGCTATCATGGCTGTCTGCGATAACACCTATACGATTGAAGCTGAGGAGATCCTGACTGCCATAAAGATCATGAGACCCGGCCTTTTCATCCCGGTACACTATACCCCTCATGACGAGCCTGACCCGCAGATCACCGGAGAGATCTTTTTTTCAAAAGACCCAGGTTTCTATACGAGAAGATACAACCCGGAAGCTCTAATTCTATCATTGGCAGGAACTGGAATAGAAATGGCAATACTCAGGAAGCTCGGAAGGGTCTTGAACAAAGGCTGACCATAGACGACAGAACTTTTTTTAGCGCAGTGAATAATCTTTTTGTTTTGCCTCCTCCCCTTAGATAAGGGGAGGCTGGGAGGGGTTAGCAGTAACTGAATTCAGCTGATCTTCTTTTGCCGCACTGCCGTGCGCTTTGGGTATGGCTCCAGTCACTGTCAGACCTCCTCGCAGACAAAAAAGGAAAGCCTGTTCGTCGGCCTTCCTTTATGTTCTTTCCGCCATGCCCCGGGGTTGGTTTAGAGGCAAAGGCTATATTCAAAGGAGGCTAGATGCAATATCGGCTCTACTTCATGCTCATTCCGCCATGCCCCGGACTTGCTTAAATGCAAAAGAACGAGGCAGACGACTATTAAAGTGGCAGCAATAAAAAAAAGCGGCAGGCCGTAAGGCCTGCCGCTTTTCCTTAAAAAAATCCTCAAACTTTATTCCTTTGGTATCCGCACTGAGTCTTCCTCAAAGTCGCCTTTAGCGCCGCCCTGATGGCAGGCGCCGCAGTTTGAGAAACTGCCGATCGAAGCCCTATTGAAGATCTCCGGAGTGATCTTCCTGTGCTCCTTTTTAATCCACTCTATCCCGGTGATCCTCTCAGGCGTTGATGCACCTGCGCTCTTTGTGATCTTCCTCCCCCATTCGGTCCCTGTCTTCTCGGAAGAATTGGCCTTCAGAAACACCTTGATCTCAGAAACGGCAGAGGCGTCAAGGGCAAGGTTCTCGCCAAAGTGCTTATCGGTTGAGTTCATCAGCCTCTCCCATGAACGCTCGGGAAGAAGCCCCGGCAAATAAAGAAAGTGGCAGGACACGCACTCCTGCTTGTAAAGAGCGTTATCAGGCACGCCGTTGGAAGATCCATTCCTGTCAGAGTGATGGCTTTCATGATTCTCCCCGCGCTCGTTGCTCTCAGCTACGGCAAACGGCCCGGCAACAAGACCGGCTACCATAAACACGCCGAAACCGATGGCAAATATCTTCTTCAAACCCATGACACCCTCCATTTTCAGGTTTTACAACGACATCATATAAGTTATGAAATCACCTTTTTCTTTGGACGTACACTCCCTCTCAAGCACCCATTCACAGTTCCTCTTAAACCACTTCTCGACCTTCTTCGGGTTTGTGAACCTCTCCTTAGTTACAGCCGGGGAGATCGGCTCGATTACCTTGCCGACTACGGTCTTGCCCTGCTTCGACGGGTCAGCAGTATGGCAGGTCGTGCATGACCTCTCCTCATTCTTCTGAGAATGCGTCCTCTTTGAATTGAAGAGTTTTTTGCCATCCTCAGCGCTGAAGGCCTTGACACCTGCGCCCTTCTGGAACGTTGATATGAGCAAGAGCATATCAGGATTAAGCGAGCCAGCATGAACGGCAAGAGGCGCGCCCAAGACCACTATAGCCGCAAGCGCCGCGCCTCCAAGAAATCTCTTTACCATATAACCCCCTGTTCATAATATATTTTCACTGCCATATAAGACCTACTCCGGTATCCTTATATCTCTATCCTCAAACGACCCTTTATCCGAACCGGGATGGCAAGCGACGCAATTACTCCTGGACGCGACCGATTTTCTCTCAAAGACCTTCGGATCTATTTCTGAATGTTTTTCCTTCCAGTACGGTATCTCAGTGATACGCAAGGGCGGCGCGCCGGGGCCTATCGAGTACATAAGCTTTTTAGAGGCCTCAGTCACAGACCTCTCGGCAGAGGCAGAGACCATGTAATCGAGGATCTCTTTATTTATCTCAGGGTCAAGCTCAACGTTATCGCCAAAGTGGTCGTCAAGCCCGGCCATGACCCTGCGCCATGAATCGGCAGGGAGGAGCGTCGGATTAAAACCGTTATGGCACGATGTAGCGCACTCAGCCTCCCATACGCCATTCGGCAAAACCCTACTTACAAGACCATTATCGTCAATCACCCCGGGCGGCTGAAGTCTTGAAAAATCAGTCTTTCCCGCAGGCGGCAGATATACGATCGCAACCCCGCCCATCACCGCGACAATGGACCATACTATCAGGGTTAAAAGTGACCGCCCCTCGTCCGGCGCCATCTGCGAGGTGCGCTCACACAGAGACTCTTCGTCTTCCTTTTCGCCGGTTATCATCGAGAGTATTATATTTTCTCTGAAAACAAAATCATGAATAAGAGCCGCAAAAACATGGACAACTATCATTAATACGATAAGGCCCGCGGCGAGTTCGTGGATAGAGTGGCCATAAATCGCAGTTTCAAACGAGACCAGCCCTGCAAAAACGCCCAGATTCTCCTCGCCGCTGTACGTGATTATCCCTGTTATGGCAAGGATGAGTGTAACGCAAAGCATGCCGAGTACGACCCAGCCAACTACAGGATTGTGACCAAGCACCCTTGGCGGCCTTCTGTGTCTGAGCGCTGCCGAGATAAATGTACTGATCCCGGTCCATCCACGGACAAAATCAGTAAACCGTGCGTACCTGTTGCCAGCAAAGCCCCAGAGAACCCTGAAAGTGACCAGCCCAAGGGCGAGGTATCCGGATATAGAATGGACGTCGAGGCAAGACTCGTTCCCGGAGGAGATGAACGCAACTAAGAAAACAGCTACCAGGGCCCAGTGGAAGACCCTTGTCGGTATATCCCAGACCTTTATCTTCATCTGAGATCACACGGAGCCGAAGGCGTCAGCAGCTTCAAGACAGCCGGGTTCTCTGAGTCATGATTGATAGAAGACAAAATTACCTCACGGTAAACGCTTAGAGTAATGTCCTGTTTAAACGGCAGGGATAATCTTAAAACAGCCTTGATAGATTCGCAATAATTTTCTCGTTCTGCGAGACTCTGATCAAGACGCCGCTACAAGCATGCGAAAGATCGATACAGGAGCGACAAAAAAGTGAGTGTAAGCAGGTCCGGGATCTTCAGGCTCTTAGCCGCCGTATCCCTTTCGACTATCAATTAACATTAGGCTTGGGTCTTTAAAAAAGTCTCTACATCCTTTTTACCCCAATTGAGATTAAGGCCCGATTAAGCCTGCAAAGGCATAAACCCAAAAACTACGCTTGACTAATGCGACTCGGTTGCAATAGAATAGGCCGATGAAAGATATTGAGACAATAATCTCTGAACTGAGCAGCGAAGGGTTCCGCGCTACAAAGATACGGACATCCATGATAGAGCTGTTTTTAAAAGTCAAAGGCCCTGCCTCTGCCCATGAGATAATGTCCATCCTCAGTAAAAAGAAGGTCAGGTTCAACAAGGCGACTATCTACAGAGAGCTTGTCTTTTTAAAAGAGCGCGGCCTTATTCAAGAGGTGCGTCTGCCTCATGAAAGAGGGATGCGTTTCGAGGCCGCCCATCAAGCGCATCATCACCATCTGATATGCGTTAACTGCAAAAAAATAGCGGATATAGTCCTTCAAAAAGAGCTTGAAGAGCAGGAGAACGAGATATACCGTTCGACAGGCTTTCAGGTGCTGGGCCATACGCTAGAATTCATGGGACTTTGCCAGGGGTGTCGATAACTAATGAAAAAAGCCTTCTTTATTATGATCGCAGTCGTTGCCCTCACCTTCGCTCTCGTTTCCTTAGGAAAGCGCCACAACGGACCGACAGACCGTGGTGACGCGATTCATGTAACCGCCAGCTTCTATACGCTCGCGCATTTCACCGAGAGAGTCGGGAGAGATACTGTCATGGTCAGCAGCGTGACGCCGACAGGGACTGAATCGCATGATTTTGAGCCGACAGCGCGGGATATCAGCGGTATATACTCCTCAAGACTCTTCATCTATAACGGAGGAGGCTTCGACGCCTGGGCTGATAAGATCCGGACAGAAGCTGAAAAAAACGGCGCTGCCGTATTGAACATCGCGGAGACATTGGGCCTTCAACCCGAAGAAGCGGGTCATGCTGATGACGATGATCACGAACACGGCCATGGAGGCTTCAATCCTCACTTCTGGCTGGACCCGCTCCTGGCTGTAAAAGAGGTCGAGGCGATACGCGACGGACTCTCCAGAGCTTACCCGGCCGGTACTCCGGCATTTCACGCCAATGCCGAGACATACATAAAGGAACTACGGGAGCTTCACAGCAGGTACGAAACAGGGCTCAGGGATTGCTTGAAGAAAGACGTGATAGTCTCTCATGACGCTTTTAGCCGCCTCAGCGACAGATACGGCATCAACTTCATCCCTGTCGTAGGCATATCCTCTGAAGAAGAACCCTCTGCCCGCAGGATACGTGAGATAGCCGGAATAGTGAAAGAAAGATCTATCGGCTTCATTTTCTTCGAGACCTTAGTAAGCCCTAAGATCGCCGATACCATCGCCAGAGAGACCGGCGCCAGAACCCTTGTGCTCGACCCGATCGAAGGCGTTATAGCGAAAAAAGGCGAACCTGCACCTGATTATATAGGCCTGATGGATCAGAACCTTCAAAATCTCAGGACGGCCCTCTCATGCAGATGACACGCACGCACGCGATTGAAGTCAACGACGTATGCTTCGGCCACGATGGCAACCCCATACTCGAGCATATTACCTTTTCGGTGGATGAAGGGGAATACCTCGGGGTCATTGGCCCTAACGGCGGAGGCAAGACAACCCTCTTCAGAATAATACTCGGTCTTCTAAAACCTGATTCCGGCACGGTGCTTCTCTACGGCCAGCCCATCAGTCAATTCAAGGAGAGATACCTGATAGGATACGTCCCTCAGAGGGTCGCGCTTTCCGACATGTACTTTCCTGCCACAGTAGAAGAGGTCGTCAAGAGCGGCAGAACACCCAGGATGGGCCTCTTCAAGAGATACAAGGCAAAAGACAAAGAGGCCGTAGAGAACGCGATGGAGATGTCAGGCGTATCGGTCCTTAAAGATAGGCTCATAGGCAACCTTTCGGGCGGCGAACGACAGAGGGTATTCATAGCCAGGGCGCTTGCCGGCGAGCCCCGGCTTCTCATACTCGACGAGCCTGAGGTAGGGGTAGATCTAAACGCTCAGGAGCAGTTCTACTCGTTCGTAGAAAGGCTTAACAGCAAACTCGGCATGACTGTGCTCCTGATATCTCACGACATAGACGTCGTCGCGCACCAGTCAAAGACGGTGCTATGCCTCAACAGAAAACTTGTCTGCCACGGCCCCCCGAAGCAGTACATCAACGAAGAGTACATGCAGAAGCTCTACGGGAAACAGGTCAGGTTCGTGCTCCACGGCCACTAAAGCGCCGGGTTTGCACTTTAGCATGACAAAACACAATAACCAGTTCAAGGAATTGCGTGCCTGAGATATTCGAATTAGACTTTATGATCAGGGCTTTTGGAGCCGGCCTTCTCGTTGCGGTGATAGTCCCTCTTATCGGCGTATTCCTCGTCGTCAGAAGGTATTCGCTCATGGCAGACACGCTTGCGCACGTCTCTCTCGTCGGCGTAGCGGTCGGGCTTCTCACGAAGACGCACCCTGTCGCCTCCGCCGTGATAGCATCCACGATCGCAGCCGTACTGATCGAAAGGCTAAGAGGCGTAAAAAAAATATTCGCCGAATCGATACTCGCTCTTTTCCTGTCAGGAAGCCTCGCCATTGCAATCGTGATAATCAGCCTCGCGCGCGGCTTGAACGCTAATCTCCTCAGCTACCTTTTCGGCAGCCTCTCGGCAATAGACACAGGCGACCTTTATCTCCTCGGAGCGCTCTTTGTAAGCGTAGTAGCGGCCGTAACGCTCCTGTACAAGGAATTTTTTCTGGTCTCGTTCGACGAAGAGCTGGCTGAAGCTAGCGGGGTAAGGGCGCGCACGTTAAACCTCATCATGGTGATACTCGCCGCTGTCACCGTCTCTGTCTCGATGAGGATCGTCGGAGTGCTTCTGATCGGAGCGTTAATGGTCATACCGGTCATTTCCGCAAGGCAGTTTGACCGAAGCTTTCTCCAGACGATGTTCCTGTCCGTCGGTTTTTCAATCACGTCCGTGATCTCCGGACTCTTCCTTTCATACTACTACGACCTGGCAAGCGGCGGAACGATCGTTCTTGTCTCTCTGGTCATGTTCTTCATCTCGATTGTCGCCAACAGACGATAAGGCCTGCCTCCAGAGACTGATGTAAAGTCGCTGCGCCGGAGTTTTGTTTAGAGATAGAGGCAGGACGACTTATTTTAACGGTAGGACAAGACAACGTCCCTTTGCAAAAAAAACATCGGTCTGATTCTTGCTTTGCACTTTCTGTGCGCCTTTAGGGTATGGCTCCTTTCGCTGTCCGGCCGTCTCGCAGAAGATGCAATAGCCTGCTCGTCGGCCAGCCTTTAGGCTCCTTCCGCCATGACCCGTTTTTTTAAAGACAAAGGCCAAATTCAAAAGGAAAGAGCATTAAATTGGCCTTACTCTTCCCCTTTGTTCAAGGTAAGGAACAATACAAGATCAGGCGCGACAGTCTCCGTCTATTTCTTATGACAAGCCGCGCATAAGGCTGAGCCGGCGTTGTCCATCACAAGGAGCGGGTCTGGTACGGACGTATCAGCCCTTTGGGCAGACATGGCCTCATGGTCAGCCTCCGAGTACGGTACATGGCATGTTGCGCACCCTATCCTGCCGTTTACGAGCCTTACGGCAGGATTTAGATCAGCTGCCTTTACAAGGACCGGGCTCATAGCAGAAAGAGCGGCATAGTTGATGGCTATCGGGTGGCCGCAATCACCGCCTGAGTGGCAGACCGTAAGCTGTTCATCTCCGGTGATCATGACGTTAGCCTCATGACAACCTATGCACTCGGTAGATTCCCTGTCGATAAGAGGCGGGGCGGCCGTAGCGCCAGAAGGGAATATTGAGATGATAAAAGCCGCTCCAAGAGCAACACCTGTCATACGCAGATACCCGGATAGTCCTTGCATGAGGCCTCCGTTTATATGTTAATCGTACATCTTCATGGCCGCCGCACGAGCAAAGATACTCTGCCAGATCAAATGATAGTCGTTGCGAGTCAAGCGAAGAAGCCTCATGCATTCGATAGATCGGCAAGTCGCAGGGTCCTGCGTCGCAGAAACATTTCTCAAAACAACTGATAACGAATTGATCAGAGGCCCCTTAAAGATATACCCGTCGCATGCGTTCTTCAGAATATATATTTAAGATCAAGCATCGCAGAGTATGAGTTCCAGTTGACCTCGTTAAGCTTCGTATCTGACCGGCTACCATCACTGAAGTACGTCCTGTCCCTGCCCTCGCCTGTCTTAAATCGCCTGGCGTTCACTGAAAAGACGAAAGCCCAGCTTTCGCTTACCGAAATGTCGGCTTCGAGCTCGGCAACCACGCCCATGCCGTTTGCCGTGTGCTCAAAGCTCTTGGGGTGGGCAAAGTCGCTCCGCAGGTTCCAGTTTGCCGTAGCGTAATACTCGACAAGATGGTACTCGAAGAGACCGCCGAGCGTTAGCCTGCCCGTCTTGTAAGAAAGATCAGCCCCTGCCCAAGGCCCGTACCACCTTGCGTTATACGTGCTGTCAAGCCCGGAAAAAGGCCCTGTGTGAGGTATGGTCTGATAACCATTGGTTATGGTGAGGTTCTGCCTGTGGTACGAGTACCCGAAGACTGGAGAGAACTTGAACGGCGTGTACTTATAGGCGGTTATGTTGAAGCCGACCCCGGTCGAGATATCCCATACAGTCCCGTCGTCGCCGCTGTTAGTCGACCTTGAATACTCCTGTGTCCTGTCGTCTCCGTTATAATCCGAGTCCTGGTTCTTGCCGTCGTTTATCCAGCCCCAGTCGAAGTACCCTGTTAGATACGTATCCCCGAAGTCCTTCCTGGCCCTGGCCTCTACCTGGAATATCTCAAGACCGGTCCATTTAAGCTCTGAGAGGATGTTCGGGTTGGAGCCGTCCGTATTGCCGGCGATGTTCCAATTCAGCTCGTCTTTCCTGTAGCCTGACCCTAAGGAGAACTCCGCGTCCTTATTGTTACCACTGACGACGCCTTGGGCTTTGGATGGATCCGGCGCATCAGCACTGAAGGCAAAAGATGAAGCCGTACATATAATGATGCCCGCTATCAGGATATCATAGAACGCTCGCCTCATATTGCTCCATCCAACGATTTATCGGTACACCGGTTCGATCCCAAAGCGCGTCTCAGAGATCTCCTCTGACCTGCAAAGCGGGCATCTCGAAGGGGTCTTAAGCCGCTCCCTCTTCTTAAAGACGAACCCGCAGGAAAGGCATCTGGACGGCTCGACTACAAACCTCAAACGCTCGCCCTCACGGCTGGCCCAGACGGACTTTTGAATATGAGCGAGATGCCCTGCGACCTCTTTTTCAGAGAGGCCTGCCGCGCCGGAGATCTCTTTGGCGGTCAGGAGCCTGCCCTTTATAGCCTCGATTATCGTCCGGCGTAAAGTAAGGGCATGGTCTGGCACCTCTGCAACCCCCTGAAAGTCTTCTCAGTATACCTGATTAAATACGTTCAGGAGGTGCGGGACGACCTGCTTCTTCCTGGATAGCACTCCCTTCAAGTCAAAGACGTTTTCTTCGACCTTCGGATAGTTGAGGTTATACAATACTTCCTTGTCGGCGGCTACCAGGAGAAGCGAATTGCCTACCGCTATGTCTGTGATAAGGAGGCCTGACATCTGCAGGCCCTTCTCATCCTTTATTTTAAGCAAGAGCTCCATCAGCTTGCTCTTTTCCTCAAAGAGCTCGTCAAAGCCGACAGTCTCAACCTGGCCTACCCCGAACTTCTTGCCTTTCGCTTCGAAGAGCTTGTAGTCGGCATTGACGACAGCTACAGGCCCGCGAGCCTTCAAGGAAGACGAAGCGGCGAAGATCTCAGTGCCGAACGCCTTGTGGTCAAGACCTGACTTCTCTTCAAGCCATTTGATTATTTCCTTGTCTCTGTGCGTCGTCGTAGGCGACTTGAGTATAACGGTATCGGTAAGGACGCCGCCGAGCAGCAGCCCGGCCACTTCCTTCCTTATTGGGATATTCTTTCTCTTATACAGCTCAGCGACAAGGGTTGAAGTTGCGCCTACCGGATCGCAAAGAAACGGCATCGGGTTGATTGAGTGGAAGTTCCCGATCCTGTGATGATCCACTACCTCGATTATGTTCACCCTCTCTGCCCCGTCAACAGCCTGCGACATCTCGTTGTGATCGACAAGGATCAGGTTCGTGGCCGAAGGCGTGATGACGTTCGTCTTCGTTATGACGCCGAGCATTACCCCTTCATCATCAATGACGAGGAGGCCCGGAACAGTGGCCGCCTTGTGCTTTATCTCCTCGACAAGATCATCCGGAGAGACCTTGTCGAAGTTACCGTCACATAGCAAGCCGGCTGGCGTAGAGAGCCTCACCATAATAGCTGTGGTAGCCGAGTCATGAGGAGAGACTATGATCGAGGTGCCTTTTTTTCCGGCCGTCTTCAATAGCTCGTCGCTCAGGGAAAAGCCGCCTGTGATGATGATAAGCCCGACGCCTCTGTCTATGGAGGTCTTTTGAATGTCGAGCCTGTCGCCGACTATCACGGCGCAGACCTTGGGGTCCTTATCAGATATGGTCTTTAAAAACGACTCCTCCGACATCGCGCCGATATACGCTGAAAGCCTGATCACTTCGGAGCCGTGCTGATTGAGAAGCGCGGTCGCGCCGAGCGTCTTGATGATGTTCGGTACCGTGGTCTCGACTTCTATGGTGGTCTCTGCCTCAATGTACCTCTTGGCAAGCTCCATCAGGGTAAGGACGCCCTTGGGCTTGTCTCCACCGTCGAGCACAGGGATGAACCTGATCCCCTCCTCCCTCATAAGCTCCATTATCTGGATGAGCGGCGTATCGCTGTTTATCTTCACTATGCCTGTCGACATTATATCCTTTGCCCTCGGATAGACATCTGCCAGGAATTTAGGGGGCTGGACCTTGAAGTAATCGAGTATGAAAGCGGTCTGAGGGTTGACATCTCCTGCGCGCGCGGCTACGACGTTGACAGCGCCTTCGGCCTGTTTGAGTTCAGCAAGGGCGATCGCGGAGCATATAGAATCGGTATCCGGATTTTTGTGTCCTATCACATAAGTAATCTCTTTGCTCATGTTGCCTGTAAATCCTCCTTTAGCCGTATATTATCGATAGTCGGCCGTCACAGCGCTTCTCGGCTGGCATCTGGCCGCATAAAAATACCATGTTTTTTATAACATTTCACCCGCGGATTTTCCAGCACTTATACCGCAAGGCGAGCACAGCTATACCCGTCTTTTGTTTAGAGGCAATGGCCTTAGTCAAAAGCAGGATGAGCTTGGAATAGAGGTTTTTTCCTTTTGCGCATCGTGCGCTTCCGGAAGTACCGTGGCATAGCGAGCCTACTGAGGACAGACGAGCATGCGGCGGGTGTGACCCGCCCTACCACCTATTGCAGTTGCCCTTGCCTTGAAATAAAACCCGGGCATGGTGGAATGAGCCTAAAGGCGAGGCGACGAGCAGGCATCTGAATCTAGCGCGAGTCGTCTCGACAGCGAAAGGAGCCATACCCTAAAAGCGCACGGAAAGTGCAAAGCTAAAATCAGACAGATATTTTTTTGTAAAGGGGTGCTGCCTTGTACTGCCGTTAAAAAATTAACCTTAAAGACTCATAACGGTGCGCAAAAGAAAATCATTCGGCGGGTGTGACCCGCCCTACCGCCTACTACAAGCACTCACGCAAGTGGTGGGCCGAGCCCACCCTACGTTGCTAATGCCTGCACCCTGAGCGTCCGTGCTTTTGAAGGTACATCTGGTGGTACTCTTCGGCAGGATAAAAGACCCCGGCAGGGAGTATCTCCGTGGCTATATGGCTTTCAAACCTCCCTGAATTTTCAAGGCGTTCTTTTGACAACCGCGCAATAGCTTCCTGAGCAGGGTTATGAAAAAATATAACAGACCTGTACTGACTGCCTATGTCAGGCCCCTGTCTGTCGATTGCAGTAGGGTCATGAATAGACCAGAAGATCTCAAGGAGCGCCTCGTAATGGACCACCTCAGTATCGAAGGCCACCTCGACAGCCTCGACGTGGCCTGTAGCGCCGGTGCATACGTCTTCGTAAGTCGGCCCTTTGAGATCACCGCCGGTATATCCGACCCTGGTGGAGACTACCCCATGAACGCCGGCAAACGCCTCCTGAACAGACCAGAAACAACCTGCCGCAAAGGCAGCCCTTTCTACCATAATCAGCCCCCTTTTATTTAATGTTGATTAATCTGCCGGTAATATGTAGAATCAATAGTTGTCTGAATGAACGGTGCCATATCCGGATATCTGACAATACAATAATCCAGGGATGCATCTGATACAGATGAATAAAAATAGAGATCAGTTCTCACACAAAGAGTATAACAGCTAAACCAAAAAACATAGATAAAGGCGGCTTTGAAAGATGGGAGAGATAGTTAAAAGGACTAAAGAACAGAACGAACAGCTTCTGAAGGACATCGTCTACGTAATGCGGCGCTCCGTAGACGCTTATGACGACGGCTACGTGGGAGAGGGCCAGAGGCTCGCGATAGCGATGCTCCCAATAATAAGGGATACGGTAGAGATGCCGTCGATACTGACGGAGCTAGGCCTGAAAGAGTGCTTCTTCTACGACGTATGCCCTGAATATAACCCATCCTTTGGCCTGCCTTTCAGCGGCCTTGCCACCCCGCAGATAGGCAAGTCTGAGGCAAAGTACAGGCCGAGGCTCAACTCCAATCCGAACCTTGTCCCTAAAAAGGTCTCATTTGACGCATGGAGAAATAAGGAAGTTGTGATCGACGAGGGCAAGGGCCTGCACATAACGCGCGAAAGGCTTGTGACAGCCGTAGCCAATACATTCAGCGGAGAGATAAACGTCCAGATCAACAAGGCGTTCAACGAGCTTATACTCGCAAACTGCATGGGCTGGGTAGACCAGAAAGAACAGCCGAACATCGAGCTTCTTCCTCTTGCCTATCCGAGCGTCAGGCATATCGCATTCGAGCTTCTCCAATCGCTATACGATCAGGTGCCGGATTACTTCAAATAACCGGTCTGACAAAGACTACGCAAAAAAGGCGGCGGGCATGATGCCCGCCGCCTTTTTTCATCAGAGCCTCTTTTAAACTTCCATCTATATCTATAGAACGCCCTTAAAGACCTACTTATCGAGTCTGCGTGCCTTTATTAACCTGCGAACCGTCTCAATGTGTTCAAGGCCCATCAGACGTTGCGGATGATCCGCAAGATAAAGAGTTGCGGCCTTACCCTTGTCTGATCCGGTTTTTTTTCTAAGGAACCAAACACCTTTATTCCCCACCTTATACGTTATATCAACGCTTGCCCTTACCTTTGCCTTCTCGGAGGGGAACAAGACCATCACCTCGGCATCAATGTTACCGCCGGATATGACCTCTGTCACGCGGACGACGCCTATATCGCGGCCCGTCCCTTCTGTAAGAGACGCAGGGTCCGGCATTACATCTACCACCTCACCGACGATGATAGCGTCTGATCCATCGACAAGCTCATCCATTGTCATCCCTGCCCATGAGGCATCAACTGCATCTGCGAAGACCGCACCGGATAAAACAATCAGGCAGAAAAAGACCGCTACCAGGATGTAAAATAGTACTTTCATAGTCTCCCTCGCATCATCTGCCATCTTACGATTTTATCACAAAAAAGCGACAACCGCCGCACGCCTTGCCGTCCCCCAAAAAAACGGCCCGGGTTTTTCACCCGGGCCGCTATCATACTGACTCATAATAAACAGCACCTCTTCTTCAAAGGCATCGACTTCTCTCCAAACCTTCTATCACCTCTCATGCGGACTTTTTTCAGAGACGATCTCAGCCCTGCTTCTTCAGCCTTTTTCTAAAGGCCGCGAAAGCAAGGCCGCCTGCGCCGAGAAGAACAATGGTCGAAGGCTCCGGTGTCGGATGTGGCGGAGGCGGCTGGATAGCCGGCCCGTAAAGGGCGAGGATCCCGTTGATATCATCCTGATTAAGCCCGCCATAGACTGTGTTGGCGCTGACAAAAGGGTACATGACAGAAAGAGGGTCGGTTGAATGGCCAAGGCCGAGCGAATGGCCGAGTTCATGCACTGCCACCCACATGAGGTCAAAGGCAAGCGAACCGAGGCCGTTGCCTATCTCCCAGAGCTCAGCGTCGTCAAAGTGAAGGTCCCCTGCTATCGACTCCGGGTTTGGTGGTGCTGGGAAAAAAGCATGCGCAAGGACGCCGCCCGGGCCGTCGAACGGATACCCGTCGCCATGAGCGCCGGTGACGAAGGCGATATCAATAGACTTGATCATGTTTGCGGTGAAGGTCTCGGAAAACGAAAGATTCGCAACGGCAGACCATTGGTTCATAGCGTTTATAAGCGTCGACTGTACGCTCAAGACCGGCAGATCAGTCGTCATGGAACCGAAGTAGTATGTAAGGCTTGCACTCCCCTGGCCGGGGCCGTCCCATCCGTCGCCGATAGTAGTATAGGCCGATGCCGGCCTGCTTGCGACAGTCAGACCAAGAACCAGCAGTCCTGACAGCAACAGTTTTTTAAATGACATCAGAGCCTCCCCGGAAGCGTGTATAATCTCAGACTTTCAATCATATATTGTTTAATTATTGCAAGATGCCTGCCAAAAAAACTGAGAACACAACCTATTGATTTATCGGTAGAAAATCTGGACGCAGAACTATAGCGACTTCAGATGTCGGTTAATTTAACTTGATAAACTGAAATAAGAAAAACCTAGACCCAGCCCAAGCGCAATAAAACCATAAATAAATCAGATAGTTACGACTTAAATCGCAAAAACGACCGAATATGCCGGCCTTTGGCTCGAATATTATATGTAAATCTTTTTTACACTCAGGGGTTGCGATAAGAAGGGTTTCTTCCAAGACTTTAAAAACAACTTGCTGCAAGCCCACAGAATGTAAGCCTCTGGCCGTTCTTCAGATACAGGGACAACACTACCCGTTATCTTGAAAAAACTATATACTCTGAGACCTGTAACAATGATGCGGCGACCTTAGAAACCATGAGATCATAGAACAAAAAAAGATGCGAAACTTCTCATTTTTTCTATAAAACAGCGGAAAAAAATACCATCAAAACGCCGGAAGACCAACTTCAGGCGTGCATAACGGCCCCTTCCAGGGCCTCTACTATCATCGGGTCGAAGAACGAGCCTGAGCGTTTCTTGATCTCATCGAGCGCCTCTTTTCTGGAGAGTACCTTGCCGTAAGGCCTCTTGTTCGTCATGCCGCAATATGCGTCCACCGCCGAGACAGCCCTTGAAAGGAGCGGTATATCCTCGCCCTTAAGCCCTGAAGGATAGCCTTTCCCGTCATATCTCTCATGGTGATGGAGTATTACGCTGCGGATATGGTCTGAGTACTCAAAAGCATCGAGAAGTTCTACGGAATTGCGCGGATGGTTTTGCAGGACGTTCATATCGGACTGATTGAGCGTTTTCTTGCTCAATATGTCATGATCGACTACCATCAGCCCCAGGTCATAGACAGCCGAGATGTATGCCGTATCCATCTTATGCTCTTCGCTTACCCCGAGCCTCGTTATGATTTTCGACATAGTCTCAGCAAACATGCCCTTCTTTTTGCCATACTTCTCAGAATAACCCCTGCCGGCTTGCAGTATGCCGTCAAAAGATCCAAGAAGCCTCTTAAGGTCCGCATAGCGGCACTCGCCGCCGCGAAGCCTGTCGATCAGGTGAGCGAGCCTGTGGCTGAGCGCTGAGGCAAGGACCAGGTCCTTTTCCGTAAAGGTTGTAGCGGACTTTTTGTTGTTGAAGTTTATGACACCCACTACAGAACCCCTCACCTTCAGGGGAATGGACAAGAGTGAACGCGTATTGTATTGAGAAATGTTTTTTCTGGCGAACCTGGGGTCTTTCTCTATATCTTTTATGAGAAGGGGCCTGCCTTCGAGCGCTACCCAGCCTGCCACGCTGTCGCCGAACTTTATCTTTGCGGTCTGCACGATCTCCTTGTCGAGCCCTTTGGCACTGATTATCGTGAACTCACCTGTACCATCGTTGCAGAGCATTATAGAACAGGTGTCGACGCCGATAAGTTCCGCCATGAGCTCGTTGAACTTACCGAGGGCTGCTTCAACCATAGCCTCTGATATCTCCTTCTCGTCCTTTCTGATGGAGACATTCATGCAAAAACGCCCGGACCTATTGTCGCAGACTATATCCCACCTTGCCGCCTGAGAGATCTTGCCTGCCATAAAAAGCTTGAGCCTATCCTTCTGTATTCGTTTTTGCGAGTACAGAGGCTGCTTGAAGAGGTGCGCTATCTCCTGGTCAGGCAGAGGCCTTGAAGCCATGAGCCTAACTTCGACAGAATCACCGTATTCGCTCAACACAAGCTCCATCGAGTCGTCCTTTTCGAGATAAGAGCAGATGCCTTCGATCAAGTAGCTGAAGAACTGCACGACAGAGTCCCTGTGGCCTGCGATCTCGCAGGAAGCATGTCTGGCCTCCACCTTCAGTCTCAGGTTCTTTCGCGTAAGGACATCGCGTATGACACCTGAATCGAGTATGTCGTCATTCAGCAGGTCCGCAAGGCTCAATATCTTCTTCCTGCCGCCTCTGATGGCCTTTTCAGGCACCATCGCGTCTAGCTGGCCCTCGACACAGGATATGAGCTTTTCCGTCTCGTTCGAGATGATGTCGAAAAAATCAACGCGCCCGGCCTTTTCTCTGTCCGAATTCTTCAGGTAATATATGGCGCCCTTGATCGCGTTAAGCGGGGTCCTGAGGTCATAGGAGAGGCGCGCGAGGAATTCAGTCTTATCAAGATCGGTATCGACAAGCCTCTTGTTGGCCTCTTCGAGCCTAGCCGCCTTGGCGATCATTTTTTTCATGAGGAACGCGTCTTCAAACGCCACTGCGGCGTGCGAGGCCAGGGATGATACCATGCCTAAGTCGCTGTCAGTGAAGATCCGCGCATCAGAAGCACCGCTTACGCATAGCAGACCTGACAGGATGCCTCTGTTCACGATCGGGCATGCTATGAACGGGCCGCTTATGTACCTGTCAGGCTCGATGGACCTGAACCTGGCGTCAGCACGGATGTCGGCAACAGCCACAGAGATCCTTCGGGAAGCAACGCTTCCGAGGCCGCCTGCGCCGACCTTCACCTTATAATCCCTCGGCGGAGCCGAAGGGCCCTTTGCAGAATGTATAATCATCTCCTGATCTTCATTTACCAGCATGAGGAAGCCGTTTTCAGCCCCTGTACCGGTTTGAGCAAGGTCAACGATCAGGTTTGCAAGTGCGATTGTGCTGTCAGCGGATACGAATGCGTTGGATGTCTCGCTGAGAAGATGGAACATGTCCTCTGTATTTTGCACGTATACCCTCTTTTAAGGAAAGGTTATAGTTCGATCCTCATCTTATACAATACAAGCAAATAGCAGGCCTAAAAGGATAACCATCTGAATTAATTAAATATTTATTCATCAAAGAGCCGGGCCGCGTGATACTGTAAAAAAATGCGACAAGACGGCATGGAACACATCGGCCGGCGGCGCGTGGAGATTGATATCCGCATGCGGCCTCATCTGTCGCAATGAGTTTTTTCAAGACCGCGCCTAAACAGGCATCAGCGGCCTGCTGTTTTACATGTGTCATACGACCGAACTTCAGAGACGGTTCAACCCTTGAACGATCCGTATTTCTTAAGGAGGTCATAGAGTGTCGGCCTGCTTATGCCAAGCTCCTCGGCCGCCTTTGCGATATTGCCGACGTTCCTGTCTATGGCGACTGTTATGAACTCGCGCTCGATCCTCTCGCGCGCCTCCTTTAGCGTCATCACTCCGTCAGATTGAATGAGACTCTGGCCCGGAGGCGTCTCGGCAAGGGCTGAAGGGGCAAACCCCATATCCTGAGGGCTTATCATCGTCGATTCAGTCATTATTATAGCTCGCTGGAGCCTGTTTTCAAGCTCCCTGACGTTACCAGGCCATTCATACGACTCCATAGCGGTTACCGACGCCGGGGAAAACCCGCGCACCTTTTTCGAGAACGCCTCATTAAACCTTCCGAGGAAAAAATTCGCCAGCATCATGATATCCGATCCGCGGTCCCTCAACGGAGGCAGGTCGATAGTGATAACGCCGAGCCTGTAGAAGAGGTCCTCCCTGAACTTTTTCTCCTGTATGGACTTTGCGATATCAACGTTGGTGGCGGCGATGATCCTCACATCGAGGCAGATATCCTCCCTTCCTCCGACCCTCTGTATCTTCTTATCCTGAAGGAACCTCAGGAGCTTTACCTGGAGGCTCACAGGAAGCTCCCCGATCTCATCGAGAAAGAGCGTGCCTTTGTGCGCGTATTCGAACTTGCCCTGGATCATGGAGCTCGCGCCGGTGAAGGCCCCCCTCTCATGTCCAAAGAGCTCGGATTCGAGCAGGTTCTCAGGGATGGCGCCGCAGTTTATCGGGATGAAAGGGCCGTCCTTCCTGAGACTCTTTGCGTGTATCTCCCTTGAGACAAGCTCCTTGCCTGTACCGCTGTCGCCGGTTATAAGGACTGAGACGTCGGAGGTCGCGACCTTCCTGACCGTTGAGAGTATCTCAAGCATCCTGGCGGATTGAGCGACCATTACAGTGCCCCAGGAGTTCTTCTCATCGAGCGCGCTGTGGAGGCTGCGGTTCTCTTCTTCAATATCGGAGAGATAAAAAGCCCGCTTGATGACGATACGCAGTTCGTTCTGGTCTATCGGCTTTTGATAAAAATCGTACGCCCCGAGCTTAATGGCGTTTAACGTGTTCTCACGCTCGTCCTGGCCTGAGATTATTATGACCTTAGTCAGCGGCCTCTCGGCAAGAATGGCCGAGAGGCACCTGAATCCCTCTTCCGTGCCATCCGCCTTCGGCGGAAGGCCCAGATCAAGCGTCACGACTGCCGGCGTATGCTCCCTGAAAACCTCGATGGCCTCCTCGGCATTCCCTGCCTGAAGGATCTTATACTCTTTGCCGAGACCCCATTTAAGCTGTTTTCTTATCTCATCGCTGTCATCGACTATAAGCAGTTTTTTCATACAACCCCCATGATTATCAGTGCAAGCCACAGATGCCCGCAGCATAAACGGCCGCCACAGCTGTGAAGCTCACTGCTAAAAGCCGCTTGGATATTCAACATAGTGAAAGTACCGTTTCTATTCGCTCGCCTGGCCCTGTGAGAAGATGCCCGCCATCTTCTCGGTTCCGGCGTTTATCGGCGGCAGACATACAGTAAAGACAGTACCCTTGCCCGGAGAACTTACTACATCTATCCTGCCGCCGTGCGCCTCTACTATCTGCTTGCACTGGTAGAGTCCGATGCCGAGCCCCTTTTTCTTTGTCGACTGAAAAGGTTTGAAGAGCGACCTTCTCTGGAACTCATCCGACATGCCGCACCCGTTGTCGCTAATAGACAAAAAGACGTTTTCTCCGCAACCAACGAGAACCTTCACGGCTCCAGCGCCGGAGGTCGCCTCGATCGCGTTAAGTACCAGGTTCAAGACGACCTTCTGCATCTCCTCCGCGTCCACAAGGGCAAAAGCGCTTACGCCCTCCACCCTGACGTTGCCTGAGGACACAAGCGACGCCGTATCCCTCACAACAGCTAACAGATCGACCGGCCTGGTCTTGAGGCTCTTCTTCTCCTCGATATTCTTAAGCCTGGAGATCAGCCTGTTCATCTTGGCGACAGTAACTGAGAGCGAATCAAGCATGTCTTTCTGAAACTCCGGGTCGGTTATGCACTCAGAGGCGTTTGAGGAAATAAGCGCAAGGGTCGAGACATGGTTTTTAAGGTCATGCATAACAAATGTGGAAACCTTTCCTATGGTCTCCATCTCGCGGGCGGTTGAAAGCTCCTGCGTAAGGCGCCGGTTCATTATTGTGGCCGAGGCCTGCTTGGCCAGTGTCTTCATCAAATCATAATCTTCGTAGGTGTATATCTCGCCCACGCCGAGCGGTTTGCCCAGCAGGATAAAACCGTCGAGAGCGCCCTCCGAACAAAGAGGCACTACGAACGAGACGCCCTTGTCAGCCAGAAACCTCGCATCCGGGCCTTCCAGCGCCCCGGGAGCGTCATCCCTGACATTATAGACGAGACGCGTAGATTCAAGACGGCTTACAAGCTCAGAGGACTTCGCGAAGTCTTTTTTCTCTGCGTACATCTCATGGTCTGAGATATTGGAATAGACCGCCCTGTCGCGCTCATACAGGTAGAGCGCCGCCGTGCCCATCCCGAACGCCTCGTGAAAACCGGCGAGTATCGCTTTGAGAAGGTCCTCCTCAGTGCCAGGCTCAGAGAGCCTGTCGGTGAATTTGAGCCACTGCACCCTGTAATCATACTTGTTCGTGTAGAAGTTCTTGTGTATGGATACCTTTATCTTCCTCTTTACCTTCTCGGACATGAGGACAACTACGAGCACTATGCCAATAAGGAAGGCGAGCGCGATAAAAAGCTCGTTCCGGCTCGTCCTGCCGAAGTAGCGCATCCCCTCGCCCATAAGCCCGAGGGCTATGAGATAGAGGCCGACGAAAAAAACTACCGCCGACCTGTAGGCCATATCCTTTGAGACATAGACCTTTATGCCGCTTCCGCGCGTCAGCCTGGAGTATAACATGAGCGATGCGGCGGCTATCAACAGGACCGACCTTACAGGCTCAAGGTTCATGTTAATGACCCTGTAGAGCAGCCCCTGGCTGTAGTAAAGCGCGAATGTCAGCATAATAGTCCCTGCGCCAAGGACCTCGAACTTCATCTTCCATCTCTCGACGCCTGAGGCCATGCGCAGCGTAGCTTCCATATTCATGGCGCAAACCACCATGTATCCAAGCAGGGCCGTATAAAATACGAAACCGAACTGCCCGAGAAAGAGTATCTTCTCAACCGCGAAGTCAGGGGAATAGAAAAAACCTTCCACAGGGACCACGAGAGCGGCCACTACGAAGGCCGGAGAGGCGGCAAGAAAGGCCCACTGCAAAAAGCCGAAGTACCTGCCTTCCACCTTTCTCGAGAACGTGAGGGAGAAGAGAAGCCACAACGGCGGCAACAGGGCCTCTGTTACCAGAGAGAGCCGCTTCCATACGAGAAAATCGTCGGGCCAGGTCGCGGCTACGGAATCGAAGGCGAGAAAAACAGCCGTCACGACGAGGGCCATAGCCAAGACCGCGTCCGAAAACAGACGCCTTCTCTGCAAGGCCATATAAGCGCCGAACAGGACGAAGAGCGTGACGACGGCTATGGCCGATATGTTCTGAATACCTATCATGATCGAGTTCTCATATTTACGCGGCCCTTACGCCGGAAGAAATTCATTTATGACCGGCGCGAATACCTTGATAAAATCAGTCCCGCCTCCTATAGCGCCAGACTCGTTGCCGTCATACGGCACTGAGACCCTTATAAACGAGGCGTCGCGCCGCCTGTAGAGTATCGAGTTGATTATCTGCGTGGCCTTGAGCGAATACTCGTCAGAGAGATCTGCGCCCCTGACCTTGTACCAGTAGAGGAACATATCATTTGTATCACCCTTCTGATAAAGCGCGCTCACAAGCGTGATCGGCCCGCCCTCGGCATCGACCTTGAGCTTTTCCTCTCTGACGCGGTTCCATCCGCCTCCCGGCAGGCACTGCTTCGGCGAATGGATCTCACCTACGCCCTTTGCCCCGCTGTGATACCCGACGTAGAGGTCTACCATCTCGCCGTTCGGGCCCTTGTACCTTCTGGCCATGTAGTCGGTCGCCTTCAAGAGGGCGACTATCTTTTCGCTGAATGTAGATTGGGAGACCATCGTCCAGCCCATGCGCTCTACCGGAAACTCGCTAAGGGGCCTGTTTATCGGAACTTCCAAATCGGAATGAAGCGCCATATACGCCCCTGCCGCGATAAGGATCAGATAGATGAGAATAAACCTCGGTATCTTTATCATTTTCCCACCCGCCTTAATATTGTGCCTATAGCGACGACTATCGCTATGGCAAGGGCAAATACCGCAAGCCCTGCGAACTCATGGAAGAAACCTTCAGCCGCCTGCGCCCCCCAATGCCTTGCAAGTATGCCTGTCATGATCACTCGCACGGCGTTTGCGAATATGGCGACAGGGATCGCTGAGAGGATAACGATCGCCATCTTCAGCTTGGACTTCTGCGTGATATAAGCAAAGGCGGTGCCCAGCGCTATGAGCGACATGAGAGACCTGATGCCGCTGCAGGCGTCAGCCACCTCAAGCTCGATATTCGGGAATGTTATGATGTTGCCCTCCCTCCAGACCATAATACCTACACCCTTTAAGAACATGACGGAATACTTCGAGACCATGAGCTTAAGCGGAAAGGCCGCCATATCGTAGACGATGTACGGAAGCGGAACGGCGAAAAAAAGGAAAGCGATCGGGAACGCCGCCACCCTGAAGACGCGAGTGCCAAGGAAGTAAAGGACCATCCCCGCAAGTACGACTATCATCGATACTCTTACCGTGAAATGTTCAGCGCCCAGGAACCCTACGATCATAAGACAGACGCCTGCCAGTATGACTGCCAGCCCCCAGTTTGACGGAATGACGGGAATGGACCTGATCTCATCGATCCGAGTATATAAAAAATATCCGGATATGAACGGGACGAGAAGGCCATGCGAGTAATTCGGGTCGTTATAAAGCTCGCCGACGAGCGGGACGACTATCGGGTAATAGAGCGCAACAAGGAGTATCGCCAGGACTCCGAACCAGAGTCTGCGCGCCTTGATGGCATCGAATAAACCGTCGGCAAGGCCGCCTGAGCGAGCCGCCGGAGGCCCTGAACCTAATTTTTCCATATTACCCCCTGCCTTCCTGTGATGAAGTTGACAAACCCGGCGACAGCGCTGTAATTCAAGACTGTAAAGACATGAAAGAGGCTTATAAGACCGCTTCGAAACCCAATTTTGGCCGCTCCTACGCTTGCCAGACAAACCCCGTAAAACAGGAGCTGTGAATAAAAGAGGATACGGTACGAAAACTGATCGAGCGCAAAGATGTTTGCCGTAAACGCTATAAGAAGGAAAAACGGGACAAGCAATCTTAAGACCTTATGAGAGACAAACTGAAAGATCGCCCTGTTTTGCCACGGGTCAAAAAGCCCTTTCATCGAGAAGAAGACCTGCCAGTTCCCGGCGATAGTCCTCACCTTTCTGCGTATCTCGTCTTTAGTCTTCTTGCTGGCCACATCAAAGGCCCTTGCTCCGCTTTCAAAAACCACCCTGTAGCCTTTAAGTACAGCCCTCATCGGCTGATAAAGGTCGTCTAGTATTGTGGCCTGAGGGTACGGCTCGAATATAGACCTTCTTATAGCCCATATAGCGCCTGTAACACCCATGACAGAGCCGAAGGCCGCCTCGGATTTTCTAACGGATTTTTCATAGTCCCAGTAACTCGCCGTAGGTGCCCTGCCATCTCCATTAGTCCCGATAAACAGCTCTCCGCTTACCGCGCCTACGGCAGGGTCGTTAAAATTCTCTACAAGGGCGCGCACCGCCAATGGGTCGAAACGTTGTCTGCAGTCGGAAAATACGAGTATCTCTCCTTTGGCGGCGCAAACTGCGTCGTTTAGAGCGGAGACCTTGCCTCTCCTGCCTTCATTATGAAGCACGACTACCCCTTTACCTTCAAAGCGCCGAGCTATCCTTACGGTCGAATCTGTTGAGCCGTCTGAGGCGAAGATGACCTGAAGCCTGTCTGACGGGTACTCAAGGCCCAACGTATTTTCAAGCTTTGCGGCGACCACAGCCTCTTCGTTGTACCCTGCGATGATGAAACTGACACCAGGTTCTCCGGAACCCTTCCTGACGCCTCTGGCGAAGAGCGCGGCCATGACCTTCAGGACAAGCGGGTAGCCGATGTACGTGTACGCGCAAAGCGCCAGACTCACCCAGAGTATCAACTCAGCCATCAGTCCGCCTGCCTGCCTGAGATTATTATCGACGCGAGCTTTCTTCTTGCCGCTTCCCATGCGTCAGGGTCTATGGGCCAGCTTGCGTCACTATAGACATACGTCGGGTCGGAGGGGTTTGCGACCCCGACCTCCCAAAGAGACCTTGGCACCATCCCGGCAACAATCGCGGCAACCGCAGCAGGGTCGATCTTTGAGGCCATAGCGAGATAATCAGCGTCCTGGATACCCCTTCTCCAGTGTTTGAGCCTGAGACTGGCTATAGGGCCGTCTATCCCGAAGCTGTCCTCAGGGAACCTCCTGTCTGTCCCGGGGTAGAAGAGGACGCCGTCGCCGTTCATATAGTTTGAACCTGTATCACCATACTTGATATGAGGCGCAGGATCTCTCCTGCCGAAGGTCCAGGCCTGGCGAAAGACATTATTCTCATACGCGACATGAGACGTGTTTTTGTACTGATTGGAATGCCAGTAAAACCAGCGGCCGACCTTGTGCTTGAAGTGATTCCAGCCGAGGGCGCGAAGAGATACCCCCTCGTCTTCGATCATAAACGACCCTGTAGTTATCCTCGTGCCGTTATACGCCCAAAAGGACTTGCCTTCTTTTTCATGCCTTTTGATCGCCGACCTCCAGACGTTCGCATCCCCCCATGCTGTGAAGGCGATGTCAACGGAAGGCGCGGACCGATCAGTCTCGACGAGATCCTTGGTTACCATCGTCTTTAGAGACCTTCCGGACCCTGTGCCTTCCTTTATCCATGAGGCCCACCTCTCGACCTTATCCATGTCAGCCTGCCTCGGCTCATCAAGGAGATAGAGAAAATACTCAACGTCAGGGAAGTTTTTCCCAAACCACGCAACCCATCTGTCGCTGAATTCCTGCACGGCCTTTTTATTCTCGGGATCGATAAGCCTTCTCCACGCCCCGTATGTCCCTATCGAATAGACTCCGCTCGATACGCCCATGCCCGGCCCTTCATATCCGTTGGCAGGCGTAAACAGAGAACCGGAAAGGACCGGCCTCCACCTTCCGAGCTTCTCAGGAGGAGCGACCCCGTCATCTACAAGGGATATCCTGTGCCTGTGCGCCATCATCTGGTGCGCGTTCCAGACGCGTTCGTTTAACCAGAGCGTCCACTTCTTCTCGCCTGTCGGGTTGAGCCATTTGCGCCCGATGTACCTGTCGTTCAAGTCTTCTTCGCTGAAATAGACCATCGTCCTTGCTGTCGGGAGATCAGGCAGGCTGAAGTCCATCACATCAAGTACGACAGGGACCTCTTTAACAACGCCGCCTGTCCCTTTTATCTTTAAAAGGCCTTTATAGATGCCTGCCTTGCTCTCCTTGGGGATATATATATCTACCCATACCGACTGGTTCTCGCCACCCTTGACAGCGAAGCCTGATACCGCTTCGATAGGAACAGCTATATCCGGGTAGTATCTGTTCGCCCCTGGCCTTTCAGAGAATGTCCCGTTAGAGACAGCCTTGCCGCCTGAGACCTTGAACGGAAGCCTCATCCCGACCGGCACATGCCTCTCGTCGTATGTAGGATCATATCCAAGACGAGAGAGTCCCTTTATCTGGAGATACCCGACATGGAAGATCTCGATGTTCCTGCCTCTGTAATCAAAAAGACCGTCCTTCTTGACCTGCTTCGATGATATGCGCGCGCCGCCAGCCCCAATGAGGGAGTTAAAATCGACTGTAAGCCCTGAGGCGCCTCTCACACCGGACTCTATTACGAGATTAAACGAGACTACCTCGTTTCTTGCGCCGAAGATCCGCACGGAAGTCCCGTCCCATACGCTGTTTTTAACCGCCTTGCCGTTCGTGCCTCTGCGCTCATCCCTTCTCACCTTGTCAAGCCCGTCATTCGCCCAGACCGAGCTTATTGCATAAGATGTCTGATCTCCGATAGATGCGGTTGGGCCGCGTTGGGCAAGTGCGATCTCTGACGAGCCTTTGCCGACAGTCAAAGTGAATAGCTTGGAGACAGAAGCAGTACCGTCGCTCGTAATCACTTCGACTTTATAAGAGGCCGCATCACCCTTTAACGGAAGGGCGACAAGCGCTCCTGTGCCGTCTCTCCAGTCTTTGAGTTTAACAAAGGCAGGGGAGCCGCAGCCGAGCGAAAAAGAGACCTTATCGTTATCTACGTCAAAGGCCAGCAGAGGAAGATTTAACCGCCCGCCCTCTGGAGCCGTCTGGTCAGGAATATCAGAGAGCGACGGCGCCCTGTTCATAGTCATCTCCCACGTGGCCGGCCCGGGCGCAAGAGGGTCGCTGTAGCTCATCTCGCCGCTCTCTTTCTTGATGCCTGCCACGTAGATGCCTGGCCTATCAGGAAGAGGCATGAGGAAATGGCCGTCTTCGAGAGGCCTCACCTTCCACCAGAGGTTCGTATAGACCCCTGACGGGTCCTGCTTTAAAAGAAATACCTCTTTCCCGGCAACGACTGCACCGGAGCTGGTAACCGTCAGCTCGGCCGCCCTTATATCCCATCTGTTGCTTCCGGCCTTTATCGGGCCGCTGAAAATAGGCGTAAGACCGCCGGGAAGAGATATCTGAATGATAAACTCCGCTGTTTCATCAGGAATATCCACGTCAACGCGCCCGTCAGCGGATATGCTAAAGGCCTTGCGTGCGTTCACATTTGATTTGCCCTCTACCTTAAAAAGCACAGCGCGCGGCTCGTACCTGCCGTACTCGGAAGGTACGCGGCCGTTGACGCGGATATCAATCGTTGCGGAAGCCGCAAAGGCCTGACCTCCACCGGATAACAACACGGCAGAAATAAGAATCGCGACCAGAGTCAGCGCCTTTATGAAAGTGATCCTATTGAAGATTACAGCCATATAAAAACGCCCCTTGGAAACGGCTCAGGTTTACTTCAACAAGATCTACTTCAAACCGGCCCAGCTGAAAAACGCGCTCAATGTACGGCTCGAAGCGGAGATGCAAAAAACACAAGTGAGACAACCTCAACTCATGCATCTGTACGCATCCGGTTCGTTCTGACTCTGCACTGTCTTTTAACCGCTACCGAAGCCATCTCGCAAAAAAGAGTCTCGTACTTCTCAATCATCGAATCGAAGCTGTATCCATTTACTGTCTCAGACCCTTCGGAAGCGAGCCTTTTGCCGAGCTCCGGATCATCCAACACTCTGCCAAGGGCTTTTGCGAGCGCTTGAGCGTCATCTGTAGGAACGAGAAGCCCGTTTTTGCCGTTGATGACGACCTCGTTTGTGCCGGGCACATCGGTTGCGACTATCGGTCTGCCTGCCGCCATCGCCTCGAGCGCGCTGAATGGCAGGCCTTCAAAATGCGAAGGGAGACAATACACATCCAAGGACGCCATAAGCTCAGGTATATCGTGCCTTACGCCAAGAAAACTAACAGCGTCTTGAACGCCGAGATCCTTGGCAAGTCTTACAGTATGATCGAGGGTCGGGCCGCTTCCGCACAAGAGGAGTTTTACGCTGTTTCTTCCCTCGCGTTTAAGAATAGCGATTGCGTTGACAAGAAGCGCATGGTTCTTCTGGGGCCTGAAGTTTGCAGAAAGGCCGACAAGCGCCTCTGTATCGTTTATGCCCAGAGCGCGCCTGTATGCTGATCTGTCGAAAGACCTGAGTTCAAAACGTTTCATATCAACGCCGTTCGCGATAAATATGATCTTGCGCTTTGGTACGTTCAGCTCACCGGCGAAGTACTCGCAAACACCCTTTGAAATACCTACCGCCGCGTCGGCCTTCCTGAGAAATAACTTTTCGAAGAAAAGCGCCTTTGCGTGGATCTGCTCATCGAGCGAGAGTTTCGTATGCTCTGTATGGACAAGCGCCGCGCCTGAAAAGACCCTGCACGGTAAAAAGCCCTGTATGAGCGGGCTTGTGTGATGGGTATTGACGACTTGAATCGAATGCCTCTTCATGATCGACCGTATAAAGGAAAACGTCGAGAGCCAGCTCCTTATGCCGCCTTCGTGGACCACATAAAAAGGTAGCCCTAGCTTCAGATACTCCTTCTCGTACGAACCGGTGAAAAAAACGACAAGGACCGGGGCAAAACGCGCTTTGTCAAGAGAGCGGATTATGTCGATGACAAGCTTCTCCGAGCCTCCGGTATCGAAGTTCGGGAGCATGAATAGTATGTTTATACGCGCCACGGCCTTCAAGCTATAGCCTCACGAGCAGTTTTCTCAGCTGTCATCACGTTTTTAAGGGCTATAATAACGCCGATGAAAATGTAGTGGTTCCAGTAATAGGCCTGCGAGAGAAAAAACGAAGAGATGCAAAAAGCCACAAGAGAAGCCGTCAACGCAGTAGCGCAAAACCTCCGTCTGGCATCACCTGCCTCATCAGACATCCTTATTATCCTGCCGAGTTCTTTAAACCCCGTATAAAGAAAGAGGCTGTAGAGGATGAACCCGGCAACGCCTAGTTCGACTGCGACCTGCAGGTACGAGTTGTGCGCGACGTGCCACTTGCCCTGATAGCCCTTCTCCTTTTTTCTCTCTCCTTCAGTAAGGGCAAAATTTGAGATCCCCACGCCCTGAGGCTCCCTTATGACGGTTGAAAGCCCCCTCTTCCATATACCGAGCCTCCCGGCCTCAGAATAGACATAGTTCTCAGAGTCGAAGATCGAAGTGAACCGAGCCTGATAATCACCGGGAACGAATGGAAGCGCCATAAGGCCTAAGAGCGCGAACCCTGCGAGCCTCAGCTTTTTTGTCCGATAGACCATGAAAAAAAAGACCGTCGCGCCTGTCAGCAATCCGAGATATCCGCCGCGCGAACCGGAATAAAGTATCGCCGCTATGCAGATGAGGGCAAGGCCGAGATAAAACGACTTTGCGAGGAGTCCCTTAACCGTATAAAAAAAGTACATACCGATCGGTAGCGACATGGCTATTGCAAGGGCCATGTCATTCGGGTCAGTCGATGACAGGATGGAGATACCCATGACCCTTCTCGTACCGTCATAATCATAGATGATATTGCCGGTTAGAAAAGCGAGTACCACTCTACCTGCTACAAGGGCGCAGCATACAAAAATAAGCCTCAAGACCGTATCGACCTTTCTGCCATCTTCTAAGGCCACGACGATCAGGTAGAAGAGCGCGAAAATCTTTACGTAAGACTCAAGCCAGAAGTCCATGGCCTTGCCCGTCCATATAGCGAAAGGCATCAGTACAACCGCAAGGAGCTGGAGGTAGAAAAGTAGCCTGAAACCCCGCTCCTTCAAAACAACCCCACGCTTATAGCTCTCGATAAAAGAGAAAAAAAGCGCGGCAAGCAAAGCGATCTTGGCGACCTTCAGCTTCTCAAGGATAGGGATGAGCTCATAAGGCCGCACGTATATGAAAACAAGCGCCAGTGCAAGGAGCCAGAAAGTAACCTTTGTCTTGGACGCGTTCAGATCAGCCATTTATCATCTCATAGAACCTTTCAGCGTATTTCACAGATGAAAACTTTTTCCTTACGGTTTGGGCGCCTGCCTCTCCCATCCGGGCGCGCAAAGCCTCGTCCGTTAGGAGCATCTCCATCTTCCAGGCAAGGTCCGCGTCATTGCCTGGCTCAAAGAGAAGGCCGTTCCTGCCGTCGTCGATGACCTCCGGTATGCCGCCGACGTTCGAACCTATGACAGGCTTGGCGCAGGCCATAGCCTCGATAAGCACTCTGCCCATCGCCTCTGATCTCGAAGGAAGCACAAGAAACGTACAGCCCTGAATGACGCCTGCAAGCTCTCCGTAGAACATCGGGTTCAGTATTTCGACAAGATCGTTACCGCCTGCCAGCGCCTGATAGGACGCGCGCTCCGCCTTATCCGGGCAATGGCCGATGATCTTGAGGCGATAACCTGGAAACCTATCTGATATGCGCATGAATGCCTTGATAAGGATATCGACCCCCTTCAGATGGAACGGGTGGCCGACAAAGAGTATGTATCTGCCGTCGGTAGAGCGGCCCTGGTCAAAGATATGCGTAGGCACAAAATCGTGGAAGAGGGCCTTTTTTCTTGCGCCCAGCCTCCCACCCCATATCCGTATCTGCCCTGAGTTCAGAAACTTCACTGCGTAAGATCTCTTGAGAGAGATGTTCACAAGCGCCTTGAAAATATTCGTCCTGATCCAACGGCCGAAGTCCCTTCTCGCCGCCTCCGAGACTACCGAATAGTCGCCGTTGAACTCGACTATCAGCCTGGCCCCTGTCAGAAAGCTCAGGACCGAGGCCGCCAGCCCGTTAAAGAGCGGGTCAGCGGACAGGATATAGTCGAGCCGTGCCTGCCTGTTGGCCTTGAGCCCTACTGAGACTATCTTTACTATCTGATACGCGTACTTATATGCCCTGTTCCTGATAACAGGTATGCCGTGATATGTAAACGACCCGAACCTTGCACCGTCGGCCCTCATGTCTGACGGGGCCACTATGTGACCTGCGCATCTGTCTGATATAAACTCGAACCTGTCCTTGAAGTTAGGGAGCGTAGGGTCGTAAAAAAGCGGCAGGACGAACATGATGTTTGTCTTGGCTGCAGGCGTTGTAGTCATACAGCCTCAGCATTTCCGGCGGCCCTGCCAAGGGTCTTGCCGAAGTAACCCAGGATGTATGCCTTTTCAGCCTTATCAAATCCTGCGAAAAACACGACCGGCAGATAGACGGCCACATGCGCCGCGCTGAGAAACAAGAGCCTCGCGTACTCGGACCTGACGTAATCCGCCAGGTAAAAGTACGTTGGCAAAAGCCCGATGAGCGCGACCACTGTAGAGATCGAGAGTATGTTTATGTAGTACCTCGATCTTGAGATCTCAAGCGTCTTACAAGCGTATACAGGCAGGATGACGAGGCGCGTTATCACCATAGGTATCGCAGTGCCCAGAGCGACCCCTACCATCCCGTATCTCCCGACAAGGGCGAGGCTCAAAGCGACGTTCGAAACGGCTTCACCTACGCCCAGATAGGCGAGAAACCTGTGCTTCGAGATATTAAATAAAACCATTGAAGTCGGCATCTGCATCAGAAGTACGGTGATGCCGCAGATGAGGACAACGAGCGCCGGGTAGGCGTCGACATAAGCCGGGCCCATCCACCTGTTGATAAAATGCCAGCCGTAGAATATCGTCATGGAAGAGATAAAGAGCGTTATATATATGGCTATCTTTGTGGTCAGGAGGAACTTGTGCCTCACACCGTCCATATCGCCCCTGCCCTCGTCCTGGCTGAACGCCGGGCCTGCCAGAGAAAAAATCCCGTATATGAAGAAGAGGAAGTACGAGACCATTGTCGAGGCTATCGAATAGTGCGCTACTACGGCGAGGCCTACAAAAAAACCGATCACAACAGAATCTACCCTGAATATCAGCATCTCGGAGAGCTTGATGACAAAGGTGTATGAGCTGTACGAGAATAGCTCCCGTATCCGCCCCCTGTTAAAGAGCTTGGTATCGAACCTTACGCCTTTTACGAGGTAAAACGCGAAGAACATGTAAAGGCCGTATGAAAGGAGCGATACGCCTAGGTGGATGAGCCCAAGGGAAAGTATCCTGTAGCCGAGGCCGAAAAGAAGGACTATAAGAACGTTACGAAGCAGCAGAGAGAGAAGCTCTATCCCTTCCGTGACCTCGTAGCGCATATTCGAACCGACTACAGACCCGAATGCGCGCGTAGGAAAGCCTACCGCGGCATTGAACCCTAACGTAAATATAAGGAACCTTACGATCCATAGCTCGTCAGGAGACGAGATGAGGAACGCGGCGGCCCAGGCGACAACGAACGTCATCACGAGGGTCAGTCCGCCTATGACGAGATAGAGCAGAAAACTGGTATTGACGATCTCGTTGACCTCGTTCATGTCATTACGGCCGATACCCCTTGAGACAAACCTGCCTACGGCAGAAGAGAGACCGAAATCGAGATATCCGCTATAACCCACAAAGGCGCCGACAAGGATCCAGACGCTGTACATCCTGTCGCCGAGCGTATGGAGGATGTACGGCATCATGAAAAAGGCGATGCCGACGTTCAAGACCATGTAAATGGACTTCAGGATAAAGCCGTTTATTATCCGTTTTTTTCTGGTCACAGCCTGTACTTCTCCGATACGGCAGGTATAATACTACCTGCCTGTAAGTTCTATGATCAGTCCCTTCAGCTTCTCGACGTGCCGCTCGAGGCTGTATCTGTCCCAGACCGTCTCATGCGCCGATTCGCCAACCGACCTTCTCAGTGCAGGGTCGAGTATGAGCCTTTCAATGGCGCTTGCGAACGCCTCCTGTGTCTCAGCGAAAAAACCGCTCCTGCCGTCTTCCATGACAAGCCTGTCAGATTCCGTAGGCCTGCATACTACCGGCAAGCCTGCGGCCATGTAGCTCAGTATCTTGTTTGAATCCTTGAGGCACTGCGTGTTTGAATCCTTCCACCATCTGAATGAAATATCGGCATCCAGGAGGTCTCTCTCCCATGTTTCAAGCGTCCAGCGCCTGTACTCGATGAAGCCTTCGACCGGACCTTGAGGCTGGGTCAGGTAGACGAGCCTGCACGAGTGGGTCTTACAAAGCCTTTGAAGGACGCCAAGCACAGGTTCGTTCTCAGGGGTATTGAGCCAAACGCCTGTCCACATTATAGTAAGCCCGCTCGTCTTCATATTATGAGACTTGAAGTTTTCGCGGTTCCAGTCATTGTATATCTGACGCTCAAGGAAAAAGGGACGCATACCCGCGTTCCTCACAGCCTGCTCTGCGACAGGAGAGGCGACAAGGCATCTGTCAATGAACCTGAACCTTTTTTTCTCCCTCGATTCCTCATTAAAGTAATAGATCATCTTCAAGAGCTTCTTGAGAGGTGTCCGCTCGTGCGCGCTGGGGAAGAGGAACATATCCTGATAATCGAGGAGCAAAACCTTCCCTTCTTTTTTAAGCCTCTTTAAAAGCTCTGCCTCAGGGAATATCTTTATAAAGACAAGGACGTCGAAGCGGCTTAATGAGTCATAAGTGAACGGCTCTGAGAATATCGCGCACTCGAATCGCTCGTCTTTTTCGACCTCGGCCGAGACCTTGACTCCGGCCTGCTCGAAGGAGTTGGCTGTCGTGACCGGCCCAAAGCCGACCCGTATCCTGGCGACCCCTGGTTGAACGGGCTTGCCGCCGTTATATACGCCTGGCCTGCTCATCAAAGATAACCGCCTATCACAGAACCGATACTCGTTGCCACGACCTTCGGATGGAACCTTTCGAGTACATCAGACTTGGCTTTCCTGCCCATCTCAATAAGACGATGGCGGTCGTTGAGCAGGGCGGCGACCTTTTCAGCAAAGAGCGCCGCGTCCGTTGGCTCAGCCAGAAGGCCTGTCACAGAGTCCTTTATCATCTCAGGTATAGCGCAGACCGGGCTAGCAACGCTTGGTATCTCGAAGTTTGCCGCCTCGAGTATCACGCTCGGGAATGGGTCGTACTTTGCCGGATGCATCATAAGAGACGACCTTTGATAGAGCTTTTTAAGCTCTGCCCTGCCTAACGGGCCGGTAAGAGTAAGCCACGGACGCTTCGCGTCCGTTACGCTTTGAGGGACGTTGCCTACGATAGTAAGTGTCGCCCCCGGGACCAATTCGGCCACTTTCGCGAAGATTGACATCGCCTCAAAACCGCCTTTTCTCTCGAAGTCGGTCGAGACGAAAACAACCGAAGGCCCCCTGACTGACCAGTCGATATCATGAGTTTCAGGCATCTTAAGGGCAGAACCTACGACTCTGAGGCGCCGGGGCTCGACCCCGTACCTGTCCTCTATGACGTCTTTTGCGAAGTCGCTGTAAGTCATGACAGCAGTCATCGACCTGAACATATTGCCTTCAAGCGCGAACCACTCGTCCCTAAACGAAGCGAAGTCATCCGGGAGCCACTGCCTCCATAGAGTCTCAAGCCCTGCAACCGATGAATCATGATACGAAAAATAAGGAACGCCTCTCTTATTCTCAACAGGGCCGAAGAGCGAGCTCATCTGGAGTATCGCGTCGTAGCCGCCTTTAGCGGCAGATATGGCTGAATTAAAAAGGTCCGTAGTAAGCCTGAACGTTGACGGGTACTTATTGGTGACCTCGTCGAGCCTTGATTTGCGCTCCTTCCACCGCCGCATGACAGGGTGGAAGCTCTTTAGGTAATTAAAGGCCGCAAGACGCGCAGGGAACTCAACAGTCACGAACTCGAGATCGAAAAAACGAGACAGCTCTCCGTACAGAGCCGACTTGCCGGCGCCGCCTTTTGAACCCATCCATGGATCGAGGACTAAGACCTTTTTCATCTATGATTAGCCCTTACAACACCGTATCTGATCAGCAAGACCTTTGCGCTCCTTTGAGAACCTGTCTGCTATCGCTATCGAAGCCAAGGTCCGGGTTTAATAAAGACAGGCAAAAAACGCCGCATCAAAATCTACAGACCGGATAAAGCCGGGTTGCGTTAAAAAAAAGCCTTAAGAAAACGTCTTTCAGCACCTGATGTGAAAGAGAACCGACAAAGCTGCCAGGACCGTATCAAACGCTTGCGAGCAGCGCGTTATAGATGGAAAAATGCCTTTTTGCCCAGACCTCATGGGAATGACGCTTCAAGACCGCCTCTGCCGCTTTTCTGCCGATATTGCGCCTAAGGACATCGTCGTTTAACAGTAAAATAGCAAGCGAGGCCAGCTTTGCGCTGTCGCCGGCAGGAGCAAGACAACCGCTAACGCCGTCGTCTATGACATCAGGGACACCGCCTACGGCTGTGGCTACTACGGGCTTGCCGTAGGCCATAGCTTCCAGCAGGCAGATGGGCGTCCCCTCCCAGACAGAGGTCTGCATAAGCATATCTATGGAAGAATAAAGCATGTCGGTATCAGCGATATAAGAGGTGAAGAAAATGGACCTATCCAGTTCGCTCTCCCTTACCATCTGCCGGAGTTCGGCATTCAGAACGCCCTCTCCTACGATCAGGAACTCGCACTTCCTCTTGAGCCTTCCCGATGAGATCATCTCGCTTACAGTCTTGATATACAGCGCGAAGTTCTTCTGGCCGGTCAGCCTGCCTACGCACGCGACCCAAAGAGCCGATGGATCAAGCCCGTAGAGAGCAGCCATTCTGGCCCTCATCTTCGCGGCGACAGCGGCGACCCTCTCGCTAGAATGCCTGCTGTCTACGATCAGGCCGTTTTGGACGACCTCGGTCTTGCCCTTTACAAAAGGAAGCATCTTATACCTCGACGCTATCTCGTTGGAGCAGCCGATCACCCTGTCAGAGAGCATCGTTGACAAAAAGTCGATAGTGCGGATAAACGCTAGACCAAGCGAGGGCGGCTCAAAAAGCCCGTGCAGCGTCACGACAGATCTTTTTACAGACCCGGGAACGAGATTTTTCAGTGCCAGGCTGTAGAAGGCGGACTTATAGCAATGCGCGTGGATTATCTCAGCCTTGTCGTCGTCAAGCGCGCGCCTCAACTCCGAAAGAAGCCTCATGGAAAACCTTCTGTCGGTATAAAAGACCCTGTATCTCGCCCCTGAGGCCTTGACCCGTTCGAGCATCTCAGAGCAGGCCTTATCTCCGGCGCGCCGTTCGAGCACAAAGTATGCAACGGAATTTTCAAGGTATGGGCCGAGTATTCCGGCAAGTGAGAGGGCTACGCTTTCAGCCCCGCCCATGCCGCCTGAAAACCTCATCTGCACGACGCTTCTAACGCTCATTGCCTCTTATGACCTTGAGCCGCCTTGAAGGGCCCTCGGTCCTGACTGCGCCGGAAGAGCCAGCGTCTATGCACTTTGAATAAACGGAGATGAACCTGTCTGCCACCCCTGACCACGAGTAATTGTTCTTCACATTGGCAAACGCCGAAGCGCCCATCGCGTCACGTTCCATCTTATTCTCAAGAAGGCTGATGACGGAGGAAGCAAACTCCTCAGCTGAATCAGCCAGCATGATGTTCCTGCCGTTCTCGCACGCTATCCCCTCGGCGCCCTTGGTCGTAGATACGATAGCCCTGCCGCGTGACATCGCCTCAAGGATCTTAAGCCTCATGCCGCTGCCTGCCATGAGAGGGACTATATAGACTTCAGCGCGGTCTATGTAATCGGTCGGGTTATCGACAAGCCCGGTGATGCGCACCTTGTCTGTCTCGAAAGCCTTGAGCCATGCAGGTGGAAGCCCTCCTGCGATGTATAGTTTCAGCTTGGGAAAACGCTGAGAGATCGTCGGGAAGACCTTCTTTACAAACCAGGCGACACCCTCGAGGTTCGGGCCCCACTCGACCCTTCCGGTAAATACCAGACAATGCTCCTGCTGGGCCTTCGGCATCACAAGCTCTGTCTCTATGCCGGCAGGTATTACCTCTACAGGCCTTGAACAGCTGTACTCCCTGATGATGCTGTCTTTATCGGCCTGAGTGATAGCAACCGAAAAATCAGCCCCGTTGACGGCATCTGACTCATATTTCGCAAGCAGCTCCGAGTGCCTCTTCAAGACAGTCTTTTTGAGCCAGCCGCCGGCGTTCTCTGATTGTTGTTTTAAAAGACCTGACTCGAGGTTATGGTGGCGCACAACGACCGGAAGCCCTGATAGATGGCTCTTGTACTGATAAAGAAGCGCTGTCTCCATGTGGACGCAGTCAAACTTATCCTGCGTCATAAGCTTGTCTATCTCCAGCCCGAAGGCATGGTTCTTGAACATCTCGACGGTATACGGTTTATTCCTGTACATCCCTTCGACTATACGGAAGGCGCGTGACAGCGCCCCTGCCCTTCTATGAGGGACAGCCACGACTCTCGCGCAAAACTCATCGAGCCCCCGTGCGGAGCCATTCGCGTCGCCGTCAAGGTAGACCAGCGTCACCTTACACCCCTTTCTCGCGAGGTGTCTGATAGTCCCCATGATGACTATCTTGGCCCCTTCGTCCATGGCAGCAGGGTTTTTGTGAGATAAGTACAGGATGTTCATCGATCATTACCTGGGTTAAGGTTAAAAATTTACCCTGAGCTCTATTGTAAACCTGTTGTTCTTGTAGTTGTCAGTACCGATCTCAGGCGACTTGTACGAGGCGTAATTATATGCGAAAGTCAGAGTGTCATCTGCCGAAATAGAGTATGTCAAGCCCGGGCTTAAGAGACCTCTTACGGTATGCGTATGTACGCGTCTGTGTTCAGACTTCTCTATCGTATAGTCAAAGGCGCCCTTGAGGTCTCCTGTCAGATCATACGTAAGAGAGCCCCTGTTTCCGTATACGCGTGTCTGCAGAGCGCGCTCCTCCATGGACCTGTACTCATGGAGATAAAAAGAGAGCTTCACGGACGCGGTATCTGTCCGCTTCGAAAGCTCGGCCGAATGGGTCATACGCCATTGAGGCGTTGATAGAGGGTTCTCAACGACACTCGATACTGAGGAAAGCGTCGCCTTGACCGCAGTAAAGTCTCTGAATAATGAAGTCTCCCAGAACAAACGGCTGTAGCTTTTACCGAATTCAGGGTCAAGCCAGGTGTAGCCGCCCTTTAGCGAAAGCCCAAGCTCGCTTCCTCTCCCATAAACCGCCCCGGCGTAGGCGTCCCGCCTTACATACCCGCCTGTCCTGTCGGATTCACGCGAGTAGCGGTGCCCGGCGTTGACCCTGGTCGTCTCTGAAAGCTCGCGGGACACTTCAACTGAGACGGCTTCTTCCCTCTTGTCGATGCCTTCCGCTTCCTTGTACCAGGTCCCGGTGCGCGTATAAGACAGGGTCAGATCGCTTAGCGGGTCGAGCCTCAGTACAAGGTAAGGATTGATAATAACGGTATTACGGTCCGATTGGTTGACATCGAAGTTCTCACCGGTAGTATCTCTCGTGCTGTCAAGGGTCGTCCTTGTATAGACGTCAGAGGCCTTGAGATAGAGCATATTCTCGATAAAAACCGCCTCAGCCGCAAGATTGGCATCCTGTGTTTCGGTATCATCCCTTGAGCCGTTCAGATAATGCCTGTAGTCATACGAATAACCTGTACCGAGCTTTAGAGAAGACGCTTTATAACCGAGGTTCAAAGTCGGCCTTGCCTTGGAGATATAATCGCTGTTCCTCGCATACCTCTCAAGAAAGACGTTATCGTTATGCTCCATGCCCAGCATTATTGATGGCTTCGCCTTGAACTCGCCTGCCTGCGCTGATATTGCCGGAAAAAGAGCCGAGACCGCGCAAATTGTGATGAAAAGATCCTTAAGCCGCATTGCCACCTTTTCGTGTCCGATCGTGCAGTATTTGTAATATCAGCCGAATATCCGCTTCAAAATACCCTTCTTCTGCCCCTTCCATGCATCAGGGTCTTCGCCAGGCGATGCATCTGCTTCAGGAATAAAAGCGGCCTGAGCCGACGGCACGGCCATATCCAGGGCCTTAACAGCATTTTCTATCGCTTCGATCCTCACTGCGAGTGACTTACCAGTCTTATCGGCCATATCATCGAGCCTGGCCTCCATCTGAGCGAGACGCGCTCCGATCGTTTCAAGGATCTCAGGAGGAACCGGCGCCTGCGCGACTATCGGCTCAGCCTCGCCGTGATGATGATGGATCACCTCAGCCTCAGGCAGGTCTAACGCTTCGAGGCCCCAGTACCTGTTTTCCATCTCAAGGTCGCGTACTATGTCAGCGACCATCGCGCGACTGACGTCCCTTGTCCGATCGGCGAACGCTGTCAGCAGGACAAAATCGCAGATAATATTGACAAGGCGCGGCGTACCCCTGCTGTAGCGGTATATGAGATCAAGGGCCTGAACATCGAACGTGACCGCCTCTCTATTGCCAGCTACCGAGAGCCTGTGGAGGACATAAAGCTCAGTCTCATCCCTTGATATGTTGCCGATATGCGCGCTTACGCTGATCCTCTGCCTGAACTGCCTGAGCTCAGGCGCCGCAAGGACCGCCCTCAGTTCAGGTTGTCCCACAAGGACGATCTGAAGGAGCTTGGATGTGTCCGTCTCAAGGTTTGAAAGCATCCTCACCTCTTCGAGCAGCTCCGGGGCGAGGTTTTGCGCCTCATCGATGATCAGCACCGGCCTTTTGCCTGTGGCGAGCATATCGATGAGGAAGTCGTACAGGTCTTTTATAAGCGCTGTCTTGTCCTTCCCCTTAATATCCAGCCCGAAGTCGTCATTTATCATAGAGATAAGCTGTTCGGAGCTGACCTTGGTATTAAAGACCTTGGACAGGATGATGTTATCTTCGAGCTGTTTGATGAGGTTCCTGACAAGGGTCGTCTTGCCGCACCCGACCTCGCCGGTCAGCAGGACGAATCCCGCACCCTCGCGTATCCCATAGTCAAGATAACTCAACGCCTTCTTGTGGGTCCTGCTCATGTAAAGGAATGCCGGGTTGGGCACAAGCTCGAAGGGCTTCATCAAAAGCCCGAAAAACGCCTTGTAATCTTCCTGAAGCATCTATACCCCTTTGTGCCTGTCGGCCTCGCGCAAAAAACGAGAGACCGTCTCTGTCTTTTTCATGCCCATGCCGCCTGACAATGCGGCGCGGCCGAGAGCATGATCATCTATGCTCTTAAAAAAATCCGGAATAAACGCTAATATCCGTAGTAGTGATTGGACCTGCCAGGCCCTACGGTCGCCGCGTTGTATACGACGCCGAGAAGATTGCTGCCGCCCAGAAGCTCAAAGGCCTCCTTGATATTGCTCTCACTCGCGCAGCTCTCCCTTACGACGAATACCACGCCGTCGGCAAGCAGGCTGAGTGTGCGCGTTTCAGCGAACGGCAGTATCGGAGGAGTGTCGATTATGATGTACCTGTTGGAGTAGCGGGTCTTGATCTCGGTGATGATGTTCTTCATCTTCTGAGAAGATAGCAGCTCAACAGGGTTATCGACTCTCTTGCCTGCCGGCAGGAAGGAGAGCTTGCCGATATCGGTCTTTATGATGGCGTCACCGAGGTCTACTCCGTCAATGAGGCAATCGGTGACGCCGCGAGCGGCCTCGATGCCGAGGTACGAGGCGATAGACGGTTTTCTGATGTCAGCGTCGACAAGAAGGACCGTGTGATCGTACTCCTGCGCCATCGTGACGGCGATATTCAGGGCAGTGAGGCTTTTGCCCTCCATGCCGAGAGAGCTTGTGACTACGAACGTGTTCCTGAACCCTTCATTCTTCGAATATCTGACTATGATCGATTTGAGCTTCCTGTACTCTTCGGCTATCTCAGGCTTGCCGCTGGTGTTTATGGCTATCAGGTTAGGGTTGTCGCGGTTTATCCGTACCGCCTCTTTCCCCGGCCGCGCAGGATATTCCTGCTGCGCCTCTATCTCGGCAACGCCGGAGGCTGGGGCAAAGCCTGCTCCCCGTCTTTTCATCGCGCTCTCTATGGCGTCTTCTATCCTGCTCATCTCGTCTCCATGTCTTTCAGTCGTTTTGTACTATCACGGTTGAAGCCCTCTAAGGCATTAAAGCCACAAGAGGCGCATTATCAGTTCTCTGGCAAGGAGGCCCACTATAAAAAAGACGTAGACGCCGGAGACCGCGTACATGATCATGTCTTTTTTCCTGGTCTTTGCCTGCTCCTCAGGCCTCTCTATCAGTGGCACTATAGCAAGAACGCTGAAACCCAGGGCTTTTAGAGTATCGATGTCCTTGACCGAAGAGTCTATCTTATCGCTCACCAATACCATGCCAAAGGCGCCCGCGATCGAGCCTGCTAGACCGAAAAGAATGATCGCTATCCTATTGGGGCTGACGGCCTCGGCAGAGACTATAGCAGGGTCGACGATCCTGAAGGTGGCCGTCTTGTCCTGCACCTCCATCTGCTTGGAGACCTCGGATTGTCCGAGCTTGGCTACCAGCTCCTCGTATATCTGCCTGTTTGTGTTCCTTTCCATCTCTACATCGGCGAGCCTTGTCTTCTCCTCAGGTATGTTCCTGAGATACCCCTTCTTCGACTCGAACTGCCTCCTGAGATGCTCCTCCTTTACTGAGACGGATGCCAGCATGATATCCGTCTTGGAGGCCTCCTCCTTCAACTGCTGATATATCGGGTTGATGGTCGCGACATCCGATTCAGACCCGCCTGCGTCGGCGGCGTCCGCAGCGCCGCTCTGGTCCCTGGCCCTGAGCGTCTGACTGAGCGAGTCGATCTCGCTCTGCACCCTTACGACCTCGGGATAATCGGCCGTGTACTGAATCAGGAGCTCGTTAAGCTTCTTTTTCAAAGAGATGAGCCTCTCATTGACCGAGTTTTTCCCGTAGACGGCAACCGTATATGGCTTCTCAACGGTAAGCTGCTTGTTTATCGCTGTCTTCTTCGCTTCAAGTTCCCTTCTGGCTATCCTCAAACCGTCAAGCTCGTCCTGAGCCGTCTTGATCTCCTCGACTATCTTCCCCTCGTTTACAGAGACAAATATGCCCTTGTCCTTTCTGAAGTCTATGACCTGCCTTTCAGCGGCATCAAGCTTGTCTTTGAAGAAGGCTATCTGCTCAGAGAGGAACCTGTTTGCGCCGTAAGCCTCCTCCCTTTTGGATGAGAGGCTCTCCTCGATGTATATCCTGACAAGGGTGTTCACGTATTCGCTCGCGAACTTTGGGTCTTTGTCCTTGTACGAGACTATGAAGAGGTCCATGTCCTTCATCTTGATGACAGTGTTCCTCTGAAGATCGTTTATGTACCTCTCAAGCGCCTTGCCGTCGTTTCTATCGATATTCACGCCCATATCATCTATTACCTTGAGCAGTATGTTGCGGCTGCTCATGGCGTATGAAAGGACCCTGAGGCGCTCCTCCATCGACGGGGTGACCGCTATGTCCTTTATGAGGCTGTTTATTACGTTGGACTCGATAAAGACCGTCGACTTGGCCTCGTACTTTTTGGGGAGCACGTAGCTCGCTACCACCGCCGCCGTGATAATTACCAGCGCCGTCACTATGAACCTGTAGCGCATCTTGTAGACGAGCCTTAAATATCGCTTTACGTCCAATTCCGACGATTCCATTCAGCAGCCTCCTAAAAAAGTCTCTCATCAACTACTATGTAATCACCGGGCCTCAACAACACGTTCTGCTTCAGATCGCCGTCAGCTGTCAGGGACTTGACCTTCGCCTCTATCGCCTCGGTCTCCTCGCCGTTTTTCCTGTAGATGGTAACGTCATTCTGGGACGCGAACTTGGTGAACCCTCCGGAGTCGAGTATCGCTTCCATGACGGTCAGCCCCTCCCTGAACTCTATGAACCTCGGCGCGTTGACGGCTCCGACCACGTAGACGTTCTTTGAAAGAAGTACCGGTATGTAGACCAGATCGTTGGGCTCGACGACAACGTCCTCGGTGACGTCGCCGTCAACGAAGAGCCTGTAGAAGTCCTGCTTGACCTTCTTTCCCTGTCTCATCACATAGGCCCTTTTCAGGTCCATGTTCCTTACGTCTCCGATCTGGCACAGGAGCTGCAGAAGGGTCGTCCTTCTTGAAAGGTCAAGTACCCCGGGTTTTACTCCGCCGCCGAAGACAAAGACCTTGTTGTTGTTTATCCCCTCGACGATGATGTTCACGGACGGGTTCTTGACCATCTTCTTGAGCTCTTCCGTTATGACGCCCTGGAGCTGGATGGGCGTATAACCGGTAGCTGTAATATCTCCTATGGTAGGCACGGTTATCTTGCCGTCAGGCCGCACCTTTACCGAGAGGCTCAGCTCTTTTACACCCCAGACCGATACGAAAAGCACGTCACCGTCGCCTATGAGATAGTCTCCTGCAAGCGCGGCTATCGGCATAAACAGCACCATTATGAACGTCATGAAAGCCTTTTTAATCATTAATCCCCCTTATCTCCCGCCCCTGCCGAAGAGCACGACCTTGAGCGTCTCATTTATTATCTTCAAGTCCAGGTAAAGGCCGAGGTTCTTTATATAAAAAAGGTCGTACCTCAGTTTTTCCACGGAGTCCTCGACCGACGCTCCGTACGGGTACTTGATCTGAGCCCAGCCTGTTATGCCCGGCTTCACGAAGTGCCTCTCGCTGTAGTAGGGGATCTGCTCCTTCAACTTGTTGACGAATTCGAGCCTCTCGGGGCGCGGCCCTACTATGCTCATATCGCCCTTCAGCACGTTGTAGAACTGCGGTATCTCGTCAAACCTGTACTTCCTGAAAAACCCGCCGACCCTCGTCACTCTCGAATCGTTCTTCTTCGCCCATACCGCGCCGGTTCCGTTTTCCGCGCCGTCTCTCATTGTCCTGAACTTGAACACATCAAAGAGGTTCTCATGCTGGCCCACGCGCTGTTGCCTGTAAAAGACAGGGCCCTTCGAATCTGATTTCACTATGACAGCCAGCACAATCATGAGAGGAGCGGCCAATACAAGGGCTATCAAAGAAAATACTAAGTCGAAGAACCTCTTGTATAACATCCTTACGGCGGTTATCTTGAATCCTTGAGAGAATATAAGCCAGCTTGGAGTGACGTTCTCTATAAGTATCTTGCCTGTAGCCTGCTCGTAGAACGACGGCGCGTCAACGACCTCTATGCCGCCAAGCTTGCAGTTGAGGACGTCTCTGAACGGAAACGCCCCCCTGCGCTCTGAAAGTGAGACGACTATCTTGTGCGCCTTTTCACGGCGGGCTATCTCCAGCAGATCAGCCCCTGCGGCTATTATCATAGAGCTCGGCACGCACTCGGCTTCGTTTGCGCAGTTGACGTAACCTGCCACGACATGGCTCCTGCCCATGGAGGATTCAACCAGCTTGCCTATCTGGTCGGCCAGTGGGCCGACGCCGAGGATAAGCACCCTTCTCGCGAACCTCGGTATCTGCGTCGATTTATAATGTCCGATATGCGCTACGAACTGCAAAACGCCGAAGATGCCGAGCGAGAGCGCGAGTATGCCCCTGCCGACCGCCATGGCCGGCATCATGTAGTATAAAGAGGTAAGCGCCACGAAGGATATGACAAGGGCCGTTACTATCCTTAAGAGCACCTCCTTTTTCTCGGTGTTCTTCTCCTTATCGTACAGCTCGACCATAAAAGAGGAGAACGCCAGCACGAGGGAAAATATCAAAAGCTTTACCCCGTTGGTCCCGAGGACGAACTCCTGTATCGGAGTCTGACCGAACCTCATGACAAAGCCGAGGTAGACGGACAGGATCGAGAGGAGAACATCCGAAAATATCAGTACGTAGATGCCGATCATCTTGATTTAGAGGCCGCCTTGCCCCTTTCGATCTCTGCCAGCAGAGTGCGCGCCTTGTCAGCCTCGTCGAAACCGCCGGCCTCAAGCGCCTTTTTCAGGTTCTCTGCCGCCTTGGCAGGCTCTCCGTTCTTAACTAACGCCAGCGCCAGGTGGTATCTGATAGTCGGGTTTTGCGGAACGGCCTCAATGGCCTTTTCAAAGACCTTGAGAGCGTCGGCAGGCTTGTTGTTTTTAAGTAGCACATACCCGAGGGTATCGAGGACCGCTCCTTCCTTCGGCGCAAGCACATAAGCCCTTGAAGCGAACTGAAGAGCCTTATCCGCCGAGCCGGAATCAGCGTAGATATAAGCCAGGTTGTTAAGCGCCGGGATATGATTTCTCTGCGCCCTCAGGACCCTCAGATAAGCGTCTATAGCGTCCCCGCTCCTGCCCATCTCATGCAAAACAGCGCCCTGCTTGAAAACACTCTCAACGGCATCAGGCTTTATGGACTCAGCTTTTCTAAATGCCTCAAGCGCCGAGGCGAATTCCTTCTTCGACGCGTGAAGGTCTCCGAGCGCGATGTAAAGGACAGGACTCTTGTCAGCGTTGTTTATCCCTCTTTTAAGCGCGTCCATGGCCCTGTCTGTCTCTTTAGCGGCGTGATAGACCGAAGAGAGGACGATATAACCTGCCGTTGAAGAAGGCTTCGAGCTTATCATCGAGTTTGCGTTCTGCACGGCCTCGTTCTTTTTTCCCATTATCGAGTAGATGCGCGCGAGCTCAGCCATAAGGTCAAGGTCGCCTGACTTCTTCTTAAGCTCGCTACTCACCCTCGCAAGGGCCTCGTCAGGCTTCTTCTGTGCGAGATACGCGTTGACGACAAGGCCCATCCCGGCGCGCGGATTGACCTTTCCCAGCTCGTCAAATGCGACGATAGCCTCCTTGAACCTGCCTTCAGAGGCCAGTATCCTGCCTTTTACCTCGTAGAGCGAGACCTTTGACTTGTCTTTCTCTATGGCCTGATCGATGAGCTTTAAAGCCGAGCCTGTCTCCTTTTTCCTGAGCTTGAAGTTGGCCATGGCAACGTAGCCGTCTGCCTTGCCTGTATCGACCGCCATCTTCAGGTACTTATGCGCCTGGTCGTCGTCGTTTCTTGCCTCGAATATCGCCGCCAGCGTCGTAAGGGCGTTTATATTATCCGGCGCTTTGTCGAGCACGGCTTTGATCTCAGCTATCCCCTTATCCTGTTTGCCCTGCATGAAGTACAAGGAGGCAAGGTTGAAGTACGCCGAATGGTTTGCCGGATCGCTCTGCTTGGCCTTATCAAGGTACTTGACCGCTTCCGCGGACTTGCCTTCATACAACAGGGCCTCTGCGATAAAGTTATACAGCAGAGCGTCGTTCTTATCACCCTTGAGTCCTTTGTTTAAAAGCGCGATAGCCTTCGCGTAGTTCTTGCTCTTCACATACGAAGCGGCAAGCATCAGCCTGGAGTTTAGGACGTCAGGGGCCGCGTCTATAGCGGCCTGAAGGCTCTTTTCAGCCTCCTTCTGGTTGCCTCTTGAGAGGTTTATGGCCCCTTTCCTGGCCTGCGCGTCGGCAAGGTGCGGATCAAGGTCGATAGCCTTGTTAAGCTCGGCCATACCTTCTTCAAACATGCCTTTCGCCAGGTATGCGTTGCCCATGATATTATGGGCAATCGCGTTCCTGTCGTTCTTATCAAGGACCTTTTTGATCTCATTTACTGCGTCATCGAGCCTGTTCTGCTGAAGGAGTATGATGCCGAGCATGACCCGTGCCTGCTCCATATCCGGCACCAAATCGAGTGCCTTATGCATCTGGCTCGAGGCCTGCTCGAAATCACCTATGGCAAAATGGCTCAGACCGAGCGAATAGAACGTACCCGGGTCCTGTGCGATAGAGATGGCCTTCTGCAGATCGGCTACCGACCCTTTGTAATCTTTTTTGTTGTAGGCGACAAGGCCGCGAAGCTTGTATCCATCAGCCGCATTCGGGAACTTCTCTACAAGCGCCGCCCCTATGACTCCCGCCTCGTCAAAACGCCCCTTTGAGGTATAGAGTATCCCCTTCCTGAACATGGCCGCGACATCGTTCGGGTTATCCCTGAGTATCTGATCATAGACATTAAGCGCGCCTTCCATATCATTGGCTGAGGCATACATAGTGGCGAGGTAATGGAGGGCCGGCACACTGCCGGGTTCCTTCCTGAGATATTCCTTTAAATGGCTCTTTGCCTCGTCGTCGCGCCCCATCTGCTGATAGACGCCCGCGAGCATTATATTGGAGGTCTCTCTTTTGGGGTCGAGCGCGATAGCCTTTTTAAGCAGGCTCACGGATGAAGGGAAGTCGGATTTCATCGCATGGGCCCCACCGGCAATCTCAAGCACCTCCGCCTCGACGGTCCCCTCAGACATGTACTTCGATACCTCTTCAAGGGCCTTTTCAGGCTCGCGCTTCTGAAGGCTTATTTTGGCAAGCTCTATATGCGCCTCCCTGAGAGAAGGGTTCTGCCTTATGACCTTCTGTATCTCCTTTTCCGCTGAATCGATGTTCCTCAATTTGTAATATGCCTTAGCAAGCTGAAGACGGGCCTCGAAATAATTGGGGTCCTTTTCAATGGCGTTCTTGAACAGGACCACCGCTCCCCTGGCGTTGTCCTCTTCGACCATCTTGACGCCTTCGCTCATAAGCTGTTCCTTCGGCTTGTTTGACTCACCGCTACAGCCCCATGTAAATATCAACACTGCCGCGACTGCGATCAATCGAAACGACCCTGCCTTCATCAATGAGATACCCTCCCTTGCAATAAAAAAAGATAAAATGTATTGAATAGAGAAAACTGTTTTCTACCGGACGTCAGACAGAAAAAATAACGATTCGACCGATACAGGCGATACTCATAAAACAACTGAGTCAGACGGTAGAGATGCAGCCTCCCGAGACGCACGCTTACAAGCAAATCAAGCTTTGATTTAACTCTGTAAATAGATTGCAAGATTAGTGCCGCATCGTCCAAAAGACTACGGCACAAACCTATTATCCTGTAAGATATTGATTTTAAAGAATATTAAAAGCGGGGGTGAGAGCGGATAAAGTGAAACTGCAGTAAGCTTATGATTAACAGGTGTGTCTCAAGGGTACAGTCAGGGAAAACCTTCTTAAATATTGCATCCTTTCGCTACAACTCCAATTCTTGACCATTAAAACACCTAAAACAATGGGCTATCAGGGAGGACCTATGCATCCAAAGGATACAGTCCGCCGGAAAACCTCTCTTCGCTCAGCCTCTTGTATAACGCCTTCCTCGATATGCCGAGCATCCTGGCGGCCTTTGACTTGTTGCCCCTGCACTCTATCAAGGTCTGCTTGACTGCTTCCGCCTCGATATCCTTAAGCGTCCTTTTTACCGGAACAACGCCTGAGGCTGGCAATATAGGGATGTGGATCTCAGATGGAAGCTCCCTCGGGGTTATCACCCCGCCCTTTGCCAGCATGACCATCCTTTCGACCACATTGCGAAGCTGTCTTATATTGCCAGGCCACGGATAGCCTGTCAGGATCAATCTGATCTCATCGGATACCGCAAGGGTCTTGTTTTCCTTCAGACAAAACTCTTTGACAAACTCATCGACAAGCATAGGTATGTCTTCTTTTCTGTCCCTGAGCGGCGGCAGATTTATCTGGACCACGTTTATCCTGTAGAAAAGATCTCTCCTGAACTTGCCTGCCTCTACCTTCGCCCTAAGGTCCTGATTGTCAGAAGAGACGAGCCTGAAGTCGACCTTGATCTTCCTGTTCGAGCCGAGCCGTTCGAGCTCGCGCTCCTGAAGGACCCTCAAGAGCTTGGCCTGGAGATGGTACTCAAGCTCGCCTATCTCATCGAGGAATACCGTCCCTCCCTGTGCGGCCTCGAACCTGCCGACCCTCTTGGACAGCGCCCCTGTGAACGCCCCCTTTTCGTATCCGAAAAGCTCCGCCTCCAGAAGGTCCCTCGGTATGGCGGCGCAGTTCAATGCGACAAAAGGCATATCCCTTCTAACGCTGTAATAATGGAGCCTTTTGGCTATAAGCTCCTTGCCGGTGCCTGTCTCTCCGCAAACGAGTACGCTGGACGATGAATCCTTTATTGCATCGGCGACCTCTACGGCGTTTTTCATGTCCGGCGTAGAGCCTATAACGAACGACGAACCGTCGTATTCAGAGAACCTCTTCTTGAAGAAATCGAGCTCCATCTTGAGGCGCCTCTGCTCTACGGCGCGAGCCAGCATGCTGGAGAGCTTGGCGTAATCAGGCGGTTTTATGAAATAATAGAAGACACCGCCGGTCATCAACTGCACGGCGCTGTCTACCGTCCCATAAGCGGTAAGGAATATGACAGGTATCTCAGGGTGGTTCTTCTTGACGTGATCGAACAGGTCCATGCCTGAGCCCTCGCGGACCCTGTACTCGGTAATAACGGTATCGACCCCGCCGGCCGCAATCATGCCTATGGCCGTGTCGATATCATCGGTAGACGAGACAGCGTACCCCTGTTCGCCAAGTATGGCGGATAAGACCTTTACGGCATTGGGCTCTTCATCCACGATCAAGACCCTGCCTTTGTTTATAGACGGCCTCGATGGTGTCATTCAGGATCTTCCTCGGATTAAAGACTTTAAAGCGATCTGCCTTTGCTTGAAAACAGGTGTTCATACTAGCCTAAAAGTCTAAAAACTTCAAGGCAAGACTTCCCTTCTGGTGACAGACTTCTGTCACCATAGAGAATGAGATCCGCGCTTTTTCAAGGTATAGATGCGAACAGAGGTTGAAAAAACAAGCGGTCATTAAACGGCCGCTTTATCCCGTCACGCAAATTGCCGGCAACGAAAAAGCCCAAGACAACTATACACCAGAGGCGGCCTTTTGTGTCTCTGTCATGGCAGAAAAAACCGGGTTTCAGATCAAACGGAAGATAAGTACGGCTTCTCAAGCATTACGGAAGGCATCTTTGGAAGGAAACTGAAAATCGACTAAAAAAAACAAGGCCCTTCATGACCATCGGGAAGATGGTCATGAAGGGCTTTGTGCAAACAGGCTTCAGCGATTTTCCATGAAGCAAGCCGCCCTGAAACACCTTTCATATATGCTCAGGCTATAGTCGTTGTCTTTGCCCGTCTATCAGCAAGGGTCCACTTTACTGTCTGCTCAACGCCGTCCGCTATGCTTGTAGAAGGGCTCCAGCCAAGGACACTTCGCGCCTTCTCGATATTAAGACAACTTCTATTCAGATCCCCAAGACGGGCCGGGCCCTTTGATGGAACCCCAAGGGAAGCAGGCGTGTCAGGGAGGAGTTTTTTCAGAGAGCTAAATACGTGTCCGAAAAGCTCCGCTGTGCGCGTGGCAACACCCGTGCCTATATTGAAGGCCTGACCGGAGCCCTTCTCAAGCGCGAGAAGGTTGGCCTTTACTACGTCGCCTACGAAACAGTAGTCCCTGAGCATCCCGTCGGGCTCACCGTCAAAATGGTAGATAGTCGAAGGCCTTGCGGCAAGGATATTGTCGATGAATATAGAGACGACGCCTGCCTCTGCCTGCGGTATCTGCCGCGGCCCATAGATATTGGCATAGCGAAGCACGGTATACTCTATCCCGTATTGGCGGTTATAAAACTCGATATAACGCTCGCATACGTTCTTGGCTATAGCGTACGGCGAGATCGGGTTTGTCGGGCAGACCTCGGTTGTCGGGTACTCGGGAGCTGATCCGTAGATCGCCCCTCCTGAGGATATGAATATGATCTTCCCTTTCCCAAGATGCCTGACAGCCTCTGCGATGTTCAAAAGACCCTTGATGTTGACGTCTGCGTCAAAGAGCGGGTTCTCGACAGAATAAGGGACTGAGATCTGCGCGGCATGGGTATTGATTATATCCGGCCGCACTTCACTGATAAGCCCCATGAGCTCAGGGGAGCGGACATCCATCTTGTGAAACTCGGCCTTGGCGTTTACGTTCTCCATCTTTCCCGATGAGAGATCATCTACGATCACGACCTCATGGCCTGCCTTGATGTACGCGTCAACGATGTTAGAGCCGATAAAACCGGCACCGCCAGCGACAAGTATCTTCATACTCCCCCTTTGCATGCATATTATAAGAATATTGCGATAGACCGCGCTAAAGACATACTCTCATAAAACATATCGATTATACAGTTACGGCAAAAAAAATCAAATCGCTCTCGTAAAAACGGGAGCGCTCGACGATCAGATCAGACACCCATGAGATGAGACGAATATAAACCCTAAAAAACTGAAACGACAGACAAGCGACGAGCTACCAGAATCGCCACTGCCCGGTATTTATCACGTATATGCCAAGGGCGAGGTTCGTTACGCCGTGTGCTATAACGCACTGCGCGATGCTCTTTGTGCGGTATAAAAGAAGCGTATAAGCCGCCCCTGCCATCATCCCGGCAAGGAACATATTATGCTCAAGCCCGAAGAGCGCGATCGAGATTATAAACGATACAAGCGTGAAACGGCCTATCTTCACAGCCATGAAGTCGGGGTTTATAATATAGCGTAGAAGGAACGACCTCCAGAATATCTCCTCCATCACAGGGACGATAACGCTCGCCCCGAAGATACGTATGCCGGTCAGGGCTAAAGGCAGTGCGCCGCCCCCTGATATGCCGGGGTCGTAGCCCTCCATCTCTCCGAATACCGCAAAAGGCCAGTCCATGTTTATCCACAAGACAAATACTACGAGACCGACTACTACGCTTAAGATAGTATCAGATACGCTTATCCCCTTGAACCTCACCTCTGAGTAATGCTTCCAGAGTACGGCAAGGGATACTGCAACGAGAGTTATCTTTACAGGGTAGAGGAACCTTACCGCATCGTCGCCGTAATTGATAATGCCCCTTGCGCCGAGCCAGCCGAGTCCCTCCCCAACGCCAACAAACGCCATGTAGATGATGAACGGCAGGCACCTCGCGATCGTATCCCTGTCCAATGAGACCTCCGCTCAACCACTGTCTCTATATGCTGTATGGTTTATAGCCTCCGAAAAAACAGCAGAGGCAGACCGCTGTCTTCAATCTAAACGGCTCGCAGCAGTGCGCCCCTAGCGGATAATATTGCTTGATAAAAAAAGAAGCAGGCCTTTGCATCATCGTGGTTTATATCTGCATTCAGCTCTGATGTAAAGACCTTTTTCAATATCTACGAAAGTCATCATGCTATGGGTCAGACGTAATACTTAAATGCGCCGGAGGCCTTTCCCTCTTTGACAACGGCCCTTTCGAAAAAAAACAGGCATACAACATCTCTTCAGTCGTCTTTTTTGCGTCTCTTTGCGCCTCTTGCAGGGACTGCCTCCAGCGGGTCATCAGGCCAGTGGTGCTTGGGATAGCGCCCTTTCATCTCTTTTTTCACCATCTGATAAGACGACGCCCAGAAGCCCGCAAGGTCGCTAGTGACCTGCACAGTGCGGCCTGCCGGAGAAAGCAGATGTAAGACAAGCTCCACCCTGCCTCCCGCTATAGAAGGCGTTAGCGCGCACCCGAACATCTCCTGCAGCCTTACTGCAAGGACAGGACGCTCGCCTGCGGTATAATCTATCGCAACGGAAGAACCACTCGGCACTTTAAAATGCGTAGGGGCGAGCCTGTCCAGAGCCTCCCTCGCCTGCCATGAAAGAAGACTCAGGATCACACCCTTCATGTCGAGCCTTTTCAGATGTTCAAGGCGCGTCATCCCAACGCACCAAGGCCCAAGCCAGCCGTCTGTATTTATATTATCAACGAGCCGTTCATCCGACAGATCAGGGAACTCAACCCCTTCAGACACACCAAAACGGTGCAGGAGGTTTATCCTCGCCCTCAGGTTCTCTGAATGCTTATCCCACGGAAGTATTACAAGGCCGTTCTGCCTGAGAGCCTGCCTTACACCATAGAGAAATGCTTCCAGCACTTGTTCCTTGTCAGGGTCGGCAATAGGCGCGTCAGAGAGCACCAGCCCCCAGAGCCTCTTCTGCCTCCTTGACAAGACCGCTGATACGGCAGTATCCCAGATAACGGTCGATGTATAGGTGATATCATCCTTGAGATACTCCTCAAGGTCTGCCCTCTCAAGTGGCGCGCCTAAAAATATGCGGGATTCTCTCTCGCCTGCGTCAATGTTTGCGGCAACGATACATTCGGCAGATGATAGTTGCTCAACTGAAGAAAAATACGCGCCGCGTCCGTTTGAAAGTAGATACCTGGCGCCCGTCCCATCCCTGCGCCTGCCTATCCTGTCAGGATAGGCAAAGGCGAGGATGATGCCTGTCATATCAATATCAAATAGCGATTCCCTTATGCCGAGGATCTTCCTTATCTGACCGGCTGAGGCTGATATCCTCTCGCAAAGCGCCTTGTCGATATCAAACCGCGCTGTGTGCCCTGCCCTTCCCCTTGTACATCCGGTGACAGCCTCTATACGATGCCTTATATCAGAGTCCCTCTCGCCTGTCATCTTGCCGAGCGGGTCCCTCTCTGCAAGGAGAGCCGCTATGACAGAGGCGAGCGCGCCTTGGCCGAGGCCGTCGGCCTTTAGTACCATCTGGGCCAGACGTGGATGCAGAGGCAAAGTTGCGAGTCTCTTTCCGTGTGCGGTGACAAGGCCCAGCTTATCTATCGCGCCCATACGCACGAGAGTCTCTCTTGCATGAGCAAGTGAACCTGCCGGAGGCAGATCGAGCCACCTGAGCCTCTCCGGCTCTTTAACCCCCCATAAGGCAAGTTCAAGAGCCAGGGCGGTCAGGTCGGCCTCCATTATCTCAGGCCTGTTTTTTTCCATAAGGACAGAGTCTTCATACTCTGACCAGAGGCGGATGGAGATGCCTGGCCCGGTCCTGCCTGCCCTGCCTGTCCGCTGATCGGCACCGGAGCGCGTCACCCTGACAGTCTCAAGGCGGCTCATGCCGATAGAAGGTGAAAAACGCTGGAGACGCTGGAGGCCTCCGTCTATCACAACACTTACGCCGTCTATCGTAATGCTGGTCTCTGCTATATTGGTAGCTAGCACCACCTTGCGCCTGCCTGCAAGGGACGGCCTTATCGCCATATCCTGCGCGGCCCTCGGTATTTCACCGTAGAGCGGCACAATATCGATATCAGGCCCAAGCCCGGCTGACCTGATACCGGCCTCTACCCGGTGTATCTCGCCGCTTCCCGGCAAAAATACGAGTATGGAGCCGGACTCTTCGACAAGCGCCTTTGATACCGCTTTAACGACCCCTGATATAAATTGAGGGCCGGTAAGCCCCTGCCAGCGCGTATCAACTGACCCGAGTGGCCGGTATCTCACCTCGACAGGATAACTCCTTCCTTCGCTCTTAAGTATCGGCGCGCCGTCTAAAAGCCTTGATACCTCTACCTCGTCCAGGGTCGCTGACATAACGACTATCCTGAGGTCCTCCCTGAAAAGAGACCTGGCGTCGAGCGAGAACGCAAGACCCAAGTCAGCGTTAAGCGATCTTTCATGGAACTCATCGAATATCAGGCAGCCGATAGTCTCGATAGACGGGTCAGATTGAAGCATCCTTGTCAAGATCCCCTCTGTCACGACCTCGATCCTTGTTGCCGGCCCGACCTTTGAATCGAGCCTTGTGCGGTATCCGACGCTGCCGCCGACATCCTCGCCTAAAAGCTCCGACATCCTGTACGCGGCGGCGCGCGCGGCAAGCCTCCTTGGCTCGAGCATGACGATCTTACGGCCGCCAAGCCAGCTTTGACCAAGGAGCGAGAGAGGAATGATAGTGGTCTTACCTGCTCCGGGAGGGGCCTGGACTACAGCGGTTTGCCCGTCCATCAATACACTGATGAGCTGAGGGACAAGGTCTGCTATCGGGAGGTCGGTCTTAAAGAACATATTGTGAGGATAACAGATACACAGACACAATTGAAGGGCTAACCGGATTGGCATACAACAGGAACGGCGAACGGGGGAGAGCGTATTATTGAAGTAGTCTCAAAAGTCTCCTGAAGCGCCTCGCGGCATAAGCAGTCAAAGCCCGTTGGCAGAGGCCTCTTTCCATTCTCCGGGCTTCAGCTCGCCTATCTCCCAGGGGCCGACCCTTACACGCACAAGGCGTAGCGTCGGAAGGCCAACGGCGGCTGTCATACGGCGCACCTGACGGTTCTTCCCCTCGGTTATAGTCAGCCGTATCCATGTCGTTGGGATTTCCTTCCTGTAGCGTATGGGAGGGGTGCGGTCCCAAAGCTCAGGCTCAGTGACGAAACACTCTACGATGGCAGGCCTTGTCTTGCCGTCTTTAAGAAGAACGCCGCATCTCAGCTTATCAAGGGCCGCCTCATCAGGCACCCCTTCAACCTGTGCGAGATATGTCTTGGGCAGTTTGTTGCGAGGGTCTGCGATACGGTGCTGAAGCGGGCCGCTATCGGTAAGTATGACTAGCCCCTCGCTGTCGTAATCAAGACGGCCTGCCGCGTAGACGTTCTTAACAGGCAGATAATCGGCGAGAGTCGCGCGCCCCTTCTCATCCGTAAACTGGCATAACACGTTGAAAGGCTTATTGAGGAGGATAAGCATATCGGATAGGGGCCTTTGTCTTTTATCTTTTAGGGCGGGAAAATACCGCCGGAAAGAAGTTGTCCTGTCTTTAATCAAAAACTCTGTCTGAACATAAAACACAGGTCACGATGTAGCAAGCATAAAGTAGCGAGCCTGAAAGATAGACGACTTTGTATATCCTCCCCTTTGTTCAAGGGGAGACCGGATGGGGTGGTTTGAGAATTATCTTGCCTTTGCCTCTAAACAACCGGGGCATGGCGTAGCGAACCTGACTGAGAGACGACAAGCAGGCGGCGGGTGTGACCCGCCCTACCGCCAGACTCGAAAGCGTAGCGAGCCATCCCCTAAAGGCGCACAAAAGTGCAAAGCTGGAGTCAGACAGATATTTTTTGTAAAGGTGCGAAAAAACTCCTCTGTTTTTGAATCAGCCTCTGCCTTAAAACAACAAGGTTCATGGCGTAGCGAGCCTGACTGAGAGCCGACGAGCAGGCTATTGTATCTACTGCGAAACGGCTCGAAAGCGATGCGAGCCATACCCAAAAGGAGCACAGAAGTGCAAAGCAGGAGTCAGACCGATATTTTTTTTAAAAGGGCGTTGTCTTGTCCTGCAGTTAAAAAATGAACCTTAAAGGCGAATACAGGTGCGCAAAAGAAAATCATTCGGCGGGTGTGACCCGCCCTACCGCCTAACCCTCCCTGCCTCCCTTTATAGTAAGGGGAGGAGCGAAGACAAAACTCCAGCCTTTGAATTCAGTCTTTGCCTCTAACAACACGGGTCATGGCGTAGCGAGCCTGACTGAGAGCCGACGAGCAGGCATCGGAATTTACTGCGAGTCGTCTCGAAAGCGATGCGAGCCATACCCTAAACGTGCACAGAAGTGCAAAACTGGAGTCAGACCGATATTTTTTTGAATAGGCATTGTCTTGTCCTGCCGTTAAAAAATAAAGGCGCACCCAGTACGCAAAAATAAAACCGCTTCACTACTAACCCCTCCCTGCCTCCCCTTATAGTAAGGGGAGGAGCGAAGACAAAACTCCAGCCTTTGAATTCAGTCTTTGCCTTGAAACAAAACCCGGCTGGCGAAGTAGCTTTGTCTTTGCCTATAAAAACACGGGTCATGGCGTAGCGAGCCTGACTGAGAGCCGACGAGCAGGCTCTTGTATCTTCTGCGAGTCGGCTCGAAAGCGATGCGAGCCATACCCTAAAGGCACACGGAAAGTGCAAAGCTCGAGTCAGACCGATATTTTTTTAAATAAGCGTTGTCTTGTTTTGCCGTTATAAAATGAACCCAAAAACAAACTATAGTGCGGCAAAAGAATATCATTCGGCGGGTGTGACCCGCCCTACCGTCTAACCCCTCCCTGCCTCCCCTTATAGTAAGGGGAGGAGCGAAAGCCAAACCAAAGATTAGTCGCCTTGCCTTTGCTGTTAAAGCTGTCAAACAAAACAGATGACCGTACCTCTACCTGCCTTTCAACGGCCTTACACCCTGATGATCAGAACAAACTCCCTTGCCGGAAAGCTGCAGGAAAACGTCCTTTGCCTCAGGGACAGCCGCCTTTATCTCCGCTATCAGACAACTCATCGTCTCTTCAAGCTCGTAGTCATGGAGAGAATCCACAAAATCAGCATATACGGCCAGCAGACTCGAACTCGACCCGAGATGCATCGACCTCATGTAGCTGATATTCTTCACATGAGGGTGTTTAAGGAGTATCGCCCGCGCCTTCTCGATAGAGACAGCGTCGGCGGTCTCGCCGATGATAAGCTTTCTCATCTCGTTGGCAAGGAAGTACGCGATCACAAGAAGGAGCAGGCCGATGGCTATAGATGAGACCGCGTCGTAGAAAGGGTCTCCGGTCAGATACGCCGCGACGTTTCCGGCAAGGGCTACAGCAAGGCCTACGAGCGCGCCGGTGTCCTCTACAAAGACCACGACCGCGTTGGCATCCTTCGAGTCTATCACAGCCTTCAGCGTACTTTTGATCGAAGTGCCGCCTATTGATTTTTTAGCGACCCACCATGAATAACCCTCAAGCGCCACCGCAGTGCCTAGTATCATGAAGTTGATATAGACGTAGCGTAGCGGCTCCGGGTGCATTAGCTTGTGCACGCCCTCGTATAACGAATAGACAGATCCGAGCACGAAGAGTATCATCGCGACGATAAAGCTCCAGAAATACTCTTCCTTGCCGTATCCGAACGGATGACCTTCGTCAGGCGGCTTCTGGCTGCGTTTGAACCCGACAAGAAGCAGTATCTGATTTCCGGCGTCAGCGAAAGAATGAACAGCCTCGGCCATCATGCCTGCCGACCTTGTCAAGAGCGCAGCACCGAGCTTCATCAGGAAGATGAACAGGTTCGCCGCAAGGGCCGTCTTTACAGCCTTTATGCCGGTAGACATCTATCACACCTCTTTTGTTTCTTTAAGTAACTTCGCATAAACTAATGAATGACACGATAGTCCGTAAAACCAAAGATACAACCTTCCATGGTACGGCTAAACCTGTAAAAAAATGCCGCATTCATGAGGAGCATCAACAATGCCGTGATCCCTTCACCGGTCTTGCCGGAGATGGACACTGCCTGGCTTACGAGCCTGACTCAACTAAAAAAACCGTAATCCCTTTTCAGGGATTACGGCTATCGATTCTGGTCGGGGCGAGAGGATTCGAACCTCCGGCCACTAGCACCCCATGCTAGTGCGCTACCAGGCTGCGCTACGCCCCGTTATATATCGACCCGACGCGCTCGTCACGTACCGGGTTGATGAGTAATTCTAAGATTAATTTACTGAAAACTCAAGGGATAAATCAGCAACCGCCTAAAATATTCATCCTAGCAATTTTTTTATATCCATCAGGTCTTTTTTTATGGATTTGAGCGCAGTCTGTACCTTTTTATCATTAAACTGGAGGTCTAGCTGTTTAGAGTTTTCCTGCTGGATCTCCTTTATCCTCTTCTTCGCGCCTTCGAGCGTGAACTTCTCCTTGTAAAGAAGCCTCTTTATCTCAAGTATCAGCTGAAGGTCACGCTGACTGTAGACCCTCTGCTTCGCAAGGGACTTCTTGGGGCTGATGATCTTGAACTCATTTTCCCAATATCGCAGGATATAAGGCTTTACCTCTGTGATCTCGGCGACCTCGCCTATCTTGAAGTAAAGCTTTGACGGTATCTCTGTCATGGGGGTATTTTCTTAAGGGTTTTTTGGGCCAGCCGCTTGACCATCAAAATCCCGGCAATCCGACATCAGGCGGCAGGTTGCGAGTTGATAGCCTTCTTAAGGAGCTGACTCGCCTTGAAGGTCATCACCTTGCGCTCTTCGATGGTTATCTCGGTGCCGGTCTGCGGATTGCGCCCGCGCCTTGCCCTCTTCTGCCTGATGGTAAAGTTACCGAATCCCGATATCTTCACCTTATCGCCGTTTTCAAGCGAGTCTTTAATCGACTCGAATATCTGCTCGACTACGGCTGAGACGTCTTTCTTTGAAAAACCGACCTTCTCAAATACGATCTCTACTATATCCGCCTTAGTCATGGACCCACCCTCCTTTTCTAACTGCGGTCACTTGCCCTGTCTTATCTCTTCGCCAGATACATCCGATCTAAAAGGGACTTACTACCTACGCCGGCCCCCTGACCTCAGCTCCAAAACCGGCAACAAGCGCCTCTATAGCCTTGGAATGAATAGCGTCGACATCTCCCGCAGTAAGCGTCCTCTCAGAAGACCTGTAGACAATACGTACTGCCAGCGACCTTTTGCCTGCGGGTATGTTCTTGCCGCAGTATACATCAAACAATTCAACCCTTTCAATAAGTTTTTCATCTAATCTCTCGATTAGGCTTATTATTTCTCCGTACGTATGCTTCACATCGACGATAAAAGCGATATCCCTTGACGATTCCGGGAACCTTGGCAGAGGCCTGTAAGAACCGCCACGCCCGACCGATTCGATCAACAGGTCGATATCAATATCTAAAAGTAATGCCTCACGCCTCAGGCCGTATTCAAGAGATAGATCCGGATGCAATGCGCCCAGAGAACCAACCACCCTGGCGCCAACGATCATATCAGCGGTCTTACCGGGATGCATAAGCCTGTGTACCGAAGATCTAAACTCGACATCTTTAATGCCGAGCCCGTCAAAGAGCTTCTCGGCAAGACCCTTTATATCATAAAAATCAGCCCACTCGTCAGGGTTGTTCCATGCCTTTGCGTACCTGACGGAATGCATCAGAATGGAAAGCCTCCACCTCTCATTCGGGAGCTTTTCGCCGGGCAGGAATACAGGGGCTATCTCGAATATATCGACATCTTCGTTCTTTTTAAGTAAGTTTGCTTTAAGGTTCTCAAGGAGCGAAGGCAGAAGGCTCGTCCTCATCAGGACCTGATCTTCTGTAATAGGGTTTTTAACCCTTACACCTGAATCGATGTTGTCAGAGGCCATCAAGAAGAGGCGGCCTGAGACGAAGCTGTAATTGACTACCTCAAAAAAACCCGCGTTAACAAGGATTTGCCTGACAATCTTCTTAACGGATGTATGCCTTCCGGGGTTCGATGGCGCGAGCTCTGCCAGGGCAAGTGTCGCAGGCATCTTATCATAACCATAAAGGCGGGCTACTTCTTCAAGGAGGTCTACCTCGTCTTTCAGATCATTCCTGTATGAAGGCGGGGTGGCCATGATAACGCCGCCCTCTTCCACCTCGACTTTTATGCCGAGCTTAACAAATATTGCGGATGCATCAAGGACTCCAAGGTCAACGCCTAGCACGTCCGAAGCCCTCTTAGTCCTGAACCTTATCGGTCTGGCAGAGGGTACGCCAGGGCCTATCTCAAGAAGCCCTTTTACGAGAGAGCCTCCTGCAACAGAGTTTATCAGGGATGCGGCCGCATCTATTGCAGAGGCTGTTGAACCGGGGTCGACACCCCTTTCAAACCTGTATGACGAATCGGTCGAAAGCCCGAGCCTCTTTGACGCCCTTCTGACAGAGGAAGGATCGAAGTGCGCGGCCTCAAGCAGTATTCTGGTCGTAGAGTCCCTGACCTCAGTGCGGCATCCGCCCATGACCCCTGCGACAGCCACAGGGCCTTTGGCGTCGGCTATTACGAGGATGTCGGTATCAAGTACGCGCGTCTTGCCGTCGAGCGTATCTATCGCCTCTCCGGTCCCGGCGAACCTTACATCGAGCGCCGCGCCTTCTATCGCATCGAGATCGAAGGCATGGAGAGGCTGACCGGTCTCCAGGAGTATCAGGTTCGTAGCATCCACGACGTTATTGACCGACCTTATGCCGTGTCCCTCAAGCCTCCTTCTGATAGCATCAGGCGAAGGGCCAACCTTGACGCCTTCTATGACGCGGCCGAAATACCGTGAACACGGGGCTTCCTCCTCTATGGAGATTGTAGCAAGGTCTTCAGCCTCATTCTCATCGTCAGACACAGAAGCCTTTGCAAGAAGCCAGGTTTTATCGGTAAAAGAAGCGCCGGTTACAGCTGAGATCTCTCTGGCAAGCCCCCTTACAGACAACAGATCGGCTCTGTTTGGCGTTATGCCGGCCTCCATCATGAAGTCGCCGAGGCCGAGCACAGTATTTATGTCAGCCCCTAGAGGCGTATCCTGAGGAAGTATCATTATCCCGTCGGAGGTGTCTTTTAGCCCAAGCTCGACTTCAGAGCACATCATGCCCTGGGATTCTACCCCGCGTATCTTGGATCTCTTTATCTTGATCCCGCCGGGGAGCTCGGCACCGGTAAGGGCCAGGACAACCCTGTCGCCGGGCTTCATATTGCTCGCGCCGCAGACGATCGAATAGACCTCGCCCTCAGTACGTACCGAACAAAGCGATAGCCTGTCAGCGTTCGGGTGCTTTTCGCGTGTTACCACCTCGGCGGTCACGACGTTTGATAGGGTCGAGCCTACCTGCACTACGCTCTCTATCTCTGTCCCGGACATAGTCAGGGCCTTTGCAAGCTCGTGAGCAGGCGGTATATCAGGCAGGTATTCCTTCAGCCAATTATAAGAGAAGAGCATCTATATAGATCCTGTGGATAAAGTGTTTATAAGCTAGAAGGGGCGAAAAGCGATTTAAGAGACAAGCCTCGCAACCATTTAAAAAAACAACGTTATTAAAACCGGCTACGTTAGGATCCTTAATTGCGTAAATCCTACGACTCGTAGGCATTTAAAAAAAATACGTTATTAAAACCGGCCACGTTGGAACCATTGATTGCGTAAATCCCACGGCCCGTAACCGTTCAAAAAACCGCGCTATTAAAACTGACCCAAAAACCTTACGTCATTTTCAAAAAAGAGCCTGAGGTCGTCTATACCGAACTTGAGCATGGCGATCCTCTCTACTCCGAGGCCGAAGGCAAAGCCTGTGAACTCTTCAGGGTCGTATTTAGCGGCCTTGAAGACCTCAGGGTGTATCATGCCTGCGCCAAGGACCTCAAGCCAGCCTGAACCTTTGCAGACCCTGCACCCTGACCCGCCGCATATCACGCAGCGTATGTCGACCTCGGCGCTAGGTTCGGTAAACGGAAAAAAGCTCGGCCTGAAACGGACCTCTGTGGAAGGGCCGAAGAGCCTGTGTAAAAAGAGCGAGAGTATCCCCTTGAGGTCGGTAAACCTTATGCCCTTATCTACCATGAAGCCCTCGACCTGATGAAACATCGGCGAATGTGTTATATCGGAGTCCCTGCGGTATACTGTGCCGGGTGCTATCACGCGTAAAGGCGGTTTTGACCTTTCCATGATGCGCGGCTGAACTGCTGAGGTATGCGTGCGTAGTAGTACGTCTTCGGCTATGAAGAAGGTGTCCTGCATATCCCTTGCGGGATGGTCTTTCGGGAAGTTGAGCGCCTCGAAATTATAGTAGTCTAATTCGACTTCAGGCCCCTCGGCGATATCGAAGCCGAGCCCTGTGAATATATCTTCGATCTCGGTCATCACACGAGTGACAGGATGTACCCTGCCGAGCCTTAGCGGCCTGCCGGGAAGCGTCACGTCGATCCGCTCGCCAGTAAGCTTTGCGGCCTTGGACGCTTCCTGAAACACACAGATGAGCCTTTCGACCTCTGCCTCCAGAGTGTCTTTGGCCCTGTTGATAGCCTCGCCCGAGGCTCTGCGTTCATCCGGTGAGAGAGTGCCCATCTCTTTCAGCAACAAGGCCAGTTCACCTTTGCGTCCGATGTACCTGGCCTTTATCTGAAGAACTGAATCGATGTCCCTTGCCGCGGCTAGAGCGCTCGTCGCCTCTTTTAAAAGGTTCTCAAGCCTCTCGCTCATGCAGCAAGGCTTTGTTTCGCAATCGTAACTACCTTTGAGAACCCGGCCGGATCTTGAACCGCAAGATCAGCAAGGGCCTTCCTGTCCATAGCGACATTTGCCTTCAGTAGTCCGCTTATAAGGCGGCTGTAGGTGATGTCATTTGAACGAGCGGCGGCGTTGATCCTGGCTATCCAGAGCGACCTGAACTCGCGCTTCTTTGTCCTTCTGTGCTTGTACGCGTATACAAGCGCTCTGTCGACAGCCTCAGTGGCTACGCGGTAGAGCTTGCTCTTGCCGGCCCTGAAGCCCTTGGCGAGCTTTAAAACCTTTTTTCTGTTTTTCTTGGCGTTAACGCCCCTTTTTACTCTCGGCATGACTCTATCCCCTTCATTAAGACTTTACTTTTATATTCTTTCAACCACGCCTGAAAAGCCGCCTAAGCCCCGCCCACGGCGTCTATACCGTAGCGAGCACAGGAAGCGGCAGAGAAAAACCTCAGGCGTACGGTATCAGCTTCTTTATCGAGGCCTCGTGAGTCTTTGATATAAGACCGCTGTGCCCAAGCTCCCTCTTGACGCTCGGAGACTTGCTGGTGAGGATATGCCTCATCCCGGACTTCCTTCTCTTGACCTTGCCGGTACCTGTCAGCTTGAACCGCTTGGCAGCTCCCGAGTTAGTCTTCAGCTTGTACTTCTTTACCTTCTTTGCCATCTCTGGACCATCTCCTTTTACCGCTTGCGGGCGGGCTTATTACTTGGGCTGGGCCGGGGCCACCATCATGGACATATTACGTCCTTCCAGCTTTGGAGGGGCCTCTATAACAGCGACTTCCTTGAGCTCCTCGCCGACCCTCTTGAGCATCCCCATGCCGAGATCGGTATGGGTTATCTCTCTGCCCTTGAATATGATAGTAACTTTTACCTTGTTGCCTTCACTAAGGAATCTTTTAATGTTGCGCACCTTGAACTGGAAGTCATGCTCCTCGGTCTTGCCGCGAAGCTTCATCTCCTTAACAAGTACGACCGTCTGCTTTTTCTTCGCATCCTTGGACTTTTTGCTGAGCTGATACTTGTACTTGCCATAGTCCATGATGCGGCATACCGGCGGGGTCGCCGTTGCGGAAATCTCCACAAGGTCGAGGCCTATATCCTCGGCCGTCGTAAGTGCGTCCCTTGTGGCCATTACGCCAAGCTGGTTGCCTTCGGCGTCTATGACGCGCACCTGGGGCACCCTGATCATCCTGTTGATCCTAACGGTCTCTTTTGCTATAAAAGCTCACCCCCTGTTCAGTACTGCAGGCTTGTTTTCAGCCTGTATGTGCGCGATAAAATCTTCCATGGACATCGGCGGAAGGCTTTCACCGCCGCGCTTGCGCGGGGCGACCTTCCCTTCGGCCTGCTCGCTGTCGCCGACAACGAGCTGATATGGTATCTTCTTAAGCTGGGCCTCTCTTATCTTATACCCGAGCTTTTCATTTCTGCTGTCAAGCTCCGCCCTTATACCTGAGGACCTCAGCCTGTCTAAAACAGAAGCGGCATACTCATTGTTCCTATCGGTCACGGTGAGGATAACCGCCTGCACCGGGGCAAGCCAAGTCGGGAACGCCCCTGCATAGTGCTCTACCAGGCAACCGAAAAACCTCTCAAGAGAGCCCATAAGGGCCCTGTGTATCATGATAGGGCGGCTGTCCTGGCCGCGCTCGTCGCGATACGTTACGTCAAACCTCTCGGGCAGATTGAAGTCGACCTGTATCGTCGAACACTGCCATGACCTGCCGATGACGTCCTTGATCTTTATATCTATCTTGGGGCCATAAAAGACCCCTTCGCCCGGGTCTATGCTGTAAGGAAGCCCGGATGCGTCCAGCGCGGATTTCAAAGCGCCTTCCGCTTTCGCCCAATTATCAAGCGAACCGACAAACTTCTCAGGCCTTGTGCTGAGATATATATCGAACTCATTAAACCCAAAAGACTGTAATATGTAAAGGGTAAAGTTGAGTACGCCCTTTATCTCGCCTTCAAGCTGGTCCGGGGTCATGAAGATGTGCGCGTCGTCCTGGGTAAAACCCCTGACGCGCAAAAGGCCGTGGAGCGCCCCTGATCTCTCGTACCTGTAGACCGTCCCAAGCTCAGCATACCTTACAGGCAGGTCGCGGTAGCTCTTGAGCTGGGTCTTGTATATCTGTATATGGAACGGACAGTTCATCGGCTTGACGATGTATTCCTGCCCTTCGACATCCATCGGTGAAAAAAGGGACTCTTTATAGAAATCCCAGTGGCCGCTTGTCTTCCACAGCCCGACATTCGCTATGTGCGGCGTGTATACGAGCGAATATGCGCCCTTTACGTGCTCGGCCTTCCAGAAGTCCTCAATGACCATCCTTACTGTCGCGCCGTTCGGATGCCAGAGCACGAGGCCTGAGCCTATATCCTCGCTGGTGGTAAAGAGATCAAGTTCACGACCGAGCTTCCTGTGGTCCCTTCTCTTCGCCTCTTCTAGCCTGTCGAGATGCGCCTTAAGGTCTTCCTTCGTTGCGAAGGCGGTGCCGTAGACCCTTTGGAGCATCTTGTTCTTCTCATCGCCCCTCCAGTACGCACCTGCTGTACCGGTAAGCTTGAAGGCCTTTATCCAGCCTGTCGACGGGAGATGCGGCCCCCTGCAAAGGTCTGCAAAATCACCCTGGCGATATATGCTGATAGTCTCACCGTCAAGACCGCCGATTATCTCTTCTTTATATATCTCACCCATCTGACGGAACATCTCTACGCCGTCTTTTGTGGGAAGCTGAGTCCCTGCAAACGGATAGTCTGCCTTTATTATCTCCCTCATCTTCGCCTCGATCTTCTCGAGGTCTTCAGGGACAAAGGAATGCTCCGTATCGAAATCGTAATAAAAGCCGTCTGATATCGCAGGGCCAATGGCTAGCTTTACATTAACGTAAAGCGCCTTTACAGCCTGGGCCATGACATGCGAGGCAGAATGCCTGAGTATCTCAAGGCCTTCAGGAGAGTCGATAAACACAGGCTCGACAGAGACTGTCCCCTGAAGCAGGCTTCTCAGGTCCTTCAGCTCTCCGTTGGCCTTAACAGCAACAGCCTTTTTTAAAATCCCCTTGTCGCGGTCTTTGAGAACCTCAAAAAAAGTCGAGCCTTCGTTGAAGTCCTTTTCATCCCCGCCTGGGAAAATAACCTTTATCATCTAATCCTTAAGCTGTTGCGCCTGGAAGATCGCCGGCCAAAACCAAATCAACCGGCAAAACTAATGACCGCAATTTCCATCTCCGACCCTGCACCTTGCATAAACAAGGTAATCTGCGGGAAGAAATGGTAGGCACGGGCGGTTTCGAACCGCCGACCCCTACAGTGTCAATGTAGTGCTCTACCCCTGAGCTACGCGCCTGTCGTATATGACAAAAGACCACTAAAACCAAGAACTTTACAGCTTGAGACCTGAAAATGCATGGACCTGCAAGCCTGTCCGCCGTCGCTATTTTGCCGCTCAAGATGGTACCTTAAGGAAGAATAGCGAAACAGCATAGGATTTTACCATAAAGGATATCCCTGTCAAGGATATTATAAAGCAAATTCAAAGGGATATTAATAAAGACGGACAAAACCTAATATCCTGGAGGCCTGAGGCAGACCCCGCAGAAGCGTCCGGCCTTTAGCTCTTCGATAAAACCGGCCAGATCCTCTACCGGCTTAGAAAATTCCGTACAACAGCGCCCTACGTCATCTATATCGTGCGAGTCGCTGCCTCCTGTAGTAGGGATCCCGCGTCTTGCGGCAAATAAGGCTGCCGCCTCGTTTTCTTCTTCTGTATTGTGGCCGTTATACGCCTCTATAGCGGCTATACCTGAAAGAGCAGAGAGATCTCCTTTAAAGAGCGACCAACCCCTGAACGGATGAGCCGGTATTACAAACCCACCACGCTCGCCGACCAGACGTATCAGGTCTGTTGCCGAGCCGTAGAGGCCAAGCCCGCCAAAACCCGTATCAGTATATCCAAAGACGAGCAGGTGGCCTTCCCTTGAGGTATACTCGATGCCTGAGAGCACAACGGCCGCGCCCTTGTACTTCTCGCCAAGCCTTGCGGTGACATCAGGGTCGAGAATGGTATTGTGCTCTGTAAAAGCGATGCCGCCAAGGCCAAGCTCAACAGCCCGTCTGACGGCCTCCTCAGGCTCCAGCGTCGAATCTCCGCTGTATACGGTATGATTGTGAAGATCTATCCTGAACATATCCGGAAACACCACCTTTAAAAGACAAATATCTCATCTCTCGCCATGCCAAATCAAAAGGCCCGTTAGATAACGGGCCTTTTGATATTTCACCTGAGGCTTTGAATGTATCTCAAGCGCTAAGGGCGTGCAATAAAACACAGCCCCCGGCGATAACAGCAGATCCTGCTACCTGGCGCGCGGACGGGCCGGTGCGACAGCCACCTTCCTGCCGGATATAAGAGACTGGTGCATGACCTCTATGACCTTCTCTGCGACCTCCAGCGGGACCTCTATGAAGGTGAACGAGTCGAGGATATTCACCTTCTTTATGATGGTCTTGGGCAGATTGGTCTTGGCAGAGATCTCGTTGACTATGTCAGCGACCTTTACGCCCTGCTCCTTTCCGATAGTCATGAAAAGGCGCGCCATACCTGAAGGAGCGCCGGTATCATCGAGCGAGGCCGGACCAGCCGACTGAGCAACCGTCGCGCCGACAGTCTCGAAGCCCTCGAGCTGGAACTTGAGAAGGGCCGCGACAGCATCAACCGGCTTTACCCTCTCCATGAGCCTTTCAGCCATCGGAAGGTATCTGTCAAAACGCGTATCGTCAATGAACTCGTCTATCTTCTCAACGAGGCTGGTAAAGCGCGCATCGAGGACCGCTTCCCTGGAAGGGAGCTTCTCTCTTTTTATGTTGGCCTTGGATACTGACTTTATCAGCCTGAACTGTCTGTCTTCTCTCGGGGTGACAAATGTTATGGCAACACCTTCCCGCCCTGCCCTGCCGGTACGTCCGATCCTGTGCACGTAGGATTCCGGGTTCTGCGGTATGGAGAAGTTGACGACATGGGTTATGTGGCTTATGTCAAGGCCTCTGGCGGCAACGTCAGTAGCGACAAGAACGTCAATCTTCCCGCCCTTGAACCTCTTCAAGACAGCCTCTCTCTGAGACTGGCTGAAGTCACCGTGCATGGCATCCGCGTCGTATCCCTTGAGCCTCAGGTTCCCGGCAACGTCGTCGGTATCCCTCTTCGTGTGGCAAAACACAAGGAACTTGCCGGAATCATGGAAGTCGATGAGACGGGTAAGCGCGTCGAGCTTTTCGCTCTCCCTTACCTCGTATACGATCTGGCTCACATTAGCGGCAGTGAGCGTATCGGTAGTGACCTTGAGCTTCTCAGGGGACCTCATGTACCGCTTGGATATTTTGATGATCGCTTCAGGCATCGTCGCCGAGAAAAGAAGCGTCTGCCTCTCAACCGGCGTCTCACTGAGTATCTTAGTTATGTCTTCGACGAACCCCATGTCGAGCATCTCATCGGCCTCGTCAAGGACGACTATCTTTACGTTCTTAAGGTTGAGCGTCCTTCTCTCAATATGGTCGAGTACCCTTCCCGGGGTGCCTACAACGATATGCACGCCCCTCTGGAGGGCCTTTATCTGCCTTTCTATTGAAGTGCCGCCGTAGACCGGCAGGGCATGAAGCCTCTTTGAGGCCCCGAGCTTGTTGAGCTCCTCAGCGGCCTGCATGGCAAGTTCCCTTGTCGGGGCAAGGACGATCGCCTGAACGCCTTGCGCTGACTTATCTATCTTCTCGACTATCGGAATACCGAAGGCGGCTGTCTTTCCGGTGCCTGTCTGGGCCTGGCCTATGACGTCTTTGCCCATCATGAGAACAGGGATGGTCTTTTTCTGTATCGGGGTAGGTTCCTCAAAGCCCATCTGAGCAATAGCCTTAAGTACCTCGCTTGAAAGCCCGAAATCTTCAAACCTTGTGATATTTTCCAATTGTATGCATCTCTCCTTCTGTTTGATTGTTTAAAAACCGGTAGATCAAGAAAAACGTATCTGGCACTGACAGGCTAAAAGTCGTCCGCGCAGGATCAAGACCCGATGAGTGGCAAAAAAAATTAAGGGATTCGGGCGTTAGATACTGCCCTCGGCACTTCGACTATCAAGGGAATGTGGGCAGAGTGATTCAACCTGTCTAGTATATATGAAGTCGATTGAATATTCAAGCAGTTTAAAAAAGACTTTCAAAAAGCCGTCACAGTGGCCGCGAAAATAAGGGTTGAGAAAAAGAAGCGCGCGATCTGATTTTTGCCGGATGCGGCCTTTCAGAGCCTTCCTGAAAAGCTCAAGACCCGTCTTGGCCACGCTAAAAGCCCCGGAGGCGACGCCTGGCTTCGAATAGACCACAGTGATGCGATTTGATGCCGACGCCGCAGCGGGGGATTTTCCTGGAACTGTCAGAAGAAGAGGACCGCAAGCATAGCGGCGATAAAAGCCATGAGGGCCAGCGCGTCAAGCGCGCCGGAGAGCCTTGATCTGTCTTTGTCTATCTGCATTTTTCTTATTAGTATCGGCCGTAAAGGTGTCGTTCCAAATGCGGGGTCAAGGCATGAAAAACGCTTATGATAACTCAGACGATCCCATGAAAAAGCAAACTGATAAAACGGGGGATAACGATGGCGACAGCGCCCCGTTCATTCGTATGCCACACATCGATACTACTCCTATATGATTAAAAGAATGTTAGAACAAAACCGCCGGCCGTCTCATATAGCAGAAAACAGGGGCTTATGACAACTGATTGCTGATAACAACGCCGCAAAAAACAGAAAAGCCGTATGTGGCCGCAGGCCGATCAGACAGCGCCGCTCATCTCAAAGAGCAGTCTCAACCCGGGACCTCGCAAGGCAAAAAAATGGGAAGGCATCTTATGCCTTCCCGCAACGCTTGAGCCTGGTGATCCTTAACCGCCTTAGAGCGCCCAGCCGGAGACCATGGCAACTACTACCGCAAGGCTTGCTATGACCTCAAAGAACTCCGCTGTCCTTGTATGTTTCTTCATTTATAACCCTCCTTGATTGAGTTTTACCGCCCGACAATGGGCCTTTCACACATCATCGGCAGGTTTGTATCAAGACCCTGCCTTTACGATTATCGACGCTATGATCACAGCTACAACTGTGAGGTTGGCAAAGATCTCAAAAACATCATCGATCCTGAAAGCTCTTTTCATGCCATTTTCCTCCTCTTATACGCGCTCTTGAAGTCTTTAAAGATCCTCATCTTCAACCCAATTATAATATTGAGCAGATTAAGTGCTGATTAACCGGACAAACCGTCTTTTCTTTTTATCAATGACCTTTTATCAATGATCATCACGCAATTATCATACTACCGCTTAGAAAGTAACTCTGTGCCTCCGGTCACACCGCATATACGGCAAAAAGAAACACCGCCTTTGAAATCAACTCGCAGGCGGTAGGGCGGGTCACACCCGCCATTGTTACTTCAGGGCTTTTCAAGCTACCCCTCCAGGCAGCTGCTTCTCTTGCGCACTGCCGTGGCTTTTGGGTATGGCTCGCTTCGCTTTCGAGCCGACTCGCAGTAAATTCCGATGCCTGCTCGTCGTCTCTCAGTCAGGCTCGCTACGCCATGACCCGATTGTTTAGAGGCAAAAGCCAGATTCAAATGGAGAGGGGTCTTGATGTTGCCTTTATCTCCTCCCCTTACTATAAGGGGAGGCAGGGAGGGGTTACTAGTAAGCAGATTTTTGCGCACTTCCGTGGCTTTTGGGTACGGGACGAACGGCTCGTACGAAAAATTTCTATCTGATTTTAGCTTTGCACTTCCGTGCTCCTTTTGGGTATGGCTCCCTTCGCTGTCTGGTCGACTCGCAGTAAATACTGATACCTGCTCGTCGGCCATCCTTTAGGCTCATTCCACCATACCCGGGTTTGTTTAAAGGCAAAGACAAAAGCAACTTCACCAACCGGGTTTTGTTCCAAGACAAATTCAAAATAAATCCAATCAGCTGATTCCGACTGTTCCTAGCGCCCGCCACGCCGTCCCCATGTTTATTTAACATCAACGACAAAGGCCACAGCGGAATATTACAACCCTACCTTACGTTGACGTGCCTTACGCCTGTCGGGCGCCACGACGGTGATATCACACCTGCACCTGTATCAGCCTCAGAATCATCCAGAAGCGTCCCCCACGTGACGGTAAACTCTCCGAAGTGGCTGTTGACCGCGTCCATTGCCTTTAATACCTCATCCCTTTTCCTGTCCCCATCGAATAGATGCATCTGCCCGGAGCCGCAAGACATGTCAGAGATAGATATGCCAAGGAGCCTGACGGCGGTCCTGAGCCTCTCGGCGTCGAGTATGGAAAGGGCGGCCGCGTATATCGCGCGCGTGTCGTTGACAGATACCGGAAGGGTCTTTTGTCTCGAGAACGTATAAAAGTCAGGATACCTTATGGTGAGGCTCACCTTGCGGCCTTTAAGGTCGTATCTGCGGGCCCTTCTGCCTACCATCTCGGAGAGCCTTAGGAGTTCTTTTTTTATCTCATGCCTGTCGGAGATATCAGCAGGCAGCGTCATCGAATGGCCGACGCTTTTGGCCTCAGGCTCATTACCCATCGGCACTACAGGGCTGTAATCAATGCCCTGGCCCATGAGCTTCAACCTCTCGCCTATTACCCCGAACCTGTCTCTAAGCAGGCTTGCAGAAAGGGCGGCAAGCTCACTGCAAGTCATTACGCCGATGGAAGCGAGGTGTTCCGTGAGCCTCGGGCCTATGCCCCAAAGCTCTCCGACAGGAAGATCTCTCAGGAGACCCTCGACGTCAGCTTCACCTATCACGACTAGGCCGTCGGGTTTGCGCATATCGGATGCGAGCTTGGCCAGCAGCTTGTTAGGGGCTATGCCTATCGAACACAAAAGGCCTGTCTCATCCATTATCTTTTTCTTTACCGAGCCTGCGATATCCGATGGCCCTCCGAAAAGAGCCTCAGTGCCTGAGATATCGAGAAAGGCTTCGTCTATAGAATACGCCTCGACCATCGGAGAGAAGCCCTTTAATACTTCGAGTATGCGCACCGACGTATCCATATACTTCTTATTGTCACCTACGACGAATATGATCTCAGGGCAGGCCTTTTTAGCCTCGTATGTGTTCATGCCGGTCTTTACGCCGAACGCCCTTGCCTCGTATGACGAGGTCGTGACTATCGTCCTTTTCCCAGAGCCGATGACAGCGATAGGCCTGCCTCGAAGCGCAGGATCGCACCTCTGCTCGACCGAGGCGAAAAACGCGTTCATATCCATGTGCATTATCACGCGCCTCATTCAACGCCCTCCAGTATCCATACAAAAGTAGACGGGTTGTAGGATAGCTCGTACAAAGAAGCGCCGTCGGTGACTGAGAAGTGGTGTACCTGCGCACTTCCCTGCATGGACTTCCATTCGTAAGTAACCTCTTTTACGGAATATACGCGCCCGTTCCATTTGAACTTTGCCGGCCTCATGCCTTTATCGAACACAGCAACGACCGTTACGATCTCTTTTATATCAATAGTCATATTCAATCCATGATGCAGATGTTATCAAGATCCTTCGTTAATCCATGTCTCATCGCATAACCGCCTTTTTCCTGATCACATATCCACGGCGCGGCAACTATTAAAACCCATCGTTCATGCGTCTTTCATCCGATAACACCTCGGCCGTCTCGTAGCGGGTCACTTCTCAAAGCTTTTTATAACGGAGATGACCTTGCCGACTATCGTGAAGTCGCGCGCATCACTACTTACGACTATAGGCGCGAAGGCGGGGTTCTCAGGCTTCAATATGACAACGCCGGCCTCCACTATGAACCTCTTTACAGTCGCCTCGCCGTCTATCATGGCAACGACAATCTCGTTGTCAGCCGCCTCTTTCTGAGGCCTTACCAGGACGAGGTCGCCTTCATCAATACCTGCCCCTGTCATGCTCTCGCCCTCGACCCTTAAAAGGAACGCTCCTTTGCATCTGAAAAAACCAACATCAAGTCCGACGTGCCCTGAGACGTCCTCTATGGCGAGGTGTACCCCTCCAGCCCTGACCCTTCCGACTATCGGCACCATGACTGTGCCGACCCTCGCACCATGTCCAATGACTTCTATAGCCCTCGATATGTTTGAAGACCTTTTTATGAACCCCTTCCGCTCAAGGGCATCGAGGTGTTTCCTAGCGTTAGCAGGGCCGTTTATCCGAAGGCGGCCGCAGATATCCCTGAGCGTGGGCGGATACCCCCTCTCCTCGATGAACTCGCGCACAAACCCGAGGACTTCCTTCTGCCTGTCTGTAAGAACTGCCTCAACCACAAGACCACCCAAGATACGCCATTTCGACATAGAATAACAAATGTTACCCTACAATAGCGCACAAGACATAACCATGTCAAGGGGCTGAAACCGCCATCGTCCGGAGATGGTAGTAGCTTGATTGTATTGATATTATTGAAGGATTCAGAAAAGGAGGCCTTGACCAGACTTTGCCTCTAAAAACCCGGGTCATGGCGTAGCGAGCCTGACTGAGAGACGACGAGCAGGTATCTGTATCTTCTGCAAGTCGGCCCGAAAGCGAAGCGAGCCATACCCAAAACGCGCACGGAAGTACAAAGCTAAAATCAGATAGATATTTTTACAAGGGCCGTCAGTGCGGGTTCAAGTTTGCAACTTGAACCCGATAATTCGTCAAGGCGCATTTTGAGATTTATGGAGCAGGTTGCAAACCTGCTCCCGCCATAGGCGTAGACAAGGTTCCGGCCTTTGAATTTATCCTTTGTTTTGAAACAAACACGGGGCATAGCGGAAGGAGCCATACCCAAAATGAGCACTGAAGTGCAAAGCTAAAATCAGATCGATGTTTTTTTGCAAAGGGGTGATCTTCCCCCGAAATTTCGGACACACAGTTAAACTACATTTGCCTGCTCG
>JBBTBW010000003.1:294603-307040 GCA_038043525.1 Deltaproteobacteria bacterium | reverse complement strand
CGAGCAGGCAAATGTAGTTTAACTGTGTGTCCGAAATTTCGGGGGAAGATCACCCGGAGGTCACTGCCGTCTTGAAAAATCAGCTACCCTCGGCCTTACTGCCGTTTCGTAGTCCTTGTAATCGACCCCGGCGGCCTCATGGTGGCTGCCTGCATTAAAGAAGAAGTGTGAGTCTGCGGCAAACGCCGCATCTACCAGCGTTCGTACGCCGTAAAGGTTTCCAAACGGCGGCTCGGCACCTGGCTCGCAATCCGGAAAAAACCTCTTGAACTCCGACTCCTGGGCTATACTGAGATCATCTTGGCCAAGGACCTCTTTCAGCTTTGCCATGTCAAGGCGCCTGCTGGCAGGAAGCACCGCCATCACGAATGCGCAACCGGCCTTGACCATCACCGTCTTGGCGATTTGGTCTCCGCTCACGTGCATGCTTTCCGCCGTCTCCTGCGCCGTATAGGCCTCAGGATGGATGACAGTCTCATAAAGTATATGCTTCTCTTTTAGAAATACCTCAAGTCTGCTTACCATAACCCCACCCCCTTTTATTAGAGTATACCCCTTATTCAGCTCCAGACAAGCGATGCGCTATAGGGACATATAGCGACTCAGGCCGGAAATAGAAGCGGTTGAAAAATGCGAAGCGTCGTATTAGAATGAAAAATCCGTTCTTTTATCGAGGATTATCGCTTGAACCTCAATAGCTGACAGCGCCGCACAACCTGGAGTAGAGCATAATCATCCATCTTTAAACCATAACCATTACCAGAGCCATTTCAAGGATCACCGCATGCGGTCTTCGGCACTTAACGAAGCGCCTTCTTCTAACAGCTCGCTCTTCATATTCAAAAGGAGGGCCTTAAAATGCGCCCTATCGGCATCGGCAAATGACCATCAATAAAAACATACTACCTCTTAGAACAATCTTCCTGCTCTGCTTCGCCTCAATCGCCGTCCTTGCCGCGCTCGGCGCGTACAGGCTCATAAAAAACGACCCTTCGATAGCGATGCTCGTGCCTGAATCCAATGCAGAGTGGATACTCATAGACGAGCCGGTAATATTAAAAACCAGAAGAGACGCTCAGGAGCTGACAAGCTTCCGGGTAAGGTTCGGCGTTGAGAGGACGCCTGAAAAGGCGATCCTCACGCTTCGCGCGATGAAACTTGCCGCCGTATTCATCGACGGCACGCTTATAGCAGAGCCTCACGCCTCCAAAGACGACTGGAAGACCCCTGTCAAGATAGACCTTGCTCGACATCTTGCACCTGGAGAACACGAACTTGGGGTGAGGGTCACAAACAACTACGGCCCGGCCGTCATGCTCGCCTACAGCGAAGGTCTAGACATTGCAACGGGCTCAAGTTGGGAGGCGTCCAAAGACGAGGTCGACTGGACAAGCGCGGCTGAGGCCGATGAGTACCGTTATGCCGATATCTCCCGTTTGTTCCCGAGAGCCGACCTCGCATTCTTATCAAGCCTCTATCTGATACTGCCGGTCTTCTCTGTGATATTCATATTCACCCTGGGCAGGGAAAAAGGCGTCAAGCTATGTACTAAGTGGGCGCCTTCAACGTCGATGATCAGATGGGTGATCATACTGGCATGGATTATACTAATCGCAAACAACATCGGGAAGATCCCGTTCCCCGGCTTCGACGTAGCGGCGCATATCGAATACATACAGTACGTAGCCAAAAACTGGAGGATACCGCTTGCCACCGAAGGGTGGCAGATGTTCCAGTCTCCGCTTTACTATATCGTTTCAGCGTTGCCCTATAAAATCCTCTCAGGGTTCCTCGCTGAGGAATCTGCAGTAAGGGTCCTCATCCTAATACCGCTTATCTGCGGCGCGGCGTTTTCAGAAACAGCATTCAGGGCAGTAAGATATATCAGGCCGGATAGAACTGACCTGCAAATGATAGGCGCGCTCATAGGCGGCCTTCTCCCGATGAACCTGTATATGTCGCACTCCATATCGAACGAGACTATGGCCGGGATATTCTCAGCGGCGGCGATAACGACAGCCATCGGGATCGTCTCTAAAAAAGATAGCGTCTTACCGGCAAAACGGCTTGTACTGCTCGGCATACTCCTCGGCCTCGCACTCCTTTCAAAGGTGACTGCGATACTCCTCGTCCCTGTTCTGGCCCTCATGCTCGCATGGAGGTTCTATTCGACAGGAGGCTTGAGGCAAGCTGTATCAAGCGTAGCCGTTGTCATGGGGGTCGCCGGTCTCGTTTCAGCCTGGTATTACATCAGGAACTGGATATTGATGGGCAGGCCCTTCATCGGCGGCTGGGACTCCACAAGGGAGATACTCTGGTGGCAGTTTCCGGGTTACAGGACCCCGGGGCAGTTCTACAGGTTCGGGGAATCCCTTATTCACCCCGTCTACTCATCGATAAGCGGGTTCTGGGACTCTATCTACTCTTCGATCTGGACCGACGGGGCGCTCTCTGACATAGTGGAGGCGCCGTGGAACCACGAACTTATGACGGCAGGCGTATGGCTCGCTATAATCCCAACAATCGCTATCATCGTCGGCATTGTAGCGTCGCTTCGGCGTGAGGACGCAGACTTAAGGCCCGGAGAGATATTCTCAACGATGCTCGTTGGGATATACTTTCTGGCGCTATTATACATGTACCTGAAGGTCCCGATATTCTCTACAGCCAAGGGGAGCTACACTATGGGGATAACGCCGGCCTACGCTGTGCTGTGTGCTACAGGCATCGGAGTCCTTGCCAGAGGAGCCGTGCTCAAGGCGTTTTTTTACGCTTCAGTAGGGACATGGGCTGTGGTAGCGTACGCAGCCTACTTCGTCATCTGACGGTTTGCCGATAGGCTCAAAATCTCTTCGGCCTGCATGAAAGGGTCAGGATGCGCAGTATCCATAGGCAAAAAATGAAATAGATTTTCACATAAGATACAAGGACGGGCTTTGATGTTACGAAGCAGATAGGCTTTTTAGCGGCCTGCTAGCGGCATTGATGGTCGGTTACTATCGAAGTAAGCACGCGAAGGATCATTACCCGGGAACTCGCAAATGCCGTCATGAAAGATAAAGTCCATTGTTGCCAACCCCGCCTTTCAACCGTCAGGACTCAAGCCAGCGTCTCAGTTGAGCCGAATCGTCTTTCCTTCAACGACATCTTCCTCGGTTATCCTCACAGGCGCCTGTCTGCCTGCCGCCTGTATCACATACGACCCGACTACAGCCACCTTGCCCTCAAAGCCGTCTGTCGAGGGATACCACGCCTTTATTGAAAACCTGCCGTTCACGTCAGCTACTGCCTGCTCTACGACCTGAAACTTCCTTCCCTGGTCCGTAGTAACTATCCCGCCAAGAAAGACCTGTGCGCCCGGAAAGATGCTCCCAACTACAGTCGCCCCCTTGACGCGCTCGAACACCTTTATGTTCTTTACCTCCTGAAAAAAGCCCCTTATGTCGGAGGTCCCGGCAGACTCATGCACAAGACGCATTCCGGGTACAGGCTTAAAGGGTATCGGACTCTCGTAGCCGACACCGTCAGCGAAGTATAGCCTTATATGAGCGAGATCGAAGAACCTGGGGCCTGTCGACCAGACCACCTCCCCTGTCTCATCCTTCTGCTCGACCAGATACCCCTCGGTATCTCTCCCTATGATCTTCGCGTACTCCGGAAGAGCGCCAATAGACTTTGAGATAACGAGATACCTTGCCTGATTCTCATCCATTATCTTGAGGAACTCGCCTTCATCGGAAGAGAGGAAGAGTTCAGCCGACTCTTTCAGGCCGTGCGTCTCCGACCCGTAAAGGGTCGCCACAGAAGGCCTCTCGGCTATGTACTCGATCCAGCCTCCGTACTCCCATCTCGCCATAACGCCGTATTGAGGCTTCTCCCACGGCTCTGTCAAATAATCGGTCTTCGGGGTATGGTCCCGTATCCACAAAAGGCTCTCTTCAAGGTCTCCGCGTATAAGCGCAGGACCCGTAGCAGACAGATCCCGGTAGAAAGGGTATGTAGGTATAAGAATGATAGCAATGATAGCGACGGCAACCGGCCAGCCTGCCGCTCCTCTAACCCTTTCCCTCACATATTTAAATATCAATCCGCCTGAGACGGCGACTATCAGGGCGAGTACGTTTTCGTACCTGCCGTTGACAAGGGCCGCTATAAATATGACAACGCCTGCGAACGAGAAAAAGAGCGTCTTCACGCTCCGGTCTTTATATAACCGGCTCGATATCCCAGCTATCACGAAAGGGACGGTAAAGAGGAGGAGCGTGGAGAGCCTCACTGCGTTAAAGTCAAACTTCCCTGAAGGCCCTGTCAAGAGCGGCTGGTACTGGGCTATGGTAGAGGTCCATTTATTCGCCCCGCCTACGACAGCCGCCCCGCCTATGACGCCTGAGAAATACTGCGGAGCGGCAAGGATCAAGAGCAGGAACGAACCGGCAAGGAGTATAACTCCTGCTGATGTCGCCTTTACTCCGGAAAACCCTCTCTCATCCCTCAGATGAAAGACAAGGGCAACAGAGCTGAGGGCGGCTATTGAAAGAACGGAAAATATCACGTGGAACCACGAGATGATATTAAACCGTATGCCGGAATCCATTCCCCATACACCGGCAAGACAGATAATAGCGACAAAGATGGCTGTAACCGCAAAGATGATGAGGCCTGAGAGCCAATGTTCCTTCCATGCCTTATCGCCCTTGACCCCTGAGACTATGATGGACAAGAGGATATGCGCTGAGATAATACCCCACCAGAGAAGAGCGCCCCTCCAGTAAAGGAGGGCGAGCGAGGCTACGACGCCTGTCGCAATAGAGGCCAGGACAAGAGACGGCCTCCTGCCGTTATCCTCAGGTACTGCGGCAGCGAGGCTCGATGCGTAGGAATAAAAGAGAAGGGCCATCCAGAAGGGTTCCAAGACCTCGTTATCAGGCCTTGCGACTATCGTCGTGAATATATGCGCAGGCAGTATCGCGAGTATAGAAACAGAGGCAAGGGCAACCCCCCTGCCGAATGTCGCCCTGCACCATAAAAAGAGAGGGATTATGGCGAGCATCCCTATAATCGGCGGCATGACAGCAGAGATAAGCTCGATATTTTCCTTTGAAGGCGCCATCCAGAAGGCCGCCTTTATCATAGCGGCAAATGTGATATCGAAGAGCGGCGAGATAATATTGCCTGTGCCGACCGGAAACCCTACGTAATAATCGTAAGGAGGCGCCCAAGGGAAGTTGCTTACTATCGCGGTGATCTTATGTAGGTGCTCGTAGTTGTCGCCTTCGAGGAAGTAGACCCCTTCAGGGGTGATGAAGTTAGACCACGGAACGAAACGTATGGCAGAGCCGAGAAGAAATACTGCAAGAAGCGCCAGTGCCGTCTTCAGGCAGGTAGCGCGCGTTTGAACGGGTCTGCTCATGATTGGATCATACCATCCGCGCGAGCGGTCCTTTTAGGTTTGATGGAAGGCAAAGACTGCGTCAAGGGCCGCTTTACGCAGACCTTCGGCCATATAGATGCGCCCGGCTATTAGCGCCCGTAAACCTGATCGACGCCTGGAGATGTTATAAAAAGAGCCTTTCAAAGTCAAGCGGCAAGCCTGGAATGGTATAACCTGAAGCAGTGGTATGAAGTCGATAGAGGCAGATATGAGATCGCTATGTCCAAGTCTCTTTACTCACCTGAGGCAGAGGCGAAGCTTACCTGGTCTATCCGCCGATATGACCGGCATCTTTTTCACCCGGTCTTCTGACGTTTGCGTTAAGAGATGCGCCCTGGCGTTTGTAGTGGGGGGGGTTCAGCAGCGGTCCGACCGGCATCATCCCAGCTCTTCATAGACCCTGAGCGTCTTTTTGGTCGCCTCGTCCCAGCTGAACCGGGCCGCTCTTTTAAGACCCTTTGCCACAAGATCGTCCCTGAGCATACGGCTTGAAAGCACCCTGTCCATCGCCTCGCAGAGCGCCCCGGTATCCGTGGCGTCTATCAGTATGCCGGCATCCCCTACCACCTCCGGTATCGACATCGCGGCAGAAGAGACTATCGGCACCCCGCATGCCATTGCTTCAAGAGGCGGGAGTCCGAACCCCTCGCTGAGAGATGGAAAGACAAACAGAGCGGCGCCGGAATAAAGGGCGGGCAGGTCTATCTCCGGGACCTCTCCTACGAACAGGACCCTTCCCTTGAGCCCGCCCCTCTCAGCCTCACTGTATAGCGACTGCCTTCTCGGGTCTATCTTCCCTGTAAGTACGAGCGTATAATCCTCGTAATGCCTCATCATCGAGAATGCGTCGAACAGCCTCCTGATGTTCTTTCTCGGCTGATGGTTGCCTACGTACAGCAAGTAAGGCCCAGGTATAGAGTATTTATTCCTTATCGCTTCGAGCCTCTCTTTGTCGGTCTCTACTCTATAGAGCGGGCTTACCCCGTGGTATATGACAACGATCTTGTCAGGCCTCACCCCGAGACGGCTGACTATCTCCTTTTTGGAATACTGCGAGATGGTTATGATCTTTTTTGCGCTGCCTGCGGCCCTTCGAAGCATGCACCAGGCGTAGAGGTGCGCGGCCCTGTTCGGGCACGACGCAGGATCGAGATATATAAGGTCGTGGATCGTCACTACCGCCGGCTTGGGGTTCAGAAACGGCATATTGAAGCTCGGGTAATGGACCATGTCGGAATCGGTCTTGATGACCTCGTAGGGAAGGAGTATCTGCTCTCTCAGCGAGTACGGAGGTATCTCCCTTGAGGTCTTCCGGTATTCTATGTTATCGCCTCCGGCAGGCGCGTAACCGTCGTTGTTGACGATGACAGAGTATCTGTTACCGCCCTTATGTCTGGCGAGCCCCACGATGAGGTTCTGGATGTACCTGCCTATCCCGGTGTATTTTATCATCCTGGCGTCAAAAGCAACCTTCAAAGGCTGACCTCCGGCAATGCCGGGAAAAACCGGCTGCATGGTTATAGGCCTGCGTCCATCGACCGGGGTGCTTTTCATGATGTGAGAGATGGTAGAAGATGAAACTGTCTGATACGGATGCGGGAACGGGGGATACTGCTCTGTGATGATTATACCGCAGTTTGGCCCTTTTGGGGCGTTTAAGTGTAAATAAATAGTTTACGGCTTTAGATGGTCTGCTCCGGCCAAACGACAGAGACGGCCATCACCATGCTCTTTACATAGGTGGGCCGTCATTGCAGATGATTTAAAGGCTCGCCCCTAGAGACAACGAAGCGGCATATACCCCGAAAAAGCCGAGCCGTCGTCATGTATGCGCGCCGGTCAGACAGAGGCGGCATTAGATCTTAACGCCTCAAGTTCCTCCCATCTGGAATAGGACTCTTTAAGCTCACGCTCCAGATCATCCAGACGCGCCTTTGTCAGAGCGATCTTATCCGCCCCCTGCGTGTAAAAGTCAGCGGCGGCCATCACCTCATGCAGACCGAGCTGTTCAGACTCAAGGGCTTCTATCCTGCCCGGCAGCTCCTTTAACTCTCTTTCCATGTTGAAGCCGAGCTTTGCCTGCTTCTCTTTCCTCTGCCTTCCCTGCTTAAGCCTGTTGCCTGATGATGGCGAGACTTCCTTAGGCCTCTGGCGAAGCCAGTCGTCGTATCCGCCTATGTACTCGCTCAACCCTCCGTTTTCGAATACAACCGTGCTTGTCGCCACGTTATTCAAAAACGCTCTGTCGTGGCTTACCAGCAGGACTGTCCCCTTATATTCAAGGAGCAGCTCTTCGAGAAGATCGAGTGTTTCGCTGTCAAGGTCGTTGGTAGGTTCATCCATGACAAGCACGTTGGAGGACTTTGTGAAGAGTTTCGCCAGAAGAAGCCTGTTCCTCTCGCCGCCTGAGAGCGCCTTCACAGGAGTCCGCGCCCTATCGGGAGAAAAGAGGAAGTCCTGCAGATAACCTATGATATGGCGGGGCCTGCCGTCTATTATTACCTGGTCGTTGCCGTCGCCGATATTATCCTGGACCGTCTTTTCAGGGTCTATACCGGCCCTGTGCTGGTCGAAGTACGATATCTCAAGGCGAGTTCCGAGGCGCACCGTGCCTGACGTCGGCTCAAGCCTTCCGAGCAGGAGCTTGAGAAGGGTCGTCTTTCCCGAGCCGTTGGGGCCGATGATGCCGATCTTATCGCCCCTCATGATAGTCGTTGTGAAGTCGGTTATAACCTGGCGGCCGCTCTCATAAGCGTAGCCGATCTTCTTCGCTTCGATGACGAGCTTGCCTGAAAGCTCACCCTCGCTTGATATGAGCTTGGCTCCGCCTTCGAGTTCGCGCCTTTCTCCGCGAAGCTTTCTCATCTCTATGAGTTCCCTGACCCTGCCTTCGTTGCGGGTCCTCCGTGCCTTTATGCCCTGGCGCACCCAGACCTCTTCCTCGGCAAGCCTCTTGTCAAAAAGGGCGTTCTGCTGCGCCTCGGCATTCAAGAGCGCATCCTTGCGCTCGATGTACGTCTTGTAATCGCACTGCCAACTGCTGATCTTTCCCCTGTCGATCTCAAGGATGCGGGTAGCGAGCCTCTGAAGGAGCATCCTGTCATGCGTCACGAAGACGACGGTGCCGGAGTAGCCGAGCAGGAAATCCTCAAGCCATTCTATGGATTCTATGTCAAGGTGGTTTGTAGGTTCATCAAGAAGCAGTATGTCAGGCTCAGCCACAAGCGCCCTTCCGAGAAGGACCCTTCTCTTGAAACCTCCTGAGAGCTCTGAAAAATCAGCGTCCGCAGGGACCTTCAGCCTCGATATTATCGTCTCGGCGGCCTGGGTGGCAGACCAGCCGCCAACAAGATCAAGCTCATGATGCGCCTTCTCAAGCTCGTCCATGGCCTCCTGAGTCCCGTCGCTCACGGCGTGCAGGGCGGCGTGATACCTCATCATCAGGCCGTGTACGTCTCCGAGTCCGCTTGTTATCACGTCAAAAACAGTCCCATGAAGGTCCATCGGGACCTCTTGGGCAAGCATCGCCACCTTGAGCCCCGGCATCCGCGTTATTTCCCCGTTGTCAGGCTTTATCTCGCCAAGGAAGACCTTCATCAGGGTAGACTTGCCTGCGCCGTTACGCCCTACTATGCAGAGCCTCTCGCCCTTCTCTATCTGCACGTCCACCCCGTCGAGAAGAAGCGGACTTCCAAAGCCTATCGTTATGCGTCTCAGATTTATCAGCGCCATCTACACACCTTGACCTTAAGAAAAATTTTATCCCGACATTATACCACCTCCTGCGTCGGTTAAACAGCTCAAACCTGCGAGAGCCCTATATACCGCCTGTCCGGCTAGAAATCGAGCCTGTACCCTGCGACTATAAAGTAATCCTTGATGATGTTCTTCTGGTCGGCCACCCATTCGTACGTCCACTCCCCGCCGCCTTCAAACTCAACACTTAAGAACCTCTTCCAGTAGTATTCGACCCTGAGAGAAGGCGCGACCTTGTAGAGCGTTGAATCGTTAGAGGCCCTTTTGCTGTAATCGAGACGAAGCCTGGGGTTGACCCTGAAGTCGCGTTCTACCGGATACCTTGTGTTGAGGCTCAAAGAAATAGTATCAGAGGTGCTTGCGTCAGAATATCTGAGCCCTAATATCGCGGTATCTCCATCCTTCACAAGACTGCTCCCTACTATCTGCGCGGAGAATGAGTACTCGTTGCCTGTTTCATGCACAGCCTCGATGCCGCCTGAGGCCGGGGTCGCCGAGAGGTTGGACATCGTCACATCTGAGCTCACCTGGAACTTTTCATTGAGCGGCTTGGTCACGCCGAGGGTATATGTCCTACTGATGGCTGTCCTGTCCCTCGCAAGGCTTCTGACAGCGTCTTCGCTCATCGTAGAACGAAGCCCTGAGAGCGAATCCGCAGTCTGGCCCTGAAGCGCGTTTGTCGTAGTCAAGACAGGGGATTTGCGGTAATCAGCCGAGAGGTTGATCGTCGTATTATTATCGAACGTCAGCGTACCGGTGGCAAGCGCCGTGTTTAAGACGTCGTACGAAAGGTCGTAATCGACAAGGCTGAAAAAAGAACCGTTCGGCCGGAAGTATCTCGCCTCGCCTCCAGTCGCCCTTCTGTCGAGCATCCCGTCTGCCATCTGCTCTATCAGGAACGCGTTAAAGTCCCAGCTTCCGGCGTAAGTGCCGAGATCGAAGTTGATGCCGTAGAAGTATTTGTTCGCCTTGAAGCTGTGGAGCACCACGGATTGGACAGGATACCCGGCGACGAGATTGGCCCTCACCTGCCTGAAGACCTGATAACTGACGAGGGCGCCGTCAAACCGCCCGAGCACGCCGCCTGTGCTCAGAGACTGGCGGCCTACGCGCCCTGCCGCCTGCCTTCCGCGGCTCGAAAGATCGAGATAGAGCTGATTGAGCTGTGTCTCGTTCTTTGTGTCTTTCAGAAGATTGAACTCGTATCCGCCGTTTAAAGCCGCTCTTGCGTCGTACTTATCAGTCCTGCTCTTGACGTTAAGGTCTAAGGAATTAGATACCGCTGAGCGATAGATCGTCCTGCCTGCCTCTTCAGTGCGGTTCTCGTTCCGATAGTAGAACTGCGAAAAGCTCCCGAAGACCTCTGTCTCTTTTTTCTCCACTTTTGCCCTGGTCAGCTTCTCCATCGGTTTCGCCTGCGCTGTGACAAGGACTTCGAGGCGCTGGCGCACCCTTTGGGCCCCCTCACCCTTCGGGAAAAGCGCGAGATAGACCTTGTACTCGGCCGCGGCTCTCTCTTTCTCGCCCTTCCTCTCCCTCGCGAGCCCGAGGAGCTCCTGCGCGTCCTGCCAGTACCTGTGCTCAGGATAGCTGAGGATATTCTCATAGAGCCGGATCGCCCGATCGAGATCGTTATTTTTCATTGCCGTCTCAGCCTCGTCCATCAAGAGGGCCATCCGTTCCTCTTGCGTCAGAGGTCTTTGCGCCGGCGCCGGCTCCGGCGCTTTCGCGTCTTTCCGGCCCTGTCCATCTACGGCGGCAATCCCTGAAGAAGGTACGCCAGTCAGCGCGTCCCGTCTCCGTTTAGCAGGGGCAAAGCTCAACCCCCTGGACATCTCAACCTCTTTTCTGGAGACCCTCGCCACCCAGGCAGTGGGGAACGTACCTTTCAACGAATCGATTATTTTTTGAGCGGCATCGCTTGAAGGAAAAAAACCGAGACGGAGCCTGTACCAGGTCTTACCGCCTTCTTTATAGACGGTCGAATAGAGGAGATACCTTTCGAAGACCTCGTATTCGGGAAGGACCGATGGATCGACCGGCCTTTCGTAGGAATCGAGATTGATCACATAGCGGTCCGACGGATTGAATGCCCTGGCTGTGCCAGCGATCGAGACACCATGCAGCGCTACCGAGATAAGGACTGTTAAAATTGCCGCTATGATCGAGACAGATATCCTGCCGCTTAAAAACCCACGCCTATTGCAGATCACAAGAGAACCCCTGTATTTTTATAGAAAGACCAACGCGCTCTTTTTGCCTGTTCGTCCGGCCGGAACAAGAAGGACTGACAGCCCGCTTTTATCCGCTATCTCCCCTGAAAGCACGTATCTTTTACAGGCTTGTCAGCGACCCAGATGACCAGCGACCTGTAATCAGGCCCCTGCTCGACCTTGAAGGCCACATCTGTATTAAAATAAAAAGAGAGGAACGGCCCGCCGATCTCATCTCCCTCGTAGACTATCTTCTCAAGCGTTGAGAGATGGTCAGGATCAGGCTGTATCGTCTCACGCGTCGCTATATTAGATCTGTCCGCCTCGCTCGTCACTATAGGCTCGACCTGTATCCTCAGGTCACTACCTGATCCTGCCGGAAAGTGCCTCACATACCTGACGGGAAAATTGAAGCTTACGTCTATCTCCGCGCACCCCGCGTCATTCATGATCTCGACCCTGTCAAGGACAAGATGCCCGGCTATACCCCACCACGGCAGGCTGAAGGCAAAACAGACCGCGAACGCCGCGGCGAGCTTGATGAACGTCTTTTTTCCCATTCTAAAAACCTCCGTCGGTTACTCTATGTTCTCCTGTCCTCGAACGCCTGATCGTAGTCATCGAGCTGTCGTTATACTCATGACACGCCCCGGCGCAGTTTCTCAGTTCGCTTACCGTGTAGTTAACGGCTGGAGATGCCGTCTTTTGATGCTCACCCGGCTTGAAGCTTCCTGCGTGGCATCCTGCGCAGTCAGGTTTATATGTCCCGTACGTCCATGTGGGCATCTGGGTGTTTGACTTATGGCAGGCGAGGCAGACGAGATTTGAACCGTGGTCCCCAGGATACGCCCCTGTATGACGATACCTTAAGAGAGGCCGCCAGCCTGCGGTAGAGTGACACTCTTCACACGGTACAGTAGTTACAAAATGAGTAGGAGGCTTGCCTGTTGCCTTGGTACCGTTATGACAGGTTGAACAAGAGCCTGTAACGTTCGCATGGTTCATGCTAGCAGGCCTCCATGCAGAAGTAGAGTGGC
>JBBTBW010000003.1:45070-294503 GCA_038043525.1 Deltaproteobacteria bacterium | reverse complement strand
AATCATCGCAGACATTAGTAGATATAATGTGAGTCGGAGGCTTGCCTGTAGCCTTTGTGCCGTTATGACAGGTCGAGCAAGAGCCTGTAACGTTAGCATGGTTCATACGCGCAGGCCTCCATGCAGAAGTAGAGTGGCAATCATCGCAGACATTAGTAGATATAATGTGAGTCGGAGGCTTGCCTGTAGCCTTGGTGCCGTTATGACAGGTCGAACAAGAGCCTGTAACGTTAGTATGGCTCATACGCGCAGGCCGCCAGCCTGAAGGAGTATGGCAATCTTCGCAGACGCTACCTGACGTTATATGAGTCGGAGGCTTGCCTGTTGCCTTGGTGCCGTTATGACACGTTGAGCAGGAGCCTGTAACGTTAGTATGGCTCATACGCGCAGGCCGCCAGCCTGAAGGAGTATGGCAATCTTCGCAGACGCTACCTGACGTTATATGAGTCGGAGGCTTGCCTGTTGCCTTGGTGCCGTTATGACACGTTGAGCAGGAGCCTGATATATTGGTGTGATCGAAGCGCGCGAACCTCCATCCCCTCGTAGTATGGCACTCCCTGCAGATACTGCCGCTTGTCAGATGATCAGACGGCCTTCCCGTAGAAAACTTTCCGTTGTGGCATACGACACACTGAGCTGAGACCGCCCCGTGGTCCATCCTTGTTGACGACTTCCATGAGGCAGACGAATGGCACGCGTCGCAAGGCGCCTCGACAGGTATATGGTTAACAGGCTTTGCAGATGTCGAACCCGCTTTGCCGCCGCCATGACATCCGGCGCACCTGTTGGGCGTCCCTGTAAATATCCCCCGGCTGTGACACCCTTCACACCTTACCTTTGCGTGTCCGCCTGTGAGCTGAAAACCTGTCTTTAGATGATCAAAGCCCATGCCTGTTCGTTTGGTAGCCTCCGCCCCTGTTGCGGAAGGAGTCTCTTTGGCTGCCTCTGACCTTTGCGAAGCCTGTCTGAATGAAGCATCCGTGCCGGATGTAAATACGGCAGAGCGCGCCGAGTTTCTCACATCAGCCCTTGAGACGAACTCGACTGTAGCTCCGTTGTATCTGCCCTTGAGCGAATCCGCTACCTTCCGGGCCTCTTCTCTTGTCTCGAAAAAGCCGAGGCGAAGCCTATGTCTCGCGCGTCCGTCTTCAACGGTGTTTGTAGTATATAGCTGATAGCTCTCGAACCCTGTTGTCTCACGCGTCTTTGCAGGGTCAATAGGAGAGGGCGACTCCATGATTATGACGACATATCGCCCGCCGCCCGCCGGCTCCGTTGCCAGCGCTCCCGTAGCTCCGAATACGCACAGGAGCAGCAAGACAAACCCCAGAAACCCGAATACGGCACAGCACAGATCAACGACAAGACTTCTGAGACTTGGCATCTTCCACCTCTGTTTTAAGGCGTATGTACTTTGGTACGAGGCTATCAATGAAGGACTCCGTCCTTCAGCTTCTCAAACGAACTGGTCAGATGGCACCTTTCGCACGATTTGCCGAACCTGCCGTCATGCTCGTCCTGGGCCCTGTGACAGCTGTAGCACCCTGAAAGACTTATCTCCTTGACCGGTTCCTTGTGACAGGCGAGGCAGTCAAGCGATCTGTGGGCGCCGTCGATTACAAACGGTGATTGCTTCGCGTGATCGAACCTCCATAGACGCCAGCCATTCGGGTTGTGGCAGGTATCACACCTCTCGCCGAGGCGCATCTTGTGGTCGTCATCTTTTTTGTGGCAGTCCACGCACCCTTTCTTAGTATCTTTATAGGTAGCTGACGTATGGCACTGCTCGCATGGGGCAACCGCGTGCAGCCCTATCAACGGGAATTTAGTGATGTCATGATCAAAAGAGACCCTGGTCGCCCATCCCCTCACGTTGTGGCACTTCTCGCAGCTCTTACCCTGCTGCCCCTTGTGCGCGTCACTTCCCTTGTGGCATCCATAGCAGGCGCTATCAAGTTTTCCGCCGCTGCCTGCCGCCCTGTGGCATGAGTTGCACGCCGCCTTCTCGTGCCTCTCTCTTAGCGCGAACTTTGTCTTAGAGTGATCAAAGGACGACTTCTTCCATCTGCCGGGCGTGTGGCAGTCCTTGCATTTGTCCCCGAACCTGCCTTTGTGCTCGTCGTCGTTCTTGTGGCAGCCGGCACAATCTGTCGGGACTTTTTTCCCGTAGAACTGCTGGCCGTGGCAATCGAAGCATCTGACCTTGATATGCGTTTCTTTAAGAGGGAACTTTGTCTTGTCATGATCAAAAGTAGCCTTCTTCCACTCCCTGGCGTTATGGCAGTCATTGCATTTTTTGCCATAGCTCCCGGCATGGGTATCTTCAAGCTTATGGCACGAGGCGCAGTCAGACGGGGTGTCCTTGTGGCGCTCGTTCGGATGACAGCTCGAACACGGCGCGTCAGCATGCTTCCCTGCGAGCCGGAACTTTGTCTTTGAATGGTCGAAGCGGGCCTTCCTCCAGGACTTTTCGTCATGGCATCCGGCGCACTTCTCCCCGAGCTTTCCTTTATGAACATCATCTCTCTTATGGCAATCAAGGCACTTCGAGGGCGCGTCCCTGAACTTCTTTTTCTGCTCGTGGCACCCGGCGCATACAACAGAGGCGTGTTTGCCTTTAAGCTCATAATCAGTCTGTGTATGATCGAACGTCTCTTTATCGAGCCTGACAGCGTCAAACCCTCTGCCCTTGTGCTCTGCATGACAATGACTGCACTCGGTACGGCGCGTCTCAGGGCTGATGCCGTGATACCCGGCCTTGCCTGTCATGTCCTTGTCTACCTTATCGTGGCAGTCGAGGCAGAGCCTCGACTGCGTGACCTTGCTGAACGGCTTATGACAGCGGCCGCACTCGTTCTCGTACTTCGCGTGGACGCCTATCACCTCGCCGGGCATTATCATCCGCTCGACACTCGTCGCCACAGCCGTACCTCCCGCTGTCAGCACAACAGCCAGAGATACCGCCAGCACCGCAAAAAACCCTATTACCGCGCGAATAGTATCCATCCGATCAGTACATGTGTACGGCTACGACATGGATGATCGCTGTCAGTACCAGCATGATAAAGAGCGGAAAATGAAAGAGGTGCCAGAGCGCCAGCGTCCTTTCATAAAATCCGAATACGGCCATAGCCACAGCCGCGCTGATGTGAGAGCCGAGGTGCGCCCTTGCCGACCGTTCCCTCTCCGATACCACCGAGGCCTGCCACCCTTCTTTGACAGCCGCCTCTTTAAGAGCGGACTTCAGCTCAGCGCTAAGCCTGAGGCGCAGCCGCCATGATCTCGGCACGGTTGCGATGAAGTAGCCGAACCTCTCGAACGCGCCGTCTCTCGCCTTCAGCATATCCGCATCGAACGCCAGCAGCCTCTTATAGACAACAGGGGCATAGTTCAAGACCGAGACAGATCTTTCCATGTTAGCCTCAAGATCATGCCTCAGCTCCTTAAGGGTTACCTCCCTGCCGTACAGACCGCGGTGTACCTTGGAATACAGGTATCTTCCGACAAGCCCGCTTCCAGCCACTGTCAGCATTGATAGAAGAGCGACGTTGCTGTTCATCGACCCGAAGCTGAAGTTTGAGTGGTACGCGATGAGCACCGGCCCCGCGACCCCCATTATCATGTGCGCCCTGAACCAGTGCTTAACCCCGCCCCAGTTGCGCATGAACCTCGACTTCTTCCTGAGAGGATAGAGAAGAAGCATCAGCAGCATTACGCCCCCTGCTATTCCGAGGCCGTAGCCCAGGCCTGACTCAGGGACTATCCATTCAAGGCCGCTCGCATCCCAGCCTACGTAAACAGAGAACGAGACAGCAAGAAAAAACGCGAGCGCGGATACTGCCGATCCGATATCCCTGCCGGATGAATCGGTTGCATCTTTTTTTGATGGATTATTTTGCGCCGGCCCGGGCTCACGAAGACTCTGCCCTCCGACCGCTACAGGCCTTACGCCCGCATCAACACTGCTCATAATGAACTCCCTTTTTTCAATCAGTCCTGAGGCAAACCGCCATCTGCCGATCAAGAGCGTCAGAACAACCCCAGGATCTTCTTTCCTGAGTTTTTCCGCCTCTCCAGAAGAGAGACAACCTCAGTGCGCCCCCTGGCAAGCGTAATGGCCTGTTCACGCTTCTTGTTCCTTAGAGCCGGGTCTGCCCCGGCTTCGAGCAGCGAGGCGACGATCTCAACGTGTCCGCCTGCCGCGGCTAACATCAAAGCGGTATTCCCGTTCGAATTTTTAGCGTCGATCTCAGACCCTACCGCTATCAGCGTCTTTGCCGTCTCGCCATGCCCCCTGTCAGAAGCGAGCATGAGCGGCGTATTCCCCTGGCCGCTCACATGCCCGACCCTGGCCCCAGCGGTGATAAGCGCCTTTACAACTGCGGTATTGCCGAGATAAGCCGCTCTGGAAAGGGCGCTGTCGCCTCCTGCATACGACCTGTTTGCATCGGCCCCTGCCTTCACAAGCAAGCCGACAAGGTCAGCATGCCCCTCTTCTGCCGCTAAAAAGAGCGCGGTGCGCCCATCCTTATTCCGGACATTCACCTCGGCGCCGCGCCTTAAGAGCGCCTCTACAGTCTCTTTTCTGCCAAGACGCGCCGCCCACATAAGCGGCGTAGTCTCACCTTTTTTTGCAGTATTTATATCGGCCCCGGCGTCCATGAGCACATCGACTGCCGCCGCGTGGCCGCCTCTGACAGCCTCAGTCAACGCGCTCTTTCCGCTGGCAGCCCTCGCATTGACCCTTGCCCCTGCTCCTATAAGCATCCGCATGATCTTCACGTGATTTTTTTCCGATGCGCACATAAGCGGCGTCATGCCTTCTTTATTAGCCGCGTTAATGTCAGCACCGGCACTGATCAGAAGCTTTACTGCATCTTCATGCCCCTGTCTTGAAGCCCTTGACAGGGCTGTATGCCCTTCGCTATCGCGCTCATCGACCGAAGGCTTTTTAGCGAGAAGCAGTTTCATCGCCTCTACCTGCCCCATCTGAGCCGCTATCATAAGAGCGGGCCATCCTTCAAACTGCTTTCCCCTGCCTGACATCGAGGCTGTAGCGCTTTGAACGTCTTCAAGCCTGACCGCCGCTTTCTTCGCCTTTTCACCTGGGCTATCATGGACCGCCCCCCTGCTGTCGAGTTCAGCCACTATCGACAGGTGGCTCTGCCTCGAGGCAAGCCCTATAGCAGACTGTCCGTTCTTGTTCTTCATGTTTACATCAGCGTTTCTCTGCAGCAGGGCTACGACGATCTCCCTGAAGCCCTTGACTGAAGCAATCATAAGGGGCGTATTGCCGTTGGCGTCTATCTCATCGACCCTGGCGCCCGCTCCAAGTAGCGGCTCTACAGCATCGAGCCTGCCTGACTTAACAGCGAGTATCAAGGCGTTATCCCCAAACTTATCCTTCAGTTCAATGCCGGCCCCTGCCTTTATCAGCGCTTTGACGACTGTACCGTGGCCGGCCGCCGAGGCCTCCATCATGGGAGTGCGTCCTGAGAGATCGGCCTTATCAACCCTTGCCCCTGCCTTTATAAGCCTCTCGACCTCTTCAACCTTCCCTCTTGAGGCGGCCTTCATAAGAGCCTCTTGCGGGTCTTCGGCTGCTGTTGTCTTTGCGCTCCCCTGCTCAAGCCTTTTTTTTGCAAGATCGCTTCCACCGGCCGCGGCAGAGCCGAACCAGAGGAGTCCGTCATCACCGCTCGCCTCCACGCCCCAGCCGTTCTCATACATCATCCCGACGCTGTACTGCGCGTTCGCATCGCCCTGCTTCGCCGCCTTCAAAAACCATCTGAAGGCCTCTGCATCATCTCTCTCAACGCCTCTGCCTGAGCGATACAGTCCGGCAAGCTGGTACTGCGCCCAGGCGTCTCCTTTCAAGGCAAGCGGCCTTAGCAGGCCGACAAGCGCCTCATAATCCCTTGCCCTTGCGGCAGACTTCACTTGCTCGCGGACATCGGCTCCGCCGCTCTCAGGGACAGCACAAAAAAACAGAGCCCCGGCAATAGCCGCGGTACAAAATATCTTTCTTGATATAAATGCAGACGAGAAGCCTGAGGCACTCCCCCACATGTATCTAAAGCCGCTATCAGGCCGTGCCATACTTTGTCTCCACGTTTATCCCGACCTTCTTTAAAAACTCGGTGGGCAGTATGCCGCCGGCGCTTACGATCACGGCTTCATTCCTGATCTCCAGCATCTCTCCCTTTTGCTCGATGAGGACCGTCTTTTCCCTGATCTCTTTTACGTTCGAGTTGAGCATCACCTTGAGCCTGCCCGACTCCTCGGCCTTCCTTATCCTCTGCCTGTTTTTTTCCTTTGCCCTGCTGAAGGCATCTCCCCTGTATGACAGGGTCACAGTCGTATCCGCCTGCTCTGCGACAGAGGCCGCGGCCTCCATCGCGCTGTCTCCTCCGCCCACCACGAGCAGATGCGCCCCTCTATACTGCTCCGGGTCGATGAGACGATAAGTCACCTTGGAGAGGTCTTCGCCCGGCACGCCGAGCTTTCTAGGCGTGCCTCTGCGGCCTATGGTAAGCACTACGGCCTTCGTCTGATATGACGCGCGGCTTGTCTTTACGACGAACCCTGCTTCAGTCTTTGTTATCTCATCGACGCGTTCCGAGTAGTTTATCTTAAGCCCGACCTCTCTCTCGACCTTCTGCCAGAAGGACAGCAGCTCCTCTTTCGTAGTCTCTTTAAATTTGACCTTTCCCACCATAGGAAGATCGACAGGCGCCGTCATTACAAGCTTTCCCCTCGGGAACTGAAAGACCGTCCCGCCAAGCGTCTCCTGATCTACTGTCACGGACTTCAGCTTATGCTCCATCGCCGCAAGCGAGGCTGAAAACCCTGCCGGGCCAGCACCGATTATGACAACGTCCACACCGTCGCCTTTACCGAGCCCTTCCATCTTTCTCACAGACTCCATTGCTTGCCGTCCCTGTTCAATCGCGTTTCGAATGAGGCCCATGCCGCCAAGCTCTCCTGCTATGAATATGCCCGGGACGTTCGTCTCAAAGGTCGGGGAAACAAATGGTATGTCGACACCCCTCTTTTCCGTTCCAAAAACGAGGGTAATGGCCTCCGAAGGGCAGGCTGACTTGCACGCGCCGTGGCCTATGCAGTCCGCAGGGCCGATGAGATGGGACTTCCCGTCGATAAGGCCTAAGACCTGATGGCCCGGCTGTTCAGGGCACGCGCTTATGCATGAGCCGCAACCGAGGCATTTCGTATGATCGATCAGCGGATGGAGCGAGGCCGGCTCGATAAGGCCTGCCGCGACCGCCTCATCTCTGACAGCGATCGCGCTCTTCTTTTTTTTGGCCCTTCCGCCGATGTAAACCGCCCAGATGAGCGCGAGCGGCACCATGTATACCAGAAGACTGACCCCTTTCATCTCCACTCGCGAAACACTCCCTTCCTTGATAACGAGAACGCCTGACAGCCTCTTGCCGCCCTTAATATCTACAACCTTTTCAAGAGGCGCACCGCTCCCAAACCGGACATAACACTGCCGATTATAGGCAGCGGCACTTCATAAAACAGTGACCAGACTCACATAAGTCTGATCAGCTGACCATCGGGAATATATGGGCATTATGCGGACGCCGGAGATCGACAGACGCGTTACAGGCTGGTTATATACCCTGAGCTATTGGAATACTGTTAAAGGACAGGCTGGGCGAACGTCTTGAGGAACTCTACAACAAAAAAAGCCCTTGCCGTCCCTCTTGGAAAGAGGGACGGCAAGGGCCGCATGAGTATGACTCGAACCGGACTATCAGCAAGACCAACATGACAAAGGGACGGCGATCCGAATCGCCGTCCCTTTGTCTCTTTCAATATCTTATGGCGATCTCAGATCTGCGGGCCGGACTATCGGCCTTCGAAGATCTATCAGGACTTCGCCCTCTCAAGGTACTTGCCCTCGGCGGTATCGACCCTGATGACCTCGCCGACCCCTATGAAGGAAGGGACGTTCACGACAAGGCCGGTCTCCAGAGTCGCCGGCTTGGGCGAGGCCGAGGCTGTCGCGCCCTTGATGTTAGGCGCAGTCTCGATGATCTTAAGTTCGACTATCTTTGGCGGCTCCACGCCTACCGGCAGGCCGCTGTAGTACTCGATCATGAACTTGATGTTCGGCACGAGATAATAGACGTTGTCCCCGAGCACGTCGCCTGATATGACGACCTGCTCGTACGTCTCGCTGTTCATGAAGTGATAGTCCGTGCCGTCGCTGTAGAGGTACTCCATCTCGTGCTGCTCAAGGGCCGCCTTCTCCAGCTTATCTTCGGAGCGGAACCTGTTTTCAACGCTTGACCCGGTCTTCAGGCTCCTCAACTTGGTCTGCACCATGCCGCGCCAGTTGCCGGGCGTTATGTGCTGTACGGTAAGGACCCTAAAAGGCTCTCCGTTATAAAGTATGGTCATTCCGACCCTTAGCTGCGTTGCGGGTATCATCGACTGCATTGCTCCTTTATGATATTTGCACGGATTATATCACAGCATGAAATATTTTTCATCCGACATGTTTTTTTACATGTACGGCGGTATTCTTAGCGTTGAGCCTGTCGAAGTACAGGTCGAAGCGGGCTTCTAGCTCGGCGCCTATCCGCTCTCTTATCGTTTTATCAAGCGTCCAGATCCTGTTTTTGAAAGGACCGAAACCCTTCTTCCTCGTCTTGTAGATAAACTGCTCCTCCGTATCCGTATCCTTCCTCTCATCCGAGTGCGCCTTTATGAGGTGCGCGTATATCTCCATCTTCAGGTCCTGAGGGAAGTTCGCGCTGTCATAGACCATGTTCTGGAAGCCGGTGGCAAGGTGGACCTCTCCTGTGCCGCGCTTGGGGAATATCCCGAACGCGTCGTCAGGCAGGGTCGAAGCGCCGTGCTGGACTATCCCGCACAGGCCGTAGGCCTCTCTTGCTACTTTTGACAGCTTCTCTATGGTATCGAAGTCGACCTTCACCTTCGCTATCGTGCCGTCAGGCATCACGACCCCGCCGTGCGAGGTCCCTGTCTGTATGCTGATCTTGCTTATCCCGGCCATCCCTTTCGGAAGCCTCTTGTTGAAGCCGTCCATGAAGGCTACCAGCTCCTCTTCGGTAGAGTTCCTGCCCCCAACTTCACCTATCTCTCCGCCCACGGAAACAGTAATACCCTTCGGCTCGTTAGCCCTTATGAACTCCGCAAGCTCAGCGGTTATCTCGTAATTGGGCCTCTGCTCCTCGATGACATCCGTCTTCGTCAGGTCGACTACCGTCGAGGCGTCTATGTCGATATTGTAAAAGCCGCCGTCAAGCGCCTCTTTTATCAGCTTTTTAAGGGATTCGACCTCCGCGGTCTTGTCCTTGGCGTAGTTCTTGGCGTTGACTTGGAAGTGATCGCCCTGGATAAAGACCGGGCCCCTGAACCCCTCTTTTATAGCCGCCGCAAGACAACAGGCCGTATACTCCGCGGGCCTCTGCTCTGTATATCCTATCTCGCTCTTTGCTATCTCGAATATGAACGCCCCTGAATTATTCTTCCTGGCCGACCTGAAAAAAGCCCTGGCCGTGTCATAAGTAAGTCCGCGTATGTTCACGGCAGGCACTGTAAACCCGGCACATTCGCCCCTTCCCATCGCCATGTAGAGGCCATGGATGGACGCGGACCTGATCCCAAGGGACTCTCCGATCGCGGTTACGAGCCTTCTCGCCTCAGCTGCGACCCCGGCATCTGCGGAAAAGACCGCGTTATAGATGAGCGCGTCTATCGGCTCGCCTCTGAGCCTCTTCTCGTCTGTGACCTCTACCCCTTGCCCCTTGATAACGACAGCCCCCTTTAGCATCTCATGCAGACCCGCTACCGTCTTTATCTCCATCTCCAATCTCCTTTCAAAAGTTGGACTTTACTCGGAATCATGCCGCTTGCGGCCGCCGGAGTAATACCGCTTGTAGAGCGCCTCTGGGGAAATACCCATAAAATAAAGCGCAAGAAAAAACCAGTTTCTGACTGTATTGATGAGGCGGCCTTTTTCATTCCACCGCCTTGCAGAAGTGGTCACGCTCTTATCCAGCACAACGACCCTGCCGGCCTTCTTTAACCTTCTAACACAATCCACGTCTTCCATCAACGGAAGTTTACGGAAACCTCCCGCCTTGAAAAACGCCTCTCTTCTCACGAATATGGCCTGGTCGCCGTATATGAGGCCAAGCGCCCGGCTGCGTAGAGCAACGCTTCTCTCCACAAACCTGTAAAAAAAACCTCTCCCGTCTATCCTCAGACTGAAGGCGCCTCCAACCACGCCTGCATCCCCAAGGGCGGCCTCTACAGCCTCATGCCAGAGCGGCGGAAGCGTAGTATCAGCGTGCAGAAATACAAAGACATCGCCTGTGGCAACGCTTGCCGCGCCGTCCATCTGTCCCCCTCTGCCTCTCGGAACATCTATCACCCTGGCGCCGAGCCTTAGCGCAGCAAGTTGCGTACCGTCCGCACTTCCGCCGTCCGCCACCAATACATCAGCGACGCCAATGCCTGCCGAAGCTATCGCCCTGCCGACGAACTGCGCCTCATCAAGGGCGGGTATTATTACCGTGAACCTCACAGACCGGTATTATAACAGAGTATCAGGCGAGTCGCGTCCTCTACAGGACCTTCTTTATAAGATCAAGGAGCTTTTTCGGCTCGAAAGGCTTCAGTATGTAGTTGCACCCGGTTCGGTCGAGGAAGTCCTTGACCCCCTGACTGAATACGTCACCTGTCACCATTATTATCTTGTCTTTAAGATAGCCGTGTTTTGCCACTACGCTGTCATACAGGTCCATGCCGCCTATGCCCGGCATCTTCACGTCCGTTATAAGGAGCGAGAACCTCCTCCGCTCCATTATATCGAGAGCCTCCCTGCCGTCACGCGCCGTCTCTACCGAGAAACCCTCCCGCTTCAGGACCTCTTCGAGCGCCTCCCTTATCGATTTTTCATCGTCGACAACGAGTACGTTCTTGTCTGTTACGCCGCTGAACATCGAGCCTGTCTCAACGGCTGTCTTCACCTCTTCCCACTGCTCTCTCTCAACGATAGGCAGCTCCACCGTAACGAGGGCGCCTCCGTCGTCCGGGCTTGCTATCTCGATCGTCCCGCCGTGCTCGGTGACTATGCCATGCGTTATCGAAAGCCCGAGGCCGGTACCCTTGCCGACGTCCTTTGTGGTGAAAAACGGGTCAAAGACCTTGTTTATTATCCCCTTGGAAAGACCCGGCCCGTTATCCCTGAAACTGACCTCTATCTTACGCCTGCTTACGCTGGTCTTTATGGTGAGAGAGCCTCCGCCTGACCTGGCTTCTTTTGTAGAGACCATAGCGTCTTCGGCATTGTTAATGATATTTATGAATACCTGCTGCATCTGGAAGAGATCGACCATCGTCCTGGGAAGCCCGGCGTCAAGGTCGAGCGCTACCCTGATGTTGTTTGATTTAAGTGAATACTCGCGAAGCTCAAGCGTGTGCCTGATGATGTCGTTTACGCTATGGAACCCGCGCTCGGTCTTCTTCGCCCTGGCGAACATCAGAAGGTTCTGCACGATCTTGGCGGTCCTCAAAGACTCGTGGTATATCTTCCTCAGCTTATCCTTTACGTCTTCAAGCTTCCTGTCCCCTGGCGTATCCATAAGTATCTGACTGAACCCCATGATGCCCATGAGCGGGTTGTTGAGCTCGTGGGCTATGCCGGCAACGAGCTTTCCTACGCTCGAGAGCTTCTCCGAGTGTATCAACTGCTCTCTCAGCATCTTCTCCTGGGTTATGTCCCTTGTCACATGGACGCTCGCCCATACAACGCCGTCCTCATCCAGGACCGGGAAGGTCGTGACGTTGAAGGAACCCTCCATGACCATGTCCTCTACCTCAGCCGAGGCCGCTTCTCCGGTGGCAAGCGTCCTTGAATGAGGACAGACAAACTGCGGGTTGTCGCGGCAGTAAAAGAGCTCGTAGCACTTCCTGCCGATGAGGTCCTCGGGCGAGGCATTGAACTTTCTGGCAAGCGACTTGTTTATCTTTATTATCCTGTAGTCCCTGTCATGAATGGAGATGTAATCCTGTATGGCATCGAAGGTGGCGACCCACTCCTCCCTGCTCTTGGTAACCATATCGAAGAGTTTATTGTTCTCCTCGGCCCGCTTGCCGAGGCTGTCGAGCATATTGTTGAAGGCCGCAGCCATGTAGCCCATCTCGTCTTCGGAGGTCACCTCGATCCTCTCGTCTATCCCGGCCTTGCCCTCGGTTATCCTCTTTATGACATCTACGCTCTTCTGTATGGGGCCTGTTATCGACCTCTTTATAAGCATCGAAAGCAGGATAGCGCCGACAGCCATAGAGATCAGTCCTGAGATTATCCACTGGTTCCTGCCTGCGGCTATCGCCGAATACATCTCGGCAAGGGACGTCCTGATGACGAGTATGCCCCTTGAGCCTTCGCCGGAATGGCATGTCTTGCACTTGGATTTCTTCTCGATAGGCTGGAGGTAGGTGAGTACCGGGTCAAGGCCGCCCCTGTCTATGTAATAACGCGAGCCGCTCTTCCAGTCTGTCTTGAACGCGCCAAAAGCCCTTTTAAAGTCCGCGTTGTCGATATGGCGGGCCCTGTTATCCTTCTCGTCGAGGTGGTCGCTCAGCCACTCGGGCCGTGTCTCGCCAAACTCTTTTTTGACCTCTTTTATGGTCTTTAGGTCGCGAAACGCCTCTTCTATACCGTTACCCCTTATGAGGTAGATCTCGACGCCCTCGATCTTACTCAGGTTGTTTATCAGATGGCGCGCCATGTCAGCGCGCTCTTCGAGCATATCCTCGTATATGGCATTGAGGATCGGCTTGGACATGAACTCGCTGGCCCTGAGCTTCTCGTCGAGAAGCTCCCGCTCCTTCTTGTTTATCTCCCAGACGATGGAGACGATCACCCCTAAGGCGAGGAGGCCGACTATCAGCACAAGTATCTTTAGATGAAGGCTTTTCTTCAGCATCGGCCTGCGTTATTGGAATCCATAGTCATAAAACGGGATACTTCTTATCGGAGCTTTCCTGAAAGACTTTAACCTGCCGCCTACTCGCCTTTGAGCTCGCGCATCATAAGGTCGAAGACAGCCTCCTTCGCCGGCTTTCCGCCGTAAAGGACATCGCATACAGCTGAAGTTATAGGCATCTCTACGGAGTGCTTCGCCGCCAGAGCGCTGGCACCTTTTGAGGTCCTGACGCCTTCCGCGACCATGCGCATCCCTTTCATCACATCGGCAAGCGGTCTGCCCGTTCCTATCTCATAGCCCACCGTATAGTTCCTAGACAGGTGCCCTGTACAGGTAAGCACCAGATCGCCTATGCCTGAAAGGCCGGAGAAGGTCAGGGGGTTAGCGCCCATGGCCGCGCCGAGCCTGGTCATCTCGGCAAGCCCCCGCGTTATGAGAGCGGCCCTTGCGTTATTCCCTAGCCCCAGACCGTCTGAGATGCCGGAGGCTATCGCGATTACGTTTTTAAGGGCGCCTCCGAGCTCTACGCCGGTAACGTCGCTGTTCGTATAGACCCTGAAGGCGGGGGTTGAAAAGGCCTTTTGCACCGCGCGCGCCGCTTCAAGCGAGACAGACGCGGCGCATACGGCCGCCGGAAGATTGACGCTTACCTCCTTCGCGAAAGAAGGCCCTGATAAAACGACAAGATCAGTGCGGCTCGTACCGGCAAAAACCTCTTTTATGATCCCTGACGCGGTGAGGTTCGTCCCTTCCTCTATCCCCTTTGTGGCGCTCACGATTATCGCGTCCTTCGCTGCAAGCGGGAGTATTGTCGCGGCGACCGTCCTCAGGCCGTGCGAAGGCACTACGCTCACTACCATCTGAGCGCCTCTTATCGCATCTGCTATATCTAAAGTCGGCACGAGGTTTTTCGAGAGCATTACGCCCGGCAGGTACAAAGCGTTTTCTCTGTCCCTGACGATATGTTCGCAGAGCTCGGCGGACCTCATCCACATAGAGACGGAAAACCCCTTGTCAGCGAGTATCTGCGCCAGCGCAGTACCCCAGCTTCCGGCCCCAAGGACCGCTACCCTTTCCACGCGTCCCCCTTCGTAACCCCGGGGCCTGACTTCAGCCTCTTCTTTATCCATCTGATCCTTGTCTCTATCGCCTCTTTGTTGGGATACTCTCCGAGAAGGCCTGTAAGCACTCCAAGGGCCTCATCGAGACGCCCGGCCTCGTCGAGCGCCTTCGCCTTGCCCAGCCTGGCGTCGATCGCAACAGAGTGGCCCGGGTATCTCTCTATGATCTCGTCATACCTCTTTAAGGCCTCGTCCATGCTTCCTTCTATGTAATAGGTATTGGCTATCTCGTACCTGATAAGCGGCGCAAGGTTCGGGTTCGTTATGACGTCTAAAAGCTCTACAAGCTCGACTCGCGCCTGGCGGAACTCGTTCATCATCACATACTCAAGGGCTATCAGGTACTGGAACGTCTGACGGGAGTCCGGCCTCTCCAGGACAAGCCTCTGGTACTCCTCTATCGCCTTTCTGTGCTCGCCCCGAGTAGACCACGTCTGGGCCATATCCTGACGGGCGCTAAAAGCCTCTTCGCTCCCCGGATAAAGCACAAGAAGCCTTGCGTAGGCATCTCTGGCGCCGTTCATATCATTTATATGGTGGTTGAAGATGAAGCCGATCTTGTACTGGCTCCTGGGCGCCCACTCGCTCGAAGGAAATCCGCTGACGACGCTGGAATACTCGGCAATCGCGCCGGAGTAATCGCCGTCGCCCAAGAGCCTTTCCCCCCTCTCATACGCCTTATGCGCCCTGTCGAACGAACAACCCTCAAAAAGGGCCGCCGCAGCCATGAAAAACAAGAGGCAAGAGATGAGCCTTATAGGTGTTGCGGTCTTTAATTGCAATCATTTAAACGCATAGCGTTGTCTTCGGGTGTCAGGCTCTCTATCTAAAGAACTGCGGAGCGTCCTAACGCTCCGCAGTTACCTCTTGGATCATACAAAACAAAAGGGGCACTTCATAAAACATGCCATCCGGTCGAGATAAAAGCCCTCTGCCTTACTAGGCAGTATCAGCCCCTGCAACCGGATCAAAGGGAAACGCATCGCCGCCAATACAAGTCCAGTATCAACCTGCTTAACAACATCTCAAGGAAACGCGCAGCAGCAGGGTCTAGGCCTCACCGTGGATAATCACCGCAGACGTACCGCCTGCCTGCAATAGCCATAACCATAAACCTGAATAAGGCCCTGCCTGCCGGGATCACTTCTAGAGATCACTCTGAAGGTGTCTCTTCAGAGGCTGACTCGTCTTCTTCCTTCTCAGCTATCGGCGCCATCCCTGTGATAGTCTCGTCTTTTTCTATATCCATGAGCCTCACGCCCTGAGTAGATCTGCCTATTACAGGGACGTCCTTCATGGCTATCCTTATAATCTTACCGACCGAGGTCGATATCATCAGCTCGTCGGTGTCGCGCACCTTCACGATGCCGGCGACAGGGCCGTTCTTCTCGGTGATCTTTATGTTTATAAGGCCGCTTCCGCCCCTGCTCTGCCCCCTGTACTCGGAGAACTCGGTCCTTTTGCCGTACCCGTGCTCAGTGACCGTAAGGACGGTCGCGCCCTCTTCGACCGTCTCCATTGATACGACCTCATCGCCTTCGTCGAGCTTTATGGCCTTTACTCCCCTTGTCTGGCGTCCCATCTCCCTGACATCGTCCTCGCCGAAGCGTATCGCCTGGCCAAGGTGAGTGCCGAGGAATATGTCCGTCTTGCCGTCGGTCAAGCGCGCGGAGATGAGCCTGTCGCCCCCGTCGAGGTTTATGGCTATTATCCCGCCTGAGCGTATGTTCGAAAATGACATGAGGTCAGTCTTCTTTATGACCCCGTTGGCAGTCGCCATGACGATATAATTCTCCTCGACAAAGACCCTTACCGGCAGGAACGCGGTTATATGCTCGTCGGCGGCGATGTTCAGGATGTTCACAAGGGCCTTGCCCTTGGCGGCCCTGCCTGCCTGCGGGATATCATAGACCTTCAGGGCATAGACCTTGCCCTTGTCCGTGAAAAAGAGTATGTAGCTGTGCGTAGAGGCGATAAAGAGGTTGCTGACAAAATCCTCTTCTTTGGTGGTCATGCCGGTCTTGCCCTTGCCGCCACGCCTCTGTATCTTGAAAAGAGACGTCGGGTTTCTCTTTATATACCCGCCGCTCGTGATATTTACGACCATGTCCTCTTCGGCTATGATGTCCTCGAGGGTTATCTCTCCGGTCTGCTCGACGATCTTCGTCCTTCTCTCGGAGCCGAACCTGTCCTTTATCTCCTTCAACTCGCCTACTATGACCTCCATCAGGAGCTTTTCGCTGGCGAGTATCTCTTCGAGGCCCTTTATAACGGCAAGGACCTCCTTGTACTCCTGCATTATCTTGTCCCTCTCCATGGCGGTAAGCCTCTGGAGCCGGAGTTCAAGTATCGCCTGCGACTGTATCTCGGAAAGACCGAAGGTCTTTACAAGCCCGGCCTTCGCCTCGCTCGGGCCCTTTGACGCCCTGATGAGCTTTATGACCGCGTCGATGTTATCGAGGGCTATCTTGAACCCCTCCAATATGTGCGCCCTTTCGCGCGCCTTCCTCAGCTCGAATATCGTGCGCCTGGTGACGACCTCTTTCCTGAACTTTACGAACTCGCGCAGAAGCGAGACTATCGGAAGGACCCTGGGCTGGCCGTCGACTATAGCGAGGTTTATTATGCCGAAGGAGGTCTTCATCTGGGTGTGCATATAGAGGTTGTTGAGTATCACCTCTGCGACCTCGTCTCTTTTAAGCTCAACGACTATGCGCATGCCCTCGCGGTCGGATTCGTCCCTCACATCTGAGATGCCCTCTACCTTCTTGTCTCTGACGAGGTCGGCTATGCTCTCGATAAGCCTGGCCTTGTTCACCATGTAAGGTATCTCGGTGATGATGATGGCCTGACGGTTCGTCCTCGGATTTTTCTCTATCGAGGCCTTGGCGCGAAGCTGTATGACGCCCCTGCCTGTCGCGTAGGCGTCCCTGATGCCCTGCCTGCCGTTTATGAAGCCGCCTGTCGGAAAGTCCGGACCAGGGATGAACCCCATGATCTCCCTGACGTCGGCAGATGGGGATTTGATCAGGTGTATAAGGGCGTCTATGACCTCTGTGAGGTTGTGCGGAGGCATATTCGTTGCCATGCCGACGGCTATGCCTGATGAGCCGTTGACAAGCAGGTTAGGAAATGCCGCAGGCATGACGACCGGCTCTTTTAGAGACTCGTCGTAGTTCGGGGTAAAATCAACCGTCTCTTTCTCTATGTCGTTTAACAGCTCGGAGGCGAGCCTGGCCATCCTCACTTCGGTATAACGCATGGCAGCCGGAGGGTCTCCGTCGACCGAACCGAAGTTACCTTGTCCGTCCACGAGCGGATATCTCAAAGAGAAGTCCTGGACCATCCTCGTTATCGCGTCGTATACGGCTGAGTCGCCGTGCGGATGGTACTTACCTATGACGTCTCCGACGACTCTGGCAGATTTCTTGTAAGGTTTGTTCCACTCGACACCCATCTCGTGCATGGCGAAGAGGATCCTTCTGTGTACTGGCTTAAGCCCGTCCCTCACATCAGGCAGCGCCCTGCCGACTATGACGGACATGGCATAGTCGAGGTACGACTTTTTCATCTCGTCTTCTATATAAACCGGTCTGTGCTCCTGGGCCATCGCTCCTCCGTTAGTGCTCATGAAAAATCTTCTATTTCACATCGGGTACAGGCATGACCGACATCTGCCGGAGATGGTGAGAGATCTCTCCTGAGACGCGCCGCGTACCCGTTTCGACCAAGATAAACATATCCCTTCATAATAAGAAAAATATACCGATGCGTCAAGCCATTAAAAAACCGCGGCAGGCGGACAGGCGCTAGCGTAAAAACACCTTCCCGAGGCAATGGCACAGGTCCCATTTACCTGTTGGACATTCGGCTTCATTTCTGCTATTCTACACCTTTTAATTCCCCGGGCGCAGCCCGGCCAAGACGGAAAAGACCGTATTTTCCGCTGTTTGCATAAATCATCAGCATCTATCGACATACTTTCGCGGAGGACTTTTTATGGCCAAAAAGCATGTTTACTTCTTCGGCGGCGGCAAGGCCGAAGGCAAGGGAGACATGAAGGACCTGCTCGGCGGAAAAGGCGCCGGACTGGCCGAGATGACCAACATCGGGCTCCCTGTGCCTGCCGGCTTCACCGTCACAACCGAGGTCTGCGACCACTTCTACAAGTCTGCCAGAAAGTATCCGCAGGGGTTCGCCCAAGAGCTGAAAAAAAACCTCACGAGGCTCGAAAAGCTCGTCGGAAAGAGGCTTGGCGACCCTGAAGACCCGCTCCTTATCTCCGTAAGGTCAGGGGCCGCAAGGTCTATGCCGGGCATGATGGAGACGATCCTCAACCTCGGCTTGAACGACAGATCAATCGAGGGTCTCGCTAAAAAGACAGGCAACCGGCGTTTCGCGCTCGATGCCTACAGAAGGTTCATAGTGATGTACGGCTCTACGGCCATGGGCATCTCAAGGCATAAGTTCGAGATCGAGTTCGACGACATAAAAGAGAGGCGCACAAGGACAAGGCTCAACAACAGGACGCGGCCGGTACTCGATACCGATGTAAACGAACAAGAGCTTGAAGAGCTCATCCCGAGGCTCAAGAAGGTCTATAAGGAATCAACCGGCAAGGACTTCCCTCAAGACTCGCAGGAACAGCTCTGGGGCGCAATTGACGCTGTCATAGGCTCATGGATGGCGGAGAAAGCCGTTACCTACAGAAGGGTGGAAAAGATCACAGGGCTCCTCGGCACAGCCGTGAGCATCGTGCAGATGGTCTTCGGCAACAAGGGCGAGACATCAGGCACAGGCGTATGCTTCACAAGAGAACCTAATACCGGAGAGAACATATTCTACGGCGATCTTCTCATGAACGCGCAGGGCGAAGACGTTGTGGCAGGCACAAGGACCCCTATACACCTGAGTGACCTTGAGAAGATAATGCCTGAGGCCTACAAACAGCTCTTCAGGGTCAGGGCCAGGCTTGAGAAGCACTATAAAGAGATGCAGGACATAGAGTTCACTATCGAAGAGGGCAAGCTCTACATCCTCCAGTGCAGGACCGGCAAGAGGTCCCCTCTCGCGGCATTCAAGATAGCCGTCGACATGGTCAAAGAAAGGCTTATCACAAGGAACGAGGCGCTTGGGCGCCTTACCGACAAGGACATCGAAGGGCTCTTCTACCCTGTCATAGACCCGACCATACCACTCGACGAGCTAAGACCCAACCTCTTCGCCACAGGCATAGCCGCTGTCCCGGGCGCGGCTTCAGGCCAAGTTGTCTTTACAGCCAAGGACGCCGAGGCAGGAACAGCTGAGGGCAGGAACGTCATCCTTGTGAGGAAAGAGACGAGCCCTGAAGACGTTGGCGGCATGCACGCGGCAAAAGGCATACTGACGGCAACAGGTGGCAAGACCTCCCACGCGGCGGTCGTCGCCAGAGGCTGGGGCAAGTGCTGCGTAGTAGGGTGCGAGGACCTCAACATAGACTACGACGCCAAGACCGTCTCGGTCGGCGATACCGTCATAAGCGAAGGGATGGAGATCACTCTCAACGGCTCGACCGGAGAGGTCTACAAGACCGCTTTGAAGCTCAGAAAGCCGGAGCTTCCAGAGGCCTACTACACGATAATGAAGTGGGCCGACGCTGTAAGGGACCTCAAGGTCCGGACCAACGTAGATACCCCGTATGACGCTGAGAACGCCATACGCCTAGGCGCTGAAGGCATCGGGCTTTGCAGGACGGAACACATGTTCTTCGATACCGACATCAGAAGGATGGCCATCCAGAGGATGATCATCGCTGAAGACGAAGAGACGCGCATACACGCGCTTGCCGAGCTTCTGCCCTTCCAGAGAAAGGACTTCATCGGCATCATGCGCGCTATGGACGGCAAGCCCGTTACCATACGCCTTATCGACCCACCGCTCCACGAGTTCGTGCCGCATACTGAAAACGAACAGAAACACCTCGCACAAAAGCTCTCCATACCGTTTCATCAGGTAAAGAGGCGGATAGACAGGCTTCACGAGGCCAACCCGATGCTCGGCCACAGGGGAAGCCGCCTTTGCATAACATACCCTGAGATCCTCGACATGCAGGTCAGAGCGATAATGGAGGCCGCGTGCAACTGCGTTAAAAACGACATCCGCGTAACGCCTGAAATAATGCTTCCTCTTATCATCGACGAAAAAGAGCTTGCAATACTCGCCGCAAGGACCCGCAAGGTCGCAGACGCCGTCATGAAGGAGCAGAACGTCAGGTTAAAGTACCTCGTTGGCACGATGATAGAGGTCCCCAGGGCGGCCCTTCTCGCGGATAAAATTGCGAACGAGGCAGGGTTCTTCTCATTCGGCACGAACGACCTTACGCAGATGACGCTCGGTATGTCAAGGGACGACGCCGGAAGGTTCCTGCCTGATTACGTCGACGAGAAAAAGGCCGGCATCCTCAAAAATGACCCGTTCCAGTCGCTTGACCAGGAAGGCGTCGGCCTTCTCATTCAGATGGCCATAGAAAAAGGGAGGCAGACCAAGCCTGACCTTAAGATAGGCATCTGCGGAGAACACGGCGGAGACCCGTCGTCAGTCGAGTTCTGCCACAGAAACGGCTTTGACTATGTCTCATGCTCGCCTTTCAGGGTGCCGATAGCAAGGCTCGCCGCGGCGCAGGCCTCGCTTAATTGGCCGCTGAAGACAAAGACAAAGGCAAAGTCAGGCACAAAGGCGACCAAGACCGGAAAGTCCGGCTTGAAAACCGCAAAGACCGTTGCCAGACCAAAGGCCGGTCCAAAGAAGAAGTAACCCTGCCGGCCATACATGATCCTGCCGGCAGATAAAAGATGACAGACATATATTCAAAGAGACGCCCTTGTCGATGACAAGGGCGTCTCTTTTTTTATGATGCAGACACACAATGCGTCCGCTGAAAGAGGCGGCAGGGCTAGCCGTCCCCGTCAAGAAATCATAGCGAGCCGAAGCTATCTGAGGCATCCGGCAGAATGTAAAAAAAGACCTCTCGCAAGGCTTGGACGCATGGGTTTTCGCCTGCATTTCAAGGGCCTGCCTGAGACAGAACCAGCCCGTGCCGGACCCTCTGCTCCAGCCGCTCCACAACGCTATATGTTGTGCTATACTGAAACCATTATACACTCTATAGTATTTTTTTTCCTTTACAAACAATATAAACTCTGTTAGGATTTTTGACCATATATCCAGGGGAATTGATGAAGATAAAAAAGATAACCATTCACGGTTTCAAATCTTTCGTGGACAAGGTGACGCTCGCCTTTCCGGACGGGACCTCAGGCATCATCGGGCCCAACGGTTGCGGAAAGTCCAACATAGTCGACGCCATCAGATGGGTGCTGGGAGAACAGAACGCCAGGCATCTTCGCGGCAAGCAGATGGAAGACGTCATCTTCAACGGGAGCGAGACAAGAAAGCCGCTGGGCATGGCCGAGGTCGTGCTTACCTTCTCCAACGAAGACGGTATCGCGCCTGCGCGCTTCGCAAACTTCACCGAGATTGAGATAGCCAGACGCCTCTACAGATCAGGCGAGAGCGAATACTCCATAAACAAGGTCCAGTCGAGGCTTAGAGACGTAGTCGATCTCTTCACCGATACAGGCATCGGGACCAGGGCCTACTCTATAATCGAGCAGGGGCAGGTCGGCTGGCTGATAAAGGCAAAACCCGAAGAGAGAAGGACTATCTTCGAGGAGGCCGCAGGGATAAACAAGTTCAAGCACAAGAAAGAGGCGGCACTCAGAAGGCTTGAAGCGACAAGGGAGAACCTCACCCGCGTAAACGACATAATAAGCGAGGTCAAACGCCAGTTAAATTCCCTCAACCGTCAGGCGAAGAAGGCTGAGAAGTACAAGGCGCTCAGAGACGAGTTCAGATCCATAGAGATGATCCTCGCGTCCCTTGAGTTTGAAGGGATGCGTACTGCGTTCGACGACCTCAGGTCTAAAATAGAGGGGATAAAAGACGCCGAGCTTGCCGCCACGACCGCCTCTGTAGAAAAAGAGAGGCTCGCAGACGATATAAGGCTCGAACACATGGGCGCCGAAGACGAGTTCAAGGCGACAAGAGAACGGGTATTCGAGGCTGAGAAGCTGATAGCCGAGCAGGAGCGTAAAAACGGCCTTTTAAAGATGCGCCTCGAAGAGCTCCAGCGTGCTGAAGAGAGGCTTACCTACGAGATAACGGAGCTGGAGCGCCAGGGGACAGAGTCCTCGACAGAGATCGAAAGGCTCGGCGCGCTCGCCAGAGAGGTAGGCGCTGTCATAGATGAATCGACCGGCAGGCTCGCTGAGAATACGGCCGCCCTTAACGCAGTAGTCGCCGAGCTGGGCGCAAGGGAGAACCTCCACAGGGCTGAGAAGGCCGAATCGCTCAAGATAAACACAAGGCTCGCCGACATAAGGCATGGACTTCAGACCCAGAACAGGGATGAAGAATACCTGCGTGTGCGCGAGGCAAAGGCCGCCGCTGAAAAAGAAGAGATCGGGCGCACCCTGCAGGCAAAAGAAGAGCCGCTCAGGATCGTTCGCGAAAAGCTTGGACAGGCTGACGGCCAGAGGCTTGCTGTCGAGGCTGAGATGAGGTCTCTCAGAGAGCGTCTCGGCACACTCGAATCAGAGAGGTCGTCGAAAGATACAGCCTTCAAGAAGCTGAAAGACGAATATTCAAGGGCCTCCGCCAAGCTTGCCACGCTCGAAGAGATGGACAGGAACCTCGAAGGGATAAAGGGCGGACCGAAGGCGGTCCTTCTCAAAGGGAAAAACGCCGGCGTATACGGGCTTATAGCAGATGTAATAGAGACAAACCCGGGCTACGAGAAGGCCGTAGAAGCGGTCCTTGGCGACAGGCTCCAGTACGTCCTGGTAGAAAGCCTCAAGGAAGGGATGGAGGCTATAGAGTTCCTCAAGGCCAACAGCGCCGGCAGAGGAAGCTTCGTGCCTGTAAAAGACGCAAGGCAGGCGCTCTCCCCTGTGCCTGCCTCAGGCCTTGGGACCGGCGCTATAGAGCTTGCATCTGAACTGAAGACCAAAGACGGCTACGGGACCATAGTGGCAAACCTCCTCGGAGATACGCTCGTTGCGGCTACCCTGGCGGAAGCGATAGATCTGTGGAGGGAGGCCGGCCTTTACAAGACGATAGTCACCCTCGACGGAGAGGTCATAGACGCCCAGGGCACGATCACCGGAGGGTCATCATCAGGCACAGCAGGCATACTCCAGAAAAGAGGCGAGATCAAAAAGATACGCGCCGAGGCCTCGGCCCTTGAAGAAAGGTCCAATGCGCTTGGCGCTGAGCTAAAGCAGACCGAAGACCAGCTCCGCTCGACACGCTCGGAGCTAGACAGCCTCAAGGAAAAACTCCATTCTACGGAACTTGCCAGGGTAAATGCCGGAGGAGAGATCAAACGGCTCGAAGACGATTGCGCCAGGCTTACAAGGACACGGTCGAACCTTGAGACAGAGATCGCCGAGGCTGCCAGAAAGCTCACGGATATTTCCGCTAAAAAAGCCTCGCTTACCGCAGAGAGGGACGAGCTTGAAAAGGGGTTTGCCCAGCGCGAGGAACGCATAAACGCGGTCTCTGCCGAGATAGCTGAGATGGCCCGGAAGAAAGAGGCGATCGGAGGCGTCGTCACAGAGCTTCGCGTAACTCTCGCCCAGGCAAAAGAACGGAACGAATCGATAAAAAGACAGGTCTCCGACAGGGAGCGTTCAGTAGCTGAAACCGAGCGCAGGGTAGGCCTAAAAAAGACAGAGATTGAAAAGGGCCGCGCAGAGCTTGACGCGAAGCTCGGTGAGATAGAGGCTGTAAAGGCCTCTCTTGAAGGGCTCCTCGGCAGGATGGACGCGATCAAGGCAGAAGAGACGACAAAGGCCGAACTGCTCGCAGGCCTTAGCGAACGGATAAAGGCGGTCGAGGCCGAGATCAAGGTTGTCAAGGCCCAGTACTCGGAGATGCAGGAACTCAAAGGCGAGCTGACGATAGAGGCGCGCGAACTTGAGCTGGGCATGAACAACCTTGTCGAGCGAGTCTCCGAGAAGTATGCGACTGACATACGTCTTTTCAGACGCGAGGCGACTGAGACCGAACCTGAAAACGGGACGCTTGAGGAACAAAGGGACGACCTCAGGGAAAAGATCGCTTCTCTCGGAGAGGTCTCACTCTCAGCCCTTGAGGAGTTCGCGCAGCTCGAGACGCGCCACCAGTTCCTCCTTGACCAGCAGACAGACCTGACAAGGTCTGTCGACGCGCTCCACTCGGCGATAACGAGGATAAACAGGACGACAAGAGAGAAGTTCAAGGTGACGTTCGATGAGATAAACGCCAAGTTCAAGGAGACGTTCCCGAGGTTCTTCACCGGAGGCAGGGCTGAGCTTAAACTTACGGAAGGCGATGAGATCCTCGAAGCAGGCGTCGAGATCGTCGTACAGCCGCCAGGAAAGAGGTTCCAGAACCTGACGCTTCTGTCCGGAGGCGAGCAGGCCCTCACGGCGACAGCCCTGATATTCGCCATATTCCTGATAAAGCCCTCGCCATTCTGCCTCCTTGACGAGGTCGATGCCCCGCTCGACGACGCAAACGTCGACAGGTTCAACCTCTTCGTAAGGGACATGGCGAAGATAAGCCAGTTCCTCCTCATAACCCACAACAAAAAGACGATGGAGATGGCTGACGCGCTCTATGGCATCACCATGCAGGAGCCGGGTGTCTCAAAGGTCGTTACGATGAGGTTCTAAAGGCGTCTTCTACGGCGCGGGCCGTAGAGGACCAGTTGGAAAGGCAGGAGGCTTTGATGTCCTTTAAGACGATACTCCGGAGACTCGTGGATTCGACCGGAGCCACAGGCGCCGTACTCCTGGCATCTGACGGAGAGGTAGTCGAATCCTATTCAGGGACCGAGACCGAGCTTGACCTTATAGGGGCGCACCAAGGCATAATCCTCGCCTCCATAAAAGACTGTGCCGGTCGGAGCGCTTCCGGCGCAGTCAGGTCAGTTACGGTATCGACTGAAAAGACGCGCCTTGTCATATTGACTATCAAGGAAGGGTACTACCTCGTAGTCACTGCGGCGAAGGCCTGTTTTACCGGAAAGATACTGATGGAAGGCGCTCTTGCGCTAAAGTCCGTTGAAGAAGAGATGGGCTGAAATACCTCACCTGCTTATGGAAGGCGCTCTTGCGCTAAAGTCCGTTGAACAGGAGATGGGCTGAAACACCTCACCTGCTTAAAGACTGCGAAGCGCCTGATCTGCCGGTTGAACCGGATAGGGAGTACGCCTTGCCAAACTCCCGTTCAAAAGACCCGACCCTGTGCCTACCAAGATAACAATGAACATAGACCAAGGTCTTATCCTTATCAAGGGAGAGGACATGGGCCACAGCGTCAGCCAGATGCCCCTTATTATCGTCGCTATCAAGCCTTGAAAAATCCATCGGGAAGTTTGCAAACCTCAGACCAACGACTGCGGCCAGCTTTTTTTCCTCGCCTACCAGCACAGACTCCACGGTTGAATCGCCGTCCATCAGGGATATTACCCCTACTACCCCCCTTTTCTTGAGCCGTATCAACTCCCTTTCAGTAGGATACGGCCCTACGATGACGTTTTCGTTAAGTACCCTTACCTCGCCTCTGACAAACGACATAGGCCCTGTATCAGGCCTGTATACGTTATATACGGCGTATGAAAAGAGACCTGCAAAAAAAAGGACAAGCAGCCATATCTTCTTCTCGGTTGACAAGCGCCCCTCCTACCTGTGCTACTGTGTGTATACGGCCTTTATGCCTGCGGTGTAATACTTGAACCCGGCAGCTGTGCCTACGGCAGAATTGCCGCCATCGGCGTTAAGCTCGATGGCCAAAGGCCCTGCCACCTTGTAGCCTGCCGCGAGCGAGCCGCCGCCGAACCAGCCGCTTTTAGATTCAGCATACCTCTTGAAAGACTGGTATCCGAAGTACGGCTCAATGGTCGCGTAAAACCTCCCTGACTCATAAGAGGCAGGCATAAAGACCTGATTTGAGATGAAGTTATCAGGGTCGAAAAAACCGCTCCCGCTCTGACGGTCAAAGTCCAGGTATCTCAGTTTATAGCCGACTGAAAGCCTTACCCCTTCCTTTAACACCGTATAGACAGGGGTAATATTAAGGTCATACGCTGTGTTTGAATCGGAATAACGCCTGTAGCCTGCGCCTCCATAGACGGTAAGCCTGCCTGTAACCGGTCTTGACCCGTATGCAGAGTAGCTTGACATCCTGACTCCGTTTTCTATCAGAGCGGCCGTATCAGTGAGAAGATCATTGGACAGAGCAAGACCAGCTCTCCCCCCCATAACATCCTCTTCCGCCTTTATGTTAGCGGTAATAAACCCTGAACTGTCACGATTCCCGAGCCTGTGGAGCCCCACCCCGGCACCCAGACCCAGAGAACGCCCGCCTCTGTATTTATACGAGCCTGAGGCGAAGAGGCTATCTGCATAATTGTCCCTGAACCTGTCGTGGGCGTCCACGCGCACATACCTTGTATCAGCTTTTACATCCCCTGCCCAGAAACCGTAGATAAGAGAGAAGCGCCTGACCTGATTAAAATCCGTATCATTGTAATAAGAGTACCTTGAGTCGACAGACGGTTTTGTAGCCGCGCCAAGCGCCCTGTCAAGCGAGGCAAGCTCTTTTTCCTGATATGCGCCAGAGGCCTTTACGAGCGCTCTGGACTTGACAGCCTCCGATTTATCTCCTGCGGCAAGCAGGGCATAGGTGAGGCCGACCCTCGCGTCAAAATCGTCTTTTCTGCTTAGAATATTCCGATAGACACCTACAGCCCCGGCGGCCTCACCCTTCCACCTCATAACAACCGCCTTTACAAGCAATGCCTCGGTATTTGCAGGGTCTGGGGCAAGCACCGTTTCTATCTCGTTCAAAGCCCTTTCAAGCTCACCCGCCCAGGACAATATCCTTGCCAGCTGTATGCGGCCGGCGGTATTCGAGGGGTCTTCCAAGAGGACGAGCCTAAGCTCTGCCTCTGCCTTCGCGTACTCGCCTGCCCATGAGATGCGCGAAGCCATCTCCACCCTTTCAGAGAAGGTGAACGAACCCCTTGCCGTATCAAGCGCCAGCATATACTCGCCTGCGGCCTTGTCTTTATCGCCCTTTTCAAACCAGGCGTCTCCGGCCGCCTTATGTCCAAGCCCGGCCGCTGTGCCTACTTGTACGCCAGAGGCAGATGAAACAGAGGCATCTAGCCCATCCACCACGCTACAGCTGCCAGTTTGAAACGCCATTAACGCCGCAGCTACAGCAACCGCTATCATAAACCTTGAAGACATCTCGACTCCCCCGGCATAATATTTTGTCCTACCCGGCATACCGCGCATCCGCCGATGCGCCGAACGACGCCGCAGTGCAGGCATTATCAGAATTTTTCTTTTATTTCACGCAGTCCGCTCTACATATCAAGGTCTGCCTCGACGATGATATACGAACATATCGAAGGGTGTCCATACAAAAACAGCGTCCGATCAGCGATAACCACCCGCAATATGACCTTCCTATTCAACACCGGAGGCAAAGCCGCGTTTTTCAACTACCTCCCACTTTTTATCCTTTGAAAAGAAGAACTTGAAGATCGCCTGAGCCCTCCACAGGGACAGAAGCTGTCTGTAGCCGAAGTTCTCGATAACGCCGAATGCGAGCAGTATAAAGAGGTCCTTGATCTTCGGGTACCTCCTGTAAGTCATCTCTTCGAGGAGTATCGCCCCTGTTGAGAAGAATATGCCTACGAGTATCGCCATCACGAGAAAGAGCATAAAGAACTCAAAGTTTATTATCCCTAACAGGAACGAGACGGTGACGACGAAGTAGCCTACGACCTCTACGACAGGGCCGAGGAGCTCTACGAACAACTGGTAGGGGAGCGCGAACCAGCCGACGATGCCGTAGGCAGGATTAAAAAGCATCTTCCTGTAGGCGTATATCGACTCGGCCAAGCCCAGATGCCACCTTCTCCTCTGGCGCTTGAGCATATCGAGGTCCTTTGGGGCCTCTGTCCAGCATATCGGATCAGGGACGAAGTTTATCTTATACTTCTGTCCGGTCTCCCTCAGGTGCTTATGGAGCCTTACGACAAGCTCCATGTCTTCAGTAACGGTATTCAAGAGATAGCCGCCCGCGGCCTGGACCGTCCTCTTGTGGAACATGGAGAACGTCCCGGAGATAATGAGGAGCGAGTTAAGGGCGCTGAGCCCTGCCCTGCCGAACAGGAACGAACGTATATATTCTACGACCTGGAGCCTTGAAAGGCTGTCCTTAGGGAGCCTGACCTCGACGAGCCTGCCGTTTTTCACGACACTTCCGTTTACGATGCGCACTATGCCGCCGGTAGCCCTGACAAGTTCCGGGTCTTCGACTATCGGCCTCATCAGCCTCAAAAGGGCGTCCCTTTCGAGTATCGAGTCTGCGTCAACAGAACAGAAGTAAGGGGCCCTGGAAACGTTTATGCCGACGTTCAAGGAATCAGCCTTGCCGGCGTGCGCCTTGTCTACCACTATAAGCCTCGGTTCATCGGGGTTGACGTAAAATGCGTTCACCCGGGCTGTCGTAAGATGCGCTCTGTAGACTATATTGGTCTTTTTCAGGTTGAAGCCGTCTATAAGGTTCCTAAGTGTCGCATCCGTAGACCCGTCATTCGCGACAACCACCTCGAAGTCAGGATAGTTGAGCAACAACAGCGACTTGATGGAGTCGACTATCGTCGACTCCTCGTTGTAAGCGGCTATTACGACGCTTATCGGCGGAGCGACGGATGAGTGCATCATCTCCTGATACGTGCCGTAGCTGAGCCTTAATAGATGGAGCACTATATGCCAGACGGCGAGCAAAAGGAGCGCCAGATATATCAGCGAGACCGCCACATAATAACCGAGCACCAGATAATTGAAGAGATATATGAAGTTTACAAGATTGTATAGCGAGAGTCCCAAAGCCTTGATCACCCCCCGAGATCCCTGATTTTTATAAGACCGCTCATGACCTGATCAAGCTGCTGCGGCGTGTATTCGCCGGATGAAAACGCTTCGAGCGCCTCTCTTACTCTGTATGGCTTATAGCTGCCAAGTACGACTGCTATCGAGAGGTACACGCCTGGCGGCATCAACGTTCCTTGCGTTTGGACCGGAGACGATGCGGTACTGCCTTGCGCCAGAGGATCAGACGCGCCAAGCCCCTGCGCCATAAGGTCGATGGAGATGGCATAATCCATAAACCCGCTCATCACCCCGGCGCGCTCAAGCTCGTCGGCGGCCTGTTCCCTTGCGTAACTGTCAGTGCTTTTCAGATATACGTCAAGAAGGACAGCGTAGGCGCACCTGCCTATAACTCCCAGGGCCTCGGCTGCGGTCTTTCTCACCTGCCAGTTCTGATCCTCCAGCCGAGCGCCTATAAACTCCACTGAAAACGGATCGCCTATCAGGCCAAGCGCCTTGACCGCGTGCAGACGGACAACCCAGAAAGGGTCTTGGGTAGCCTTTATGAGCCGAGCCGTAGCCTCAGCGCACCTGATCTTTCCAAGCCCCTTGCATGCCTTTGCCCTTACGTCCTGCTCGGTATCCTCAAGAAGCCCGATGAAGGTATCAGCTACAGCAGGAAAGGCAAGTTCGACAAGTATGTCAACGACAGCCGCTCGTGCCTTCCAGAGCGGATTTCTCGCCTCCTGAATCAGATACGGGAGGGCATCGGCGCCAAAGGCCAATATGGATGATTTAACCACCCTTATGGATACTTCTTCGTCATTCCTGACTGAATCCCTGAGAGCGCCTATCAGGTTCGGGATAGTTGCCTTGTCAAGTATCAGGCCTAGCGCGAATATAGCCATATTACGCGTATCCCTGTAGTCTGCCCCAAGAACTCCTGTAAGGCTTGGGACAGCCCTCGCGCACTTGATAAGCCCAAGCTTCTTTGCCGCTAACGCCTTGTCCCATCTGTTTTTTGATCTGGTCAGGCAATATATGTACTGATCCACATAGCCGAGGTCATCAAACCACCTGAGGACGAGCGCTCGATTGGCCCCTGCGTCAAGCGCCTTAAAGAGCGCTTCTTCCATCGCGATCCATCCGGGCGACCCGGGCGGCCTCAGATGAACAGACCTGTCAGGCATCTCACCGCCTGCCACCGCTTCGAAGACGTGGGCGCACCTGACGCGTTCACTATCGAGTACAAGATACCTCCGCTGCATGTAAAGACGCCTTACCATGACCACGAAGAGTGTCCCGATGATGAATACGCAGATGGACCAGATAATGAGTTTTACGATCAAAAGTGCCATGGTGCGGTTGCGCTCTCATGGGCAACGGCTTATTTAACTAAAAAACCTGTGAACTCTTCTTTATACCAGCTGTCCGATGCAAAGAGCAATCGGTTTCTGGCAACAGGCCTGTCAGCGCCTCTCAACCCCGAAAATAAAAAAAGGGGGCCTCAGGCCCCCTTTCAATACTATCAGATCCCGTGCTAGTGCGTCCCTTGCTCTATCCACTCTTTTTTCTGCTCAGGCGACCACGTCTTCCAATCTCCGCGCGCCCTTGCCTTCCTGACAGCATCTTTAGCCTCTAGGGCGGTTACGTCCTTGAATATGATAAGCACCTGTCCGACCCTTATGATATCCGGGCCTTTGAGCTTGGTGACGTTATACCTGTAGATAAGCGGCCACATATACGGGTTGGCATAGGCGTCCTTCCTTGACGCGATCCTCCAGAGCGTGTCTCCCTTCTTTACGATATAAAACCCGAGCATATCGTCTATGTTCATGAACTTGACGATCTCTTCCGGGCTTACCTCCCCAGCCTTCAGCCTCTCGGCTATCTTCTGCTTAAGCGAGGCGAACTGCTCCTTGATCGTAAGAAGGCCGGCATAGTCTATCCCCTCTTTTCTTACGGCCTCGGCCTCCATGCTAATCTTTTTTATCTCGGTTTCAAGCGCCAAGCGCGCATCCTGCTCCTTCTTGAGCCTCTCCTCAGAGGCCTTCAATGCGCTTTCAAGCCCTTTTATCGTAGTCAGGTCCGATGAGTGCGCCTGCTGGGTCTCGACAAGGCGGGCCTCGACGACCTTTCTTGCCTCGACCTCTGCGGCAAGCCTCTTTTCTATCTCGTCTTTCGCTTCATGCGCTTTTTTCACATCCGCTTCTATAGAGGCCATGGCAGTCTGCGCCACGACAAGCTGTTCCTGCATGAGCTTTCTGGCCTCAGACTCCTTCTTAAGCTTATCCTCGGTATCCTTCCTCGACGCCTCGGCCTCACTTATCGTAACGACGCCGGCGCCCTTGGCAGAGTTAGCCGCGACTAAACTTTCCTCAAGCGCGACCCTGGCCTCGGATTCCTTCCTGAGCCTCTCTTCGGTCTCCATGTTCAGCCGTTTGAGCTCGTCTAGCTGCTTTGCGTCGGCAACGCTAACACGGGCTGACTTCAACTGAGACTCAAGCTCCCTGTTCCTGGCCCCAAGCTCCTCGACCATAAAGCGCGCGGCAGAGGCCTGCGCCATGGCCTGCTCCGCCTCCTTTATCCTCTGATCGAGCTCTTCGTTACGCTTGGTAAGGTTCGCGATGACGAGCACGGAGGTCTGGCTATTGGCCAGAGTCACCTCGGCGTCCTTGAGCCTTGAGGCCAGATCTTTATTCTGATTGATAGCGTCATCCGCCTGTTTCCTGGCCGCCTCTGATTGAGCGAGCTTCAACTGCGCGTCGTTAAGCTTTGCCTCAAACTCGATATTCTTCTCTATAAGTTTCAAAGCGACGTAATTGGCCGCCTTGCCCTGGAGGCTGACAAGCCCGGCCTCCTTCAGCTTGCCTTCAAGCTCCGCGTTTTTCGCTATAAGGTCCTTTGCCATCTCGTTTGCGGCATCGGCCTTGGCAAAGGCATCGCGCGTCTCCCTTAACCTGGCTTCCAGCTCCGCGTTCTTTACCCCAAGCTCGTCTGACTTCTGGCGCAAGGAAGCAAGCTCGACCCTGGCGGCGTCCTCAGCCTGTTTCTTATCCTGCTCCGCGGTCTTGAGCCTCTCTTCGAGCAGGGCTACCTTCTCTGAATACTCCTTCCTCTGCCTCTCCGTATCCTGCAGAAGGGCCGGAGCTATAAAAGCGGTCTTTTCCTCAAGGGCCCTTCTCAGTTCATCTTCCTGCTTTTTTGATACCTCAAGGTCCTGTTTTAAAAGTGCGAGCCTTTCGGAATTATCGGCAGACTCTTTCCTTATCAGGTCTTTTTCGCTGTTTATCCGCGCGATCTCTTTTTCCAATCCGGAGACCGCCAGCTGGCTCTCTTCAAGCTTTTTCCTCGCGTCATCCCTTGACCTTTCGACCTCTGCCAGAAGGACGACGGCCTTTGCAGCCTCATCTCTCGCCTGCGCGGTCTGGGCGGCAGACGTCGATGCGGACACGGCTTCTGCTGACTTCTGCGATGAGCCCTTTGACTCCTTGGCCATAGCCCTCGACTTGTCTACCTCTTTCAGCCTTGCCTCAAGCACGTCTCTGGCGGCCTTCTCCTTTAACAGCTTGGACTCAGCCTCTTTCCTTGCCGTCTCCTGCCCCTTTAAAGCCGCCTCAACCGCGAGCCTCGCCTGTTCAAGGTCCTTCAGCCTTGTCTCAAGCTCTGTATTTTTGGCAGCCGCCTCCTGGGCCTTTACCCTGGCAAGCTCGGCCTGCGTCCAGGCGGCCTCAGCCTTCTTCCTCGCCTCTTCCTCTACCTGAAGGCGCATCTCGGCCTCAAGCCTCTTTTTTGACTGCTCGACAGCCATAAGCCTCGCCTCTAGCTCGGATATCTCCTGCTTCGACTTCGCCTCTATCTCGGCCCTTATCTTCTCGCGCTCCGTGGTCTGGTCCGCGGTCTCGGCCGTCTCCATCCTTTTACGCCTCTCCTCGAGCGCAAGCGCCTTTTCAAGCTTCTTCTTCTCGACTATCTCGGCCTTCAACTGGCTCTCGACCTTCCTGAGCGCATCAGCATCGGCCAACGCCTTGTTCTTGGCGGTGCTGATCTCCCTTTCCATCTCTATATTGGTAGCCTTTGAAGACTCTACTTTTGTCTCAAGCTTGGCAACCTCTTTTTCGCCGGTCACCCATGAGAGCGCAAACGAGAAGATGATAAACACGCCAAGAACTATACCTACGCCACCCATAACATACCTCGGTAGATGTTTTTGAAGTCCTGCAAATCCTGAAAGCCGTTCTTTAAATTATAACTTGTAGAACTTCTCGATTCAAGTAATTTCAAACGGTTCAAAGTTACCAAGGGAGGTCCACTCCATGCCTGAGATCAACCACTCTCAATCACTCGCTTATAGCTCCGGCCGATATATCGGCCCATTAAGACCTTCGCAGACAAAAGGCAGATTAAATCATGCTACAAAAAGATTAAAAAAAGATTACATGGCGTATTAAAAAAACCGCAAAGACTTATACACGACGACTCCTGGCAGGGTTGAGCATCCGCCTATTTCTGCTTGACTTTTCAGCGATAATCCAGTATCTGTATATGGTCAAAAAAATACCAGGCCTCATATCTCTACAATCCGACATAACGTCAGGTTTACCCCTGCCACAGGGAAAGTCCTTGAATATTATAAATAAAATCCGGGCTATCCCATCTGTGGCAGCAGCCGGCGTCATTATCGGCAAGATAGACAACCGGGTCGTTGCGAAGGCTGTGTCTCAAGGCGCCGATATCATCGAGGTCAGGCTTGACACCTTCGACGACCTTAGCCCTGTCAAGATAGAAAAAGCGCTTAAACATCTGAGAGAGATCACCTCTGTACCTATACTTTTGACTCTCAGGAGCAGACGTGAAGGCGGTACAACCGAGATACCCGATAAGGAGCGCCTTAATATAATAACAGAGGCCATCCGTTACGCTGACATAGTTGATATTGAGCTTGGCGCTCGAAGGGTCTTGAAAAACGTGATAGACTTGGCCCATGAAACCGGCAAGCTGGCAATAGTCTCCTATCACAACTTCAAGGCCACACCTGGGACGAAGGAACTTATCGATATAATAAGCAAGGCCCGCTCGGCAGGGGCAGATTTTGTAAAGATCGCCGCTTTTGCCAATAAAAAAGAGGACATCAAGAAACTGGCCGGGTTACTGACAGATTCAAACGACCTCATCATGATCGCCATGGGACCGATAGGGGTCGCATCAAGGGTGTTTTTCCCGATCCTCGGCTCAAGGATAACCTACGGCTCTGTGACCGGCAAGACCGCTCCCGGGCAGATATCCCTGAAAGAGATCAAAAAAGAGTTCCGAAGATACGGCATCTAGGTATCTTCAATAAATAGTCATACAGGCCTCAGGCATCGAACAAAAGCAGACAGTACAGACTGCCGGACGGGAATAAGGCCCTTGCAGACTGAACCATGTGAGATACGCCGCCTCGGATCTCTTACGGCGAACGCTTCACTACATAGACAAATACTTCAGATAAAACCTCACTGTTTACGCAGACTTTAGCGTCTCATGCCTAAGGCGGTATTACAGCCAGGGCTCTTAATAATAACAAAGAAATCCTTCCGGAGGGATCAAGATGAGCGTCAAGGTTGCTATAAACGGTTTCGGCCGCATAGGCAGGAATGTCCTTAGGGCCTCGCTTGGATGCAAAGAGATAGAGTTCGTCGCGATCAACGACATCACGGACGCGCCGACGCTCGCGCATCTGCTCAAATACGACTCGGTCTTCGGCATAGCCGACGCAGATATAAAGTCCACAGCGAACTCCATCATCATAAACGGCAGAGAGATCAAGATAACAGCCGAGAGAGACCCTGCCAAGCTCCCGTGGAAGCAGTTGCAGGTCGACGTAGCCCTTGAGTGCACAGGCCTTTTCACAAACCGCGAGAAGGCTGAGGGCCACCTCACAGCAGGCGCAAAGAAGGTCATTATCTCGGCCCCTGCAAAAAACGAAGATATAACCCTTTGCATGGGCGTCAACCATGAGAAGTACGACCCGTCAAAGCACAACGTGATATCGAACGCGTCTTGCACCACGAACTGCCTTGCCCCTGTCGCCAAGGTCTTAAACGAGGAGTTCGGCATAGTGAAGGGCCTGATGACAACGGTCCACGCGTACACGAACGACCAGAAGATACTCGATCTGCCGCACAGCGACCTTAGAAGAGCCAGGGCTGCGGCCCTTTCGATGATACCGACATCCACCGGCGCGGCTAAAGCCGTCTCTCTCGTCCTTCCGGACCTCAAAGGCAAGCTCGACGGCATGGCTGTAAGGGTCCCGGTCCCGACTGTCTCGCTGGTAGACCTGGTAGCTGAAGTCTCCAGAGAGACGACCGCCGAGGAGATAAACGCCGCTATGAAGAAGGCCTCCGAAGGGAGCCTTAAGGGCATCCTCCAGTATACGGACGAACTGCTCGTATCAGTAGACTTCAAGGGCAACCCTCATTCCTCCATCTTCGACGGCCCGTCGACCAAGGTGATAGGCGGCAACATGATAAAGGTTCTCTCGTGGTACGACAATGAGTGGGGCTTCTCCTGCAGGATGAGGGACCTCGTAATGTACCTCGCCTCAAAAGGGATATAAAAACGGAGGTGCGCCTTGAACCAGGGACTCAAGTATATCGACGAGGTGAATATCCGTGACAAAAGGGTATTCATCAGGGTGGACTTCAACGTCCCGCTCGATGAGAACAACAACATCACGGATGACACCCGCATAAGAAGCGTACTGCCGACCATCAACTACGCGCTCGACGAGAACGCCAAGGTAATACTCGCCTCGCACCTCGGGCGGCCTAAAGGAAAACGGGTCCCTGAGATGTCGCTTGCCCCAGTGGCAAAGAGGCTCGGAAGGCTCCTTGAAAAGGACGTACAGCTCGCCCCTGACTGCATCGGAGAAGATACCAGAAAGATAGTCGATGCAATGAAGCCCGGCGACGTAGTCCTTCTGGAGAACCTGAGGTTCCATCCTGAAGAGGAAAAAAACGAGGACGAATTCGGCAGGAAGCTCGGCGAGCTTACCGATGTCTATATAAATGACGCCTTCGCGATGGCGCACAGGGCACACTCGTCCAACGTAGCCATAACCGCGCATGTAAAGGAATTCGCCGCCGGCTTCCTTATGAAAAAGGAGCTTACCTACTTCTCGATGGCGATGGAAAAGCCGACACGGCCGCTTGTCGCGATAGTAGGCGGAAAAAAGGTCTCTGACAAGGTAGGCGTACTCTCGAGCCTGTGCGACAGGGTGGACAAGCTCATCATCGGCGGGGGCATGGCCTTGACTTTTTTTAAGGCGCTCGGCTACGAGATAGGCAATTCGTTTTGCGAACCCGACGCGCTGGACAAGGCAAAAGAGGTAATAGAGCGCGCCCGAGAGAAGAACATCAAGCTCTACATGCCGGTCGACTTCGTAGTCGCCGACAAGTTCAGCGGCTCTGCCGAGACAAAGGTCGTTACATACCAGGAGATACCCAAAGACTGGATGGCACTGGACATCGGCCCGGCAACAGTGACGCTATTCACCGAGGCTATACAGAACGCTAAGACCATCATCTGGAACGGCCCGATGGGCGTATTCGAGATAGACGCATTCTCAAGGGGCACGTTCGCGATGGTAACGAGTGTCGCCAACACATACGCTATGACGATAGTAGGCGGCGGAGATACGGATGTAGCCGTACACAGGGCGGGCGAGTTCGCCAAGATGAGCTATATCTCGACCGGCGGAGGGGCCTTTCTTGAGATACTAAAGGGCGTAGAGCTTCCGGGGATAGCCGCGCTCAGGCACCACGACACAGCCGGAAAGACCGCTCTCGTCTGACGGTCTTTTTGCTGGTTTGACGGCATTATGCAGAATATGGTCTGCGTCCGGAAATATCTCACGCTTTAAAGAGACGCTGGCCTCAAGATATTGCCTGACAGGTCTCGGTGACGGCGGTCGGCCCTGTTGAGTCCATCATATCGCCTCTCTGATTTTTTACCCTGCCATACAACGCTCAAAAGGGGACCTCTCGACAGATATGCTCAGACCGCTCATAGCCGGAAATTGGAAGATGAACACCACCGTCAACCAGGGCACCGATCTCGTCATGAAGCTTAGAGAGCTTATTAAAGGGGTCGACTCGGTAGATATTGTCGTAGCTCCGCCCTTCACATCCCTATACCATATAAGCCATCTTATAGCTGACAGCTCCATAAAACTTGCCGCGCAGGACATCTTCTGGGAAAAAAGCGGCGCCTACACAGGCGAGGTCTCCCCTGAGATGATCAAGGACGCAGGCTGCAGGTACGTGATCATCGGCCACTCTGAAAGACGTCAATACTTCAATGAGACCGACGAGACTGTCAACAAAAAGGCTATGGCAGCAATAAAGCACGACCTCATGCCGATAGTCTGCGTCGGGGAGACACTTCAGGAAAAAGAAGAGGGAAAGACGCTCGGCCGGGTAAAGGCTCAGGTCAGAGGCGCGCTTGCCGGGCTTAGCGGCGGAGCTGTAAAGAGCGTATCGATCGCATACGAGCCGATATGGGCGATAGGCACAGGCAAGACCGCCTCCCCTCAAGAGGCGGAAGAGGTCCATAACGCAATTAGAGAACTCCTCTACGAGATCTTCGATGCAGACTCAGCCAAGGAGGTCCGCATCATATACGGCGGCAGCGTAAAACCGGAAAACATCGACGTCCTCATGGCGCAACCTAACATAGACGGCGCGCTTGTCGGAGGCGCGTCTCTCAAGGCCGAAGACTTCGCCCGCCTCGTGAAGTTTCGCCACCAGTAAGCGTCCCGTAAAGGCCAGCAACCTTAAGGTCTTGCCGCAAAAAAGGACATGACTGAACGTGCCTGAAGCCACAAGACAGGGCCGCTATTAAAGAGGCTCTACGCGCCGCCCCCTATCCGCTTCGATTTTTCTCTTGCTTTTTTGGCATAAATACGTAAAATTTACAGTTTAAGCCGACCGGCTCCCCGCATCCTTTAACGAGTGTGGGTTATATTATGGGACTCTGTCCCGGAGGCGTTAATGTTTACCCTTGTAATGATCGTGCATATAATAGTAAGCATCGTCCTTATCGTTTCCGTACTCCTTCAGATGGGCAAGGGCGCGTCCATCGGTTCTTCCTTTGGCGGCACATCGAGCCAGACGCTCTTCGGCAGCTCAGGACCGGCCTCGATGCTTGCAAAGTTGACGACAGGGTGCGCAGCGGTATTCATGCTCACGTCGCTCTTTCTTACGTACAACTCAAGCAAGCAAAAGTCATCCTCTATAATGAGCGACGCGCCTGCATTGACCCAGCCTACGCAGACCCCGGCTCCGGCTGAAGTGCCGGTAGCTGACAAACCGCAGGGCCAGCAATAGGATTTTAGCAGACCGCTGAAAAGCCCGAGCAACACCTGTTCGTTTAAAAAGTGCAGCGGCGATGGACCTGGAACCTGGGCGCTCCCGCATTGTACGGCGCGGCAACGGATGCAAATGATAACATGGCAGATACTTTTATCAACCTGCCACCAAAAAAAGATTGTTTGACAGGCAAATCACTTGACTGCCTGTTAGCTTCGTGGTAATTTAAAAAACTGTTTTGCAGTCCGTCCTCACGGACAAAAATAAGACCGCACAGGCAACAGGGTCTTATCTCGAAGCAAGTCGCAAGGCCGGGCAGTATGCCGGCATTAAAGCAGCAGACAAAGCCGAAGTGGTGGAATTGGCAGACACGCTATCTTGAGGGGGTAGTGGCGAAAGTCGTGGGGGTTCGAGTCCCCCCTTCGGCACCAATTGAAAATAAAAAGGTCAGCCATCTGTTCGGCTGGCCTTTTTTATTTGCAGATGATGGAGACGGGACTCGAACGGTATTCGAGCGCAGAGCAAGTGCGCTGAAGAGGCGTTCCGGGAGGAGCGCCGTAAGCGAGAATACGCGGGTCAGAGCGAACGGCCGGGAGGCCGGAGCGGAGACCTTGAGTCCCCCCTTCGGCACCATAAAATAAAAAGGGTCGGATTATTCCGACCCTTTTTATTTTTTAGGCGATGGGCTCGAACGGTATTTGAACAAGTTTATCGAGTTTATTATTACTTGATAAATTCGATAAACTTGCTATAATTGCGACATGAATCCCATTACAAACCCATTTGCCCCTGGCGCTGGCACACCTCCCCCGGAATTGGCAGGACGAGATGAGATTCGGGAAAAGGTACGCGTAGCTATTGAGCGGACTCGTCTCAGCTTACCTACTAAGAGCATATTAATGGTCGGTCTACGCGGGGTAGGCAAAACAGTACTGCTGGACCGTATGAGAGAGGACGCAGAAGGGGCTGACATTCAGACATTGCGAATAGAAGCTCCAGAGAACCGATCACTGCCAGCTATTTTGGCTCCTCAATTACGTCAGGCATTACTGCGCTTGTCTCGAAATGAACAAGCAAAAAATCTTGCACAACGGGCACTTAGAGCGCTGTCTGGATTCGCCAAATCACTGAAGGTGAAGTATGAGGATATCGAGGTCGGTTTTGACTTTGACCCTGAGCCTGGCCTCGCGGATAACGGCGATCTGGAGCATGACCTTCAGGCGCTGTTAGAGGCAGCAGGTGGCGCAGCGCATGGCGCAAGAACGGCCTTGGCGATTTTCGCCGATGAATTACAATATGTAAAAGAAGATGAACTCGCCGCTCTTATCACCTCACTGCACCGCACTGCCCAGCGCCGCCTCCCTGTGGTTCTCGTTGGCGCAGGACTGCCTCAGTTAAGAGGTAGAATGGGGCGGGCCAAATCGTATGCGGAACGACTATTCGATTTTCCGGAGATCGGACCGCTTCCTCCCGGTGCAACGGAACTAGCAATTGCCAAACCGGCAAAAGAGCAAGGCGTCGAAATAACTCCTGACGCATTAGATCTCATCGTTAGGGACACGCATGGTTATCCGTATTTTGTGCAAGAGTGGGGCAAACACTCCTGGGATGTGGCAAAAAAATCGCCGATAACCGCTACAGACGTTGAAGTTGCGTCACGAGCCGCTATTGCCGCACTCGACGAAAGTTTTTTTCGTGTACGATTCGACAGGCTTACCCCTGCTGAGAAGAAATACCTACGCGCGATGGCTGAGCTTGGTCCGGGTCCGCATCGGTCAGGAGACATTGCTGTTGAATTGGGGCGTGATGTAACCTCTTTTGGGGTGACAAGGAACAAATTGATCTCTAAAGGCATGATCTGGAGCCCACATCATGGTGATACTGCATTCACCGTCCCGATGTTCGATGAATTCATGCACCGAATCATGCCAGGTGACGATTGGAGAACATAGTCCCTCCTTCGGTACCAATTGAAAATAAAAGGTCAGCCATCTGTTCGGCTGGCCTTTTTGTTTTGCAATTCCGTATAATAGAAGCACACGTGCTTAACGTTTAAAAATCGCCTCCTCTGGATTTTTTATTGCTGACAGCAGATTCTCTGCCACTTTTTCTATCAACTTGCTTCCCCAAAAAGGATCTGTTACATCATAATAGATTACCCTGATATGCTGGAGGTCGAAAGGGACATCTTGCTCATTGGACGAGATTAAGACAACTGGTTTCTTCAGCGCATGCGCTAAACCTAATTCATAAAATACATTTGGATTTCTATGTGTAAGTTCTGCGATCAATACCTTCGCGGAATTAATTCCACTGAAAATCTGGTCTATTATTTTTCCCGTTCCAAAAATCTCATTATCAGCCCGACTAGGCACCAAACCGGCCTTTTCTATCGCAGGTTTATAAATATTATCATAGTATGCACCTAAAGGAGTTGCAAATGGCATCATGACAAAACATGTGTCACCGCTTCTAACTTTTGTTGTCTTTTCAAGTTTTTTAAAAGCCTCTGTGCTTTTTTCATGAGCAGACGGCTCAGCAGAAATATCAATTACTCTAAACTTTCCGTCATTCTCCGAAATTAATTCTGCAATTCGCAAACTTTCAAGGAAAATTGGCTTGAACTCACCCAATTTAGCTTCAGGTATTTTAAATTTCTCAGAAAGAGCGTTATTAAAAAATTCGTCGTCAGGAAGATTTTCGCCTCTATAATGAGAATAAACTTCTGAAATTACTGGAGCCTTTAAAACCGCTTCTCGTAAACCTGAAATATAATCACTTTTTTCTTGTGGCTTCAAAATCTTTTTTGCTATTGTAGTAAGATTAATCTTACCTTTCTCTGGGCGCTCTAGCAACCCGAATTTAATCGCAGAATTTACTTCAAGGTTATATGGCCCGCTGTTATATTTGACACCTACATATGTAGCAGATTTCTGATCTGTACATTCTTTTCCAGCATTCTGCTCCAAAATACCCCGTGGAATACGAAGAGCCTTCTCAAGAGAATGCCTCGGATATGGTGGTACTTTAAAACCCTTTTTATCTTTTGTTTTACTCATTTATTTTTTTCAGCTCCTTTGAGACGGCCATAAACACCATTAACAGCTTCTACAAATCTTTCAAATTGCGCCCAATCATCAAATTCTGCTATTAAACCCTTGTAGGCTTCTTCAACGGGACCGATTCGGATCTCAGGAATCAAGTGATTATCAAGAACCTCTACTGTGCATTTAGAGCGAGTACCATTATTATCATTTAAGGTCACTACTTCATCAAAAAAAATTAACGCTCCCTTTTATACCTTCTCCTTTAGTAACCTTATGTGGCTTCCTGCCGTTTAAGTAGAAATCAAGATACCGTGAATTTACCACACAATATACTTTAAGAGGCCTTTTCAGTCAAAGAATTTTTCCGGATAACTCCATAAGTTTTTCTAAATATGCTTTTCAAAACCTCGGAGTTGTATAAACACACCCCCTCCCCCTTTCTTGCAATCATGTAATATTCTGTTATGCTCTGCTGGTGAGCTTCTTCAGCAAAACATCGAGCGGCAACATCCAGATCGACTCACTTGACGGCCTGCGCGGCTTCGCCATGCTCCTCGTGCTTTTGTCCCACACTAGCACCGCATTCGGCCCGATCATCGGCGTCATCTTTACCGGGTCAGGCAAATACGGGGTTTATCTATTCTTCACCCTGAGCTCTTTCCTGCTGTCCTTGCCTCTCCTTGGCAAGGACGACCTCTTTACAAAAGCCACCTGGGCCCGCTATTCTAAAAGGCGGTTTCTACGTATCTACCCGCTTTTTGCCGCAGTCCTTATCATCAACTATCTCATCCACGCCACCTCGGGCCTCGATCTTTATCTCTACCACTCGCCTTACGAGATAATAAAGGCCCTTCTGCTCATCGAGGAAAAAGGCGTCTTCTGGTCGATAGCGGTGGAGTTCAAATACTACCTTGTGCTACCTTTTGTCATAATCGTCTTCCGCAAGGTCTTTAAGAACGATCTCTTAAGCTCAGCCGTGTTCGTCATCTTCATCGCCGCACTGACGGAGTTTCTATGGCCGCGTGCCAATTATGCTGAAAACTCGATAGCCTTGATGCCCTACCTCCCGATATTCCTCTTCGGGTCTCTAAGCGCCCTGGTCTACATAAAGATCAGCGAGGCCGGGGTCAGAGTGAACCATCCGCTCGTGGCGCCCCTTCCGTATACATCGCTGTGCATGATACTAATAACCATCCCTGCCTTCTGGGGAGCCTTTACAGGGACCGAGGTCGCTGTCACGCGCTTTCACAAGCACTACTACTTCTACGGGGTATTATGGCCTGTATTCATGCTCTCGTTCCTGATGAGGCCCGGGCTTATCACGTCGATCTTCTCGTCGAAGGCATTGCGCTTTTTAGGGTTCATCAGCTTCAGCGCCTACCTATGGCACGAGTTCATGATCAGTCTCATCAAGAACCACCTCGGCATAGACGGCCAGATCGGGATTGCACTCGTCTTTGCCTCGACCTTCCTCCTCTCTGCGATCTCCTACCTGCTTTTTGAAAAGCCTTTTGTCATCAGCAGACGCGGTCCAGCCAGCCAACAAGGGGGTGGTCTTTTTGATATCGGTCAAGGACCCATTAAGGCAGATACAGACACGGCTTCCGGCACATAGCGTTATCCATGTATCTGCTGAATCCAGTCTGTGCTTTAAAACAAACCAGGTTCATGGCGGAAGGAGCATGAAGGGTAGCAGGCGAGCAGAATCCAGTCTGTGCCTTAAAACAACACGGGTATGGCGGAATGAGCCTAAAGGATGGCCGACGAGCAGGTTTCATTTTTTTATCTGTGAGGAGGCCGGACAGCGAAAGGAGCCATACCCAAAAGGAGCACCGAAGTGCAAAGCTGAAATCAGACAGATATTTTTATACGGGCCGTTGTCTCGTCCTGCAAATCCTGCGGCGGGTGTGACCCGCCCTGCCGCCTGCGAGTCGGCCGGACAGCGAAAGGAACCATACCCAAAAGGAGCACCGAAGTGCACAGCTGAAAACAGACAGATATTTTTTACACGGGCCGTTCGAGCCACACCCAAAACGCACGATGGTGCGCAAAAGAAACCTGCTGACACGTGGCCGCAGGAGTAGTTGCAGTTGTCCTTGCATTTAAACAAACCCGGGGCATGGCGGAATGAGCCTAAAGGATGGCCGACGAGCAGGTTTCATTTTTTTATCTGTGAGGAGACCAGACAGCGAAGGGAGCCATACCCAAAAGAAGCACCGAAGTGCAAAGCTGAAATCAGATAGATATTTTTTACGTTAAAAAATCCAAGTGCGCGCTAGCCTGCGACTAACCCCTCCCAGCCTCCCCTTGAGCAAGGGGAGGAGCGAAGACTAAGCTTCAGTCTTTTAAGTTGGCCTTTGCTGTAAGAAAATCACGGGTCATGGCGGAAGGAGCCTAAAGGATGGTCGACGAGCAGGCGGCAGTATTTACTGCGAATCGGCCAGACAGCGAAAGGAGCCATACCCAAAACGCGCACCGAAGTGCAAAGCTGAAATCAGACAGAAATTTTTTACAGGGACCGTTCGAGCCACACCCGGCCTCCCCTTAAAACAAGAGGCGGAGTTTTGCAGCTCTTGCCTACCGTCTTTTATGGCTAACCTCTCTTTTTACGAACGCAACCTCATCTTCCTTTGTGATCAGTTCGTTATCGAGCCTTTTTTTGAGGAGTTCTCTAAGCACCTCTCCTATGGAGGCCCCTTCCTCGACCCCCAGGGCCTTCAGGTCCGTACCGGTGAGCATCGGGCGCGTCTCCCTGAGCCTTGTTATGTAGGTGGAAAGCGACCGTCTTGTCTCCTCGCCCTTAGCCTTTGCCATCAGGTACAATATGATCTCAAGCGATGTAGCGCTGAGAAGGTCGTATATCTCGCTGTTCTTTTTTACCAGCCCGAGTTCGAGCCTGCCAAGTGCCCTCAAGCCGTCAGAGCGATTGCCAAGCACCCTGCACCTCTTTCGCCCTGAGATGAGAAGCCTTGCGATAAGCCCCTCGTACTCCTGTTCGTTCAGAGTATCTGTGAGAGAGAGGAAGAGGACGAGCCACCTCTCCGGCATCTCTTTCATGTACAACAGCTGGTGCCATGTGAGCGTCTCAACAGCCCTTTCCAGAAAGTGCTCCCTCTCGGAGTCCCAAAGTATCGATCTGTGTATGAGGCCTAGAAGACCGAGCTCATGGAGCCTCCTGATCGGCTTATAAGCCGCCTCCTCTTCCAGGATATTTCTGAGTTCGTCCAAAAGGCGCGGGCCTGAAAGGTGCGTGAAGACATCTATCCTCACTGAGTTTTTTATGAGGTTTAAGGTATGCTTGCCGATCTTGAAGCCGAACTTCTCCGAGAACCTGACCGCTCTGAGCATCCTTGTCGGGTCTTCTACAAAGCTCAGGTTATGGAGCACCCTGATGACCTTCTCCTTGATGTCTTTTTGCGCCCCGAAAAAGTCTATCAGCTCCCCGAATTTCCCAGGGTTCAAGGATACCGCAAGGGTGTTTATTATAAAATCCCTCCTGTAAAGATCAAGCTTCAGGGATGATTCTTCTACGGTAGGCAGCGCTCCGGGCCTCTCATAGTATTCGAGCCGCGCGGTAGCAACATCCATCTTGAACCCGTCCGGGAAGACCACTACCGCCGTCCTGAATCTGTGATGAGGCCTTACCTTGAGGCCGCGTCTGGCCGCGAACTCGTTTGCGAAGGCGATTCCGTCTCCGCCTTCTATGACGATATCTATATCAAGGTTGTCGCGCCTTAAGAGAAGGTCCCTTACGAACCCGCCTACAGCGTAAGCCTTCACGCCGAGGCCTTGTGCGACATCTCCGGCTTCTTTCAAGAGGCCGAATGCCCAGGCAGGGAGCCTCTCTCTCATCAGCCTCGAAAGGTGTCTCGGCTTTTGCGCCTTGCCGTTTGTCTCCCTGAGACCGTCTTGCAAGAGCTTCAGAAGGTCGGTACGAGTGATGACGCCGGCTACAAGGCCGTCCTTCAATACAGGCAGAAGCCTTTGACCATGCCCGACGACCTTTTCTCTTATCTCGTCTATGGAGGTCGAGTGCTCCACCCACTCTATGTCAGTCGTCATGTAATCAGATACGGGCGCGTGCCCGAGCCCGTGGAATACCGCCTTGTCAACGACCTGTCTTGTTATGACCCCAGAGACATTCCGGCCTCCGACGACAGGGGCGGCGTTTATGTTGTATCTGCGCATAAGCTCAACGGCCATTTTAAGAGTGACTTCCGGGCCGAGGGTGATCGCCGGATAAGACATTATATCCTCAGCCGTCTTATGCGGGACGATATTTTCCCGCAGGGCCTTTAAAAGTATCTCCTTAGCCTCTATGAGAGTTACCCCTTTGAGGGTAGCAGAGGCGGCATTCGGATGGCCGCCTCCTCCGACGGCTCTAGCCACCCTTCCCACATCGACCGCAGGCGTCCTTGAACGCGCTATTATATGGACCCTGTCCTCGGAGTCGACGAGCATGAATAGGCAATCCATCCCTTCAATGTCCCGTATCCTGTGGGCAAGGCCTGATATGTCGCTTACATACCTTTCAAGATACCCCTCGGCGATGACTATATCAGCGCCGCCTATCGTGTAGGTCGTCTGGGATTGTAAAAACTCGTTTAAGAGCGCGACCTCTTCAGGCGTCAGCTCTTTTTTAAGAAGGTCCGTCACAACGCGCAGATCAGCCCCAGCTGAGAGGAGAAAACCCGCAGCCTCGAAGTCGGAGACAGTCGTTGACGGATAGCTTAGAAACCCGGTGTCTTCATATATGCCGGCCATGAATATGGTAGCTTCCTGCGGCGTTATCTCAACTGATCTTTCCTTGAGGATGAGCGTCAAGACCGTTGTCGTAGACCCGTACGGCCTTATGACCTCGAGAGCGCCGTGAATGTCGCCCTCGCCTTGAGGGTGGTGGTCGTAGATATGGACCTCTACCCCGGGCCGGCCGATGATCTCTGCGAAGCGGCCTATGCGGCCAGCCTGCCGGGCGTCGACTATTATGAGCCTCGAGACTTTTTCCAGGTCTATGTCTTTAATGGAGTCGAATCTGAATGGGAGGTCGAAACTGCCGATAGAATCTCTAAGATCTTTTTCCAAAGACCCTGAAAAGACGAGCAGGGCCCCGGGATAAAGCCTTCTGGCGGCTATCATCGAGGCGAAGGTGTCAAAGTCCGCGTTCTGGTGCGATGTTATGACATCCATAATCCGATATTAGCACACTTGCCAAGCTCTTACAAACCCGGGTGAAAGAAAAAAGGCAGGCCCTTTCATGGCCTGCCTTTAAATCCGCATCAGATCGATGCCGGTTATTTTTGATCTTTCTTGTCTGTACCGGGCTCTTCCTTCGGCGGTTCTACAACCTTTGGAGGCGGCTGGGAGTGGCACCTGAAACAATCATCAAGAGGGAAGGCGACCTTTGCGTGGCAGGTGCCGCAGTACTGGCCTGCCATGATCCTGACCATGCTCATCTCAGGGTTACCGCCCTTCTTCTCGGCAAATATCGCAGTGTGGCACGTTGCGCAGTCTATCACAGCCGTATGAGTCTTATGAGGGAACATGACATCCGGCGGATGCGGCGTGAACTTCGCGGCCGGGATTATCACGTCAAGGTCGAGTTGTTTCATCTCGCCTGTACCTTCCGGAGTCGCGGCAGGCTTTATCTTGCCGTCCCTGACTGCGGCGGCCCAGTCGACCTTGTTGCCGAAAAAGTCCTTTGGAAGATCGCCTGATATCGCGTCGATAGTGCGGTTTTCAGCCACAGGCAGGCCGTATGAATGGCATCTTGTACAATCGCTGACACCGAAAGCGACGGTCCCGTTGTGACACTTCGCGCAGTATTTGCCAGCCTCAAGGTCAGCTTGCCTTATGCCGGTAGCAAGCCTCTTCATCTTGATGCCGAGGTCGGCATGGCACGCCTTGCAGGTATATTTACCCCTGTGCGCCCAGTGCGGGAAGACCACCGGCCGCGTATCCTTCGCGTCCTTCGTGAACTTGTCCATTACGACAGTCCCGTATGTATTGGGATTTTTTATCTTCTTGAGATCTGTCTCCCACTGGAGAGGTTCTTCGGCGCTGACTGCACCCGAATATAAGACCGTTCCGGCAAGGACCGCGAAAACCGTTATAGAAAGATAAAAGAACCTGATGCCTCGCACGTTCAAGACCTCCGTTTTATTAAGCCTGCGTTAATAGCCCTTATGACATGCGGCACAAAGCTTGAAGTAATCGACCCTCAGCATCTTGCTGTAATTAGTCTTATTGTGCGGCTCATGACAGGTAAAACAGACCATGAGGCCGTCGTCGGTAAGGGGCAGACTGACCGGGATGCTGATACGCGGCATCTTCCCCAGCGGATGCCTAGCTACCGGGTGGTCGCCGACTACATTCGGGTGGCACTTGGTGCATGTCGTGACAGCGTCGAATCTTAGCATCGGCGGCTCAGGGTCGTGGCACTTCACGCAGTACGACTTCATCTCGAAGTCATGTGGGTCTATGACCTGCACCCCTTCCTCGTCTACTATTCCCTGCGCGTCGCTTGCCATAGATGGCAACGGACATAGCACTGACCCGGCGGCTATCATCAGCGTCAAGAGAGCGGCCCGCGCCAGGCCGAATCCTCTTGGATGTGCGGCTTTTGTATTGTCCATATTCGGCTTTCAGTCCGCTATCGAGTTTGTTGCGAGCCGGTCAAACAAGCCGCTTGAAGCTCACGGCAGTTACACGGCGTTTTAATTCGAGCAATCCGCTATGTTGTTGCAGTCGTAGTTGGCGTAATTGCCGATGGTTATACTGAGCGCACTGTTGTTGCACACCGCATCGACAGAGTTCCTGAAGGTCATCTGCGCCCTTGTCGGAGTCAAGGCGGTAGATGTCGTCGCCCTTGTATGTTCGGTCACGCACGCGCCGTTCATCATCCTGTAGCCGAGCGGGTCGCCGGTAGCGCCTGCCGGAGCGTTTGAGCCGTGGGAGCCGTCCTTCATAGCCCCGCCTGCCGCGTCAAACGATCCGCCGTGGCATGTCATGCACAGTATCCCGTACCTGTTGCTGTTGTTGCCTGTATTGGGGCCGTTCCTATAGAAGTCCGAGGCCGACGCTGAAAGACCGTCTACAGGGTGCGATACCCTGGATTGGTTGGCAAGAGGCGGGTTGTAGTCCTCGTCTCCATAGACGTCTCTCCTGTGGCAGTTGTAGCAGAAGTTCTTTGTGGACCCTATGTTTGTCTCGTTCGCCCGGAGTATCCACTTCGAAGACGAGCCGTGAACGCCCTTCGGGTCCGAGGTCATATCCGAGCCGTGGCAGTCAGAACACGTAACCGTCGACGTATGAGTCATATTGTAGAAGCCTGTCCTCGGCGTTATGCCCGGGATATCCATGTACCTGAAGGTATTGGTAAGCCCGAGGCCGTTTGCCGGCCAGAACGGGTTAGCTCCGACAAGGGGCCTGTTCTTTCCCTGCGCGAAGACCGGATGGTACGAGGCGTTATTCACGTTCATGGAAGCGGAGAGGTCTGATTCGAGCGCCGGTGACCCGTCCGCGTTCTGAGAAGGCGTATACGGCGGTGTCGTGCCGAAGGCGTAGTACGAATGGCACTTGAGGCAAAGATACCCTTCCAGGTTATCAGACCCGGGTATCGTATTGTTAAAGTCTACCGCTGTATAAGACATTGCGTATGACCCGGCCGCAGGCCACGGGGTCGGCTTCACGCCCCAGTTGCCGAGCAGGTTAGGCGCGACTATATTGCCATTGACCCCGCCTACGGCGTGGTTGCCTTCGACTATGCCGTGGGGGTTATGGCAGTCCGCGCACTCGACATGCCTGTTCGGAGCGGCCAGCCTTGAAGGGGCCTCTCTTGCCGGATCGCCTGGAAGCTGCCTTGAGGGGACGTGCCCCCCGAATACGCCCTTTACATCATGCTTATAGATGTTACTGAATGCCGGCTCGATATTTTTTGTGGCCGCGTTGCCGTTGTGGCAATTAAGGCACGTCCATTCTTCATCAACGATCTGGCCTACCAGGTTCTTGCCGCCAAGAAGCGGCTTGCCCGCCAAGCCGCCGTGGGATTTATGGCACGCGAAACAGCTCTGAAGGGCCGGATTATCATCTGCGAACCCCGGAGCCCCCATGTCTATCTCCCACGGGTTGTTGCCTGTCCCGTTCCATACCTTGGTCGAGGTCTTGTGCGCCGAAGGAAGGGTTGCCCAATACCTCTTGTCATGGCAGGCTATGCATATAGAGCCGGACTCCATTCCAGCTACAAGGAACTTGGGGAAGTCCGTGCCGTGAGGATCATGACAGCTCGTACACTGCACCTTCCCTGTACGATCGAGCTTTATCTCGGCAGGCGTGAACGGCCCGCCTTTCAGCTCCGGGTTGCCGGGATATGAAAGAGAGTATGCGAACGATATGGGATGATCATCTCGCAGGTCCGTGCCGATAAACGCTGTTGAGGCCGCCGTAAGCTTGCCTGAAACGTCGATCCCTGCCCCGGTCATAGCCATTGAACCGGCCATCTTCTTGCCCGGCATGTTCAAGAGAGACCCCACAGCGACGGTGCCGTCATGGCACGCAAGACAGAGCTTCGAAGAGCCTGTAGGCTGGCCGAGAGTAGGCGCGTTCGGGCTGAGAGTAGCGGCAAGGGACTGGCTCTCATAAACATTGTATGTCGAACCCTGGTCCTGCTTGTTCCATATCGGACCGGATGGATTGGCGTTATGAGGCGTATGGCAAAAGACGCATATCTCAGTCGTATCGGATGTCTTTATCTCGGCGGTCGAAAGAGATCCGAAGTTGTGCTTTGTCGCCCCTACGCCTGCTAGCGTCAGCCCGGCTGAGAGCGCAAACACGCCTGCGCCCACGACAGCTACCGTCATATAAAAACCGGCCTTTGCCGCAGGAGGCCTCTTTCTCGAGCAGGCTGACAAGATCGCTTTTAATATCTCTCTTTTTTTCATGATTACCACCGCCGTACGGATTATGGTCTCTTCTGGGTGACTATGTCTGGCGCATCTATCGCCTCGACCCTTTTAGAGCCGAGATATTCGAATATCTGTACCCGCTTGTTGTAGGAATCGGATACGTAGATCCTGTCTTTCGAATCAATGTGCACTCCGGTGGGAAGATAGAACTTGCCCTGCTCGCGCCCGAGCTTTCCGAAGTTAAGGAGAAACCTGCCGTCCCTGTCGAATATCTGGACCGTATCAAAGACCGCGTCAGCGATATATATATTGCCTTCCGAGTCAACTGCCACTCCCTTCGGCCTGCCGATGTCCCCGGTCCCGTCGCCGTGGCGTCCGAACGCGTACCTGAACTTGCCGGTCCTGTCGAATATCTGTATGCGGAAGTTCATCGCATCGTTGACATACAGGTTGCCGTCTTTATCAATGTATACATCTACGGGATAATTGAACTCGCCGGCCCCTTCGCCCCTTCGCCCGATGACGCCTATAGGATTGCCGCTTAAGTCGAATGTCTTTATCAGATGCTCGGCGGTATCTACGACATAGAGCCTTTTTTCAGCCTTGTCGACAGCTATGCCGGTCGGCCTCTTGAACCCGGATATCTGAAAGAGCAGGTCCGCGTCCTTGCTGTATACGTACACCTTCGCCGCACCCGAGTCTGTGACGTATATATTGTCTTGACCGTCAATAGCGACGCCTATAGGGGCTTCCAGCCTTGCCTTGCCGGCTGAATCGATAGATGCATAATCGCCCTTGAACAAGTCGTAGATATGAACTCTCTTGAATGCGGTGTCAGCCACCAGGAGCCTTCCGGCGCTGTCCGTGGCAAGGCCATACGGTTTTACTATATCGTCGTTATCCGTCCCGAGGACGATATCCGCCAGCCTGCTGAAAAAACCCTGGCGCGCCCCGATGTCTTCAGGCCTTTCTACCGTCTTTACGAAGGATATCCGGGCCGGTTCAGGGGGTGTCGGCCATATAATAGGTATATCCGGCGACTTGAAAGGCTCAATTGGCGCTGAAGCGCAGGAAAAGAGGGTCAAGCCCGTTGCCAGCACAACCGCTGACAGAGCAACCATCGAGGCTGAGATGCCACCCCTCTTTTTCCCTTCCTGTCTCTTTTCCATGGTCACGGCCGCCCTTCCTCTACTTTCTGTGGCAGTATTGGCAGATATCGAGGCCTGCTGAACGGAGCCTGAAAGAATGGTCAGCGCCGTAATCGGCCCTTCCAGCGAGAAGCCCTCTCTCATGAGGGTTGTGGCATGTCGAGCAGATGATCTTACCGCTTTTCGGATCGAGCGGCAATATGGTCTGTATGTCTTTGACTATCATCCTCATATTGAGCGCAATGCCGCTCGACGGGACGGTCAAGTGGTCCGGCGCGGTAAATCCGCTCATCGAGACCCCGACGCCCTCGGCCCCCGGATGCTTGGGCGTCTGGTGGCATCTCTGGCATATCGCCGAGAGGCCGTCCTCCGAATATCTCATAGGCAGGTCTTTCAGGGGCGTATGTCCCTTTACGTCAGGGACTTCCGAGTGGCATATTGTGCAGGTCCCCCAGAGGACCTCGCCCTCGTCGTTTATCTGCTCATGTGGGTTCATCATCGACCTTAACACGATCGACCGGTCATACGCCGGAGCTGCTGCAACAGCAGGCGCCGGAGGCGGCTCTGTTTTTTTAGCCGCATACACGCTTGTGCCTGCCGCTATCACCGCGACTGCCGTCAAAACCGGCAACAACCTCAATAGTCTGTCGATCTTCATCACGTTGTCCTGTTCTATCGTAGGATAATGGGGCGTATAAAAGCGCCTTTGGCCCTTTCATGCCAGGGCGCAGTCCCAGCCGCCGCGTTTATAGACTTAAGACGCCCGTTTTTACTGACCTCGGGACAGACTACTTCCCGGCAGGCGCGAAGGCGTATACGGAACCGTCCTCAGAGCCTATGTAGAGCACGTCATCTGCAATAGCCGGAGACGAGTGTATCGCTCCGCCGGTCGAGTACTTCCATGCAACAGAACCTGTCTTGAGGTTTATGGCGTAGATGCCGGAATCCATGCACCCCACGAACATATACCCGTCGCCTGTCACCGCAGGCGTCGAGTTTATCTCACCCGGGACCTTGTAGGAAGAGGCGTCTGAGCCGTCTTTTTTATTGTATGATCTTATCTGCCCGTTCTTAAAGGCGATATAGATGAGGTCTTTCGTGACGACCGGCGTGGAATAGACCATCTCGTTATCGAGGTTCTTCCTCCAGATGAACTTGCCGGTCTTGACATTCATAGCGTAGAGGATCCTGTCGTAGGAAGAGACGTACAAGACCCCGTCCGAGAGGACCGGGGAGGCGTATATGGCGCTCCTTGTGGGCTTGGACCAGTTCATGCCGCCGCTCGATGCGACAACCGAATATACGTTCCCGTTCTTGCCTGCGGCGTAAATATTGCCGTCAGAATATACCGGAGCAGCGTAGATGCCGCTGTACTTCTCGTAATCGGTAAGCTTCTTCCTCCAGACCCTTGACCCGTCTGTCGCCTTAAGGGCATAGAGATAGATGTCCATGCCTGCCACATATACGTTGCCTTCCGCTACTACCGGAGATGAGATGATCTCGCCGTTGGTCTTGAACTTCCACAAGAGCTTGCCTGTATCGGCATTAAGGGCGTAGACGTTTGAATCCTTGGACCCGAAGTATACGACATCGTTCACAACGGCAGGCGTTGAGAATATCGGGCCTTCGGTCGCAAAGCTCCACAGCAGTTTACCCGAGGTATCAAAGGCGTATATGCTCTTGTCGTAAGAGCCTGCGAAGACCTTGCCTTTATATACGACCGGCGAGGAATATACCGGCTTTTGCGTGTCAAACTTCCATTTGAGAGAAAGGGGCAGCGCCGGGCCGCGCTCGACCAGCGGCGCGTGTGTCGGAGTGGCCAGGAACATCGGCCAGTCTGCCGCAGATGCCGGGCCTGCGGCCCCGACAGCGATAATAAGTGCCAATCCGAAAATGCTCTTTTTCACAGTTCTCCTGGCTTCTCGCATATCTTCCTGCCGTATGTTTTATAACTTGAAGAGCTTCATCTCAGAGGCAAGGCCGTCCGTGGCCTCTTTCATGTTCCAGGCGCACCTGGTAAGCTCAGCCTTCGAGCCTCCCCGGGAAGAAAGGATCTCGTCCATCCTCTTTGCCTCGGCGTCAAGCGTGCGGGAGGCCTCCCGCATCTTTCTAAAGTGTCCCTCAAGGTTCGAGTTCATGCCGTTAAAATACTCAGGGATATCCGTATGCGAGTCTTGAGCGAGGCTGTGCGAGAAATCGCCCGAGGCCGTCTTTTCAACCGCCCCTCTGAACGTCAGGAGCGGAAACTCCACAAGACGGGTCAGAAAGTACCCTGCGACAGCCGAGATCACGATGATAAGCGGTATCGTCACCGCGCTGAGCTTCCAGAGTATGGGGGTGATTATCTGAGATGTGGTGCTGAACTTTATATGGATCTTGTAAAGCGCCTCTGCCATCTCCCTGTCTATCAGAAAGTAAGCGATTATGAGGTTTATGGAAAAACCCGCGAGGACCGCCAGTGAAAAGCCGATGATGAACCTTGCCTGAAGGCCTTTTTTTATGAAGAAGTTGCGTCTCTTATAAGGCTTGGGATTCTTTCCCATAGGCACCAAGGCTAGCATATTTAAGGTTGCGTTGCAACAGTCGGATTGATTCTAATACGTATTCGTTAAAAAGCTGTTAATCAGTGATTAAATGGCATAATCGCCTATTTTATGTGACACCCTAGACAAAGCGCGCTCCCCTCGTTGCTCATGACAAGCTCAAAGTGCTGTTTTGAGTACGGGTTGTGGCACGTACCGCACCCTATCATGCCTCCGAAGAGCTTTACCTGCGCCGGAACCTTGTCAAGCGTACGGTACGCGCCCTGGTATTTGCGCCTGGCCTCCAGGTAGGATACCCCTATCGGATGGCTGAGGCCTATCTCGTTGGCATTGTGGAATATGGTGCCGCGAAGATCAGGGTTTTCTACAAGCGTGTCGCCGCCGAACGTAGCGTCATGGCACGCCATGCACCTGATAGAAAGATCATCAAGGACGCTACCCGATTCCCACGGCACGAAGTTGCTTGACTGGGTCCTTCCGATATGCGCCGTGCCAAGGGCCGACTGATGAAGACCTCCCTCAAGGTCGTTATGACAGATGGAGCAGAAAGGCTGGCCTGACGCCCTGACCCTCAGCCTTGAAGGACCGAACCCTGGGTTGTGCGCCCCGTGGCAGGTAACGCATGTTATCTGGCCCTTCCAGTCGAGAGGCAACGCCTCAGGCACCTGCATGGATGGCGTCAGGTCTACCGGATGGGATAGCTCCTGCTCGGCCTTATGGCAATCGACACACATCCTTGTTATGTCTTTCATGAACGTGCGCGGGACCTCGCCGGGCCCAGGCACGAGCAGGTGGCACTCGAGACACCGCCCTTTGAAGTTATGGTAGCTCGTCAACTGGGAATAGACATACCCGGCCCCCGCAAGGACACCTGCAAAGAGTATAATGATCAGGATCCTGCCCTTTTTCACGATCAATCTTTTATCCTTACGCCTTCGGTCAACCTCTTCAGTTCGGCTATCGCCCCTTTAAGGACATCAAGCTCCTTCCTGAGGTCTTCTTCAGACGGATTTTCACGCTCCAATACAGACGAGAGCCTCTGATGTGCGCGGTTTATCGCCTCGAACGCATCTGTGCCGCCCCTGACGGTGTGGTTAAGAGAGCGCACCATCGTATTGACATCTTCGGCAAGCGACATCAACTGGTCGTTGCCGCGAAACTTCGTATTGACCGTAAGGTCTCCCCATCCGATCGCCTCGAGGTTCTTCTCTAGCCTGAATATCGGGCCGGCTATCTTGTGCGAATACAAGAGAGCGATGACGATCAGCGCGACGGTTATAAGGCCGAGTATGAATATCGAATAAAACGACGCGAATATGAGGGGGAATATCCGTATCTTGAGATCAGACATCGTGTAGATGGCGTTTGCGTACGAGCCTTCCAACGACTTATCAAGGATCAGGTGGAGAGTCAGGGTAAACGACAGGACCCCGGCTATCGCAAGGAGACAGAACTTTATCCCGAACTTCAGTTTGAAATCGGATTCGAATAGCCCTGTTTTTTTTATCTCATCTGCCATACGCGAACCGTAGCCACCCTTCAAAAAACGATTTTAAAAACAACTGAGAACCTTCAGCCCGCCTAAAACGCGCTTAAAAGCCTGACTTGAGGCCGCTTCAAGGCTTTTTCCATCTCGGAGACGGTGTAAGTATAGCGTAAAAACCCGTTCAAGTAAATGATGCCATAACAGATAAGATGATCTGCCCTGAGGCGAATTACCTTGAAAATCACCGCCGTTAGAAATATAATAACCGCCAGAGTCAGGATCCGGCGCTCTGAGCCTATACGGCCGGGCAGAAAATATAGAGTCGAGAGGAGAGGTCTTTCATGGCGAATGACAATTTTTTGAAGGCTTGCCGCAGAGAATCCGTTGAACACACACCGGTCTGGCTTATGCGCCAGGCAGGCCGCTACATGAAGGAATACATGGCTATCAGGGAGAAGTACTCCTTTCTGGAGATGTGCAGGAACCCTGAGCTTGCCTGCGAAGTGACGCTCCAGCCGATAAAGGCGTTCGACCTTGACGCGGCCATCATATTCGCCGACATACTCCTTCCGCTTGACGGCATGGGGATAAAGCTCGAGTTCGCCAAGAACGAAGGCCCTGTCATATCCAACCCGGTAAGGACCAGAAAGGACATAGACGCGGTAAGGGTGATAGACCCGCAGGAGCACGTACCGTACCTCCTTGAGGCGATAAAGCTCGTCAAGAAGGAACTTAACGGAAAGGTCCCGCTGATAGGCTTTTCCGGCGCCCCGTTCACGCTCGCAAGCTACATCATAGAGGGCGAGGGGTCGAGGAACTACGTCAACACCAAGAAGCTTATGTACTCCGACCCTGAGGGCTGGAAGATACTCATGGACAAGATCACGGACGTGGTCATCGTCTACCTGAAGGCGCAGATCGAGGCCGGCGCGCAGGCAGTACAGCTCTTTGACAGCTGGGTCGGGTGCCTCGGGCCTGACGACTACATGAACTTCGCTCATCCGTACACCTCAAGGGTCATAGATGCCATAAAGAAGATATCGGACGTACCCTTCATAAACTTCAGCACGAATACGGGGACGTACCTCCATCTGATCAAAAAAGCCGGCGGAGACGTCATCGGGGTCGACTGGAAGGTGAGGCTCGACGATGCGTGGAAGACGCTCGGCTACGACCACGCAATACAGGGGAACCTTGACCCGGTCGTCCTGTTCGGCCCTGTCTCCGAGATAAGGAAGCGCGTAAAAGAGACCCTTGACATGGCAGGCGGAAGAAACGGCCATATATTCAACCTCGGCCACGGCATTGTGCTCGGCACCCCGGTTGATAACGTCAGGGCTGTAATCGACGCGGTACACGAATTCAGCAAGCGGTAACACTACTTCAATACCTAAGGAAACGACATGGACTCCAAAAAGGCATTCCTCCTCCTCGCCTTCGGAGGTGCGGACTCAATAGATGACATCGGACCGTTCGTGACTAACGTCCTCAAGGGGAGGCCTGTCTCCGACGAGCTGATAGAAAAGGCCAAGGAACGCTACAGGCTTATCGGCGGAAGGTCGCCGCTCCTCGATATAACTACGGCGCAGGCGAAGGCCATAGAATCTGCCGCACAAAGCCAGGGACTCCCATACAAGGCATACGTGGGCATGCGCTACTGGCATCCGTTCATAAAAGAGACGATCTCGAAGATGAAGAATGACGGCGTTACCGAGGCGGTAGCGCTGGTCATGTCGCCGTTTCTTACAAAGATCGCTACAGGCGGCTACCAGGAAGACGTCAAGTCGATCGTAAGAGACCTCGGAGGCTCGCCTAGAATAGAGTTCCTGAGCCAGTGGCATTTAAACGTAAGGTTCGTCGACCTGCTGGCAAAGAGGATAAACTCCGAGCTATCAGAGGCGGAAAAGAAGGACTTCCTCGTTATATTCTCCTCTCACAGCCTGCCTATGGTCGCGCTTGAAGGCGACCCGTATGAGTTGCAGATCAACCAAACGGTAGTCGAGATCCTCAAAAAAACAGGCGCCCTTGACTACAAGGTCTCGTTCCAGTCGAGGGGTGCGTCGCCGCGCGAGTGGCTCGGCCCGAATACCGAAGACATAATAGCAGAGGCGAAAAAGAGAGGGAAAAAGGGCGTACTTATTGTGCCTATTGGCTTTGTAGCCGACCATGTCGAGACGCTCTACGACATAGACATATTCTTCAGATCAGTCGCATCAGAAAACGGCCTTCTGTTCAAGAGGACCCCTTCCTTCAACTCTGACCCGGGATTTACCGGGATGCTGGCTGATCTCGCCATACGCCACATCGAAAGAAAACAATAGATATGAAACGGGTCGTCATAATAGGCGGCGGCATAGCCGGACTTGCCACCGCGTACAGCCTCAGGGAGCACCAGGGCGACACCCCGCCGTTCGAGATCGTCATACTTGAGAAAAACGATAGGCTCGGCGGCAACATAAGAACGGAAAGGACAGAGGGCTTCCTTATAGAAGGCGGCCCTGACTGCTTTCTTTCCGAAAAACCCTGGGCCATGGAGCTTTGTAAGCGCGTCGGGCTATCAGATAAGCTTCTGGCCACTAACGAGGCGTACAAAAAGACATACGTCCTGTCCGGCGGCAAGCTCCACATACTGCCCGAGGGCGTCATACTTATGGTGCCTACCAAGATCATGCCCCTTGCCTACAGCACGCTCATCTCCTGGCCCGGAAAGCTCAGGATGGCCGCTGAGCTGTTCATCCCCAGAAAAAAAGATAACAAGGACGAAACGCTCGGTTCATTCGTAAGAAGAAGGCTCGGCAAAGAGGTCCTTGACAAGATAGCCGAACCGCTTGTCGCAGGCGTCCACGCAGGAGACCCGGAGACGATGAGCGTCCGGTCGTCATTCCCCAAGTTCGTCCAGCTTGAAGAGGAACACGGCTCCCTTATACGCGGCATGCTTAAAAAGATGGCCCTTATGAAAAAGTCTGCGGCAGGCGCGGCCCAAGGCGCCGGGCCGAAAAAGAGGGTGACTATGTTCATGACCCTTCGAGACGGCCTCAGCGAGCTCATTGAAACGCTCTGTACCTCCCTTTCAAAGTCCCCTGACAACAAGATACGCACAGGGGTCAAGGTTAAATCCGTCGAAAAGAAGAGCAGAGGCTACGCCGTTTCAATCGAAGGCGGAGAATCTATAGAAGCTGACGCTGTAATAGTCGCGGCCCCTGCCTGGGTCGCGGCCTCTGTGCTCCAGTCGCTCGACCCTGAGCTTGAAAAAGAGCTTCTCTCCATACCCTACGTCTCTACAGCTACGATATCCCTCGGTTACAAAAAAAGCGATATAAAGCACCCGATGGACGGTTTCGGGTTCGTCGTGCCGAAGACAGAGGGCAGGCGCATAATGGCAGCCTCATGGGTATCCAGAAAGTTCGATCACCGCGCGCCTGTTGGTTCGGTTCTTATCAGGTGCTTTGTCGGAGGCTCCAAGAACTCAGAGCTGGTATCAGTCGATGACAAGGAGATGGTCCGCATGGTCAGGCAGGAGCTCAAAGAGATCATGGGCATAGAAGCGGAGCCTGTAGTCGCACGGGTCTTCAAATGGAACGCCTCGATGCCCCAGTATACGGTCGGGCACGAAGAACGCATAGCCTCAATAGAGGCCGGGGTAGCAAAGCATCCCTCCCTTTTCATAACAGGGAGCGCATATCACGGCATAGGCATCAGCGACAGCGTACGCAACGGCGAGATAATCGCAAAAAAGGCACTTCACGCAATAAAAGATTAATCACGTCCCAAATCCGGCCCTCAAAACGAAACACCCCCTTGATTTTTTTCCACAACACCTGAAAACACTCGAAATCATTCAAGAATCAACCCACACCTCCGATAAGGACTTAAGTGGCCCTGATATGTCATGGCCAGGCATCTTGAATAGCCTTCTCTTTAAAGGAGCTGCATAATGATCTTCGATAACAGGCACAGGGTCGTCTATGGCGCATGGAGGCCGAGGCTATCGATAGGCACAAAGACGCTTCTAGCTTTTTTCGCGCTGATATTCCTGCTGTCAGGGTCTTTTTATTACTTCTCAACGGTAAAGCTCTCCGAGAGGATCGAAAAAGAGGCCTTAAACGACCTCAACCTCAAGCTCAAAGGGGTCTGGAAGATATACTACTCAAGGATGGAGCAGATGAAGCTCGGCATGCTCCAGGCGGCCAATCAGGGGTCTATCAAGGCCGCAATCGAGGCTAAAGACGCCGGAGTTCTTTCAGAGATCCTCTCCGAGTTCAAGGCAGCCAGACCTTATGTCGATATATGGGCGGTTGTAGACAAGCATGGCCGCGTCATAGCCTCCACATCAAAAGAGATGCCGGCAGGCCGGCGCCTTGAGATAAACGGCCTTGTAGCAAAGGCGATACAGACCTCTGAATCCATTTCTTCGACAGAAGAGGTCGGGGTCGATGCCGTAAGCAGTTTTGATAGCGGGCTCTCATCCCGTCTTAACGACACAATGGCGCTCTTACAGATAGTCGTGACGCCTGTAGCCTCAAAGACCGGGCAGGCCTCATCAGGCGCGTTTGTCACAGGCATACTTCTCAACAGAAACTCGTGGCTGACGAACTCTATTTACGATACCTTCCAGGTCTCATCAGCGATAGTAGACATGGGAACGCACGACCCTGTCGCTGTCGCCTCATGGGGAGGGGCAAAGGACGTATTCGGCCCTGCGGCATCCGTGCCGGAAGATGTCGCCGCCAACATAAAAAATGGCGACAGGTTCGTAGGCGCCTCTGTCTCAAGGGGTGTTGAGGCATACTTCGCCTCAGAGCCAATAATGAACTCCGAGGGAGGCGTCATAGGCGCCATAACCATAGGCATCCCGGACGCAGAGGTGAAGCGCCATATTAACGAGACAGAGACCGGCATACTGATACTCGCCTGCATTGGGGCCCTCCTCGGTATGGGATTCGCCTACTTCGTCTACATAGATACGACCAGGCCGATAAATGCGGTCGCAAACGCGATGAAAGGCATGGCTGACGGAGACCTCGACTCAAGGCTTGACCTCAGGACAAAAGACGACTTCGAGGCGATAGGAAGCGGTTTTAACGCAATGGTCGAATCGATAAAAGTCAGGGAACAAAGACTTGAAAACATCAACGAGATCTCAAAGGTGCTGCTGATGGCCAAAAATCCTGAGGGGCTTGTAAGGGCGGCCGTAGAGAGGCTTTCAAGCCTTACAAAGGCGGAGGTCTCAGTCGCCTATCTCTACGACGAGACAACCGGCGTCATAAGAGAGATAGCAGGTTTCGGCAAGGTGGAAGGGCTCGGCAATATCGGAAGGGGCACTGAGGCGGCCTTAAAATGCGTGCATGAGAAAAAGGCGCTAATAAAGCACGGTGAAAATGCCGTCAAAGGCAACTGCACAACGCCTGTCGGGTGCAAGGCCGACACATGGTTCCCGCTCCTGTCAAAGGGAGATCCGATAGGCGTCGTAATGCTCGGAGGCATAGATCTGCCGAACAGCGCAGAGACAGACCATCTTGCAAGCATCATCGCCCAGATATCCTTAAGCCTCGACAATGCCACTACACACAAGGAGATGGAGCGGCTCTCCGTCACAGACCACCTTACCTCGCTTTACAACAGGAGGCATTTTTTCGACAGCATGGGTAAGGACTTCGAGCTTTCAAAGAGGTACTCGACCCCGTTGGCCGTCATCATGGTCGATATAGACAACTTCAAGACGGTCAACGACACCTACGGCCACCAGCAGGGGGATATCGTCCTCTCGGAGCTGAGCGCGCTACTTAGGGCGCATACGAGGTCGACCGATCTCTGGGCGCGCTACGGGGGCGAAGAATTCATAGGCTACATTACCCACACCGGGGCCAAAGGCGTGAAGATCCTTGCCGAGAAACTGAGACGCGCTGTCGAAAACCACCGATTTACCGGGATGAATGGAAAGAAGATCACTGCCTCAATGGGCGTCGCCTACTGTCCGTATGACATAGTGAATGATACCGAAGAACTGATAAAGATCTCTGATGAGAGGCTATATTTAGCCAAGAAAAGCGGCAAGAACAGGGTCGTATTCATCAATGAGCCGGCATACGATGAATGCCTTGAACAGGCGGTCTGCTGAGGCAGGGCTTGCTGTCTTTTGCGGCCGGAGCGCGCTTTTTGCTTTCGCTCCTCCCCTTACTATAAGAGGAGGCTGGGAGGAGTTAGCCGTAAGCGGTCTTTTCTTTTGCGCATTACAGTGCGCTTCTGGATTCATTTTTTAACTGCAAAACAAGACAACGCCCCTTTGCAAGTAACATCGGTCTGACTCTGGCTTTGCACTTTCTGTGCGCCTTTAGGGTATGGCTCCTTTCGCTGTCAGGCCTCCTAACAGATAAAAGAAGAGAGCCTGCTCGTCGGCCCTCCTTTATGCTCATCCCGCCATACCCGGTTTTGTTTAAAGGCAAGGGCTAACGTCAAAGGCCTGGCGGTAGGACGGGTCACACCCGCCGCATGATCTGCATGACCAGACAACGGCCCTTGAAAAAAATATCTCTCTGACTTTAGCTTTGCACTTCAGTGCGTCTTTTGGGTATGGCTCGCTACGCCATGACCCGGGTTTTGTTTAGAGGCAAAGGCAAATACAACTCCAAAACAACTACTCATGCGGCTATGTCTATGCTGATTTTCATTTGCCGCACTGCCGTGCGTTTTTATCTTCGCTCCTCCCCTTACTATAAGGGGAGGCCGGGAGGGGTTAGCAGTTAAGCGGTTTTTTCTTGCCGTGTGCTTTTGGGTGTAGCTCGAACAACCCTTGTAAAAAACATCTCTCTGACTTTAGCTTTGCACTTCAGTGCATCTTTTTGGGTATGGCTCCCTTCGCTGTCGGGCCGTTTCGCAGTAGATACAAAGACCTGCCAAGCGGCCCTCCTTTATGCTCATCCCGCCATACCCGGTTTTGTTTAAAGGCAAAAACAAAGCAACTTCGCCAGCCGGGTTTTGTATCAAGGCAAAAGCCAAATTTAAAAGCTGGAGCTTTGTCTTCGCTCCTCCCCTTACTATAAGGGGAGGCTGGGAGGGGTTAGTAGTTAAGCGGGTTCTCTTGCGGGAGCAGGTTTGCAACCTGCTCCTTGATTCTCTCACTGGCGGGCGGTTCTGTTTTTGCGGTTTTTCTGTTATCTGAAATAAAAAAGGCCGGGCGTCTTTCGACGCCCGGCCTCAACGTATCCTGCCATTAACTATCAGTGACCGGTCTTTTCTGCGCTGCCTTCGCTCTTGTGTTCGCCGTGTCTCTCATGGTTGGCGTTTTTCATGCCCTTTGGAAGCGCCGGGGCTTTCTCAGGCTTTATCGGCTGGAACCTCTTTGTCTGGACCATGTGGGGGTTGTGGCACTCGGTGCATACCCACCATCTCTTCTTGCCGCCCTTTGTCCACTGGCCTATGCGCTTGCCGTGTATGCCGTCCCTCCAGTCGCTGTAGACCTCGCCGTGGCACTTGCCGCACAGCTTCTGTGGCTGGTTGAGGCTTATCTCCCCGCCGTTGTGGTCGATGAACGTGTTGCGGTTGCGCGGGTTGTGGCAATCAAGGCACCAGATCGCCCCTCTGCCGTGCTGGAGGTCCATTGAATCAGGCACTATGTCCTGGTGCATCGCCAGCTCGCGCGGCTTCTTGTTCTTCGGGTAAGGGACCATGGAGCCGTTGTGGCACTGGGTACACGGCATATAGTAGCGTAGCTGTGTGGTCCGGGGCTTCACAACAGCCTCTTCGCGCGAATAATCAGCCGGAACAGGCATTTCTCCCATTGCCTCAGTGCCGTAGTACGGGTCTCCCCACCAGAGTACCCCGCCCGTCTCTTTCGAGCACTTGACATTGGTCTTCCCGTCGACCTCTTCTCTCGTTACGGAGCTGTAACCGTCTCTGCTTTCAAAGCAATCTGTAGGCTCCGCAGGCTCGCTTGGAGCGTCCTGCGCCGACGCGCCCGCATAAAGCCCTCCGGCAAGCATGGCCGTAAATACGGCCATGCCGAATATCTTTCTTAAGTTACCCACGGTAGCTCTCCTCCTTTGACTCTTCGGAGATGACGATCGGCTCCCACTCTCCCCCGTTCTTCAGGTCGCCGAGGAGTACGCCGACAGCGCCCTTCACAAGGAGGGTGAAGAGGAAGAGCCCGGAGGCCCATCCGCCCAGTGAGTTTATGATCTCGATCCACGACGGCGTGTACTCGGAGAGCTCGCCGATAGGCGTCGGGATGAAGGCCGGCACTACAAGCCCCATGCCCTTATCGATCCATATCCCGGCAAACGTCATTGCGCAGGCAAGCGGCAGGAAGAACCTGTGGTCCTTCCTGAAGCGCGGCGTAAGGAGCAGTATGAACGCGCTGATCATCAGGACTATCGAAGACCAGTACCATGCGACGAGCCCGGTGAGGCCGTGCATGCCGAACATCAGGTACTTGAGCGAGAACGAATGCTCGGTCGACGGATAAAGTTCTGTTACCACCTCGGCGATCGTCAGGAAGATCGCTATGCCCAGGCACCAGGTCACTATCTGGGCGAGTAGCTCTATAGCCTCATCCGCGATCTTGAGCTTCGTGTTCTTGCGTATGACCAGAAAGGCGATGATGATCATCGAAGGGCCGGCCGCAAATGCGGTCGAGATGAACTTTATCGGCATCATCGAGTGGAACCACATCGGCCTCGACGGCATCGTGTTGATGAGGAAGGCCGTGACCGTGTGTATCGAAAGCGCCCATACTATGGAGATATAGACAAGCGGCATGTAGAAGGATTTATTGACCTCCTGGCCGGAGTACCTCTTGTAGAGATAGTAGAAGCCGCATACTGCGTTCAGACCGAGGTAGCCGTTTAAGACCAGCACGTCCCAGGTGAGCATCGAGTTTGGCCAGTTGAATATGCCGATGACCGGCAGAAGGTGCCAGAGCCTGTCAGGGCGCCCCATGTGGAACATGATGAAGATGATGACCATGAAGACAGCGGCTATCGCGAGCATCTCTCCGAGGACGACTATCTCTTTAAGTTTCTTGTGGTGATAGACGTACGACGGAAAAACGACAGTTACGGCCGCGGCCGCGACGCCGACCAGGAAGACGAACTGCGCCTCGTACAGGCCCCAGCTCACCTGGTCGTTGTAGTTGGTGACGATCATCCCTTCGGTGAACTGCCTAAAGGCTCCGTATGACATGAGCAGTATGAAAAACCCGAGGCCGAGCATCCAGAGGTAGAACTTAGGGCCGCCTCTTACGGCGTAAGTCACGAAATCTATCGCAAATTGTATTTTATGTCTCATTGACTCCGCCCCTTAGTCTATGAAGTAGAAGAATTTAGGGTATGTGTTAAGGTCGGCCTTTAGCCTGAAGACCCTTTTCTTCTCAAGGATCTTCCTTACCTCGCTCTCAGGGTCGAGAAGGTTGCCGAACTTCCTGGCGCCGACCGGACAGACCTCAACGCACGCCGTGTACCTGCCCTTTCTCGTCCTCTGAAGGCAGAAGGTGCATTTTTCAGCGACACCCTTCATCCTCGGCCTGTTGCCGAGATAATGGGTGACAGGGTTCATATCTTCCTGCGGCAGGTTTGGCTCGCCCCAGTTGAAGCGCCTTGCCCAGTAAGGGCAGGCGGAGATGCACATCCTGCAACCGATGCACCAGTTGTAGTCGATGACGACGATGCCGTCCGGCTCTCTGTAGGTCGTCCTTACCGGGCATACCTTGACGCAGGGCGGCTTTTCGCACTGCATGCACTGCATCGGGAAGTAGAACGACCCTTTTTCAGGGACTTCCTCAGGCGTGTAGTAGTGTTCTCCCTCTAGCGTGACCCCGGCGTTCTCGTAGGCGTTGCCGCCGACCTGAATGCCGTAGTCCTTTGGATACCCCTTGTCCATATTCTCGGTGGTGAAGTTGCCCTTCTCCATCTTTACGACCCTGATCCACTGGATCTCCGGGTTGTTGCGCGACTGGTTGTTCTCTTTCACGCACGCATGGACGCATCTCCTGCACCCGATGCACTTCTGGATGTTCAGGGCGTATCCGAAGAGGACCCCTTCCATTGCCGGAGAAGAGTCTACGGTCGTAGCTTTGCCGTATTCTTCCGAATACCTCTTCTCAAGACGTTCTACAGACTCCTTCTTCTCTTCGTCCGTCATGAGCCGGTAGTTCTTCTGGAACCACTCTGCCCAGCTAGCCTTTGCCTCGGCCTCGTCAGTCTGCGTGACAAGAGCCGCCGCGCCGGCGATCGTGGCGGCCGTCAGGGTGCCTGCATCCCGGAGAAATCCTCTCCTGGTCGCTTCCTTCGGTCCCTGTACGGCTGTCTCTTCAGGTTTTTTCTTATCGTCTGACACGGTTAACCCCCTGAGGATGCTTTAAGATCAGGCTTTTTCCCTGTAGTTAGCGACGAGCGTCTTTACAAGGGCCTCTTTTTCCGACTTCTTCATCTCCACGTACTGCCACGATGCCACGATCTTGTCTCCCGGTAGCACATCATCAAGATACGCCTGCTGGTTGTTAGCCTCAGGCAGCAGATGGTCCGCAGTCTTTTTGGCGATAGCGCCTGTCGCGCCGACAGCCGCGACGCCGATGAGCACCTTCTTGAAGAAACTGCGCCTCGAAAGGGACGCCTTAAGTTTGTTGTCTATGGCGCTTTGTTCCTCGCCGGTCTTTTTACCGTGTTTTTCGCCTGCCATATCGTTACCTCCGGTTAGGGACTGTCTTGATACAATATACAATATACAAAGGCCGCAGAGACAAGGTTAAGCCGCTCGGCAGGTTCTATTTAAGGCGTTTTCCTACTAACGTTATCAGGGACGCCAAATAAGAGAGACCGTATACCAGGCGACTTTTATCTGTAAGTGTCCTTAAATAATATAACAATCGATACTGGCATGTCAAGGGAGTTTTCCTCGGCTTGAAAGGGAGAAAACGCCGGATGGATGGAGAAAAAGATCCGTGTTATAATCTTTCACCTATGGCACCTGAGCTGATTAAAAATATAATCGAAGAATTGCAGTCCCGTATCATCGGCGGTGTTATCTCAAGGGTGCATCAGCCTGACGAGAGGAATATCATATTAAGGATATTCCTGCGCGGCAGGGAGGAAAGGCTCCTTATATCATGCCATCCGGCTTTTCCGAGGATACATCTGACCGAAGAAGCGTTTATAAACCCTCCGGCCCCGCTGAGGTTCTGCGCTTATCTTCGCAGCAGACTGACAGACGCGCGGATAGTATCCATCCGGCAGATAGATAATGAGCGGATATGCTCTATCGACCTTAAAAAGGGCTTTGACGAGACTGCCGAGTCTTTTACCCTTGTAGCCGAGCTTACGGGAAAATCGAGTAACATCATCCTCCTTAATAAAGACAAAGACGGGGTCGTACTCGATAGCCTCAGGTATTTTCCTGCTGAGACATCAGTCCGTGCAGTCGTGCCGGGTATTAAACTTGCCCCGCTTCCATCAGCCCCTGTCCATGAAGACGGGGTGCGGATAACAAAAGGGGATCACCCGGGATGGAACGAGGCGGTCGATAATCATTTCTCCGATCTTGTAAGGCTTGAGCAGTTTACCCTTGAGAAAAACCGCATAAAAAGGGTTATCCAGGACGCCACAAAAAAGGCGGCGAGGAAGCTTGATAACCTCAAGGGCGACCTTGCAAAGGCAGAAAAAGGGCTTACAGACAGATTGACAGGCGAACTTCTTACGGCGAACTATCATCTTATAAAGAGAGGGGCCTCTGAGGTTGAGGCTATAGACTATACGGTCATCCCGCCTCAGGTGGTAAAAGTAGAGATAGACAAGACGCTGTCTCCCAAGGAGAATTGCGAGAGGTATTTTAAAAGGGCAAGGAAGGGCAAGAAGGCTATCGAGGTCTTGAGCCAGAGGATACCAGAGACCGAAGAGGAGATGGAGTATATCTCAGGCCTTGCCTACGGACTTGAGTGCGTGACTACATGGCAGGAGCTGGAAGATCTCAAGGGAGAGCTTATCGAAGGCAGGTACATGAAAAAAACATCTCTTGAAGCAGGCAGGGTAAAAGAGGCGGCGGTCGTTGAGAAGGCAGAGCCAGTCAGGCGCTACGTCTCATCAGAGGGTTTCGAGGTGCTTTGCGGCAAAAGCGGCACTGGAAACGACCTCATCGTCCGCAAGTACGCCGCTAAAGAAGACATCTGGTTTCATATAAAGGGGATTGCCGGCTCGCATATCCTTATAAAGGTAGCAGGCAGAGCCGGAGAGCTGACGAAAAAGACGATAGAAGAGGCGGCCTCTCTTGCGGCCTTCCACTCAAAGGGCCGCGAGGCAGGAAAGGTCGAGGTCATCTACGCCGAGGCCAGATACGTAAAAAAGCCGAAAGGCGCGAAGCCGGGCCTTGTGACAGTCTCTGAGTTCAAATCGATATATGTAAAACCTGCTGATATGCCGATCTGTAAATAAAGAGACGAGAGTTTATGGCAGGGCCTTACGCAGGAAAGGGTACGATTGAGCAAGCGCACCCGGATAAATTGTCGAATCCTGCCGAACGGACGGATTGGGCCGAGCAAAAAAAGCCCCCCTCACGCAAGTGAGGGGGGCTTTGAACATCTGCCATCTGATGGAAACTTATCTGTCTTCCGGGAGCTTGTATCCTGCGCCTGCGAACTGGATGTTGTCAGCGTCGTCGCACCTTGGCGGTGAGACCGCGTGAACTCCGCCGCACTTCGGGCACTTGCCGACAAAGGTCTTCAGCACGAACTGCTCGCCGCAACCGTGACACTTTGCTGAAAGACCGCCGTCCGGGATCGGGGCGTTACGCACCCCGCCGCCGTGGGCGTTGTACACGAACTCTACCAGCTCAAGACCTTCTGAAAAAGGGCCGCCGCCATCAGACCCGCAACTTCCGCACTCGTTACCCATTGCACTACCTCCTTCTGTGATTGAAAACCGGCCCTGCAAGGGCCGGATCATCTATATAGATTACTACAATTCGACGGATCATTCAAATGGAAATTATTCCGGTTGATTTTGCCTGATAGACCTGGCTTCAGGTGGATGAAAATCTGCATGACATGATGCAATGGGTATGGTCTACTTGTAGTCATATACACCTACGCAAATGGTGCGCTTAGCGCACCCTACATGGCTAAAAAAGGAGGCTATACAATATCAATAGAACGCATAGTTGATTGAAATTACTGCCCCAACCTATCTATGATTTTTAGTACGACACAATCTATAACCTTGTCCTTCCATTCGGGATCGGAGTGATTCCACTTGAATTTTATTCCTACTAAATCGCTTGATATGCCAACGAAAGTAGTATCATCAAGAAAAATCGGAATAACGTCTTCAGCGGCAACTCTGGGTTGAAAGCACTCTCGTTCAAAAGTTGGCCATATTTTTTCTTTATGGTTCTTATCTAAAACACATATCACTAAACGGCTATCAGTCGAAAATATTTTTTTAAATTGTTCCGACCATGTTTTGCCTAAAAAATTTGCCTCGAAATGTTCATCATAAAAAACATGAGCATCTAAAATTTCCAGCTGCTCAGCTATAAATCTAGCGAGATCCCTATTTTCTCCTGCAAAAGAAATTGCAAAGTCATATTCGTAATCTTTATCTGTTTCCTTAAAACCACAAGCCACACGTAAATAATCCCAGTCAAGGTGCTTCAGGAAGTAGAATAGCGCTGGGTCTTCTATGGCAAAGCTTTTAGTTTCAGCGTTATAGTAAAAATGCCGCGCACATGTGGGCTTTGATTCAAGGAGAACGGGGAGTCGATGGTCTTTAATATTATTAATACTGCCTCTAACTTCTGGGGTGGAATTCGCTAACATATTCAAATCTACAATTGAACTCTCCTGCTGGCTTACTGTCTTAAGCAATTTATAATACGGATCATTGCTCGGCCTAAATCTTCTTCCACGACAAAATTCTTTAACCGCAGGGCCATAAGCTGATTTGAGTCGGTCAACAACTTTGTCTCGTAATCCGTGAATTTCAAAATTTAATTCTATGGCGTCATCTTGAGTTTCAAGGACATTATTAAGGATACAGATGGATTGACAAAGTTGCTGGGTCAACCAATAGTCACCTCTACTTTCGGAAAATACAATTTCTGGAGTAACAATTTTAATGTTGAGAGCATTGCAGCCTAACTCAATTAGGTCTCGAATGCTTGCTTCTGTTCCTGGGTGAATGCGATGAATTCCGATTCTTTTCGCAACATCTGGAACTAACTGAATCAAATCGCTGCCAATTTGATTTATACCGATAATTATTAGCTTTGGTAAATTGCTTCCATCAGCAGACTCGGCTGCCACTTTAGCAAGATCTGCAAGCTTGATCTGCAATTGTTCCGAAAGGCGATGAAAATCATCTATAACAAATATCCCGGCAGGCCTACTTAGAACGATTGCTTCAATTCTACCGACATCAGTAGCGGACCTTGCTGTAAGATAGATAGCCTGTAAACTACTTCCTAATTTGACGAGAATTTTTTTAACGCAAGTAGTTTTACCAGTACCGGATTGCCCCTCAATTATCACTGGTTTACCTGCTCGGCGAATATCCAGGAATATTTCATTAAAATTTGGTGGTTGTACAAAAGTAAATTCAGGCTCACCTTCCGTAACAAATACTTTCTCGACCAATTTCTTCATTCAAATTGCTCCTCAAGTCTAAAATTTCCAAAATGTAATTAAAATCAAATAAATAAACCGTAACTGACGATTCCTGGCAGACAAGCCTATCCTCTCAGTGTCCGAGATATGCCCTTCGATTTTCTATACTACCCATAATCCAAGGAATTGAAACACCTGAGTGAATTTCAGAAATTACTATCTTATTCATAAGCTCCTGAGCAAGGTGAACAAAGCAAGTAAACTAGTACCGCAGGGTACTCCGTGCGGACAATTTATTCTAGTGCATTCTGCTGGAGTAAGTCCAAAGCCACTACCTTATAAAATTTCATCTGAGTTTTCTTTTGTGCACTTCCGTGCGCCTTTTGGGTCAGGCTCGCTACGCCATGCCCCGGGTTTGGTTTAACTGCAAAGATGACTGCTAAGATTCATCATATAAAATATGCCCCTCAAACCTTCTCATACGGATCAAACAGCTTTTTGTACTCGTCAAGGGCGAAGCGGTCGGTCATGCCCGCGATGTAATCGCAGATGACGCGGTGTTTTTCCCTGCCTGGTTTGTCTATGAGAGAACTTACGTGGGGTGGAAGGAGTTTCGGGGCCCTCAGGTACGCCTTGAAAAGCTCTTTTATTATCCGCTCGGCCTTATCAGCCATCCTTATAACCCTGTGGTGCTTATAGAGGTTCTCGTGGAGGAACCTCTTTAGCTGGCGGTTCCTCTTTTCCATCTCAGGGCTGAAAGAGGCGATAGGCTTCTTCCTCTCGCGTATGCCTTTAGCGTCCTTTATCCCGGCCTCGTCGATGGACTTCAGGATCGTATCTACAAGGTCGGTTACCTGCGCGTTTATTATCCTGATGATCGTCTGGTACTTTAAAACCTTATGATCTGCGTCAGGGCACTTGCTTTTTGCATCTTCAAAATTCGTCTGCCATAGTTCAACGGTCTTTAGCGCGTCAACCGTGATCATCTCGGATGAAAGCCCGTCGTCTATGTCATGGTTGTTATAAGCTATCTCGTCTGCTATGTCGACGATTTGGGCCTCAAGGCACGCTGATCTGTCTTTATCAAAGGCGAGGTGCGGCCCGGGCCTGTCATGCTCTGAGCTGTGCTTGGCAATCCCTTCACGGACCTCCCAAGTGAGGTTGAGGCCGGTAAAGGACGGATAACGCTTTTCAAGCTCATCGACGATTCTGAGGCTGTGTCCGTTGTGCTCGAACCCGCCGTGTTCAGCCATCAGCTCGTTTAATACGGTTTCTCCTGAGTGGCCGAAGGGAGGGTGCCCGAGGTCGTGTGCAAGGGCTACGGCCTCTGAGATATCTTCGTTAAGCCCGAGGGCGCGGGCTATCGTCCTTGAGATCTGCGCGACTTCGATCGTGTGGGTGAGGCGCGTCCTGTAGTGGTCGCCTTCGTGGTAGACAAAGACCTGTGTCTTGTACTCAAGCCGCCTGAATGCGTTGCAGTGGATTATCCTGTCGCGGTCCCTCTGGAAGGGTGTCCTGAAAGGGTGCTCAGGCTCAGGGTGGACTCTGCCTCTCGTCTCCACGCTCTTTGCCGCGTACGGGGCGAGCCGCAAAGCCTCATCTTCAGCGAAACTCCTTCTTGTATAGCTCATCGCAGATCCCTGTGAAGCATAGGTGTCAGTTATTTACAGTGTTGAACGGGCCCGTTTGCGTCAATAGCTCTGACTAAAGTCCGCCTGGCTTGTCAGCTACTTCGGGCCGCAGCCTTCTTTCATGCCCATGAGAAACGAGGTGTACTCGTCGTAGTATTCGTTCATGAGCTCGTTGAGGTCCTTGCCCTCAGGGTCTATCCCTTTCTTGATCTTTAAAAACTGGATGAAAGTCATATTGAGCCTCCTCAGTATAGTAGGGTGGGCTTTGCCCACCGGTTGTAGTAATTCAAAGCCAAACCGAGGCTATCTTCCTTTGAATCTGTCTTTGCCTCTAAACAACCCGGGTTATGGCGTAGCGAGCCTGACCGAGAGCCTACGAACAGGCCTTTGTATTTACTGCGAGTCGGCTCGAGAGCGAAGCGAGCCATACCCAAAAAGCGCACGGAAGTGCAAAGCAAAAATCAGAGAGATATTTTTCACATGGACACCAGTCTTACCATACAGTTCCAAATGCGCGCTTCGCCTGCAACTAACCCCACCCGTCCTCCCCTTATAATCGAACAAAGGGGAGGAGAGATGCTGCGTCTTGCCGCCACCTGTTCTCTTTCGCTTCTTTATTCACTCTCCCTGTCTGTAAGGTATCGGGTCTTTGACCCCGGCGCCTTCGAACCCTCTTAGCCTCAGAAGGCAAGAGTCGCACCTGCCGCAGGCGGCATCTGTTTCTTTATAGCACGACCATGTCAGGCTTAGCGGCGCGCCAAGCTCAACGCCCTTTCTGACTATCTCGGCCTTGCTCATCTTTATAAGCGGCGTCTTGATGGAGATGGCGCCTGCCTTTGTACCAAGCGCAACGGCCCTTTCAAACGAAGCGAAAAATTCCGTTCTGCAGTCAGGGTACCCTGAGCTGTCAGCCTCGACAGCGCCGATGTAGATCGAATCTGCCTTTATCACCTCGGCCCATGAGACAGCTATCGCAAGGAGGTGTCCATTTCTGAAAGGGACGTATGTCGCGGGTATTTCTTTTTTCGAGAGGTCACCGACAGGGACCTCTATATTAGAGTCTGTAAGGGCAGACCCGCCGATCTCTTTGAGGTATCTGATGTCGGCGATGAGGCGTTCTTTAACGCGAAAGTGGTCGGCTATCTCTGTGAAGGCCTTAAGCTCCCGTGCCTCTGTGAGTTGACCGTAGTTTACGTGCAAAAACGCGACCGGCCCGAGCGAGGCGGCTATCGCCGCTGTCACAGCGCTGTCCATGCCGCCGCTTACAAGAACTATCGATTTATTCATCGTGAGATTAAAACATAACGGCAAACAACCCTCAATCGAAAATTTTCTCGAATATATAACGAAGCGACCCTTCGATACCAATAGACGTATCTACGACAAGGTGGTCTTCCGCTATATTCTCAAGCGAACCCTTCTGTCTCAGATAGACCTCCCACCCTGCGTCAGAGGCTCCGCCCTGCTGGACCTGAGACTCTCTTTTTAATATGTTCTCCCTGATGATCTCTTCAGGGCAGACGCACCGTATGATGCGTGTATCAGCCCCTACCTCTTTTGCCGCTGTCAAAGCTGCGGCAATGGAACTGTTTCTTAAAAAAGTCGCGTCAAGTATGACTGTCCGTTTTTTTTCAAGGAGTGTCTTTGCCCTTGATATGATCTCAGCGTATGTCCTCGCGCTAAGTTCAGGAGAGTATATCCCCTCTCCATACCCATTAACGCAATGCGTCTGAGGCGAAATCCCTGCAAGCTCTTTTCTGACCATGTCGGATGATATGACTACCGCGCCGGTTGCCGAGGCTATCGCCCTCGAAAGCGTAGTCTTGCCTGTACCTGACAGGCCTGAGGAGATGATCAGCAGAGGCTTTAAGCCCCCTTCAGAGTACTCTCTTGCGAGCCGGAAGTGGACCCTGGCCGATAAAAATGCGTTAAGGCGCTCCTGGGCAGGGACCTCTGTCTCTTCTGATTTGAGGCAGTCTACCTTCGCGCGGATGAGCGCCCTGTAGCACTTGTAAAAATCCATAAGCCTTCTGCCGTCAGTATCATTGGTTGATGCGAAATAGGCGTCGTCAAGGACCTTGGCAAGGTCAGGCCTGTTCCTGAAATCAAGGTCCATCGATAAAAAGGCTATGTCAGCCACTACATCCGAGTACCTGAACCTCTCGTTGAACTCTATGCAGTCGAATATCTCGATCCCGTCGCCGATAGAGATGTGGTCGCAGTGGAGGTCGCCGTGGCAGTCCCTTACATACCCTGAAGAAGCCCTCTCAAGGAAGATCCGTGAGTTCGATGATATGAACCTTTCAGTATAAGAACGCATGATATCGAAGGCTTCTTTTGATACAGCCCTCCCGACGTACCGCTCTGTCTGGGAGAAGTTCTCTGTTGTATTGCGGCTTATGACCTCGGGCGAACCGAACCCGGATATCCGCGGGTTGGAAAAGGCGGTCTTGTGAAACTCTGCTATGGCGTGTCCTATGCGGACGATCGCCTCTTCGGGGATAGTGCCGCTTGACAAGATATTGCTGAGTATTGATGCTTCATCCAGACGGCGCATCTTTACAGCCCACTCAATAGGCGACCCTTGGGCCTCCATCGTTGCCTTGCTGTTTTTAAGCGCGACAGGGACAACTCCGAGATATATGTCTGGGGCGAGTCTCCTGTTCAGCCGGACCTCTTCCGTACAGTAAAGGAGCCTCTTATCAAGTGTGGTAAAATCGAGGAATCCAAAGTCGACAGGTTTTTTTATCTTGTAGACGTATTTAGCGGTCAGAAAGAGGTATGAGATATGCGTCTGGCACAGCGTTACTTCAGTTGGGCGCTCAGGGTATGCGCCCGGGTCAAGCAGCTCTTCGATGAGCCGTTCAGCCATAACTAGGCCTCCATGCGGCATCAGGTCTTGTCTATGGTAAAGAGTCCCTTTAGCCCGCGGTACTTTTCCCTGTAATCCATGCCGTAGCCTACGATGAAGCCGTCGTCTATCTGCCTGCCGATATAATCTACGGTTAGATTGTGGCTGTGCCCCTTTCTGAGGATAAGCGTACAGAGCCTTATCGATGACGGCCCTTTTTTCTCAAGGTGATTTATAACTGCCTTTGCGGTATTGCCGCGGTCGATTATCCCTTCGACGACGATCACGTCCCTGCCTCTTATATCAACCGATATGTCAGATATTATCCGAACCTCCTCGGAGGGCGTATCCCTGTGCCCGTATGACGCCGCCTGCATGAAGTCGACCTCGAAGGCCGGACCTAATTCTCTGGCAAGGTCGGCCATGAAGACAAATGCCCCTTTCATCACCCCGATCAGGACCGCCTCGGACGAGGGATTCTCAGCGCGTATCTCGGCAGAAAGTCTCCTGACTATCGAGTGTATCTCATTTTCAGGGATGAGTTGACGGAGTTGAGTCTGCATTTTTTCTGTGTCTGCCTCTGTTTTTCTTCTCTGGTCAGGCCTTTTCAGGCACTTTTATTGCTTTTTGGAGGAAGTCTTCTGCGAGATGGCGCAGGGCCGGCCGGTATCAGGTTTTAAAGAGACGTTCGTTTTTTAAGGATATAGGCGAGGCAGGCGGGTGTCAAGGACAAAACCGGCCTTTTCAGGGTTGAGCGGATGGTAGATGACAGGTACTTGCATGGGTGAAAAGGCGGTTTTTACGGCACAGGCTCAAGGCGCCGTTTAAACCCTTGAATTAAGGGGGCGGCTATGCTAAAAATGGGATATATAAGCCATTAAACGCACGAGAAAAAAAGATAAAATATGATAATACAGTGCGACAGGTGTTCTACGAAGTTTCGCCTCGACGATTCAAGGGTCACAGGGGCAGGGGTAAGGGTCAAGTGCACCAAGTGCCAGAACATCTTTCTCGTTACCCCGCCTGAAGAGACCCCGGTCGAGGAGATATTGTCAGTTGGACCGGCTGAAAGGCCCGGCAAGGACAGGGATATACCCAAGTCCCCTGAAGGGCCTAATCTCAGCCTTGACTTGACCCCTTCTGCTGAGAGTTCAGGTACGGGGACGCAGGAAGAGGCTTCTTCTGATCTTCCTCAAAAGAAGCCCCCTGTCTCATTCGATAACCTTGATTTCAGCTTCTCCGTTGATGGAGGCATAGCCGCGCCTGACCCGGGTGAAGTCGACCCTAGACGTACTTCTGAGACGCTCTCGAGTCCTGAATCGGAAGATGCCGGATGGGGGGAGGTTCCCAAACAGGAAGGCAGGGTCGATACTGACAAGGACTCATCCGAGACCGATGCTATCTCAGGTTTTGATTCCGGCGCTGAGCCTGGCAAAGGTCTATCTGCCGATGAATCTCCGTTTAAAGACTTTGACTTCGGCGAACCTGAGCCTAAGGTTGACTCCGTTAAAGACACCGGGCCGCTTGGAGAAGACACGTATGGCCTCGGCAGTTCAGAGACAGCTGAAGAAGAGAGACCGGAGCCGATCAGGCAACCCTCAGACGCCAGCCCTTCGAGAGAGTATACGAGGCAGGGCCTCATGAAGGACGAAGTCCCTTCAGCCAAAGAGCCCAAGGAACCCCTTGTCGCACCTAAAGATACGTTTTCAAGGCTCCTCTCAGAATCTCTTAAGAAGGATATAAAAGAGAAAGACGTTACCGTAGAAGAAGCGGAAGATGATGAGGATGTCCTCGGGTTTGAGCCTGAAGAGGATTTTGAGGCAGATAGCCCGGCAGGCAGTCCTCCATCCAAATCCTTTAAGAAGGCGGGGATGCGCATCCCCCCGGCTCTCATAGCTCTCATAGTTTTTCTCATAGGCGGCGGGATCATCTATTTTTCAGGGATAATCGAGACTATCGCCAGAAGGCTGGCCCCGGCCGAGGCGCCAAAGTCAGTTGAGATAGAGGATGTGAAGGGCTCTTATGTCGATAACCAGGTCTTCGGCAAGTTCTTCGTCATAGAGGCCAGGCTCAAGAATATATCTGATGAGCCTCAATCGGTAAAGAGGGTGACCGGGATAGTCTATGGAAAAGACGGCGAGAAGATAATGAGCCTCTCGGTCGCCCCGGGCAGGGTTGTGACGCCTGATGACCTGAAAATCCTTCCAAAGGAAGAGCTTGCGAGGCAGTTTAAAGACCCTTCAGGCGGGTCGATACCTCCAAAGGGGACGGTCCCTGTGATGGTGATATTTACGGATATTTCCTCAGGGGTCAGCGAGGCAGGGGTCGATATAGTGCCGTAGGGATGCTGAGGACGACCCAATGGAAGATCTGGACGCCTTTGTAGAAGAGCTTTTAAACGGCCTGGTTGCCCTGCCTGAAGAAAAGATGAGGCTTGATCTCCTTGGCAGGAGGCTCGGCGCCATAGACCCTGAAGACGCGGCACGATGCTTAGATGAGATCTACAGGGCCGGGGCGAACCGGAAAAGCCGCATCGCACGCGCTACGCTCATAGACCATGACGGCCTCAAAGAGGCTATCGGCAAGGGTGCATACAGACAGATATCGGAAGCCGCAATAAGGCTGGGCTTCGGGAAGGTATCAAGGCTCTTTTCTGATCTCCTGCCTGTCAAGGCCGGTCTTTCCGGGTATGACAAGGAAGAAGAGGCCGCAATGGAGTTTATCTCCCTTGGCAGGAGAAGGTCTCTTGCCAGGAGCCGCATCAAGGACACGATAGACAGGCTTTTATCCGACCCCGACCCGGTAGTAGTCGCAAACCTGCTTAACAACCCACGCATAACCGAGAAAGAGGTCTTGAAGATCGCCTCAAAGAGGCCGGGCTCGCCCGCGATATTGAAGCTCATCGTCAGCCACAGGGTCTGGTCGAAGAGATACGATGTCATAAAGGCCGTTGCCATGAACCCGTACGCCTCGCCGAAGGTCTCTGTAGCCCTCCTTGAATTTCTGATGACGCAGGACCTTAAAGTCTTATCGGAAGATAGGAACGTGCACCCTGCCCTCAGACTGGGCGCTAAAGAGCTCCTTGCGCAAAGGGGGGCTGGCGAGAGGCATTGAAATGCTCTTTGCAGGCAAAGAAACCGGGATGGAGTTGTTTGATGGGACTGCCCCGCCAAGACCCGGATCTTGTTTCAAGGCAAAGGGGAAGCAATTTCAAATCGACCACTGTGCAACCTAAACATGGGTAACACTTCAGGTGAAAAGCGCAACTACGTCCCTTTGCAAAAAAACATCGGTCTGACTCCTGCTTTGCACTTTCCGTGCGTCTTTAGGGTATGGCTCCTTTCGCTGTCAGGCCGTCTCGCAGAAGATACAATAGCCTGCTCGTCGGCCGGCCTTTAGGCTCCTTCCGCCATGACCCGGGTTGTTTTAAGGCAAAGGCAGATTCAAAGGCTTAGAGTCTTGTCTTTTGTGCAACATAAACATAGGTAGCACTTTAACCTACGGACATGGGTAACACTTCAGGTGAAAAGCGCAACTACGTCCCTTTGCAAAAAACATCGGTCTGACTCTTGCTTTGCACTTTCCGTGCGTCTTTAGGGTATGGCTCCTTTCGCTGTCCGGCCGTCTCGCAGAAGATACAATAGCCTGCTCGTCGGCCATCCTTCAGGCTCCTTCCGCCATGACCCGTGTTGTTTTAAGGCAAAGGCAGATTCAAAGGCTGGAGCTTTGTCTTGGCTCCTCCCCTTACCATAAGGGGAGGCTGGGAGGGGTTAGTGGTTAAGTGGTTTTTCATTTGTGTGTCGTGCGCTTTTGGGTTTATTTTTAACGGCAGGACAAGACAACGCCCCTTTGCAAAAAACATCGGTCTGACTCTTGCTTTGCACTTTCCGTGCGTCTTTAGGGTATGGCTCCTTTCGCTGTCAGGCCGACTCGCAGTAAATTCCGACACCTGCTCGTCGGCCATCCTTTAGGCTCTTTCCGCCATGACCCGTGTTTGTTAGCGGCAAAGGCCAAATTCAAAGGCTGGAGCTTTGTCTTAGCTCCTCCCCTTCCCATAAGTGGAGGCCGGGTGGGGTTAGTGGTAGGGTGGGCTCAGCCCACCCTTGTATATTAGAACCAGTGGATTTTAAGGCCGCCCCTTTTGCGGGAGCAGGTTTGCAACCTGCTCCATAAAGCCTACACCGCCTGCGATTACGTGTTACCCGGTTTTCTTTTGCGCACTGCCGTGCGCTTCTGGGTATGGCTCGATTCGCTCGCAAGCCGTCTCTCAGTCAGGCTCGCCACATCATGACCCGTGTTTTGTTTTAAGGCAAAGATACGATGACTCCGAACCGATCACTTCCACGCGCCGTCTACCCTCCTTCGTTCCCATAGAAGCTGTACTCGAAGCTACCCCTGATAAGGATCGACTCTATCGCGAAGTTCTCGGGGAAAGGCTGGAACGGAGAGGCAAGCTTAAGTGCCGTTATTGCCGCGTCGTCAAGCACAGGATAGTTGGAAGACTTGACAAGCCTGATATCGCTCACAGTGCCGTCCTTGTTTATCACAAAGTCTATCCTGAGCCTGCCGTGCCACCCGTTTCTGGCGGCCACGTCAGGATATTCCCAGAAAAGCTGTATCCTGTCCTTCATGCCTATAAGATACCGCTGATAGCGAAGCTCTGAGGTGTTCAGCTGAAGCGTCTTGCCCTGCTCCCCCTTGGGGGCCTCTGCCTCATACCTCTTTGTCAGCTCGGTGAGCCGCTCCTCGCTCAGGAACAGGTTGGGCTTACCGGCCCCGCCTTCTTTCGAAAGGTCTCGTGGTTGCGTCTTCGGGCCTGCTGGTGGCTGGGGGGCGGCGGTCTTTGAGGTATGCCCCTCATCTACACCGGTCTTCACAGGTTCTAGGAGGTCCGCCTTCTCAAGTGCTTTTTCTTCGATAGACGGGATAGGCTGTTTTCGGGCCTCTGCAGAAGGACCGCCTTTAGTCTCCTGAGGCGTTAGGCCGTCTCTGGACGCGCCGCCACCCTTGCCAGGCACAAAAATAACGGAGGGCTTTTTTGCCCCTGCAACCTGCTCGGGATAGGTCTCCTTAACGACGCTCTGGGTCCTGTCGGCATAATGTGTAGGGGGCTTTTTCTCCTTTGAAAGCTGGCTCCCTGAAGGCGGCAGTTCGATCACATCGACTATAAGGTTGTCCTCTTTATCCTTGAAGATACGTTCGAGCAAAGAGCCGCCGGAGGCGTTGAAAAATCCCGCCGCTAACAGGATTAATATATGGACGAGGGCAGATAAAGCGAAAAAAACCGCCATACGCCCGCCGTTGCCAGGGTCCCCTCCATGGGGGTATTTTAATGTTTCAGTTGACATGCACCGTCATTTCTGTCAAGATTTAATCAGGAAAAGCAAGCTATTAAGAGCTTGCATCTCTTACATCATACACCCAATACAGGGGACAATACAATGTTTGGACTCGGCACGACAGAGCTTATAGTGATACTGGTGATAGTGCTTGTCCTCTTCGGGGCCGGAAAACTCCCTGAGATAGGTTCCGGGCTTGGAAAGGCGATAAAGAACTTCAAGCGTTCTGCCAGCGATACCGACATAGACGTCACCCCTTCTAAAGACGATACCGAAAAGCTCGGCCCTGCAGGAAAGGCAAAAAAAGGCTAGGCTGAATAGTCTCACGAACCGACCCTGCACCTTACGCCCTTTGACCCGAAACGACCTCTGCTATCATCGCATAGATTACCCTTACAGATCCCCCGCGCGCAAAAGACCGTCCCGATTCAATCATCTCAGCTCACAGGTTTTTTTAAAATCTGCTCAACAGCGCGTTTTTGAACAGGAATCTTCTTGAGGGTTCAAGTTTGCAACTGAACCCATAGATTCGTATCTGCCTTTGCCTTAAAACAACACGGGGCATGGCGGAAGGAGCCTAAAGGATGGCCGACGAGCAGGTGTCGGAATTTACTGCGAGTCGGCCTGACAGCGAAAGGAGCCATACCCTAAATGCGCACGGAAAGTGCAAAGCTAAAATCAGACCGATGTTTTTTTGCAAAGGGGCGTTGTCTTGCCCTGCCGTTAAAAATAAACCCAAAAGCGCTCGACACACAAATGAGAAACCACTTAACTGCTAACCCCTCCCAGCCTCCCCTTATGGTAAGGGGAGGAGCCAAGACAAAGCTCCAGCCTTTGAATCTGCCTTTGCCGCTAACAAACACGGGTCATGGCGTAGCGAGCCAAACCTAAAACGCACGACTGTGCGAAAAACGGCAAAAACTCCCATCATAAAAGATGTCCGGCACAAGCCGCACTATGCTAATTTTTTCTGCTATACTTTTTCCAAGAGCTCTATTGACTGCATCTGTCTATTTAATGGCCAGCCTCTTCCAATCGAAGCTATTTCTGCGGTTCCTTAGAATATAGGAATATCGGCCATTTTTTCAGCTTATATGTTTCACGCATTAAAACTGAGTCAGCCTGGACCAGGCAATTGAGACTGAGACCGCATCTATTATCCACTCGATCGGCCGGATTGCCGGACAGTTTGCCTTGCCAGAGCCGAGTGCCATGCATTTTAGAGTCTGGCGGATGAGCCACATAGATGCTATCGGCTTCGACAGCTGCGCAGTTCAGATTTTTAAGGCGACTGTCAGCGCTTTGATGCCATGCATTATAAAGCCTGAAAAGCTTAAGACACTGAAACGCCACAGTGTTGTTCTGCGGCAGATTCGGCTGCCAGCCGACGTAATGACGGACCAGGCAGCCTTGCGTCTCGCCTCTCAATAGAGGGTTTGCGATGTCTTCTGATGATAAGAATATCCTCGACCGTAGGGCCTTTCTCGCCAAGATCTCAGCAGGCATCGCCATTGCAGGGGTCGGCCTTAGCGCCATCCCCTTCATACGGGCGATGTCGCCTACAAGGGACATACTCGCCTCAGGCAGGACAGAGTTCGACATATCAGATCTTAAGACCGGCCAGATAAAGACTGTCATCTGGAGAAAACAGCCTGTATTTATCCTCAGAAGGACCTCTCAGATGATAAAAGAGACCGAGCGGATGGACCAGTCGGCCTTATCAGACCCTGCCCCAACCGAGGAGCGCGCTCCAAGGCCGGACATCTTCGTTGCTCTGGGGATATGCACGCACCTGGGATGCGTACCAAAGTTCATGGGGAAGATCCCTGAGACGGACATTTCAGGTTTTTACTGCCCGTGCCACGGCGGCAAATACGACTCGATCGGCAGGCGCCTCGCCGGGCCTCCGCCTGAAAACCTCCACCTCGTCCCTTACACAGTGGAATCTGATAGCAGAATAACCGTCGGCACAGAGACCTTCGCAGGCTACGGAGAAAATATCAGGTTGATGAGCAGGCTCCCGAAGGCCTGACGTCAACGATCCTGCCATCTGAATACAGGGCAAAGCGGATGGTTCAAGAGGGCTTCAGCAAGCATCAATCACAACATGAGATATGCTTCTGGGATGAGATGCCGAGTCACGTGCATAGTATCCTACGGCAGGTTTACAGCTTCTGATCAAATGGCTCTTTTTTTAAACTATCCCTATCCTGAGATAGCAATATTCGGCCCTTGATAGCTCTTATGCAACTATACAGGGACGTGCGCATTTAGCCCCGGAAGATTTACTACCTAAGCGCGAGGCGCAAAATGGCCGTGATCATCGACTGGATCGACAAGCGGATACCCGTCAGGGACTTCGTTGAAAAACACGTCACAGGCTATCCCACCCCTAAAAACCTCAGCTACTGGTGGAACTTCGGCTCCCTTGCAGGCGCGTTCTTCGCCGTGCAGGTTATTACCGGGGTCTGGCTCACCATGTACTACAAACCTGACTCCGCCCTTGCGTTCGATTCGGTCCAGCACATCATGCGAGACGTCTACTGGGGCTGGCTCATACGCTACCTCCACGCCATCGGGCCTACCGCCATATTCTTCACCATCTACGTACACATGGGCAGAGGCCTCTACTACGGCTCTTACAGGCGACCGCGCGAGCTACTCTGGTGGATAGGTCTCCTCATATTCCTCTCTTTCATGGCCGAGGCGTTCATGGGATATCTGCTCCCGTGGGGGCAGATGTCTTTCTGGGGGGCTACCGTCATAACGAACCTCTTTACGGCGATACCGGTTGTCGGGTCAGAACTGACTATATGGCTGCGCGGCGACTTCGCAGTAGGGGACGCGACTCTCACCCGTTTTTTCTCGCTGCACACTACCTTCATCCCTCTGGGCGTCATAGCGGCGCTCCTTGTCCTTCACCTGAGCGCGCTTCACAGGGTCGGGTCTAACAACCCTGACGGCAGGGATATAGATAAAAAAAGCGGTGACATGATACCGTTTGCGCCTTACTTCATCACCAAAGACCTCTGGTTCGTATTCCTCTTTTTCACCATATTCCTCTGGTTAGTATTCTTCAAGCCGGACTTGTTTTTAGAGCCTGTAAACAACGAACCGGCAAACCCCCTTAAGACCCCGCTCCATATCGTGCCTGAGTGGTACTTCCTGCCGTTTTACGCGATACTCCGCTCGATACCGAGCAAGCTCGGGGGAGTTATCGCAATGGGCGGCTCTATCTTCATCCTCGCACTCTTGCCCTGGCTCGACAGAGCGCCTCTTCGAAGCGCAAGGTACAGGCCTGTAAAAAGAGTCCTTACATGGGCCTTCTTTATAAACTTCATTCTCCTCGGATACGTAGGCATGAATGCGCCTGACGCCGCATCCTTCATAGGGCTAAAGATAAAACATCTGGGCATGATACTTACGTTTTTTTACTTCATGTACTTTATAACGATGCCGTTTGTATCTTCCAAAGAACCTGCAAGATCCCCCTGGGGAGAGGACTTCAAAGAGAGGTAGCTGATTGCGTACTCTTTTTTTCATCTTCATATTACTGGCGCTGATCGCGACTCTCTCCTTAAGTGAGTTCGCCGCAAGCGTAGCCTTCGGCCAGCCCGATGAGACCTATCAGGAGATGGATACCGGCGTGGAAGCCGCAAGCCGCGGCAAAGCGGTATTCATGGAGGCATGCAACTCGTGCCACGGCCTTAAATACCTGAGAGAAGACGGGTCCCCCGGACTTCGGCCCATTATGGACCCCGGGGCGGCAAAAGAGGCCTTCGGCGTAGAACCTCCTGACCTCTCTCTAATGGCATCTGCAAGGGGAAGAGGCAAGACCGGGGCAAGGTACATCCAGAGGCTTCTTACGACGTATTACACGGACGAAGACGGGCGGGTAAAGAACCGCGCGTTTGGCGAAGAGACCCAGGGAGACGGTACGATTGCCATGCCTCAACCTCTTAACCCCAATGCCCCTGACTTCGACAAAAAGACGCATGACGTAGCTGTATTCCTCCTGCATGTAGCTTCGCCTGAAACACAAGAGCGGCGCTCAATAGGTACATACGTCCTTATTTACATGGCCGTCTTGACGGCGCTCCTCTACGCTCTCAACAAAGCCACCTGGAAAGAGATCAAAAAGAAATAGTCCTGTCATACAGCAGAGATTGGTAAGAGCCTGGGAAGATGGTTCTATAACGTCTTTTATCGGGGGTCTGCGTCCTGTTTTTTAAACACCTTCAAAAGCGCCGTTGTTATCAGAGACCCTATGGCGGAAGAAGGCCTGAGATATTTTCCTGAAAAAATATTATGAGCAACTCCGGAGCAGAGAGATTTGGGGGGAGACACGGTCGCAACTGAGGACCCAAGAGATAAAAAAATAGGCCCTGAAAACCTCAGGGCCCATTCGGGAGATCAATAATCATCTATATAAAACCGGGACGCGTCCAACGAGAGATCACCCCTCGCTGAAACCCTTTAGAAGCTTTGCGCGCGTAGGATGCCGGAGCCTTCTTATCGCCTTAGCCTCGATCTGTCTCACCCTTTCCCTTGTAACACCGAGGACCTTGCCGACCTCTTCCAGGGTATAGTCCTGTTTCTCTCCTATCCCGAACCTCATCCTCAAGACCTTTTCTTCCCTTGCCGTAAGGGTCTCAAGCACAAGGTTGGTCTGATCAGACAGGTCTTTTTCGATAGCGGCGTCGGATGGCGACGGTGACTTTTCGTCTTCTATGAAGTCCCCGAGTGAGCTCTCCTCATCGTCGCCGATAGGTGTCTCAAGGCTCAGTGTCTGCTTCATGAGCCTTAGGATGCGCCTGACCTTGGCGATCGGGATATCCATCCTCTCGGCTATCTCTTCAGGGTAAGGCTCCCTTCCGAGTTCCTTCAGAAGCTGTCTCGACGTCTGAAGAAGCCTGTTTATCGTCTCTATCATGTGCACGGGGATCCTGATCGTCCTGCCGTGGTCCGCGATAGAACGCGTGATAGCCTGCCTGATCCACCATGTCGCGTATGTGGAGAACTTATAGCCTTTCTTGTAGTCAAACTTGTCTACGGCCTTCATCAGGCCGATATTGCCTTCCTGGATGAGGTCGGAGAACTTGAGGCCGAGGTTTACGTACCTCTTGGCGATAGAGACGACAAGCCTCAGGTTGGCCTCGATCAGCCTCTGCTTGGCCTCCCACATATTATAGTCGTGGACCTTAACGCCCCTTGCAAGCTCCTTGAGGTCCGCCCTTTTAAGCTCCAGCTCCTTGAATATGTGCCTGACCCTGATCTTCGCCCTCTCGGCCTTGCGCAGGCCTTTTTTGCCCTCCTCGCGTTCCACGAGGTGTTCGAGGCGCACGATCCTTTTTACGATCCTTCTGATGATATTGCTGTTAAGGTTGACCTCTTTGAGGAACTTGTACGCGCTCTCCGCCTTCCTTCTCTTGACGCGCTCGACCCTGGCTACTACCTCTTCGGAGTAGGCGTCGTCGAACTGGCTCACCTCTTCAGCCTCTTCAAGCAGCTCTCTTACCGATGCCCTGCCGGTCTTGACCCTGTCAACGACACGAAGGACCTCTCTTACGGAAAACGGGCTGCTGAGGGTAAGCCTTCTCAGCTCGGCGCGCGCCTCTTCGATCCTTCTGGCGTAGACGATCTCTTCTTCTCGCTTCAAAAGCGGGACCGCACCCATCTCACGCATGTATATGCGGACAGGGTCTTCCACCCTCTCTACGTCAACGGTCTCCTCTTCCTTGATCGAGACCTCTTGGACCGACTCGGCCTTGTCGCCTGAATCTACGACGTCTATGCCAAGGTCGCCGAGGCTCTCAAGAAGGGTATCCATCTCCTCAACGGAAAAGTTCTCCTGCGGAAAAGCGTCGTTTATCTCATCGTACGTGAGAAACCCCTTTTCCTTCCCTATATCGATAAGGGACGCGAGCTCCGCACCCGCTCCGTTATTCGGGACTACCGTCTGACTGCCGCCGCTCTTTTTAGCCATAAACCACCCTGAGAATTTATTGAAAAGTAAAACTGGCAATCGATCTTGTCTCTATGCAGAAAATTAGAATATACTAACATAACTGTACAGTATTTGTCAAGAACCGTCAAGCCGGCCATAAAATGGTGTTTTTATGGGTTTTTTTAAGGGACATGCACTGAAAAACGCGGCGGCACAAACAACTTCAGGGAATCCGGATACCCCTGCCTGCCGGCCACACGCCCATACACAGCATACAAGAAAAACATGGCTTAAGGAGAGGTTTGTACTATAATATAACACCTTTTCAGGGACCGGCAATAGCCGCGATAGTCGCAGGAATACGGGGAATACCCATTGAACCGATTCATGGAAAAAGAGACGAGCACCGCCATATCTGCCTTTCTTTCACAGACATGGCTACTGATCCCCATAATGGCCATTCTGGCTTCTCTTGCCGGATGCACGCCGAACGACCCTTACCGCCCAGATGAAGCAACCTCAAATACATTCTACACCACTTTCAACGAACCGCCCAAACACCTCGACCCGGCCCGCGCCTACAGCTCGGACGAATACGACTTGATCGGACAGGTCTACGAGCCGCCGCTCCAGTACCATTATCTAAAGAGGCCGTACGAGCTTACCCCGCTTCTGGCAACAAGCGTACCTGAACCTGCCTACTACTCAAGAGACGGCAGGAGGCTTTCTTCAGGCGCTCCGGCCTCAGAGGTCGCGCAAGCGGTCTACGAGATCCGCATAAAGAAAGACGTCCTTTACCAGCCGCACCCAGCCTTTGCCAGGGGGCCTGACGGCACGGCTGTGAACATGGGACTGACACGGGCAGACCTGAGCGGCGTCGAGTCGCTTGCCGATATAAAAAAGACAGGGACAAGGGGCCTTGTCGCGGACGACTTCATATACCAGATGATGCGCCTTGCCGACCCTCTTAACGAGAGCCCGGTGCTTTCAATACTCGAGAAGTACATACTCGGCCTTGATGAGTTCGCCGCTGGCCTGAGAGCCGACCTCGAAGATATAAGAAAGACCCGGAAAAAGGCCGCAGGGACCGGCTACAACCAGACGCTCGACGAAAAACAGGACCCGATAATACTCGATTACTCAAGGCACGCCCTGGCCGGCGTCGAGAGGGTGGACGGCCAGACATACAGGATAATACTCAAGACAAAATACCCGCAGTTCGCCTACTGGCTGGCGATGCCGTTTTTTGCTCCGATGCCTGAGGAGGCCGACCTTTTCTACAAGCAGGGTCCGCTCACTGAGAAAAACATAACGCTCGACCGCTTCCCTGTAGGCACAGGCCCGTACCACATCGAGACCTTCAACCCGAACATGGAGATCGTCTTATCAAAGAACCCTAACTACAGGGTCGAGTCCTACCCTGCCGAGGGAGAGGCCGACGACATGGGACGGGGGCTTCTGAAAGACGCCGGAGCACCCCTTCCATTCATGGACAGGATAATATTCAAGCTTGAAAAAGAAGCGATACCGCGCTGGAACAAATTTCTGCAGGGATACTATGACAACTCAGGGATAACCTCTGACAGCTTCGATCAGGCGGTGACAGTCTCAGGGGCCGGCAGGGCCGAGGTCACCCCGATGATGAGCGAAAAGGGGATAACCCTCATGACCTCAGTGAGGCCATCGACCTACTACGCTGGATTCAACATGACAGACGACGTAGTAGGCGGCTACTCCCCTGAGAGGCAGAAGCTCAGACAGGCTATCTCCATCGCCCTTGACTACGAAGAGTATATCGAGATATTCGCAAACGGCAGGGGGATACCGGCTATGTCCGCGCTCCCTCCAGGCATATTCGGACGAGTAGAGGGCAGGGGCGGGGTAAATCCGTACGTCTATACATGGGATGATGGGCGAAAAAGACCAGAGAGACGGACGATCGAATACGCTAAAAAACTGATGAAAGAGGCCGGGTATCCTGAAGGCAGGGACAAAAACGGCAGACAGCTTGTGATCACGTTCGACAACCCCTGGACAGGGGCCGACTCATCGGCAATGATAAACTGGTATATAAAAAAGTTCAAGCTCCTGGGGATACAGCTGGAGAACAAGACGACGGACTACAACAGGTTTCAGGAGAAGATGCGAAAGGGCAACTTCCAGTTCTTCCCGTGGGGGTGGAACGCAGACTACCCTGACCCTGAGAACTTCTTCTTCCTCCTCTCAGGGGCCAACGCAAAGGTCCGCTTCGGCGGCGAGAACGCCTCCAACTACTCCAACCCGGACTTCGACCGGCTCTTCAAACGGATGGAGAACATGGAAAACTCCCCCGGCAGGCAGCGCGTCATCAGAGAGATGACAGCCATAATACAGAAGGACTCTCCGTGGGTCTGGGGGTATCACCCGGTAGCGTTCAGCCTCTACCACCGGTGGAACTCGAACGTAAAAGCAAACTCGATGGCGAATAACACGATGAAGTACGTAAAGATCGACATCGCTGAGCGCAAGAGGCTGAGAGACGAATGGAACATGCCGGTAGTATGGCCTATGGCAGTTGCCGCTATTGTCATCATCATCCTGGCCGCGCCTGCCGTTATATCGGCCAGAAGGCGAAGAGAGACGGCAAAGCGAGGCTGATGCCGCGCGCACAGCACATAAGCGACTACAAAAGGCCGATCTGAAGCAGGCGGCCTGTTCTCTAAAAACTTTTTGGTACGAGACTACATGCTTACATACATCATACGACGGATACTCTACGCCATACCGATAATCATCGGGGTGAATATCCTGACCGCGCTCCTCTTTTTCTACGTAAACACCCCTGAGGACATGGCAAGGAAGATACTCGGCGACAAGAACGTCACGCCTGAGGCGATAGAAAACTGGAAGACGGACCACGGCTACGATCTCCCCGCCTTTCTCAACACGGATGAGACGGGCGCGTCCATAGTCACGCAGACGGTCTTTTTCCAGAAGTCCGTACCTCTTCTATGGTTCGACTTCGGCCGCTCTGACAGGAACAATATCGACATAGGCCGCGAGATATCCACGCGCATGTGGGCGTCCCTCGCCATAGGCCTGCCGATGTTCGTCCTCGGCGTAGTCGTAGACCTCTTTCTCGCGATGATGCTGGCGTACTACAGGGGGACGTATCTCGACGTATGGGGCCTCATCCTCGCAGTCGTACTGATGTCGGTCTCAACGCTCTTCTATATTATCGGCGCGCAGTACCTCCTCGGCAAGGTCCTGAGGCTCTTTCCGATATCAGGCTTCGACACCGGAATGTATTCGATCAAGTTCCTCATACTGCCTGTCATCATAGGCATCCTCGGGTCTATCGGAGGAGGGGTCCGCTTCTACAGGACGGTATTTTTAGAAGAGATCAACAAAGACTACATACGGACCGCAAGGGCCAAGGGGCTCGGCGAAGGCAGCGTCCTTTTCAAACACGCCCTTAAAAACGCCATGATACCGATACTCACGAACGTCGTAGTCTCGATACCATTTCTATTTTACGGAAGTCTCATCATGGAGACGTTTTTCGCGATACCCGGGCTCGGAAACTTCACGATAGACGCGATCCAGGCCCAGGACTTCGCTATCGTAAGGTCTATGGTATACCTCGGCTCGATACTCTACATAATAGGGCTCATAATGACCGACATAAGCTACACGCTCGTGGACCCGAGGGTGAGGTTCGAGTGAAAATCTACACACACATAAACCGGATGCTTTTTACTGCGGCGCCTGCTGAAGGTCTGATGCATGAAAGCAGCCTTGCCGCTACCGGACGGGTGAAGCTATGCCAGTGATACTCGCTACCGACCTGATGGTATACATGCTCCTGGCTGCCATCGTATGGTTCGCTATGCGCTCAAGGAAGGACGGCGCAATACGGACGGCATGGCTGGAGCTTAAGAAAAAGAGGCTCGCTATGGTCTGCCTCGCCGTCCTCGCGATTTTTTACGCTATCGGACTGATGGATTCGATCCGCTGGAGGGACGGACTCGCGCCTGAAAACGAGAATGGGGCAGAAGCCCAGCCTCTGCGCTACAGCCCGCAGGCCTTAAGCCTGCTGGATAGGGCGCTAGCGGGCCTGAAAGACCGCACAGAGAAGACATATTCCGCGCCGCTGGCCGATGCGCTCTTTTCAAAAGAATCGATAGAGGCGCCTGACGGATCGGTAGTGCGCGCATATCCGCCGCTCAAATATCCCGGCACCCACATACTGGGAACCGACAAGGTCGGGACCGACGTCTTTTATACGGCTTTAAAAGGGGTGCGCACCGGAATAGTCATCGGCACCGGAGCTACGGTCGTTATAATCCCGTTCGCGATATTCTTCGGCGTAATTGCCGGCTACTACGGCGGCTTCATAGACGATACAGTGCAGTACCTGTATACGACTCTCGCCTCCATACCCGGGGTCCTATTGATAGTCGCCTTTATGCTCCTTTTCGGCGACTCAGGCTATCAGGGCGGGCTATTACAAGACAAAGACATATACCTGGGCTTGATCGTGCCTAACGACAGGCTCTTCTGGCTCTGCCTGATATTGGGCATCACTTCATGGACTGATCTGTGCAGGCTCATAAGGGGCGAAACACTCAAGCTCCGTGAGCTTGAATACGTTCAAGCTGCCCGCGCCTTCGGCGTCTCAGGCCCAGGAATACTCATGAGGCACATAGTACCTAACGTCATGCACCTCGTCCTTATAACGTTCGTCCTGCAGTTCAGCGGTCTTGTCCTTGCCGAAGCGGTCTTGAGCTACATCGGCATCGGCGTAGGCCCTGAGATGGGCAGCTGGGGAAACATGATCAACACGGCAAGGCTCGAGCTGAGCAGGGAGCCTGTCGTATGGTGGAACCTCCTTGGAGCGTTCGCGTTCATGTTCGCCCTTGTCCTGCCTGCCAACATATTCGGCGACGCGCTCAGGGACGCCCTTGACCCGAGGCTGAGGTCGAGGTAGGGCTTGTTACGCGCAGCCGGTAAAATCGCCTTTTCATGTATCGAGACAAGACATTCGTTTTTATTGACGCTTCGCAGGCCATTTTTAAAGAACTATTATGTTTCGATAGGCGGCCTTCAAAGACAAAGCCTGAGCGAATATGGAAGAGAGAAAAAATAATGAGAAACAAGTCCCTGTGCTCGAGGTAAGAGGCCTCAAAACCTACTTGAGGACCTGCGCAGGGGTCGCGCGGGCCGTTGACGGGATATCGTTCGAGATACCGAGAGGCGGCACGTTCGCCCTTGTAGGAGAGTCAGGGTGCGGCAAATCAATGACCGCGCTCTCTCTTATCCAGCTTGTCCCTGAGCCTGCAGGGTTCATAGCCGGCGGAGAGATCATCTTAAACGGCACGGATATAATCCCCTTGGGCGAAAGCGCGAAAAGACGTCTGCGCGGCAACAAGGTCTCCATGATATTCCAGGAGCCGATGACGTCCCTGAACCCGGTCTTCACCATCGGAGATCAAATAATAGAGACGATAGCGCTCCATCAGGGCAAGCGTGGAGCTGAGGCCAGGGCCGCGGCTATTGAGATGCTTAGAACCGTAGGGCTCCCTGACCCAGAGACCATGTTCATTGAATACCCACACAGGCTCTCAGGCGGACAGCGCCAGCGGGTGATGATAGCGATAGCGCTTGCCTGCAGGCCCGACCTCCTTATTGCCGATGAGCCTACCACAGCGCTTGACGTCACCATTCAGGACCAGATAATAAGACTGATAAAAGACCTGCAGGCCGATATGGGGATGGCTGTTCTTCTGATAACCCACAACCTCGCCCTCGTCTACAAAAACGCCGAGACTATCGGAGTGATGTACGCGGGACGCATCGTCGAGATGGCCTCTACAAAAGACCTCTTCAGGAATCCGATGCACCCGTATACCATAGCCCTTCTAAGGTCTATCCCGGTACAGGAGAAAAGGGGCCTTTCTCTCGACACGATCCAGGGCTCAGTGCCGTCGGCTACGGACTATCCGCAGGGATGCCACTTCTCAGGCAGATGTCCGAGAGAAATGTCCGGTTGCGCTGCGATCGACCCTGAACTTGTGGAAAGGGGGCCGGGGCATCTTGTCGCCTGCCACCTCCATGACGCAGAGTTCATGTCAGGGTCTCATTCCAGGCGGATAAACACAGAGAGCGCGCCACTGGCGCCTCTCACCCAAAGAACTGCCGGAGACACCCCGCTTCTGGAAGTAAAAGGCCTCAAGACATACTACCCGATAAGAAAGGGGCTCTTCAGAAAGACCGTCGGCCACTTCAAGGCTGTCGACGGGATAGATCTCTCGATAAGAAAAGGCATGACGCTCGCCCTTGTAGGCGAGTCAGGGTGCGGAAAAACAACAGCCGGAAAATCGATCATACAGCTTATACGCCCGACCGAAGGGGAGATCATCTTTAACGGATGCGACCTTGCAAGGCTCTCCGAGAAGGAACTAAAAGAATACAGATCGCTCGTTCAGATCATCTTCCAGGACCCGTACTCTTCGCTCAACCCGAGAATGACTGTACGAGACGCTATAGAAGAAGGGCTCCGCTCTCTGAAGCCGACGATGAAGAAGGCCGAGAGGCTTGCCAAAACAGCCTCAGCCCTTGAAAGGGTCGGCCTCAAGCCTGAGATGATGCACAGATATCCGCATGAGTTCTCCGGAGGTCAGCGGCAGAGGATAGGCATCGCAAGGGCCCTTGCTGTAGACCCTGAGTTCATAGTATGCGACGAGGCGGTCTCGGCCCTTGACGTATCGGTGCAGGCCCAGATATTGAACCTCCTCAAATCGATCCAGAGGGACTTCGGCCTCTCGTTCCTCTTCATAACACACGACCTCGGCGTAGTAGAATACATTGCCGATGAGGTTGCGGTGATGTTAGGCGGGCGTATCGTGGAGACAGGGACAGTTGACGCAATATTCACGAGACCTGCGCATGATTACACTAAAAAACTTCTGGCTTCGGTTCCGAGGCTTGACCCGGAGCTTGCCGCGAGATGGAAGATGGACGAAGCAGTTATCGAGGAGTGAGCCGGATCATACGCCTTGCGGCAATCTCACATCCGTACAGGAGAAAACCTTGTATGGGGTTAGTCGCAGGCGAGGCGCGCGTCTGGGTTTGAGCCGCATTATCAAAGCTCGCTTTTTAACTGCATGATAAAACCACAGCCCTTGTAAAAAACATCTCACTGATTTCAGCTTTGCACTTCCGTGCGTCTTTTGGGTATGGCTCCTTTCGCTGTCGGGCCGGTTCGCAGTAAACACAAGAACCTGCTCGTCGGCTCTCCTTCATGCTCATCCCGCCATGACCCGGTTGTTTAGAGGCAAAAAACAGAGTCAAATGGTAGGATAGGCTCGGCCCACCATTTGCGTAAGCGCATTCTACAACTGAAAATTCAAAACCACCGCCCTTGTAAAAAATATCTGCCTGATTTCAACTTTGCACTTCGGTGCGCCTTTTGGGTATGGCTCCTTTCGCTGTCGAGCCTTCTTGCAGTAAATTCCGATGCCTGCTCGTCGGCTCTCCTTCATGCTCATCCCGCCATGACCCGGGTTTTGTCTTACGGCAAAGGCAAAATTCAAAGCTGGAGCATTGCCTTAACCCCTCCCAGCCTCTTCTTGGAATACGGAGAGGAATAAAAAAAACGGGCGGCCCATTGAAGAAGGCCGCCCGCAAAATATTGAGACAATTCAAATAAGGTCTATTGGCCCTGATCGTGCTTTTTGCCGCGCTTTGCAACTATTTCCGGCGAGACGGTGATCTTGCCAGCGGCGATCTCACGCAGAGCTGTTACTATCACCTTGTTATCGGTCTTTACGAAAGGTGTCGCGCCCTTCATAAGCTGTCTGCCCCTCTGCGCGGCAAGATGGACGAGCGTAAAGCGGCTCGGTATCTTTTTAAGACAATCCTCTACTGTTATCCTTGCCATTATTACAACACCCCCTTTGTGCCTTATGAAACCCTATGAACGTCTCAACTGCCGGCCTTCATAATATCCCCGAAAAGACCGGCTACTTTTTCAGCCATCCTTGATGAGCGAGCCCGCTCGGCGATCACTACGGCCTTGACCATCTCGAATGCGGCGGTAAGATCGTCGTTGATGATGATATAATCATAATGAGAGGCCTTTCTTACCTCAGCCTCTGCTATGCGCAGCCTCTTTTGTATCTCCTCGGGGGTATCCTTGCCGCGCCCCTTAAGACGGTCTTCGCACGCCTTTAGCGAAGGAGGCAGGATAAAGACAGATACAGCGCCTTTAAGTCTTACCCTCGCGCCCTCTGCGCCCTGAACATCTATCTCAAGGAGGACATCGACACCTTCACAGAGGAGCTTTTCAAGGTCGAGCCTGGAAGTCCCGTACCTCTTACCGTAGACCCCTGCGTGTTCGAGGAACTCGCCGCGCCCTACCATAGCGTCAAAACCGGCGTCATCTACGAACTTATAATCCACGCCGTCTACCTCGCCCGGCCTGGGTTGGCGGGTAGTGTAGGAGACAGAATGCCTCAATTCCGGAAAAAAATCAACCGCCATCTTGCATAGCGTCGTCTTGCCTGCGCCCGAAGGCGCGGAGACTATGAATGGTATGCCGCCCATGATCGTCTGTTTTTCCGCCTTTTTGCCTTTATTGCCTGAGAACCGCCGTCTGATCAGGGCTTCTACCTGAGAACAGCCGTATCAAGAGATATACCGCCAACTCAGCCTCGAAAAACCCCGGGGTCATTCGACGTTCTGGACCTGCTCCCTTATCTTTTCGACCTCGCCCTTCATCTCGACTACGGTCTGGGTGATCTTGACATCGCTGGACTTCGACCCGATCGTGTTTATCTCTCTGCCGATCTCCTGACAGAGAAAATCAAGCCTTTTGCCTACAGGCTCGTCAAACTTCATATACTTCCTGAAAAGGTCTATGTGGCTTTTAAGGCGGACAGTCTCCTCGTTTACATCAGACCTCTCCGCAAATATAGCCGCCTCGTGGAGTATCCGCGCCTCGTCGACCCGCGCGCCGATTATCCTGTCCATCTCCTCGGTAAGACGCGCCCTGTATGCCTCTAGCGCCTTCGGTCCCCGCGCCTCAACGTGGAACAAGAGCCCTTCGACAGAAGAAAGCCTCATCAAAAGGTCTTCCTTCAAAGCGGCCCCTTCTTTAACCCTCCACTCCTGCGCCTGGGCGCATGCCCTTTCCAACGCATCGGCGACCGGAGGCCAGTCAGCGTCGGTGACAGGCCCTTTCCTCTCGAAAGAGAATATGTCTTTGAGCTTCAGTATAGCGGCGACATCGGCCTCGCCCTTTACCCCAAGGACTTTTTTGAGCTCCTCGGCCGCCTCAAGATAGACCTTAGCCAGTGGCAGGTTGAGCCTCACAGGAGGGAGTTCGTGGGATACTGAATTTATAAATACAGAGACCGAGCCCCTTGCAAACCTCTTTTTAAGCTCAGCCCTCAGCATGTTCTCTACAGCGAAGAACCTATCAGGCATCCGCACGGATATATCTATGTAGCGGTGGTTAAGAGCCTTTATCTCGATAGAAAAGGACTCAGGGCCTATCACAAAATCCGCTCTGCCGTAGCCTGTCATCGACCGTGCCATACCAGCCCCCTGCCGGGATCAGATTGTCCGGCAATTTTGTCTGAATGAAAACCGTCTGCCTATATCCAAGTCCGCGCGTTGAGACCGGCCGCCGCTAAAAGCCGCCCTCACCTTCCGGTCTTCTTATCCTTGAGCCCTGAGGCAACGGCCTCTTTAAGCTCAGCAGGTGTAAGGGTTGCGGTGCCTACCTTGCCTACGACGACGCCTGCGGCAAAGTTCGCGAGCACTGCCGCCTCCCTGAAGCTGGCGCCTGAGGCTATAGCCAGGGCAAGCGTCCCTATGACCGTATCTCCGGCCCCGCTCACGTCAAAGACCTCTTTCGCGACGGTCGGTATATGAGTCTCGCTATCAGGCTCGAAAAGGCTCATGCCGTGCTCGCCCCTTGTCACAAGGAGCGCTTCGCATCCAAGCTTATTGAATAGCACTTCACCTGCCCTGTGAAGCGACTCATCATCTTTTATATCGACGCCCGAGGCCTGGCTCGCCTCCAGGTTGTTCGGCGTAAGTATGGTAAAGCCCTTGTACATATCGAAGTGCTCGACTTTAGGGTCTACAGCTACAGGCCTTGAAAGCCTGGCGCAGATATCCCTTGTCTCATCAAGGAGTGTCTCGGTAATAAGGCCCTTGGCGTAATCTGATATTATGACGAGGTCCGCGAGACGGGCCGCCTTCTTCACGTAAGTAAGGACCTTCGCGGTGTTCTCAGGGTCTATCCTGTCCCTTTTTTCACGGTCGAACCTGACGACCTGCTGGGAATGGGCGATGACGCGCGTCTTTATCGTCGTCGGCCTCTTCGCATCGACTACGAGCCCGTCGGTAGGTATCGACTTTTCCTTGAGCATCTCGATGAGCTTTTTGCCGTCATAGTCCTTGCCGATAAGGCCTGATACCAGAGACCTGCCGCCGAGAGAATGTATATTGTGGACGACGTTAGCGCTGCCTCCGAGCATGATCGACTCGGAGCTTACCTCGACGACAGGGACCGGAGCCTCAGGAGAGATGCGCCTTACCTTGCCCCAGATGAAGTGATCCATTATTATATCGCCGATGACAAGTATACGCGCCTTTGCGAACCTGTCGATAAGCGAATGGGCCTTCTTAAGGGTTATATACCTGTTCATATCCGCTTTTTACCTTTTTGCGCCATATCGTCTATGAGTTTAATAAACGCATCAACGTTTTTATCTATGGTGAGTCCCTCGGCGGTCTTTCTTGCGAAAAGGGCCGCCTTGGCCCTTTTATCTCCGTCCAGAAACTCTCTTATGCGTCCGGCAAGGGAGAGAGCGTCTGTCGGGTCGTCTACGACAGCCCCGCTCAACCCGTCTCTGATGACCTCTGAGGCTCCGTTAACAGCTGAGGTCACGACAGGCAGCCCTGCTGCCATCGCCTCAAGACAGGCGTTGCTGAAAGGCTCGTATAGGGTAGGCAAGACGAATATGTCAGAGGCCTGATAATACTTGAGAGCGCCCTTGACAGGCCCTTTAAACGAGACCCTCTCCATGACGCCTGCCCTCTTGGCCTCTCTCTCGTAATCGGAGGTTCTACCCTTGCCTACTACAACGAGCCTTACGTCAGAGTCCTTTAAAAACCCCATCGCCCGGATGAGATACCTGAGTCCCTTTCTCTCGAAGCCTGAACCGACGAAAAGGAGCGTCACCCCTGCCGCCTCCATGCCTAACTCGGCCTTCAGACGCGCCTTCTCCAGGGGAGATACCAATGATATACGCTCGGCGTCTATCCCGTTGTATATAACACATATCTTTTCCTCAGGCAAACCATAATGCCTTATGATATCGCGCTTTACGCCCATTGAATTGGCTACCACCATCTTGAGCGCCGGGTCTGTGAAGAGCCTCTTTTCAAGGTGCAGCAAAACCGTGTGGAGCGGATTCATCGGGATAAAAAGCCTTTTTAGCGGCCCTGCCGCTCTGGCCTTCCTCTCAAGCCACTGCCTGTGACAGCCGTCGCCTGCCCTGTATATGTCCTGACAGTACGTCCTCTCAAGGCTTATGACGACATCAAGGCGGGCTTGGGCAACGGCCTTTGCAACGTTACGGGCAAATACAAGCGGTCTTAAAAACGAAGGGCCCTTGACCGGGATCCTGTGAAAGACTATTGAAGGGTCATCCGGCCATGAGGAGGCAAAGACCTCTGCCGAGTGGCCTTTTTTAACGAGGGCTGAGATGAACCTCTCAAGGAAGACCTCTGCCCCGCCGTAAGGGGTATAGCGCGTCCTTATAAGCCCTATCCTCAAGGGTTCCCCGCTCCATCTTTGATCCTGCTGAAAAATCCCTTAAACGCTTCGTATGCCTCTTCTACCGTTACAGATGAAGCGAGCTTGTCAGGCTTTTGAAGTACTACGGACGGGACCCCCCAGGGATGCCATCTCTTCTGCTCGGTCGAGCCCCATATCGTCATCACAGGCTTTCCAAGGGCCGCCGCTATGTGCATGGCCCCCCCGTCAAGGCAGACTACGAGGCTTGCTAATGACATCGCTGCCGTAAGCTCGCCTAGGTTCGTAGTCCTATACGCAAACGGTACAGGAGCTATGGAAGAAGCTACCCACGCGGCATCCTCGTCGTCTCCGGGGTGAAGCGGGTTTGACGCTGACCCCGGCGACCAGAGAAGCACTATCTGAAGTCCAAGCTCAGCACCTATCCTTTCTCCGAGCGCTTTGAAACTCTCCTTAGGCCACCTGTTCTTCGGCCGCCTTGAGCTTATATGAAATATAATAGGGCCTCTTGCCCCTCCTGTCTCTTTGATGCCTATAAGACGGCGAATACGCTCTACCTCGACCGGATTCGGCCTCATAAAAAGCGGAAAGGGAGGGCCTGCAACACCCAGAGGTTCGAGAAGCGCCATCATCGCCTCGACCTCATGGATAGGGACCTTCAACTCTGCCACATTGCAATTATACGAGAGCCACGGCAGACCAGACCCTTGCGGGCCGAAACCTATCCTCTTTGGAGCTCCGGTAAAGAAAGTGTATCTGGCAAGCCTCTTCTGATAAGAGTATGAACACCCGATGGCAACTTCGAAGCGCCTCTGCCTGATCTTTCTCATGAGGGCGATATTATCAAAGGCAAGACTGAGCCTGCCCTTGCCGCTGTGCTTGCCCTTCTCATAGACGAAGACCTCGTCGACATCAGGGTTCCCTTCAAGGACCCCTGCGTTATACGAGTTGACGAGTACTCCGATATGCGCCCTCGGGTACTTTATGCGAAGAGCCCTTATCGCCGGCGTCGTGCAGACGAGATCGCCGATATTGTCCCTTCTGATGAACAAGACGCTTTTAAGGTCCATGAACTCCGGCCTGTACCTGAGCTTGTATTATTACTGAGGGTGCGAATCTGCCCCTGAGACGGCCTCTTTGTAAAGTACGGTCGCCGAGGCGGCAAACGCCGTCAGAAGTATCCCGTGAGACTCCTGCCAGAGCCCGTTCGTGGCGTTTATTATGACATAAGAGACGAGGACCCCGACAACAGAGTACCTCAAAAGACGCGCGCCTTCGGTCTCTACTCTCCAAGTCACCACAGCCTTCCAGACGATAGTCAGCCAGAAAAAGAGGAACGCAACGAGCCCGATTATGCCGATCTCGAATAGTATCTGCAATATGAGGTTATGCGGGTTTGCGGCCCCGTACCCTTTCTCGGTGAAGTACAGGTGCGTCCTGCCGTCTTTATCCCACTTGTCAAGCCAGCCTGCATCGATCGCGACGTTTTTTATCTTCTTCCAGCCGTAACCGTAACCAAGGAGCGGCCTCTCCTGTATCATATCAACGGTTCCCTGCCAGATAGCGAGCCTGTCGTTCAACCCTGTAGAATCGTTAGACACATAAGTCTGCGGACTTAGCAGCGTCTTATACCTATCAAACGACCTAGGGTTTGCCTGATAAGCGAAAAAACCAGCTATAAATATGGCGAGGGCGCCCCATGCGAGCAGTTTGTACCTGCGTCCGGCAAACATGATACAGACGATGCCTGCGCCAAAGGCGACTATCTGGGTCCTGTGGTTGTTAAGGAATGCTAGCCCTGTCTCAAGCATGATAAAAAATACGATGGCCGCCCTTATCTTCACAGACTCTTTGCAGGCGTAAAGATAAGCCGCCATAAGAGGTATATAGAAGGTCGCCCACATCGCGTAGCCCTTCAAGAACGTGAACGGGTCGTTGTTATGGTCGAGCCAGTTAAAGAGCACGTGCGGGTCGTTTCTGATGACGATAGCGAGGCTACGAAGGGCAAATCCGCCGAAAAGCGCGTAAAAGACAGGCCTTAACCCCTTGAGTCCCTGATACTCGGAGACGATCACAAAAAAGACTACTACCTGATATAAAAGATTCTTCCTTATTGCGCTCAGGCTCTCTCCCGGATACGGGCCGACTACCGAGCTAATGAGAGATACCGCAAGAAGGACTATGAGCGCGACAGAGGTCTTATCAGAAAGATTCACCTTGGCCTTTCCAGCCGACCACCTTACAGCGAAGGCGAGGCACATCAGTACAAATGCGGTGTTCCTGACCCCTGTAAACTCCCTGAACCCCTGAAAGAAGAGGAATATAAGGAGGAATACGGTTACAAGCCTGTAGGATGAGACCCACTCCTCCATCCTTGATATCATGGACATAAGCCCCCCCTACGCCTTGATGCCGTTATCTGCCGGCAGGATCTTCCTGAGGCCCTTGAAGACATCATCCGGGGTTATCTCTATAAGGCACCTCTTGTGGCCGTACCTGCAGTCATAAGGCGTCTTGAAGGTATGGGAACACGGCACACACCCCCATACGCCGTTCAGCTGCAATATGACGGCGCTCCCTGTCGGCCTCTGATCAGACATATCGCACGGGCCTGCGACAACGACTACAGGGACTCCGAGCGCGTCGGCCATGTAGACAAGGCCGGTATCTACTCCTACAAGAAGATCCATCATCTTTATAAGCGCAGGAATCTCAGTGAGCGTGAGTTTACCGCAAAGGTTCACTACCCTTCCTTCTGACTTGGCGTACCCTATTATCTCCTCGCCTGTTGCAGCGTCCTTGTCAGCCCCAAGAAGCACCACTGTGTAGCCGGTCTGGTCGATGATCTTGCCTGCGAGGGTTAAGAAGTTGTCCTTGCCCCAGTCCTTGAGAGCGTTTCCGGTGCCTATCGCAAGCCCGATAAACGGCCCCTTCGCGCCTTTGAGGATGATACGCGCCTTTTCATCCGCTCCGGGTTCAGCGTAGACCTCCTTGTCCATCTCCCACTTGTCAATACCAAGGTGTCTGAGGCTTCTAAGGTACGTCTCCATCGACATGCGAGGATGTATGTGATACTCGATATGAGTATTGAGCTTTAAAAGCCTTCTCTGTGTAGCCCCTGCGTAATCAGGAAATACTGCGACCCTTACAGGTATCATCGCCCAGTACGCGCAGAGTATATTCGCCGTATTCGGCATGAGGATCAGCGCCGAAGAGTAGCCCTTCCTGTATAGCTCTCTTGCGAACCTCACCTTTGCCATCACCCCGCGGCCTGCCGCCCTGTCGAATAATATTATCTCGTCTATGTAGGGGTTATGCCTGACAACAGGCTCTGTCACAGGGTCTATGACAACGCCGATACGCGCATTCGGGTTCGCCTTTTTAAGCTCCCTGAATACAGGTGTAGTGCAGATCATATCGCCTATCTTGGCGGTCTGAAATACAAGGACAGAGCCTTTATCCCGCTTTGCGAAGAACCTCGATATGAAAAACACGAACGGATAGGAGATGTAAGCCAAAAACAGGTAGATCACTTTAAAACCTCTTCAAAGACGCCGTGGACGCCCTTTATATATTTATCTATCGAAAAACTCTCAACGACCCTATGCCTGCCGGCCTGCCCCATCCGCACCATCATCTCGGTGTCAGCCAGGAGCGTATCTACGGCCTCTGCTATCCGCTCCCACCCTGAATCCTGAAGGAGAAAGCCGGTCACCTTATCCTCGACAAGCTCTGAAGGGCCGATGACATCAAAGGCGACTACAGGCCTTGCCATAAGCATCGCCTCGAGTATAACGCGCGGGAGTCCCTCCTTGCCTGAGGGCAGGACAAAGACGTCCATCGCGTTTATATATGATATAGCGTCAGGCGTGAAACCTGTGAATATTACCTTGTCAGCGACACCCCTCTTTGCGGCAAGCGCCTTAAGACCGCCTTCTTCAGGGCCTGCGCCGACTATGACGCCAACAACGTCGCTCCCCTTGAGTCTGGAAAACGCCTCTATAAACAGATCGACCCTCTTTCTCTTGATGAGGGAACCTGCCGTGCCTATAATCTTTGTACCCGCCTTTATGCCAAGCGTCCTTCTGATCTGTGCCTTATCCCTTCTCGGCGTGACCCCCGGGTCTATGCCGTTATAGACTACCGTGCAGAGCTTCGGGTCTACGCCGCTTCCGATGAGTCCTTCGGCCACACCCTTTGAAACGCATATAACCCTTTTGACGACCCTGTTGACAGCCTTCGCCTCGACAGGGTTAAGTTCAACCGCCACCCTAGAGTGCTGAATGGACACGACCCCGGCAGCCTCTGCCGCGAGTATCCCTTCGAGGTTTGAAGAGGGCTGATTGTTCATGTATAAAAGGTCGTAGCCGCCCGCCTTGAGCGTTTGGGCTATGCGCCGGGACGCAGGCAGTATTCTTGCCGAATATTCGATCGAGAAGAGGAACCTCTTTTTGACAGCAGGGGCGAGGCTCAATATAGGCCTGACCGTCCCTTTTAAAGCCCTTGCGGCAAACCCGGGCCTTGACCTCGGCATAAGCGAGAAGCTTATACCGAGCCCCTCCAGCACCGTCTTTATGTCAGACGATGCTCCCATCTTGTAATTATCATAAAAAAGGGCGTCAAAACGGTAGCTCTGCCTGTCAGCCCTCTTTAAGAGTTCAATGAGGCTATTTGTCCCGCCGCCCCATTCCTTTCCGGTATCGAGTATCAGTATCTTTTTCATCTTTCATTTTTTAATTGGTCAGGCCTTGCGGGCCACAGCCACGATCCCGGGCGCGAAGTCCATCCTCATAAGCTTCAAAAGAGGCCTGTAGTAGAAACCCTTCAGCCGTTCCCATATACCGTACTTTCCGCACCTGTAGACCTCTATGTCCTTAAATCCTGTAGAGGCAAGCACCCCGTAGAGCTCGTCGTACCTGAACGGGGTTATATGCGTGCAATCCCTCCAGAAGACTACAGGGTTGCAGACGTTCGGCGTACTTACCACGAAGATGCCGTCTCTCCTTAAAAGGTCGTGCGCCCTCTTAAAACAGCCTATGGCTGTTTTAACATCAAGGTGCTCTATCACCTCAAAGGCCACGGCAACGTCGAAGACCCTGTCTACCTTGTCAAGGTCGTAGTAGTCGTGCTCCAGATTAGTATCGACGTCAAAGCTGAAGTACTCGGTCCCGGTACCCTTTGAGTCGAGAAACGCCTTGAGGTTCCTGTCGTTGCCGCCGATATCGAGGAAGGACTCTCCCTTTTTAAGATACCTCACTAGCAGGTCCCTTGCAGAAGGCACGATCTTCAGCCTCAAAATATTAGGGAGGTTGCCTGCCGCAACCCTGCGCCCCTTTATTATTTCACTCCAACCGCTCTCTGCCATGGTCCTGCCTGTTATCCCTATCCCTGTTGACGGCCTCGAACTGCGCTTCTATTATGCGGGCGACATTCCCGTAGGTGTAGTTCCCTGCGACATGCTTCTGGCCGTGGCTGGCTACCGCCTCCCTCTCGCCATCTTCTTTCAGATAGTAAGATAGTTTGGATGCGAACTCGTCAAGGCCTTCATATATTACCACATCAACGCCGGGCGTTACCATCGACTTCAGGTCTCTTGAACCGTCGGTCAGGAGAAAGGCGCCGCATGCAGGGACCTCAAGCACCCTCATGTTCATGCCGCTTCTCTTGTCGCCCTCGCCTGCCCCCCAATTAGTGACGTTCAAGACGACGCGCGTTTCGGCGTAGAGCCTCACAAGGTCCTCACCCTCTATGTATTTTCCCTTGTGCGCCCTTATTATCCGCAGGTTGAGCGGGTTTTTCTTCGTCCACTTCGGCCCCCAGATCGCCCCGTTAGGAGATACCTTAAGGGCCTCTTCTATAAAACCCTGCCTTTTTTCCGACCACGCGCCTACAAACGCCCAGTCGTAGACCTTTGGCAGATCTACAGGACGGAAGACCTGCGGGTCAACTGAATGATGAAGGAGGCTTATGTTACCGAACCCCCTCTTTCTCCCTTCATCTACGCAAGACGAGTTCATGAAGAAGTAATGGTCGAAGAGGCCTGCCTCCCTGAATGCCTCATTCATCCTCTCCTCTTTTTCTATCCACCAGCCGAAGAGAGTGCCTTGTTCACGCAAGGCCGTATAGACCTCATCGGTAAATTTTATCCCGCGCACTATTAAGACAAGATCAGGGCGAAATTCGCGCGCCTTTTTGAGAAGCCCCGCGCACCTGTAATTGAGGTGCGCGAGCGGATGGGCCGTAAAAAGGTTTTTCGACTTCGGCAAGATCCTCAGATTATGTCCGGTCTTATTGACGTGATGTATTACGTAACGGTCGAATAGAGTATTGTCATCCGCGTAGAGACCTTCCGCCTCTACTCCGATAGATCCAAAACCCCTTTTCAAATATTCTATGATAGGGGGCCTTCTCGAATATGCTATAAGGACCCTTTTAAGCGCCACCCGTCCCCCTGCTTTTGCCGCGGCTCAGTATGCCGGTCGCAGCCGAGTAGACCTCATCAACGCTTATCGCCTCCATGCATCTTTGGTACTCGCACTTCTTGCTGACACACGGGACGCACGTCCTCGGTTTTTGTATCACAACGTGTCTGTCAAGATCATACAGAGGCCCTGTCTTTTTAGCATCTGCTACGGCATAGAGCGCGACCACAGGCGTACCTGCCGCAATAGCGATGTGCATCGGGCCGGTATCCCCTGTAACGAGGAGATCCAGTCTCTTTATAAGTGAAGCCGCCTGGCGCAGCGGAAGCCTGCCTGCGGCGCTCATGGCAAGCGGGCCGATCTTTCCAGCGATGTCAGCGCAAAGGCTCGCCTCTGAAGCTGAGCCTGTCAGTATTATCCTTCTTGAGGGCGACCCTGAAAGAAGTCTTTTACCAAGTTCAACGAACCTGTCTTCGAACCATCTCCTGCTTATTGTCGATGCACCGGGCTGAAAACCTATGAGATGAGTCCCTTCGGCAACCCCGCTCTCTTTTAAAAATTCAGAGGCTCCTGCATCGTCTGCATCATCAATGAAAAGGTCCATTTCTACGCCGTCGTCCCTGCATCCTGCAAGCCTCGCGGTCTTCAACCTCCCCTCTATGCCGTGGCCCATCTCATCCCAGCCGATTAGCGGCATCTTGTTGGAAAGGAGAAAGTTAAACCTGCTCGTATTCGGCAGCTTCATTATGAACTTAGCTCCTGCGAGATAGCACATAGGGGTCGCCTGCGGCTCGTTTCCGTGAAATATAATAGCGAGGTCGAAGGAGTATCCGCGCATCTCCCTTACCGTCTCCCTGAACCTTTTGTATCCGCCGTAGTTGGGTATGACCGAGTCTATGTAAGGGTTTCCGGCAAAGAGTTCCATGTTAGACGCGTTCAGATGCGCTGTGATGCGGCTTTTTGGATATGACTTTCTTACGGCCCTTATCGCAGGGGTTGATAAAAGAGTATCGCCTATGGCAGTTGACGATACGACGAGGATGTTTTTCACCTCAGAAGGGCTAAAATCTGCGATATCGGTCTTTCTCTTGTCAAAGGCCTTTAGTACCTTCATCCACAGGTAGAGGATATCGTCGAACAGAGCGAGCCTCATCCCTTCTTTCCCCTGAGAGCAAGATACCCCTTCGCCAAAATCGGGTTGGTGTATAGCGCAAGCCTCACCTTAAGCCACGCTACGCTATCTTTTACTACGATCCTTTTTATGTGCAAAGGGTCTCCCCCGCGTTCGGCTACACCCGGCATGGTAGTGAATATGCCCTTATACCCAATGCCAGCGGCCGCGCCTACGGCCGCGGCGTTGTAGCGTCCTTTCGGCCAGCATAGATACGGACAATCTCTCTGTATCATCTCTTCTATCCGTCTCTTCGAGCTTGACAGCTCTTCTATAAGCTCCGCCCTGTCAAGACGGTCAGCAGTCTTGTGGCTCTTCGTATGAGAGTGGAACTCGATAGTAGCGCCTCCCTCCATTTCTCTAACCATCTGCCAGTCCACAGAGACCATAGCGAGTGCGCCTTGAACTGCAAGCGCCTTCGTCTGTTCGTGAGTCAGAGGCCTCTTTTTATAATCATCTATTACTTGTCCCTTGTCTGCTACGAGAGATGCCATGTCGACCCAGTCGCTCACCAGAAAGACGGCGGCCTTGAGGCCGTAAGCCTTCAGCAACGGATAGGCGTAGATATAGTTATCAAGATACCCGTCGTCGAATGTAATGACTACCGGCTTCCTCTCGGGTCTAAAGCTCCCCTCCATAAAACCGATAAGCTCGTCGAGAGAAAGGGTCTGGTAGCCGGCATCTTTTATATGGCGCATCTGTCCCTCGAAGACAGAGGGCGTCACGCTTACCATATCACCCTGTAAAGGGCTTATGTGATGGTACATCAGGACTGGTACTGTAGGGTGCATTTGCGTCAATAGGCCGCCCACGGATTTTTTAGACTCTTCTTTAAAATTTCCCCCGATTCTCCCTGCTCACCTGCTCAAAAGCCGCGTAGGATGTAGAATACCGCCAAATGAATAATGCGAGCCAGGGACGGTACGCTTCAAGCCGTCAACGCCATCCGGAATTTGCGAGAGGCTCCTCCCTTCTATCTCCTTGCGGCCAGAAGCTCGGTGTATACCTTGTGCATCTTCTCGACCATCTTCTCTGTTGAGTACCCGGCCTCGACCATAGCCCTGCCCTCATCACCCATGCGCCTTCTAAGGGCCGCGTCTTTAAGGAGCTTTATTATGGCATTGGCGAGTCCCTTTGAGTCTTCAGGCGCCACAAGAAGCCCTGTGAGACCGTCCCTTATAGCCTCAGGAACGCCGCCTACGCTAGTGCCTATAACAGGTTTACGCATGGCGGATGCCTCAAGAATAGAGGTTCCTAGCGCCTCCTGAAGGGTCGGCAGGACGAATATGTCAAGGCCCTTGAGAACCGTCGGGATGTCCTTCCTGAGGCCGAGAAGCCTGACGCTTTTCCCGATGCCGAGGTCCCTGATCCTTTCTTCTATATTTTCTCTTTGCGGCCCATCCCCTGCGAATACGAATAACGCGCCGTCGCACTCTTTTATTATCTCAGGGATCGCCTCTAAAAGCAGATGGTGGCCTTTCTTGCGCCTGAGTATCGCAACCGTGCCGACAATGAGCGTAGATGGAGATACGCCGAGCTCAGCCCTCAATGTATCAGGTACAGTAGACGGGTCGAACCTGGCAAGATCGATCCCTGTTGCTACAGCCGTAACCTTATTTCCGGGGATGCCGACCTCGTCAACGAGATATCTCCTTACGAACTCGCTTACTGTAACAACCCTGTGAGGGAAGAGTGAATAGGTCGTCTTCGAGGTTATCGGCAGGGCAAGGTGCCTTGTCCTTACTATGACGGGCTTTCTCGCAGAGAGCCGCCCGGCGATCGCGCATATAAAGCTGTCATCGCCGCTATGCGTGTTGACAACGTCGACCGAATCCTCTTTTATCACCTTCATAGCGTAAAGAAGCGCGGAGATGTCTCTGTTAGACCTCATCGGATGGGTCCTCACCTCTATGCCGGCCCCTGCGGCCCTCTCGCCGAGCTTGGACCCGGGCTTGCAAAGAATGATAGGCCTTGCGCCGAGCCTCTTCATGCCGATGCACTCGTGGAGAGTCCTGTTTTCCTGTCCTCCCCACCCGAGGGAGGATTCAGTATGGAGTATGGTAAGCTTCAAACCTGCCTCTTCGTCCTTTCAAGCTGTATTATCAGATGGTCTCCAAGGAGAGCCTCTTTAGAAGAAAGCGCCTTGATAAGCTGGGCCTTTGCGCTCTCTTTTTCAAAGATGGACCCTGCCATGTAGAGCGCCTTTAAAAGCGGATATAGGAGCAGGTTGGAAGACTTCAGCCTGGAAGCCTTCAAGGCCTTTAGTGAGAAAGAGCTTCTTGTTGCAAGCTCTATGATGTCGACGAGAGAGACAGGGTTGTAGGCGATAGAATCCCACCCCTTGCCCCCATCGACCGTCCTTACAGGCTTGAAGGATTTATAATATCCCCTCTGGAGAAAGTAGAGCCTAGAAGATGCGCTAAGTACGTTAGGGATGCTTATGACAGCGCTCCCGCCGTCCTTCAAGACCCTTGAAAACTCCCTGAATAGACCCGTGTGGTTTTCAAGGTACTGGAGAGATTCACTGCAAAGGACATAGTCGAACGTACCGCCTATGAAAGGAAGGGCTCTGTTGAGGTCTCCCCTGACGAAAGACCCCTTTTCAACGGGTGTTTCAAAGAGATCAAGGGATACGACCTTGAAGCCCTTCTGCCTTAAGTGCGCTCCAAGCGCGTCAGTACCCCCTCCGGCGTCAAGAACAAGGCCCGGCCTCTCGGAAGAAAGGAAGTCGACGACTGCCTGCTGATGATTTTTCAAACCTTTAAACGCCTCCCGGACCATTGGCACTGCACCGCAAAACCCTCTTTGCCTGGTAATGAATATCAGCCGTATGATCAAAGACCAAAGGCCTCTTTTATAATCGACCAGACGTACTTCCCATCAAGCTCGTCAAGGCACCTTGACCGTTTCGTCCCCCCGCACCCGTCCTTTCCGCACGGGACGCACTGCCAATCCTTCTGTATGACAATATTGCCGCCTGAGTATTGGACCCCGCCTTTGGCAGGATACGGCGAATTGAAGCCTCCATCCGCCGCCCCTTTTTTAAAGCCTTCCGAGGGCCACGGCCCCCAGTCAAACGCGCCTGAAGGACCGAAGAGAGCAACGACCCTTCTCCCTGTCGCCGCAGCTATGTGCATAGGGGCCGAGTCGACCCCGAAAAAGAAAGCGGCCCTTGAAGAGAGCCCGACCAGGTGTTTAAGCTTTAGCCTGCCTGAGAGGTCGACAGGTTTTCTCTTCATCATCGCTATAATGGAGCGGACTTTTTTGAGTTCAACGTCAGCAGGGCCTGCCGTCAAGACGACCCTCAGCCCGTGTTCCTCAATGCGATCAAGGACAAAGGCCATCCCTTCATCTGACCAGCCTTTGAACATCCACCTTGATGTCGGATGTACGTGCACGAACGAAGTATCATCGCATATCCCGTTTTGTGCAAGGATTGCGGATACGAATGCATCATCCTCTTTTGAGGCATATATATCTACCGCAAGGTTTCGGGTGTCTATCCCAAAGGGACGCACCACCCCAAGGTCCCGCAGCACCGTGTGAGTCCCATAAGAAGGAGGCTCGGCCAGATGCGTGTATAGAAGTTTTTTTCCTGCAAACCCGCCTTTGGGCCTGTAGCCGAGACGGTATCTCGCGCCTGAAAGGAGGCCGAGTATAGCCGGCCTGTCCCCGCCTGTAAGATCTACTGCCATGTCGAATGACCTTGCCCTCAGAGCCCTTACAAAACCCAGCTCTTTACCCGCGCGGCCGAGCAAGGACTGCCCCTTTATCTTCCTGTCAAAGGGTATCACCGAATCTACGAGAGGGTTCAAGCTGAGCATTTCCTCGGTCCCTGAGTTGACAAGCGCGGTTATCGACGCGCCTGGGAACGTCTCTTTAAGCGCCCTTATCGCAGGCACGGCCAGAAGCACGTCGCCGATATGCCGGAGCTTTATTACTATGATCCTGTTTATCGCATCGAACAATGTTACGACCCGTAAAACGGTAGTGGGCGGGAGAACCCTAAAGCCCTTTGCATACGCCTCTTCGGAGCTCCCAGAGCTTGGCGTACTTGGCCAGAGTGTAGCTCGCGTACAGGTATGAGAGTATCATGCCGTTAGTCCCTTCAAGAAAGCCGCCCCTGAGAACGTACATCTTTAAAAACGTAAAAGGCGGGCGAAGCAGTAGGTCAGAGACCCCCGCGCGCCTGCCTTCCTTGAGCATCTCCTGCGCGGCCAGCGTGGAATACCGCTGCATCCTCGCGAGGTAGTCGGATACGTCTTTGTACGTCTGGTGTATCATCGGGCTTGCAAGACGCCCTGTCGGCCCGCTTACAGAGACGGCCTCGTGGACGTGCCTATCGCTGAAGCGGCCCTTATCCTTTCTGTAGAGCCTGAGGTTGTAGTCAGGGTACCAGCCGCAACGCCTTATCCAGCGGGACCCGAAGTAGTTCTTCCTCGCTATGAAGTAGCCTGCCTTTGCATCATTCGAGGCGGCGTTGATGATCTCGTCCTTCAGCTCCGGCGTCACCCTTTCGTCCGCATCGAGGTTCAAGACCCAGGCGTTTCTCGCCCTGTCGGCGCACAGGTTCTTCTGGGCGCCGAAGCCGAGCCAGCTGTCGGAATATACCTTCGCCCCGTACGCCCTGCATATCTCGGCAGTCGCATCGGTGCTTCCGGTATCCGAGACGATCACCTCATCGGCCCACCTGACGCTCTCAAGGCAATCCGGGAGGTTATGCTCCTCGTTCAGGACGATTATAGTGACCGATACCTTCCCCATCAGCCCCTTCCTACTTTAGAGGCAGAGCCTCGTCTATCAGCATCACCGGGATATCATCCTTCACAGGATAGACGATGCGGCACTTCTCACATGCAAGGCCGTCTTTCTTATCAGTAAGCTTGACCATGCCCTTGCACTTCGGGCATGCCAGAATATCGAGCAGTTCCTTATCTATTGCCATGCGGATAAACCTCCGTTTTCTTTAACTGCTGCGGTCACTGCCTGCCTTCTCCGCTTTCCATCCCCTTCCTGCCGCCCATCCGTATATACTCTATGCCGCCGATTATGCTCACCAGAGCGGAGATCGCGAACCACATGAGAGAGAGCGCTGTTGCCTGCTCTACCGTTGCCCCGACCCTGGTGAAGAGGAATACGAACGCCCCTTCGCGCAGGCCAAGCCCTGAAAGTGATATGGGGAGCATGGCTACTGCCGTTATAAGCGGGATATACAGAAAGAAATACCCGACAGGCACCTCCATGCCCAGCGCGCTTCCGAGTATGTAGTAGCCTATCATCACAGCGCACTGGACGTAGACCGAGCAGACGAATATCTTCCAGAGTATCCCGTGGTGAGCCTTGTAGCTCATGAGGACCTTGTAGAAGGTATCTATCTTCCTGTTTATCCCGTAAAAATGTATCTTTGCCAGTATCGACATCACCCATGAGTGGAGCGGGCCGACCCATAGCACCAGGCTCATCACTGAAAACCCGCCGATAAGAAGGGCAAAAAACGCCGGCAGCTCAGTGCCCTGAATAAGGGCGTAGCCTGGTATCAGGGAGATCGCAGTTATCACCATAAGCGCGGTAAAACCGGCGTACCTGTCCATGAATATAGAGGCAAGGGATACATCCCCCTTGTTTGAGTACTTGTAGAGGTAGTAGCCCTTGACAAGGTCTCCGCCGACCATCGTCGGCAGGAAGTTGTTGAAGAACATCCCGATGAAGTAGATGGAAAGAAGCTTCCTGAAGGGCACGTCCATGTCTTTTTTGAGTATGATAGACCAGCGGAGCGATGATACGGACTGCATCGAGATGATAATACCAGCGGCAAGGACGACCGCCCACGGCTTCACCGAGGTAAATGTCGCCCAGAACGCCTGCATATCTATACCCCTGAAGAGGAAATAGAGGATCAGCGCGCTTACGCCGATTTTGACCGCCATCGAGACGATGTTCTTTATCATCTGCCTAGGACCTTTTTTACCGTATAGATCGGTTTTCCCTGCGACTCATGGTATATCCTCGCGAGCATCTCGCCTAAAAGCCCCATCACCACGAGCTGTACGCCGAGTATCATACAGAGCACGCCGAGTATGAGCATCGGCCTGCCGCCTATGTTGTGGCCCATGACGAGCTTGTCGAACGACAGGTAGATGGATATCAGGATCCCGAAAAACCCGAGGAGCAGGCCCACCGGGCCGAAGGCGTGTATCGGGCGGGTAGAGAAGCTCTGCAGGAACTTTACCGTTATAAGGTCCAGCACGACCCTTATGGTGCGCGATATCCCGTACTTGGATTTCCCGAACTTCCTCGCGTGATGGGTCGTCTCGACCTCTGTTATAGAGGCCCCGACCCAGCTCGCTATCGCCGGGATGAACCTGTGCATCTCGCCATAGAGCTTTACGTTCTTTATGACCTCTTTCCTATAGGCCTTAAGAGTGCAGCCGTAGTCGTGGAGACGGACCCCTGTGACCCTTGATATGAGGCCATTTGCTATCATCGATGGGAGCCTTCTTGAGAGGAACTTGTCCTGCCTGTTCTTCCTCCAGCCGCTCACCACGTCATGGTCCTTTATCTTCTCGATGAGCTTAGGTATGTCTGTAGGGTCGTTTTGAAGGTCAGCGTCCATCGTTATGATTATGTCGCCTGTAGCGTATTCAAACCCCGCAGCCATTGCCGCTGTCTGCCCGAAGTTGCGCCTGAACGAGACGACGACTACGCGCTTGTCCTTCGCCTGCATCTGCTCGAGTATCTTGAACGTGCCGTCCCTTGACCCGTCATCTACGAAGACTATCTCGTAGGGGTTTTTGAGCCTGTCCATCACGTCCTTGATGGATTTATAAAGATGAGGAAGGGATTCCTCCTCCTCGAAAACAGGTATTACTATAGATACGCTCTCTTCCAACAACGCCTCCCGATCAATATGTCAGTACCTTTCGTGGCTGTCGGGCCTGTCCATGCCCTTGAAGCCATAGCACCTGAAAACGGAAAAATCCTTATTGATGCCTTCCCTTATCGTTATCCTGACAGCCTCTTTCTCGCATCTTTCAAAGGCTGAACCGACTTGAGGCTCGATCGACTCCGCGCCGCCCTTGACGTATAAGGCGTCCTGGCCTGTAAAGCCCTCAAACCCGGGCCAGAGGTCGTATTGGTTCATCCTTCTGGAACCCGTATCTACGTTATAGACTACAGGGTTGCCGTCAACGTAGAAGGCAAGCTCGCTCGCTATCTGGTATGTATCGCTCATGATGAAGACAGGCACGCCGGAGCCAGCCGAGTCCATCATCCTTTTTATCCCTGAGACCTTATCGCCAAGGCCGCTCCAGCCGGTAACCCTGTTGTAAGGCGGGCCTGATATCATCTTCTTTGCCCCGAGGGCCTCAAGAGGCCACGGGAAATAGGCGAGTATAGAGACGACCGCGCCCAGGACTACGCCGACTGAGATGACGCCCTTCCATATTTTCTTACGCCCTCGAGCCGCCTTATCATAGGCAAGAGTTATGGCCCATACGGCGGCCGGTACCGCTGTCACATAAGAGGCTACCGCCCAGTTCCCCTGAACCTTACCATGAAGGCTTTTGAAAAGAAAAAGCAAAAAAACCGGCGCGCTCGCGAAAAAAGCCAGCAACAACCCGTTTTTCTTCGACCTGAAACCTTCTCTCCCGCAGATTATCGCGCCGTAGACGAGACCGGCGAATATAAGCGGAGTTACGAGGCCTGCCTGAGAGCCCAGAAAATCGAAAAAAGACTTCCATGGAAGGAAGGCGGCCTCTGTGCCAGCTTGCCCCATAGTGTGCTTTATTGTAACCTGTCCGTGTGAAATATTCCAGTATATTACAGGGGTTGCGAAGACAAGGCTCAAGAGTCCCGCCCCGTACGGCTCAAACCTTTTAAGCCAATGCCTCTGCTCCCGGACAGTGAACAGATACAGGGCTACAACCGGATATAGGAGCACCGCGATATACTTGCCTAAAAACCCGAGCCCTATAAGCGCCCCTGAGACGTACCACCAGTATTTATCCCCGTCTATAGCCTTTTTGAGGCTATAGATCGATGCCGCCCAGAAAAATACCAATAGGGCGTCGGTAGTCATGAGTATCGCCCCTATAGAGTAGAGAGGTACAGCGTTTACAAGGAGGGCTGCGTAGAACCCGACCTTCTCGCTCTCGAATAGCTCCCTGCCGAGCATAAATATCATGTATGATGATAGCGCCGATAATATGACGGTCCCGATCCTCACGCCGAAGTCGGTCGCACCGAATATCGACGTGAAAAAAGCTATCACATAGGCGACCATCGGGCCTTTGCTGTAATACGAGAGGTCGAGCCTTCTCGACCAATCCCAGTAGTGCGCCTCGTCAGGAGACAGATCGAACGGGCCGTATGCCACATAGAGCGCCCTAAGTACCGCAAGGCATACGAGTACCGCTATCAGCCTTGCCCTATAACTCTTCATCAACTGATACCCGCCCCCTTCTCTTGGCCAGAAAACCTGTCACCCTCTTCTCCCCCAGAGTGAAGATAAACGCCATGATCGTACCTAATGCCGCTCCACCGATGACGTCTAACGGATAATGGACACCGACGTAGACCCTTGAATACGCTACAGCCGTCGCGATAAACAGGAAGAGCGGGGCGAACCTCCTGTACCTGATCGTCAGGAAGACCATTGCGGCAAATATGTTCGTAGCGTGGCCCGAAGGGAACGAATACGAACCACCGCACCCGACAAGAAGCCTTACATCCATCGAGTTACACGGCCGCACCCTTTCAACGAGATGTTTGAGCTCGGCGCAGACAAAGTCGCTTGCGAATACCAGCACTACAAGGACGAGAAGACCGACCCTGTCTTGCCGCTTGCCAAGAGTGACCATTAAAATCGCGGCAACGATGATCGCGCCTAAAAAGTTGAACTTCTCGGTCACATACGGCATGGCTGCGTCAAGGACAGGAGAAGTATATACCGAATTGACAAGGTGAAAGACCTGCGAGTCTAACTGCAATATGGAATCCATTAAAATATCCTGTCTCTTATTTTCTCGAACCTGTCAAACCTGGCCGGGATGGGAAGATAATACCCGCATCGGCCTTGTTTAAAGTCTTTGCGTATTTACGTTTGCCCTGCATACCGAGATACGGCTTTGCGTACGGCCATAAAGGCCGGCCGCACCCTCATCATCTCAGTATGCAGGGCAAACGTCTTACGCTTAACAGGCCTTTGTGCCGCTTATCTTCCCTTCAATACTTCCTCTACGGCTTTAACCACTTCATCTACGGTTATCTCTTTCATGCACCGCACGTCAGAACAACTCCTCTTAAAGCACGGCGAACAGGCAAGACCTTTTCTAACGACCCTATGGCCCGCACCGTACGGGCCTGTCCTGTTGGCTGCGGTAGGGCCGAAGAGCGCTACCACCCTTGCGCCTACCGCAGCCGCAAGGTGCATCGGCCCTGAATCAACTGTTACTACGCACCTTGAGAGCCTTAAGACCTCGGCAAGCTCGAGTAGATTCGTCTTGCCGGCGAGGCTTGCAGCCCTGCCTCCTATAGCAGACCTCATCTCGTCTAAAGCCCTTTCGTCAGAAAGACCTCCTATGAGAAGAGGGATCAGGCCGGTATCCGCGCTTATCTTCTTTGCCGCCTCGACAAACATCCGGTCATCCCAGAGCTTGGTAGCCCATCTCGCCCTCGGGATGATAGCGAAAAAACCATCTTTATCGGAGAACCCTGCCTCTTTAAGCTTGGCGATCGCCCTCTTTCTTGCGTTGCCTCCGGCCTTTAACGTGTATACAACCTCACCAACCCTGCCGCCAGCGTGATAAGCAAGGTCAAGGTACCTGTTTACAGCGTGCCGCTCTATATCAAACGGAGGGAGTTTTTCGTTGTAAAAAAGCGGAGACATCTCCCGTGAGTTGGAAAACCCAATCTTCCTTCTACCCCTTGTGAGCGCTACCCACACCCCGCTCTTCAAAAGCCCCTGAAAGTCGATGACGATATCGTACCTCTCGGCCGCTATCTCTCCGGCTGTTTTTAGATTTTCTCTCAAGTGGCTCGCCCAGCCCCTCTTGACGACTATTACGTTATCGATAAGCGGATGCCCGGCAAGGACCGAGCTTGCGGCCTCCTCAACGAGCCAGTCTATGCGCGCCTTTTTCCCGAGACCTTCTCTCAGTGCATAAAGGGACGGGAGCGTATGTATGACGTCGCCTATCGAAGAGAGCTTTATTATGAGGACCTTCATCTAAGCCCTTTTCATCTCATCGATGATCCAGTCTACGGCCTCACTTAAGTCCCTTGCGACAAAAGCGGCTGGCGTTGAGAGCTTTTCCGCCTCTTTTGCCCCCTTGCCTGTAAGGACCAGAATACCCTTTGCATTGATGTTGTATGCAAGTTGCAGATCAGAGACCTTATCACCGACTACGTACGAGCCTGCCGCATCTATCTGAAGCTCACGAACAGCCCTTGCGACAAGCCCTGTCCCCGGCTTCCGGCACTCGCAGCCATCATCAGGATGATGGCTGCACCAGTACAAAGCGTCTACTGACGCGCCTGCCTCGCCAAGCAGAAGCACGAGCCTCCTGTTGACAGCCTCTACGTCGCTATCGGTATAATAGCCCCTGCCTACGCCGGACTGATTAGAGACAACAACCACCATCACGCCTGCCTCGTTCAAACGTCTTACAGCCGCAGCTGAGCCTGGTATAAGGACAAGTCCGCTTGGTTCCGCGAGGTATCCTGCGTCCTCGTTTATAGTCCCGTCCCTGTCGAGAAAGACTACCGGCTTTTTCATCTCTCCTGTCTTACGAGAAAAACCGTTACCCATGAACGTCTCCCGGCACGATTGCTTTAGAGGCCTTTATCAAAGAGTCTGCCGCCTCGTAAACCTCATCGGCGGTTATGGATGTCAGGCACCTGTAGTGGCCTTTTGAACAGACCCTGTCAAAACACGGAGAACAATCTGCCTTCTTTATAAGGACAGTCGAATTGGCGGACAAAGGGCCTGTAAGTGTCGGGTCTGTAGAACCGAATATAGCGACAGTCGCTATGCCGAGGGCAGAGGCGATGTGCATCGGGCCTGAGTCGTTTGTGATAAAGACCCCGAGCCTGGCAAGTATTGCCATGAACTGGCGGAGAGTCACCCCGCCTGCAAGGTTCAAGTGCTTGCCTGCGATCTTTTCTGAGACCGCCTTGCATGTCTCGGCGTCCTCAGGCCCGCCGAATATTATAGGGATGCACCCCTGGTCGGAGAACCTTGAGAGGACTTCAGCATAAGCCTCAACCGGCCACCTCTTTGCAGGCCCGTAGCTTGCGCCCGGGGCCACGCCGACAAGGACCGACGAAGCAAGGGCGTTTTTCTTTATGAAAAATTCGGCCCAATCAGCATCTTCCCTGCCGACATATATCCTTGGGCGCGGATCAGTCGGGATCTTGCCGCCAAGCTCCTTGATGATATTGAGGTAATAAAATACCTGGTGCCTCTTTTTTATCTCATGGGTAGCGGCGATAGCCTTTGTAAGGAGCGCTGACCTTAGATCCCTTGCGTAACCGACCCTTTCGGGTATGCCTGCGAGATAGGCGATAAAGGCCGCGTCAAACGCGTTCTGCATAAGTACCGCGAGGTCGAAAGATAAGGCTTTCAACTCTCTCGCAAGCGTAAACCGCCCCTTGACGCCCTTGTGCCTGCCCTTATCATCATACTCAAGGACAGAGTCTATATCCGGGTTATGCAAAAATACCGGCACAGCGCGCGTCTTGGTAAGGACGGTCAGAGACGACCCGGGATAGAGCGCCTTTAGAGCGGCTACCGCAGGCAGAGACATGACGGCATCCCCTATCCAGTTCGGCGCCCTGACGATGATATTTTCCATCTGACGGCCCAGAGAGCCCCCCTTCAAAGCAAATCGAGATAAAAATACATAAATACAGCGAGTTCCACTCTCTGAGCAGACAACGCTCTAATCTGACATTATATTATAAATGCCGTGTCATTTGTCAAATCAATTAAGGCCTGCCCTACGTGACTTGCCTTTGTCTCGAAACAAAACCCGGGTCATGGCGTAGCGAGCCTGACTGAGAGACGACGAGCAGGTTCTTGTATCTTCTGCGAGTCGGCTCGAAAGCGAAGCGAGCCATACCCAAAACGAGCACCGAAGTGCAAAGCTGAAATCAGATAGATATTTTTTCCAAGGTCCGTTCGAGCCATACCCAAAAGCACGGAAATGCGCAAAAGAAAACCGGCTGCTACTAACCCCTCCCAGCCTCCCCTTATAATAATGGGAGGAGTAAAGACAAGGCTCCGGCCTTTGAATTTATACTTTGTTTTTAAACAAAACCGGGGGCATGGCGGAAGGAGCCTGAAGGAGGGCCGACAAGCAGGCAATTGTATCTGCTGCGAGAAGGCCGGACAGCGAAGCGAGCCATACCCAAAAACAGCACGGAAGTGCAAAGCAAGAGTCAAAGAGATGTTTTTTCAAGGGCAATCGTCTTATAATACAGTCCACAGGCGGGTGTTGTGCGAGAGCGCTTGTGGTGGGCCCTGCCCACCCAACCAGACAGCCAAAGCAAGCGTTCAAACGTCCCTCGGGACCTTGAGCATCCTGTCGAGCGAGGCCTTTGCCTTCGCCCTAACCTGGGGGCTCACACTGACTACGTTTTTCATCTCTCTGAGGCTTACCACCACATCTTCGAGCGTAGTCAGCTTCATGTTAGGACATATAAGAGACCTCGAAGGGATTATGAACGTCTTATCAGGGTTCTCCTTTTTAAGCTTGTAGAGTATCCCCATCTCAGTACCCACGATGATCGTCTGCGCCTTTGTCTCTCTGGCGAACCTGTACATCCCTGAGGTCGAGCAGACATGGTCGGCAAGGTCGACTATCAACGGGTTGCACTCTGGGTGGCAGACAAAGACAGCCCCCGGGTTTTTCTCTTTGGCCTCGATCACCTCTTCGACCTTGAGCCTCTCGTGCGTCGGGCAATAGCCCCCCCACCACTCCATCTTCTTTCGAGCGCTCCTTGCAACATAATGAGAGAGGTTTTTATCCGGTATCATGTAGACCGAATCAGCTTCAACGGAATTTACGACGGAGACGGCGTTTGCCGACGTACAGCAGATGTCGCTCAAGGCCTTTACCTCGGCGGACGTATTGACATACGCGACAACAGGCACCCCGGGCCTTTTGGCCTTTTCACGGATAAGGTCCTCAGGCGTTATCATGTCCGCCATCGGGCACCCAGCGTCGATCCTCGGCAGTATGACGGTCTTGCCCGGTGAAAGTATAGCGGCGCTTTCAGCCATAAAGTGTACCCCGCAAAAGACTATCACCTTGGCAGGAGAATCAGCGGCGGCCTGGCTAAGGGCAAGAGAGTCACCTGTAAGGTCTGCCGCCTCCTGCACCTCGTCGCGCTGATAATTATGGGCGAGCATTATAGCGTCTCTCTCCCTTAAAAGCCCCTTAAGCTCTGCCTTGAGTCTCTCTGTCTCCGTCATCTCTCTTCCCGGCTAATGGTATTTACCGCTTAGTGCCATATATGATAATATGCCGGTAATGCGATGTAAATGACAAAGAACAAAAAGGCGGCGACAATAGATGTTAAGTTCAACGGAACAGGCGATACTTTTAAAGATAGCACGGGCGGCGATAGAATCGAGCGTCCTCGGAAGGCCGATACCGCAGATTGAAGCCGAGACCTCCGGCCTCAGCAGCGGATCAGGGGCGTTCGTCTCCATTCACAAGAACGGACGGCTCAGAGGATGCATCGGCTCATTCGCCTCGCCGAAACCGCTGTACAAGACCGTCTTTGAGATGGCCGTAGCCGCGGCGACACAAGACCCGAGGTTTAAGCCGCTTACAGAAGACGAACTGAGCTTGATAAAACTGGAGATCTCAGTCCTTTCGCCTCTCAAGACGATAAAAGAGATCTCAGAGATAGAGATCGGCAGGCACGGTCTGTATCTCGTTAAGGGCGCAAAAAAAGGCGTCTTACTGCCGCAGGTGGCGATTGAAAACGACCTTGACGCGCAAGAATTCATCGAGCAGACATGCCTCAAGGCCGGCCTTGACCCTGACGAATGGAAGAAGGGCGCAACGATATCGATATTCGAGGCTGAGATAATAAAGGAAGGTTGAACGGCAAAGGCAGGGGGCCTTTCAAAAGACCTATCTAAAATCATCTCATAACGATCCATCCCTTGTGAATTTTGAATTGGCATAACTTCATAAATTTCTACTCTTTTACTACAAAAATAGCATCCGAAGCGGCGTTATATTTTTTGCCATCCGTCCAATTAAACTCTATATCAAGTTTTGACGTGTCTTTTGCGTTAAATTGATCGAGATAAGAATTAACCTCATCAACCAATAACTCTCTATTTCTTTTCATTTTCCAGCTTTCATCCATATTTTTCTTATCTATTAAAACCAAGAAAAGCCTATTAGCGGCATCAAATCGACGCTCACCCTGGTTCTCATAAAGCCACTTAATAAGAGATTTTTTGTCATCGATTGTCTCTTTAACGATTTGCCACCTTGCGGCCTTAAACTCCTCAATAAACTTTTTAGACTCTACGTCTGTTTTTTCAGAAATACGAGTTAGCAATTCAAACATTATTGCTTTTTCTTTTTGAGTTTTGTCGTATTGAATTCCCGTGGCTTTTGCAAATCGCTTTAGGAGTTGAATTTCTGTTGGCATACCGATTGCTCTTCTTTTCGCCAACATATAGCCCTCCGGGAAGTAAGTAACTTTTAGGTCAAACGGTACGTTTGAAATAAAGAAATCCACTTTTTTGATTAAGCCAACAGTAGGAATAACTTTTTGATTGTCCTTAAAAATATCTTCGATTAAAATCGAAGTCCAGTGATTGAACCATGAAGATTGCACATATCCGCGCATACTTGCGTGGATTTCATTTTCAATTTTCTTATTCAAAAGGTCAAAATCATTAATCTTTTTAATGTAGTTATCAACAAGACTTTTCTCGAGATTATTTTGATAAATTCCTCCCCAATCAAGCTCTTTCATCTTATATAATTCCGAAACCAGTTTTATTTCGTTTGCTTTTCGTTCTGCGCGTTTGACTAAATATTTTTGCGCAATAAATTCATCGATAACCTTTTCGTTAGGTTTCGATTCATATATTTGCTCGAAAAGTGCCGTCCCGCTAAAATTTGCGGGGTCAATTGCATTTTGCACACAAAACTCAACCATCAATTCTTTTCGAGCAATTGATCGCAACTTTAACCAATAGACGCTATCCGGATCCTTCAATAAAACATCAAATCTGTTGTCCTGATATAACTGCTTAAATTGTTTAAATTTGCTCATGGTCTTTTCTAATTAAAACAATAAAAAAGATATTCTCGAGTGCCCTTTCTTGACCCCTTACCACCATAGTGATTTTGATACTCATGTTCATAAACTTTCACCTGCTTGTGCTTTTTTATAAGATCAATCATAGTGTCTTTTTCGGGATAGCTTTTGCTGTTATATGAAATGAGCCAGTAAGGTATATGGCTACTAGCCTCAAACAATTTAGTGAATGAGTTGATAATTTCTGATTTCTGTACAAAGCCACTAGCTTTTTTGGGGAAATATGATTTTGTGCCATTTATAAACTCTTTATCTTTCCAATACTCAACAAAGGTTTCTAAGAAGTGATAAAATGATTGATAATCAGGGTGGCAACCGCAATATGGCGGATCAAAATACACCAAATCAACATCATCTAACTTTTTAATAAGTTCTCTTGTATCTTCGCAGTAAAATTCATTATCTTTTCCGTTGTCAAATATGGCGCCATTATATTCATCCACAAGTTCTAAAAACAGATCTTTTAGTGGACGAGCAATGGTGGGATTTCTCTTTATTCTTAAGGGGTCTTTGCTGTACCGAAGCGCACTAAGATGTGCAAAATGTCCCAAAAGGATTTTACGAGTTAGCGCGCGACTCATAACCGCAAGTGCAAGAGATTTTTTGATATCATTTTTCAGTAAATCGGCATTTGCACGAAAATTATCCAGGAATTGTGCCTGATCTCGCTCAAAAAATACTCCGATAAAAACATCTTCTATCAGAGTTCCGGCATTCCAATTTTTTCTGAAAAGAATTTGCAAGTCATCCTCATCAAGGGTTTGGTCCTTGTTTTTAATTACTGCCTCCCCAATATGAAAGTTAAATTTTAGGAAATCATTTCCGATTACCCGTTTCCCCTTAGATTTAAAAATGTAGCCGACAACTGATGTCCCACTAAATGCATCAAAAACAGTTTTAATGTCCTTCGGGGCATTTTCGTAAATCCAATTTACCAAACGTTCTTTACTTCCCAAATATTGCGTTTTCGGTAGTTTATGGAACCTTATATTTTCTCCAAAAAGAGTTGTTTGTTTTGTCAATAACATAATTATCTATTAAACCCTCGATTGGCACATTCAATGCTATGACAATCTTTTTTAGAATCCCGAAAAAAGTTTTTTAGAAAAAAACCACCCCACCCAACCTCCCCTTGAACAAATGGGAGGAGAAGTGCTTCCCTACAACTCTAAACTTCCGGCGTTATTGCTCAATATAAGGTCAGGCCTTGAGCGCCCCAACAGCCTCACCAATGCGTCTGACGCCGTTTACGACATTATCCATCGAGGTGGCGTAAGAGAGCCTCACAAAAGAATCGTCCCCGAACGGCTCGCCCGGAACAACGGCGATGCCTGCCTCATCGAGAAGATAATTGGCAAGATCGACCGAGCCGTTTATATTCTTACTCTTATGACTCCTGCCGTATACGCCTGATACGTTGGCAAAGACATAGAAAGCCCCTTGCGGCCTTAGACAGCTTATCCCGTCTATTGAGTTTAGCCCGTCGACCATCGCGTTACGCCTCTTTTCAAACTCCCTTACCATCATGGCGATAGCGTCTTGCGGCCCGTTTAACGCCTCTACAGCCGCCCACTGGCTGATAGAGGTCGGGTTTGACGTTGACTGGCTCTGGATGTTCGTCATCGCCTTTATTATCTCTCTCGGCCCGGCCGCGTACCCTATCCTCCAGCCGGTCATCGAATATGCCTTGGATACGCCGTTTAAAACCACGGAGTTTTTCCTGACATCTTCCGAGGCCGAGGCTATCGAACTGGAAGCAAAGCCGTCGTAGGTGAGCTTCTCGTATATCTCGTCTGTTATTATAAGGACATTATTTGCAAGGGCTACTTCAGCGAGTCCCTCAAGCTCCCTTGCGGTATAAGCCGCGCCTGTCGGGTTTGAAGGGCTGTTTATCACGACCGCCTTTGTGTTCTTGTTGATGTTCGCCTTGAATACATCAACAGACATCTTGAACCCCTGGCCCTCGGTCGTATGTATTATCCTGGGAGTGCCGCCTCCAAGTGAGACCATTACAGGGTACGATACCCAGAACGGGGCAGGGATTATAACCTCGTCGCCCTTATTCAGTATCGCCTGGAAGAGGTTGAATATCGAGTGCTTGCCGCCGCAAGAGACAAGGACATCTTCCCTTGCGTACTCAAGGCGGTTGTCCCTTTTGAACTTCGCGATTATCGCGTCCTTGAGCTCGTTTATGCCGCCGACAGCAGTGTACTTTGTCTGCCCGTCCCTTATCGCCTTTATAGCGGCATCTTTTATATTCTGCGGCGTATCAAAGTCAGGCTCGCCTGCGCCGAAGCCTATGACGTCTCTCCCCTGCGCCTTCAAGGTACGCGCCTTGGCGGTTATAGCAAGTGTCGCCGATTCTTCCAGGCCGTTTAGCCTGTCTGAAAGCCTTATCATCTCAAGCTGCTCCTTCGCATCAACTATTTTGATAGTCCCGCCTGCCATCAAGGATAGCGTCGGTCCCAAGTTCATCTAAACAAACCGGCATGATTTGAGGTTCAAAGTCCCGGTAAACAGCAAAAAACGAGGACTCCCCCGCTACACTTAAAAGAACCTGGACTCGTCCGGCCGTACAGAGCAATAAACGCCGTCCTAACGGCCGCCCTTCATAAGGCTGTTTTTGAGTCTCAGCCTTTTTTCCACTTCAGGCGTCACGAACGCCCCGACCTCTCCGCCGAGCATAGCTATCTCTTTTATGAACCTTGACGATACCGAGGCGTAGTTCTCGGCGGTCATCATAAATACAGTCTCGATATCAGGGTCGAGCTTCCTGTTGATAAGCGCCATCTGGAACTCGTACTCGAAGTCTGATATGACGCGAAGTCCGCGAAGTACCGTAGCGGCCTTCTTCTGCCGCACGTAGTCGATAAGAAGGCTGTCGAAGGACTCGACCCTTACGTTAGGGTATCCCTTTATCGCCTCGCTGATCATCTCGACCCTTTCCGCAACGTCGAAAAGCGGGGTCTTCGATAGATTTGAGGCGACAGCCACGATGAGTATGTCGAAGAGCTTGAGGCCGCGCTCTATTATGTCGAGGTGGCCCCTTGTTATCGGATCGAACGTACCAGGGTAAACGCCTATGTGCTCAGCCATCCGAACCCTCTTTCAGCTCAAGGAAATAGACGAGCGTGTCACCGTATTTTCTCTCGTCGATGACCTCGATGGTCTTGAAAACTTCTGTCAGGGGGGCCTGCCTGGACGTCTCCGCCACTATCATGCCTTCGGGTGCCAGAAGGCCGAGCCTGTCTATCGACCTTAAAGCCTCTTCAACAAGACCCTTTCCATAAGGCGGGTCTATGAATATCAAGTCAAAACGCTCCCCGGCGCGGCCAAACTCGCCAAGGGCTGCTGCGGCCTGTCTACGGCATACGCGGCTTTTGTCGAGAAGACCGCAGGCCTCCAGGTTCTTCTTGATGACCGATAGCGCGGCGCCGTCGCATTCATTAAAGACAGCATGAGAAGCGCCCCTGCTTAACGCCTCTATGCCGAGGGCGCCTGTGCCTGCGAAGAGATCGAGAACCCTTTCAAACGGGAAGTCCCTCGGAAGAATATTGAATACGGCCTCCCTGACCTTATCTGAGGTGGGCCTTATGGAGACACCTTTGAAAGAGGCGAGGTTCCTGCCTTTGCAGCTGCCGCCTACTACGCGCACGGCGGCTACTACTGCCCGTCCGGCCCGGTTCCGAAGACCTTTATCGAGATGAGCCTTGAGCGCGGGCCGTCAAACTCGGAGAAGTATACCCCCTGCCATTGGCCGAGCACTATCCTTCCTTTCGTTACCGGCACGGTGACGCTGTTGCCGGCTATCACTGACTTTATGTGCGCATCCGCATTCTTGCCGTAGTCGCCCTTGTTGTGCTTGTAGTCGGACTTGGCCGGGACCATCTCCCTCAACTGGGATTGGAAGTCTTCTTCGAGGTCCTTATCAACGTTGTTCAGGTGTATGCTTGCCGTAGTATGACCGGTGAATACCAGCGCCATGCCGTCGTGGACACCGCTTTCGAGGATGACAGCTTCAACCTGGCCTGTTATATTAAGCTCCTCGTTCTTGGCCTTTGACTTGACCCTGACTGCGCTGGTAAAGACCTTCATCTATCCTCCTCCTGAAAAACGCGTTTTTGTTAGGCACATAGCTCAAAGCCTTAAAGCCTTGATGATCGACGGTTGATAGTCCCATCTGAGGCCGCCGGGTATTATAATGGTTTTTAACGTCCGATTCCAGCGTTAGCTTAAGTCTCAGTATATTATCCTGATGGCATGAGCCGCCGCATCGCTTCGAGGCCTTCAGCCTGTACGGATAAAACGTCAATAGAGGTATTCGCCGAAGCCTCGCCGCCTTATAAGCAACTCAAGGCCGGCAGAAAAACACCTCGGCTTTTACCGTAAAAACCCTTGGCATCCATAGCACAATCGTTCGTCCCTGCGACTACATATAAAACGGCATTTGACGCGGTATTTCGGGGTAAGCGCACTGCTGTGGAGGATATAGGGCGGGTATGAGACCTCTCAGGACATGAACCTTCCATCCCTTGAGATGACCCCGTTCCTGATGGCATCCCAGATGATGTTCCTGGCGTTCTCTATCTTGCCTTCCTCTACCGAGATCCTTTTTTCCTGACTGTAGGCGCCGAGATCCGGCCCGAGACGCCCTGTGCCAAGCGTCTTCATCGAACAGCTGATGTCATACCCCTCCATAAGGGATGCGATGACGGTAGCATCCATATCGTTATAGAAAGAATACAGGTCTACATAGTTTATTCTCGTTGCCATAGTGTCTGAGTATAGCCTCTGATAAGTACTTTTGTCAATGTTTTCGTCGCTTTCAGGCTTCCATGCGAACCATTCCGCTTGACTTTTAAAGACCCTGGAGGCAATAATCAGATTATCAAAACCCTTCGTCCGGAGGTCTGCCTTGTCAAGTTTGTCAAAAAAGTCGATGTGGCTCTCAAGTTTCGTATTTTTCTGGGTCCTGCTTGTAGGCATGGGGCAAAAGCCGGGGCCTGAGGTCCCTATGCCTGAGATAGACTTCAAAGCGACCATAAGAGACGACCAGGACATAGCGACAAAGGTCTCTCATGCGAGCTGGGAAGGCAGTATCTTCTTTACAGGGATGCGCGGCAAAGGAGTAGTGACGATATCCTTCGAAAAGATCAAAAAGGTCAGCGCGACAGGGTCCGGTTCCGGCACCAAGTCGGATTTTCAGATAACCCTTAAAAACGGCGACATGGTCGCTGTCAGCCTTGATAACGACAGCAGGTTTCTCGGCACTACCAGCTTCGGCTCGTTCCGCATATCAGCCAAGAACATCAAAGAGATAGTCTTCGATTGAGCGGGCGGCAGGCGCGCCTTGGCCGCCCCTATTGAGGCTTGCCATATACCGGCAAGGCCTGCTCTGATTTAAAAAGCCGCCTTTATCTTTATCAAGCCATAGCCCGAAGTGCGCCCTCTCCCGAAAAAGAACGATTTTTTTTATGTCTCTCCCTTGACATCATATTTCCCTATACCTATATTATCAGTGGCTCAGGCATATCAGCAGACCGCCCGAAACTTCCCCATGTAACGGTTTGACCTGAATAAACAAGCCAAAAAGAGACAAATCAAAGCAAATCTCAGGAGGAGAATCAGATGGGAAAGATTATCGGCATTGACCTCGGCACAACCAACTCAGTCGTAGCTGTAATGGAGGGCGGGGAGCCGAAGGTAATAGTAAACGAAGAAGGGAGCCGCATCACCCCGTCGGTGGTGGCGTTCTCGAAAGACAAAGAGATACTCGTCGGCCAGGTCGCAAAGAGACAGGCCGTGACAAACCCTGAAAACACCATCTTCTCTATAAAGAGGTTCATGGGCCGCGGCTTTAACGAGGTCAACGAAGAGATGAAGATGGTCCCGTACAAGGTTGAGAAGGACTCGACAGGCAGGGCGATAGTAAAGTCGTCCAACATGGGCAAGGACTTCATGCCGCCTGAGATATCCGCCATGATACTGCAGAAGCTCAAGAGGTCTGCCGAGGCGTACCTCGGAGAGACCGTCACAGAGGCCGTCATAACGGTGCCTGCGTACTTCAACGACGCGCAGAGACAGGCGACGAAAGACGCCGGGAAGATCGCCGGACTTGAGGTCAAAAGGATAATAAACGAGCCTACCGCCTCTTCGCTCGCCTACGGCCTTGACAAGAAAAAAGACGAGATAATAGCAGTCTACGACTTTGGCGGCGGCACATTCGACGTCTCCATACTCGAGGTCGGCGACGGAGTATTCGAGGTCAAATCAACTAACGGAGATACCCACCTCGGCGGAGACAACTTCGACCATAAGATCATCGACTGGCTCATAACAGAATTCAAGAAGGACCAGGGCATAGACCTTTCCAAGGACAGGATGGCGCTCCAGAGGCTTAAAGAAGCCGCTGAAAAGGCGAAGATAGAGCTATCCTCGACCATGGAGACAGAGATAAACCTGCCGTTCATCACAGCCGACGCAACCGGCCCCAAGCACCTCGTGATAAGGATATCGAGGGCCAAGCTTGAACAGCTCTGCGCCGACCTTGTCGAAAGGAGCCACAAGCCTTGCGAGCAGGCGCTCAAAGACGCGGGCCTCAAAGCCTCTGATATAAACGAAGTCGTTCTGGTAGGCGGTATGACACGCATGCCGGCTATACATAAGTTCGTACGCGACTTTTTCGGAAGGGAACCGCACAAGGGCGTAAACCCTGACGAGGTCGTAGCAATCGGCGCCGCGATCCAGGGCGGGGTACTCGCCGGAGAGGTAAAGGACGTGGTGCTCCTCGACGTCACCCCGCTTTCTCTCGGCGTTGAAACGCTCGGCGGTGTCATGACGACCCTCATACAGAGAAACACCACCATACCGACAAAAAAGAAAGAGATCTTCACGACCGCCGCTGATAACCAGACGCAGGTCGACATACACGTCCTCCAGGGCGAGAGGCAGATGGCAAGGGACAACAGGACGCTCGGCAGGTTCAACCTCGTCGGCATACCGCCTGCGCCCAGAGGGGTCCCGCAGGTCGAGGTGGCCTTTGACATCGACGCCAACGGCATACTGAACGTCGCGGCAAAGGACATGGCGACGAGCAAGGAGCAGAAGATAACGATAACGGCTTCAAGCGGCCTTTCCAAGGACGAAGTAGAGAAGATGGTCAAGGAAGGCGAGGCCAACGCAGAGGATGACAAAAAGAACAGAGAGGCCATCGAGACAAGAAACCAGCTCGACTCACTCATCTACGCTACTGAAAAGCTGGTAACAGAGAACAAGGAAAAACTCGCCGAGGCGGACGTAAAGGCCGTTGAAGAGGCAGTTGCAGAGGGGAAAAAGGCGCTTGAGCAAAACGAGATAGAGCCTCTCAAGGATGCGATAAACAAGATAAACACCGCCTCCCACAAGCTCTCGGAGGCCTTGTACAAGAGCACTACAGCCTCGGAGCACGCAGGGCATCCGGGCGCGGAAGATCCCGGAGCCAAGCAGAGCGACGTTGTCGACGCCGAAGTGGTAGACGACAAAAAGTAACGATTTTGCCTGTACGCTCCTGCCCTGACAACGCCGGAGCGCTCAGAAGGTCCCAAATCAGAAACCCGAGAGGGCCGCGAAAGCGGCCCTCTTTTTTTGCCTATTGACCATAGAGCCTGACTGCAGGCGCGCACTCGTAGCTACGGCCTCCGGCGTCTGCCCGGGCGGCCCGGGCAGGGACTTTTTTTGATGGCAGCATCTTTATAAAAGACGTTAATGGAGCATCCGGCGTCAGCGCATGGGCCGATTGAACGCCCTTCACCAATTCACCTGAAAATTGTGATAACATCTATACGTGGAAAGGCAGGGGCCGGTTCAGGCCCTTATCATTTCCGGGCAGAGGTCGCCGCTACGGGTAGAGGCAGATTGTCCTTAGCCTGAGGTCTTCCGGCGTTATTTCGGCCGCACCACTTCAGGATATCAAGTTTAATCCGATATAAAATACAACTATCAGGGCAGGTAATGGCTAAGAAAGACTACTACGAGACTCTCGGCGTCTCTAAAGGCGCGACAGAAGAAGAGATAAAAAAGGCATACAGGTCACTTGCGAGAAAGTTTCACCCTGACCTCCACCCCGAGAACAAAGAGATGGAGGCGCGCTTCAAGGAAATAAACGAGGCATACCATGTTCTGAGCGACCCGAAGAAGAGGTCTGACTATGACCTTACCGGAGGCGTCACCTTCGAACCCGGCATGGGCGGCTATCCGGGAGGGGCGGGCGGGTTCAACTTTGAAAACGCCGGCCAAGGCGGCTTCGGCGGCTTTGACGACATATTCAGCGACATATTCGGCGGAAGAAGGAGAAGAGGCGCCGTAAAAGGCTCTGACCTTGAGTACACGCTCGGACTCGACTTTATACACGCGGTCAAGGGCGCGGACGTAAAGATAACCATAAGCAGGAAGACAGGTAATGAGACCCTGACCGTAAAGATACCCGCAGGCGTCAAGACAGGCTCAAGGGTAAGGGTCGCCGGAAAGGGAGACCACGGGTACGAGGGCGGCCCGGCCGGAGACCTCTTCATCACGATAGACGTAAAAGTCCACCCTCACTTCAGACGGATAGATGACGATATATATGTCGATGTCCCTGTTACTGTCAGGGAGGCGGTCCTGGGCGCGGAAGTTCAAGTCCCTTCGATAGACGGACATACGACCGTCAGGATACCGCCGGGTACCAGCAGCGGCCAGAAACTGCGGATAAAGGGCAAGGGCGTGCGCACGCCGTCGAGACACGGAGACGAGTACCTTGTCATAAATATCGAAGTGCCTAAAAAGCCCGACCCCGGCTCAAAGGAGCTTATAGAAGAGTTCGACAGGATCAATCCGCAAGAACCCAGGAAAGGTTTGTGGTAGAATATAAACAGACCGGACGGACTCTCTCGGCCGATCTGTTCAGGGATTTTACAGATCCGCATTAACCGGCCTTCCATGGAACAAGCTTACGGAAGGCCCACAGAGGCGTCCACACTCACCCGCCGGACGCCGAGAGGTTAAAGATGACTGAACTGGAAGAGCTCAAAGAGAAGTTGACCCCGTCCGCAAGGAGGGTCGTTGACGCGGCGGTGCAGGAGAGCCAGTCACGCCAGCACTACTACCTGGGGGTCGAGCATCTGTTCCTGGCCTTCGCGAAGGTAGAGGAAAACTTCTTCAGGGAGGTCATGGAAGACCTGAACCTCGACCTCTTCCAGGTACTGAACTTTCTGAACGAACACCTGAGCGTGACCCGCCAGTATATAGGCATGGGCCTCAAAGTCCCCCCTGCGACGAGAAACGTATTCAGGCTTGCCAGAGAAGAAGCCCAGAGATGGGGCCGGGATGAAGTCGATTCGACCGATCTGTTTATCGCCATGTTCCAGGAAAACCACAGCCTTCCGGCAAAGGTCTTCAGGAGCTTCGGGCTTGACCCTGACTTCGTCATGAGGAGGATCACCGTAAAGGTCAGGTCCAAGGAGGAGATCGAAGAGGAGCTCAAGAAGAAGTACGAGCTGCCTGCGAACCTCAAGCACTTCGCCGTGAACCTCAACAAGCTAGCGCGGTTCGACAAACTGCCGATGATAATCGGCAGGGACGCCGAGATAGAACAGATGATGGAGATACTGTGCCACATAGACAGGTCGAATTCCGTCATGATCATAGGTGAACCAGGGGTCGGAAAGACCGCCGTAGTCGAGGGCCTCGCGAGAAAGATCGAGCTTGAGCCGAAGCTTGTCCCGAAGAGGCTTCGCGACAAGCAGATAGTCAACCTGCAGATGAACTCCATCGTAGCCGGGACCATATTCCGCGGGATGTTCGAGGACAGGATAGAGAAGATAATAAAAGAGATCAAGGAGAAGAAGAACATCATCTTCTTCATAGACGAGGCGCATACCCTCATAGGCGCGGGAAGCGCGATGGGAGTACCCTCCGACGCGGCCAATATATTCAAATCGACGCTCGCCAGAGGCGAGGTCCAGATAATCGGCGCTACCACGCTCTCGGAATACAAAGAGTTCATCGCGGAAGACGAGGCCCTGGCAAGAAGGTTCAGGCTCGTCAACATATCCGAGCCTACCGTCGATGAGACGAGAAAGATCCTCTACGGCATACGCCCGAGGCTTGAGAAGAACTACTCAGTGACCGTCACTGACGAAGCGATGGAAACGGCCCTTGACATGAGCCAGCGATATATGAGAAGCCTGAAGATGCCGGATAAGGTCATCGGCTGGCTCGATACCTCGTGCGTCAAGGTCGAGATAAACAGGCCCAGCGATCCGGTAAAATCCTCGGACGTCATCGAGGTCATCTCTCAGGAGACGAAGATCCCCAGGGACATGATCTTCAGGGACACTACAGTCCGCTTTAAAGACATGGAAAAGGCCCTCTCAAAGCGCGTCATAGGCCAGAAGGAGGCGATAGGCGCACTTTCCAGGCGGCTTCGCCTCAACAAAGGGCCGCTCAAGGAAAACTTCGCCAGACCCGACGGCGTACTTCTTTTCCTCGGCCCTACCGGGGTCGGCAAGACCGAGCTGGCAAAATCACTCGCCGATTTTCTCTTCGGCGACGAAAAAAAGATGATACGCCTGGATATGAGCGAGTACAAGGACTCGTCCATAGCCGTTGACAAGCTCATTGGCATGCCAAGGGGGATAGTCGGCTCGGAAAGGGGCGGGCTTCTTTCAAACCCGGTGCGCGAGAACCCTTACTCTGTCGTTCTATTGGACGAGATAGAAAAGGCGCACCCGTTCGTATTGAACCTCTTCCTCCAGGTATTCGACGAGGGATGGCTCACGGACGGCAGGGGCAAGAGGATCTACTTCAGCGACACGGTCATCATCATGACCAGCAACCTCGGGGCCGAGGTCTTCAAGAAGTTTGTCAAGCCGATGGGGTTCATGCCGGAAGGGGCAGGCAATACTAACGACTACAAGAAGGCCATCTTGAAAGACGTCGAAAATTCGCTTTCCCCTGAGTTTATAAACCGCATAGATGATATAATCGTATTCACCCCTCTCACAAGAGAAGAGGTCAGGGCGCTTACCGCAATGTACCTTGAGAAGATACGCGAGCACATGAACGGCTACGGCAAGAACCTCACGATAACCGAGCAGGCGCAAGAAGAGCTAGTCGAGAAGGGCTACAGCCAGAAGTACGGCGCGCGGTTCTTAAAGCGCCACGTCGACGAGAAAATCAAGGTCCCAATAACCCTTAAATGGAAGGAGAGCGATCACTTCAAGGTGGATGTCTCTGACGGCGAGATCGTGGTAGAGGCTACACCTGCAAGGGAGCCGGCACTTATATGATAAAACAAATACTCGTTCCTCAGGATGGCTCGACAAACGCGCAGTCTGCCGTAGATTACAGTCTGTGGCTGGCCGGCAGGTTCGGCGCCGGCATTACAGGGCTCCATGTAGTAGACATAGTCTCGCTCGAAGGCCCGTTCCTACATGACCTCTCAGGCTCGCTCGGGTTTGAGCCGTTCCTCAACTTCTCAGCCAAGATGAGAGAGACGCTGGAAGCCAGGGGCAGGACCATACTTTCAGCATTCGACTTGAGATGCGAAGGGACGAGTATCAATCACTCAACACAACTCGCCTATGGGGTAGTAGCCAGGGAGATCTGTGAAAAGGCCCAACTTGCCGACCTTGTAGTCATCGGAAGAAGGGGCATAAACGAGAAGTTCGAATACGGCCTGCTAGGCTCGACGACAGAGTCCGTCATAAGGAAGTCCCCGAAGCCGGTGCTGATAGTCCCTCCGGTCTTCAACGAGCCTAAAAGGCCGCTCCTCGCCTTTGACGGAAGCCCGAACTCCTGCAAGGCGATGCATTCGGCCGCGGAGTGGGCCAAGTCCCTTGCTCTCGATCTTGCCGTAGTAGTCGTCTCTCAAAGAGATGAGGAAAATGCCCTTATAGCGGACGCACAGGATTACCTCGGCAGGTACGAAATAAAGGCCTCTTACTCGCACATAAAGGACGAACCCCCTATCGGGATAGAGAGGTTCTACAAGGAAAACGGCCACGACCTTATATTCATGGGGGCTTCACACCACTCAAAGATAGTAGAGATGGTCCTGGGCTCCACGACCGAGCATGTAATGAGAAACATCGATGGGCCGCTTCTGCTCGAAAGATAACCGCCGCATTCGGGCGGGTTTAAGAAAACATCTGTTGCGATGCCAGTTCTGGTGAGATCATCGGCGCACCCGGGCGGATTTGAGACGACATCGGTTGTAATGAGAAAACCGGCGCACCAGGGCGGACCTGAGCCCTGCACTTGATTCAGGTGCGATGGAGATGGGATAGCCGCCCAAAAACAGCAGACAGGCTTATTTCGCCTTCACCTCTCACATCAGACATACTTGTTCGCCGCCTCGTTGGACCGATGGACTGCGGGCGCTTAAAGGGTGCCTTTCGGTTTTTAAGCGGACTTATGCCGCCATCCAGGTCTTTTTCCCGACGACCGACCGTACTGCCAGCCGAATTTATCCGCAACCGGCCATATTGATGTTGACTTCTTTTTTTTCAATGTGCTAATTTTTATAGAGGTTCTCAAAACGTCTTTTAAAAACCTCTTTCAGCGATCTTCACCTGAGAAGACCGTCGACTCCGGCCTTTTAAAGACTTCCAGGGTCAGCTTCGTTCGTTAACTTGCCATTTTTTCGGCCTACAACAATACCGGCACGCCTGCCATAGGACTTTAATGGGAAGCAAAGCAAAGATAGCCCATATAGATGAGGTCAAAGGCCACCTTGAGGCCGGCGCGATCCAACCTGTCAGAGATATCCTCGCCGACATGCACGGCGCTGACATAGGAAAGCTCCTTGCCGGTCTCTCTGTACAGGAGGCGGCCGAGGTATTCAGGCTTCTTGAGCCTGAGGAAGCCTCAGAGGTCCTGCTCGAAGTAGACGAACACCTCAGAAAAGCCCTTATCTCCGCGATATCCTCCGACGAGCTGATCGAGGTAGTCGAAGAGATGGAGACGGACGACGCGGCCGACGTCATATCCGAACTCCCGATCGAGGACGCCAGACAGGTACTCGATAACATAGAAGAGGCCGCACAGGTTCAAAGGCTCCTCGTCTATCCTGAGGATAGCGCCGGCGGCAAGATGCAGACCGAGCTTGCCTGCGTTGCTCAAGACGCTACCGTGCAGGAGACTATCGAGGAAGTAAGGCGAAAGAGCAGGCAGATAGAAAACATCTCCAACGTCTTCGTAGTGGATTCAGAGATGAGGCTCATCGGCACAGTGGCGCTTGATAAGCTCATACTTGCCGGCCCGGAAACGATCATCAGGGACATAGCCGACACCGACCCGATCAAGGTCCTCTCCGACCTTGACCAGGAGGAGGTCGCCAAGATCTTCCAGAAGTACGACCTCGTCTCAGTCCCTGTCGTAGATGCGTCTGACAGGCTTGTCGGGCGCATCACCATAGACGACGTAGTAGACGTCATAGAAGACGAGATCTTCGAGGACTTCTACAAGATGGCGGCCTTGAACATCGAGGCGCGCGCCCTCGACCCTGCCATCAGATCGATAAAGACGCGCGTGCCCTGGCTCATGGTCAACCTTGCCACAGCCGCGGCCTCGGCGAGCGTCGTCAAGTTCTTCCAGGGCACCATAGAACAGCTTGTAGTGTTAGCGGTCCTCATGCCGATAGTCGCGGGTGTCGGCGGCAACGCTGCGACCCAGACCATAACTGTAGTGGTAAGGGGGCTTGCCCTCGGCGAGATCACGCTTAAAAACGCAAGGTGGCTCCTTTTCAAGGAAGCGCTCGTAGGGCTCGCGAACGGTCTGCTCGTAGGCGGGGTCGCCGCCATCGTAGCCTACCTCATCGGCGCCGCTCCGACAGTAGGCCTTCTATTGTTCCTCGCAATGACAGCCAACATGATCATCGCCGGGCTGGTAGGCTCCCTCATGCCTTTGATACTCAAGGGCTTCAATGTAGACCCTGCCATATCATCTAGCGTATTCGTCACGGCATGCACCGACATAAGCGGCTTTTTCACCTTTCTCGGGCTCGCCACGGTATTCATGCATCTGGGGGTCCTGTGACCCTGAAAAGAGGGCTACATACCGCCGAGGCCGTCATACTCAACACATTCGACTTCTCCGAGTCTGACAGGATAATCTCCTTCATGACAAGGGAGCATGGAAGGCTCAAGGGCATTGCAAAGGGCGCAAGGAGGTCGAGAAAGAGGTTCGTCAACAACATCGAGCCTATGTCGCATTCGACACTTGTTTTTTTCTCAACTGAGAGGAGCGAGCTGGTGCGCATCGACGACGCCGCGCTCATAAGCGGTTTTAGCGGACTGAAGACCGATGTCGAGAGGCTGTCAGTCGGGTACTATCTCCTTGAACTTACCGCCGAGATGACGGCTGAAGGCCAGGTCCTGCCGCAGGTATTCACCCTGCTGACCGACTTTCTCGGCAAGATAGAAGGCTCCGCTGATACCGATACGGAAACGCTCATCAGGTTCTTTGAGATCAGGCTTTTATCACAACTCGGCTATATGCCGCACCTCGACGGGTGCGTTATGTGCAGGACCCCCCTTTCAGAAGGGTCTACAGTGCTATTCAGCTCGGAACGCGGCGGGGCCCTTTGCAGGGCATGCTCCGGCCAGACAGCAAACCTTATCGGACTCTCTATCGGCACCGCGCGCTTCCTGGCTATGGCGGCAAGGCTGGAAACCGACAAGCTCCAGAGGCTCAAACCTGTGGCCGAGTGCCTGCGGGAATGCGACGCCGCGCTCTCTGACTTCATCAGGTTTCAGATCGGCAAGGAACTGAAGACAAGGCGCTTCCTTGATAAGATGCGCTCTTCAGCGCTCGCTGCCCATTATTGACCAAGCGTCGGTTTTCAGGTAAACTGACCTGCTCTGGCGTCTCTTGCCGATGGTAAAGCCTTTTTGCGCCTTGACGCCTTTACACGTGGACAATTATGGCGGATGACAACCTCCGCAACTTCCCTGACCATCTATAGGATATCGGGGCGGCAGGATGAAGTCCGTTGCCTTTAGCAGGCGTATGCGCGAGTCAACTGATATAGAAATACCGATTTGCGGCTTTTTTTAGACTCTTTTATACGGCAAGGAGGCTTGATGCTCTTTCAAGACGTTATACTGACCCTGCAAAAGTTCTGGGCTGAAAAGGGATGCGTCCTGCAACAGCCATACGATATGGAAAAGGGCGCGGGCACGTTCAACCCCGCGACTTTTCTGAGAGTGCTTGGGCCTGAACCCTGGAAGGCGGCATACGTAGAGCCATCGAGAAGGCCGACCGACGGAAGGTACGGCGAGAACCCGAACAGGCTCCAGCACTACTACCAGTTTCAGGTCATACTGAAGCCTTCGCCCGATGACATACAGGACCTCTACCTTGAGAGCCTTAGAAAACTCGGCATAGACCCGTTGGAACATGACATCAGATTTGTCGAGGACGACTGGGAATCTCCGACGCTCGGCGCATGGGGCCTCGGATGGGAGGTCTGGCTCGACGGGATGGAGATAACCCAGTTCACCTACTTCCAGCAGGCAGGCGGCATCGACCTCAAACCTGTGGCCGGTGAGATAACATACGGGCTTGAGCGCATCACCATGTACCTGCAGGGCGTTGACAACGTCTATGACCTCAAATGGACCGAGGGAATATCTTACGGCGACGTCCACTTGAGAGGCGAAATCGAGTACTCGCGCTACAACTTCGAGGAAGCTGACACGGATATGCTCTTCACGCTCTTCGATATGTACGAAAAAGAGTCCTACAGGCTGCAGGAAAAATCCCTCTTTCTGCCGGCATACGACCTGTGCCTCAAGTGCTCGCACACCTTCAACCTGCTCGATGCCAGAGGGGCGATAAGCGTTGCAGAAAGGACCCGGTTCATAGGCAGGGTCAGGGGGCTTGCAAAAGGGTGCGCCGAGGGGTACCTGAAGACAAGAGAAGAGATGGGCTTTCCGCTTCTGCTAACTACCGCGCTCTGACCGCTGTGCCGGCGAAGAGGCAGTAACTTCTTATACAGGATACGCGGCCCTGCATCTGAATAAGCGGTGGTAGCGGCAGTGAGAGCCTGGAGACCGCTATCCGGATAGACGAAAGAAAGATGGACTTGTGCGAATGAAAAGGGCCTGGCAGACGACAGCACCTGCTCCGCAGGCCGATCCCCCTCTCACTACTAAATAACCATGCGCCTTATGCTCTACGGCTTGTGCACTATGGAAGACAGATGGATCCTATAACTATACTCGGAATAGTGGCCGGCACGCTTACGACAGCCTCGTTCCTGCCTCAGGTCATAAAAGCATATAGATCTAAACACACGAAGGACGTATCTCTCTTCATGTTCATCCTGCTCTTCGTAGGCCTATGTCTCTGGCTGGCATACGGCTTTATCAAGGCAGACCTGCCGATCATACTCGCGAACATTATTTCCATCTTCTTCGTCAGCGCTATGCTCATCCTCAAGGCCAGACACGGGTAGGAGCGTAAGCCGCTAAAGACCGTTCGCAGCGCATCTCCATAGAGCATGGAGACCGTCGCACAAAGGCCTTGCCCCATACAACTGTCCCAACTTGTCTCCGCAACCGCATGAAGACCGATCCCTTTCGATTGTCCGAACCTCCAGGTGATGCAAAAAACAGGGCCGCCATAAATGGCGGCCCTCAGAATTAAAACAACGGCAAACGCGGAAATATCAACGCATCAATACTTCGAGACGTTCATCTCCTCCATCTTGCCTGTGACCATGTAGACGACCCTCTCGGCGATGTTAGTGACCCTGTCAGCGATCCGTTCTATGTTATGCGCGCCCCAGATAAGATATGTCGCGTCCTTTATTATCTTCGGGTCGCTCACCATCATGAGGACAAGCTCGTTATAGATCGAGTCATAGTACGCGTCCACCTCGTCGTCCTCGTTGCAGATATTCTTGGCGGCCTCGGCGTTCCGTTCGCTAAACGCCTTCATGCAGCGGTCAAGCATCGAGTACGCCTTCTCGGCCATCTTCGGCATGTCTATAAGGGGCTTTACCAGCGGGCCGTCGCCGATCGAGACGGATATCTTCGCTATCCCCTCGGCGTGGTCCCCTATCCTCTCAAGGTCCGTTATGATATTCACGATGGAGAATAGCACCCTGAGGTCCACCGCCATAGGCTGCTGTGTGGCGATCAGGCGCACGCATTTCTCCTCTATGTCGAAGCGCTTCCTGTTCACCAGCATATCGTTTTTCACGATGTTCTTAGAGGCTTCCACGTCCCTTCTGGCAAGGGCATCCATAGAAGCCTTGAGAGCCTCGCCAACCATCACAGCCATAAGCCGTACTTCGCTTTCGACCTCTGAAAGCGCCTTGTGATAAGCCTCGCGTGTCATTTCCCTGCCTCCTTGTGCATGGCCCCGTCAGCCGAACCTGCCCGTTATATAATCCTCTGTCAGCTTGTTGGCAGGCGCGGTGAATATCTTCTGCGTCTGGTCGAACTCCACCACCTCGCCCATCATGAAAAACCCGGTCTTCTCGGATACCCTCGCGGCCTGCTGCATGTTGTGCGTGACGATGACTACAGTATATCGCTTCTTAAGGTCAGTCATCAGGTCTTCTATCTTGGCCGTTGCCACAGGATCGAGCGCAGAGCATGGCTCGTCCATGAGTATCACCTCAGGCTCGACCGCTACAGCCCTTGCGATGCAAAGCCTCTGCTGTTGTCCGCCGGAAAGAGAGAGGGCCGACTCATTGAGCCTGTCTTTAGTCTCTTCCCAGATAGCCGAGTCCAGGAGCGCCTTTTCAACGCGCTCTGCAAGTACCGACCTTTTCTTTATCCCCATCAGCTTAAGCCCAAAGGCGATGTTATCGAATATAGACATCGGAAACGGCGTAGGCTTTTGAAAGACCATCCCTACCCTGGACCGGAGCTTTATCAGATCAAGCCCCTTTTCAAGGATGTTCATGCCGTCCATGACTATCTCGCCCTCGTAACGGTTGCCCGGGTAGAGGTCATGCATCCTGTTAAGGCACCTCAGAAAGGTCGTCTTGCCGCACCCTGAAGGGCCTATAAGGGCTGTCACCTCGTTCTCGTTTACCGAGAGGTTTATGCCGTTTAACGCGAGCTTTGTCCCGTAGTAGAAGTTAAGGTCCCTTATGTTTATCTTCTCTGCCATCTAATTTGCCTTCCCCCTTACAAAGAACCTTGCCGAAATAGTCACCACCAACACCATGGCGGTTATGAGAAGCGCCGCGCCCCATGCCTTTGTATGCCAGTCCTCATACGGCCCCATAGCGTAGTTGAATATTGTGACCGTGAGGGTGGAAGTCGGCTCGGTGAGATTGAAGTTCCAAAACGAGTTGTTAAACGACGTGAAAAGCAGCGGCGCTGTCTCTCCCGAGACCCTTGCGACTGCAAGCATCACGCCGGTGGTTATCCCCCTGATAGCGCCCCTGTAGACGACCTGTACGGTGACCTTCCAGTGCGGAGCGCCGAGCGCTAACGCCGCCTCCCTCGTCGCGTCAGGCACGAGCTTTAACATCTCCTCAGCCGTCCTTATGACAACAGGGAGCATGATGATAGCGAGAGCTACGGAGCCTGCTATAGCTGAGAAGCCTCCGAACGGCTTTACCATAAGGGCGTAGACGAATACGCCAATGACTATCGAGGGCGCGCTTACAAGGATGTCGGAGAGAAACCTCACAACATCGGCCACCCTGCTCTTCCTGCCGTACTCAGAAAGGTACGTTCCTGCGAGTATCCCGGAGGGGACCCCTATGACCGTCGCTATGACCGTTATCATCAAGGTTCCGAGGATGGCGTTTGCCAGCCCGCCCCCATCTACCCCGGCAGGGGCCGGAAGCTCCATGAAAAACGAGGCATTGACAGCGGGGAGCCCTAGCGTGAGGACGTCTTTGAGTATCCAGAATAGGAATATTATCCCGAACAGGGCAGAGGCAACCGACGCACCCTGCGCGATAAGGTTTGCTGCCTTTCTCCTGGTGTAGTGGAGGCTCATCTGCGCCCCCCGTCATAAGAGAACCTTGCGATAAGGAGCTTTGCAAGGGCGAGGACCACGAACGTGATAACAAATAGTATGAGGCCCAGCTCTACGAGGCTTGAAAGGTATATGTCCTCGACAGCCTCTGTAAACTCGTTTGCAAGCGTCGCTGATATGGACGTCGCAGGGTCCAGGAGGTTCATGCTTATATCATGCGAGTTGCCTATGAGGAAGGTAACAGCCATAGTCTCGCCGAGAGCCCTTCCAAGGCCGAGTATAACGGCCCCGATAATGCCGGATTTGGCGAACGGGATGACTATCTTCCAGATGACCTCCCACTTCGTAGCGCCTACGCCGTAGCCTGACTCCTTGAGTATGGACGGGACCATCCTTATGACATCCCTCGTGACCGACGAGATAAACGGTATTATCATGATCGCGAGTATGAACCCTGCCGGAAGCATGCCAATGCCGAGCGGGGCGCCGCTGAAAAGCGGGAGAAATCCGAGATACTCGACGAGCGGAGGCTCGACATACTCGGAGAGGATCGGAGCGAGTATAAATAGCCCCCACATCCCGTATATTATAGAAGGGATTGAGGCGAGAAGCTCTATTGCTGTCCCTATCGGGCCTCTAAGCCACGCAGGGGCCATCTCAGTTAAGAATATCGCTATGCCGAAACTTACCGGCACGGCTATCACTATGGCTATTATGGAGGAGACTATAGTGCCGTATATGGCAGGCAGGGCCCCGAAGTCGCCTGCAACCGGGTCCCAGGCGGATGAATAAACAAAGCCGAAGCCGAAGGCCTTCAGAGAAAGCCACGATTCTTTCACCAGCACCGCGAAGATGAGTATCATCAGCGCGATGACCGAGACGGCAAAAAAGAACGAGACCCCTTTGAAAAGGGAGTCTCCGAGCTTGTCAGCCTTGTGCCTGTCGATTACGTTCTTCAATAATAATCCCGCAAAAACGGCCGCCCCGGCCTCTGGCCGGGGCTGACCTATATATTCGATCTCTATTTAACGGCTATTTAAGCTGACGACGCTTCTACTTCCAGACCGGAGCGCCTGAGCACCTGATGTCAGCCGCCCATGCGCGCTCCATAACGTCGGAGACGCTCTTGGGCATCGGGACATAATCGAGCGACCTTGCCATCTGGCCGCCGTTTTCATACGACCAGTCGAGGAACTCCAGCACTGCCTTTGCATTTGCGCAGTTCTCAGGCGACTTGCTGACTATGATGAAGGTCGCCCCTGATATCGGCCATGTCCCCTTGCCGTCCTGGTCGGTTAAGACAACAGCGAACCCGGACGTGCCCTTCCAGTCGGCCCCGAGGGCGGCCGCCGAAAAGCTCTCTATGGATGGTTCGACAAAGTTCTTCTCCCTGTTCTGGAGCTTCACGTGGACAAGCTTGTTCTGTAAGGCGTAGGCGTACTCGACGTACCCTATAGTGTTCTTGATCCTCTTGACATAGGTGGCCACACCCTCGTTGCCCTTGCCGCCGACCCCTGCCGGCCAGTTTACAGCGGTTCCGAAGCCTGCCTTATCGTGCCAGACCTTGCTGACCTTGTCCAGGTAGTTGGTGAATATCCATGTAGTGCCTGACCCGTCCGAGCGGTGAACGACCGTAATAGTGTCATCAGGCAGGGCCACCCCGGGGTTGAGATCAGCGATCCTCTTGTCATTCCACTTCTTGATAGTGCCAAGGTATATGTCAGCCAAGACCTCGCCTGTAAGCTTCAGGTCCCCTGCCTTTATGCCCTTCACGTTGATGACCGGCACTACGCCGCCGATAGCCATCGGGAACTGAAGGAGCCCTGAGTCATTGAGATCTTTAGTAGTAAGGGGCGCGTCACTTGCCCCGAAGTCGACCGTCTTTGCCTTTATCTGCTTTATGCCGCCGCCGCTGCCTATAGACTGGTAGTTCATCTTTACGCCTGTCTTCTTGTTGTACTCGTATGCCCACTTCGAGTATAGCGGGTACGGAAAGGTCGCACCTGCGCCGTTTATAAGTGCCTCTGCCATAGCAACCGGTGCGTATCCGGCAACAAACGTCAGTAAAGCAGCCGCGATAATGATCTTCTTCATATTCCGAATTCTCCGTTTGTCGTTATCATGTTTTATGCCACCCTATCTATAACAGATGATTGTTACAGACGTGTTACAGCGATGTTACGGACAGGTTATTTTGCCTGAACCCCTCAGCCACCTCGTACAGAGTGCCGTCTGAGGGCGCTTCACGAGAAGTTCATGGCACCTATCCCTTCTCAGCCCTTAGAAGTACATCTGCGCCTGGAGCTGGAGGGTGTCTTTTGTGTTGTCGTTGGCAAGGCTCCCGGTCGCCTTTCCAGCGTATCTCGAATGCACCCAGTTGGCCCCAACCTTCAAGCTATGGCCCTTGCCGTACCAGTTGAGGCCCAGGGTCGTATCCGTCTCGTTCTTGTCTGTTGATTTTGTATCCTGATCGTAGACCTCGTAGCGCGCCACAGGCTCTATATCAAGGCCTGCCATGTAATAGCCTGCCTGGCCGTACCACCCCTTCGGCTTTATATCGGCTACAAGCGGGTCTTCGGAGTCTATTTCCCAGGCGTTGTACTCGAACTGGGCTGTAAGGCCGTTGTAGTGGCCTGAAAGATCGGCGCCCAGAAGCGTCCTTTCCTCAGAGTATTCGTCGGTTGCCGTAGTATACTCGATCCCCGACTGGTTTGCCACGTTCACACCGAGGGTCAGGTGGCTTCCCTTTCCCAGGTGCGCGTCGCTCTTGGACTTTTCAGCGAGACCCGGGGGCGACAGCTCGACCCTTGCCACATAAAGGGGGTTCGCCCTGTAGACGCTCCTTGCCGGGGCGGTCTGTATCGCCTCGCCGTTCGCCCATCCATCGGCCATCGCCACCTCGTAGGCTACCACGCCCTCAAGGAGCTTGCCTGAGGCTGAGAGCTTCGGCTGATAGTATGCATCAGTTTTTCCGAAGACCTTCTTTGCCGCCTCTGAGGAAACCGGCCTCTCTATAAGAAGCTGTTTTGATGATGAGGTCAACGAGACCCTCGAGTACGGGAGCTTGTACTTGCCGACCATGAAGGAGAGGGCATCGTCAGCCTCCCATGTCACGTATGAATAAAGGAGAGAGACCGTGCCGGCATGCGCCGTCTGCTCCCACTTGTCTGCCGAGAGCGTCAGGTTGTACTTTATAGTCTTTGCCAGAAGGTTGCCGCCCATCTCAAGGCGCACCCGTCTCATGTAGAGATCTGCATCAGACCTGTATGACTTGCCATCCTTGCTCTTTATTATATCGCCTGTATCGAACCTCGGCTGTAGCCGTATCCTGACGTTTAAGTCGCTCTCGTTCGACGTGAGGGTTATTCCCTTTGTCTCCTCTCCGAAGTAGTTCTCAGCAGACACAGGGCTTACGCCCGCCATAACCGCCACACCTGCCATCATAAGGCCCATCAAGACTGTTCTTTTCATCTCTCTTATATCTCCTCAATATTTTTTTGAGACTTTTTTTACGGTCATCCCTATGAGTCTATACTAAAAAAACAGGGCCTTCAGACAGACCGGGCCTTGATATCGGTCTTCGGGTCAAAGCTCGTTTTCCCAGGCTACACCCCTCCATGTGCCTCTAAGCACATGCGCCATCAGGAGCGGGCACCTGTCATGCTCCTCTACCAGACACAACCCAACCTGTTCCTCGTATGAAGGGGATAATCCCCTTGTCGAGGCCGCACAGCACGCGCCACCTGGCACTGCTTCAAGATACGGACACCTCATAATCTCTTTTCTCCTTTTCTCTTATTTTATTAACCTATCCTATATCTTCATTGTTACAGGAGTATGACAGGCGTGTTATGGTACTGTGAAAACAAGGCGCGCTTAAAAATTCTGCCGAAGCCGCCGATTGAGCTTGGACGCGGCTTTTTCCCGGCGCGGCGCAGCGCATTTGTTCTTTTGAATAATGGCAACGCGAGCATTGTAATGCAGTTTAGCGTTGACACGCATTTGGCCCATCAGGTAGGATATATCGCGTAAGCGTCTTTATAAAATGACAGAAAAAGGAGTCTTCTGATGGGGACTAAAAAATCCGCTTCTCTCCTCAAAAAAGCCGTCAAGCTCATCCCCGGCGGGGTGAACAGCCCTGTAAGGGCCTTCAAGGCTGTCGGCGGAGGGCCTCTTTTCATATCAAAGGCAAAGGGTTCTAAGATATACGACGCAGACAACAACGAATATATCGACTACATAGGCTCATGGGGTCCGATGATACTCGGCCACTGCAATCCCAAGGTGACTTCCGCCGTAAAAAAGGCGCTCGATCTCGGCACAAGCTACGGCGCGCCGACTGAGCTTGAGGTAACGCTTGCGGAGCTTACCATAAAGGCGTTCCCGTCGATGGACATGGTCCGCTTCGTAAGCTCAGGCACAGAGGCGACGATGAGCGCGCTCAGGCTCGCAAGGGCATACACAAAACGGGACGGGATAATAAAGTTCGAGGGGTGCTACCACGGCCACTCCGACAGCCTCCTTGTAAAGGCAGGCTCAGGGGCCGCCACCCTCGGCGTACCTGACAGCCCGGGTGTGCCGGCCGACCTTGCGAGACACACGTACAACGCGCAGTACAATGACCTCGATTCGGTCAAGGCCATCTTCGAGGCTGTCAAAGGCGGCGTCGCCTGCGTCATAGTAGAAGGCGCTCCAGGGAACATGGGTGTTGTCCTGCCTCAGGAAGGGTTCCTTAAAGGGCTACATGCCCTTTGCAAAAAATACGGGGCGCTCCTTATAATGGATGAGGTGATGAGCGGCTTCAGGCTCTGCTACGGCGGGGCGCAAAAGGTATTCGGAATAGACCCGGACCTTACCTGCCTCGGCAAGGTCATCGGAGGGGGCCTGCCTGTCGGCGCGTTCGGCGGCAAAAAGGCTATCATGGAGATGCTCTCTCCTTCAGGGCCTGTCTATCAGGCAGGAACTCTCTCAGGCAACCCGATAGCCATGACAGCAGGTATTGCGACGCTTACCGAGCTCCAGAAGAAAGGGACTTACGAGAGGCTCTTAAAGGCGACGACATCTCTTTGCGACGGCATAGCCTCTGCGGCGAAAAGAAGGGGGGTAGCCTGCCAGACGGCTGTCGCAGGCTCGATGTTCACCGTCTTTTTCAACGAGAACCCTGTACACAACTGGCTTGGCGCCAAGGGATCTGATACCGCCAGGTTCGGCAGGTACTTCACCCGTATGCTCAAAAACGGCATCTATCTGCCTCCGTCGCAGTTCGAGGCGGTATTTGTTGGGCTATCCCATACAAAGGCTGACATAGACAAGACAATTGAGGCGGCTGACAAGGCGTTTAAGGGCCTCTGATTCATCTTCGAGAATAATCGTCAGATAACGACAAGGCCCTGCCGGAACCCGGCAGGGCCTTTCTTTTATTGATATACCAAGCTCCGCATCTCTGTACGGCCTTGTGCCCCTGTGCCTTCGGCCTTAAAATTGATACTGATGCTCCGCTTCCGCTTATCTCAAGCCATCTATTTATGAGAAGACTGCGGCAGGCAAACGGCGCGCAGATTGAAAGATGATCATCAACTCCATCTTATGACAGACAACAAGCGGCAGGACTTCATCTCACAAAACCGTTTTACGCGTATGCCAGAAGAAGCAGCCCGAGGATGATCCTGTATACCACAAAGACGTTCATAGATGAGCGTGATATCAGCTTCAGGAAGTAATGTATCGCAAAATACGCGGCCACAAACGCCACCGCTCCTCCTACAAAGACAGCGAGCCACGGGGTGTCCATCCCTGCGCTGACCATATCTACGCCTTCCTTGCCTCCGGCAAGAGCGCCCACTATTATCGCGAGCAGGAACGAAAAACGCGCCGCGCCGTCCCTTGAAAGCCCCGAAAAGAGCCCTGCCGTCATCGTTATGCCGGAACGGCTCGTCCCAGGTATCAGCGCTATCGCCTGACAAAGGCCGATGAACATAGCAGATCCCCAGCCCATCGACCTGACCGTGCCTGTCCCCGGCCGCCTGTCTGCAATCCAGAGCACGACGCCCCAGATGATCGAAGACCACCCTATGACGGAGAGCGTTCTCAACTCATGAGCTACGAGGTCGTGGGCTAGAAGCCCGACGATAGCTACAGGTATGGTTGCCGCAACCACCATGATAGCAAGCTTTCCGTCATGATTGCCGTCAAAGGTCCTCTCCCTGAGGAGCCTCAAAAAACCTGTAAAGAGATCAGATATATCCCGCCTGAAGTATATGACGACCGCGAGCCATGTAGCGGTATTAAGCGCGACATCGTAGGCAAGCCCCTGGTCTACCCATCCCGTGAGATACGGGACCATGATAAGGTGCGCTGTGGATGAAATCGGCAGGAACTCTGTTATCCCCTGTATCAGCGCGAGTATTACAGCCTGAGTAAGTTCCACTTTGTCAGCTCCTGAATATTTTCATTTATCCGTTGGTGCGTTTTAACCGGCCTTTCGTCTTACATGCCGGCCGTATCAAGAGCCGCCTGAAAGAAAGCGGAGACTGAAAAAGACCCGTCGCCCAGCGGCAGGGCATACGGGTCGTCAAGCAGTCTCATGACAAACGGCCTCTGAGCAGATCAAGACCGGGACTACGCCAGGTTCATCGGAAGCGCGGCAGGGGCTTTTTCAGCGGCGGCAAGGAGCGTCTTTGCGTACTTCAACTCTACTGCAAGCTTTAACTCCCTGGCCCTTGCGTGCGCCGAAGCAAGAGTCTTAACGCCCTTTGCAGGGTTTTTAGCGAACTCTATCTGGCCGATAGTAAGCTGACAGTATACAAGCCCTCTCTTGTCCTTCGTCTGTCTGAAAAGCACCTTCGCCTCTTTAAAGTCCTTGAGCGCTTCTTCCTTGCGCCCGAGCATCAGGAAAGCGCTCCCCTCGCCCCAGAGCGTATACGCGTAGCTGACCTTATCGCCTATCTTCTTGTAATTGGTGCGCGCCTTTTTAAAGTATCCGAGCGAGCCTTTGAAGTCTTCCTGCATCCTCATCGAGTTGGCTATCCCGCAGTATGAATACGCAATGCCAAAGGTGTCTTTCATGGCGACAAAGGCCTTATTCGCTTCTTTATAATATTTGAGGGAGTCCTTGGGTTTTTGTGCGACGCGCGAGGCCCCGCCAAGCCCGGTGAGACAGTAGCCTATGCCGCTTTTGTCTTTGAGCCTGACGAACATCTGCTTCGCCTCCTTGAACCCGGCAATCGCGCCTTTAAGATCGCCCTTTATCCTGAGCGCCCCTGCCCTTGCCCAAAGAGTGAATGCTATGCCTTCCTTGTCCTTGAGCTTTGTATAACCTTTGAGCGCCTCGTTGAATATGCTTATCGCCTCGCGGAAATCCCCTGTAGCGCGAAGCGAGAGGCCGAGACCGACGAGCGCGTCATGGGCGCGCGTAGCGTCATTGAGGTCTAATACAAGCGAATGGGCCTCTATGTAACAGTTGCCTGCCTTTGTAAACTCACCGACCATCCTGTAAGTATCGCCGAGGGCGAAGGCGCACCCGGCCTTAAGCTCTTTATCGGTTGAAGAGAGCTTCCTTGCCTCGATGTAAAGTGGTATAGCTTCTAGGAACTTTGATTGACCTCTTTTCTTCTCTGCCTTTTCAAATATCGAATACGGGTTGATCGCCATTAAAGACCCCTTTTGTTTTACCGATTATATGACTAACCCGCGGCATTGTAAAGCCGGTTCCATCATACCCCCTTTTATCCTCTTTACACTAATCTGTCCATCTGATAATCTTTTTTCCATGCAGTCTTTGAGAATCGCGATGGCACAGATAAACCCGACGGTCGGCGACCTCAAGGGAAACGCGCGTAAGATATCAGAGTACGCGAAAAGGGCCGCGTCAAGCGGGTGCGACCTTGTGATTTTTCCGGAGCTCGCGCTTACAGGATACCCGCCTGAAGACCTTCTTCTCAAACCCAGGTTCATCGAAGATAACTTGAGCGCCCTGACCGGGCTGGCTTGTTCCATAAAAGGGATAACAGCCGTAATAGGGTTCATAGACAGCAAAGATGATATCTATAACGCCGCGGCCATCTGCCACAAGGGAAAGGTCGTCGACGTCTACCACAAGATGTATCTGCCGAATTACGGCGTATTCGACGAGAGGCGATACTTCAGGGCCGGGACTACGGCGCTCAACTTCACCTTAAAAGGCATAAAGATAGGTGTCGGGATATGCGAGGACATCTGGTACCCGGAAGGCCCTGCACGGGTCCAGGCGCTTTCAGGGGCCAGGCTTATAGTCAACATAAATGCATCGCCGTACCATACTGGCAAGGCGCTGATCCGTGAAGAGATGCTTGTCACCCGCGCGCTTGATAACGGCGTTTCAATAGCTTATAACAACACGGTCGGCGGCCAGGACGAACTCGTCTTCGACGGCCAGGGACTGATAGTGGACTCTGTAGGCACGGTCTTAGCGAGAGGCAAAGCCTTTGAAGAAGACCTCATTATCGCTGACCTTCACTTCGCATCAACAAGTTCCGCCTGCATCCACGACCCGAGGCGGCGCGAATCAACTATAGGCGGGACTGCGGGAGGGTTGAGAGAGATCATCCTTGACGACCTTCCCTCCCGGAAAAAACCCCTAAGAAAGCCGCCTGCTCGGCTGGAAGAGCGCGCAGAGGATACTGACGAGGTCTTAAACGCCCTCATACTCGGGACCCGGGACTACGTCCGCAAGAACGGTTTTTCTCATGTCGTCATCGGCCTTAGCGGCGGCATCGACTCCGCGCTCGTAGCGGCTGTTGCCTCGCTCGCGCTCGGGCCGGATAACATAACAGGCGTATTCATGCCGTCTGAATACTCTTCAAAAGAGTCCCTTGAAGACGCCTGCGGACTTGCCAAGAACCTTGGCATCGAGCTCCTTACTATCCCTATCAGCGAAGCATTCTCGACTTATAAGAAGATGCTTAAGCCCGCGTTTTCCGGCAGGCAGCCGGACTCTACGGAAGAAAACCTCCAGGCGCGCATCAGAGGCAACCTTCTGATGGCCCTTAGCAACAAGTTCGGCTGGCTCGTCCTCACTACCGGAAACAAGAGCGAGATGTCCGTAGGCTATGCGACGCTATATGGCGACATGGCCGGAGGGTTCGCTGTAATAAAAGACGTCCCCAAGACGCTCGTCTACAAGGTCTGCGCAAGGTTCAACGAGAGAAAAGGCACTCAGGTTATACCAAAGCGCGTCTTCGTCAAGGCCCCTACAGCGGAACTGAGGCCGAACCAGACAGATCAGGACACTTTGCCGCCCTACGACGTACTTGACAGGATCCTTAAGGCGTATGTCGAGGATGACAAGTCCCTTGACGAGATCGTGGCGATGGGATTTTCAAGGCCTCTTGTGAAGAAGGTCACCCGCATGGTAGATCTGAGCGAATACAAACGGAGACAGGCCCCACCTGGGATCAAGATAACCCCGAGGGCGTTCGGCAGAGACAGACGCATGCCGATAACAAACGGCTACGACCACGGCGGCAGATAAGCCCCTGTCAAACGCCTGTTATAAGTATGATCTTCAAAAGACGCCCAGAGATATTTCAGCCGCCTTGTCTTATGATCGACAGATCGGCCTCTGACATGGAAGCAGACATAATAAAACGGCTGGCCGGTATCTTACCGGCCAGCCGTTTTTAATGCCTATGTTTTCAGGGCCTTTTAGACAAAGGCCTGAGGCGTCTTAACTATAAATAACTACCTCTTTTCAAAGCCGGCAGGCTGAACCGTCGCCTGTGAGACTACAAGTTCGGTCTTGGCTACGATCTTATGCCAGACATTCTTTGGAGCAAGGACCACGACACCCGGATTTAGCGCCAGTACCTCTTCTTTTCCATCTTCAAGAAAGTAGGTTCCCTCTCCCTCGTGTACGAAAAAGATCTGGTCTCCGCCCGGATGCCTATGGTAGTCGAGCACCTGGCCGGGCTTAAAATAGTATGTATCCTGCGCGACCTGTTCGGTCTTGACGTATGTGACCTTGTTTACGCCCTCTGCCTTGAACTCTTTGTTTGCCGCCACGTCTGCCTGCTGCATATAGATCCCTCCATGATATTGTTTGATAGTCATTTGGTCAGGGCTTGCCTGATGAGACTATTATACGAATCCCAGAGAGGATTGCAAGGGTTATTTGGACTAAAAAGGTCTTTTTATATCTTAATTGGTAATACGCATATAATTCAGATAGTTACAGCGTTTATTCTGTCAGTCATGCTTTTTTAATAGGCCTGTCAGGTTGAATCTGAGAGATTTGGTTTTATATATTTAACAGCCATAAGACCGTTCACAAAACTCTCGGAGCGGTTATATTTTAACGCACCAGACGCAGTCAGGAAGAGCAGATTGATATGATCGCACCTATAGCAGAGCCTATGCCAGGGCAGACAGAATGCAGTCCGTTGACTTTACTGAAGGCTATATGTTATTCTAAATAGTAGCTATTTTTTATACCCCCCTATACCCCGGCCCAAAAACAGATGCCATTGAACTCGTCAAACGACAGCGATAAACCCAGAAACGGGAATAACAAAAAGCACCCTTTTATCAAATTCAAGAGGCGCGCCAGGTATTATTACCTTAAGATACTCCGTATCGACGACCCGCCGGAGCGTATAGCAAGAGGCGCGGCCATCGGCGTTCTCATGGGCGTACTGCCGACCTTCGGCCTCGGCGCCCTTATGGCTATCGGAGTCGCCTTCGTGCTAAGGGCAAACAAGGCCGCGGCTGTCTTGGGGAGCTTCATTGTAAACCCCCTTACAGCCCCGTTTTTCTGGACGCTCAGCATCGTCATCGGAAGCCTTATCCTGGGAGAAGACTACTCGAGCATACTTGCGAAGGTCAAGGACGAAGGATTTTTTGCAGGGGCAGAATGGACGTATATCGTCTATATGGTCGGCAACATCATACTGTCTATCATCTTCACCCTGGCCTCGTACTATCTCGTCAAATGGGCTGTGATCAGGCACAGGGCTAAAAAAGAACTGAAGCGGAGCGGACAGACGGAATATTAATGGCGCGTGGCATTCAGACCGCTTTTCTGTAATCTTCCGCCTGTTTTTCCAAGTTGATTATCCGTGAAAGACGCGTGAAGTTTCCGGCATAGACCTCAGCGGAGGATCGAGCCGTAAGATGCCGCATAACAATAAATAAAACAAGGGTAGCCGTGCCCGCACCCGGACGCCTCTACAAAGTGCCCGCACAAGGTCAACGGCCCCCAGCCTCACTCCCTGCGATAATCATCATCAAAACGCACTATATCCGTCTCCTCGACGTACTCGCCGTTTTGCACCTCTATTATCTCAAGCGGGACCGTGCCCGGATTATCAAGCCTGTGCTTTACGCCCCTCGGTATATACGTAGACTGGTTGATGGTTATGTCAACTATCTCGTCGCCCCTTTGAACCCTTGCTGTCCCTGAGATGACGACCCAGTGCTCGCTCCTGTGGCGGTGCATCTGAAGGCTCAGGCGCTTGCCTGCCTCAACCCGTATCTTCTTTATCTTGTACCCCTCGCCCTGCTCAAGGAGCGTGTACGAGCCCCACGGCCTCTCGACCGTCTTGTGGATCTCGTGCTCCATGTACCCTTTTTTCTTAAGGACGTTTACGATCTCTTTGACCTCCTGCGCCCTGTCCTTGGGGCATACCAGTGTCGCGTCAGGGGTGTCGACTATTATGTAATCTTTGAGCCCTATCGTGGCAACAGCCCTGTCGCACCCGAGTATTATCGTGTCATGGCTGTCTATGTCTACGACCCTGCCCTTTATGATGTTGCCGTTGGCATCCGGCTTTATTATCTCTCCGAAAGAAGACCAGCTCCCCATGTCAGACCAGGGGAAGCTCGCAGGAAGGACCACAACGTCCTTAGCCCTCTCGAGTATCCCGTGATCGATGGATATCTCCTCGATAGTTTTATATGCCTCGGCAAGGGCGACCGGGTCAGTGACGTCCTTGAGCGCTTTGTAGATGCCGGGCAGATGAAGCTTCATCTCTTCTATTATCCGCTCTGCCCTCCAGAGGAATATCCCGCTGTTCCAATAGTAGCCGCCGTCTTTCAGGTACTTTTTAGCGCGCGTCACATCAGGCTTTTCAACGAACTTCTCAACCGCTTGCACTGGGAAGCCGTCGACCTTCTTGATTGTCTTCTTTCCCGCTTTTATATACCCGTACCCTGTCTCAGGCCGCGTCGGTTTTATGCCGAACGTGACGATGTGGCCCTCACCAGCAGCTACGAACGCAGCCTTGAGCGCTTCTCTGAAAGCCTTGCCGTCCTCTATGACGTGGTCTGCCGGCAGAACCGCCATTACTGCGTCAGGGTCCCTCCTATACAGATCGAAGGCGGCAAGGGCTATGGCCGCAGCTGTATTCCTGCCGACAGGCTCTATGCAGAAGCCGGGCGTCATGGCCTTTCCCCCGTACGAGAGGTGGAGCCTTATTATCTCGGCCTGATGCGCGTTGGTGACGATCGTGACCCTTGACGAAGAGACCAGTGGCGAAAGCCTTCTGATGGTTGAGCGGAGCAGGCTCTCGTCGCCTACGACCTTCAATAGCTGCTTTGGCGTTGTAGCCCTGGAAAGCGGCCAGAACCTGCTCCCTATGCCGCCTGCGAGTATCGCCGCGTAGAGCTTGCCCTTGCCGTTCTTTGCGGCCTTCACGGTTGTTCCCTTCTTAGCCATTAACGGACCTCGATAGATTTTATTTGATATACGCCCTGATGAAGATGAACAGATACTCCCCTGCCATTGAGACCTGAAAACACTCCGCCTTTCTGCATTGAAAAAAACGACCTTTCAGTCCCTGTTGCTCTTCAAGTCAAAAACATATCATCTTTCTCACCTGAAAAAAACCTGACCCCTCAGTCCTTGAGGCTCAGATCAGCCGCCCTGAGCCTGTACTTCTTCAAAAGCCTGCCGAACTCGGAGATAGAGACCTTTCTACTCCTTTGTATCCTAAGCCTCTTCTTATACATCCCGCTGAGGCCTCTAAACGCGTCAAAGTACGCCCTCAAAAGTATTGATACGAGCTCAAACCGCGAAAAACCCTCCGCAAACCTCGCTCCGGCGCCCTTGCCTGAGATTATCCCATAGACCTGCACCAGGTAGCGCCACTTCGTATAAAAAATGCCTTTGATCAAGAGAGGCATAGGCAGGTTTTTTACAGCCACCCAGACCCTGTTCCTCTCGACAAGATACGCTTTAAACGGCGTGTACCTGCCGCCTGTAGCAGAGTATAGATGAAAGACAACGGCCTTCGGCACGCTTAGAGCCTCCCATCCTGCAAGCCGCGCCCTTAGCCCCAGGTCGGTATCCTCGCAATAAGCGAAAAAATCATCGTCGAAGCCGCCAATACCGGCTAACATCTTTTTTCTGTAAAGCCCGGCGCATGCTGACGGGATAAATGCATCGACCGGACAATCATACTGACCATCGTCCTTCTCAAGCCGCCCCCTGCCCTTGGCAAGCCCATCTTGGTAGATGAGAAGGCCGCCGACAGAATCTATCAGGCTATTGTCCTCCATCGATAGTATCTTCGGCGCCCACATGCCGACAGTCTCAGGAGAGGCCTCTGCCGCCCCTATCAGCTCCGCGAGAAAAGACCTGTCAAGGACCGTGTCGTTATTGAGCGTCAGTATATACTTCGAACCTTTTGAAGCGGCTTCAATCCCGATGTTGTTGCCCCTGGCGAATCCCAGGTTCTCTTTATTTTCTCTGACTACCGCCTCCGGATAAGTCTTTTTCACCGCATCTGCCGAGCCGTCAGTCGAGCCGTTATCTACTACAACCACCTCGAATGACTTGAACGGCTGGCTGTATATCGACCTCAGGCACTCTTCGAGAATGCCTTTGCCGTTCCAATTGACTATCACTACTGAGACGAGCGGGACTGAAACTGTGCGTTCAGCGGCCATGCTTTTTTACCGGCTGACGTTTCATAAAGAGCCACATGGAGAAGAGGCCGAGGTTCCGGAGCGTACCGTACCCCTTGAGGTCGAGCCTCAAAATCGTCCGCGCCCTGTCTCTGCGCCCCTTTTCCAGGATGGTTGAAAAGCACCTTACCACATCGAGCTTATCATCCGAGAGAGTATCATAGTACCTGTCGGCAAAGGCCTTTGCCTGACCGACTATGCGCTTTAAAAGTCCTGAAGTCTTGTCGAGGTCCTTCAATCTGGAGACGAAATAATTAAGAGAATATTTGACAGCGCCTGTCTCGTTAGCCCCGTGCTGTCTATACAAGACAGTCGGCGTCCTTACGTACTCAATCCTGCCGAACGCCGAGGCGACGATGGCCAGCCACCAGTCATGGAGTATCGCAGGCCTTGGCAGAGGCAGGGCCATCTCCCTCAGCTTGGCGTTTATCATCGTCGTGCACCCTGTGACGTTGTTGAATACAAGGAGGTTGTTAAACTTCTTCATGGCTGGGGCGAGGTGCTGAAACCTCCAGAAGGACTTTGCGATGACCTTGAGGCCCTTATCAACAACCTTCATGTCCGTATGGACAAGCAGAGGAAAGCCCTTGTACCTCTCCTCCAACCCCTTCATCGCCTTGAGTGTGATCTCTATCTTCTCAGGGAGCCAAACGTCGTCCTGGTCGCAGAACATCGAGTACTCGGCCTTTGACTTCTCAAGAAGATGCGCAAAGCTCTGGCACGGCCCGAGCCTCTTCTTTGTATCTTTTACGATCAAGACCCTCTCAGGATGCGCCTTTGCAAACCCCTTGAGCATATCGACCGTATCGTCCGAAGAGCCGTCGTCCCTGGCGATGAGCCTCCAGTCCGTGAAGCTCTGCGCAAGGAGCGACGCGAGCAGCTCGGCCAGATACGCGCCGCCGTTGTAAGTGGAGATGAGGACGTCCACCTCATGTCTGTTTCCGTTTTTCTTTTCTTTTTCCATTTCCATTTATAGAACAGACGAAGGCCGCCCCTTCAGGGGCGGCCTTCGAGCCTTGTCCTCCAGAAGTCCAGCAGAGCCCCCATCCCTTCGGCAAGAGAACACCGGGGCGACCACCCAAGCGCCTTGAGCTTCGCACCGTCGCCGTAGACGGCCATCGTCTCTGACGCCCTTACAAGCGCGCCGTCCTCTATTATCTCTATCTTTATCTTTGAAAGGGAAAGGAGCGTATGCGCTATCTCCCGTATCATCAGCGGCACACCTGAGCAGATATTATAGGCCTCTCCATAGACGCCCTTTTCACTGAGCAGGCAATAGGCCGAGACGGCATCCCCTACATAGAGAAAGTCCCTTGTCGCGCCGAGGTTCCCGACGCGCATGACCCTCTCTGTCTTTATCCCTGCCTCTATCTCCGCTATCTGCTTCGCGAAGGCGGAAGCAACGAATACCGGAGACTGGCGCGGGCCGTAGTGGTTAAACGGCCTGCATCTGACCACCTTCAACCCCTTGCTCTTCCAGTACTGGAAGCCGAGCATATCCTGCGCGACTTTGCTTACCGCGTAAGGATTCGTTGGCCGGAGCTCCGCAGTCTCGCTAAGCGGCACGGTTCCGGGTCTTATGTCGCCGTACTCCTCGCACGAGCCGACGTTGAGTATTACCGCTTCCGGACAGATCTCTGCAGCTGATTCCAGAATATTGAGCGTTGAAAATATGTTTGTGTTGAGCGTCGGGGCGGGACTACTTACCGAGTGCGCAGGCACCGACTGCGCGGCCAGATGGACGATCACATCGGGCCTCACCGTAGTTAAGACCTCCCTGACCCTTGCTCCGTCAAGAAGATCGCACTTGATAAGATTTATTCCGTCTATGCCGTCGAGATTGGAAATATCTCCGTCAAGATGTGTGCCCCATATCTCTGCCTTTCCGGAAAGGGACGCCGCCAAATGCGAGCCTACAAACCCGGCGATGCCTGTTATCAAGAACTTGCGCACCTCTTCTCCTTTATGCCGTAGCCTACAAGATTGCCTGCCTGCGTCGATCAACATCCTTGCGTCTCATGGATCAGTCAGCGGCCTGTCTGCGTCCCTTCAAGGCCCTTTATGTCGGATTCGACCATCATCTGAATAAGTCCCTCGAAGCTCACCTTCGGAGTCCAGCCCAGTTTCTCTTTTGCCTTTGACGGGTCGCCTACCAAAAGATCTACCTCTGCAGGCCTCATGAACCTCTTATCAAACACAACGTAGTCTTCCCACTTGAGGCCCGCGCTTCCGAAGGCTATCTCGACAAACTCCCTTACGGTGTGCGTCTCGCCTGTTGCGACGACGTAATCGTCAGGCTCTGTCTGCTGAAGCATCAGGTGCATCGCCTCTACATAATCGCCAGCAAAGCCCCAGTCCCTTTTTGCGTCGAGGTTCCCGAGCCTCAGCTCCTCAGAGAGTCCGTGCTTTATCCGCGCCACCCCGTTTGTGATCTTCCTTGTGACGAACTCAAGACCCCTTCTCGGCGACTCGTGATTAAAAAGTATGCCTGAGCAGGCATAGAGGCCGTAAGACTCCCTGTAGTTGACCGTTATGAAATGTCCGTAGACCTTTGCGACCCCGTAAGGGGACCTCGGATGAAACGGCGTAAGCTCTGTCTGCGGCACCTCCCTGACCATGCCGAACATCTCGCTACTTGAGGCCTGATAGAACCTTGCAGTCGGGCAGTGCTTCCTTACCGCCTCAAGGAGCCGCGTAGTACCAAGGCCTGTGACCTCTCCAGTGAGTGTAGGCTGGTTCCACGAGGTCGGCACAAAAGACTGCGCCGCGAGGTTGTAGACCTCTCCGGGCTGTATCTCCTTTATCGCCTCATCGAGCGACGATTGATCAGTAAGGTCGCCCTGGACGAGCGTCACTTTATCCTTTATCTGCTCGAGCCTTTCGAACCTCTCGACACTCGACCTTCTTACCATCCCGTAGACCTCGTATCCCTTGGATAGAAGAAGCTCCGCGAGATACGACCCGTCCTGCCCTGTTATGCCTGTTATGAGCGCCTTTTTCTTAGCCATGATGTAATTGATTCTCCTTTTCTCTTTATAGATGTTTGACCCTGATGAAAATCATCCCTATCTCGGCGCAACCTATACCGCGCCGAAGTCTATCGCCCCTGCCATCGCGCTTTTAAGACGCACCTTGTACGCATCAAAACTGAACCTCTCAACCGCGCTATCCCTTGCCTTTCCGGAAAGCCTCTCAAGCATGCTCACGTCATTGGCACAACAGCGGAGCCTCTCAGCCAGCCCTTCTATCGTATCGAACCTGAAGCCGTCGACCCCGTCTTCAACAAGTTCTTTCGGGCCGCCCCTGTTTATGACGATCGGGACAACCCCTCTCAGCTTCGCCTCGACAACGGAAATGCCGAAGTGCTCCATCCGCTCCGCGTTCTCATCATCGTCAGGCAGTCCGTAGCCTGCCGCGTGGACATATAACATCGCCCTGTCAAGGACAGCGTTTTTCACATCCTCTGAAATATCCGTCATGAACTCAACCTCAGAACCTGTGCCGAGCATTTTAAGCTCATCGACATACGCCCTATCCCTTTCAGCGAACCTTCCGATGAGGCAGAGCCGCCAGCCTTCAAGCTCTCCGTTTTTTCTGAGGGACTTGAACGCCTCGATTATAACGTCCTGCCTCTTGCTGTGCCCGTGCCTGAAAAACCTGCCGACGCTTACTATGAGCCTTTCTTTTTTATCGAAGCCCCTCAACTCAGGGGGCTTGTCTATCGCATAAGGATAGAGCATGGCACTTGCGCACCCCCACCTGCGCCTTACGTGCTCGAGCGTAAACTCCGAGATGGAGAGCACCTTGTTGTATGCAAGGGTAAAACCTTTGTTGCGCACCGCATGAGGGAACATGCAAAGATACAGATTGAAAAACCCCCGAGGCCGGAACTCGTCGTTGAAAGAATGGTTGACGAATACATCCGAGCGCCTGCTAAGCCGCCTCAGCATGAACATCGCAAGCTCTATGTGCATGACAAGAAAAAAAAATGCAATCCCGGCAGGCCTCCCTTTCGAGTTATCGAATAAAGACTGCAAAGGCGTGTTTATCCGCCTTACGCTTACCCTCTTTGAAAGAGAGACGTCAAAGGCCGCCTCAAGCCTTTCTCTTGAATCAACCCTTGTAGTCCCGTATTGAAGGACGTCTTTCTCAAGAGTAGCTATCTCCACGGACGCGCCTTGGAAGATGTCAGCCAGGGCCCTTGCCACAAGCACTGTTGACGATTCACCTCCGCCGAGTGTATCGAGGTGCCTGTTGAATACGATTATCCGCTTCACGTCAGCGGCCTTCTTCTTTCTGCGCGGCAGGCGCTCCATCAGCTTGTTTATTGCAAGGTCGCCGACCTTCTTCAGAAAGAACCTGTTCCGCACTCTGTCACGGATGATGCCGGGCAGATGGCGCGCGACAGAGGCCAGGACCTTAACGTGCGTAAAAATCCCTGTGCGCCGAAAAAGAACCTCATAGGCAATCTGCAAAAGATAATTCAAAAAGACCTTCAACGCAAAAAGAAGGCCTGAGTTTTTCATGTGAACAAAGAGCCTGTTCCTAAGCACATGAAAGGTAAAAAACGGGCTCCACTCGACAGATGTCTGCGCGTGGTAATGGACTATCGAAGGGCAAGGAAAGTAGCGCACCCTGAAACCCGCAAGCCTTGCCCTGTAACAGAGGTCTATGTCTTCATAGTAGACGAAGAACCTCTCGTCAAAGGCCCCTACTGCGTCGATGACCTCGCGCTTTACGAGCATGTTGCCGCCGCAGGCGGCAAACACATCCCTCGGATAATCGTACTGGCCCTCGTCTTTTTCCCCGAAGCCGATGTCCCCAGCATCTCCCCTTGATGTAAGATAGCTCCCCGCGTTATTTATGCACCCCTCACCATCTGCGAAACACATCTTCGTGCCGATGATGCCAGCCTCAGTTTCCGAGGCGCGTAAGACAAGCCCGGAGAGCCAGTTGCGAGGCACGAGGGTGTCGTTGTTGAGAAAGACAAGGTACCTGCCCTTTGCGGCCTCTACGGCGAGATTGCACCCGCCTGCAAAACCGAGGTTCTTCTCAGACCTCAAGAGTGTGACGTTAACACACCCACCGAGAGTTTTTTCAAGAAGTGCGTAGCCGTCGTCCGTACTGCCGTTATCAACGACGATGACCTCATAGGAATCAAACGCCATGTCTCCGGCCAGGACGCTCCTGATGCACTCGATCGTCAGCCCCTCTTTTTTGTAATTGAGGACGATGACGGAGGCGGTGACAGGACCATCGGCCATTATAGCGTCTTCCCTGTCGACGAAATGCTTCTATATTTATAGACGATACTCAGCACAACGAGTTTTCCTTTCTCAAGGCTTCCAGCCGGGTTAATATTAGCCGTCCTGTAGAGGCCGGGCTCAACTCGTCTTTTATGTACCGAGAGGCGGCCTGCCCAACCCTTTTTGCAAGGTCTCTTTTATCGTAGACAAGGCGCATCAGCTCGGCCGCGTGGTCAATATCAGGGTCAGCCCAGAGATTCCCTTTCTTGTATGGACCATAGTCTTTTTCAATTTCTACGAGCCTGTACCTGACCAGAAAGCTGTTGTTGATATTCATAAAATCGGTATTGCTCGAATAACCTGTCGCTATTACAGGCTTGCCAAGATACATGGCCTCTGCCAGAGGAAGGCCGAACCCTTCAGAGCGGTGGAGCGCAACGTAGCAGTCGCAAAGCGCGGTCAATGCGTTAGTCTCATCCTTATCGAGGTAGCCGTCTATTACCTTGACGTTAAGGCCTTTTATAGCCAGCGCTACCCGTTCCCATGCCTCGGGATTGGATTCAGAATTGGAGCATTTAAGCACCAGCTGTATATCATCCTTCCCGTTAAAAGCCTTTTTGAATGCCTCGATAACTGCGAGCGGATTTTTTCTTTCAAAGTAGCTGTAGAAATCGAACATGAACAAAAAGACAAACGCCGTCTTTTTCAGACCGAAGTGCGACCTGTCTACTTGCTTTATCCTGTCCACCACAACAGACGGCGGTATCTTTACCACCGGTACAGGCGAAACCCTTGAGATAGTCTCCTGACAAAAAGAACTTGCTACCCATATCTCGTTAAACGGGCTGAAGCTCTCCATCCACTGCTCAGGGAAACTCGAAAGCTCCCAGTACCAGAAGCCGATATTATATCTATTCTTGAAATAATCGAGCCCTTTTGTCTTTACGATGCCCGAAATCTGGTCCGCGTTCACGTGTAAGAGGTTGAACGTATAGGGGTTAGACTCGGTAAAACCATCATACGAATTTTCCGCCTGTCTTGAATGGCTTGGCAGATTATTCAGTACAGTAGGGATGCCTGCCGCTTGAGCCGCCCTTATGTTTGCGCGTACAGCCTCTCCGACACCGCTTTCAGATGTTATATATCCGACAAAATTTATGCCGAAGTTTTTTATATAATTTTTCTCAAGCCTCAAAGACCGTGCCTCTGCTACATCAGGTCTATGGACTTTAGGGACGAATATCCGTTCATAGACCTTGTCAACAACCTCTTGGGCCGCCGGGCTTTTTCTTATTACCGGCAAGAGCGCCTTGCCTGCCAGACTGGCTGAGCCTTTTAGAATAAGCCCTGCCTGCCTGCGTAAGGAAAAACCTTCTTTTCCGGCCTCAGCGAGAGGGCCTTCCAAAAGCCTGTCGTCCAGTCCATATTCGTTTTTACCTATTGTTAAAAGCCAGGATATGAAAAAACCCTTGTGCATGCCTGTAACATCAGGGAACGCGGACTGAAGGTCGGCCCGTCTCTGATATATCGCATGATGCAATCTGGTCAAGGAACCTGAACTTGAGTTATATGGGCTGTTCAGCCAGGCGTAAAAACTCTCCTTGCCCTCTGTCTCAAATGGATTTCCAAAGGTAACAGCCTTTTCGCCCATCTCCAGATAAAGCCTTCTCACGAAGTTTGGTATCCTCACACCATTGTCGAAATATCCGTAAAAATAGGGCCATTTTTTAGTCTGCCCCCACCCGTTTGCCAATACCCTGTCCCTGTAGAACTCCATGACAGGCCTTACGCTCTTCAGGTTGTCGAGCGTAAACCTGTTTTGATGCTTTGAGATAGGCCCAAGATTTTCAGGGTCAAAACCGCTGAAGTGAAAAAAATACGCGGGCCTGCCATTGACGCTGAACCTTTCGCCATCCGTACTTATCGCCCTGCAATGGTAATTCCAATAGGCGGTGTTATAACCCGGCTCCCTCAATATGAACACATCGTCATAGAAACCCGGCACAAGGTCCATCCACTTCTGGTCTACAAAGAGGCCTTTTTCGATGGCTACGATGCAACGCTCGTACAGCCTGCCTTGCCACCACTTTATATGCGCCTTCGTGTTTTCAGTATCAGACAAGGCTATGAAACCGAGATTGTACGTCCCTGCCTGAAGTATCTCTTGCTCGCCGGGCCTCAAGCCGTCTTCAATCGGGGCTGTCAGGTGCGGCGTTATCACCATTGAATGGTCGTCAAGAAGCTTGCTCAGCTCATCGAGCCGTCCGGTGACGAGGATATCAGGGTCGAAGTAGACGAGTTTTTTCATCCTGTACTTCTTGAATAGATATTCAAGAAAGTACGGCTTAGCCGCAGTATTCAACTCAAGGATCGTATACTGGAAACAGAACTTATCGAGGTCAGGGATCAAACCCCTCAGCTCTTCCAACTCGACAAGCTTGAACCTCTCATCCTCAGGCTTGAAATATCCGTCAACCTTGTCCACGAGAAGCACAAATACCTCGCCGTTATTATGTTCTAAAAAAGATTCCGTCAAAACTTTTGCATAAGGCAAATAGTTTTTTGATATTATTGTGCAAATCGAAAAATTCTTCATGATTTTACTTCCTGCTAATTATCAATTTTCCACTATTGAATTATACGTTTCTACTTAATGCTACCAGACTAAAAATCATCAACTGTGTCTTCTTGGTTTTTTATTGACCCTATTATAGACAGCAAGAGTTTCTCTGGCACATTTTTCCCAAGAAAATTCTCTTGCCCTTTTTAAGCCTTTCACTCTCATTTCATTTCGCAAATTCTCACTATGAAGTACTTTCTCCAATGCCGCAATGAGTTCGTCCACATTTAGCGGGTTTATCAACAAAGCAGCATCTGACGCAACTTCTGGCATGGAGGAGGTATTGGAAGTTATTGTGGGCACACCACATGACATAGCCTCCAATATAGGAAGTCCGAAGCCTTCGTATAGGGAAGGATATACAAACACAGTTGCTAATGAATAAACCGTGCTTATATCTTCATTTTCTATATATCCTGTAAAAAAAACTTTTTCTTTTATTTTAAGGTCATTCACTATTTGAGGAATATCGCTGTTCAGCCAGCCTTTCGCCCCTGCTATCACCAGACAAAATTCCTTACGAAGTTTTTCGGGTAACCCTGCAAAGGCGCGGATTAAAGTTTTTACGTTTTTTCGCGGCTCCAAAGAACCAATAAACAAGATAAAATTCTTGGGTAATTTATATTGTTTTCTGACTCTTTCGAGCTTCTCACTATCTATAATTGGCATATAGCTTGCATCTGACGCTAATGGTGTGACTGTAATCATCTCTTCCGGTATTTTAAGGATTTCTATCAAATCCCTTTTTGTATGTTCTGATATCGCAATAATCTCTTCGGCAAATTTCACCGTGTCGTTAATGCCTTTAGTACACATCTTAATATTAACTTCTTCGTGACACTCTGGGTGTGTCAATACTGTTAGATCATAAATCGTCGCAATCAATTTCTTTTTTTTATTTTTAAAATTTGGGGCGCAAAATGTAGTGCTATGAACTATATCAACATCGCCGAGCATAAATTCTTTTATAGCTCCGGGCATTGAATCAAACCATAAATCCCGCAACATTCTTACTGGAATTATGGTTTTTTGAAAAACAACCTTAAAATTAACGGGGTATGTTACTTGAAAAGTTTTGTAGTCCAAGTTGAAAATATTATAAAAAAAGGATACAGAATATACTCATTTTCTCTGTCGATTTTTGACAAGGCATCTACCAGCTGATAACAGTAATTGCCGATACCCGTTCTGATGTTTGCTATGCCCATACTATAATCAATACCTATTCTCATGAACTCCTAATTCATCCTTCTAATTACGCAAAAAATTATCACTTGAGAAAATTCTATTTTTTATTCCGTATCATGTTTGAAAAACTTCTCAGCGGCGCGGTCACCTTCCAGCTCATGGAATCTAACAGAGCCTCAATTTGTCTGTCCTTTGCAACCAATGCCCTCGCCGATTCTCTCTCTTTTAGCTCTGACTCAAATGCCAGATTAAACCTTTCAGTCAAAGAAAATATATTATTCTGTACTCTGGACAATACCTCTATTCTTGTCATAGCCGAAAGCCCTTCGTCAACTGCCGCATGCAGCCATCCAAAAAAACTATTTTTGGATGATGCCTCAAACGGATTTCCAAACATTGTGGCCGCTCCGCCCATCTCCAGATAAAGCCTTCTTGCAAGGTCCGGTATCTTCGCCCCGTTATCAAAGTGTCCATAAAAATAGGGCCAATTTTTAGTCTGCCTCCATCCCTTTTCCAAAACCCGATCCCTGTAAAACTCCATGATCGGCCTTACGCTCTTTAGATTATCGAGCGTAAACCTGTTCTGATGCTTTGAAATGGGCCCGGGATTTTCCGGATCAAAACCGCTGAAGTGAAAAAAATACGCGGGCCTGCCGTTGACGCTAAACCTGTCGCCATCAGTACTGACTAACCTGCAATGGAAGTTCCAATAGGCGATGTTATATCCCGGTTCTCTTAATATAAGGACATCATCATAAAAGCCCGGCACAAGGTCGATCCACTTCTGGTCTACAAAGAGGCCTTTTTCAATGGCGACGATGCAACGCTCATACAGTCTGTCCTGCCACCACTTTAGATGCGCCCTCGTATTTTCCGTATCAGACACCGCTATGAAACCGAGATTGTACGTCCCTGCCTGAAGTATCTCCTGTTCGCCGGGTACAAACCCGTCTTCGATGGGCGCTGTCAGGTGCGGCGTAATTACTATTGAATGGTTGTCAAGGAGTCTGCTCAGCTCATCGAGCCGTCCGGTGACGAGAATATCCGTATCGAAGTAGACAAGTTTTTTCATCCCGTACTTCTTGAAGAGATAGTCCAGGATGAATGGCTTTGCCGCTGTACTCAACTCAAGGATCGTATACTGGAAACAGAGCTTTTCGAGGTCAGGTATCAAACCTCTCAGATCCTCCAACTCAACAAGCTGAAACTTCTCGTCCTCAGGCTTGAAATATCCGTCAACCTTGTCCACGAGAAGCACGTAGACCTCTCCCTCATTGTATCTGAGAAAGGATTCCGTCAGTACGCGGGCGTACGGAAGATAGTTCTTCGATATGACAGCACAGATAGACAGGTCGCTCATCTTGTTTATTTCCCGTTAAACCGTTCGCTTTATTTCAAATGCTTAAAAACCGACCTCAGCGGCGCGGTCACTTTCCAGCTCACGGAACCCAGCAAAGCCTGTATGTTCCTGTCTTTTTCAACAAGCTGCCTTTCTTTCTCGGCAAGTAAATTGTCCTTTTCCGAAAGTTGCCTCTCCTTCTCCGCCAGCAGTCCCTCTTTTTCAATGAGAAGCCCTTCAAGCGCCCATAGCCTCATCAGATCATCGTTATAAAAACGCGCATACGACGAAAACTCCTTTTCCAAGGCATCTATCTTTTCATTAAACCCGGGGTCCGGCTGTAATGACGGTTCCGTTACGGATTCAAGCAGTCTGTAGAGCCTTACCACAGGCTCCGGCGCGCCGGAAGAGAGCAGGTCTTCCACCCCTGAATGGCTGTGGCGGAGGTTCGGGCGGATAAACCCCTTCATCTTATCCCGTAAAAGCGAGGCGTCCTCAGGCCACTCGATACCCAACCCATCCGCGCACCTTTTAAGCTCACCCTCCCAATCATCCAGAAACCTGTCATACGAAACGAATACGCGCCGGAGACCGGCCGAGGCCTTAAGCGCGGCGATATTGTAGTGAAACCAGATGCCGTAGCCTCTGTCGCGGGGAAAACCATCTCTCTTCTCAAGCGATCTGACGACATCCAGAGGATTTCTTACGGCAATCAGACAGACAGGATCTATTCCAAGTTCTTTTAAAACATCTCTCCAAAGCTCAAAAACAACAGATGTGCGCGGGTCTTTCCATGCCCACATATCATGACCTGAAAAATGGGTCTTTATCAGCGCGGTTATCTTATTTCTGTATGGCCTTACCTCTTCAAGAAGATGCCAGCCCTTCGGGAGCGGGTTACCTGTACCCCACAGCCTCTTAAAGTGATGGACTATCTCATCATCGAGATCCATGATGTCTTGTCTTTCCCAATAGCCTTCAGGGTTAGGCAGCCCGGGAGGCATCAGGTCGCTATCCTTTCCAAGATACGCACCGAGAAGGTTCACGGCCCTTGTAATGGTGGAGGTTCCGCTCCTGTGCATGCCGAGTATGCAGACGGCCTTTGATTTTTTCAGTATGGATTCCATAGGGTGCCTCTTATCTCTTTCTAGCCCCGGTGCATCTTCAGTCAGACCGGAGACGCGCCGTTTAAAATCAGACTACATACGAAAAAATGGTGTCCTCGCTATGCAAAATCCTGTTGTTCCTGTGCAGGCGAGATATCGATCAAGCCGGTTACCGTCATCTCCGTCTCCTGCGTGACCCTGAAGACCATTATGTCGATTACCCTGTGCAGATACACCTCTGCATCGTCTACCTTCGCCGTAACCCCGGCATTCATGAAATAAACGCCGGGAAGAAAAATGCACCTGAACCTGAAATTGCACCTCTTGACAGTTTCTTTGAGTACAAACTCTATCCCCTTGCCTGTCGCGTGGGATACCATCCCTCCCATCTCAAGGCCGGAGACTGTCTTGATCATCATGCCGCACCTGACTTGGCTGGCGTCCTGAGTAAACCTGACATCATACGAATAGATATACTCATCCCCTCTTTTGAGGATATTCACATCCCTGCCGTCAAGGGTCGTTATCCCGGGGTTTTCAATCGACGCGCCAAGGGGCGTATAATACAAAGTCGATTTAGGCACAAGGGACGGGTCATAAGAACCCTCTGATTCATCTTGCTGAAGACCTGTCTCAACCGCCTCGCTGTCTACGGCCGAGATCATCTCTGCTTTTACTGACTGCACCTTTTCCAGAGGTGCATAGATGAGCTTTTGATAATTCGAGACAACCTTTTTCGGCGAACCCTTGAGCAGGACCTCCCCCCTTTCGAGAAGGATCGCCCTGTTGCAAAGCTCCACAACGGCTGAAGCCGAGTGAGAAACGAAGATTATAGTTGCGCCCCTCTCCTGTATAATCCTTATCCGGGAATAGCACTTCCTCTGAAAGGCCTCGTCCCCCACCGACAACGCCTCATCTACGATCAGTATGTCCGGGTCGACGTTTATGGCCACAGCGAAGGCGAGCCGCACGTACATCCCGCTCGAATACGTCTTTACAGGCTGTTCCATAAAGTCGCCTATCTCGGCGAACTCGGCAATCTTTGAGAACCTCTCGTCCATCTCCCGTCTGGTAAGCCCCATCAAGGCCCCGTTCATGTAGACGTTCTCTCTGCCTGAAAAATCAGGTGAGAAGCCGGCGCCAAGCTCCAGAAGCGCCGCCACCCTGCCGTTTACCAGCACAGTGCCTGAGGTCGGCTGGAGTATACCGCAAAGGACTTGCAGGAGAGTTGATTTGCCTGAGCCGTTCCTGCCGATAAGCCCGATCGTCTCGCCCTTTTTGACCTCGAACGATACGCCCTTCAAGGCCCAGAACTCATCATGATATTTTTTACCGAAAGGGTGTAATAGCTCCTTTAGAGTATCCGCGGTGTTTGCGAACCTGCGGTACTTCTTGGAAAGGTCCCTTACGCTTATGGCAGACTCTCCGGCGGTTCGTTCAGGCATCATGGCTTAGAGCACCTCCGCGAACCAGGGCTTGACCCTTCTGAAAAAGACTCCGCCGATAGCGAACGTCACTGCTGAGACACCTGCAAGATACGCAAAGCCTGTCGCCGGAAGCATGGTCCCGGCAAGCAAGGCCAGCCTGTAGCCCTCGACGACATGATACATCGGGTTGAGCTTCATCAGAAATTGGAACTCGGCAGGCACGATGGAGGCTGAATAAAAGACGGGCGTAAAAAAGAAGAGCCCCATCAGAGCGAGCGAGAGGACCTGCTGGGTGTCGCGCACGAATACATTGAGGCCGGAGAGTATCCAGCCCGAGCCAACTGCAAAAACAGCGATAAGGAACATATAGACGAAGACAAGCGGCGCGGTCGCAGGAAGCCCGCCTGTGTAGGCGACGACAACGACCAGCACAAGTACAAGCCCGATAAGATGGCTGATGATATTGGAGACTACCGAGGTCAGCGGCAGTATCTCAGAGGGGAAGCCTGCCGCCTTTTTGATGAGGTTCCTGTTGTTGACGACGACGGACGCGCTCGAGGAGAGCGCCTGCGAGAAAAACTGCCAGGGGACTATGCCGCAAAGGAGAAAGAGTAAAAAGCTGTCGGTAGAATAGATCGCGTCAGGCTTTGATTTGAAAAACAAACCGAAGACGACCCCGTAGATGACAACCTGCGAGAGGGGGTTAAAGACCGCCCATAGAAAACCGAAGAGGCTCCCGACGTAAGCGGCCTTCAGCTCCCTGACGCTGAGCATCCCTATCATGTAGCGGTTGGCTACAAGCTTTCTCGCGAAATCGAAAAATATGAGAAGGTTCTCTTTCATCTATACCCTGAAAAGCCGGTCTATCTTGAAGTCAATCTCATTAAGTAAGGCAAGAGCTGAACTCTCGTCCGGCAATCCGCCAGCCACAGTAACGGAGCGCAATAACATAAGAGCGAAAAAAACTGCGGCGGTTTATTCCATTTACATTCAGCCTGCTATAAGCCCCTGCTGGACAAGATGCGCTATCACCATATCAGCGCCTGCTTCAGGCGTTATCTCAGCGGTCTTGACGTGTATCTCAGGCTTGTGCGGGTTTTCATAAGGGTCGTCTATGCCTGTAAACTGCTTGAGCTCCCCTTTTCTGGCCTTTGCGTAGAGGCCCTTTGTGTCCCTCTTTTCGCAGACCTCAACCGGGCAATCTACGAAGACCTCGACAAAGGATTGCGGCCCTCCGGCGTGGATTATCATCTTCCTCACCTCATCGCGCGCCCCCCTGTACGGCGAGATGGCGGAGACAAGGTTTGGTATATGGTGCTTGGTAAGGAGCTGGGCCACCCATCCGATACGCATGATGTTCGTATCCCTGTCCTCCTTCGTAAAGCCGAGCCCCTTTGAAAGGTGCGTGCGGACTACGTCGCCGTCCAACACCTCGACGTTCGTTATCGATCTTTCCTGAAGCCTGTGGTGGACGATATTCGAAAGAGTCGTCTTTCCTGCCCCGGAAAGCCCGGTGAACCATATCGTAAAGCCCTTCTGCACTTGATGCCTCCTTGAGCGTTGCGGCAATGCGGCCTTCAGCCCTTGAACCTGTCCTTGTACTGAAGCTCGTAGTAGTTCGCGTACTCTCCGGAGAGTATCCTCTCCCACCAGCCGCGCTTCTCTATGTACCAGTCGATCGTCTTTCTTATCCCCTCGTCAAAGGTGTTCTCGACCCTCCACCCAAGCTCTGATTCGATGCGGGTACAATCTATCGCGTACCTGCGGTCGTGCCCCGGCCTGTCCTTGACGAATGTGATGAGGTCTTTGCGGCTCCCCTTGAAGGGGTATAACTCCCTCAGGGCGGCGTCAGAGGCGCACCTTTCATCTATGATCGTACAGACGAGGTTGACTATGTCGATGTTCTTCCATTCGTTCCGTCCGCCGACGTTGTATGTCTCGCCGAGCGTCCCTTTCGCAAGCACCGCGTCTATCGCCTTGCAGTGGTCCTCGACGAAGAGCCAGTCCCTCACGTTGGCGCCGTCGCCGTAGACCGGAAGCGGCCTGCCGCACAGAGCGTTAATGATCATGAGCGGGATGAGCTTTTCAGGGAACTGATACGGCCCGTAGTTATTAGAGCAGTTGGTGGTCAGCGTCGGGAGGCCGTACGTGTGGTGATAGGCCCTCACAAGATGGTCTGAGCCTGCCTTCGAGGCTGAGTACGGCGAATTCGGGCTGTACGGCGTCGTCTCGGTGAAAAAACCTGTCGACCCGAGAGACCCGAAGACCTCGTCTGTAGAGACGTGGAGGAACCTCTTGCCGTCTGTTTTTGTCCAGTTTTTCCGCGCGGCCTCAAGGAGCGTGAACGTCCCCATGATATTGGTCTCTATAAACTCCCTCGGCCCGAGTATTGAGCGGTCTACATGCGATTCGGCCGCGAAGTTTACGACCGTGTCTATGCCCTCTTCGGCAAAGAGGCCGTCAACAAGCTCGAAGTCTTTTATATCGCCCTTCACGAAACGGTAGCCGAGGCCGTCTTTAAGAGACGCGAGGTTCTCGTAATTGCCTGCGTAGGTCAGCTTATCGAGGACTATGAGGCGGTCCTCCGGGTGCGCTTTTTTTACGTGGTGCGCGAAGTTGGCCCCTATGAACCCGGCCGCTCCGGTAACGAGCATCTTACGCATCTTTTTCTCCGTAAAGTTCGTTGAAGCTCCCCGCGGCAAGCAACGGGGAACTTTCGACATATAATGAAGTATCTATTTATATTCGCTCGCTTGACTGCGCACGCGCTCGCTGTGCATGTTCATCATATCTCTTAAAGAAACGCGCCAGTTGGGAATCTTCAAGCCGAACGTCTTTTTTATAAGGGCTTTATCAAAGACCGAGTACGGCGGCCTCTTCGCCGGTGTCGGATATTCGGCCGTGAGTATCGGCTCGACATGGTTGCACTTTATCGGAAGCCCGAGCCTTCTTCCCTCAACAATAGCCGCGACAGCAAGGTCGTACCAGCTCGCCACACCTTCATTGGAATAATGGTAAAGACCCCAGTGTTTATTACCTGCCTTGATATCAAGGGTGATACTTACAAGGGCAGAGGCAAGGTCAGCCGACCACGTCGGAGAGCCTGTCTGATCATAGACGACCCGTAACCCTTCGCGCTCAGAGGCGAGCTTGAGCATCGTCTTTACGAAGTTGCCCCCGTTTACGCCGTAGAGCCAAGAGGTCCTGACTATCACGTGGCTTTCAAGCCTCTTTTGGATCTCGGCCTCTCCGGCAAGCTTCGAGGCCCCATAGACGCCGAGCGGGTTCGTCGCGTCGCTCTCTGTGTAAGGGTGCGGCCTTGTCCCATCAAATACAAAATCAGTTGAGACGTGCACAATCACGGCCTTGACAGAGGCCGCCGCAATAGCGAGGTTAGCGGCTCCGTCCTGGTTTACCGCGAAGGCCTTTGCCTCTTCCTTCTCGGCAAGGTCGACCTTGGTGTAGGCTCCGCAGTTTATTATAATAGCAGGCCTTAGCGCATCGACCCTGGCCATGACCCCGGCCTTGTCCGTTATATCGAGATCAGCCGAAGAAAACGGTACGACCTCGAACCCAGCGTTCCGAACAAGAGGTACGAGATCAGAGCCCAGCTGCCCTTTCGCGCCAGTGATGATAACCTTCATCAGTCTAATATGTAGGGCGAGTTCGCCTCATGTTCATGCCTCACCTCGTCGACAGGGTCTTTCTTGCCGACGCCCTTAAAGAGCCTGTTCGGGCAGTTTATGACAAGTCCGTCCTTGTCTCCGACGTTCTTGTAGGCGTGGACTACTTTTTTAGGGACTATGACTACGGTCGGCAGGCAGTCTCCTGCGACAAAGGCCATCCGCGCCTTGTAGGTCGGCGACTCAGGCCTGTTATCCCATAGATAGATCTTAAAATCAGATGGCCCGACAAAACAGAAGTAGTCTGCCTGATCGATGTGCTCGTGCGGCCCCCTTGCAACACCGGGCTTGGTGAGAGAAAGGTACGTCATCGCGGGCTGATACTCGGCAGGCGTCGAATCGACGCGGTAGAGTTCCATCAGCCATCCCCTCTCATCTGAATACTGGTCAAGCGCCCTTACTATCACACCTTCGATCGGTCCTTCAATAAACATTGTCATACCTCCACCACAGAGTCGTCGCCTATCATCAGCCGCAAGGCCTGGTGCTTGTGGTGGCACTTGACCACCTTCGCGTTCCTGCCTATGAGGCTGTCTTCCATCCTGTCAACGTGGCTCACCTCAGTACCTGAGAGTATCACGCAGTGCTCGATTATAGATTTCGTTATCTTCGTGTTCGACCCGATCGACGTGAACGGGCCTATGAAGCTGTCTACAACAACCGCGCCAGCGCCTATGACAAGCGGCCCGCGAAGCGTCGAGTTTTTAACGATTGCCCCCTCTTCAACTGTAACGCGTCCTGTCACGTGAGAGGCGCTGTCTACCTCTCCGCTTATCTTCCTTTTGAACCACTCGTCAAGGACGATAGTGTTCGCGGCAAGCAGATCGTCTTTCTTACCTGTATCGAGCCACCAGGTGTCTATGACGTGGCTGTAAACAGGCCTTCCCTTTGTGACAAGCATCTGGAGTGCGTCTGTTATCTCAAGCTCGCCCCTTGCAGAGGGCTTTATCGCATCTATCGCGTTGTGTATCTCAGGTGAGAATATGTAGACACCTACGAGAGCGAGGTTGCTCTTCGGGTTTTCAGGTTTTTCCTCAAGGGATATTATCTTCCCGTTCGCATCGACCTCGGCAACCCCGAACGACTGCGGGTTATCTACAGGCTTTAATAATATGACTGCGTCCGACCCTGTCTTTTTAAAAGTCTCAACGAACCCTTCGATGCCGCACCCTATGAGGTTGTCCCCAAGGTACATGACAAACGGAGAATCACCAAGAAACGCCCTGCCTGTGCGCACAGCGTGGGCAAGCCCCTTTGGCGCGTCCTGCATGATGTAGGTGATATTAACTCCCCACTTCGAACCGTCTCCCATTGTCGAGCGAACCTCATCGCCCGTCTCAGGGGAGATGATCATGCCCACCTCTTTTATCCCGACCTTGGCGATGTTATCAAGGACATAGGCGAGTATCGGCCTGTTCGCTATAGGCACAAGCTGTTTCGCGCCTGTGTAGGTAAGCGGCCTGAGGCGTGTCCCCTTGCCTCCGCTCAGTACCAGCGCCTTCATCTTATCTGACATGACCTATGGCTCCTCGATGGTTTTTAGACCTTCTGAAAAAATCTACAGGTAATGGATTAAGAGACTGTGCAACATCCGGCTTGGATCAGCCCTCGCCGTCATAGATTAAGACTATGCATTGGTAACAGGTAACGGGGCCAAACCGCATCTTCAAAGACCCTTTAAATACTTCGCCGTAAGATCAGCCCTCGCAGGTCAGGCATAACGTATGTCCGGCAAAGAGCGTCATGCGTTTAAAGGCCAACATACAAGATCAGCCCTCCAGCTTTTTAAGCCAACCGGACGCGCTTATATCAGCGATCTTACCCGCGTCAACGCCTGAGTCGATGAGCGCCTGCCTGAGTCCTTCCCCCCCGCCAAAGCTCGTTATCACGATGACGTCATAATCAATGACCCTGACCTCATATATCGGCAGAATATCATGTCCCAAAAACTTTTTCCTGCCTGTTTTAGCGTCTATTATCCCGGCAAGCTCAAGCTCTGATTCTTTTAATGAGAGGTAGGCGATCTCCGTAACCTCGTCTACACCGCAAAAGACGACCCGCTTTTTTTTGGAAAGGCGGAACTGTGCGAAAAGGTCGTGAAAATCCGTCCTCGCGACCCTGTACAGGTTGGTGAAGTTATGTAGGTGCTGGTATGTGAGCCTCGTCTTTTCAGCGAGCCCGTGGGGGGTAAGGAAGTACTTGTACCTGTTTTTGGGGATGGATGCTACCGTGACGAACCCCTTTGATACGAGGTTTTTAAGATATGAATTGACAAGGCCTAACGCGACACCGAGGTTCCGGCTAAGATCCCTCTGCGTAAGCTCCTGGTTCTTCGATATCTCATCGAGCACAAGGAGCGAACGGTAGTCGTCTACCTGATGGCCCTTATCGTTCATGGAATGAACATACCACAACAGGAGCCGTCCGTCAACAGGGTTGTTCATCAAATGAACGGAGATTAAAGGATTTTAATCGAAGGTTTATCAGGGGGTTGGAGTGAGAGGCCTGCAGGCGATTTGTCTTCAAACATGAGGTTGATTGTGTTAGTGTAACCTTCATATTAATTGAGAGAAGCTTCTGAGCAGAAGGACAATCAATGCGCGAGAAACTCATCGCATATTTTGATACGTCTTCAGCAACAAAATTTAAGGCTTATGGTGATCTGGATTTAAGATAAAAATGTAGTTACGATAAAGTGGAGAAATATATGGCCTCAGGAAAACTAATTAGACAACTTATCAAGGCAGGCATGGAAAGTAATTCAGATGCCTTCCGGCAAGCTTCTCAGGAGGTTATTCGAGAAGAGCGGGAAAAACACCACCACCTTCTTGCCAACGATCTGGAAAAAATTCTCTATGGTCGCACAAGCACAACTTCGCCACGCCAAGCTGCGCTTGTCGAACGCCTTCCAACCGATCGAGAACGAGGGTTACCTCTATTACAGATTAAAGAGCCGTTCAGACGATTAGAGGATGTCATTTTGTCAGACGGGAATTGCTCCCTACTGAATAAGTTGTTGCAAGAGTATCACCGTGTTGAGCTGCTTAAGAGTTATGGCTTATTTCCGATTGATCGAGTGCTCTTCTGTGGCCCTCCTGGATGCGGTAAGACACTTACTGCCGAGGTGATCGCCTGCGAACTGAGCCTTCCATTGGCCATCATACGTATAGACAGTGTGATTTCATCATATTTAGGTGAAACAGCCGCTAATTTACGCCAAGTCTTCGACTTTATTTCCGCAAGTCAAATGGTGGTACTTTTTGATGAATTCGATGCTATCGCAAAAGAGCGTGCAGACGAAAGTGATCATGGAGAGCTTAAGCGAGTCGTTAATGCTTTCCTCCAGATGTTAGATTCCTATGAAGGTAAAAGTCTGCTGGTCGCCGCTACCAATCATGAGGGTATGTTGGATTCAGCAGTCTGGCGACGCTTCGACGAAGTATTAGTCTTTGAACCACCAAACCTCGAACAACTCCGACGCCTCTTATCTATTAAGTTGCGAGGACTTCGTCGTGAATTTGAGATTGAAGACACACGCATCTCCGGGCTTTTTAAAGATATGAGCCATGCAGATGTTGAGCGAGTACTGCGCCGCGCGGCTAAGGAAATGGTTTTATCTGGTAAGGAATTCTTGAGTGAACGACACATTCAAGCAGCTATCAGTCAAGAGGATGCAAGGAGAGCGCGAGTCAAGAGGAGTAAGTAAATTATGCCTGAGCATGGGTCTTACCCGCACCTTCCGTTACAGCGGGAGAATCCGGTTACTGAAAAGCGGGCCGGTCAACCACCAAGATTTGTGCAACCTGAGAACCCAGCATCCCACGGTCGTTCTCTACAACAGCGAATTGAACAGGCTAAAATCCAAACCGACATGGATCAGGGCGGTTTCGATGAAAGAAGATTATTTCGGTTTACAGTTGCAAAAGGCTTCGATCCAGATACTCTTCGCAATATATCTTCAGATATTGAGTTTGTCAGCCAGGAAGATGAACAGATCATTGTCGCATTCGTCAGCGATGCTGCCTTGGAATCTTTCGAGGCACGCCTTGCGTCACTTGTTGCGGGGGAGCAGGTCAAATATAAGCAGGTACTTTACGATCTTCAGGGAGTAGATGGTTGGAGTCCGGAGGATCGCAAGGGATGGGCACTGAGGCGAGAGGGCTTACCTAGTACAAGTCCTTTTTTGCTCGACATCGAGCTCTGGCCTTTGGAGGATCGTCAGGATGAACGTACAAAGCTTTGGCAGACCTTTGAGGCTTGGCTAACTGAGCATGGAATTGAGAAACTGGACAGTGTAAAGCACTCCGGACTTACTCTGTATCGGGTTCGTTGCGACCATTCACAAGCCAAGCGATTGCTCCATCATCGCGACGTGCGCACAGTGGATCTGCCGCCACGATACGGTCTGGAGCTGCAACTGCTCCACACCGACATCCAGGATCTGCCTGAAATCCAGCCACCCACTGAAAATGTTCCCGGCGTTGTCATACTTGACAGTGGTTTGACCACTGGTCATCCACTTCTGGCCTCAGCAGTGGGCGATTCTCAAAGCTATCTGCCAGATAAAGACGCCACAGACGAAAATGGCCATGGTACTCATGTTGCCGGGCTCGCACTCTATGGTGATGTCGAAGGCACTATACGCGAAAGAAGACTTGTACCAGAACTGCGTCTATTCAGCGGCAGAATTTTAGATGAAAACAATGAGAATAACACGGGATTTGTGGAAAATCAAATCACCGAAGCAGTGCGATATTTTCATGGCACATACGGCTGCAAGATATTTAACCTGTCTTTTGGCGACCAAAACAAACCCTATATTGGAGGGCACGTAAAAGGAATCGCCTATACCTTGGATACTCTCTCCAGAGAATTAGGTGTACTTTTTGTAGTTTCGTCAGGCAATGTTCTTGGTTCTCAACTCGACGCTCTCGAATGGAAAAGTGATTATCCGCAATACCTCTGGCGCGAAGACTGGGCGATTCTCGATCCTGCTCCTGCGCTTAATGCGCTTACTGTTGGTAGTCTGGCTCGTTACGACCAGACTATTATTAGCCAGCGTCATACTAACGACCCAGCGGAAATCCCCATAGCACGCCGAGATCAGCCTTCACCGTTTTCCAGGCGTGGTCCCTCTGTGGGCGGAGCCATAAAGCCGGAGCTGGTTGCCTATGGCGGTAATTGGGCGGTAAATACTCGCGCAGGCGCTAACATGCTGATCCGTAACAGCCTCGGGGAGCTGTCCACTAACAATGACTTTGTAGGTGGACACCTTTTAGCGGAGCAAAGCGGCACAAGCATGGCAGCGCCTCAAGTGGCCCACCTTGCTGCACGCCTTCTTTCTGAGCACCCACAGGCCGACCCAAATCTGTTACGGACACTGCTTGTGGCCCACGCCACAATCCCTGAAGCAAGCCGAGAATTATGCAAAGAAGATACCGAGAAATTGAGGAGAATCTGCGGGTACGGCCGTGTGGACACACGTACTCTTTCGCGTTCACTTGAGAATGAGGTTACACTGCTCGCCGATGCACGCATTGCTAACAAAAGACATCATTTCTATGAGGTTCCCATACCTGACGAGTTCGTAAGCACAGGACGGCGTCTAAGAGAAATTACTGTAGCTCTTGCTTATACTCCGTATGTACGCTCCACGCGTATCGCTTACAAGGCATCGCGTATCTACTTCAGAGTTGTTGCAGCTCCAAACCTTGATCACGTATCTACCATGTTTAACAAGGCTACCGAGCAAGAAGATTATAAAAACATTGCCGAGCTGAGCAACCCAGATGTTAGTTTTAAAACCCGTGGCAAGGGTACTGTCCAGAAGGCTACCTGGTGCTTCAAGCAATTTTATAACGATGCGGTTTTGCGAACTAAACGGCTATTTGTTGTGGTAACTCGCAATGATCATCCGTGGGGGGAGCTTCACAGCGCCACAGAGGAATCTTATGCATTGGTCGTCTGTCTGCGTGACCGTGAAAATGAACAAGCACAGTTATACACCAAAATTCGTAATAAGTTACAAGCCCGTACACGGGAAAGAGCGCGTGTATGAACACTATGAGACTCAAACCCGCTCGGATTGACTGAACATTCAGGCCGATGGAATCTTTGTTCATTCTAAAAGAACAACTCAAAACCCCGTCTTCGCCCCCGGCCTCACCATTCCTATCTTCTCCCTCATGAAGGCCTTTGCCTTCTCAAGGAGCTCCTTGCTCGTTGCCTCGAACCTCAAAACGAGCACAGGCTGGGTGTTTGAAGCCCTCACGAGTGCCCATCCCCCTTCGAAGTTTATCCGGAGCCCATCTATCCGGATAATATCTTTTACCTTGAAAGCATCTGTGCCAGTGCCTACAGCCTTATCAAGCCCTTCGATCACAGAGAACTTCTCTTCATCAGGGCAATCGACCCGTATCTCTGGCGTTACGATCGTATCAGGGACGCCTGCAAGGAGCCTTGAGAACGGATAAGCAGAGTATTTCTCGCGTTTGCGCGCGAGTATCTCGGCGGCCCTGCAAGAGGCGTATACAGCATCGTCGAAGCCGAACCACCTGTCAGCGAAGAATATATGGCCTGACATCTCCCCTGCCATCGCGGCCTTCAGTTCCTTCATCTTCGATTTTATGAGCGAGTGGCCTGTCTTCCACATGACAGGGACGCCCCCTGCCTTTTTTATCTCATCGTACATCACCTGAGAGCACTTCACCTCGCCGACGACCGTTGCCCCCGGGTTCGTCTCAAGTATAGACCTGGCGAAGATGACCATCAGCTTATCACCCCATATCACAGCCCCTGTCTCATCTACGACACCTATCCTGTCGGCGTCCCCGTCATAAGCGACCCCGAAGTCCGCCCTCTCTTTTTTTACGGCCTCTATGAGTTGAACGAGGTTCGCCTCGACCGTAGGATCAGGGTGATGGTTCGGGAAGCGTCCGTCCGGAAGACTGAAAAGCTCCACGACCTCGCACCCGAGCCTCCTGAAAAGCTCAGGCGCGACAGGGCCAGCGGTGCCGTTACCTGAATCGAGGACGATACGAAGCGGCCTCTCAAGTACAGGCAGCTTCATCTTTTCCGCAACGTAATCGAGATAGTCCGGGATTATCTCTACCTTCTCAACCGTGCCCGGCTTGCATAGAGGGTGCGGCCTGCCTATGACATCTTCACGTATGACGTGCTTCAACCTCTGTATCTCTTCGCCGTGGATCGTCTCTTTGCCATAGCTTATCTTGAAGCCGTTGTACTCTGGCGGATTATGCGACCCTGTTATCATTATCCCGCCGTCGACTTTCAAGGAATGCATCGAATAGTATTGAAGCGGGGTCGGGCAAGGCCCGATATCAACTACGTCAATGCCGCTCTCGGTAAGCCCCTTTACAAGGGCGTCTCTTATCTCAGGAGAACTGAGCCTTACGTCCCTTCCCACGCTTATCTTGAAGCTGGCACCGTCTTTCAAGAGCCCTGTTTTTCTTGCAAGGGCAGCGTAGCCCCTGCCTATCAGTTCAGCGACCTCAGGAGTAAGGTCCTTCCCAAAGGTCCCTCTTATATCGTATTCGCGGAATATCTGGTCAGAGACACCTTGCATGACAACACCTCCGGGTTTTGTATGACGGCGATTATAACCGAATCCCTATCAGGCTGTACAGGCTCAAAGAGGTTTTTTTCTCCCCTCTTTTTTACGAGCCCTGAGATCAGCAAAAAATGACTTTAGAAGCGCCTCTGATTCTTCGTAGCAGACCCCTGAAGTAACATGGACCCGGTGGTTGAGCCTCTTATCAGTAGATAGATCGTAGAGCGACCCGCACGCCCCGGCCTTCGGGTCCAAGGCGCCGAAGACGAGCCTGCCGACCCTTGCCTGTATGATAGCGCCCGTGCACATGAGACACGGCTCAAGCGTCACATAAAGGGTCGTGCCGGAGAGCCTCCATGAACCGAGCCGCTTTGAGGCCGCTTTTATCGCGATCATCTCGGCGTGGGCAGTAGGGTCGGCCCCTGTCTCTCTCTTGTTAAAACCCCTTGAGACTACCAGACCTTCATGAATGATGACCGCGCCTACAGGGACCTCAAGTCTCTTTGCGGCCTTTCGCGCCTCTCTTAGCGCAAGGTTCATGAATAATTTATCCTGATCCTTTGAATTCATCGGCATCTCCCACACTCAGAGACCAAAATTACTATAGAAAACAGGTGCTTGTCAAGAAAACAGATTGTTCAACTATAGTGATACACCTAACGTTTTACCAGTCTCTTGTTTTCCTCGACTTTTGATATCCCCTCCTTCACTATGGGGCCGGGAAGCGGACAAAAGACTGTTGAGATCTCGTTCCGCCTTAATAACACGCTCAAACACTACAGCGCCAACCACTTCGGCCCCGGCTCCCAGGAGGCCATCACCCCAGGACAACCGGACCTGACACAGACTATGAAATAGGCAGATGCCTTATCAGCCAACCGCCATGTCCTCGAAAGCTCCTCAAAAAAAGCCAGCCGCATCCTTCCAAATCATTGCAATCCTTTTTCGCATGTGGTATTTTGTTTAAAATCATACAGACGAAGTACTTCAAGAGAGACTATCTTATCTACAGGTTGCCTTAGCGCTATTTCAATTGCGAGGGCCTGTTTATTTCGTTATGCTGTTGTTGCAAACAAGACAATAGCGGCCGGAGAATCTCTTCATCAGACAATATGGTCTATCTGCGCATGATCGACCTGAAATTATCGTAAAGGCACAGCCGCAAAATCACCGCAGAAAGAGGATATATGCTCAAGACTGAGTGCGTAACATGCAGCCAAGCGATCATCTTGCCTTTTTTCAGCGCCGAGGAACTTATCTGCCCCAACTGCGGAGAAGAGATACCTGCCAACGACATCTTCGTCTCGGCAGGGCCATACTCAATACACAGGGACGTACTCATAAAGAACATCTTCAAATATAAGCGGCTCATCCATGAGGCTGAAAAAGAGGTTGCAGATCTGCAGAAGAAGGGGATGGGCGAGAGGAAATACGATGTTTCGATCGATACCATCGCCATGCTCATCGAGAACCTCAAAGAGATGCTCGACGGATGCCGGGAAAATCTCAGACACAAGATCGAGAACGCTACCGCCAGCCTTATCATGGATGGCCAGACCCATCACACAAAGATCGCCAACCTCTCTCTTACAGGGATATGTCTCGAGGCAGGCAGGCTCTGTGCCAATACAAAACTGTGGAAAGAGGTAAATGTGCAGCTTGAGGCTGACACAGGGCGCGGCTCCATGCTCGGAGGAAAGGTGATGTGGATAGGGAGCGGCAACCTTCTCGGCATCCAGTTTCTTGAAGCTGACAGTAGTGCAAAGGAATTTCTCAAAGAGTATATCATGAGGCATACGAAATCACCCTCTCTGATGGGAAAAAGCCCGGCGTGAGCATCTGACGTCTTTCGAGGCCGACCTTTCACGAAAAGACGCTTATGATCTGTTTATTACTTATGGACGGCCATGCTCACCTATTCAAGACTTTAAGGGTTCTCCGTCAGCCTGTAAAAAAACAAAAAGGCCGTCCCTTCGGGACGGCCTTTTTACTTGATAAATCCCGGCATCTAGCCGTTGTTAGCTTAGAGGTCCGCTAACGCGACTTTTTCAACTCGCTCGCTGATTAGCGCCGCACAATCTATACGCCGAGTCCGTAGACCATCCGATGAAATACCTTTTTCCGGTCACTCGCTGCGCATATTCTAAAAAGTGACTTTGATCAAGGGCAAACTCTTTCAACCGGACAAGGGTAACACGCTCTGCCTGCTACTCCTTTTCCAGATCAAAACCAAGTTCCGTAAACTGACCCAGCCTCACAGAGACCTTCTCGCGGGATTCCTTGTAGCCCTTGCTCTTGACGACTATCTCGTAGACCCCTGGCTCAATATCGAGGTTAAGAGGCGTCATCCCGAAATATACGTCCTTGATATAGACCTTTGAACGTGACGGCTCGGTTGATATAACGACGCGCCCTGTCCCCTGCGGCGCAGGTTTTTCATACTGGGCCTCCTGGAGCTTTTCAGGGACATAAGCGGCCCTTGTGTTTGCGATCCTCGGGTTTATCTCGGCAAGTATCGACCTTATCGCCTTGGATACCGAAGAAGAGAGATACCATGACAGGGTCTGTCTGCTGTTGCCTGAAACGCCTGCGAACCTGTCGCCTTTCTCAACTGAGTCGCCTGACCAGACAGCCTTTCCTGTGACAGTCTCATCAAGGCTTACCGTTATGACAACAGAAACCTCGTCCCTCGGGCCGACATCCAGTCTCAGGTCCTTCACGCCGGAGCGCAGCACAAAGTCAGCCTCTTTTGCATCGCCCTCGGTCTTGACAACGTAGCCTGCGAGAGTGAACTCAGAGACAAGCGCCCTTTTTATGAGTCCATCAGCGTCCTCGGAGATGACAAGATCTCCGGCGTTCATATCGGATACGACAGCGCCGATCTTGCCGATCCTGCGCGGGTCAGCCGCCTTTTTCTCTCTAAGATCTTTTGTAGGCTCTATAAAGACGGTCACCGGCGCTTTTATCTTATCGCTCTTGTCAGGCGCCTTTGGACTGTATGCGACCTGCAGCGGTCCGGCGCACCCTGCGGCAAAGACAACCAGCATACAGACAAGGGCGACCTGCCGAAGACCAGGACCTAACAACCCGGCGAGAAAAGAACCTGCCGCTTTAATATGTTTTACTGGACGCATCGTCAAACCCCCGCCTCTTTCGATTTAAATCTTCACTATCAGACATAAAAAAAGGGGAGGGCAAAAGCCCTCCCCTTTTCAAATCAACCTGCTTGCTTAGAACGCCGCGAAGAGCATCAGCGTCGTGAGCATGTTGCCTGAATCTGAGCCTGGCTTTGCATCGCCATTGTACCAGGAGTTGTTGAGCTGAAGCTCAAGGTTCTGCATCGCCTCGTAGACAAAGCCCAGCGTCAACGCGTTCTGTCTCTGCTTGCCGTCGTCGTTGGAATCCCCGTCCTTACCTACGCGATAACCAAGTGCCGCTGTGAGCCTGTGAGGTATCACACCAAGCTCGCCGTTGATAGCGACGGCTGACTTGTTCTTGCGGGTGCTGGCGTTCATCGTGTTTGCTTCCTCGCCGGTCTTGGACTTGGCTGCCCTTGCATAAGAGAAGTATACGCCAAGAGGCATCGAGCCGACTTCGCCCTGTGCCTGCGCGTCAAGAGCCCATGCCTCTGCATGCACCCTGTTAGGCGCATCCGTTGCTCCGGTCTTCGAGGTGCCGCTCCATGACTGTACGCCTACCGCTGTATCCCATCCGCCGATCTGAGGCGTCACGCCAGCTCTAAAGTAGTTGATGAACGGGCCAACTGCCGCGTTGCCATGCTCCTTATAGTACGGTGTGTAGTTGAAAAAGCCCATCTTATTGACAGCGGCAAGCGTGAAGCCTGTTGCCGCGCCGTCAGTGCCTATGTACTGCTGAGCGGAGAACTCTGTCCTGTGCTCGATCGGCCTCTGGAGCCTCAAAGCACCGGTGTTCAACAGCTCAAGACCGTATGCCGCGCCCTGCGAGTCGGTAGAAAACGGGATCACAAGGAGATTTGTGGAAGCGACATCAAAACTGAAAGGCATCTTGAACGATGTGAAACGGCTGTCGCCGTCCTTGAGCGACAGCTCAAGGAGGAAGCCGACATGCTCGCCGCCGCGGCCGCCTATAAGGAGGGCCGCCTCATCCGGGAACTGAAGCTCGCCCTTGTTGAGCTCGCTGGCATTGCCGGTCGCGCCTGTGTTGGTGTTGCCTTCGGCCCTGTTATCACCGCTTCTCTTCTGGTACCTGACCTTGGTTATAAGAGAGGCATTGAGCGAAGCCGGAATAGAGAGATGCTCTCCCTCTACGAGGCTCTGGCCGCCGACCTGTGTGAACCCGCCGGCCTTGAAGGTACGGCCATAGGCGTTCAGCGTCGGGAAGTGCTGAAAATGACATGTCAGGCATGCAAGCCCTGTCTGGCGTGCAAACGCCGGTATAGCTGAGGCCTCGCGCGGCGCCTCAAGACCGAGCGCGAGCGTGAATACCGCTGCCGCAGCTACTAAAAGTTTTTTTCTCATACATCCTCCTTTTTAATGGTGTTCGAAAACACTCGAGATGCCGACTACGACTGATACAAGTAACTTCAAAGGCCACGTTGCCTGATGCTCAAAAAAAGATTATTTAAAGGTGATACGCCACCTCCTTTTTTCCGCTCTATTTTTAAGATTTAGCCAATTATAGCAATCGGCCGCCATTTGTCAAGCCAAGAATTCAAAGAAAGCCTGTTGGATTAAAAGGTTAATGGGTTTTCTTGATACAATGGATTACAAAGTCACGCCAGCCCCCCTTTCCATGACCATATTATCCATATACATCGGCTGATATTGAAAGGACTTGAGGATTTTAAATAAGAAGGGGCGGTATATCTTATTTTTTTGGCATTTCTTTGATGATATGTCATAATCAAAGGCGCTTGGAAGCCTTGCAAGAAATGCCCGAGTGGCGGAATTGGTAGACGCACGGGACTTAAAATCCCGAGTGGGAAACCACGTGCCGGTTCGACCCCGGCCTCGGGCACCATCTTTTTCCTCTTGATCAGGACCCTTCAAAAACCTTTAATTCTCCCTTAACCGGCAATCCCTTAAGATAAAACTCAAGTCTGACGGCATGATCATCCTTGGGACGCGCCAAGGGCTTGCGATAGTTTTGCTTACCTATAAGGGAGGTGGCTCATGGAAGGCGAAGGACCGAACTCATCAGGTTTTTTAAAGAACCTCAACTCTTTTTTCAGGATTTCCGACTACGCCCTCCTTATAGTCGTGGCGCTGGGGATGATATACCTCGCCGGCCAGCTCCTCTACGACGCCATTTACGACGCTATCTTTCTGTGGACCCAGCATACCATCCCGCATCTTTTAAGCGAGATGATGTTCGTACTCATCATAATGGAGCTTTTCAGGCAGGTCCTCAGCCAGATCAACAAAAAAGCTTTCACCCTCAACCCGTTCATTTACGTCGGCCTCATAGCAAGCGTCAGAGGCCTCCTGCTCACCCAGATGTCCATTACGATGGGGGACGTCGAATGGTATCAGGGGATAATGCAGATAGCGGTCTACGGGGGCATCATCCTCCTTCTGGTCGTATGCTACTTTATCTACAATATGGCCTACGAAAAATACCATCAGGAAGTCTGATCTCTGGGGTTTTTAAAGATACGATCATCTTCTGAAACGGCACGGGTTGAAAGGCTGTATATCGAACGGAACTAATGCCCGCAAAATCCGAGGAAGCCGGATGGAACAATCCAAGAAACTCGCATACCTGGCGCTCTGCCTGGCCCTTTCCATCATAGCCGCATCTTGCGTCAAGCAGCCGCTCCCTGAGGCCGAAACTCCTCCAGCCATCCTCTACATCAACAGATGCAGTATCTGCCACCCCGCTTACCACCCGCAGGCGCACAACTACACCGGGTGGAATAATGTCGTCACTAGGATGGAGAGACAGGCAGATGAGAAAGGCATAAGACCCTTCTTGCCGGAGGATGAAAAAGCCGTCATACTCTCCTATCTGAAAAAAAACGCGCGAAAGGGATTCTAAGTAAAAGAGGCGTTGACCCTGTATATTTAGCTTCAGTTTATGGTAGGGTTGTGGCATAACCCGTCTTTCGAATCTCGCGGCCTGCGGGCAGAAACTTTAATATCAGATTTTAATTCACCAAGTTGCTAAAGATGATGGAGCTATTGTTTAATCGGCAAAAATCTTCTCCGCTCCGGATGACCATTCGTCCAAGGCCTTAACGTGTTATAATTTTACCCTCGTGTTGAGAAAAACATTTAGATGCTTAGACAAAGGAGCCTCTCATGAAGAAGATGACTGATGATAACTTAAGGGCCGCGTTCGCAGGGGAATCCCAGGCGCACGCAAAGTATCAGATATTCGCGAGAAAGGCTGAGAAAGAAGGCAGGTCGAACCTTGCACGCCTCTTCAGAGCTGTCGCGCACGCCGAGCTTATCCACGCCAAGACCCACCTCAAAGCCCTCGGTGAAGTCGGCGAGAGCGCGGATAACCTCTCCAAGGCGATATCAGGCGAGGCATTCGAGATAGATGAGATGTACCCGGCCTACGAGGCTATCGCAAAGCTTCAGGACGAGAAGACTGCCTTAAGGGCTATAAAATGGGCGGTAGAGGCTGAAAGACAGCACAAAGAGCTCTTCGAGACTGCGAAGGCAGAGATCGACAGAGGCGCTGACTCAGGGCCTACGCCGATTTTTGTTTGCGATGAATGCGGCTATACCGTAGAGGGCGCGGCTCCTGAGAAGTGTCCGCTTTGCGGCAAGCCCAAAGAGAGGTTCATCGGGTTCTGAGTAAACCCCCGCCTCATGGGCACGCTCCTGTTATGCGGGGCCTGGCTGAATCTTGTTTAGGCCGCTGGAAGGTGCGAGCGCATGCTCTTCCTTGCTTTCAAACTGCCGAAAACCCAGGATTGTTCGGGCCGCTCAAAAGGTCCCGATGCAAGGCGCCAGGAAGTGCGGCATAAGCCGTTGTTTTGTCCGCGTCGCGCTGCTAAACAAAGAGGCCGATTCTCAGGAGAAAATTTTTCAGCTGACTGTCAGCCTTACAATATTGCGGCCAACAAGCCCATCACAAAAACAGAGGAGGCCTTCATATACTTATGCACCGCTACAGATGGCAGTTGATAACAGGGGCGGCGCTCCTGGCTCTTTCGACGATTACCTATCTCATCCATTACGCGATATTCAGGGACTCGCACCACATATTTTCATACCTGATCACTGACCTGGCGTTCCTTCCTGTGGAAGTCCTGCTGGTCACCATGATAATCCACCAGATGCTTACGCGCATGGAGGCGAAGGCAAGGCTTGAGAAGCTCAACATGGTCATCGGGGTATTTTTCAGCGAGATGGGGACAGCGCTCCTTACCAGGCTTTCGGACAACGACCCGAACATCGAAAGGATAAAGGCAGAGCTTGCCGGAGGCGAACACAAAACAGACGCGGAATTTCGCAGTATCTGCAAGCGCCTTTCCGCCTGCGAATACTCGACGCAGATGGACAGGGCCGGATTTATCGAGCTCAAGACCTTTCTCGCCGCAGGAAGAGGCATGGTCGTACAGCTGATGGAGAACCCGGCGCTTATGGAACACGAGTCCTTCACAGATCTCCTGATGGCTGTATCCCACCTCTCGGAAGAACTATCGCATCGAGACAACATCAGTGAGGTCCCTGACGTCGACCTCAAGCACTTAAACGGGGATGTAAAGAGGGTCTACGGGGCGTTAGCTACAGAGTGGCTCAACTACATGAGGCACCTGAAGGCCAACTATCCGTTCCTCTTCTCTCTTGCCGTAAGGACAAACCCGTTTGACAAAAACGCCTCGGCGGTTGTGAAGGAGTAGAACGGCGCGCAAGGCTAGGGTCAATAACCCTGCCTGATGCACGGTTAGAAACGCCTCAATCGCAAAAGTACTCGGTTGTCACAAGACCACCGCCCATTCTCGCAGCACACTGCGTTCCCGCTGGACAGGATAGCACCTCCCCACGATACTTGTCACCGCACCAATCGCCAGGCTGTGGCGGATTTTGTGAGTAGGCCGTGTTTATCGTGATCTTGGCGCCACCAGAGACAATGTCGTCCACGGTGATGCTGAGGTTGTTACCATTGTCAGTGAACGTATCTCCCTTCCGCCAGGCCGTCGCGCCACCTTGCCGCTGTACGAGATAGGTGGTTCCGTTATTACGCAACTCTCGTATAACTACCGCGCTGGCCGGTATTCCTTTGTCGAATCCGTCTCTTTCCCGATACTCCAGTACATACTGCCCTGGATTCTGACGATTGAAAACCTCGACCTTTGCGAGAAGAGGGCCGGGCTTGCCAGGATCACTCACCGGCGCAAGGGTGATACTGGTCTTCCCGGGCGGGTATCCACCCACTGTCTCGACTCGTCCTGCAGGCAACCAGCCCAGCTTTTCGCGGTAAGCGCCTTGTAATTCAGGCCCCTGCGCGCCCCGTGCCGTCTGAAACGTAAAGACGCAGGTTCGAAAGCTCATCATATCCCAACAGTCGTTGTACTCCACATCGCCGCCATGTTGCCAGACGTGATCGGTGGAACTGTCCGGAGAGGTCCGCCAGGAGTGCTGCGCACCAAGCACGTGGAGCATCTCGTGAGCGACAAATCCCACTTCGTTTTCGGCCTGCCGGGACAATACTACCGACTTCTCGCCGGCGGCGCCGGAATCGACCGGCACATTGATCACCGTGATGATACCAGCGTAATTTGCGGGGTCCACGATAGTCCCCGTGGCGGTAATGGACCCGAGCGCTGATGCCCTGCAGTCCCGAGCCGTCTGGGTGCGCGTGACCGGCATAGCGTTGTTACGGACGTTTGGCGCTATGTCAGCGGTATTCACGTTCATCGGGAACCACCCATACACTTCTGTTGCTGACACATCAACCATGTGGTTGCTCGTTCTATCAAAATAGTCAAACACGAGATCGCGCTGCCCCCTGTTGAAAAGCGTTTCATAAAAGTCTCTCGGCTGAGGTTCCTGGTTATCGTCGGCAGCCCTGCAGAGCAGAACCAACCAGCTCCCGGCTGGAGGAGGGTCTTTGCGAATTGCTATGGGAATACAGCCCGACAGAGACGTGCCGAGCATTATCATCGCCGCTACCTTCAGCATTATTGCCGCATACGGCCGAGTTGACACAATGTACCTCCTTGAGTCAGGTCATATCTGAAACACTGCCAACGCCATGGCCGGAGCGGAGATCAAAGAAGGAAAGCCGTCTCTGTTTAATCCTCAGTTGCCGGCCTGCGGCCCGCCTGTATGCCCTGCCGTCTTCCTGCAGTTCGAAAGATCTCTCATCATCTTTACCCGCCACGGTATAGAGACGATAAAGGCTGATAATAGACCGGCTACGAACGTAAGGAGAAGCACTATGACGAGCGAGGCCTCGAAGGACCAGTTGATGAAGTTCACGATTACGGGCTGCGAGTTCTGCAGGGCAAAAATCACAGCCAGCGCCGCCACGAAAAGCGAAACGAAAATGACGATCCTCATCGGCTCCTCTTGACGCTTTTTTTACTTTGAAAGAACCCACGGCAGGCCGTGAGGGTCCCTCGGCGAATAATTATTTCTGGCAAACGATCGGCCCCAGGCAAACTGCGGGGGTTCGCTCGCTTTGCATCTTCAAGTAATGCCAGACCCTGAAGAAACCTTACTTGAACTTGGCTATCGATTGGTCGAGCGCTGACTTAAGCTCTGAGGCCGCCTTGCCGAGCCCTTCTTTCAAGATCCCGAACGCCTCGCCGCTTGTGTTCATGAGCTGGCGCTCCTTTTCCATAAGCTCATCTTTCTTCTTCCGCAAGGCCTTGAGCTGGTTGTCTATCTCCACCTTGGCCGCGTCTTTGAAATTGGACGCCTTGGCCTCAAGAGTCTTGAAGCGCTCGTCGAGTTCCTTGATCTGGGCCTCTATCTTCTTATATAAATCTTCCTTCGCGCCCTGCCCTTTGGTCTGCTCCATGACACCCCTCCGCATTGATAGTTGGAAGAACTGAAAAGACAACAGCTCAAGATGATTATTAGCAGTAAGCCCGTTATTGTCAAGTGGCCACACGCGCCGCACAGGTGGAAAGCAAAATGCAGGCCGTCAAATGCGCCTGCCTCTGAGCCTTATGCTTATACATGTTATCAGTAAAGCAGATCTGACCCTGTCTTACCTCCCCACTTTATTCGACCTTTATCTTGAAGGTCCTCAAGGTTGCGGAATTCGCGACTACTGAAAGCGAGCTTAGCGCCATTGCGGCGGCGGCGATTATCGGGTTCAGGAATCCGAGGGCCGCTATAGGTATGCCGACTGAGTTATAGATAAATGCCCAGAAGAGGTTCTGTTTTATCTTCCTCATCGTCGCCTTCGATAGCCTTATCCCTGCGACAACGTCCCTGACGTCGTCCCTTACGAGTATTATGCCGCCTGTCTCCTTTGCCACATCAGAGCCGCTCCCTATCGCTATCCCTATATCTGCCTGGGCAAGCGCGGGCGCGTCGTTTATTCCGTCCCCGACCATAGCGACTACCTTTCCTTCAGACTGGAGTTTCTTTATCACCCCTGCCTTCTCGCCCGGCAGTACGCCTGCTATCACCCTTTCCAGGCCGAGCTCTGTTGCTATCGCCTTTGCCGTCCTCTCGTTGTCGCCCGTGAGCATGATCACGTCTATGCCCTCTTTTTTAAGCGCGTCGATCGCTGAGGCGGCCCCTTCCTTTATAATATCAGCGATGCCCAAGATCCCGAGCACAGAGTCTTTTCCTGCCACTATGACGGCAGTCCTGCCCTTTGCCTCAAGGTCCTTGAGCCTCTCTTCCAAAGGAGCCGTATGTATCCCGCGCCCCTCCATCAGCCTGCGGTTGCCAAGAAATATTACCGCTCCCTTGTATGTCGCCCTTACCCCTTGGCCCGGTAGCGCCTCGAACCCTTCTGCGTCAGGGACATCTATCCCCCTCATCTTAGCCGCCCTTATGACAGCCTCTCCAAGCGGATGCTCAGACCCTTTCTCAGCGATAGCCGCAAGCCTTAAAATATCTTCCTCGCTGCTCCCTATAGAGATGACGTCGGTAACACTGGGTTCGCCTTTTGTAAGGGTACCGGTCTTGTCGAATACGACCGTGTCGAGTCTTTGCGCCCTTTCAAGAAACTCCCCGCCGCGAATAAGTATCCCTGCCTCAGCGCCCTTGCCTACTCCTACCATCAGGGCGGCCGGCGTAGCAATACCCAGAGCGCACGGGCACGCGATGATGAGGACCGCTATGAAGCTTAAAAGCCCCTGCGGAAAATCGCCTGAGGCCCACCAGCCGAAGAACGCCAGAAAGGCCACAGCGACTACCGCTACGACGAAGTATGCGGCGACCTTGTCAGCTATCCTCTGGATCGGCGCGCTTGATGCCTGCGCCTCCTCGACCAGCTTTATTATCTGGCTGAGCGTCGTCTCGGCGCCGACCCTTTTTGCCATGAACTTTATCAGGCCGGTCCTGTTGAGCGTCGCCCCCACAACAGAATCGCCTGGCCTTTTCTCTACAGGCATCGACTCGCCTGTTATCATCTTCTCGTCCACTGCGCTTGAGCCCTCGACAACTAACCCGTCGGCCGGTATCTTCTCGCCCGGCCTTACCACTACAATGTCGCCTACCTCGACGGTCTCTGCCGGGACTTCCATCTCTGCGCCAGCGCGAATGACGCGCGCTGTCTGCGGTTTCAGGTCCATCAGCTTCCTTACCGCGGCAGACGACCTCTTCTTTATGATCTCCTCCATGTACTTTCCAAGGAGGACGAAGGCGATTATGACCGCTGAGACCTCGAAGTAGACGTCTCGCTCCTCGACCTTTACAGGGAGTATATCAGGGGCGAAGATGACCATGACTGAGTAGATATAAGCGACCGTCGTGCCGAGGGCTATCAAAAAATCCATATTGATCTGCCGATTCGATACAGCTGTATACGCGCCCTTGTAAAAGCCCCACCCCCCGATGAATTGAACCGGCGTTACAAGCAGAAATAACCAGACACCCCAGGTAAACCACGGCAGTTGCGGTATCGGCGCCCATGTGATGATAGTCGCGCCTGTTGCAAGGCCTATGAAGAACGCTGCGCGAAGGAGCGCAAGAGCGAGCACCCCGAAGAGCGCGACAGAGACTCGTCTTTTCATCTTCTTCAGCTCTTCTTCAGGGGCGACGAATGTCCTTAAGCACCCGTCACTGCAGAAATAATAGGCCCTGCCTGCCTGCTCTTTTTTAAGCGACCTCTCTTTTTCAACGACCATGCCGCAGATAGGGTCTTTGGCTGTGCCGGCCGAACCTTCCGCAACGCCTGCGGCCATGCCTGCCATCCCCGTCCCATGCTCTTTCTTTGAAGACCCTGCGAACCCCTCAGGGTTCGCATCGAACCTCTCCTTGCACTTTAGCGAGCAGAAGTATATCTCAACCCCGCCTTTCACGCTTTTTCCAGCGGCTTTTGCCGAGTCTACTGTCATACCACATACAGGGTCTATAGCCATTGGACACGCTCCAAAAGATATTTTAAGCTGTTTCTACGATCATTTTTCGTTGCTGAAAGAGTGGTCTTCATTCTTCTTTATCTATAGCGAACCTGAAAATCATCTCATAACCTCAGGCAATTGCAACTCCGCCCATCATATTCATTTCCCTGTTTCTTCGCCGGTTTTATTTTTATCAGGGCCTTCATCCCTCGCCTCAACCCCATCTTTCATATCGACCGCAACTGGGCAATCATCACAAGTCCGCCTTTTATCGTGACTATCGCCTGATGAATCCCCGCTTTGCTCGACCTTTTCGACCTTATCATCGGCGTCCATCATGCCACCCATCATATGGCTATGGCCGGAGAGAATACCTGCGACCATAAAGATCGCCATTATCCCCATCACGATCGACATCACCCGCTCCTTCCTTCTATTTTAGCAGTTTTTATTGGTATCGTTATCTTTGGCCTCACCATCTTTTCCCTTCTTGCCATGAGAATGGCCGCCACCGCAACACCCGCCGCCGCCCCGGTGCATAAGAAACATGAACGCGATAAAGATGACTATGATTATCAGGGACGAGTAATCCATGATACCCCCTTACAATTCAGGCTATATGTCATTTCTGCTACTGATCAATTATATTCTACATTTTGTAGAACGTCAAACCATGAAAGATCTGATCATCAGGAAACCGGTCAAAGTTACTTATCCATTAATTGCGCTTCGAGGGTGAATTCAAGAACATAAAAAAAGGAGGGCCGAGAATCGGCCCTCCTTTTCTGATGCGCTATGCGATTTTGACGCCGCAGAGTTTTTTTACTTGTTGTGGCAGGTTCTGCAGAGGCCTGAACCAGAGTTGCCGCCGACCCTTCTGAGGAAGAGACCGTTGGACTCTTCTTCAAGATCGAGCACCGCTACGTTCGTGTAGGTAGAATCTACCTCGTTGTAAGACTTGTTGTTGAAGTGCGGGTCGTGGCAGGAAGAGCACTCAACGTTGCCGCCTCTAAGAAGATCGCTGATCGTCGCGGATGCGTTGACATAACCCTTGACAGCCCAGAGGTTCTTGGTGAGGTTGCCGCCGTCCCATGTCGAGGCTGAGGAGGCAAGACCGGCCGCTACGTCAACCGAGGAGATCACAGTTGAAGTCGGACGAAGCGACGCCCTTCCGTCGGTCCCGTAGGCTACTGATACCGGGTGGTCGTTGGAGAGGTTTACGCCGATGTTGAGCCTGCCGGATGTCATCTTCGAGGATACGATGCCTACTGTTACGCCGTTGGCGTTGACTTCCCACATGTTGAAGCCTGTGGTGAAGTTGCCTGTGCCCTTACCAGGCCTGTTGGCAAGGTTGTCAAAGGTCGTTACGCCGTCGTGGCAGCTAAGGCACGCAAGTGTCGTTGAGCCAGGGGCGCCGACAGTCGATCCACCGAGGGTCGCGCCATAGGCTACGTAAGATGCCGCAGTCGAGTTGTTCCTGTTCCAGATCGGTACGTTAGAAAGGCCGGTGTTTGAATGGTGAGGCGTGTGACAGAATACGCAGATCTCGGAGGTACCATTGATGCCGTTGGTGGAGGTGTTCGGCAGCGAGGTCAGATGCGCGCCAAGGTTACCGAGGTTGTGCCTTGAGTTGCCTATGCCGTTTGCCGGGTCGCCGGCGTTGTAGGTGTCAACCGGTGCGGCTGATACTGTGCCGGCTACGATGAAGCCTACTGAAGCCACTGCGAGAGCGATTACGAGGAATCTCTTCATTATGTGATGCTCCTTGATTTGATGGTTTTGGGTTTCAGCTTCTTCTTTTCAGCGGCCCGAAGGCAAAAAAAAATGCCGCTGAATACTACCACCATCATCGGCAGTACATTGGCGACATCACCCTGGTCTTATTTCGGGGCCCTCTTCGTGAGCACCGCGACCGTTATGTTATTTTGATTATACCCCTCGATTAAAAAATGTCAACGGGAAAATTAATGCGAAATTAATTTAAGGAGCTTTTGTTTGAAAAACACAGCAAACTCAAGGTCTTGTAGTTTTAGAAAGGAGCTTTTGCGTTATCTTGTCTTGGCAGTAAACAACCCGGGTCATGGCGGAAAGAGCATAAAGGAGGGCCGTTGAGCAGGCATCGGTATTTACTGCGAAACGGCCTGACAGCGAAGGGAGCCATACCCAAAAAGGCGCACCGAAGTGCACAGCTAAAATCAGACCAATATTTTTATACGAGCCGTTCGAGCCAAACCGGAGGCGCACGGTGGTGCGCAAAGGAAAACCGCTTGTCGCTAACCCCTCCCGGCCTCCCCTTATAGTAAGAGGAGGAGCAAAGGCAAAGCTTCCGCCTAAACAAGGAGGGACAGGGGGAGGTGGTGTCGGAATTATTTTGCCTTTGTCTCTAAACAACCCTGGTATGGTGGAATGAGCCTAAGGGAGGGCCGTTTGGCAGGTATCTGAATCTACTGCGAAACGGCCCGACAGCGAAGGGAGCCATACCCAAAAAGGCGCACCGAAGTGCACAGCTAAAATCAGACCAATATTTTTTTATAAGAGCCGCTGCCTAGATTGTGCGGCGGGTGTGCCCCGCCCTACCGCCGAGCCCGAAAGCGTTACGAGCCATACCCAAAAAACAAAAAAGCCCGCTCCCCTCTACCCGCCCTGCCCGAGCCTGAAGGCAACGTTGAGTGCCCCCTGAGCCTTCTCAGTCTGGCCGAGGTTATTGTAAGCCGTTGCAAGTAGCATATATAGCCCGGCGTTTTGAGGCTCTACGCCAAGACCTTTTTCAAGCTCTGCCACAGCATCCTCGTTCCGGTTCTCCTTCATTGCCACCCTTGCAAGGCCAGCGTAACCGAAGACGTTTGACGGGTTTACCCTGATGAGCGCCTCATAGTTCTCTCTCGCCTCCTTGAGCCTGTCAAGCTGCAGGTAGGCCTTTCCCATCTTGTGGTACTCGGTATCGAAAAAATCAGTGTAAGGCCTGACCCCGTCGAAACGACAGTTGACGCCTATAAACAACAAGGCGAGCACGCCTATCGCCGCTCCAACCTTCTTCCAATCGCGCACCGCTGCCTTATGATAGAACCAGACGAGAGAAAAGGCGGCCCATAGCATTATAACAGGGACTATCGGTATCCTGAACCTCGCGAAGTTGAAAACAAGGAGCATGGAGGCCAGATAAGTGAGGAGGAATATGTAAAGGAGGCTGTTCTTCCTCCAGTCTCTTAGCGAAAGAAAGATACCCAGGATGCCGAGCGGGGCAAGCACCCCGTATGTGATCCCGTAGTTGAGGGAAGACGCAAGCGTCTTCATGAAATAGAAGTTGAGGTTATCCGGCCTCTCGTAGAAGTTCCAGAACATGACGAACTTCCTGTAGACAAGCCAGGTAAACTGCCCTGGGTTTGCCTTTATGAAATCAAGGCCCTGGCCGAACCAGAAGTCTGAAGACTCTTTCCTTGTAAGTACCCTGCCTGTGAGCCTCTGGGCCTCAGAGCGGAACTCCTCGTGCTCTTTAAAAGGGTGGAGTGTCTTTAGGAACGGCGGGGCCTTGTATGTGCCGTCCGCCTCAGGGTTGTTGCCTATGTAGAAGACCTCTCCGCCTCCTGCGGTATTAAGGACTATATCGCCTGAGACGACGTAGTTCCTTATGGCAACAGGGGACATTACAAGGAAAAAGCCTGCCAGAAAGACTCCGCTGCTCTTAGCCGCTTCCCTTGCCGGGAACCTGAAGATGAACCAGATGACGACTCCGGCGATAAGCAGTATCGCGTTCTCGCGCACAAGGGCTAATAGCCCTATCGAGGCCCCGGCAAAGAGAGCGTCGAGCAAAGAACCCCTCTCTTCGCCCCGATAGAGGAATATAAGGGAGGCGACCGAGAAAAAGACCGTTAGGAAGGACTTCATAACCATGTTGTCGTAGTGGACGAACGGGGCGTACATGGCGGCCATGCCCCCTGCGACAACGGCGATGGCAAAGCTCTTGAATACGCGCCCTGCAAGAAAGAATATCATGACGGCTGAGATTGAACCTGCCACACTCTGCGCCACCTTCAGGGTGAATATGTCCGTTGAGATGAACTTATAGAAAAACCCGAGCATATAGGCGTATAGAGGCGTCATCTCGAAGACCTCTGTTCCACTCATCAGATCGCCTGCCGCTATCCTCTTCGCCCAGAAGTGGTAATACTCCTGGTCGATATCAAGGGAGCTGAATATGGGATATTGGGAGAACTGATGGATGTAGATAAGCCTGTAGACGAGCGCTACGGCAAATATCATGGAGACAGCGAGGAGCTTTTTACCTTGCGATTGCATTGGGCATTCCCGTGGCACAGGTTCTTATGAGCCTGATATTTAATCATATTTTATGACGGTTTCGCAACCCCATTGTATCCGCGCCCGAACAGCCTCAAACCAGGCATGATATGGCTTTATTGACTTTCCACCTTTCATAATGCTATTTTATAAAAAGCAAAATATCAGGAGCCCATAGTGCGCAAAGGCAAGATCCTCATAGTCGACGACGACGCTTTTTTCAGGGTCCTCAGCTCCGACATACTGACTGCCGGGGGTTTTCAGGTAAAAACGGCCTCAACCGGCCTTGAAGCGATCTCCATGATCGAAAACGATGAATTCGATATCGTCATAACCGACCTTGTCATGCCGGATATAAACGGCCTGGAGGTCCTCCAGAAGACCAAGCAGATCAACACACTGATAGACGTAATAGTAGTTACCGGCCACGGCTCCATTGAATCAGCGATAGAGGCGCTTAAGAACGGTGCCTTCGATTACATCAGAAAGCCTGCCAACGAAGACGAGCTCCTGCATACCGTAGGGGCCTGCATGGACAAGAAAAAACTCCTCGAAGAAAACGCGGAGATGAGGCAATCGCTCAAGCTCTTCGAGGTCAGCAGGAACGTTACGGCAATCCTCGACATGAGCAAGCTCTACAGCATCTCCCTTGACGCGCTTCTCCAGATAATCCACGGAGAGGCAGGCATCATCTTCTTCTACGAAGATGAAAAAAAGAAGCTCGACATAAAGGGTGTCAGGCACCTGAGCATTAATACAGGTGAGAAGATCGTCGAGATATTCAAAGGCAGGTTCGAACGCGACCTGAGGGACCTTGACTCGATAACCGTAGTCGCCAAGCCCGAACTTCCGGGCGAGGACGCCGAGCTGCTCGCCCCGTACAATTCGTTCCTCGTAGCGCCTCTCACCAAGGCCGGGTCCGTAAGCGGCTATCTGCTGATCTTAAGCTCGCACGCGAAAAACGACTACTCGGTAAAGGACATCAAGCACGCCACATTCATCGTCGAGCATATCTCACAGGCCTTTGACAACGCGCAGAAGTACTCCGAGGCCAAGGAGATGGCCTTTATAGACAGCCTCACCAACCTCTATAACAGCAAATACCTGGAACTCGCGCTCGACAAGGAGATAAAAAGGGCGGACCGGCTTATGATGCCGGTAACCGTCCTGTTTCTCGACCTCGACAACTTCAAGCAGATAAATGACAAGAACGACCACCTTGTCGGGTCAAGGGTCCTTGTAGAGGTCGGTAAGATTCTTCTTAAATGCGTCAGAGAAGTCGATACAGTCATCAGGTACGGCGGGGACGAATACGTAGTCCTTCTGATAGACGCCGACTACGAAGTTGCAATGCGGGTAGCGGAAAGGATCAGGGCTTCCATAGAGAAGGCAGAGTTCTTGAACGATGACGACCTTCACCTCAAGATCACAGCCTCAATAGGGGTAGCCACCTACCCTATCCACACAAAAGACAGAAAAGAACTTCTGAAGATCGCTGACAAGGCGATGTACCGCGCCAAGGACATGTCGAGAAACGTTGTGTACCTTGCCCCTCTGCCAGGCGCGCCTGCCGTAAAAACAGGGGCGAGGCCTGAATAACGGGCCTGCCACCGCGCTCAATCCTGCCTCCGACATAAAAACAAAAGATACCGCTGACAAGATCATCAGACGGTCTGCTGAAAAACCCGAAATTTGTTTGGGCTGTTCGAAAAGCCCTGATGCGAGGGAGGCGTGTTTTTCGTATGCGCCGACTAACGAGATCTAATGGGAACAAGGCAGATCGCATTTTTCAGTAGCCTGCTGAAAACCCGCCGCAGACCCTCAGGCCCCGGCAAGTCCCGTTACAATAGCCCTCGCCCTTTTGATGTCGACCTTGCCTGTAGCTGTCACAGGTATCGAATCTACGCGGATAAGATCCTCACGCTTGGGTATCCATATCCTCGGCAGCTCTGTCTTTAAAAGCATATCCCTCAGCTCGGCCGCATCCACCGCAGTGTGCGCGTAGAGCGCTACTACCCGCTCTCCCCTGAACTCATCATCAACGGAGGTGACCACGCAGTCGCATCCTCCTAATAGCGCCGAGATCGTCTCTTCTATCTTGAAGTGCGCTACCATCTCGCCGGCCACCTTTGAAAATCTCGCCATCCTGTCGACGATGCGGATAAAACCGTCCTCCCCGACAGAGGCAACGTCGCCTGTTGAATACCAGCCGTCCTTTATGACCGATGCGGTAAGGGCAGGGTCACCGAGATACCCCTTCATCAGGGACGGCCCCTTCACCAGAAGGAGCCCGTCTTGTCCGTACGGCACCTCGCGCCATGTCTCAGGGTCGACAACTTTGACGGCGACGCCGGGTATCGCATGGCCTACTGTCCCTGCCTTGAAGCCTGTCTGCCTGATCTTGTCATGTTCTATGTCAGGGATATTCACGGATACCACGGGTGACATCTCCGTGCATCCGTACCCCTCCAGAAGCTCCACGGCGAACCTCTTCTTGAACTCCTGGCTGATATGGGATTTAAGTTTCTCAGCGCCGGCTATGGCGTATCTTATCGTTCGGAAAGATGCCTCAGGCAGCTTTTTGGCGTACATCGAGTAGAACGTCGGGGTACCGACGAGTATCGTCGCCCTCTGTCCTGAGGCCAGCTCGCCGACGGTCTTCGCGTCCATCGGGTTCGGGTGGTACACGGCCCTGAAACCTGAGACGAGCGGAAACCAGAGCGTCGCGGTAAAGCCGAATGAATGGAAGAAAGGCAGAACCCCCAGAAGCACATCCTTCGGCCCGGTAGACAGTATCTGCGAAAAACCTTCTATGTTGGCGAGTATATTGTGGTGGGTCAGCATGACCCCTTTTGGAGAACCCTCCGAACCTGTCGTGAATACTATGGTCGCCAGCCTCTCTCCGTCCGGCCTTGTGCGACTGCACAGGAGATCCAGCGCCTTCGCAGGCAGAATGAAAGAAAGACATAGCGCCCTGGCACGCTCAAAACGCCCGACAGACCCGAGGATATCCTCTATAAAGACCATACCGTCCACCAGCTCGATCTCTGCCTTGGCGAGAAATGCCTTTGACGTCAGGACGGTCTTTATCCCGCACTGTGCAAGGGCGTTTTTCATCGCCTCTTTTCCGGCGGTGAAATTGAGATTTACAGAGGTCTTCCCGGCCATCATCGCTCCGATATTGGCAAGCGCTCCGCCGACCGTAGGAGGCAGGCAGATCGCCGCCATATCTTCTCCGGTCATGCGCCTTTTCATCCAGTTGCAAAGTATCAGGGACCCGGCGAGTGTTTCTCCCCAGGTAAGCGCCCTGCCGGTCGAGTCAGAGATGCACCTCGAGAAAAAACGCATCTTGGCGTTCTTCATGAACCTCAGATGGAGCATATCGCCTGGCAACCTCCTGTGAACCATCGCGTCGCTGGCAAGCTCGACTACGGCATCGCGCACCTTCTGCGGCTCGGCGTCAACGGAAAGCGGCGCTCCAAAGGAGACCGTGACAGGGTACGGGAACTGGGTCGGCCACTTCCAGAAGAACCTCCCGCCCTTGAAGCTGAAGATCGAGCCCCAGACCCTGTCAAGATGAACCGGTATCACTGGGACATCAAGCCCTTCAACTACCCTGTGAAAGCCCTTTTTAAACGGAAGAAGGTTGCCTGTCCGGCTTATGGCGCCCTCTGCGAATATACATACTACATGGCCGTCTTTCAGCTCCGCCCGTGCCTTCTCAAGAGAAGCAAGAACCTCCCTGCGGTTGCCGTCAGCTACCGGAATCGCCTTCAAAAGACGCAAGAGCCAGCTTATAGGCGGCAGTCCGTAGAAGTACTCATAGACCATGAACCTTACGAACCTCTGGACGCACGAGCCCACGAGCAGGCCGTCCGCAAACGACATGTGATTGCAGACGAGCAGCGCCGGCCCTTTAAACGGCACGTTCTCCTGGCCTACTACTCTTATCTTGTAGATCGTATGGGTGAGCATCCACAGAGAGAACCTGACAAGAAAGTCGGGTAGCGCCCTCATCACAAGCACGGTAGAGGCGAGCGTAAGCAGTCCGAAAGACAGGACTATCCGTTCGGCAGTTATTTCAAGCACGTCTCTCATCAGCCAGAGTACAGCGGAAGCAAGCAGTATCCCGACCGTATTGACGAAGTTGTTGGTCCCTATTATCCTGCCCTTCTCCTCGGAGCCGCTTTGCTGCTGCAAAAATGAGTTCAGAGGCACTATGAAGAGCCCGCCGAAGAAACCGACCATCATAAGGGCGGCCGCTGTCCTGGGGTATGAATCAGAGGAGTAGGCGAGAAGTATCGAGAATACGCCCATGCCTATAGAACCTATCGGGACAAGGCCCAGCTCGACCTTGTCTCCTGAGAGCTTTCCGGCTACAACCGACCCGGCGCCGATGCCGAGAGCGAGGAATGTTATCAGTATACCTATCCAAAAATCGGACAGGCCCATCACCTCTTTCCCGAGAAGGAGGATGTCCATCTGCAGGAGCGAGCCGAGAAACCAGAAGTACGTGATTCCGCCGACTGTAAAGAGAAGGAGCCTCTCCTCAAAGAGCCTCCTGAGGCCGTGGCCTATCTCCCCCCAGGGGTTCAACTGAAAGGGCTTGTCAGCCCCTGAGTTCTTTACCTTCGGGATACCGAAGGAGACGAGCGTGCCTGCAACCGCGATGATTATAAGGAAGAGGCCGATCGTCCCCAGGCTGTCCTTCCAGACCGAATACATGATCGAGCCGACAGAGGTGCCGAGTATTATGGCAAGAAAGGTACTCATCTCCATGAGGCCGTTCGCCCTGGAAAGATCGCTGTCAGAGAGCATCTCAGGGACTATGCCGTATTTTGCAGGACCGAAGAAGGTCGAGTGGACCGCCATGAAAAAGAGGGTACCGAGCATCAGCTCAATGCGCCCTGAGAGGAACGCGAAAAGGCCGAATACCACCGCCGCTATCTCGAAGGACTTGGTGACTATCAAGACCTTGCGCTTGTTAAAGACGTCTGCGGCAAACCCTGCGTAGCCTGAGAAGAGGAAGAACGGGAAGATGAAGATAGCGCCGACAAGGGAGACGTACCAGCCGCCGCTGTGGCCCGCGCCCATGTTCACGGCTATCATGGATATGACTATCTTAAAGACGTTGTCATTAAACGCGCCGAGGAACTGGGTCCAGATAAACGCTTGGAACCCTAACGATTTAAGGAGGTTTTTGTAAGACCCGAAGACCATATAACCCTTTACGGCCCTGTTTTTAGAAGATCCGGGCCAAACCTTGATTATAGAACGAAAATCAGGCGTTAGTATATATTTTTATCAAAGAATTCAAGGAACAAAAGCTCAGATGGAAGGATGATCCAGGGCCCGTACACGCCGAATGAAGAACGCATTGTAGCCTGAATAGCAGATCTCTGTAGTGACCGGGCGCACACGAGGCCTCTTGATATATTCGGCAGGATGAAGGGTAAAAGACCGGGGGCCCAGAGATGCCGCACCGGCGCAAACGTAAGATCGAAGGATCATGAGGCAAAGAGCAGACTAAAGATAGATCTTCACATTCAAGAGGATAATTTGAACACGCCGGTTCAATAGCGAAGTGCAACACTTGGGAGAGCAGGAAGGAAGATGCTATCCTAAGTGGCTATGTCAAAAAGAGAGTATGCTCACCTGTCTTTTGTCTTTGTCTGAAATAGACTTGATGAGCCGACCATCTACAAGACCTTATCCGGGCTCGACAACCGATTGCAGCACGCTGCGAAATAGCTCAGACGCCCGTTATATGCCCATTAATATCAACATCTATATGCGAAGCGCGCGGATCGGCGGAAAGCCCGGGCATAAGGAGTATAGAACCGCAATACGCCACCAGAAAACCTGCACCGGCCGCGGCCCCTATCGCGTTTACCGTTATATTAAAGTTCCTCGGCCTGCCGATAAGTTTTGAGTCGTCTGATAAAGACCTGTGCGTCTTGGCCATGCATACGGGCAGACCCCCAAGCCCGGCGGATTCGAGCGAAGCAAGGTCTCTTCTCGCCCTGTCAGTAAAGACTACGCCATCCGCGCCGTATATCCTCTGGGCTATCGTCATAACCTTCGACTCGAAGGTGGCATCTCTCTCATAAAGGAACCTGAAGCTGTTTTCAGCCTCGCAGAGCTTTATGAGGGACCTTGCCGCCTCAAGCCCGCCTGCGCCGCCGTCTTGCCTGACAGTTGCCACACATACGGCAACGCCGCGACCTTCTATAGACTTTTTGACCGCTTCAAGCTCTCCGGCAGGATCGTCCGCATACCTGTTTATGACCACAAGCGCCCCGACCTTGAACTCCGCCATGTTCTCTACGTGCTTATCCAGATTATCAAGGCCTCTGATCGCCGCTTCCATATCCGGGAGGTGGTAGTCCTTAGCGCCTCCGTGGTATCTCAGAGATCTGAGAGTCGCGACTATGACTGCGGCCGAAGGCCTTATGCCGCCTGCCCTGCATTTGAGGTCAAAAAACTTCTCAGCCCCGAGGTCTGTAGCGAACCCTGCCTCTGTTACCACATAATCACCGAGCTTCATAGCCAGCTTCGTTGCCATGAGAGACGAACACCCGATAGAGACGTTGCCGAACGGGCCGCCGTGGACAAAGACAGGAACGCCCTCTGTAGACTGAACAATATTAGGGTGTATCGCGTACCTTAGAAGCGCGGTCGCGGAACCTGCCGCCTTGAGGTCTTCCGCAGTAAAAGCCGTGCCGTCCCTGGTAAAGGCAAGGAGCATCCTGCCGATGCGTCCCCTCAGGTCTTCAAGGGATGTCGCAAGGCACAGAGCTGACATCACCTCTGAGGAGGCTGAGATCTGGAAGCGGTCAGGTCTTTCGGTATCTTCCCTGCCAAGGCCTACCCTTACGTCTCTCAGCGCCCTGTCGTTGAGCGCTGACGCCCTGCCCCACGCGATCCTCCCCTGGTCAAGTCCCGGCAGTTTGGCATGATAAATATGGTTGTCTATCAGGGATGATATGAGATTATGGCCGGTTGCCACGGCGTGGTCGTCACCTGTAAAGTGAAGCGCTATGTCGTCTGCAGGATGGACCTGCGAAAAGCCGCCGCCTGTTGCCCCGCCCTTTGTACCGAAGAAAGGGCCGAGCGACGGCTGGCGTATCGCCGCTACCGTTTTTTTTCCGAGAAGCCTTAATGACTGCGCAAGACCTATCGTCAGAGTGGTCTTGCCTTCGCCCTCAGGGGTAGGGCTCATAGCGGTAACGACTATCAGCCGTCCGTCCGGCCGCCCTTTGATCTCTGCTAAAAAAGAGGCATCTATCTTTGCCGCATATCTGCCATAAGGTATAAGGTGCGCCTCCGGCACGCCTAACGGCTCGACGATCTCGCCTATAGGCTTTAGCCTTATCCTACGAGCTATCTCAGTATCTGTTTCCATTATATCCTGACAGCATTACCCGTTGTTTTATCGGTATGGCAAAACCGGAAACTGCGACCGCTAAAAGGCCCTTGCAGCTGATAGATATCCTGACAGCTATATACTACGCGCCGTGGCACTTCTTGTACTTGCGCCCGCTTGAGCACCAGCACGGGTCGTTCCTGCCCGGCGCGGCTGGCCGCGTCTCCTGTAAAAGATGGGGGGCGCGTGCCGTGAGGTATTCGTTTATCTCCGCCATGAGATTGTCAGCGGCCTCCTCGACAGTATCAAACCCTTCCTTGAGATGGACCTCGGCTGTACGCTTCTCCAGCTCTATCGCCTTTTGAGCCTCTGCCTCGCCACTACCTGCCGCGTCTATTATCCTGCAATAGCCCTTCTCCCCCGGGATAGCGCCGTGGACCCCGAGGTGAGCGCAGTGTGGCGGACGTATATCGCCGCCGCCAAGCAGAGACGGGTGTATTGCGCACGCCCTCTTATCAGAGAAAAAGAGGCAACGGAAGGCGAACATGGCGAGTATTTCGAGGCTGAGGACCTGGCCCTCGACCTTTATCCCCCTGAGCTTGACGTTCAGCCTGTACGGGGCCTTGAAGAGATACCTCTTCGGCGTCTCGTTTGTGACGTAATTCTCCGTGATCCTCTGGGAGCGCGCCTTTATCGCCTTAACAAGCTCCTGCCTGAGACCAATCAAACCGCCGTGCTTCACAAGCGGAAACGATATGATCCCCCACCACGGATCACAACACAGCCCGCCACACCTCTCGATGCATATATCCGAAAAATAAGACTCCCTGCCGCTCATCCCCTGCGTTTGCATCCGCTCATTATATCTTTTCCAGGGTCTTTTAGTCCACGATTTTATAGCCTACCATGAACTACGAGATAAGAACCGCCCGGGAGGCCTCTGCAGACCTTTCAAGCTGATAGCTGAATGCAAAGGCTCGCAGGCATCAGCCCCTTTGCCTTCTATCCCGTCCGGACCTATCATTTGAGAGTAGAGGCGTGGCAGGATGCGGAATTGCAGTACCTTCTGCCGGACTTGATGTGCCTGCGCCTTTTAATGCCGCTCTTCCATGATTTTAAAACGGCTCGGCTTGCGTAGAGCCTGCCGGTTTGCCTTCAGAACAAAATCTCAGGCATATTTGCATCGATCAGGCCCTGCCGTACCTTTTGCAACCGCAGATAATCCTCTGCAGTCTTTGGCTCGTATTTCCCCTTTTCCTCTCTCTCGAATATTTTTCATCCTGTTTTGGGCCGCCTTGTGTTAAAATAATCGATACTGGGCAGAAGGTATAGGATCGGGCCTCCGGTATCCGGCCCTTTTTTTGCCCTTGAAGGTTTTTTTGTGATCTCTTGCGAGGCATTCGGCTTACGCAGATTTGCGACATAAGTCGCGCGCAGGGGCCGGCTTAACGGCCCAGTTAGGACAGAGTCTGATGCTTAGAAACACTTTTTGCCACATCCCCGGCATTGGCGCGCGTTACGAGCGCAGGCTGTGGGAGGCCGGGATACTTACATGGGATGACTTCCTGGCCAACGCTACTGAAGAGTCGATACCCAGGCTTCCGGCCCGCGCAGGCACCCTTGAAAACGTAAAGGCACTTGTCGCAGAGTCCGTGAAACGGCTCGAAGCAAACAACCCGATATACTTTTCAGCCCTCCTGCCCGCCCGCGAGCAATGGCGCATATTCTCCGAATTTCGCGGTAAAGTCGCCTATCTGGACATAGAGACGAACGGCTACATGGGCCCTCGCGGCTATATAACCGCCATCTCTCTATATGACGGCACGACAGTGCATAACTACGTCAAGGACAGAAACCTTGACAGCTTCAGGTATGACATACAAAAGTACAGGCTTCTCGTCACCTACAACGGCAAGTGTTTTGACCTTCCATTCATAGAGAACCAATTCGGGATGAGGCTCAACAGGGCACACCTGGACTTAAGGTACATCCTTGCCGACCTCGGATTCAAGGGCGGCCTCAAGGGATGCGAGAAGCTCATCGGCATCGACAGGGGCGAGCTTTCCGGGGTAGATGGCTACTTCGCTGTCCTTTTGTGGAGGGACTTTAAGAGGAACAGAAACCCCAAGGCCCTGGAGACGCTACTCGCGTACAATGCTCAGGACGTAATAAACCTCGAACCGCTGATGGTGACCAGCTACAACATGAAGCTCGAGAAGACCCCGTTTACCGCCAGCCATCTGCTAAAGGCAGGCAAGGCGCCTTCAAGCTCTTTCAGGCCGGACATGGAGACTATCGACAGGATCCGCACATCGATCGCGGCCGCCAACCCCTGATACCGCCTGAGCCCGGGTAAAGACCTCAAAACCGCCGCCTCGCTCGCCGCAGCCTTCCCAGGACCGGGCCTCATGCCTTACACGCCATCTTCCGGCAGGCCGTCTTCTAAAAAAAGACCGCCTGCTTTTTTCACTTGACATTGTTTCAATATTTCGCAATAATGCAAGTATGAAGAAGGAAGGCAAGGAAGTATTCGAACTGCAGGCAGAGATATGCAAGACGCTCGCTAACCCCAAGAGGCTCGAGATAATAGCGGCGCTCAAGGGGGGCGAGATGTCCGTAGGCGCGCTCGTCGAAAAAATCGGCATCACCAAGGCCAACATATCGCAGCACCTCTCGGTACTCCGCCAAAGAAGGGTCGTGACAACAAGAAGGGACGGGGTCAACATCTTCTACTCGATCAACAACCCGAAGATCCTCGAGGCGTGCTCTTTGATGAAGGCGGTCCTATTAGAACAGATCGAAGAGGGCGAGAGGCTCGCCAGACGTCTTAAAAAATAGTTTTGACCATGCGGTAAAGGAGGCATACAATGACCATCGACAGGATGCTCAGGCTTATAGCAGGCGTTTTCATCATCTTATCTCTCGCTCTATCTCAGCTTCATTCCGTCTACTGGCTTTACTTCACCGGGTTCGTCGGCCTCAATCTCATCCAGTCTTTTTTCACCAACTGGTGTCCGATGATGGCGCTCCTCAAACTGAGCGGGCTTAAGGATAACTGCGGCTCCTGCTGATCCGGCCTTTGACCTTGTATTGCCGCCTCTTGTGCGAGAAAGCAAGCTCCGCGCGATAACACGGCCAGGGCCTTCGTCATAGACCGGCCCCGGGTTCACATCAGAGCCGTTCCGTCACACGAACTTTAAACAGCGAATAATATTAATGGAGCCATGCAAAATGTTCAAGCCGGCCCTGCTCATAACGCTCCTTGGCGTCTTCTTATCTCATGGAGGACTTGCCCTGGCCCAGGGCCGGACATTCACTCTTAAGGAGGCGCTGGCCATCGCCATGAAAGGGAACCATTCCCTCAAGGCCTCCGCCGGTGCCTCGGGTGCCGTCGCCGAGGAGATCGGGATAGCAAGAAGCCGGCTCCTGCCGAACATAGTCTTTGAGGAGCGTTTCACGCGCACCAACAACCCGACGCTCGCCTTCGCGTCCAAGCTCAACCAGGGGCGGTTCACTCAGGACGACTTCGCCATAGGGTCACTCAACAATCCGGCCGCCGTGAACGACTACCAGACCTCATTGTCAGTCGAGCAGGTCCTGCTCTCAAAAAAAGCCTCCGTAGGCCTTGAGATGGCAGAGAGACTTTACTCCGCCAGTACCGAAGATCTCGGCAGAAAAAAAGAAGAGGTCGTCTACGCTATTATACGGGCGCACCTGATGGCTGAAACGGCCCGCAGGTTCATCGCGACAGCCGAAAAAGGCGTTGAGGACGCGGCAGAGCACTTGAGACTTGCCGAGCTACGCTACACATCAGAGATCGGGCTTTATTCGGATGTGCTGAGAGCGTCTCTGATGGTGACCACGGCTAAGCAGAGGCTTGCTACCGCGAATAAGAACCTGCTTCTTGCCGAGAGACAGATGGGCCTGCTGCTCGGGCTCGAAGAGCCAGCCTCCATCTCAGACGCTATCTCCGAGCTTCCGGTCAAAGATATCGGGTACTACACCCGGTCCGCGCTTTCAAGGAAGGACGTCCGTTCGATGTCGCTCAAATACGAGAACGCAAAATCCAACATAGAACTTGCCTCTGCCGCCTACTACCCGACTATCGGCGTCGGCGGCGCGTACATGATGAACGACCACTTAAACCCGCTCGGCTCGGAAGGCGACAGCTGGCAGGTCTCAGCTCAGCTTAGGTGGTCGATATTCGACGGCACACTCAGAAGGCACGAGTCAAACAGGGCGCGCCATAGCGCAACAGAGGCGTCCGAGCACTTGAGCGGACTCAAAAAAGCCGTCTCATACAGGATCTACGAGGCATACCTTGAAGCACAAGAGGCCGCTAGGAACACCGGGCTTACAGCAGGCTCCCTCGCGGTGGCCGAAGAAGGCGAGCGGCTCGTGAGGACTCGTTTTGAGAACGGATTGACACCTATATCAGACCTTCTCGACGCCCAGCTGTCCCTCGATGAGGCGCGTACAAACCACGTCATGAGTGAAAACGATCTGAAGAGCGCCATCGCGGCGCTCCACTTTGAAAGCGGCACCATCATCAGGGACCTCGGCCTCGAATAGGCAGAGGGGTCGTTTAAGGCTACGGAGGTTTTAATGTCAAACAAGGCTATTATCGCCGCACTGCTGGCTCTGATGAGCGCCTCACCGATGCTCTCCGGCTGTTCTGAAGACCCGGGGAAAAACAAGACGGCGATCGAGAGAAGGCCTATCGCCGGCGTGACGCTGGCCAGGGTCGCTCTGGTAGAGACAGACGACTATATAGAAGCCACAGGCACCATCAAGGCGAAGACCGTCTCTACCCTTTCAAGCAGGACGATGGGCACAGTCACCGCCATCAACTTCACCGAAGGCGCGCCGGTCAAGGCAGGCAGGGTCCTCGTCACTATCGAGTCTCTTGATGCCTCTGAGAAGGTCGCCGGTGCCGAGGCCCTGCAGAGAGAATCGAAGAAGGCACTTGAGGCGGCCGGTGAGAACCTGGGCCTTATGGAGGCGACCCTTGCCAGATACAAAAAACTCTACGAGGGCAAGGCGATATCAAGGCACGAGTTCGAGACGATCGAGTCGCGCGCAAGGACCGCTAAACTCGAACACGAGCGGGTCTCTGAGGCCGCCAACCGTGCGACTTCCGGCACAACCGAGGCGCGCGTGCATAAAGGGTACGCCAGTGTAACCGCCCCGTACTCAGGCGTCGTAACCGAAAAAAAGATAGATATAGGCGCGCTGGCTTCTCCAGGCACGCCCCTTCTGACGATAGAAGACACCTCTTCCTTCACGCTTGAGGCTTATGCCGATGAGCGTCTTGCGGCCTTGATAAAACCCGGGATGGGGGTTGAAGCCATAATAGAATCGACAGGTCAGCGCTTAAGCGGCAGGGTCACAGAGGCATCCGGGGCGATCAACCCTTCTACAAGGACTTTTCTTGTAAAGGTCGCTCTGGGCGGCAATGACCTGAGGTCCGGACTTTACGCCTCCGTCAGGTTCCCGGCGGGCAAAAAGCCTCTGCTCGTTGTCCCTTCCTCGTCGGTAATAAAGAAGGGGCAGCTTATCGGCGTCTACGTAGTAGATGAGCAGCTTGTAGCCACATACAGGCTCATAAGGACCGGCCGGACCATCGGCGCGAACGTAGAGGTCATCTCCGGGCTTGACGCAGGGGAGCAGATAATAACCAAAGGCGCGGATGGCGCATTTGACGGCGGCATCATCGGCCGGGGGCAGTAGGCGCTATGGCTCTCGGCATATCAGGTAAGATCGCTCGCGCATTCATCCGGTCGAAGCTCACCCCGCTCATCGTGCTGGCCGCAGTACTCCTTGGCATCTTCGCGGTCGCAGTCACTCCGAGAGAAGAAGAGCCGCAGATCGTAGTGCCGATGATCGACGTATTCGTCGGCTACCCGGGGGCCTCGGCTAAAGAGGTTGAAGAGCGCGTCACCTCACCCCTTGAAAAACTCCTCTGGGAGATAAAAGGCGTCGAGTACGTGTATTCGATAGCTTCTCCCGGCAGGAACCTGACGATAGTGAGGTTCTATGTCGGAGAAGACATGGAAGACTCGATCGTCAAGCTCCATGACAAACTAAGGTCGAACTACGACAAGATACCAGCAGGCGTATCCGAGCCTCTTGTAAAACCGAGGTCGATAGACGACGTCCCTGTCCTCGGCATCACGCTCTGGTCAGGGCGCTATACCGGTTACGAGCTCAGGAATGTGGCCGCAGGGCTTGCTGAAGAGATACGAAAGGATAAGGACGTCTCCGAGGTGACCGTCACTGGGGGTCAGAAGCGGCAGCTCCGCATAGACCTCGACCCGTCCAGGCTCAAGGCCTATTCGCAGTCTCCCTTCTCCATCCTGAAGGCCATCGGCAAGGCTAACGTTAGCCTCCACGGCGGTTCAGTTGCATCCGGCAACACCGAATTCCTCATGGAGACCGGCGGCTTTCTAAAAAACGCCGAGGACGTCAAAGCCGTTGTCGTAGGGGTCTTTGGAGGAAGACCGGTCTACCTGAGAGACATAGCAGAGGTAACTGACGGCCCGGAAGAGCCGTCGAACTACGTATTCATGGGCTTTGGCCCTGGTACGCCGGAAAAGTCCCTGCCTGAGCTGGCTGACCCGTCAGCCGAATACGAGGCTGTCACTATAGCTGTCGCCAAGAAGCAGGGTGCGAACGCAAGCCTTGTAGCGGCTGCGGCGCTTAAAAAAATAGACGCGCTGAAGGGCGAGCTCCTCCCGGCCGACATAAACGCAACGGTCACCAGAAACTACGGGGTCACTGCCAAGGAAAAATCCGACGAGCTGTTGGAACACATGATGATAGCCACCATCGCCGTCATCATCCTTATCGCCCTCGCCCTCGGCTGGAGAGAGGCTATAGTCGTCGCAGTCGCGGTCCCTGTGACGCTTGCCCTGACGCTCCTTGTGAACTACCTCTACGGGTACACGCTCAACAGGGTCACCCTCTTCGCGCTCATATTCTCGATCGGGATTCTCGTCGACGACGCTATCGTTGTGGTAGAGAACATACACAGGCACTTCAAGATGAAGGGTGTCTCGATAGATAACGCCGTAGCGGCAGTTGACGAGGTCGGCAACCCTACGATACTCGCGACCTTCACCGTCATAGCGGCGCTCCTGCCGATGGCCTTCGTCTCAGGGCTTATGGGCCCGTACATGAGGCCGATACCTGTCGGAGCGTCGGCGGCGATGGTCTTTTCACTCCTTATCGCCTTTATCGTCAGCCCCTGGCTCGGATACAAGGCGCTTAAAAACGTCCGCCATAATACCGGGACCCGGGAAGATTCCGGCCTTTCCGCCTTTTACTCGAAGATAATGATGCCTCTGATCGAATCGAGGAAAAAGAGGGTCGCCGCGCTTTCAGCCGTTCTCTTCATGCTCGCCCTTGCGATGCTTCTCGTGCCGCTCAAAAAGGTCGCCGTAAAGATGCTCCCTTTCGACAACAAGAGCGAGGTCCAGATCATAATCGACATGCCTGAGGGGACGACCCTCGAGCAGACCGCCAGGTGCGCCAGAGAGCTTGGCGAGTATTTGAAGACTGTCCCTGAGGTCAGAGATCTCCAGAGCTACGTAGGCACAAGCGCGCCTTACAACTTCAACGGACTGGTGAGGCATTACTACCTTAGAGCCGGGTCAAACGTCGCGGACATACAGGTCAACTTCGTTGACAGATCGCTCAGATCCCAGCAGAGCCACGAGATAGCAAAGAGACTGAGGCCGCATCTAAAAGAGATCGGGGACAGGTTCGGCGCCGCGCTGAAGATCGCGGAGATCCCACCCGGGCCTCCTGTCCTTTCAACGCTCGTTGCCGAGGTATACGGCCCTGGGGCGGATGAAAGGATCAGGATCGCCGGTGAGATAAAGAATATCTTTGAGGAGACCGACGGGGTTGTCGACGTTGACTGGTACGTAGAAGACGATCAGAAAAATCTCGTACTGGAGGTTGATAAGGTGAAGGCCGCTGTAAACGGGGTCTCGACAGAGGCGCTGGCCCAGTCGATCGCGGTCGCAGTAAGCGGTGTTTCATCCGGCCTTCTGCACGTTGAAGGAACGAAGGAACCTGTAGAAATAACGCTCCGAGCGCCTATTGAGAAACGCTCGAACCTCGCGAGCCTGGGAGAGATCGCAGTCCCATCAATGACAGGCGCCCTTATCCCTCTCTCCGAGCTTGTCAGCGTAAAAGAGGCCTCTGTAGAAAAGACGATCTACCATAAGAACCTTAAGAGCGTCACTTATGTCGTTGGCGACGTAGCCGGCAGTATGGAAAGCCCTGTATACGCGATACTCGAGCTATCTAAGAAGATAAAGGCCTTGAAGCTCCCCGATGGGTACGAACTTACCCAGCACTCATCCGAGCAGCCCTGGCTAGAGACCCGCTATTCGATGAAGTGGGACGGCGAATGGCATATCACTTATGAGGTCTTCAGGGACCTGGGCGTAGCCTTCGGCGCGGTCCTCATCCTCATCTATATACTTGTAGTAGCGTGGTTCAGAAGCTTTATCACCCCTCTGATAATAATGGCCCCGATACCGCTGACCCTTGTCGGCATACTTCCCGGCCACTGGATATTCGGGGCGTTTTTCACGGCGACCTCGATGATAGGTTTCATAGCGCTCTCCGGCATCATAGTACGTAACTCCATACTCCTTGTTGACTTCATTGAAATCGAAGGCAAGGAGACCGGTACGCTTAAAGAGGCTGTGATCAAGGCAGGAGCCGTCCGTTTCCGCCCGATACTTCTTACCGCGCTCGCGGTAGTAGTCGGCTCTTTCGTGATGCTCTTTGACCCGATATTCCAGGGACTCGCGATTGCGATGATGTTCGGCGCGATCGCCGCTACGGCGCTTACCCTCGTAGCCGTACCTCTTTTGTACTATGAGATATTCAAGGACAGGCCGAAGCCGGGGATCGAGAAAGAGTGAGGTGACTTTGGTCATTTTCCACGGCAGCCGATCATGAGAAGATAGAGACTTCAAGCTCTCACGGCTATCACCAACATACGAACAGGCCGCAGACTAAAGCAAATACTTTCAAAGGAGTATCTCCCGCATGAAAAGACCTCTCTATTCCAGTTTTTTTGCAGTGGCGCTTGCAAGCCTTCTATTTGCGCCTGCCTTGGGTTTTGCGGCAGAAGACAGCCACGGGACGCACCATCAAGGTCAGGAGATCACTGCCCCGGCAGATACCTCAGCCCTTGCCCCGCCTAAGGAGGCGGCGCACGGCTGGATGAGAAACCCTCTTATAGAAGAGATGCGCCAGCTCGACTCAAGCTTCAAAGAGATCGTCTCTGCGGTTGTTGCAGGCGACGGCGCCAGAGTGCATAAGGCGATCGAGGCCATGCACGGCAGGATGGAGCGTACTCAGGAGGCGATCCATTCAGGGGAGGTAAAGATCCCGAAAAATCCGGGGAGGGTTAAAGAGTTTGTCGCCCTGGACAAGGAGTTCCACTCAAACCTTGAAAAACTCGCCCGTTCGGCAGAGGCCGAAAACCGTCCGAAGATGCTCCTTTACACCAAGAAACTTATGGACGGATGCGTCAAGTGCCACTATATCTTCAAAAAATAGAGCCCGGTGTTTTTGGCTCCGGCCCGACAGGGCCGGGATTTTATATGCGCCGCATATCATCCGTTTCCATACCCCATACCCCATTCAAAGATACATTGTAGATGGGCCACGCTAAACGTCTGACTTTAAAAGATCAGACGGCCTGCCTGAGGAAAGCTCCAACGCCCTCACCCCTATCTCTATTCTAGAATGAGAACGCGCACTCCGGACCTGGATAACCCGCACGCTTTTGTTCGCCGCGCGCAGTAGCCTGATCCGCCTGAAAGATACCCCTTTACAATCAAGCATATATTTCTTATAATATAAAATTAACTTTTAAAATATTCCAAAATTGTGAGGTCTTATGTCAGGAAAAAGCATCAGAAACATCGCCATCATCGCGCACGTCGACCACGGCAAAACGACCCTTGTCGACGCGATGCTCAGGCAGGCGGGTATATTCCGCTCGAACGAAAAGATCATAGAAAGGGTCATGGACTCCAATGACCTTGAGCGCGAACGCGGCATAACCATCCTTGCCAAGAACACCGCTGTCGAGTACAACGAGACGAAGATCAACATCGTAGACACCCCGGGACACGCCGACTTCGGAGGCGAGGTCGAGCGTACACTTAAGATGGTAGACGGCGTCCTTCTGCTCGTCGACGCATCAGAAGGGCCGCTCCCCCAGACCCGCTTCGTACTTAAAAAGGCGCTCGAACTCAAGCTGACGCCGATGATCGTCATAAACAAGATCGACAGGCCTGACGCCCGCATTCAAGAGGTCATAAACGAGATCTACGACCTCTTCATAGACCTCGACGCGGCCGAAGACCAGCTCGACTTCCCGATAATCTACACGAACGCGAGGAAGGGGACCGCCACAATAGAGCTTGAGAAGCCTGCTGAGAACCTCAAACAGCTTTTCGACCTTATCGTCTCCACGATCCCGGCCCCGAAGGACGACCCTAACGGGATACTCCAGATACTTGTCACAAACATCGACTACAACGACTACGTCGGCAGGCTCGCGGTAGGCCGCATATTCTCAGGGACCATCAACTACGGCGACAACGTCGCAATGGTCGGAATAGACGGCAAGGTTACAAAGACCAAGGTCACAGCGCAGTACGTATTCCAGGGCCTTGACAGGATAGATTCAAAGACCGCCTATGCCGGCGACATAGTAGCTCTTGCCGGCCTTGAAGGCGTCAACATCGGCGACACCATAACGGATGCCGAGAACCCTGCGCCGCTTCCGCGCATTAAAGTTGACGAACCGACTATATCGATGATGTTTTCCGCGAACACCTCGCCTTTCGCTGGCAAAGAGGGCAAGTTCGTCACCTCAAGAAACATCCGCGAGAGGCTTGAAAAGGAGCTTCTCTACAACGTCTCCATAAAGATAGATTTTGAGAAGGCCGATTCTTTCAAGGTTATGGGCAGAGGCGAGCTTCAGCTTGCCATACTGATTGAGAACATGAGGAGAGAGGGGTACGAACTCTCCGTCTCGATGCCTGAGACTATCACGAAGGTCATGGACGGCGTTGTCCACGAGCCGATGGAGCTTCTCGTCATAGACGTACCTGAGGAGTTCATAGGCGTCGTCACCCAGCAGGTCGGCGGCAGAAAGGGCAAGATGGTAAAGATGCTCAACAACGGCCACGGCAGGGTACGTCTTGAATTCCGCATACCTTCAAGGGGCCTCATAGGCTTCCGCTCGCAGTTCCTTACGGACACACGCGGCACAGGACTTTTAAACCACCTCTTTGACGGGTACGAGCCTTACCACGGCACTATCGCCAAGAGGGTCTCTGGCGCGCTCATCTCCGACAGGTTCGGCTCTACGACCATATACGGACTCTTCCACATCCAGCCCAGGGGCACGCTTTTCGTAAAGGAGAGCACCGCTGTCTACGAAGGTATGCTCGTCGGCGAGAACTCCAGGGAAAACGACATGGACGTCAATGTGGTTAAGGAGAAGAAGCTTACGAACATGAGGGCGTCCGGCACGGACGATACCATGATGCTCTTCCCTCCGCAATCGATGAACCTCGAACAGGCCCTTGAGTACATAAAAGAGGATGAGCTTGTCGAAGTGACGCCGTCGTCGATAAGGCTTAGAAAGAAGGTCCTTGAAGTAAACAAAAGGCCGAAGCCGAAAAACCAGTAAAAACACACTATTAAACTGCAAGACCCGTGGTGCATGCCTTCAGGCGGCCACGGGTCTTTTTGCGTCCGGAGTGCCCTGACCAACACAAGCAAACCACTGCTCAAGGTAGTGCGGGTATCTGCCGAAGAAGTGTATGCGCTTCACTTGCCATGGCAATTCTTACGCTATACTATATAGATGATGTTTTACGATATAACCTGATCATTGCAAAGCTGATGATTTGCCTGTGTACGGCATGCCATACCTGGAATACCACAGACAAGGGGATCTATAACCGATGCGTTTTTCGCTCTCAAAAAAGGCCATATTCGCCCTCGGGATAATACTCCTGCCCATATTCATCGCCTTTATAGTCGGATACAGAAACAACAGAGAGAGGATCAAAGAGCATATAATAGACGACCTCACTCTTGTATCCGAGGTATTCGAGGGGCAGGTCTTCCAGTTCCTCGAGATGACAAAGAGAAGGGCGCAGGACTTCTCGACCGACAGCTTCATAAGATCATCTTTGGCAGGGGGCGCCAAGCCTTCGCCTGCCCTCAGCGTATATCTGAAACAGTACAAGCTTCCCCTCTACAGCCAGATAAGCTCTGTCCATGTGATCTCGACAGACGGCAGGGTCATAGCCTCGACAGATGAGCACGATAGCGGGAGTGACGTCTCTGCAAGCGAATTTTTCGTAAACGCCAGAAGAGCCATACCCGTAACAGAGACACTCCACGGCCCGAATGGAGAACACGGCATAGCAGTCTCCGTGCCGGTGATAAAAGATGAGAGACTTATAGGATTTCTCTCGACCTTTACCAGGCTTCACGAGCTCGACAAGGTCTTAAGCGGCGAGTTCAACAAGGAGCTAGGCGCCCTCACCTGGGAAAAAGGCAGAAAGTTGTCCTTCGAGGCGTACCTCACCAACAGGGACAAGGTCCTTATCACAAGTTCGAAGTTCTTCAGAAACGCCCTGATCAGGAGACCCGTAGACACGGAGCCTGTAAGGGCGTGCATCGACGAATCAAGGGAAATGACCGGCTTTTACAAGGACTATCGCGGGATAGAGGTCATAGGCTCTTCGATGTGCCTGCCATCTCTCAAATGGACGCTCCTTGTCGAGGTAGACGCTGAAGAAGCCCTTTCTTCCGTTAGAAAGATGCGCAACGACGCTATCGTGACCATCATCCTTGTAGCTTTTTTAGCAGCACTGCTTTTTTACTTCTTTCAGAAGAAGATAGTCCTCCAATTGAGGCGGATAAGCGACGCAGCCAAGGCGGTCTCTGAAGGCAACTACAACGTGACGCTCCCGCAGGAATCGCACGATGAGATAGGCGCCCTCTCGGAGACGTTCAGCCTCATGGCTTCAGGGATCAAGACCAGAGACTTTGCCATACGCGAAAGCGAGGAAAAGTACCGCACTCTTATCGACAACATCCCAGCCGTCACCTGGAGGGCCTCCGTTGACGGCTCTATCGTCTTCATAAGCCAGAACGTGCAGGATATGCTCGGCTACGGGGAAGACGCCTTCATATCCGACCCGGCGCTTTTATTTAACTCTGCCCACGCGGACGACATCGACGGATTCAGGCTTGCGATGCAGAGGCTTTTCAGCGAAGAAAAACGCATGGACTTTGAGTTCCGCGCAAAGAGAAAGGATAAACGCGAGGTCTGGCTGAGCGCCCGAGCGACAACGACGTACCTGAAAGACGGCGTCCGGTACGCCGACGGCGTACTTTCCGACATCACAAAACGCAAATCAGCCGAATACGCGCTGAGAGAAAGCGAACTGCGCCTTAACGAGGCACAGCATCTGGCGCATATCGGAAGCTGGGACTGGGACATACTAGAGGGCTCATTATACTGGTCCGACGAGATATATGATATCTTCGGTATGAGAAAAAACGAGTTTAAGGCAAGCTACGAGATCTTTATCGAGTGCGTCCACCCTGACGACAGGGTAATGGTGCATGAAGCCGTTTCAGCCACCCTTAACGGGATAAAACCGTATTCGCTCGACCACAGGATAATGCTCCCTGACGGCCAGATACGCTCTGTCCATGAGCAGGGGGACGTCCAGTTTACAAAAGATGGCAGGCCGTGCAGGATGGTCGGCACTGTGCAGGACGTGACCGAGGCGAAGCAGAAAGACCTTGAGCTAAGGAAGCTGTCAGCGGCCATCGAATATTCCGTCAATATCGTCTTTATTACCGATGTAAAAGGCACGATAGAGTACGTCAACCCTACGTTCGTGCAGGTGACAGGATATTCGAGCGAAGAAGCGGTAGGCCAGACTCCGAGGATACTCGCCTCAGGCGAGATACCGAACGAGTCATACGAAGCGCTATGGTCCACCATAACCTCCGGCAAGACATGGAGGAGCACGATTAAGAACAGGACCAAGACCGGCGGCTACTACTGGTGCAATTCCGTCATATCCCCGATAAAGGACCCGACAGGCAGGATCACAAACTTCCTTGCCGTTCAAGAAGACATAACCGAGAAGATGGTCTCCGAGGAAAGGGCCGCCTACCTTACGAGATACGACGCGCTTACAGGCCTCATCAACAGAACCTGCTTCATGAAAATGCTTGACGAATGGATCACGACCGCAAGTGCAATGAAGCAGACAGGCGCGCTCCTGCTGATAGATGTCGACCAGTTCAAGTTCATAAACGAGTCCTACGGCCACGCTACAGGCGATGAGTTCCTGCGCCGGATGGCAACCCTTCTCGTTTCCGAAGTAAGCCTTGCTTACCCTAAAGACAAATCAGACAACCAGCCTTTTATAGCGCATCTGAGCGGTGACGAGTTTGCGATATTCATCCCGTCTGTAGTCGAGCAGGAGGCGATAACCCTCGCAGAGCGCCTGCGGGCGGCAATCGAGGCCTTCCGCTTCGCCGAACATCTCTCGATATTCACGGCAAGCGTCGGCGTTGTGCTCTATCCCGGCCACGGCCTCTCTACCATAGAGCTTTTTACAAGGGTCGACGCGGCTATGTACAGGGCCAAGGAGCTGGGGCGCAACAGGGTCCATCTTTACAAGGCGGAAGACAGAGACCTTGAAAAACTCCATTCGAGGCTCTCATGGAGGGAGAAGATATCAAAGGCCCTCTCCGAAGACCGCTTTGAGCCGTGGTTCCAGCCGATACTAGACCTCAATACCGGATCGGTCCACCACTACGAGGTCCTCGCCAGGATGCGCGACGAGGACGACAAGGTGATCCTGCCCGGCGCCTTCATAGACATAGCAGAGAGGTTCGGCCTCATAGGCGAGATAGACAGGGCGATCACTGAAAAGGCGATCAGGTTTCAGGCAAAGACTATGCGAGAGGGCAAAAAGCTCACCTTCGGCATGAACCTTTCAGGCAAGAACCTCGGCGACGAGTCGCTCCTTGAATTTCTTGAAAAAAAGATAGCCGAGGCAGGCGCAGACCCGAGCGCCCTGCTCTTCGAGATAACGGAGACAGCGGCCATAGGAGACCTCGGCAGGGCCCGCAAATTCATAAAGGCCCTTAAGGCCCTCGGCTGCAGCTTCGCGCTCGATGACTTCGGAGTCGGCTTCACCTCTTTTTCTTACCTCAAGGAGATGAACGTCGACTACATAAAGATAGACGGCTCTTTCATAAAAAAGCTCCTTGAGAGCGCCGACGACCAGGTCTTTGTAAGGACGATGTCTGACATGGCGCGCGGCCTTGGCATAAAATCGATCGCCGAGTTCGTCGAGATCCCGGAAACGCTTCGTGTCTTAAAGATGTTCGGGGTCGATTACGCTCAGGGGTATCTGATAGGCAAGCCGCATCCGGATATCGGGGACAACATGGATTCTGTCGGCATGTCATGGATGTCGTGAGGCAGAGGTTTTTAATCGTGGTCTTGCCGGAATGAGTGGATACGACGCTGCTCTCAAGCTGGCTCTTTGCGGACCATGCCTGTGATAAATAAAAGTACGTTATTGAGGGATGGATCAGGAGACGGACGGGCAGGCCGTAACGACCGGCAGATGCGTATGTTTTGCGGTTAAATTGACGTATGCGTGTGTGAAGACCGTTACGGCCGCAGATGCGTATGCTTTGGCAGGCGCGTGGTCCTTTTAAATCGAGATCATTTGAAGACCGGCTGACAGAGGCCTGTATCCATCCTTCTCACCGGAATATCAACTTCTTCTGGATTGTATATTGAAAGAGCATGAAGGGGCTACTGGTTCTCTGCCTTTTTTTCAGCTTCACTCCTCCCGTACTGTACGGTCTCTGGCAGAGCGTTAGGGTTTTTCTTGAGCATTATGCAAGACCCTTCGAATATGACGCCTTCGCCTATTATGAGGTTGGGCGTCTTTATGTCGCCGAGCATCCTTCCCGGGCTCCTCAACTCGACCCTGTCGGAAGCCTCAAGCGTGCCCTTTACGTCCCCTGTGATGATAGCAGCCCCAACAGTGAGGTCGCCCTCGACGTATCCGCCGTCTCCAACGACGAGTGTTCCTGCCGCCGAGATCACGCCTTTAAAGGTGCCGTCTATGCGGACCGTATCTTCAAAGCTGAGCCTGCCTTCTATGACGACGCCCTTGCCTATGAAGCCGGTGACGTCGAAACCCTTTTTCTTCTCTTCGAAACCGAACATCCGATAGGCCCTCCGGGCAGGGGATTTTTACTCGACCACAAAGGTCAGCTCGATATTTTGCGGCCTTGCTTCAGTATCCTAACGACGCCTCTGGAGCTGGTTATAGCGGCTTAAAAGACCTGGCCTGATATGGACCTTATCAGGTCTATGATCCTTTCACGCTCATCAGCGGAAAAATAGCTTATCTCTATCCTGCCCTTGCCCTTATTGTCTTTTAACAAGACCTTTGTGCCGAATATCGACCTCAGCTCGTCTGAGACAGGGTCATGACCGGTTTGTCTTGCACCCTTGGACCTGCCTTGCGCGCTTGGGCCGCCTTTTCCCGATCCGCTGGCAGCAAGAGACTCGGCCTCTCTCACAGAGAGCCCCTTTGTAATTATCTGCCTGCAAAGTTCGGTCTGTGCGACATGTCCTTCGACGGAAAGGAGCGCGCGCGCGTGGCCCATCGTTATAGCGCCCCTTACAAGCTCCTCTCTTATCTCATGCGGCAACTTGAGAAGCCTCAGGTAGTTTGCGACAGTCGCCCTCTCTTTCCCGACCTTTACGGCGACCTCCTCCTGAGTAAGGCCGAAACCCATGAGAGACCTGTATGCCTCAGCCTCTTCGATAGCGTTCAGATCTTCTCTCTGTATATTCTCGATTATAGCAAGTTCCAGCGACTGCTCATCAGTAGCCTCGATGACAACCACAGGGACCTCACCAAGCCCTGCCATGCGAGATGCCCTCCATCTCCGCTCACCCGCGATAAGCTCATACCCCCCTGTTATCGCCTTCCTGACTATAAGCGGCTCAATGATGCCCTTTTCCTTGATAGAGGCAGAAAGTTCACCGAGTGCCGCCTCATCGAAGTATTTGCGCGGCTGGGTCATATTTGGATTTATGTCTGTTATCGGGCAGAGGAAAAACCTCTCTTTATGCCTCGCCGAGACCTCTTCGGATCTCTGTGCTCCGCCTATAAGCGCGCCAAGCCCCCTGCCTAGCACCTTTTTTTTGTTAAGCATCTTGCCTCCGAAGGTCCTTCAACCCGTAACATATTGATTTTGCTGGATTAATCAGTTTTTTTCTGTCTGGCTACAAACTCTTTTGTAAGCTCCATGTAGCTTTGAGAGCCTTTAGACTGAATATCATAAAGCACGACAGGCTTTCCAAATGAAGGCGACTCTGAGAGCTTGACGTTCCTCGGTATGAGAGTATTGTACGCCTTATCACCGAAGTGTGCCCTGACCTCATCAACTACCTGACGCGCAAGGTTATTTCTTGCATCATACATGGTAAGGAGTATCCCTTCGATCTCAAGACCTGGGTTGAGATTGGCCTTGATAAGGTCTATGGTATTTACCAGCTCGCTTATCCCTTCGAGCGCGTAGTATTCGCACTGAAGGGGTATTATGACAGAATCAGAGGCGGCAAGGGCATTTATTGTAAGGAGCTGCAGAGAAGGCGGGCAGTCGATTATTATGAAATCAAACCTCTCTTTAAGGCCCATCAGCGACCCCTTGAGCCTGAACTCCCTCTCAGGTTCATCGATCAACTCGACCTCTGCGCCTATCAGGTCCCTTGACGAGGGTATGACCTTCAGGAACTTGAGCGGCGTATCCCTCAAGAGCGTCTCTGCGCTAGCCTCCTGCATCATGGCACGATATATCCCGCTGCTCTCGTTTTTATCGATCCCAAGCCCGCTGGTCGCATTGCCTTGTGGGTCGAAGTCGATCAGAAGCACCTTTTTCTCGGCAACCGCAAGAGATGCGGCAAGGTTTACGGACGTTGTTGTCTTTCCGACCCCGCCCTTCTGATTTACTACAGAGATTATCTTTCCCATTAGGCTATATCCGGTATAAAGGCTTTACAGCGATTTTAAAGACAGGGCTGGATTGAGCCTACTTGCCTATAATTGATAGGTCGATATTATTGACGCGAAAAGGTCAGTCCTGAGACCCTTTGAATGTCAACATCACCATTCTTATAAAAATATCTACTGTTTTTTTGCGCACCTGAGTGCGCTTTTGGGTATGGCTCGCTTCGCTATCGAGCCGTCTCTCAGTAGATACAACTGCCTGCTCGACGGCTCTCCTTTAGGCTTGCTACGCCATGACCCGGGTTTTGTTAGACAGAAATGATAAATCAACTACAATCACATAGACACCGTAGTTTAAATCAGTTGCCTATATGATTTCAAGGGATAAAATCCAGACAGGGCTTCCATGCAAAAGACGTCATGCCTTCTCGCAGATAACAATTGAATTGACCCTGCCCTCAAAAGGGACCTTGACCTTTACCACCCTGAGCCCTTCTATCCCTTTTATAGATGAGGCCGCTTTGATCTCTTCAACGACAGATGGCCCTTTGAGCGCTATAATCCTTCCGCCTCTCTTTAATAGCGGCAAGCCTGCCGTTATAAACCCTGACAAGAGAGTAAAGGCCCTTGAGATGATCACGTCAAAGCCTCCGCCATATTTTTCAACAAAAGAAGGGGCCTCCACCCTGCCTGACAGGGCCTCTATGCCTGTCTTCATCTCTAGGGTCCTTATTATATGCCTCATAAAATGCACCTTTTTCTCTACAGAATCGAGAAGGACCATGTCAATAGACGGTATGGCTATCTTTAGCGGTATCCCAGGGAACCCTGCACCTGCTCCGACATCAAGGACCCTCTCCCCGCCATTAAAGAGCCCTGCCGTGGTAAGGGAATCGAGAAAGTGCCTGACGATGATGTCCCTATCATTATCTACTGAGGTCAGGTTGATCTTCTTGTTCCAGAGCCTAAGCTCCCTCATGTATTTAGCGAACCCTTCTATACCATCTTTTGTAAGGCTTATGCCAAGTTCAGTCGAGCCCTCGGACAAAATGCCTTTAAGTCCTTTAATATCCATCTCATCCGCCTGTGTTCCACGTGGAACATTGATTTTAAACCCTTAACAACCGAAAGACCTGTAGATTGTCATAATTATTGATCTTACCGGCCTTTTCTCTACTGATAGGCAAGGCAACAGGCCGAGCATCTACGCTTTTACAGCCAAACAGACTAGAAAGTGCCTGCATAGCAAGCGACTCGGCCAACCGAACGTCAGGGCCTACAGATACGCTCCGATGTTCCACGTGGAACAATGCTACCTGTACGCCCCTATCTTTCTCAGATAGACCATAAACATGGAGATAGCTGCAGGCGTTACACCGGGGGTCCTGGATGCCTGCCCTACTGAGACAGGCCTTAGAGCGCTCAGTTTGGCTCTGACCTCAAGGGATAGCCCGGGGACCTCATCATAAGAGAGCGCATCAGGGATTATTATACCTTCACTCCTTTTGAACCTGCCGACCTCTTCAACCTGCCTCTTTATATAACCCTCGTACTTCGTCTCTATCTCAATAGCCTCGGCAACGCCAGCCGGGATTGAAAACTCCCTGCCTGAGAGCCTGTACACTGAGGCGAGGTCGATGCCCGGGCGCCTCAACAGCTCTCTTAAGGTCAAAGACTTTTTTATATCGATCACGCCGATAGCCTCCAACCCTTCCGCAACCACCGGCGTCGGGTTTATCCTCGTCGAGTCGAGAAAACCCCTGACCGACTCGATCAGCGCCATCTTCGCCTTGAAAGCTACGTAGGCCTTCTCTGTTACAAGACCGGCCCTGAAACCCTTCTCGCAGAGCCTCTCTTCGGCGTTATCCTCGCGCAGCAAGAGACGGTACTCCGCCCTTGAGGTGAACATCCTGTATGGTTCTTGCGTCCCCCGCGTTACAAGATCGTCTATCATTACGCCGATATACGCCTCAGACCTGTCAAGTATGAGCGGCGGCAGACCCCTTGATCTCAAAGAGGCGTTAATGCCTGCCATAAGCCCCTGGGCTGCGGCCTCCTCATACCCTGATGTCCCGTTTATCTGTCCTGCCAGATAAAGCCCTTCAACCGCCTTTGTCTCAAGGGTCGGCTTGAGCTGCACAGGGTCTACATAGTCATATTCGATAGCATAACCGGGCCTTAGGATCTCAGAGGCCTCAAGACCCGGGATAGTCCTTAAAAACCTCTTCTGTATGTCTACAGGCAGAGAGGTCGAAAGCCCGTTGGGGTAGACCTCTACCGTATCCGGGCCCTCAGGCTCAAGAAAGACCAGATGTCTGGCCCTTTGAGGGAACTTCATCACCTTATCTTCTATAGATGGGCAGTATCTCGGCCCTGTGCCGACTATCGATCCGCTATCACTATAAAGAGGAGATCTATCTAGGTTCTCCCTTATGACAGCGTGGGTAGCCTCATTTGTGTATGTTATGTGGCAAGGGAGTTGGGCTCTCTCGATCGAGCCGGTTGAGGTTGAAAATGGCCTTATAGTAGAGAGGTCTTGCAACTCTTGTACGGTAACCCTCGAATAGTCGATCGTCCTTGCGTCAAGCCTCGGACAGGTACCTGTCTTTAGCCGCCCCAGCCTCAGGCCATGCCCCATCAAAGAGGCTGAAAGGCCGGTGCTTGAAGGGTCTCCTGCCCTGCCGCCGGGATAATTAAAGAGGCCGACATGGATGAGCCCTTTAAGGAATGTACCTGTCGTTATTATGACAGCACCAGCCTTGAAAACCTCACCGGTATTAAGGCGGATGCCTTTTATGACGGCACTTGGGCCTGAACCTTCCGTGATTATCTCCTCAATAACGCCCTGGCGGAGATGAAGGTTTTGGGTCCTCTCAAGAAGGTGCTTCATCCTCTGCCTGTATAAGGCCTTATCCGCCTGCGCCCTTGTAGACCTTACCGCCGGGCCCTTGCTGTCGTTAAGCGTCCTGAACTGTATGGCGGTATCGTCTATCGCGCGGGCCATCTCGCCGCCAAGCGCGTCGATCTCCCTGACGATATGGCCTTTTGCGATTCCGCCTATCGCAGGGTTACAAGACATCTGCCCTATGGTATCAAGGTTCATAGTGACTATCAGGGTCTTTAGCCCTGTACGGCTACAGGCAAGCGCTGCCTCACACCCTGCGTGCCCCGCCCCTACTACTATACAATCATAATATGTGTCCATATCCACCTGAGGGCCGCCTGAAATCACTGATTAAAAAAGAGCCGCAACTTTTTATTTTATAGCATCGGCCAAAGAAGTGTCAATCCTTTTAAAAAAGCCCTCTAAGAGAGTTTGGATAGTAAGGATGCTCAGGTAACATAAACTGGACATATCTGGCCTTGACCTCTCGCAATCCAGGCCGAAAAAAAGCCACCCCACAACATAACATCTTGTTTTTGTTGAATTATTTTGATTGGTATTGACAATATGTACAAAACGTGTATAATTCGTGCTTATGTCAAAAGTCAAAGAGAAGACAAAAAAAGCAGCGCCTGCAAAACAAAAAGCAGGGACTTCTTCTTCGAAACCAAAGACAACGGCTGTGAAAAAAGCGGCCCCGTCCGCACCCAGGAAAGAAAAACAGCAGATGACCAAGCAAGTACCGACAAAGACCGCAGAAAAACCAAAAGGCAAGATCTCTTTCAAAAAAGAGGTGACACAGAAGCTCCTCGAATCCAAGACAAAGATACTGCATGAGGTCTCGAGCAAAGTAAAGAGCGAGAGCAACGTTCTCAAGTTCGAGATCGGCGACATCTACGATATAGCAAGCTCTGAGAGGGAGCGCGAGCTATCCCTTACGCTCGGCGACAGGGACCGCGAAAAGCTCTCCGAGATAGAAGACGCCTTGGAGCGTATAAAAGACGACTCCTACGGACTTTGCGAGGAATGCGCCGAGCCGATCGCTGAAAACAGGCTTCGCGCGCTTCCATTCACCCGCGTATGCTTCGAGTGCCAGTCGCGTAACGAGCGCGAGGCAAAGATCAAGGGAAGGTTCGAAGAAGATACCGGGCTCGGTATAATGGAAAGGTCTGAAAGCGACGATGAAGAATTCTGAGCCGGTGATAGTTCCGCTCCGGATAAGAAAACAGGCATGATAAAAAGGCTGGGCATATTGCCCGGCCTTTTTAATTAGACCTCTGACCGATACCCTTCGGAGAAAACCCGAAGGCCGTCCATCAAAAGCTGATAACCAAAGACGGCTGTTTTACCGGACGGATGCAGGACAAAAACAACCAAATGCCCGAGTAGCGACGGCAGAGATGAACATGAAAAAAAAGATCGTATACATAACGATAGTAACGTTTGTCTTCGCATTGCTGGCGTTCACTCTATTTCGAAAAAAACCGTCTGACGCGCTCGTCTACAACCGGATGCTCATGGGGACCCTGGTAGAGATAACCATCTATGAAAAAAGCGGGGTAGATACCGACCTTGCGGCTGACAGGGCCTTTGCTGAAATAAAAAGGCTTGAAAAGATCTTCAGCTCGTATATCCCGGATTCAGACGTATCCAGGGTCTCGGCAGGCGCCGGGGGCAAGATGGTCCCTGTCGCGCCTGAGGTCATAGAGGCCCTGAAGGCCGCACTCCACACATCAGATCTGTCTGAAGGCGCCTTCGACCCTACAGTCGGGGCGCTTGCAAAGCTCTGGGGATATTCAGGGGAAAAAGGCGTATTGCCGTCAAAGACGGAGATAGCAAAGGCCCTTCCCCTCGTCGACTACAAAAAAATAGAGATAGACGAAGGGGCCGGCGCTGTAAGGCTATCCAAAAAGGGGATGGTCATCAACCTCGGAGGGGTCGCAAAGGGATATATAGTAAAAAAGGCGCTTGACGCCCTTGGAAAAGAAGGGGTGACCAGGGCCATAATACACGCCGGAGGCGACATGGCGGTATACGGAGGCGACGAAAAGACCCCGTTCTCGATAGGCATACAAGACCCGAGGGAAAAAAAGCTCCTTGGAACTGCGCGTGTATACGACGGCGCGGTCTCTACCTCAGGCGACTATGAGCGGTTTTTCATGAAAGACGGAAAGAGGTACCACCACATCCTGGACCCGAAGACAGGGTGGCCAGCGACGCAGACACGGTCCGTAACGATCATAGCCAAAGACCATACGCTGGCAGACGGGCTATCTACCGCCGTTTTCGTACTCGGACCTGAAAAAGGGATGGCGCTCATCGAACGGCTCGACGCGGTCGAAGGGGTGATAGTCGATAAAGACGGGGTTGTCCAAACATCAAGCGGTTTTAACGGAAAAATCTACTGACAGAGCAAAAAGACCGACAAAAGAGCTTTAAGACCCTCCTGTCTCCTTTATACGGTATGACCTGACTTAAACTGCCGTACGCGCAACAGGCCCCTCAATAAAAAATCGATAGTGAGACAGAGCCTAGCTGTTTTTGCCGGAAAGGGACGCCGGCCTGCCCATCTTCTGAAACCGATAGACAGCCTTGTTGTGCTCGATGAGATTCGATGAAAAGACGTGGGTGCCGTCGTTACGAGAGACAAAGTAGAGATACCCTTTTGAAGCGGGGTTTATCGCCGCCCTTATCGAATCCCTCCCCGGGTTTGCTATAGGCCCCAGCGGAAGTCCGAAGTTCGCGTATGTATTGTAAGGCGTCCTGGCAACCAGGTCCTTTTTCGTAATATTGCCGTTAAAGTCCTTTATGCCGTAGACTACGGTCGGGTCGCTCTGAAGCTTCATCCCCTTTTTGAGCCTGTTGTGAAAGACAGCTGAGATAAGGGGCCTCTCTTGGGGCGCTCCCGTCTCCTTTTCAATGATCGAGGCGAGCGTTATGACCCTTGCCATAGACATGCCCTTCGCCTTTGCGGCCTTCTCAAACTCCTCTGAATAGACCTCCTTGAACCTGGCGGACATCTTCCTGATTATCTCATCGGCTGTCATGCCCTTCGTGAGCTCGTACGTATCAGGGAAGAGATACCCCTCAAAGGTCGCCCCGGCAATGCCAACGGAAGCGGCAAACCTCTTATCAGTAGCGCGAGCGAGAAATACACCGATATCGAGTACGCCCTCGTCACCAAGGGCAGAGGCGATGTCGCGGAGGTTATATCCCTCAGGGATGGTCAACAGGTGTCTTTTTACCCTGCCCTTGACAAGCGCCTCCAGTATCTCTACCGGTGTCATGGATGAGCTGAACTCATACTCGCCCGCCTTGACCTTCTTGTATGCGCCAAGGACGCTGGCGGCAAGTATAAGGCTCTCGCTGTCACGCACTACCCCGGACCTTTCAAGGTCTTCGGCGACCACACGGAAGCTCGTACCTCTCGGTATGGTGATCGTTTTTATGATCCCGTCCCTGGACAAAGGGGTGTAGAAGGTGACGTACAGGTGGACCGCGCCTATGACAAGCAAGGCTATGAGCAGAAGGATTATTATTTCGAGTCTACGCATCTTTCCCGGAAGCGGCACAGGTGAAGTTAAAGAGTCTAAAATCCTTTTGGCATAAGAAAAACAAGACTTATGGGCGATTAGCCCCGAATTTTATAGAATCGAGATAACCCTGGAGTATATATGAGGCGGCGAGCTTATCTACCACACCCTTCCTCTTGGCACGCGACATATCGCCGTCTATCAGGACCCTGTTGACGGCGGCTGTTGAGAGCCGCTCATCCCAGACGCCTACTGGCAGGCCTGTTCTTTCGGCAATTTTATCCCTAAACCTCATGGCTGAGATCGACTTATCCCCCATGGTCCCATTCATGTTTACAGGCAGCCCCAGGACTATCTCGGTGACCTGATACTTCTCAACCAGCTCTTTGAGAGCTATCAGATCCTTCTCGAAAGAGACCCTTCTGATTACGCCTATCGGCTGGGCCGTTATCCTCGACTCGTCGCTTACAGCGACTCCTATCGTCTTGGTGCCAAGGTCAAGACCCATGATCCTCATCGAGAAATAATATCTTTTCACATCGGTTTGTTCAAGGTAATTCTTGACTTTAGAAATCTGATACTATATATTCTGATTTTTCCGGACGGGCGGTTAACTCAGCGGCAGAGTGCCACCTTCACACGGTGGAAGTCACAGGTTCAAACCCTGTACCGCCCACCATAATACCCTGGAGAGACCTCCTTCAGGAAAGACCTGTAAAGACAAGATCTCTAAATAGACGGCAGCACAAGCAGATTCAATGCGACCTGGCAGGCCGGATGGACAAAGCAGCCACTCCGGCGGCCTGGATCTCCAAAGGTTTTAATACTACAAGCCTTGGAATAAGCCGTCCAATGAACCTCGATACACGTCCATTCGCTTTTCCAAACCGGCCGACTAACCGATTGCATCAAACATTGAAAACAGAAGTAATCTCTTCATCTACGGGGCGGTCATACGAAAGCCCGGTCTGCGTGTACTTAGGGTTTTAAGCGATAATATCTAAGGCGTTAAAGAAATATGTACATCCGGGACATGCGCAGAGGTTTAATCAACAGTACACTCTTCGGCGTCAAAAAAAGCGGATTATACATAACAACTGGAACCCTGTCGACGCTAACTCCTTATTTACATTAAGATTTCATCGTCAAACTCAAAATATCAATACCGCTTCTCAGCGACCATCTACCCCAAACGGTGTTGAAAATCATCCATGCCGGACTTAAACCTTAAAAGCGGTTGTATGAACGCGTGAACAAAAAAGATTGACACGGCCATCGTAACAGCTTATAATTATCTTAGAAACTGGTTTAAGGGATACACTCAGTCTTAATTCATCTAGATAAAAACAGACCCTTCACCTTACCGCTCGACTTACGCTGACCGCATGAAGGCCTTTTTAGAGACTTAAGCCTACGACGAAAATCCCGATGTAAATAAGTATCCCCTAGACGCCTAAAAAAAATTTATCAACAACATGTAATGCTTCTTATCTTGTAAGAGCTAAAGCATCTTGGGAACATTTCACCAAGAAGACAAAAAGGAGAAGAGAGATGGGCGTCAGTTATTCGGAGATAATCGAACGTATGAGATGGGCAGGAAAACTCAAGAACGACTCGGCAGTGGCGCGTGTCTTAGGCGTCACCCCGCAGGCTCTTTCTAACTACAAAAAAAGGGGAGAGATGCCTACAGACCTCGTCCTCAGGTTCGCGAACATCTACAGCCTCTCAGTTGACTGGCTGATCTCCGGAGACGGAGAGATGTACAGGCATGACTCGCGTTCCTCTGAGTACGAAAGAAAGACATACATGATAGCAGCTGAAGACTCAAGCCCGTATGGCGCAGGCAAGGACAAAGACAAGATGTCAAGGGTCCCGGATGTGGCGACACTCAGCGCGGACGAGATCATCTATGTCGGCAAGCTCTTGAAGATACTGCGCGGCCCTAACAAAAGCACCGCCTCAGCCATAAAGTACAGCGTCGACGCCTTTCTCAAGGCATCTGAAGCCCCGGCAGAAGTCTACCATGAACCTGAGAAAGAGCCTATCAAAGAGACACACTGATAGGCCTCCAAACGCTCTGATAAGCAACCTGGTCCATACGCATCAAAAAGGGCCGCACTTTAAACTTCATAAGTTGATAAGTGCGGCCCTTTTTGATCACCCGCATTTAACCGCACAGCAGACCGCCCTAGAACAAAAAACAACACCATCACCCCTGAAATCGAGACTTGCCTTAAGATGCGCCCGGAGGACCAGGCAGCCGGATTTTACACAAACGCGCCGTACCTGACAATCCATCAAAATCAGGCTGATCCGACAGAGACGAAGACCGATATTGACCTAGGCTTTTCTCTGTGATATTTTCAATACTTATGCCATCAGAGTTTGCCTACACACTAATCCGTGAATGGTTCAGCCCGCCTACACAGCCCGGGGCGCCCGAACTTGCGTCGCTTCTACCCCATCAGAGACAGTTGCTGTTATCAGACGGCTCGCTGACGCTAGAGATCCAGCTCCTTTGGAAGGCGATGGTGGAGGTAGAGGTAAGGTTCAACGGACTGACGACCCTTGGCTCAAAGGAATCGATATTTCTGGAAGAGACGCCTGACAAAGGGGCGATTGAAAGAGAGGTCTGGCTGACCATCGATTCCAGAAGGCTCGTATACGCGCATTCCCTCATACCTGTAGACAGGATAGATAAAGAACTTCTGCGCGATATAGACGCGCACCGGGACGAACCGCTTGGCAGGGTGCTCACCACAAAGAATGTCCGCTTCTCAAAAAAGAAGATCGAGCTGGGCGTAGTGCGTTGTGAGGCCGCCTCGATAGGCCTCGGGCTTGACAGGCATGCCGCCCTTATAGCGAGAAGATATATACTTCATAATACTGATGGGGTCGTGGGCCATGGCATCAAGGCGGCAGTGACTGAGGTCTTCAGCCCTGAGATCATAGAGGGCGACGCTCTCTCCAAAAAAAATATATAGAGGCCTTCAGCCTATCAAGCCTCAAACTTAATACAGCGAAATATGGACACTGGCACTCTGACATACAAACTCTCGGCGATCTCGGGCCTCATGAGACTCTCCAAACAGTACGGGACGCTACTTGTGCTCTGGCCGACGCTATGGTCCCTTTTCATAGCGTCGAACGGCAGGCCTTCCGCTATGCACCTTATTATCTTCATAGCAGGGACGTTCCTTATGAGAAGCGCAGGCTGTGTCATAAACGACATAGCCGACAGAGGGTTTGACGGCCATGTCGAAAGGACACGGGAGAGGCCGCTCGCAAGCGGCAGGCTAAAGACAAAGGAGGCGGTCTTCATATTCATCGTCCTCGCGCTAGCCGCCTTCTCTCTTGTGCTCTTCCTCAACAGGTACACTGTCATCTTATCACTCGTCGGGATCATGCTCGCCGCTGTCTATCCTTTTGTAAAAAGGGTGAGCCACTATCCGCAGATAGTCCTAGGCATGGCCTTCGGCTGGGGCGCTGTAATGGCATGGTCGGCTGTAAACGGCTCCATCGGTGCGGCAGCGGCCCTTATATTTTTCGCGAACATCTGCTGGTCTGTCGCCTATGACACCATCTACGCTCTGATGGATATAGAGGACGACAAAAAGATAGGCGTCAAATCGACTGCCATAGCCTTCGGTAAAAGGGTCTTCACAGCGATACGGATATCTTACGCGGCAGCGGCGGCGCTCCTCGTGCTTGCCGGATACAATACAGGCCTCGGCCCTGTATTCTACGCAGGCGTTGCGATATCCACGGCCGTCTTTTTCATGATAACCTCGATGGTGGAGAAGAGGCCTACAAGGGAGAACGCATTCAAGGGGTTTGTGGCAAACGCCGGGGTAGGCGCGTTCATTCTCGCTTCCATAATAATAGACCTGAACTTATAAAAGGCATAAGATGGCATATTCAGACCTGAGGGGCTTTCTCAAAGACCTCGAAGACAAGGGGCTCCTTAAAAGAATAAAGACGGAGGTCTCAACGGAGCTTGAGGCCTCTGAGATAATGGACAGGCTCGTTAAAAAAGGCGGCCCTGCCGTCATATTCGAGAACGTTGCAGGCCATAAGACACGCATCGTCGGGAACCTCTTCGGAACGCGCGAGAGGGTCGCCCTCGGACTTGGCTCTACCGTTGAAGAGCTCGGAGAGATAGGCAGTTTTCTGGCGATGCTCCAGAGACCTCAGCCTCCTGAAGGGCTCTGGGACGCTGTGAAAAAAATCCCGTTTTTCGGCAGGATGATGACGCTCGGCCCGAAAACTGCAAGGTCAGGCCCCTGCCAGGATGTCGTACACACCGGGGGTGACGTAGACCTCTCGATCATCCCGATATTAAAGTGCTGGCCCGGGGACGCAGGCCCGCTCATCACATGGCCGCTTGTGGTGACCCAATCACCGCAAGGCGGGCCTTTTAACGTCGGCGTCTACAGGATGCAGCAGCTTGATAAGACAAGGTGCGTAATGCGCTGGCTCAAGCATAGAGGCGGGGCGACACACCAAAGGCAATGGGAGTCTGAAGGCAGGCCGATGCCTGTAGCCGTTGCGATCGGATGCGAACCTGCGACGATAATCGCAGGCGTCACGCCCGTGCCCGAAGACATAGGAGAGTTCCACTTCGCTGGCGTGCTCAGGAAAAAACCGATCGAGCTCGTCGATTGCAAGACCGTTCCTCTGAAGGTCCCGTCAACCGCCGAGTTCGTCATCGAAGGCGAGATACGCCACGGAGATACCGCCATGGAAGGCCCTTTCGGAGACCACACCGGCTACTACAACTCACAAGAGCCGTTCCCGATATTGCACGTAACTGCGATCACGCACAGGAAGGACCCTCTTTATCTTACGACCATCACAGGCAGACCGCCTAAAGAAGACGCTGTTATCGGCACTGTGCTAAACGACATATACCTGCCGACCCTGAGGCTCCAGTTCCCGGAGGTCGTTGATTTTTCGCTTCCGATGGAGGCGGTATCATACAGGATAGCGGTAGTATCGATAAAAAAAGAGTACCCCGGCCACGCAAGAAGACTGATGATGGGGCTCTGGGGCATACTCAAGCAGTTCATGTACGTAAAGTACATAATCGTAGTCGATGATGACATTGACGTGCGCAACTGGGCAGACGTCATCTGGGCGATCTCTACGCGGGTCGACCCGAAACGCGACACCGTGCTGATAGAGAATACGCCGATAGACTATCTCGACTTCTCTTCTCCTGTAGAGAACCTGGGGTCAAAGATGGGGATAGACGCCACGGCAAAGGCGCCACCTGAGGTCACTCGCAAATGGGGCGAGAAGATGGAGATGGACAAAACGATCGTAGAGCTTGTGAACAGGAAGTGGAACGACTATTCTATCGAATGAGGCTTGAAAAGAATATGGGCGCGGATACCGACAGGTTTGAAAAATACGCAGCAGAGTGGTGGAACCCGACCGGGAGGCTCTTTTCGCTCCACAGGATAAACCCTCTGAGGTTCGAGTACTTCAAGGAGAAGGCCGGAGAGCTTAAAGACAGGCGGGTCCTTGACATAGGGTGCGGAGGCGGGCTTCTCGCGGAGCGCTTCGCCTCGAGCGGCGCGTTCGTTACAGGGATCGACCTCTCGCCGGTCGCGATAGAGGCCGCAAAGAAACACTCGGCTGAAAACGGCCTTGAGATAGACTACAAAACAGCCTCACCCGCTATCCTCGTTAAAGAAGACCATGAACCGTTCGACATAGTAATATGCGCTGAGGTCCTGGAGCACGTAGACGACCTCGCCGGGTTCCTGAAAGACTCCCTATCCATGCTGAAGCCCAGAGGGACCTTCTTCTTCGGGACGATAAACAAGACGATCAAGGCGCGCTTTTTCGCGCTGTTTATAGCTGAAGACGTGCTTAAGATGGTGCCTAAAGGGACCCATGACTACAAGAGGTTCATAAGGCCCTCACTCCTTAAAGAGATACTTGAGGCGAACTCGACAGAGATGACGGAAATCAAGGGCATGACCTACGATCCTTTAAGGCTCGAGTTCAGGATATCTGAGGATACGTCGGTGAACTACCTCGGGTACGCGGTCAAAAAGTAAAAACCTTTTTGTTTTGATGGGCACAGATGAAAGCTCTGGTACTACTGCTGGCATTTATCACTATAGCCCTGCCGAGTGCGGCCGTCGTATGGCTATGGATGGGCAAGAACAGCAACAAGGTCGAGTGGCAGGTAAAGGCCTCTATCGCGGCCGCCATTTCGATATTCGCCTTTACCGCCGGGACATGGGCGCTCACAAGCTACTACCTGAGATACGCTCTGCCTCCGGCCTTTCTGGCTGCGGCATACCTCTCGTACAGAAAGATACAATACAGGCCGATATTCGTCAGGATGCACGAGAAAGGGCGTATCGGCTTTTCGATACAAGTCGTCTTGCTCATAGCTATTCTTGCCATAGATATATTCACGATCAAGGGGCTCTTCTACTCGGGAGACCCGATAGACCTCGCCTTTCCGCTTAAAAACGGCAGATATTATACTCTGCAGGGCGGTTCAAGTCCTTTTACAAACCCATTTCACAGAAAAGACCCTGCTGAACTCTACGCGATAGACATAGTGAAGCTTAACTCGATAGGCAACCGCGCCTGGGGCCTCTTCCCATCGGCACCATCGAGATACGCGATAAACGGCGCAACGGTCTTTAGCCCTTGCGCCGGAAGGGTAGTGGAAAGTGCCGGAGGGTTGCCTGACAACAAACCCGGGTCTGTAGACAGGTACAACCCGGCAGGAAACTATATAGTCATAGATTGCGATGGCACAAACATCTGGCTCGCCCACCTGCTCAGCGATAGCCTGCTTGTAAAACGCGGAGATACCGTGCGGCAGGGGCAACCCTTGGCGCAGGTCGGCAACTCAGGCAAATCGATGGAGCCGCACCTCCACATACACGCCGTCAGATCTGATGCAGGCGAGGAAAAGAGCGAAGAAGCCATGCCGATGGTATTTGAAGGAAGGTTTCTTACGATCAATAGCGTCTACAGGACGAAATAATCCATCTTCCACTGCCTGCGAACGAACAGACCATACATATCAAAATATCTGTCACAAATAGCGACACGAGTCCCCTGATATATCCTATGAAGGATATATGCGCCTTCTTCTGTGAAAGCAGGTGTTTTTGCAGGAAGCATCTGATTCTTCACGTCTGATTCTTCACGTCTGATTCTTCACGTCTGATAAATGAACGGCAGGCGGTATAATACGCTCGCAAAGCGCGTTTAAAAGGTCGCCCTCTCTTTAAGGCCCCTTTCTATCTCCGCCTCTATCAGTTTTGCCGCCACTACAGGGTCTGCGGCGTCTCTTATCGGACGGCCTACTACTATATAATCCGCGCCTCTTTTCACAGCCTCAAAAGGTGTCACAACCCTCTTTTGATCTCCGACAGGGTCTCCCTCAGAGCGTATCCCTGGCGTTACTACGATAAAATCAGGGCCAAACTCGCGTCTTACAAAACCTGCCTCCCTGCCTGAACATACGACGCCAGCGCACCCAGCCTTCTTCGCTATGGTTGCCCTGTGCATCACAAGCGCAAGCGGGTCTTCAAACCTCTGGTCTATGCCAGCCTCTATAAGCGCTTCGCTTGAAAGACTCGTAAGGACCGTTACGCCGAGGACCTTGGCTGAACCTGCGCTTTTGACGGCTTGTCTTAGAAGCTCTCCGCCTTCGTCGCAATGGACCGTCACGAACTGTGCGCCAAGGGCAGAGGCTGACCTCATCGCGCCTGCGACGGTAGCTGGGATGTCGTGGAACTTGAGGTCTAGGAATATCCCTGTGCCATCGGATTCTTTCCTGACCCGCTCCACAACTGAAGGACCGCACGAGACAAATAGCTCAAGCCCTATCTTGAAAAGGCCGACCCTGCCCTTAAGAAGACGCGACAACTCAATGGCAGAGGCCTCGTCAGATACGTCGAGGGCGAAAATTATCCTATCTTTTGGTAAAAGATCCATCTACGAAAATCTCCTTTTAAAGGCAGAGGCGATAAGGCGCAGTAACGGAGACAAGCTACAGTTAAAAAAAGAGAGGCTCAGATATATTCTCCAAGGCCTCTCTCTTATATTTGAATATGGCACTACTCTGCAACTTGACTTAAGACACCTGCAAGCCAATAGGCAAAAAATCAAAAGTCAGGTCTTACTACCTCGGGCTTTTTCTTTGTCTTTTCAGTCCGTTCCTTGTGGAGCTCGAGGAAGTCTGTCTTTGTATATACAGCGACAAAAGGCAGTTTGGTCGCTTCTTCGATCTTCTCCCTGCCGCCCTCTTCCCTGTCTACAAGGGCTATAACCGCCCTTACATTGAGCCCTGCCGCTCTCGCCCTCTCAACGGCCTTGATCGTCGAACCGCCTGTCGTAACAACATCTTCGACGATGACTACAGAGGCATCAGGCCTGACGTTTCCTTCGATCCACTCCTCAGTCCCGTGCTTCTTAGGCTCCTTCCTTATGACGAACGCATCCATGTACTTGCCGTTAAGCGTGCAGAACATGGCCGCCGCGTAAGCAAGCGGATCAGCCCCGAGGGTCATTCCGCCTATAGCGTCTACAGGCTGCATCTTCAGGATATTGAAGAAGGTGGAGCCGATAAGCTCCATCGCCTCTGAACTTAAGGCCGTCTTTTTTACGTCTATGTAGACGTCGCTTGTCGCGCCGCTTGTAAGCTTAAACCCCTTTTCAGGATCGAAGCGGAATGAGCGGATGTAGAGTATCTCTAGGAGTTCCTTCTTATACTCCTGGTCCATTACCTGTGAATCAAGATCATCCATGATACGGCTCCTTTGGCATTTTTATCACATTATTATAACTCAAAGGAGGGCGTAAATCGAGTCTATTGTTTAAGGAGGCTCCAGAGACTATCTTCCGGTGCGGGGCTTGTAAAGAAGGACCTTCTTTCTGTCTTTGTGGAGTTCGTCAATCAGGCTCTCAAACTTCTTTTCCTGGTCCTCGGCAGCAGCCTCTTCCGGCGTAGCAGTGTCCGCCTTATCTCGCGTGAGCCACTTGAATAAGTATTCAGTTTTTACGTCCAGGACCTTATCAGACCTGTGTACTGACACTATCCGTTCTCCTTTTTAGAAGGCCTCTGAAAAAACCCGTCTCCTTAGCTGTGAACCAGCCCCAAGCGCGTTCTTGAGGGCATGCAAAAACAGACCTCTCTCCTCGCATCCGGATCTTTCTGAACACCCTGATGTACTTTCGGGTTTTTCAGCAGACTATTAAAAAACCATAACAAAGCCGTTAGTCCGGCTCGTTGTAATTGAATATCCTGTTCTCGTAGTTCCTGAGCGTCACCCTGCCCTTTGCCTGGGAGATGACATACGTGGGGGCTACCGGGATCTTGCCTCCGCCACCCGGGGCGTCTACGACAAAAGTCGGGACCGCGTAGCCTGTCGTATGACCGCGGAGTTCCTCTATGATATTTATGCCGACGGATACCGGAGTCCTGAAGTGAGCGGTACCCATAGCCATATCGCACTGATAGATGTAATACGGCCTTACCCTGACCTTCAAAAGCTCGTGCATCAGCCTTTTCATGGTGGTCGGCCTATCGTTTATGCCTTTTAAAAGCACTGTCTGGCTTCCGAGCGGGATACCTGCGTCAGCGAGCATCGAACAGGCACGAGCGACCTCCGGGGTTATCTCTTTCGGATGGGAAAAGTGTATGCTCAGGTAGAGCGGGTGGTATTTTTTGAGCATGTCGACGAGCTCGGCGTTGACTCTCATAGGAAGTGTTACGGGAACGCGCGTGCCGATCCTTATTATCTCAAGATGGGGTATGGCGCGAAGTCTGGAGATATAGTGTTCAAGTACCTCGGTCTTCATCATCAAGGGGTCTCCCCCTGATATGAGCACGTCCCTGATCGTCTTCTTTGATCTTATATATTTAATAGCGTCATCGAAACGGTCTGAAGGCATCGGCGGGTGCTCTTCCCCGACCATCCTCTTTCTTGTGCAGTAGCGGCAGTACATTGCGCACGAATCTGTAACTATGAGTAGCGCCCTGTCAGGATAACGGTGCACAAGACCTGGGACAGGCGTGTGTGTATCTTCGCCGCACGGGTCAACCATCTCGCATGAAGAGACGCTGAACTCTTCAAGCCTCGGAATGGCCTGCTTCCTTATAGGACACCTGGGATCCTGGCGGTCTATGAGAGAGAAGAAGTACGGAGTAATAGCCATAGCGAGACGGCCGGTAGCCCGCTTTATCCCTTCCTCCTCTCTTCTTGTGAGCGGGATAAGCTCTTTTATGACTTCAAGGGAGGTTATCCGGTTTTTGAGCTGCCACTTCCAGTCGTACCAATCCGGGCATCGGCTCGGGTCTTCTATGATCTCGGCGAGATCAGACCTGAGCTTTTCGGCAAGGTTCGTACTGGGCGGCTCAGAGCTTATGCAAAGCCCTTCCATGCAAATCCTCCCACCCCTTAAGGGGTTTTCTCATTTTTTATAAAGCTGAGCTGCGGATTTTTAAGCTCTTCCATCGCCTTTTCATAGGCGATCTTGTATTTAAAGCCCTTCTTAAGGTACTTCCAGATGAATTCGACCTTACGGACGTCTTCCTCGGAATATTCCCTGAACTCTTTCTCGCCAATGACAGTCTTGCTGGGCGCAATAAAGCCCTTCTGCTCAAGGTAATAGAGCTTCTGTCTCGGTATGTCGATAATCGCTAATAATTCCGGAGTCCGAATGCCCACCCCTGTCTATGCTCCCGTTCCTCATGGATAAGGACATCATTATTCTTAAAGTTAAGGATAAAGATAATCTTATTTTAAGTTTAAAATTATTTTAGCACTCTTTCAAACACTGTCAAGCAAAATCTTCATTTTTTTAGAGGAGTTGCCTGCAAGGCAGATCTATCAACTATCACACCCCGAAAAATAGGACCTCTGCCGCCTTGGTAATGCAAAAAAATCGGAATAAGATATATATCAGAGACTCGGATAACCATTTTCAGGTAAGATGTAGATAATCGAGGTGGACCGGCAAAAGAGTCTGCCGGACTCAATCTGGAATAGTTCGTCGCAGGTATCCTTGACTGACAGGTTTTTTTTGTTATGATGGCCTGGCAATAGCATTTTTTCCCTGACAGAAAAAAGAATAAACCCCAGGAGTATCCCAAGATGGCAAGGCAAGAGACGAAATGGAAGCAGGGATTTTTTAATGATGTCGAACCTATAAAGCTAAAAGAACCGCTTGCGCAGATCCTCGGGGCGCAGGACGAGGGCGAAGCCTTTGTGATCAACTACTCAGATGCCGTCTTGGTAGCCGGTCACTCATGCCCTGCCGTCTCAGGCGCCTACAAGATCACGGCTAAAGCGCTCAAGGCCCTATACGGAGATGAACTGCCGGTGAGAGGGGAGATTCGGGTCCTCATTAAAGGAGGCCCGGCAGACCTTGCCTACGGCCCTCAATCACACGTCTTCTCGCTTATAACAGGGGCGGCAGGTGTGACAGGCTTCCACGGCCTCGGCGGCAGGTACGGCAGGGACAATAGGCTCTTTTTCGATTCGGAAGACCCTGAGTTCGGGGCTTATATATTCCAGAGGATGGACACAGGCAAGACCGTCAAGGTCACCTACAACCCGCAGGCCCTGCCTGAAGACGGGCGCATGAGCGAAATAATACCGTACGTCTTAAGAGGCCTGGCCACAAAAGAGCAGAAGGAGCTATTCGACACGCTTTGGCAGGGAAAGGTCAGGAAGATACTTATGGAGGACGACAAATATCCGGGGCTCTTCGAGGTAACAGAGCTTAAGGACTTCAAGTTCCCCAAAGGCGCGGCCTCAGCCTACTAAAGTCCTCTCTGCTCGCCGCAAAGTCATGTTGATATGAATTAAAAGGCCACGGGGCATATCGTCGCATTAAAGACCATTAAAAACCTCGACACCTGATACCGGATAGACTAAAGGCCTTTCTCTCTTTGAGAAAGGCCTTTTTTAGTTGCGTTTCGCTCCAACCTTCATGCATAATCTTTATGAAAAAAACCGGTGCATGACACCAAATATCCTCCAAAGGAGTTTACCATGCCGATCGGAACGACCCTCACGAGATTCCTTCACGAAGAGCAGAGACGCTTCCCCGGCTCATCAGGGGACTTCACAGCGCTCTTTTCCGACCTCGTCATAGCCGCGAAGATAATCTCGAGAGAGGTGAACAGGGCCGGTCTCATAGACATCCTCGGCGCAACGGGTTCTACCAACACGCACGGCGAAGAGGTACAGAAGCTCGACGAGTTCGCCAACGAGGCTGTCATAAGGACGATGGAGCACGGCGGACACCTCTCAGGGATGGCCTCAGAGGAGATGGAAGAGATCCTGACGGTCGACGGCCGAAAATATCCGAAGGGCAAGTACCTCCTCCTTTTCGATCCGCTCGACGGCTCATCCAACATAGACGTCAACATAAGCGTAGGGACTATATTCTCCATACTCAAGTGCAACAACGGTTGCGAGATAACGACCAAAGACTTCTTGAGGTCAGGCGCTGAGCAGGTCTGCGCAGGCTACATCATATACGGGTCAAGCACCATGCTCGTATACACGACAGGCCACGGGGTCCACGGTTTCACGCTCGACCCCGGGGTAGGCGAGTTCATACTCTCGCACGAGAACATCAGGATACCTGAGAAGGGGAAGATCTACAGCATCAACGAAGGAAACTCCAGGCACTGGTTCCCATCAACCGGAGAACATATAAAAAGGCTCAAATCAAGCGACAGGGGCTATAGCGCCAGATACGTAGGCTCGCTTGTAGCCGACTTCCACAGAAACCTTCTTAAGGGCGGGATATTCATCTATCCGGCAGATAAGAAAGCCTCCAAAGGAAAGTTGAGGCTCCTGTACGAGGCCAACCCGCTTTCATTCATAGTCGAACAGGCAGGTGGTATGGCGAGTAACGGCACAAAACGCATCATGGAGGTCGTCCCTGAAGAGCTCCACCAGAGGACGCCGCTTATCATCGGAAGCATAGAGGACGTGAAAGAGGCAGAAGGCTACTACAAGACCTATCAGGCGTAAAAGAGCGTAGGCCGAAACTCCCGTGATAAAAGAAAAAGTAGACAGGGCTAGACCCTGCTGGCTATCTGCCGGTTAAAAAGATCGGGATTTAAAAATAGAGAGACGCCGGAGAATCCTCCGGCGTCTCTCTTGTTTATGACTATCATCTCTTAAATCCGGCAGATAAAAGGCGAGAGGATGAGCAGCTGAGGCAAGACAATCTAAACGCTACTGTCCCTGCTTCAAAGAGGCGAAGAACCTCTCTGCCGTCTCCTTCGATTCAAAATACAGCGCCTTTTTAGCCTTATCAGCTACTATAAAGGCCTTGGCCTTATCTATCTCTCGTCCGGTCACAGGGTCAATAGTATATCTGTAAGACCTGTTGTTCTTGAGCTTGCCTACGCACCCCTGACAGCAACCATAATAGGTCTTGCCCTCTACCTTTACTGGTATCATCTTCATAAGCCCGACGTTATTGGTGACCATGCAGACATCCTTATGCTTTTGCGCCTTTATCTCTACACCTGCCAATTGTTCTGCAGCAGGGGTAACTGTCTCCACGGTACTTGCGATAGACGCGGTAATAGGGTACACACCGAATCCGGCTACCAGCATTACCACGATACTCTTCCTGATCCATTTTGACATAGGCCGACACCTCCATAATGTTATTAAATAATATTCTACATAACGTAGAAAGTCAAGGAGATTTCCTGCAGGCATTATCAGGCAGGCACAAAGGTCTCCGATCTATTGTCTGTGCCCCCAAAAGTTAAGACCTTTAAAAAGCTACTTGCCTATGCAGAAGTCCGAGAATATCTTTTCAAGTATATCTTCCGTAGTCGTCTCTCCGGTTATCTCGCCGAGCGAGTCGATAGCTGCTCTTAGATCCAATGCTATAAACTCTCTGGCAGTACCGGCGTTAATGTCGGATACAGCCCTTTCAATCGCCTGAGATGATCCCTCCAAGGCTCGCTTATGACGGATAGATGCGAGAAGCGGCCCTTGGGCGGCGTCGTGTCCGGCAGATATGCCGTCACCTGCGGCGGCCCTGTATATCGCATCATTCAACCCGTCTATCCCGATCCGTTCAAGCGCGGAGATGCGTATTATCTCATGCTGAGAAAAAGCCGTCTCTATGGAAGGCCTCCTATCTTTTCTATCAAGATCGATATCGCATTTATTAGCGACTATCAGGGTCTTTTTCCCGGCAGTCTCTTTTAAAAGCACGAGATCTTCTTCATAGGAAACTACAGATGAATCTACGACAAAGAGTATCAGGTCGGCATCCTTTATCCGCCCCCTGGCAAGGCCGATGCCTATAGCCTCCACATCATCAGCGCCGTCTCTAAGCCCGGCAGTATCCATGAGACGCACAGGCACGCCGTTTATGTTTATGGCCTCTTCGATCAGATCCCTCGTTGTACCCGGAATAGGGGTGACTATCGCCCTCTCCTCCTTCAAAAGAAGGTTCAAAAGACTCGACTTGCCGACGTTGGGCCGCCCGAGTATCAGGACCTTTATCCCGTCCCTGACAGCCTTGCCCTCATCATAAGTGGAAAGCAGCCTCTCGATAGACCTTCGGGCAGAGCCAAGCCCTTCTAAAAGCTGATCATCGCTTAAAGGGTCGATCTCGTCCTCCTGAAAATCAAGCTCAGCCTCAACATGGGCGACTACAGTCAACAGCCTACCACCTATATCCCTGACCTCGGCTGATAAAAGACCTGAGAGCCTCTCGTTTGCCGCGCTCAAAGCAGCTTCGGTCTGGGCCCTTATAACCTCGATCACAGCCTCGGCCTGCACGAGGTCCATCTTTCCGTTCAAAAAGGCCCTCTTGGTGAACTCCCCTGGCTCGGCTATAAGAGCGCCATGCTTTAAGACCGTCTCAAAGACGGTCTTAAGGACGACCCCGCCGCCGTGGCAATGAAGCTCGACTACGTCCTCGCCTGTAAAAGAGGCCGGCCCGGGCATATAGACAAAGAGGCCGGAATCGAGACTAACGGAGCTGACCGATAAGAAGGTCCCGTAGTAAAGGTGTCTGGGTATTATCTGAGAGATAGGCGTTTGAGGAAGAAATAGACTTCTGCCGATAGGATAAGCGTCTGTGCCGCTTATCCTTATAATGCCCACACCCCCTTCACCAGGGGGTGTGGCTATCGCCGCTATCGTGGATTCTGTTCTCATGGGGTTGCTCTGCAAAAGAAAGAAAGAAAAAAGAAGGGGGGTCTTAAAACCAGATGCCGCTTGGCCCTATGCCTTTGACGGCTCTCGCATCACCTGATACTGCTGAACGATCGAAAGGATGTTGTTTATGAGCCAGTAGATGACGAGACCTGACGGAAAATTAAGGAACATGAAGGTGAATACGATAGGCATTATAAGCATGATCTTTGCCTGCGTAGGATCGACGCTCGTCGGTGTCATCTTCTGCTGTATGAACATGGTCGCGCCCATAAGGACAGGCGTTATATAATACGGGTCCTTTGCTGAAAGATCGGTAAGCCAGAGGAAGAACGGTGCATGGCGAAGCTCGATGGCTACATAGAGGACCTCGTAGAGCGCTATGAAGACCGGTATCTGGAGGACGATAGGCAGGCACCCTCCAAGCGGGTTGACATTATATCTCTTATAGAGCTCCATCAGCTCCTTGTTCATCTTCTCTTTGTTGCCCTTGTATTTCTCCTTAAGAGCGGTCATCTGAGGCTGCATCTTCTTCATCTCGTTCATCGAATGAAGAGACTTCTTTGTAAGCGGATAGAATATCACCTTGATCAACACGGTAAGGACGATAATAGCTACGCCGTAGTTGCCAAGATACCTTTCAAAGAAGTTCAAGACTACGAGAAACGGCTTTGCCATCCAGTCGAACCAGCCGAATTCTATCGCCTCTTCGATCCCGTTCTTCTGCTTTACGAGAAGGTCATATTCCTTAGGCCCGAGGAAGGTCTTGTACTTGTACTCTTGCTCGGCGCCGGGCGCAAGATAAAGCGGGACCTCTACCGAGGCCTTCGCTGATGTGACCGATTCTACCGTAGTCTTCCAGGCAGCGCCGTTTTCATGGGCAGGGATAACAGCCGAGAGGAAGTACTTGTCCTCGAGCCCTATCCACTTGAGCTTCTCTGCTCCCGTCTTCTGCTGCTCGTCATCAGCCTGCCTGATGATCTTACCCTTTGCGCTGATGATCGGGCCTGAGTGATAGCCCGTAGCGTCCTTTCCTGCCACATTCGAGGCAAGCTGGATGAAGGCCTTGCCGGTGTACTGGTCTTTCGTCGGATTCGAAGCCCTGATAACGGTCTCCATCAGGTAAGAGGCATCGGTTATAAGATACCTCTTTTCAATGGCTATCCCCGTAGCGGTAGTCCCTTTATAGACAAGCTCGGTCTTATCGCCTTCTTTTACGACAATGCCGGTAGCAGAAGGGCTCATTACGAGCTCTTTCACAATGCCGCCTTCCTCTATCTGGGTCTTGAAAGAATCAGACCTGCCGACAATCTCGGATATATTTATGGAAGGCGAATCCTTGCCCTCGCCGACAAAATAGTTTTTAAGCTCCAGAGACTTTATGCCCCCGCCGATATTGGTAAAGACCGCTTTAAAGAGCGGGGTCTCGACTGTCGTCAGCTCGGCTTTTAAAGCAGGCGTCTTTGACTGCGCGTCTTTCATCCCTGCTGCTGTCTCACCCGAAGATGAGGCAAGAGGGGTCTGCGTCGCTTCGGTTGTCTCAGTTTGCGCCTGCTTTGGTGCGTACCATTCGATCACATACGGGTAGAAGAAAAGAACGCCCATCGATAGTATGATAGCTACTATAAGTTTTCTGTCCATGTTCCGGGCTTACCTATTTGTCTCAGTATTTTTTTGTTGTTGGCTTGATTTGATAAAAGAGTCTTTAGGAACAGGGTCAAACCCGCCCGCGCTGTAAGGATGACATCTTGAGATCCTCTTGGCGGAAAGGAAGATACCTGCCAAAGCTCCGTGGTTCTCGATCGCCTCGTGTGCGTATTCCGAGCAGGAAGGGTAAAATCTGCAGGAAGGCGGAAGGATAGGCGATATAAGGAGTCTGTAGACCCTTATCAGAAGCATCAGAGGAATTCTCAGCATGTAGGCCTGCTTTTTACATCGAAGGTAGAATAAAAAGAGCGGGTCACCCCGCCTTTATCCACGTTTTTGAACGTCAGCAGTTTTTTTGAAGGCACCGGAGAGTTCCTGCGAGACTATCAGCAGCGAGTCCAGCCTGCCTGCATCCTTGACTGATACGAGTGTATCTGAACCCTCAGGGAATATTGCTTTATTAAGCCTGAAGGCCTCTCTTATCAGACGCTTTACCCTGTTTCTACCGACCGAGTCGGCTACTTTAGAGCTGACAGCCAGACCTATTCTTCTGAGCCCCAGGCCGTTAGTAGCTACAAAAAGCGTGAGGCTTCTGGTATGGATCCTTCTGCCGGACTTTCTGGCCCTTGTAAAATCAAGAGGGCTCAGAATCCTCTCGCTCTTCTTAAAAGAAAGGCCTCTTTCAACCTGAGAGCTGTCTTTACCTTCAGTCGATATGCCCAAGAGGGTCAATTGAGCCTGTTACTTGTTCGTGCTGATCGTGACTGAAAGGTGCTTTCTGCCCTTGGCCCTTCTTCTGTTTATAACGGCCCTGCCGCCCTTGGTAGCCATTCTTTCAAGAAAACCGTGGGTCCTTAACCTCTTCAGGTTGCTCGGCTGATATGTTCTTTTCATGTCAAATCCTCTCTTTGAAATTTACACAACATAAACGTAATGGGTTATTAAACATAAAAAAAGCCTTTATGTCAAGTGTTTTATAGGTTGTGGGATCAGAGCCTCATCGGCATTATTATGTAAGTATAGTCCTTTATGCCAAGCGGCCTTACTATCCCGGGAGAAAGAGCGTCTTTAAGCGTTATAGTCACGCTCTCGTCTGTCAAGGCTTCGAGCATGTCCATCAGGTATCTGGCGTTAAAGGCTATCTCGACGTCTGCGCTATCGTACTTTATCTCAACATCTTCTGTCGCGTCTCCAAGATCAGGACTCGAAGTCGATAAAGTCAACTTATTGGTTGAAAAACTGAATTTAACCCCTTTGATCTTATCTGTTGAAAGGATAGATACCCTTTTTAAAGATGCGAGGAGTGTGGTCCTGTCAGCTGACGCTTCGTTAGTGTTATCCTTTGGTATGACCTTTTTATAATCAGGAAATTCTCCTTCAAGGAGCCTGATGGAAATTACCGTCGTATCTTTTTTCATAACAGCACTTTTAGGCAGGACCGCGAGGAAAAACTCTCCTTCTTTTTCATCAAGGACCTTTCTCATCTCAAGGACGCCTTTGCGCGGAAGAAGGACGCTTGATTTTTTCTCTACTGCCATGGAATCGGCTTTTTCTATAAGCGCCAGTCTGTGTCCGTCTGTAGCCACCATCCTTATCGTGGACTCTTCTTTTTCCAGAAGGAAACCGTTAATATTATACCTTGTCTCATCTGTTGAGACGGCAAATACGGTCTTATCTATCATCTCCCGCAGATCATCACTGCGGATAGGTTCGAACTTCGATTCATCAGTAGCCGGAAATGCCGGAAAATCCTTAGAAGGCAGACCCATTACTGAAAAACGGGCCTTTCCTGCCTTTATAGTTATCTTATCATCTTTGCCTGAGGTCACATCAATCTGATCGCCAGGCAGTTCTTTTACTATTTCAAATATTTTTCTGGCGTTTACCGTCATCGACCCTTCTTCCGTGACGTTTGCCTGCGCCGAATCTTTTATAAATACGTCTAGGTCGGTAGCCATGACGTTTATCCTGCCTTTGGAGGCATCAAGGAGAACGTTTGCAAGGATAGGCATCGTATTTCTTTTTTCAACAATGCCCTGTACCTTCTGGAGCACCTTGATGAAAACCGGTTTGTCGATTGTAAACTTCATCCAGTCTCTCTCCTCTGATAAAATATTTAAACTTAGAAGTATTAGCAGTAGGGCGTGTTGATATGTTTATAAAGACGCAAGCCCTGAGCACTGCTCATATTATACGGTCTCATGCGTGTTGGTAAAAAAGGTGCGTCTATCAACACTTCACAGGTCAGGGGGCTAAACAGCTGTGCTTGCGCTAAACCCCCAACACTATATCAACACCAGCCAACAGCTTTTCAACATATTTATACCGCAAAAAAATCAGACTATCCCGAGATTTTGTTTCAACGCCTTTACCGCGCTTTTTATCTCCGGGCTTTCCTTAAGTTCCTTCTCGATCTTTTTGCACGCATGTATCGCGGTGGAATGGTCTTTTCCGCCGAACGATGAGCCTATTTCAGGATACGAAAATTTGCCGTACTCTCTTGAGATAAACATAGCAACCTGTCTTGGAAGGGCGATGTTCCTGTGCCTTCTCTTTGAACGGAGATCTGAGAATTTTATATTATAAAAGAGCGCGACAGCCTTTTGTACCTCATCTATAGTAAGGATCTTCTCTTCTTTTTCCTTAAGGAGGTTTTTAAGCGCCTCCTTGCTCATAGCAAGGGTTATCTCCTGATTAGTCAGGCTTGATACGGCGATTATCCTGTTTAAAAACCCTTCAAGCTCCCTTATATTGGAGGTCGATACAGTGGCCAGCCATCCGGCAACGTCATCAGGGATCTTTATACCTTCAGACTTCGCCTTTTTCTTTAATATCGCGATCTTTGTCTCTGTATCCGGCGGCTGTATGTCGGCAACGAGACCCCATTCAAATCTGGATCGGAGCCTCTCTTCGAGTCCGGCGATGTCTTTCGGGAACTTATCGCTGGTGACGACTATCTGTTTATGGTTCTCGTAAAGCGCGTTGAATGTATGGAAGAACTCTTCCTGGGTCCTTTCCTTGCCGGCCCAGAACTGTATGTCGTCTATCAACAAGACGTCGACGTTCCTGAACTTTCCCCTGAAGTCGGACATGTTCTTCTTGCTTACATAGTTGATGAACTCGTTCATGAAACGCTCAGAGGTATAATAGCAGACCTTTGCCGAAGGGTTTTCAGCAAGGGCCCTGTGGCCGATGGCCTGGAGGAGATGGGTCTTGCCGAGGCCGACGCATCCGTATATGAAAAGAGGATTGTACTTGATGCCGATGTTGTTGGCTGAGGCAAAGCACGCGGCATGCGCGAATTCATTTGCCTTGCCGACGACGAAGTTATCGAAAGTATATTTTGGATTGAGGTTCAATCCGGTATTTTTCTGTCCCTTTGGTTCCTTTGCCGGTTCTTTAGGCAGACTCTTTTTTGGAGACGGGCTTTGAGCGCCGCCCTCTTCCTGAGCGTCCTCGCTGAGCCTCCAGGAAATGGATATCTCCTTGCGTGCCTCTTTTCTCAAGACCTCGAGTATGAGGACAAGATAGTGCTCTTTGATCCATTCGAGAAAAAACCTGTTGGGGACTTCCAGCTCCAGCCGGTTCGCTTCACCTGCCGCGACCCTGATAGGCTTGAACCACGTGGAGAAGTGTTGCTCGCTTACATGCGGGGCAACACCGTCAAGGCATTTTTTCCAGATAGCTTCAGGGTTCATAGTCACTTGTGAGAAAAGAAATTCCCGATCGATATGATGAGCGGCTATGTCTGCGGGTTGTTTTTGAAAATAAGCGTCCTTCCGGCCCGCATCAGCCACAGGTTATACACAGACTTGTTAACAGGTGTTGATAACTAAGGAGTAGAAGTAGAGGTCAACTCTACCAGAGTGAAAGGCTAATTTCAAGGGTTTTGTCTTGAAATATATTTGTTAATGATATTAGTAGGTTAGGTTGCCTATAAGGTTAGGTCGCGCTCTTACGCATACCTTTGAAGGGATAGGGGAGGGCGGCCGAAGGGCCTTTTAAGGGGCTTTGTCGGCCCCCTGAGCCACTCTATCGGGACGCTTGTCAAATGCCAGACGTATCGGCCAGGCCGCCCCTGTGGCTACGGATAAAGCCCTCGCACCATCACAGCCTCTGCGACTCGTTTTACAGCCACTATCATGGCCGCAGTGCGCATATCAACTGCGCGGTCGATAGAGACTGTCAGCACTTCCTTGAACGCTTTTATCATGATCGAGTCGAGCCTGTCGTTGATCTCCTTTTCGGTCCAGAAGAACCTCTGCAGGTCTTGCACCCATTCGAAGTACGAGACAACGACGCCTCCGGCGTTGGCAAGTATGCCGGGGATCACAAAGACGCCTTTTTTGCGAAGCACGGAGTCTGCCTCGTTAGTGACCGGGTTGTTCGCCCCTTCGGCGAGTATCTTTGTCTTTATAGAGCCGACATTGCCGGCGTGTATCTGGCCTTCAAGCGCGGCAGGTATAAGAACGTCGCTCTCCACAGATAGGAGTTCGTCTATGCTCATCTCCTGCGCGCCGTTGTAACCGCCTAACCTGCCATGCTCAGTCTTGTGCGCGAACGCGGCGTCTATGTCGATCCCTTGAGGGTTGTAAAGCGCGCCCTTGGAATCCGCGACCCCGATGACTTTTATGCCCATATCATAGAGTATCTTGGCGGCGTGGTAACCGACCTTTCCGAAGCCGAGGACTGTAACGCTCAGCCCGTTTGGCGCGATGCCGAGGTACTTGAGCGCCTCCATCACGGTCGTTACAAGTCCGGCGCTCGTCGCCTTGTTCCTCCCTAGAGACCCTCCGATGCATACCGGCTTTCCTGTGACGACCCCGGGGACAGCGTACCCTTTCATCATGGAGTACGTGTCCATCATCCAGGCCATCACCTGTTCGTCAGTATACATATCGGGGGCCGGGATATCGATTTCAGGCCCGATGAGTATGCCTATCTCGTAAGTATATCTGCGGGTGAGCCTTTTTATCTCGTCCCTGCTCATGGTGGTGGTATCGCAATCGACGCCGCCTTTCGCGCCTCCGAATGGGATGTCTACTACCGCGCACTTCCATGTCATGAGCGCCGCAAGCGCGGTCACCTCGTCGAGGTTGACTCTAGGGTGGTAGCGGACCCCGCCCTTGGCAGGCCCCCTTGCGAAGTCGTACTGCACCCGGTAGCCGGTAAAATACCTGACTGTCGAATCGTCCATCTGGACAGGGAGCGAGACGATCAGGGACCTGCGAGGCCTACGGAGGCGTTCGTAAATGGCAGGAGGCAGGTTGAGGTGCCTGTTGGCTTGCTCAAGCGTATAGAGTATCTCGTCGAAAAAAGTCTGTTTCTCTGGCGGCATCAGGTTCTATCCTCCAAAATAATATCATTATCCGAAAAGGCCCTGCTAACCGGTCTTGATAACATTATAGCATACGCTACATAGGAGCGGAGCCGTCTGTCGGCGCGGTCACGCTTATCGATGATGGAGGGGTTGAAATGGACTGCCCCGGCGTTGCCGACACGTTTGGCGCGTTGCTAGAAGATATCCCTGTTACCGGAGGCCAACTGTAGCCGAATATAAATACGCCGATAATAGCTCCTATTATCAGTCCGAGTATGAGCATGACGATTACCCAGAAAAAGACCCGCTTAAGACCTTTTTTTGCCGGGACCGTTGCCTCTTCTTTCTTCTGTGGGGATGAAGCGTATGCGTCGGTATGCTTATAGGCAGGCCCCGGTGCGCTCTGGCCCTCTTTAGCGTCTGAAGACGAAGTCTGTCTATCAACAGCGGCGGTTTTCTTTTCATGGAGAGGCGCGGCTGTTTCCGGGCCGGGCGCTTCGGTCTCGAAAGATATGAACGGCTCATCTGGGGCCGCCTCTGCTGATGGAGGGAGAGAGGCCTCAGCAGGTCCTTCGAGCGTGCCTTCAGGTGGCGCTTGGGCGCCTGTCGTCTCAAACGTCTCGAAAGGAGCCTCTGCTAAAGGAGGTGCAGGCGTCACGGATGGTCTTTCAAACGTATCAACAGGTATCTGCGGAGGAGCTTCGGCGTCTGTCGTCTCAAACGTGTACGTTGCATCTTGTCCGGCAGTCGTCGGGGCAGTCCTTTCGGTCTCAAACGTTTCGAAAGGAGCCTCTGCTAAAGGAGGTGCAGGCGTCACGGATGGTCTTTCAAACG
>JBBTBW010000003.1:0-44970 GCA_038043525.1 Deltaproteobacteria bacterium | reverse complement strand
TATCAACAGATACCTGCGGGGGAGTTTCGACGCCTGTCGTCTCCAGAGGTACGTTTTTTTCTTCATGTAGGCCAGGCAGGCCATTATGTAGGGTCTCAGTTGCCTTGGATATTATAAGGTCCACGGCGTTTTCATTTATCCTGCCCGGGAGCCCGCCTGAGGCTTCATAAATCTTTTCGACCGCCTGCTCGGCAAGGAGAAAAAAACCTTCCGGAGGGGTTTCGCCAAGCGCCGCGCGAAGACGTCTTTCTATATATGCGCGGGATTCTTGCTGGTCAAGGGGTTCCAGTATATGGCGAGCGAGGATCTTCGCGTCAAGTTCGGCAAAATCAGGGTTCAGAAGGCGCTCGGAGAGTGCCGGGCCTGCCACAAGGAGGAGTTGGATGCTCCGTATCCTGGAGAGGTACTGTATCAGCTTGAGGCAACCCGTGTTCAGACGCTCCGCGTTATCGATTATTATGAGGGCGCGGCCGCCTTGGATCCTGTTTTGTGTGACGCGCATACCCAGCGATAAGAGAAGCTCTTTGGTCGTTGCCGACTCTGTCTGCACACCGAACTCTGCGTTTATCTCCCTTACGAGCAGGAGCTCTTTTTCAGGCGGCTCGTTTATGTAGCAGACGAGCGCCTTATCATTCGCAAGCGATCTGATTATCTCAAGGGCGAAGGTAGTCTTTCCCGAGCTGTCCGGCCCGGTGACAAGGATAGGTTCTGTCTGCGCCCTGATGTCCTTGAGGATCTTTTCAAGGAGGTCTGTGCGCGAGGCCGGCAGCGTCAGAAACCTGTTGTCAGGGACCTCCTCGAAAGGGTCGTCCTTGAAGCCGAGGATGTCAAGGCTCTCTTTGTATTGCCGGTTTGCTTTCGGCGTTTTTCTTCTCAGCTCAAGTCTTTTAAGTTCGTAGAGCGCCTCGGTCATCCAAGGGTTCTTGGCAAGGGCCGTGCCAAGCGCCTTTTGCGCCCATGTCAGATCATCTGCCTCGATGAATATCCTGCCCAGGAAGTACCACGCGCTGTCAAGCTCGTTGTTGAGGTCTATCGAGTCTTTTATAAGTTGTTCGGCCTCCTTGAGCTTCGAAGGGTCGTCTTTGTATACGGCCCATCCGAGGTGCGCCCAGTACTCGCCTTCGGTCGGGTTCAGGTCGGTTATCTGCTGGAGCGTTTTAATAGCGTCTTTGTAAGAGCCTTCTGCAAGCGAGCTCTTGGCCTTGATGAACATAAGCTCGGCTGAAAGCCGAGTGTCGCCTCCGGTCTCGGCTGTTCTGGTCTCGGTCGTCTCTTCCAGCTCTATAGTCTCAGGAGCTACGCCCTCGGCCTTGAGTGACCCGGTTATAATGAAGCTCAAAGCGAGAGAAAGCGCCCTTTGTCTTAGAAGGTCCGATGAGTCGAGGACGTCTTTCAGCGTCTTTTGACCGTCAAATGACTCGAAGAACCTCTTTTCCTGGAGGTTTAAGCCAAAGTCGTCAAGGGTACACCGCTGGCCGCCGACAGAAGCGGAAGGCTTCATGACCCTATCCGACCATGGTTTAAGGTCCGAGCGCAGGCTTAGTTCAGGGTAGAAACCTACGCTGATGCCTTCGAGTATGAGTCCGGCAGGATGGAGCGGAAACCGGCTGAGCCCTGCAGGGACGGAGTCGGCCTTGATGTAGCGATATGTCCCGTCGTTCCAGCTAAATATCCTGAGAAGCCTTCTTTTGAGCTGTAGAGCCAGGAATGAATCGAGCTGGTCCTGGGTAAGGAGGCGCATGGATATAAGCACCTCTCCATGCCTCTTTTTTTCATGGAGGACGACTTCCAACGACCTCTCGTACTGTCTCTGGGTTATGATCCCCTCTTGTATGAGGAGTCTCCCGAGGACCTCGTTGAGTATATTTGAGGTGGCGGCCACCGGGATGCCGTCAACGAAGTAGAACCTTTTTTTAACCGGCTCCCGTATTATGTCGAGTATTGCAAACCTGTCGGCCTTCTCGAATATGCTGTATAGCAGTTTAGGCAGCCCGACCCTGGCGATATTCCCTTGTTTCTCCTTCAACCGGCCCCCTTTTATCTGGTGTCCCTATCTGTTTTTTTGAGTCCTTCAAGTATCCTGATGTATATCTCACGTGTCTTTTCGCGGTATTGGGTGCACTTCGCCCAGAGCTGTTCAGCGTTGTCGTAGCCTGAGAGCGTCGCAAGCGTAGAAAGCTCTTCAGAGCGCCGGGTGATGTTCCCCTCAGGCCTGTCGTGGATGACGCGAAGCCTCTGCTCAATAAGCCTGTAGAACGAGTACGCCTCTTTTAGGAAATTGTAGTCTTCGAGAGCCAAAAGCCCGCCCGAACAGAGCCTTTTAAGCGCCTTGGGCGTATACGGCGTCCTGACGCTCCTATCAGCTCCGGAGTAGAGCTGCAGGGCCTGCGTAAGGAATTCTATGTCTACAACCGCGCCTTTGCCGCTCTTGATATTATACCTGTCGGTCCCTTCTCTGGCAATTTCAACCTCCATGCGCGAACGGATCCTGAGCATCTCATCGATATCAGCAGGCGTTAAGGGCCTCGCATATACTATCATAGAGAGCTCTTCGACAACATCCCTGCCAAGCGAATGGTCGCCGGCCGCCATGCGCGTCTTTGTAAACGCCTGGCGCTCCCATACCTGTGTCGAGCCTCTGTGGTAGTCTGCGAATGCATTGCGTGAAACCACAAGCACCCCTGCGTTTCCAGAAGGCCTGAGCCTCGCGTCAACATTGAAGACGATCCCTTCCTTCGTCCGGAGCGTCAGTATGCTTATGATCCTCTGGCCGAGTTTTATGTAGTATTCGGTATTTGTTATCACCTTCGGGCCTGTTGTCGTGCCCTCGTCAGGGTCGTCATAGACGAATATGATGTCGAGGTCAGAGCCGTAGGTCAGCTCTTTCGCTCCGAGTTTGCCGAGGCCGAGTATAGCGAACCTCCCGCCCTGGGGCGCGCCGAAACGGATTGAGAGCTCTTCATTTGCGAGCGCCAGAGCAGCTTCGAGGCAGGCCTCCGCAAGAAATGTGATCTGGGTACATATTATGCGCGAAGGCAGCGTGCCGAGTATGTCGTTCGTACCTATCCTGAATATCTCCTGGTTGCGCACCTTTCTCAGCGCGTCTAGTTTTTCTTCGTAGTCGGCATGGGCCTTTATCGCCCCGAATACCTCATCGAACATCTCGGTCCGCGTCCTGTAGGCGAGCGCCAGTTCCTTTGAAAGGAGCATATCAAGGCCTTCAGGCCTCTCAAGAAGTGTGTTGGAGAGAAAGACGGACGTTGAAAAGAGCTTTACAAGCTCGTTTATCACCCGAGGGTTCTCGGTCAGGAGCGAGTAGAACGCGGTCCTGCCGCCGATCGACAACAGGAACCTCTCGATGTAGGTGAGTGTGCGGTCCGGGTCAGGGGACTTTACAGCGGCCTCTAAAAATACCGGGGAGAGCTTGGCTATAAGCATCTGGGTCTTAGGCCCGAGCCGCGTGAATGACGGTCCGGACCTGATATGATCGAGGCTTGCATACGCACCAGACGCGTTCTTGAACCCGAGGGCAGTAAGTCTTTCTACCGTCTCTTCTTCAGTCATCTCCGGCGAAAAGAGGATCATCACGTCGTTAGATACCGTGCCTGCCTCGTCTTCTGATTTGTAGAAAAGAGATCTGTATATCTCGTGTATGGCAGAGGTCTTCTTTTTGTACTCCTCCCGGAAAAACTCAGAGGCCTTCCTGCCGCCGGAGTCCGGGGAGTCTGAAAAACCCATCATCCTAGCGAGCCTTTCAAGCTCCTCTTCTTTTGCCGGGATCGCCTGTGATTGCCTCCCGTCTACGATCTGGATCCTGTGCTCGAGGTTCCTCAAAAAGATATACCCGTCGGCGAGCCTTGAGGCCTCGTCCGCCTTTACCAGCCCCTTTGCCTTCAGTTTTTCAAGGGCCCTCAGCGTATGGCGTTCTCTTATGTCAGCGTTCTTGCCGCCGTGTATGAGCTGTAGAGCCTGGCAGAAAAACTCTACCTCTCTTATGCCGCCTGGCCCGAGCTTCACGTCTATCGTGTCCGGGCTTCTCCTTAGCAGGCTTAAGTCTATCTGCTCCTTCATCGACTTTATCTCTTCGATGGCGGTGAAGTCGATATATCTCCTGAAGACGAACGGCTTGACCATCTCAACGAACATCTTGCCGAGCTCGATAGACCCTGCTACAGGACGCGCCTTTATCAGCGCGGCCCTCTCCCACGGCGCGCCCCATGATTCGTAGTAGGCCTCGGCGCTCTCAATGGAGTTGGCTATGTTTCCGCTCCTGCCCTCGGGCCTCAGATCAAGGTCGACCCTGAATACGAAACCGTCCTCGGTGACGCCTGATATGAGCCTTGTGACCATCTGCGAGACTTTAACGAAAAAAGCATGAAGGCCGATGGATGAGCCGTCTGTTCCCTCGACTCCCGTGGTCTCGCCGCCGTCGCTTGAGTATATGTAGAGTATATCTATGTCTGACGAGAAGTTAAGCTCCCTGCCTCCGAGCTTGCCAAGGCCTATAACGGTGAACTTGGCCTCTTTGATGACCCCCGTCTCTCCCGTGCATATCGGCGCGCCGTGAGCCTTCCTGAGATTCTCAAGGGAGAACTCGCAGGCGATATCAAGGGACGCGCTTGCAAGGTCTGAAAGCTCTCTGGTCACCTCTATGACATCGGCAAGCCTGAGAAGATCTTTTGAGCCTATCCTAAGGAATTCTTTCTGCTTGTATAGCCTGAGGGCCCTTGTCGCGTCTTCAGGGGTGGCTACCGGTCTGAATGCATCGGCAAGCTCCGCCCTGAAGATGATGGCGTCTTTTACCTCCAGGAGCCCGCCACCGTCAAAGAGCCATTTGTAGTGCGCCGGGTTTCTCGATATGATAGATGAGAGGAAGGCTGAAGAGCCTGCTATCCTGGAGATCTGTTCAACGACAACAGGTGTTGCGGTCCGCTCCAGGAGGTCGACCGGTATATCCTTGATGATAGATTCTATGTTATTAAGCGCCGCGTCCGGCGACGGGGAAGCGACAACGCACTCTATCAGGTGATCAAGGAGACCGGCAAGCGGGGTGAGATAGAGCAGCCTGAGGTTTTTTATAGCGAGCAATCCGTCTTTAAACCCTTTCAGGCAAAGTGCTTTGGCGCCTTCGGCTTCAGTTAGCCCCAGTATCCTTTCTATCATCATATTTTTATATATTATCTGACCGCAAAAGGCAATAGACGAAGGGGTGGGCGCCTTGACAAAACCCGGATACAGGCCATAGATTAGAGGTACGCGGGCAGAGATAAAAACGACCGCCCTCAAGGAGACTTCCATGAGACTCGACAGGTTTACGATAAAGGCGCAAGAAGCCCTGCAGGAGGCCCAGAAAAACGCTGAGGCCGCGGACCAGCAGGAGGTCTTGCCGGAACACCTCTTGAAGGCGATCATCGAGCAGGAGGGCGGTTTTGCCGGAGAGGTGCTCAAGAGGGCAGGGGCCAATTCAAGGCTGATAATAACCCAGATAGATGCCGGTCTTAAAAAGCTCCACAGGGTCTACGGCGGCGCAGGGGCAGCGTATCTCTCCCAGAGGCTCAAGGCGGTGCTCGACGGATCACAGAAAGAGGCGAGGGATATGAAGGATGAGTTCACCTCGGTCGAGCACATCCTCCTTGCCCTGTCCGCTGAAAAGGGGGGCACGGCCGCAGGTATTCTCGGCTCTCAGGGCATATCAAGGGATACGATATTAAAGGCGCTTGTCTCGATACGTGGCTCTCACAGGGTGACGGACCAGATGCCTGAGGAGAAGTATCAGGCAACCGCAAAGTACACCAGAGACCTCGTCGAAGCGGCGCGCTCAGGCAGGCTTGACCCTGTGATAGGCAGGGACGAGGAGATCAGAAGGGTAGTGCAGGTTTTATCCAGAAGGACGAAGAACAACCCGGTGCTCATCGGCGAGGCAGGCGTCGGGAAAACGGCTATAGCCGAGGGGCTTGCCCAGAGGATAGTCGCAGGCGACGTACCTGAAACGCTCAAGAACAAGAGGCTTCTGGCGCTCGATCTCGGTTCCCTTATAGCAGGGACAAAGTACAGGGGGGAGTTCGAGGACAGATTAAAGGCCCTTCTCAAGGAGATAACAGAGTCCGAAGGGGAGATGATACTTTTCATAGACGAGCTCCATACGCTTGTAGGCGCTGGGGCCGCCGAGGGGGCGATGGACGCCTCTAACATGCTCAAACCCGCCCTTGCCAGAGGGGAGTTGAGATGCGTAGGGGCGACGACGCTTGATGAGTACAGAAAACACATCGAAAAGGATGCGGCCCTTGAGAGAAGGTTCCAGCCGGTGCTGGTCAAGGAGCCTACAGTCGAGGATGCTATATCCATCCTGCGCGGCCTTAAAGAGAGGTACGAGGTCCACCACGGTGTCAGGATAAACGATGGGGCGATAATAGCCGCCGCAACGCTTTCTAACAGGTACATAACAGACAGGTTTCTGCCGGATAAGGCGATAGACCTCATGGACGAGGCGGCCTCGAGCCTCAGGATAGAGATAGACAGCATGCCTACCGAGATAGACCAGCTTGAGAGAAGGGCTGTTCAGTTTGAGATCGAAAAGCAGTCGCTCTTGAAAGAGACCGACAGGTCCTCTATAGAAAGGCTTGAAAAGATCGAGGGCGAGCTTGGCGCGCTTCGCTGTGAGAGCGCGGTACTAAAGGAGCACTGGGTCCGCGAAAAAGAGATAATAGGCAGGATACGGGAGACGAAAAAAGAGATAGAAGCGGTCAAGCTCCTCTCAGCCCAGGCAGAGAGGCAGGGAGACCTTGCCAGGGCCGCTGAACTCAAGTATGGCAGGCTAACTGAGCTTGGAAGGACGTTCGAGGCTGACAGCAGGACGCTTGGCGAACTGCAAGGCGGAAAGCGGATGCTCAAGGAAGAGGTAGATAGCGAGGATATCGCTTCAATCGTTTCGAGGTGGACCGGGGTGCCTGTTGCCAGGATGCTTGAAGGCGAGAGGGAGAAGCTCCTTAAGATGGAAGAAGGGCTCAGAAGGCGTGTGGTAGGCCAGGATGCGGCCTTAAAGGCTGTGGCGAGCGCGGTAAGAAGGGCAAGGGCAGGGCTTCAGGATGCCAACAGGCCGATAGGTTCTTTTATATTCCTCGGCCCGACAGGGGTCGGAAAGACAGAGACCGCAAGGGCCTTAGCCGAGTTCCTCTTCGATGATGAAAAGTCTATGGTGAGGATAGACATGAGCGAGTTCATGGAGAAGCACTCTGTAGCGCGTCTCATAGGAGCGCCCCCCGGGTATGTAGGCTACGAGGAGGGCGGATACCTGACCGAGGCGGTCAGGCGCAGGCCCTATTCAGTCCTTCTCTTCGATGAGATAGAAAAGGCGCACCCTGACGTTTTTAACATACTCCTTCAGATACTCGATGACGGCAGGCTCACGGACGGCCACGGCAGGACAGTGGACTTTAAGAACTCGGTTATAATAATGACGTCAAATACCGGGAGCCAGTTCATAACCGAGCTTGGCGAAAGAGAGTATGAGGAGATAAGGGCGCGGGTCATGGAGGCTCTGAGGGCGACATTCAAGCCCGAGTTCTTAAACAGGCTCGATGATATTATCATATTCCATCCGCTCGGAAGGGAGCAGATGGAGACGATAGTAGATATACAGGTCGAGCGTTTAAGAAGGCTTCTGAAAGAGAGGTCTATCACCTTTGAGCTTACTCTTGAGGCGAGAAGGCATCTCGCTGATGCGGGATACGACCCTGTATACGGCGCAAGGTCTCTTAAAAGGCTAATACAAAAGGAGATCTATGATACCCTTGCCATGAAGGTCCTTGACGGCGAGTTCGGATCTTCTGATACGGTAGTGGCAGACTACGTCGACTCGAAGCTGACTTTTACAAGGCGCGTGGCGGAAGCAGGGTAGGCGCAAGGCCCTGTCGTCCTTGACAAAGGGGCTGTTATAAAATAAATTGAATGATCGCCTTGAAGGGGGGATTGCCATGGGCATAAAGAAGTGGGACCCGTTAAAGGATATACTTCTTCTGCAGGAAAGGATGGGCCGTATCTTCGATGAGGCCTTGATCAAGTACAAGGGGTGTCCGATAGCAGGCACCGCCTGGTTCCCTCCGGTCGATATCTATGAGACCGAAGACAAGGTGGTCTTGAAGGCGGAACTCCCCGGGGTCGATATAAAAGACATCCAGGTCGAGGTCAAGGAGAGCACTATTACGCTCAAGGGAGAGCGCAGGCACGCTAAAAACCGCCCATACGAGAACTACCACAGGATGGAGCGTTTTTACGGCACGTTCTACCGCGCGTTCAGCCTGCCTTACCGTGTGGACGAGAGCGGCATAACAGCGGAAATAACGGAAGGCGTGCTTATGATCACGGTACCAAAGGTCGAAGAGATAAGCTCTAACGCGGTAAGGGTGCCGGTGGAGTGACGGCGTATCCGGGATAGGATGTAAAGGCGGGCGATTTTTTAATCGCCTGCCATAAAACCGTCTGATCTATAGCGCGCGCCGCGTTGCTCTCAAGCATGCATAATTACAGATAAGGCTCATGCAGCCATATAAGGGGGCAGGGATGTCAGAGACAGAAAAAGCAGTTGCAGCCGGTCATAATGTAAAGGATCTGCCGAAGATGGACTTCGCGACACTGATCCTTTCTTTGTCATCGTCCGTTCTGATGAACCTTGGCGTCGTTGAAAATCCGGTCACAAATACAAAAGAAAAAGAGCCTGAGGTCGCCAGGCAGACGATAGACCTCATCGAGCTTTTGAAGGTAAAGACCAAAGGCAACCTTACCGATCAGGAGTCAAAGCTGGTCGATGACGTGCTCGCTGAGCTTCGCCTCTGGTACGTAAAGACCGTAGCCTGACCTTATTGCAGATTACAAATGACAGCAAAGGTCCTTTCGCAGGTGTTTTTGTACCGCTGAAAGAGGCGCAAAAATCAATACAGTCTCGGGGTGTATTCCAATGATACAGAAAAAAAAGAGGGTCTTCGGGTTTAAATCCATAACTATTGTGGCTTTTGCCTCTATTCTCGCCGGGGTCTTTCTCACCGCGCGCCTTGATCTTGTAAATCAGTCAGGCGCGCAGAACTTCTGGAAGGACGCCGCCTCCGGTTCTCTCTCTATTCCGGGCGCGCCGGCCAACTTCGTGGAGCTTGCGAAGGGGCTGTCTCCCACGGTCGTCAATATCTCGACGACGCAGGTGATGAAGGAGAGGCCGGCCGTGCCGTTTCCGGAGTTCAAGGGGCCGTTTGACGAATTTTTCGGCGATGACTTCAACAAGTTTTTCAACGAGCCGAACAAGGAGATGAAGAAGCAGTCGCTAGGTTCAGGCTTCGTCATAAATAAAGAAGGCTACATACTCACGAATTATCATGTGATCGAGAACGCGACAGAGATCATCGTCACTCTCTCGGAGAAAAAGAGCGAGTACAAGGCGAAGGTCATAGGTCAGGACCAGAAGCTCGACATAGCGCTTATAAAGATAGAAGGGGTGGGTGAGCTTCCCACGGCTATTCTTGGCGACTCCGAGGCCTTGCAGGTAGGCGAATGGGTGCTTGCCATCGGAAACCCGTTCGGGCTCGGCGGCACTGTCACCTCCGGGATAGTCAGCCAGAAGGGCAGGATCATAGGGGCAGGGCCGTATGATAACTTCATCCAGACCGATGCCTCGATAAACCCGGGCAACTCCGGGGGGCCGCTTTTTAATATGCGCGGCGAGGTAGTAGGCATTAATACGGCAATCGTAGCCGGCGGGCAGGGCATCGGGTTTGCCACCCCCATAAACATGGTAAAAGACATCCTCTCGCAGTTAAAGGATAAAGGGAGGATAACAAGGGGCTGGATAGGCGTTAGCATACAGGAGCTTACGCCTGAGCTTGCCAGATCGTTCGGCCTCAAGGAATCAAAGGGCGTCCTTATAACATCCGTGACTCCGGGAGACCCTGCAGAGCAGGCGGGTCTCAAGGCGGGAGATATCATCATATCCTTCGACGGTAGATCGATAGATGAGCTTTCTGACCTTCCGAGGACGGTAGCGGCCACACCTCCGGGCAAGACAGTAGAGGTGAGGGTCTTAAGAGATACGAGAGACAAGACCCTGTCTCTCAAGGTATCGACCAAGATCGATGAAGAGCTTGTTGAGGCGAAGCAGGGATCGGATAAAGAGCCGCCGGTGGATAAGAGGCTCGGCATCTCCGTAGGCCCGCTCACCCCTGAGCTTGCGAAAAAACTCGGCCTCGCTGGCGCCGAGGGCGTTTATGTGAGTTCTATCCGTCCGGGAAGTCCGGCCGCTGAAGAGGGGTTGAGGCGCGGGGACGTTATCAGGGAGATAGACCGCAAGCCGGTAAGGTCCATCAAGGATTACGCAAAGGCGCTGACTGATGCTGATAAGAAGGAAGTGGTGCTTCTCCTTATAGTAAGAGGCACGAATAATATCTACGTTGTGCTTAAGATAAGGGAATAACCAAAGGCGGTCAATCTTGGCGGGTTATGTTGTCGCCCTTACAGGCGCGAGTGGGGCGAGATACGGTTTGAGGCTCGTTGAAGAGCTTCTGAAAAGGGGGGACAAGGTCGATCTGATCATCTCCCCTGCCGGTTTTCTGATATTGAAGGAAGAGCTTGGTCTTGACCTCGCCTCGGTCGGCGTTAAAGTCGGGCTCAAGGGTTACTTCAAGGCTGATTATTGTACCAACCTCACGCACCTTGCCTCGAATGATATCAGCGCGGCTGTTGCCAGCGGCTCATCCGTAAAAAAGGCGATGATAATCTCTCCGTGTTCGATGGGGACGCTCGCAAGGGTCGCAACCGGCGTTTCAGGCAACCTTATAGAAAGAAGCGCCGATTGTTTCCTGAAGGAGCGCCGCACCCTTGTCCTTGTCCCGAGGGAGACGCCGCTTAACTCCATACACCTTGAGAATATGCTCAAGCTCTCGCAGATGGGGGCTGTTATACTTCCGGCGATGCCGGCGTTTTATTCGCACCCTGAGACTATCGATGACATGGTGGACTTCGTTGTCGGAAAGACCCTCGACGCGCTCGGCTTAGAGAACGACCTGTACCGGAGATGGAAGAAGTAGACTTGTCTGCGTAGTCCCTTGACTATAAAACTCTGACGGAGAATGTATACAGGATGCTCGATATAAAGTATCTGAGGGAGAATCTCGAAGAGGCTGAACAGAGGCTAAAGACGCGCTCAGGCTCAGTAGACCTCTCCGGTTTCAAGGCGCTTGACGAGAAGAGGAGAAGGCTCCTTGGCGAGGCCGAGACGCTAAAGGCCCGGCGTAACGCCGTATCAGAAGAGATAGGCCGCTTGAAGAGGGATAAGAAAGACGCCTCCGCGCTCATGGCTGAGATGCAGGACGAGTCTGCGCGCATAAAGTCGCTCGATTCTGAATTGGCCGAGTGCGACTCAGCCCTCGAAGCGATGCTGATGCTTGTCCCGAACATCCCGAACAGTTCTGTCCCTGTAGGCAGGGACGAAGCTGACAACCCTGTTGTAAGGTCGTGGAAGACCGCTCCGTCCCTTGATTTTGTCCCTAAAGAACATACAGAGCTCGGCGAGGCGTTAGGTATTATAGATTTTGAGCGGGCAGGAAAGCTTTCAGGGGCGCGGTTTTCGCTCTTAAAGGGCGCAGGCGCGCTCCTTGAGAGGGCGCTTATAAGCTTCATGCTCGACCTTCATACAAGGGAACATGGATATACCGAGGTCCTGCCTCCTTTCATGGTCAAAAGCGATATGATGCGCGGCACAGGCCAGCTCCCCAAGTTCGCCGACGACCTCTTCAAGATAGAGGGGTGGGACCATTACCTGATACCTACAGCCGAGGTCCCTGTGACGAACATGCACAGGGACGAGATACTCGAAGAAGACGGACTGCCGATATGCTACGCGGCCTATACGCCGTGTTTCAGGAAAGAGGCGGGCTCCTACGGCAAGGATGTAAAGGGGCTTATAAGGCAGCATCAGTTCAACAAGGTCGAGCTTGTCAAGTTCGCAAACCCCGAGACCTCGTACGGCGAGCTTGAAAAGCTTCTTGTAAACGCCGAAGAGGTCTTAAAGAGGCTTGAGCTTCCCTACCGCGTTATAACGCTTTGCACAGGCGATATGGGCTTTTCTTCCGCAAAGACTTATGATATAGAGGTGTGGCTCCCAGGCCAGTCGAAGTACAGGGAAATATCTTCTTGTAGCAACTTCGAGGACTTCCAGGCCAGAAGGGCGAACATACGCTACAGGCCGAAGGGGGGCGGAAAGCCCAGGTTTGTCCATACGTTAAACGGCTCAGGCCTTGCCGTAGGCAGGACCCTTGTGGCGATAATCGAGAACTATCAGGACCCTGACGGGTCTGTAAGGGTCCCCAAGGCCTTGATCCCTTATGCGGGAGGGCTTGAAATCATCCGTAAAAAGGTATAAGATACGAAACTTCTCCGCAGTAGCAGTAAAACGGAGGGCTAGGCTAATGGTAAGTCACTGGTCTTGAAAACCAGCGGGTTAACGCCCTTGGGGGTTCGAGTCCCTCGCCCTCCGCCATTTTTTCTCATCCAGGCTGAGACCCCTATCTTCAACGCGCCCAAGTTCAATTTATTTATTCCGAAAAAACTACAATTGATACTGGCAACAGAAATCCGTGGCCAATGCCGGCCGGGTCTGCTCAACAGGGCTGAAAGCTGTTATAATCAGATGGATCTGATTGACAGTCATCTCGGCCTTCAGGCCGGCTCTCAGGCGGGCAGGCCGTTGCCTTTTTGGGTGTGGCGGCTAAAGTAACTGGTTATCATGTCGATATATGATTATACTAACGCTCAGAGTGCGCCATACGCCCTTTCATGGCTTTTATTATAGATAGGTCCTTTTTGTATGTCTGGTACATACAGCCTGGATATTGTGAAAGGCCGTTACTTGAGACTTGCCTGCCCTGACTGACGGGAGGGGGTGCAGGCGCAAATGCTCTGGTCTAAAATTGCAAGCAGGCAGCTGTGGCCTGATCTCACTAATAGCTCCATCTTGGAAGAATCGATATAGAAGCGACAGGTAAGAGGCAGATGACGATAGAACAAAAAAAGAGATTTTCAAAACCGCTTAAACTCGTCTTGACAGTCGGCGCCTCTATCTTTTTCTCCGAGGCGCTTGTCATGTTTTTTATAAGCACTATCCCTGAGATGAGCAGGTTCACCGAGGCTATCGTCGACTCGACCCTCCTTTCGGTCTTTGTCTTTCCGCTCCTGTACCTCTTTCTCTTCAGGCCGATGCTAAGGTACATCGATGGGCAGGCTGAGATAGAGGAAGAGTTGAAGGCATCCAAGATAGAGCTTGAAAGGCGTGTTGTCGAGCTCGAGCAGACGCACAGGGCGCTTGAAGAATCAGAAGAGCAGTATAAGCACCTGTTTAACAGCAACCCTAACCCGATGTGGATATACGACCTTGAGACACTCAGGTTCCTGCTGGTCAACGAGGCCGCTGTCATAGTCTACGGGTACAGCCGGGGTGAGTTCCTGTCGATGACTATAAAGGACATACGGCCTATTGATGACGTGCCGGCGCTCCTTGAAAATGTCGCAAACGTTACCGAGGGGCTTGATGAGGCTGGCGTATGGCGCCATTTAAGGAAAGACGGGTCGCTGATACTCGTCGAGATAACCTCGCATACGATAGACTTCGACGGCAGAAGGGCCGAGGTCGTCCTTGCCTACGACGTTACAAAAAGAAAGACGGCTGAAGAAGAGCTTCAAAGGCACAAGAACATGCTCGAGGCGATCGTAGAGGAGAGGACCTCCGAGATCCAGCAGATCAATGAAGAGCTCTCTATAAGGGCCGCTGCGCTCGAGCAGAAAAACAGGGACATAGAGCTGTTGAGCCAGATGAACAGCCTCCATCAGGTATGTAATACAACTGAAGAGGCCTGCGCGGTCGTCACAAGCTCGGCGCACCAGATCTTTCTTGATGATGCCGGCGTGCTTCTGATAATTAACCCTGATAACGGCATGCTCGAGCGCGCGGCTGTCTGGGGCGGTCTTGAGCAAGGGGAGGCGAGCCTTACGGTAGATGACTGCTGGGCCTTGAGGCGCGGCCAGGCGCACGTCTTCAGGAAAGAGGGAACAGATCTCAGGTGCTCGCACGCCGGAGGGACCGGCCCTTATATATGCGTCCCGCTCGTGGCGCATGGTACGACTATGGGTGTCTTCCATCTGAGGGTCTCGGTACCTTTTGATTCACCCTATTTTGAAGATGCCATGAACGACAGGCAGCAGCTGGCGCATACTGTCGCCGAGCAGGTCTCTATTTCTCTTTCGAACATAAGGCTCCGTGAGACCCTTAGGAGCATGTCGATCCATGATCCTCTTACAGGGCTTTTCAACCGCAGGTACATGGAGGAGTTCTTCAGGAGAGAGGTCCACGTTGCCAACCGTAAGGGTACGCAGGTCGGCGTGATAATGCTCGATATAGACCACTTCAAGAGGTTTAACGACACGCTCGGCCACGATGCAGGCGACGCGCTCCTCAAAGAGCTTGGGAAGTTCCTGCGGAAAAACTGCAGGGACTCTGACGTTGTCTGCAGATACGGAGGCGAGGAGTTCGTGATCATAATGCCTGAGGCAACGATAGATGTGACCACAGGCAGGGCCGAGGCGATAAGGGAGAATGTCAAGCTCCTGAGGCTCGATTACGAAGGGATGCGCTCGGCAGGTTCTATCGCTGTTTCGTTAGGAGTTGCGGTATTCCCCGAGCACGGCGTTACGATCGAAAGGGTGCTTAAGTCCGCTGACGACGCTATGTACAAGGCCAAGAGGGGCGGTCGGGACAGGGTCTGTATAGCTGAATAAGTACGCCCGGGTCAAATTGGGTCAAGGATGATGCAGAACAACAGTCTGTTAAAAGAGTTATACAGCGGCCTTAGTTTCATAATGGCCTCTTCATTTCCCAAAAGGTGCGCAAATTGCGGGAGCGTTTTTGAGACCGCCGATGATTTTCTGGAAAGGACTCGCGCGGCAGGCGGGGCGAGCGGGCTTAAGGAATCATCAGACGAAGATGAGCGTCCGCTTGTAGAGGTCTTTCGCAACTGTACATGCGGCTCAACGCTCATGGAGGTCTGCGCCGACAGGCGGGATGTATCGCCGGCCGGCCTTGCAAGAAGGGAGATGTTCGGCGAACTGATGAAGATGCTCGAGGACGCAGGGATAGAAGGGCCTGTAGCGCGTCTCGAACTGCTTAAGGTGATGAGAGGCGAGCGAAGCGCTCTCTTGGAAGGCCTCGGCCTTGAGGCGGGCAGGATCAGGTTTGAGGGGACGCGTTCCGGCTCTGAATAGAGAGATCAAAAGACCCGTCCGAAGAGGCGTTGGCCGTGATCTTGAAGCGAGGCAAGACCATCTCGTATATCAGAGATGTGTTCATGGCAGATGGCCAGGCTGGCCATCATGGTGTTTTGCAGGCCTTTTGCAGTCGCTGATAAAGCCCATACTTTCCAATCATACCCATTCAGACTTTTACCGATGACCCTTTCAACCCCTTCGCCCGTTCACAGATTCCGGCGCTCTGTAAAGCTTTACTACCACTCTTGCAGCTACGGGCCGCATGATCCGCAATAATACCCGCTTTATACGATCGTATCTGCTATAGGGTAGGCCTCATGGTCCATCCTTACCGCCTCAGTGCCTCCATGTCTAACGTCTTGTCTCCATCCTTTGCCGTCATCTGCTCTTCTGTTATCCCGGCCGGGTCCGATCCAATGAGAGGCCCTGGGTCTGATCATGCCAGCCTTGCAGAGAAGCGACAGTTCGAATTTTCAGTTGAGCATCTATTCGTGATGGATCTCTCTTTCGGCAGTGTCAGGGCGGCGCAAAGGCCGCGTTTGGGAAAAACGAGGTTTTGTAATGAGGGAAAGACCTTCAGGCCCGGTGTTCGCTCCCATGGATAGCGGTCAGTTCGAGGGGTTCATCTATCTCAACGCCTGAGGTAGCAAAGCCGCTTGAACCCTTCGACCATTTTATCATGCCGGTCCTTTCAATGGATTGGGCCTTTAAACGGATGGCGATCTTCCTGAGCATTTCAAGGGGTTGCCCCGGGTATCTGACGCAGATGCCGTTCGGCGATATGTCGAGCGCCTTGGCCTCAATGCCGTTTATGGGAGAACCATTAGGGAATACGATGCACTCGGAGAAGCAAGAGATCCTCTTTTGCCTTCTCATGTCAACCCCAGGGGTGCGGAAGTACTCGGAAAGCGGTAGAAGCGTCATAAGGGCGGCCTTCTGGATGAGCGCGGAAGGCTCGAAGGGTTTTACGAGCACAGACCCCTGCCTGCGCGTAAGGACTGCGGCGGATTCAGGGTCTGTTGGGACGACGCCTGTTATGAAGAGAAATCTGTTGGCCAGATAAGGGTGAGATTTTTCAACCTTGAGGTAGAGCCCTATGCCGTTTAGCTCCGGCATCGTGATATCGGAGATGACCATATCATAGACGCCGGACTCGAGTCTTTTAATGGCGTCGAGGCCGTCTTTGGCCATATCAACGGAGTAACCTGCCGAGGTAAGGAGCTCCATGCAGCACTCCCGTATGAAGCTATCGTCGTCTACGACAAGTATCTTCCTGTTCATGGACACGCTCTCTCTTGAGAAGTGCTTTTTGAGGGTCGGGTTAGAGTATATATCGGTTTAACGCTCTGCGCAAACTCCGGCACGAGGGATCTTTTTGTCTTCTGCCGTGACGCGCAAGAAAGGCCATCTTCTATAAACCCGACCAAAAACTGATAGCGACGTCTTCTAGGACTCAAATGTTATGATTGCCATAAAGTATACCAATTTGCCCCATCGAAATCAATATATTATTTATATACGCGTATTTTTTTTAACAATAAGTCTAGTAGCGATCTGAATATTTTAACCGCCGTAATCCCGGGTTTTTCAGAGGACTGGCATGGCAGTTTTAGCGGCGTAAAGAGGTTGTCTTCAAGATTTACTCCGGTCTGTCGATAATAAAGAGTGAAAGGCGTATTATCCTCTAAGTGAAGGCCGCTAATGATGACTATCGATGATGCAAAGGTTTTTTTAAGGCTATTCGCGAAGATAACAGGGGGTGTCAGCCTCTATGGGCTCGCTCATCCGGCAACCGCGTCTGCCGTAGTCCTTTTGCACGAGACGGTCACAAGACTCTTGAAAGACGGTCATGAGCTGACCATGAGCGCTCTGGATAACACAGTCATTGTCAACGGGGTCCCTGGAGAGGCGGCCGGCCCTGTCTGCGGTCTCTTTTCAAGGCATGGAATACACAGCATAGTATTTACAGATGGCGTTGAAAGAGGAGAGCTGACGGCGCTCCTTGGATTTTTGAGTTCTGGCGAAAAGGGTACAGACCCTTTATGGCAGGGGGGGCCTCATATCAGGATAAACTCCGTCCACTACATAAAGACCGGAGAAAAAAAAGATATAGAGGCTACACCCGACCTCAGTCCGGACGCGCTCGAAGGCCTTAACTTCGAGTCGATGATAAGGATGGTAGTAGAAAGGGCTGTAAAGAACGAAGCAGACAGGAAAAAGGTCTTTGAGTCGGTCATCAAAAGGTTCGCCTCCGAGGTCGAAGATAAGGTGAAAGAGGCGACCGCTGTTCTCGAGTCCGAAAAAGAGGAGATAAGGCAGGAAAAAGAGAATACCGAGCGGGTTTTGCGGAGCGCCGCGATGAGCGCGATAACGGTCGATGGCGCGGGCAACGTAGTGATGCTCGAAAGCGAGGCCGAGCTGGTGATAGGCGCTACTCTCAGGGAAAGATCAGGCAAGCCGGTCTGGGACGGGTTGAAAGAAGGGCAGATGGTCACCGTGGCAACAGGCGGCGCGCAAGGGATGGCGGTAAAAGACGTCATGGTCAGGGGCGAGGATGAGACCAAACGCGTGATAAGGGCCTCGAACGCTGTGATTCGGGATATAGAAGGCAGGATGGTAGGGCTATTCTCCGTACTGAGCGACATGACCAGGTATAAGGAGATAGACCGCATGAAAAAAGACTTTGTCGCCAACGTGACCCATGAGTTGAGGACGCCTCTTGTTGCGACCAAGCAGGCGCTTACCAATATCCTCGAGTTTCCTGAATCTCTTGATGAAGGGCACAGGCGGATGGTCGAGATAGCCTTGAGAAATACCCAGAGGCTCTACAGGCTTGTAAACGACATCCTCGATTTTTCGAAGCTGGAGGCGGGCAGGCTCAGGCTCTCTAAAGAGATGATAGAGACCGGCCCGCTCTTAAGAGAGGTCTTGGCGTCGATAAGACCTCTTGCCGAGAGCCGCGGCGTGGCCCTTGCGATAGACGCTCCGGGCGCCCTGCCGAGGCTCTTCGCGGACAGGGACAAGATAACGCAGGTTATTGTGAACCTGATAAGCAACGCTATCAAGTTCACACCGGGAGGCGGGACGGTCTCGGTATCCACCGGTGCTGCGCTCCAGACAGGCATAGATACGCTCCTTGAGATATCGGTGAGGGATACAGGGTGCGGTATTGAGGAAAAGGATATATCAAGGGTCTTCGAGAAGTTCGAGCAGGTGGAGGGGGGTAAGAATACCGGCATAAGCGGCACCGGCCTTGGTCTTCCCATAACAAAGGCGATAGTGGAGCTACACGGGGGGACGATACGTGTAAAGAGCGCCATTGGCAAGGGATCCATCTTCACTTTTACGGTTCCTATGGTGCCTGAGGACGCGGTCTTTGTAAGGAAGGCGGCCAATTGAAAGACAGACCAGCGCAGGGGGCGGATATGGATGAAAAGACAAGCGACAGGATAAGCGTGCTTCTTATAGATGATGAGAGGGATTACTCGGATACCATGGGTTTTTACCTGAAGGCAAAAGGTTTCAAGGTCAGGTGCGCTGACTCTGGCAGGGCCGGGCTTGAGCAGATAGAGGCCGAACCGCCTGAGATCGTCTTTCTTGATTTTCTGATGCCGGTGATGAACGGGGTCGAAACGCTCAGATGCATACGGAAGATTGCCCCTGATCTCCCGGTCGTCATGGTGACCTCATACGCAGGCGCGGAGCAGATGGAGGAGGCGCGTTCTATAGGGATAGAGGATATATTCGCCAAGTCCGAGGATTTCTCGGTTGCGGCCAGGATGGTCAGGCATGCGCTGTCGAGGGCTGTGGCGAAAAAGGCGGTCTGAGGCTGTATTGAGGAACGAAGATAAAGGCCATATACCATATAAGAGATGCGATATGAAATGCGATAGGGAAAAAATGGTGCCGGTTACGCCCGGTATGCCGGGTATGGACCAAGGGCTTTTTATGGATATCGTCAGCGGCATGGACGAGTCTCTTATCGTCATAGGCCGGGAGGCGGAGATAACCTACGCCAACAGCACGACGCTCTTGATGCTCGGCTACTCCTCTGAAGAGTTGACGGGCGCTCCGCTGGGCAGGGTCGTTGACGATAGGGACACGCACTTCATAATAGCTTTGCGTGAGATCATCACCAAGGGGCCTGTGCGGGACTTCAGGCTTGCGTATACCGCGAAAGACGGCTCTGTTATCCCGGTAAGCGTGAACGGCTCCGCGCTCAAGGATGCATCTACAGGAGAGTTTTTAGGGATTATAATCGTCGCCAGAGACCTGAGGATGATGCTGGCGATCGTGATAGAGCTTGAAGAGGCCAGAAAAGGCCTTGAGAAAAAGGTCAAAGAGAGGACGGCCGAGCTAGAGCAGGCGTACGCTGAGCTTAAAAACGCACAGGCGCATCTGCTCCAGAGGGAGAAGATGGCATCTCTCGGGCAGATGGCGGCAGGCGTGGCGCATGAGATAAATAACCCGGTGGCGTTTCTTTTGAGCAACCTCGGAACCCTCGAAGGGTACCTCAAGGAAGTGAACGCCGTTATGGCCGAGTGCCAGTCAAGGCTTCTCCCCCATGCCGATTCAATTGGCGTTATAAAAGAGATGATGGAGCTGAAAAAAGCCGCTGACATCGATTTTATCATGGAAGACGCTATGAACGTCATCAGGGAATCTCAGGAGGGCGCGCAAAGGGTGCGCGCGATAGTAGCTGACCTCAAGGATTTTTCAAGGGTCGACGCGGCAGAGCTTACCGATTACGACATAAACGCCGGTATCGACAGCACACTTAACATAGTCGCGGGCGAGCTGAAGTACAAGGCTACGGTAATAAAGGAATACGGTGCGATCCCCAGGTTAAACTGCAATGCCGGCGAGATAAACCAGGTCATCCTGAATCTCTTAGTGAATGCCGGGCACGCTATTACAGGCATGGGTGAGATCAGGATAAAGACCTGGCATCAGGATGAAAAGGTCTATCTTGAGATTTCCGATACAGGTTGCGGGATAAGCGCGGAGAATCTCGATCGGATATTTGAGCCGTTCTTTACGACCAAGCCTGTAGGCCAGGGGACCGGCCTTGGGCTCTCGATAGTCTTTAATATCGTAAAAAAGCATGGCGGCGAGATAAAGGTCACGAGTGAGCATGAAAAGGGCACTGCCTTCACAGTATCTCTGCCGACAGGCACACTATGAAGATCATGTTCATCGAAGGTATGAGCCTCAGGGCCAAGGCGTTTGTCGTCATGGGTGTATGTATCACTCTTATCGCGGGGTTGATAGGAACGGCCGCGTATCTGATGCACGTGATGCGGGACTCGGCTGAGACAGCATACGAAGGCTCTGTTAACGGACTTTATCAGGCCGCGAGGCTCAGGCAGGGTATAGAGGAGATGCGTCTGGGAACGGTCTCTCTTTTGCACGAGAAGGAAAGTGAAAAAAGAGAAGGGCGTATCGAAAGGTTAGGGGCGCAGGCGGAGACGGTCAGCGGGATCATCAATCAGATGCAGATGCAGGGTCTTGAAACTGATAGTGCGGGGTCGCAGGAAAGACTGGAGAGGCTCAAGAAACTCTGGTTCACATTGAAAGAGACGAGGGATGCGGTCGTAATACCGGCTATTAGGGCAGGGGAGATAATCTCGGCGACAGGGGTGGTATTCGGCGTGCAGGAGGCGAGATATAACGAGATAATCGGATATGCCGAGGCTGTCGAGGCTGAGAAAAAGGCGGCGATCGGCGGGTCAAGCCGGTTTATCGACGAGACGTATAAAAGCGGCATTCTTTTATTCGCGTTGATGACGATCATCGCGCTTGCGCTCGCCATCATTGTGATATACAGCATAACAAGAGAGATCGCGAGGCGGTTTGGCGCTCTGACGGATACCTTCGAGAGGTTTAACAAGGGCGAGCGTAACGTTACCTTTGAGAGCGGAAGGCCTGATGAGCTCGGAAGGTTCGCTGAATCGCTCAACTGGATGCTAATCGACATAAAGGAAAACGAGAAGGTCCACGAGCAGTATATCGGGATAATAAACTGGGAATTACAGGAAAACGAGCGCAGGGCCTTAGAGCTTGCAAGGAGCGAAGGGCGCTTGAGAGGGATCATAGAGACGACAAACGACTGGGTCTGGGAGGTAGACGCCGATTGCCGCTATACCTACGCGAGCCCGAGGGTAAGGGATATACTTGGTTATGAGCCTGAAGATATAATCGGAAAGACGCCTTTCGAGCTGATGACACCTGAAGAGGCAAGACGGGTCAAAGAGGCGTTTGGCCCGGCCATAGCCGGGAAGAGATCGTTTAACAACCTCATAAACGCGAATCTCAGGAAGGACGGGACGACCGTCATCCTCGAGACGAGCGGCAAGCCTTTTTTCGACGAGTCCGGCGCTCTCCTCGGGTACAGAGGAATAGACAGGGATATAACGCTCAGGAAAAAGGCAGAGGCCGACAACGAAAAGATGCGGGTCCAGCTCGTCCAGGCTGACAAGCTCGCCTCAATAGGACAGCTTGCCGCAGGGGTTGCCCACGAGATAAACAATCCTGTCGGCTTTGTCTCGTCAAATCTCAACGCGCTTTCCGGCTATATCGATATGGTCCGGGAGCTCGACTCGATGAACGAAAGGCTGGTCGAAGCGGTAAGGCAGGGGCTTTCCCAGGAACTCCCCGGGCTTGTAAAGGAGATAGAGGCGTTCAGGGAGGCCTCAGATATCAGCTTTACGCTCAAGGATTCGGCCGACCTTGTCGCGGAATCGAAAGACGGGCTTCAAAGGATCCAGTCGATCGTAAAGGGATTAAAAGAGTTCTCGCATTCGGCCGAGACCGAAATGATCAGGTCTGACGTCAACACCTGCCTCGAGGCCGCGGTAAAGCTCGCGTGGCATGAGATCAAGTACAAGGCCGAGATAGTCAAAGAGCTGGGAGCGATCCCTCTCATATCATGCAGGCCCCAGCAGTTGACCCAGGTCTTCCTTAACATACTGGTCAACGCCTCTCAGGCGATAGAGGAAAAAGGGAGCATCTGTGTGAGGTCGCATCATGAGGGTGAAGAGGTGAAGATAGAGATAAGCGATACAGGGTGCGGCATACCCGAAGACGTGATGAAGAGGATATTCGATCCGTTCTTTACGACTAAGACTGTAGGCAAGGGCACGGGTTTAGGGCTGTCCATAGCATACGGCATCATAGGCGAGCATGGCGGCAGGATAGAGATATCGAGTGAACCCGGCATAGGGACCTGTTTCACCGTCTCCCTTCCGGCCAGAGGCGAGGGGATAGCGGCCTGAGAGGCTGTATAAAGAAGCAAATAAACGAAGAGGCATTGATATGGAAAACACAGTTTTACTGGTAGACGACGAGAGGAATATCCTGAACTCGCTGACAAGGGTCTTCAGGAAGGACGGCTACAACATCCTTACGGCAGAAGGCGGGGCCGAAGGGCTTGAGCTTATAAGGGCAAACAAGGTCTCCATCGTCATCTCGGACCACAGGATGCCTGTCATGGAAGGCGTGGAGTTCTTATCCAGGGTCAAGGAGGCCTCGCCTGAGACTATCAGGTTCATGCTTACAGGGTACGCGGACATAAAGGCCGTGATGTCGGCGATAAACAAGGGCGAGGTCTACAGGTACATAACCAAGCCGTGGAACGACGACGAATTAAGGAGTGCGGTAAAGGAGGCCCTCGAGCACTACAATCTGACTGCGGAGAACAGGAGGCTCACCGAGCTTATAAAGGGCCAGAACGCCCAGCTTGTCGACCTCAACAAAAACCTTGAGTCAAAGGTCGAGCAGAAGACAAGGAAGATAAAGGAGAACTTCTTTGCTTTCGTGAAGATATTCTCAAACCTTATGGAGCTTTTTGATCAGAACGTAGGAGGCCATTCCAAGCGCATCGGCGCTATGTCAAGGGCGATGGTGCTTCGTATGCAGTTCGACGAGGCGGATGCCGACCTTATAGAGACGGCCGCTCTTCTCCATAACATCGGCCTGATAGGGATACCAAGGGACCTGCTTGAAAGGGATGAAGACTTTCTAAGTGAGGATGAAAAGGCGCTGCTCAGGCATAACCCTGTCCTGTCTCAAGACCTGCTCTCGCATATAGACACATTGAAGCAGGCCGGGATAATCATAAGGGGCCAGATGGAGAGGTTCGACGGCAGGGGCTATCCGGACGGCCTGAAAAAAGAGGAGCTTCACATAGGATCCAGGATACTGGCGGTCTGTAAGAGCTATGACACGCTGAAAAACGGGAGAAGGAAGCTGCCGCTTGGCGAGATTGTGCAATGGCTCAAGGATGAAAGCGGCACAAGGTTTGATCCTGAGGTCGTAGATGAGTTTATCGAGCTTCTTGCTGAGTGGCGCGAAGACGAGATCTGCGTCTTCGCGCCTGATAATAGGGCCGCTTACGAGAGGATATCGCTCAAGGATATGAGGAATGGGATGGTGCTTGCCAGCCCGATCGTGACTAACAAGGGGAGGCTGCTTGTCACAAAGGGCACGGTCCTGACCGAGGTGCTGATAGACAAGGTCTTAAAATTCCATCAGCTCGACCCGGTTATTGAGCATATCTATGTTATGGCTAAGAATCATGGACACGGCGGATCGGTTATAGGCTCTGCCGTAGGACAATAGAAGGCCTGCATACATCGCTACTACCGGATGGACTGGCTCTCCATGTACTCCTTCGCCTGAACAAGCCCCATGGAGGCGGCCTTGTTAAAGTAAGACGCGGCTTCTTCCGTATTTCCCTGCCTTTGCATGGCGAGACCGAGATTGAAGTACGGGATGGGGTTTGCCGGGGCGACCTCTATCGATCGTAAAAAATCGGCGGCCGCCTCTGTCGGTCTGCCTGAAGCAAGGTGTATGAGCCCTCTGCTGTTATAAGCCTCCGCGAAGAGAGGGTTTGACCCTATCGCCGAGGTTAGGTCCTTAATCGAGTTTTCCTTGTCACCCAGGCCTCTGTATGCCATCCCGCGGTTGTAGTAGCTCCTGGAGACAAGCGGGTTAGCCGGGTTTCGTTCGATCGCCACCGTTATGTCGTTTACCGCGCCTTGAAAATCTCCGGCGTTTATATGTGCGGCGCCACGGTTGTTAAGCGCTTCAAGGTTCATCGGGTTGAGCTTCAAGGCCTCTGAAAAATCAGCAACTGCCGCGCTGTTGTCTCCGTGCGCCATGTATATGACCCCTCTGTTCACATACGCGTCAGAATAAAGCGGGTCGATAGAAATCGCCTTGTCATAGTAAAAAACGGCTTTTTCATGGTCGCTTAGCGCCTTGTACGCAAGCCCGAGGTTTGTGTACCCGATAGGCGCCTCATAAGGATATACCTGTATCTCATGGGACCAAAGGGTAACTGAATTCTTCCATACGCCGGTCTGCCTGATGGTAAGATATCCTAGGACTATCGCAAGGATCGCGCTCAGAACTGTCAGAAGGCGGCCGGGGTTGTCCCCTGTGAACCTTCTGGCAACAAGCACGACTCCGAGGGAGAACAGGATGGTGATGGAGAGCGCCGGGATATATGTATACCGGTCAGCGGCGGCCTGCGAGCCGACTTGTATGATCCCGGAGACCGGAAAAAGGGTGACGATATAGAAGAGCCAGGCACATAGGTATGCGCGGTTTCTCCCAGCCTTAACCAGCGTAAAGACGGTGACGCAGATGAGAAGGGCGAGAGAGCCGATGAATTTGAAGGAAAAAAACTCAGGCGCAAACTCTCTTGGGTAAAAAGCGACCAGATTTGTCGGCAGGATAATCTTATAGAGATAAAAAGCGTAGGCTGTCACAGATGTATAGACGCGCACTCCGGCAGGGTATGCGTCCAGCGGGGCTATCGCCTCGGCCGCCCCCTGCGCCCAGATCGTAATGGCGGAAAGCATTATAGCCAGTATGAAGAAAGGCGCTTTTTCGGCAAGGGCTTTTTTTGTATTGCCGAGCCTTGAAAGAGGATAGTAGTCGAGTATAAGAAGGACGACCGGGAGTGTCACTGCCATCGGTTTGGACAAAAGCGCAAGGGTGAAAAATATCAGCGAGAAGATGTAAGCACGCCTGCCTGATGAGGCCGCGTACCTGAGATATGAATAGATCGACAGGAGAAAGAAAAAACCGGATAAAACGTCCTTTCTCTCCGCTATCCACGCCACCGATTCGACCCTGAGCGGGTGGAGCCCGAAGACAAGGGCTGAGATCAGCCCGGTAAAAAATGCGATCGAACCGATCGACCCTGCCGGATTGGCAAGTCTTACGAGCTTTACAGCAATGACGGCGACAAGAAAGGCGTTAAGGCTGTGGAAGATATTGTTAGTAAGGTGATAGCCGAGCGGGTCGAGCGCCCAGACAGAGTGATCTATAGCGTAGGATATGACAGTCAGAGGGTGCCAGTTGCTGTTGACTACCGCCGTAAAGGCGTATCTGAAAAACGCGATGTCGATCGTCCTTATATTCGGGTTTTCATAGACGCAGGCCTGATCATCCCAGTTGACGAAGCCGTTTTGCAGCGCCGGCAGGTATGTGAAAAAGACGATAGCCGCGGCTATAAGGCCGGCAAAAATAGCGGCCCTGTCAGCTCCGGCGTGCAGTCTCCCTTCGGGTCTTTTCATTTCTTTTTCCATTATCATTAGTACTCGGGCCACGATATCGTCTGAGAGCGCAGTTGAAAGCCTGCCGTACTTTAAAAAAATTCGTCCGAGACTGATGTGTCTGATCAAAAAACCGGATACTTAAAGCAGGTCAGCGTATGCCCATCTCACTGAGCTTTTCTCTCGCTTGGATGAGGCCGAGTGCGGCTGCTTCTTTGTAAGAGGCTATGGCATCGTCTTGCAGGCCCAGGTTTTCAAGGGCTATTGCACGGTTGTAGTGCGCCTCCGCGTTACGCGGCTCGGCATCTATGGCTTTTGTGATGTCAGCTACTGCCCTCTGATTATCGCCTGTCATTATGTAGGCCGCCCCTCTGTTGTTCAGGGCCTCTGAAAAACCGGGTTTGATGGCAAGTGCTTCTGTGAAATAGATTATAGCTTTGTCGAATTCGCCGTAGGTTTTATAGACGCCGCCCAGGTTGTAGCGGGCAAGGTGACTGTCAGGATAGACCTTTATTACGTGTGACCACATCGTGACAGGGTCTTTCCATACCCGGATCTGCCTGACGGTCATAACTGAGAGGACCGTTGCCAATATAACCGTTACCCCGCCGACTATGTAAGCCCGTTTTTTGAACGGCGGCCTTGATGCAATATATCCCGCGAGTATGCCGAGCATGAGAAACGGCGCGACTGAGGAGATGTACATGTACCTGTCTGCCGCGCTCTGTGAGCCTACCTGCACGATGCCTATGACAGGCAGCAGGGTTATAAGGTAGAACGCCCAGGCGGCAGAAAGAAACCGGTATCTCCTAAAGGTAGCGATGCATACTGCCGTAATGATGATTATAAGAGCGATGGGGCCGAGATACTCGAAGCCAAATAGGCTGGCATTTTCCGGGTACGGATAAAGCGGGACGAGCCCGGTCGGGACGATAAGCTTGTAGAGGTAGAAGGCGTAACCACGTAGTGCGACGAGCAGACGGATAGAAAACGGGTACGTTTCAAGAGAGGTTATAGCTCCTCCGGCAGATTGGGCCCATATTGTGAGGAGCCCTGAGAGAGCGCTTAATGCTAAAAAAGGGGTCTTTTCGATGAGCGAGCGAATAGGCGCAACCCTTCTTTCAAGGGGGCAGTAGTCGATGATAATGAGTATCAGCGGCAGGGTCACAGCCATCGGCTTGCTCATTATGGAGAGGCCGAAGAAAAAGAGAGACGCGAGATAATAAATTACCTTGGCCTCTCTTGCCCTCGCGTAGCTTAAGTATGAGAGAAGGGAGAGGAGAAAAAAGAAGGTGAACAGGACGTCCTTCCTCTCGGATATCCAGGCAACAGATTCGACGTGTATCGGGTGTAGCCCGAAGAGAAGCGCGGTTACAAGGGCCGCAAAAAGCAGGTTTATCGGATCGGCCTTTTTTCCTCTGCGGTCCAGGTAGCTTTTAACGAGTCTTGCGCCAAGGAGCCCGGCAAGCAGGGTGTTGGCCGAGTGGAAGAGGACGTTTTCAAGGTGGTACCAGAACGGGTCGAGACCCCAGAGCGCGTAGTCTATCCCGTAGGATAACATTGTAAGCGGATGCCAGTTATAGTTATGTGGCTGGGTGAATACCGACTGGAAAAATGCAGAGCCCAGCCGCCTGATGAAAGGGTTTTGGGTTATGTAATCCCAGTCGTCGAAGGAGACAAAGCCGTTAGCAAGGGCCGGGATATAGACGAGGAGCGTTACTACGGCGGAGATGATAGCGGCCGCAAGGACGTACCAGCCGTATATCGGTCCGTTTTTATGAGAGGCCGGATTTTCGTTAGGCATCAGCAGGGCCGTTTGCTCGGGGGATTTTATAGCGGTATTATTGCCTAAAAAAAATGAGAGGTCAAAGATTTTATCTGCATCCGGGACCGAGTAAACCCCTGTTGATTAAAGGAATTTAATTTGACTTAGTACAATCGATTTGCAATAATTTTCTGTATGTAACGCTTCAGCTAAAAAAGGAACGGTTATGATCCACGGAAAAAAGGTAGTAGTAGTCATGCCTGCGTACCATGCGGAAAAGACGCTTCTTATGACCTACAACGACATCCCGTTCGACATAGTCGACGATGTCGTGCTCGTAGACGACGCCAGCAAGGATTCGACTGTCGAGGTAGGCAGAAGGCTCGGCATAAAGAACATCGTCGTGCACGAGAAGAACAAAGGCTACGGCGGCAACCAGAAGTCGTGCTACAAAGAGGCCCTGCGCATCGGGGCCGATATAGTCGTGATGGTCCACCCTGACTACCAGTACGCTCCGAAGCTCATAGGCGCAATGGCCTCGATGATAGCCTCTGGCGAGTATGACGCTATACTCGCCTCAAGGATGATAGGCTCAGGGGCATTGAAGGGCGGGATGCCTTTGTACAAGTACGTTTCAAACAGGTTCCTGACGCTCGCCGAGAACCTGCTTCTCAAAGAGAAGCTCTCGGAATATCATACCGGCTACAGGGCGTTTTCCAGGGAGGTCCTTGAGAAGCTCCCGCTCATGGAAAATTCCGACGACTTCGTATTCGACAATCAGATGCTCGCCCAGGTCGTTTACTTCGGCTTTCGCATAGGCGAGATAAGCTGTCCTACGAAGTACTTTACCGAGGCCTCTTCCATCAACTTCAAAAGAAGCGTTATCTACGGCCTCGGGGTCCTCTCGACCGCCCTTCACTTCAAGCTCCAGAGGCTCGGGATCAGGAAGTACCCGATATTCGACAGGAACGGCAGGCACCTGAAGTAGCCTGTCTGTCTTAAGCTTAAGGCCGGCTTTGCCCTGACGCGGCCTCAGCGGCCTTTAACATATCGCCTGTCTCCGCGTAGACCTCTGCAAGGTTTCTATACGCGGCCGTCATCCCCCGGTCGATCTCTATCGCCCTTTTTAAGTCCTCTATAGCCTTCTCAGTATCCCCGATAGACCTGTAGGCAAGCCCCCTGTTGTTGTAGGCAATCGCATAGGAAGGGTCGATCTCTATCGCCCTGTTATAGTCTGCTATGGCCTCGGCGTACGCCCCCTGTGCTGCTTTTATAAGCGCCCTGTTGTTGTACGCCTCCACGCTACCAGGCTTTAACGCGAGCGCCGCGTCGTAGTCTGCTATAGCCTCTTCGCCTCTGCCTGCGTCATCGTAAGCGAGGGCGCGGTTCATGTACGGTAGCGGGGAGACGCCTGGGTAGAGGTCTATCGCACGAGACCAGAATGTGATCGAGTCCTTCCATATAGCGGTCTGATTGACGGTCAGCCAGCCGAGGATAAGCGTGACAGTTGCTACGCAAATGATGCCAAGAGACCGCCGTATCCGTGAATGTGAAGTAAAGGCGCGGCCGAAAAAAATACCGGCAAGAAGCACTGGAGCGATGAGAGGGAGGTACGTGTACCTGTCTGCGACGCTGTGCGCCCCGACCTTTACTATGCCGATGACGGGCAGGAGAGTGATCGTATAATAGAGCCAGACAGCTGTGAAGGCCTTCTGCTTTTTGAATGTAAGAGCGCACAATATGGTGATGAAGATGAAGAGGGCGGCTGATCCCGCGAACTCTATAGAGGCCGGGTTTATGGAGACAGGGTGCGGATAGAACGTTGAAAGGTCTGTCGGCCAGATGGTCTTGTAGAGATAGAACGCATATCCATTAAGGCTCATCCAGACCCGGGTAGCTACAGGATAGACGCCTACATCCGAGATCGCCCTGCTGGAGGACTGCGCCAAAAGAGCGGCAAGCGAGGCAAGGGCCGAGAGCGCGAAAAAAGGTATCTTTTCGTAGAATATAGAGAGTACGGAGTGAGATTTTCCGGCATCCGGCACCGTTTTGGAGAACCTTTCAAGAGGGTAAAGGTCGATTATCAGAAGGACGAACGGCAGGGATACCGCCATGGGCTTGCTTAAAAGCGCCAGGAGCGCGAATATAAGGGCTACTGCGTAGTGACGGACCCTGCCCGCCCGGGCCGATGCGAAAGAGGTATACGAGTTGACGCTCAAGAGAAAGAAGAGCGCGCAAAGGAGGTCTTTTCTTTCGGAGACCCAGGCAACCGACTCTACTCTGAGAGGATGGATGCCGAAGACGAGCGCGGTAAAAAGAGCCGCACCTGTAGCGCTCGCTACGTCTGTATCCGCGCCTGTTTGCGCCAGGCGCACGAGCTTGAAAGCGACGAGGCCGACGAGAAAGGTGTTGGCGCTGTGGATTATTACATTTAAAAGGTGCGGGCCCCAGGGGTTCGTGCCCCATACCATGAAGTCAATTGCATGGGTAAGTAGCGTAAGCGGTATCCAGTTCCCGATACCCGGGTCGACGGTAAAAAATATCCACTTGAAAAACGCGGCGTCGATCTTTTGCAGGTTGGGGTTGGCGAAGGCATAGACAGAATCATCCCAGTTTATGAATTCGTTGCCGACCGCAGGCGCAAAGACAGCCAGAGTCAGGAGCGAGACGGCCGCGAAGATGAGATAAGCGCTTTTAGGTACGGTTCTCTCTGTAGGGTGTCTGGTCAATGGTCAGATGCCGGGTAGATGGTTTATAGTAAGTCGGCGTGAGCTTTAACCGTCAAACGCAAGGGACGTTTCCGGCGGATAGGGCCGGCCCCAGTCCCTCGCTTTAAAATCACGGAAAAAGAAAGTGCCGGCCTTTGTCGACTGAGACTCGCTTTAAAATGCGTTCAGTGGCCGCCGCAACCGCCGCAGTCGCCTCCGCCGGTCTCTCCGAGGAAGAGCCCGCAGTCAGGGCACTCGTCGCCTGAGCCCATGAGAGCGGCCCCGCAGGCAGGGCACAGCCCCTGGCTGAGCCTCTCGGCGGCCTCTTTCAGTTCAGGGTAGAGCCTGTCTTGAAGCGCCTCTAGCGCAAAGACCGCATCTCTTGCGATGGTCTGCTCGACGAATATGCCGTAATTGGTAGAACACCCCTTGCCTGTACCCGGCGCGAAGACTTTGCAGTCATACCCTTCGGTATTTAAAGCCCTTGCAAGGTCCGAGACCTGGTCAGGCGGCCCTTCGAGTACGCAGACAAGGCCGGCTTCGGTGTTGGACGCTTTTTTTTGTAGAGAGGCTTTTTGCGAGGGGTATATCAGCTCGCATTCGCACCCTTTGCAGACCGTTATGTGCGCGTAGTACTCGGCATTGCATGACGGGCATATCTTCACATCTTCGCTCATAGGACCTTCCCCTGACCATTTAAGTTTGGTTTCTTGAAAAGCGTCCTTGATTATAACATAAAGGCGTGATACAAATAAATGCTGAAAATCAGAGGGGTCTTCCCCCCTGCCGCAGTTGCCGCAGAGTCAAGACGATATCTTCATATTCATCCAAAATACAAACGCCACGCTTTGAGGCGTTTACATGTACGGAGAGGTGGCCGAGCGGCTGAAGGCAGCTGACTGCTAATCAGTTGTAGGGCTAAAACTCTACCGGGGGTTCGAATCCCCCCCTCTCCGCCATTTTAAAATGCCTGCCCTGGCGCAGGCATTTGTATCGACAAGGGGACCTTAAACAGGGTCCCCTTTCTTTATGCAGTGGGGATGATAAATGATACGGGATTTTTACACTCCTTTTATTCTTTTTATTCCTCTTTAATCCCCTCTTTAATCATATAATCAGCCCTCGCTTTTTCTTATCACCATAGTCAACCGTATCTCTCCATAGACTTACCCTATGAAGGCGCTCTTAAATGGCGGCCACACGGATCTGTCCTCAGCCTCAGCGAAGATCGTAATATCATCTCTCCTGATAAATCCCAAAAAATATCATTTCAAGATGACAGCCATCGGTCACCGAACAGGTATGCGAGCGCAGGAAGTTGCTGTTTTATCCGGCCGTACGCGGGTACATTACCGTCATCGGATCCCGCTGAGTTTATTGTTGTGATAAACCGGAGGCTGTAATAAAATCATCCGGTTGTTTGACCTTGAAACCCGTCGTGACCTCATATCGCAAGGGAGTCAAATGGAGAAGAGATCCAAGCGGTTCACAGAGAGGACCAGAAAGCTCCACAGGCTTTTGAACATCCTGCGTCAGCTCGATAATCGTGAGAGGCTGACCCCGGATTCACTAGCGCAGTCTTTTGATACTACCAAGAGGAACATATTCAGGGATATAAACGACCTTTCGGACGCGGGGTTTGCGATAGCCTTTGACAAGTCGATAGGGACATATACCTTTGTCGACGCGGATTTTACGCTTAGAGACCTTGATCTTACAGAGGACGAGCTGCTAGCCCTCCTCGTAGGCAGGCAGATGACGCATGGGCTAGGCGAGCATTTTGAGAAGGCATTCGCCTCGCTTCTCAAAAAGGCCCGTAAGGATACAGGCGTCAAGACCCGGGGCCTTGCAAAGCGGGTAGAGGAGGTCCATCAGTTCTGGGTCGACCTCGACCCGATGGAAGGCTTTGACGGGATAGAGAGGCAGTACAACGGGATAATCGATGCGATGGATAAGAAGCGCGAGCTGGAGATCATCTATGAGTCGATGCAGAAGCAGGATGAGACGAAAAGACAGATAGCGCCGTACGGCATGCTCTTCAGCAAAGGGATGTGGTACGTTGTGGCCCTTTGTCATCTGAGGCAGGAGATAAGGATCTTCGCCCTCGACTGCATAAAAGGGCTGACCCTGACCGGGAGGTATTATTCGATACCAACGGATTTCAACCTTGATTCCTACCTGAAGCCGGGCTGGAGGATGATGAGATACGGCGACCCTGTTGAGGTGGTCTTGAGGTTCTCGAAGGAGGTCGCCCGCTGGATAAGGCGCAGGAAGTGGCACCCTGAGCAGGTGATAGAGGAGAAGAAGGACGGTTCTGTCCTGTTCAAGGTGCGCCTCCAGGGGACAGAGGAGATAAAGAGGTGGTCATATAACTGGGCGCCTTTTTGCGAGATTATCTCTCCGCCTGAACTGAGAAGGAAGGCCGCGGAAGAGGTCAAAGGGCTTGCCGGGCTATACCTGAAAAAAGGTAAGGTGCGGGGCTGAGCCTTGCGGACTTCACGGATCGAGAGGGCTTGTTTGCGATATTGATGCGCATTGACAGGTTTATATGCGAAGACCCCGTTGGCTTGTGCCAGCGGGGTCTTTCTATGGTTCATAAGATAATGTTGCTTTCTGCGAGGTGCCTTTTCCTGTAAAGATTTCCTTGCAGACCAGTCTGCCCATCTGTTTGAAGGGTTTCTTTATCGCTGTCGACCTGTCGGATTACCTTATACGACGGGTTTTTTTTCGGCACAGCGTCCCGCTAGCACATAGTCAATATCCTCTGCCGACCATCAGATCAAAACAGATCCCGGACTCTGGCCGCTCGTCAGGCTGATAATGCGTCACAAAATCACTCTTATCCCATGCGGTGACAAATGTACGTCACCCGGTACTGTTACTATTCGTCTGTAACCATTACTTCGCGTAAGGGGGGGCCGGGGTATGGGACTGATCTCCGCAAAGGCCGTAACCTTCCGGTCATTCGGGTGGCGTCTTGTTGTGGCGGGCGGCCGCTTCAAGAGCTTCTCTTGGCCGCTATTCGGTTTTTATGAAAACTGCGGCAGGTCTTACTTCGTTGCAGGTTGTTACAGGTTCTACATGGCTGTCAGGCTCGTCAAGCTGTTATAGACTGACTAAATCAGGCGGCATCATCAAGGATATTCATCTGATGGAAAAAGGAAGAGAAGCGGCAAGGACGTTCGAAAGTCATGGAGCGCCTGGCGTGGAGTTCAAAGACGGCAGGTTCTATAATTTTACGGCAGAGAAGGTCTCTGTGATCGTCTCCTGGCCCAGACCGCGTGCCCTGGAGAGGCCGCGCGTTTCATCAGAGTGGCAGATATTCCTGCCGGGGGCGAATATCTTTGACGTAGGGAAGTATCGATGGGCTGTCGGAAAAAAAGCAGAGTCCGCCGAGGCCGGAAAAAGGCCGAGGCTGAGCGTATGCAAGGATCCGGAGGGACAGTTCGGGCTGGCTTTTGCTGCGGCCCGCGCAGATGATGAACGAGAGGCACAGGCGTACCTCCGGCTCTTCGAGCCGATACCCGATGATGTGATAGACGCGATAGGCAGTTATTCCGAGAGGCAGTGGCAGATGCTCTCGCTTATAGCAAGGTGCCCTGGCGCGCTCGAACTGCATAACTCGAATCCTGCCCTTGCATTCAGCATCGCGTCAAATACGGTCTTTTACAATAGATTTATAAAAAGGCCGATTGCAGAGATGCGATCGCTTGCCGGAAGAAAACAGCGTGATGCCCTGGCATGGCTTGGGTTCCCGCCAACAGAGGCGGCAGTGCGCGTTTTTAAAAAAATCGCCGTATCAGATGTTAACATCCCGATGCTCATGGCCTTGCGTAAGGGGATGAAGAGCCCTCAGGTAAATAAACTCCTCGCCCATCTCTCCGGCATCACGCCGGCCGTAGCGCATATACTCGGCGAACCCTCGCTCCTGGCTCTTTCTTCGTTCAGGTTGATAGAGGAGCTGTCTGCAATCGGTGATAACGATACCTCCATGCAACACTTCTTCAGACTGAGGGATGTCGAAGAGATGAGTTTGCGGATGAAGCCGGTAAAGTCCATTGTCATAAGTTCTATAGATAGGCTGAGTGAGGTTTATGAGCAGATGGTCGAGGAGATCAACAGGGTGGAAAGCGAAGGTCTATTCCAATACCTCTTTCCTCCTGCGCCGCTTCAAGGGACAAATGCCATCGAACCTGTTGAAAGCCCATTGGAGCTTTTGCGCGAAGGGGAGGCACAGCATAATTGTGCCGCTCAATACACTGGGCGCGTTGCTGAGGGAAAGGCATACCTTTACAGGGTGCTCGCGCCTGAAAGGGCTACTATTTGCGTACTGAAAAAAAGACGCAAATGGGTTCTCTCGGAAATAAAGGCCGCGTGCAACAGACCTGTCGGATTTGAGACGGCAAAGGCAGTGACAGCGTGGTTCATAAAGGCCTCAGCGCATTAAAAACCTTTAAACATGGCGGTAGTTACAGGAGTTTCTGATAGACCACGCAGGTAATAGCGCTGTGGCATAAGCGGTCTCTGTCAGTATGCGATACATATTGCTTGACTGGCAGGTTCTAAATGTTAAAATGCAAGACTGTTGTTTCTGATCTGCTGATGCAAGGCATTGATGACCGTCAATGGATAAAGACGGCAGGCTTAGGCCTTGCTGGAAGGCCGATCAGAAAGAAGTATCATCCTATACGCGCCCGTGGCTCAGCTGGATAGAGCATCTGACTACGAATCAGAGGGTCGGGAGTTCGAATCTCTCCGGGCGCACCAGAAAATCAAGAGGGGACGCATTTTGCGTCCCCTCTTTTATTTTATGCTATGGCAGATTCGAACCCCCGAAGGGAGTCGACCGGGAGTCCGCTACAGCCTTTAGGCGAGGCGGACAATACAAGAGATAATCTTCCAAGCCGGGGATAGCTGGAAAGGCTATCCAATCTCTCCGGGCGCACCAGTTAAATCAAGGGGGTACAACCGGTACAACCTGCTAACATAGGTTACAAAATAACCTACACTTACTTAGGGATAATGAGCTTGGATGTCTCATTGTCAGCTAAAGACGTGATCACAATAGATTCATCGCTAATCTCGGAAACCACGAATTTGCCTTCCAGCAGGTCTCCCTTCCGCATAAATATCACGTCATTTCCCCTGTAAGCGAAAACGATCTTGTCTTGATGTTTTTTCAGCATCCCTGCGATGCGCAGCCTTCCGGTAAAAAGTTTCAGGTCCGAAGGGATTACTTGAGGCTCTGGTCGAGTGGCCTCGATCACTGAATTGGGCTGCGCCTTTACGGACGCTCTTGATATCGTTGAACCAAAAGAATTCCCGGTGTTCGGGCTGAACAGGTTTTTAATCACGCCGGGATATTCCCTGGTTTGTACTTCAAAGGATGCTGAACGAAGAGTATTGGCATTAGCCAAAGGGGCCTGGAAGCTTTTCTCGTCTAGGCGGACTCGTTTCGCTCCGCTGAAATATGGCAGATTGTAGAAGATCAGGGCCACCCAGATAACCACAAAGGCAACTATGACCAACTTTTTTTTAGAACCTGTAATCTCTATCATGGATCCCTGAGTAAGACCTATATGAAGTAAATTGACACCCGCAGCCTTAGACCGATCAGCCCTTCTTTCCTAGCGCTTGACAGAGATACTTCGTCTATCGAGACAGGGTGTTTTAGCGTTTCAAGATCGTATATGAACCGTTTTATCAGGTGGTATCTGCCATCGACAGGAAAATCCATGGTATAGCGTGAGATCTTCGTTTCCTTTACTATCTCAGGCGTATAATCTCCGGATGTGATCTTAAGGCCGTTGGACCTGGCGGTCTTGAGGATCGCTCCGATAACAAGAGTGAGGTCTTCTTCCTTTGGAAGGTCTTTTTTAAAGGCAGCCAGCATTAACCCGGTCTCTCTTGTGTCAGGGCCAAGTTCCTTTATTACTGAGGAGACTGTTTTTTCGAGAGAAGTCGCTTCAGACGCTAGGCTTCTTACGGATATAATGTAGAATAAAAAATTCCCTATGAACAGAAGCAATAGGGCAGATGCGGCGATCACCGTTGAGAGCCGGTATCTTTCAAGAAGCCGTATCTTCACAGGGCCCGCTCCGCAACATAGTATGAGGTTATGCTGAAGTGGATCATGCCGTCCGGCTTCCCGGACCCGGCCGCATATTCATCCTCTGAGTGTTTTACCAGAACAGCCTCCCTGAAAAGCTCCGAGCGATTCATATTGTCGACCATGCTGAGGATCGACTCCATGGACGTTCCTAATCCTGAAAAGGCGATCTTCTTCTTGTCGAAGTCCGGATTGATCTGCAAAAGAAGGACTCCGTCAGGAAGGCTTTTTTCGAGGCCTGTCAAAACCTCTGTCCATGAAAAGGACCTGCCGGACAGCACTTTATTGGCTACCGCTACTTCTGATCTGACACGTTTAAGACGAGCATCGATCTCTGTCTTGGCAGGGCCGGTTCCAAGGGAAGAAAGGATGTCCCTGTATCTCGTCAAGCGGATAGAAGTGTCCTTGTAAGCATGCCAGTTGTATAGAGTGAATAGACACGCCAGGACAAAAAGAGCCGGTAACAAAACGGCAAGGCCCGTCAGTTCGCTCTTTTTCTTGAGAAGAAGATTTAGCTGTATTTTTTCCATATATTCGCTTCCGCTAAAAAGCCGCGCCCAAGGCTGTTAATATAGCTGTCTGATCTGTTTTGCAAAGCGAAGCCGCCCCTTCCATTATTAGGTAATCATCGGTGCATACTTTAATAGCTGTCCCTTTGAGATATCCTTTGGCTGAATCCCTGAAGGCCTGGTTGTCGCTGAAGATATATGATCTTGATGGGGTAAATTCGGGATTCCTTCCGTTATAATACGATATCGCCGGTGTCAGCTCACTAATACCGTCCGACACGGACCCTTCGAGTTCCTTGCACCTGTAGAAGTCCAAGAGGCCGCTTCGCAAAAACATTACGGTGATATAGCCTTCCATACCAAGGATGATCGAAGCGTCGCTGTCAGGCTCACTGCGCGAGCCCAGGAGGTTTATAAGATCGAGAGAGTGGGTACTGATCTTCTTTGCCTTGATGCCGGAAGACTCAAGGGCATTTTCGATCTCGCGTATCTCCTTCTCCTTCATGAGAAGTACGAGCGCCTTTATCGAACCCTCTGCCGGCAGGATCTGATAATCTACCCTACACTCTTCGGGACGCAGGTAGAGCTGTTTAGCCGCCTTCCAGGTCACCACTTCAAGGGCCTCTGCTTTTTTTGAGGGCAGCTCGGCAAACTCGAGTATAAGGATCCTTGCGAAAGTATCCGGGACCGACAGTGTTACAGGTCCCTTCAGCACGCAAGAGCGCTTAAGTTCGCCAAAGGCATTCGTGCAGGCAACTGATGAGCGTGGATCAGAGAGACGCGCCTTGGCGGTTTTCCCTAAAGAAAGCCTGCCGCCTCGCTTAATCACTTCTACGGCCAGGACAGAGTCATGGCCGATCACCACTGAGGTTATTTTTTTGCTGCCGTCGAACATTTATGTTACTCCACGAATGTTACCCTGTTTATCTCTTTGAGGGTTGTTTCTCCGGCGATTACGCACTCGATGGCCGCTTCCCTGAGTGTCGCCATGCCTTCCTCGACAGCCCTTTTCTTGATCAGCGAGAGCGGCTGCCTTGAAGCGATCATATCTCTCACCGCGTCCGAAAGGTCGAGCAGCTCCATGATGGCCTTTCTTCCTCTGAACCCGGTATGGCGGCACTCCTCGCACCCGGCGCCTTCGTAGAAGACCGTATGCGCATATTTTTCAGGCTCGAGCCCTGATTCAACAAGCGTTTTCTCATCTATAGCGACCGGCCTCTTGCACTTGGTGCAAAGAAGCCTTACAAGTCTCTGCGCCAGAACGCAGTTGAGCGAAGAGACGAAGTTATAGGGTTCGATCCCCATGTGAATGAATCTGCCTATTACATCAAAGACATTGTTGGCATGCACGGTTGTGAAGACGAGGTGCCCGGTGAGGGCAGCCTGTATTGCGATCTGCGCGGTTTCGGCATCGCGGATCTCACCGACCATGATCTTGTCGGGATCGTGCCTGAGTATGGAGCGTAAGCCTCTTGCGAAGGTCAGCCCCTTCTTCTCATTAACCGCTATTTGCGTCACATCTTTAAGCTGGTATTCGACAGGGTCTTCTATCGTTATGATCTTATCCGATCCGGTATTTATCTCGGAAAGCGCCGCGTAAAGGGTGGTGCTTTTGCCGCTGCCGGTAGGTCCTGTGACAAGGAACATACCGTACGGTTCATAGATCATCTTCCTGATGTGCGTTAAACCTTTCTTGCTGAACCCGAGGCTCTCCAGCGTGAGCTCCTCGAACTCCCTCGATATATGCTCTTTGTCCAGGATCCGGATAACCGCGTCCTCACCGTGGATGCCGGGCATGATAGAGACCCTGAAGTCTATAGCCTTGTCGCCGGCCGTTGCCTTGAAGCGTCCGTCCTGAGGGGTCCTCCTCTCGGATATATCAAGTTCGCTCATGACCTTAAGCCTGGAGATGACGCTGGGCTGGATTCTTCTGTCTACCGGTTCCATGACCTTGTATAGCACCCCGTCGATCCTGTACTTCACCGTCATGCCGCCTGCGCCTGACTCAAGGTGTATATCGCTTACCCTTTTCGAGACCGCATCGAATATGATGCGGTCCAAAAGCTGGACAACCTTGCTTGAGTCGTCGTTTGTCTTATCCAGAGTTATAATGTTCTCAGAGTCTGCAGGCCCTGATGTGAGTTCCGATTCTACGCCGGTAGCCGTCTCCCTTAGGACCCGCGAGGTGTATCCGCTTTTCTTAAACGCTCTATCGATATAGCTTTGAGGCACCATGGCGAGTTTGCCTGGTTTCATATTCAATTCTCTAAGCAATCTTTCTATATCGTCAAGCATGTGTATCTCGGTCGGATCAGCGGTGACAATCAAAGGGCCGCCGTCATGTTTGACAGGGACCAGTCTGGCCTTATGTAACAGGTCCAGCGGTATTAGATTTAAGGTTTTTTCATCTATCTCAAGGCATGTTACGTCAACGACCTTAAGCCCGTACTGCTGTGCAAGGGCTGTTGCAAGATGCTCCTCATTTATAAGACCGAGCTTTAGGCATGCCTCGCCGAACCGCAGGCTTTCTTTTGCGGCTAACTGGGCCGCTACCGATGCTCTTTCCTCGGTCAGCGCACCCATTTTTATAAAAATTATACCGATTCTTTCCTGGCTGGTCATTATCAGATCCTCGCGCCCAACTGGAATATTGGAAGGTACATTAGAATTACGATTGCGCCGATTAGTATGCCCATCATTATCATAAGTGCAGGCTCGATCATGTCAGTGAGGATCCCGACCTTGTAATCGACCTCCTGGTCGTGATACGCGGATATTTCATCCAGTATGTCCGGCAGGCTTGCTGACCGCTCGCCCACAGCGAACATCCTTAGGGTGATCTCGGGCAGAATATCCTCTTGCTCCATCGCTGTAGAGACGTTGCCGCCATCCCGGGTCTTTCTTATAACCCTATCGAGTCTTTCTTCAAGGACATGATTGTTAAATATGGCTTGTGCCATTTTCATGCCGGTAATAAGCGGCAGACCTGATCTCAATAGCATGCCAAGCGTCCTTGAAAACTTCGACACAGCATATCCTCTGTATATCTCGCCGATGCCTGGAAAGGCAAGCTTAATGCTGTCGAGCCTGGCGCGCCCGTTTTCATTGCTAAAATAATAGAAGATGGAGATACTCGCCCCCGCGATGGAAAGCAGTATGAGGAGCAGGAATTTTTCAACTGATTGCGTGAGCCAGATAAGCAATTTTGTCGGAAGCGGGAGATCTGCCCCTGAGTCAAGATATATCGAAGCGAAAGACGGGACGACATATATTATCAGGAATGCTATGACAAAAATGCTCGCCGCCGCAAGGACGGCCGGATAGGTCACTGATGAGACGACCTTTTTACGTATATCCTCGATCCTTTTCTGATATTCTATGTAGCCTTTGAGCGAGGGCACGAGGTCGCCGGTACTTTCCCCGGCGCTGACGATCGACGTGTAGAGGGGAGAAAAGATCTGCGGGCTGGCTGCCATCGCTTCAGAGAGCATCTGCCCGTTTCGGACTCTCTTGATAGTATCTCTTATCGTCTCAGAAAAAAACGGGCCGGCTGTTCTGCCAAGAGTATCAAGACATTCAATGACAGGCAGGCCGGCCTTTAACAGCGTAACAAAGCCCTGATTGAAGGCCAGAAAATTACCATGGTCAGACCCCTTCCTGCGAAATCTGCGCAAGGAGATCGATCTCCTTGATCGGACGCTTATAGGGTATAGGCCTTCCTTCTCGAGGCTTGCGGCGATCTGCTCGGTATTATCCGCAGTGATCTCACGGCGGAAGACCCTGCCTTCAGGGGTGCCGACTTTTACTATGTAGGTTCCCATGACTTATCCCGCGCTTCTATCTGAAACAGGGCCGCTTACAGGCGCCGTTGCAGGCGAGAAGACGAACTCCCATTCGTTATATCTCTGTTTGCCCTTCAGCAGCTCAAGCCCCGCTGGGAAGTCAGCCTTCTTGATGACCTCATCATCGCTTCTGCTTTTTATTCCCATGACGCCTCCGTCAGGCGCTTTTATCAGCTCCCAATCGATTGTCTGCGTCATAGGGTCTTCGTATATTTTCCGCAGATACCGCTTGACCGTAAACTGTCTGGGATCCTTGAGAAGGTTTTCAAGTTCCCGCGGATATGTCCTGACAGAGCCTGCCTCGTAATATAAGCCTATGGCCTTGCTTATAGCGTTGCCTCTGAAAATAAGCTCAGCCTCTTTCTCCCTTTTTGCCGCGGTACTCCATACCTGTCCGGCAGCGCCAAGCGCTATGCCGATAACCACGATGATGAATAGTAGTGAGAGGTACGTAAAACCGGCTTCTCTGTTTTTGGAGATATCCGTCATGTTACCATTCATTGTAACCGACGCCGTTGGTTCCCACCAGATCGCTTCCGCTCCTGATATCGAATACTCCCGTTCCGTCCGCTTCAGGCACTGCCACCCATGTGTCCTTCGTTTTTGTGAAGGGGTCTATGGGCACAAAGCGGATATATCTCTTCTCGGCAAGCGATGCGATAGAAGGGGGATACTCACCGTGGTCCGCGTAATACTTGTCTATGGAGACCCTCAGATTGAACAGGTCCTCGCTCAGAGCGGCCTCTTTGGATTTCGTGACGGAGCTCTGGTACATCGGCAGGGCTATTGTGGCGAGGATGCCGATAATCGTGATGACCATCATCAACTCTATAAGAGTGAATCCGCCGCTACCAGTCGCGGTAGAGCGTACCGTCAATCGCGACTTCTTCGCTTTTAGAGTAGACATCAAAAACATCAGCACCTTCTTTGGGATCATCCGGGCCGCTCTCGTAACTCCTCAAGCCCCAGGTCTCGTGCGGCTCTGCGGAGCTATCGCTGTTTAAAGGATCGCGAGGCACCTTTCTGATAAACCTTATCCTGCTCCCGTCCGGAAACTGAGCGTTAACGACCCCGTCCTCCAGGGTCTTGAGGGCAGGGGGATAGCCTGACTCGCCGATGCTCCTCTTTATCTTCCCTTCGTCCCAAGCCCTCTTGTACTCGTCAATCGCCGTGCGTATCATGCGAAGGTCTTGTCGCAGCTCCATCTCTTTAGATCTCTTTATGGATACCTGGGACAACGGTATGACTATCGAGGCCAGTATGGTTATTATGGTGATAGTTACGAGGACCTCGATGAGAGTAAAGCCGCTGTGCTTCATGGCATGTGCGGCGGGTCTATCATCTGCATCTGCTCGTAGCCGGCGGCAGGCTCGCTTTTTTGCGCCTCGGGCTTGAACCCTTCGAGCATAGGCCTTGACGAAGGGTTTTCGTCCTTGCCCGAAAGGAAGCTGGCCACGTTCTCGTCAGGGACCTCGAGCCTTCTGACGATATACGGGGTTATGGAAAGAAGGATGTCGGTTTTTACTTTGCTCATCTCAGTCCTTGAAAAAAGCCTCCCCAGAACCGGGATGTCTCCAAGAAGGGGGATCTTTGCCACGGTGTTGCGTTCCTCGTCATTTATGAGGCCGCCGATGATTTGTGTCTCCCCGTCGTGAAGCCTCAGGACTGTCTCAGCGTTGCGCGTGCCTATCTGGTAGGCGACGCTTCCGTTTGTGGTGGTAGTCTTTGTTCCGAGAGAACTTACTTCAAGCCCTATCTTCAGGTCTACTTCGTCGTCCGGCCTTATGGTAGGCTCCACTCCCAGCTTCAGGCCCACATCCTGGTACTGTATGTTCTCCGTGGATACACCCTGGTTCACGGTGGTCGTTATTATGGGGACCCTGTCTCCTATGTGTATCTTGGCCTTGCTGTTGTTCTTAACCCTTATGCGGGGATTTGCGAGGAGATTGGCGTCGAGGTCTTCTTTTTTTATGTTGAGTATGGCGGTAGGCAGTCCTATAAGGAGCTGTCCGCTGGAAAGCTTCCTAAGGTCGCCGAGGGTTATGTTGTTGTTGGTGGTCGGTACGGCCCCTGTTATAGTGTCGGGCGAAAGGTCTATGCCGAGGTTAAGCGCCTTGTTCCTGTTCACCTCTATTATCTCTACGGCCAGCATCACCTCGGCCTCAGCGAGGTCTGTAGCTTCAAGTATCTTCTGTGCGAGTTCTATCGCCTCGGGCCTTGCCCTTACGATTATGGCGTTGATCTCCTCCTGCACCTGGATGTCTTTGGCTCTGAGCATCGTTTTGATCAGGTTAACGGCCTTCCTGGCATCGGAATTGGCAAGGTAGAAGACCTTGATCATCAGTTCTTCGTACTGTTGGGTCTTTTGAGGCGTGGCCGGATATAATATGATGGTGTTTTCGCTGACAACCTTTCGGGCCAGCTTGTTCGTGATAAGGATAAGGTCAAGCACCTGCTGGAAGTTCGAGTTTTTGAGGAATACGGTAGTCCTTGCGTCCTTCACATCTTCGTCAAAAACAAAGTTGACCCCGGAGAGCTTGGAAAGCACCTCGAAGATGCTTTTTATTCCCGCGTCCTTGAATTCAAGCGTTATCGGCTCGGTGGATTTTAAATCAAGTTCATAACCGTCAAGGGTGACGCGCTGTTCTTTTTTGATTTTTTCAAGTTCCGACCTGGCAACGGTGTTGCCGGGGTCAAGGGAGACGGCTTTTTTGAATGACACCTGAGCCTCTTTCTCTCTGCTTTCCTTGAGAAGCTCGAGACCTTTGCCGAGGTAGTATATCGAGTCCATCAGCCGCTTTGTTTTTTTCAAAGAACCGTTGGCCTTTTCAAAACCCGGCTCAAGTATGAGCGCGGCCTGGAATTCGAGCAGCGCGGCCTCGTTGTTGCCCTGGCCCAGGAACTCTTCTCCGCGCAGAAAATGAATCTGAGCGGCCTCGAATCTGGCCCTTCTGTACTTGCTCCTGTATTCGAGGTTGGAAGGTTCTTTCTCTCGCAGCTCACTGTATTTCAGAACAGCCTCGTCCCATGCTCCCTTCGAGGCAAGCTCATTAGCCTGTTTAAGCGCGATCGAGGCGCACCCGCTCAGAGCGAATGTCACCAATGCGAGCATCAAAAATTTTATGTAAAAAGATCCTTTCATACGATTAAGAGCTACCTTGTCAGCATCTGATTTAAAGACAGTTGAAAAGCGTTCGATCGAACATCATACGTAAAAGCCGGCTGAAGGGCCATGAAGTCGTTTGAATATTCGGTCTCTTTGAGTTTGGATTCGGCAACGACGTCGGTAATCCGCACCGCTTTGTTGATATTGTCGAACCTCTGGCCGCTTTGCCTGTAAGGGTGTGTCAAAGCGTGATAGAGGCAGAACATCAGCGCATACTCGGGCTTGATGTTGTATGCCGCATGGCCTGCGAACCGGAAGTACCTTATGGCTGGCCTCATGGACAATGCAACGCGCTGGAGATGTTGATGAGCTTGTGAAACTTCTCGCAGACCGAGTCGAACATCTCCTGGTCATCTTTTATCGCATAGGCGGTCTCAATTACTTCAAGGACGCTTTATTGTCTCTCTATGATCTGGCCAATACGATAAGGGTCATCCTTGCGCTAGTAGTCCCTAAAATACATGATTTTCATAATAAAATCAAGGTGATAATTTAAAGGGACTGTTGAAGGGCCACCCATACTTTAGTCTTTAGCGCATGCAAGAAGCTCTCTGTAGTGGCGTTGTCATAGCAAAAACCCTTGGACTCATGCTCTGGATAAAGCCGTGTTTGGCCAAGACCCCCTGAACGCATCGCTTGCGTATTGGGAGGCCGATGTCAGAATATAAGATGATCCCTCAGGCAGGCTTCAATCTTTTCTATGCGAGGATACTCTCAAGCGTTGCAGGCCATACCCAGAGGCGCACTCCGAATCGCGGAATTTTAATAACGGCTTACAATAACCGCCTTTTTGTCTTTACTCGCTTCGGACTGTCTATTAGAATGGTATGCGGAAGGGGCAAGGGCCCGGTGGCCCTGCAGGTCTTCAAAACCTGTCTGTCGCCGTTATGCGGGGATCGGGGGGTTCGACTCCCTCCCCCTTCCGCCAAAGATTGGATTTAGCGGGTTCAGGTTTGCAACCACTGCTGTCCAAGATAATCTAAGACCGTAACTCTCCTCCTTGCAAAACAAG
>JBBTBW010000002.1:127188-230834 GCA_038043525.1 Deltaproteobacteria bacterium | reverse complement strand
CGCCTATGACCCTTGCGCTATCCTCTATAAAAACAGTATCGTCGGCCTTGGGTTTTATCCCCTTGTAAAGTATGAGCATGTCTACCATCCCTGACCGGCATTTGATACCGGTAAATTCTTTTATAATATCAAATTAACGGCTTAACCACAAGATTTTTGACGGATAAACGACATCAACAGATCCTAGCGGTCAGGTAGGATTGACTGCGGCAGTACCCATAAGAAAACGTCAGATGCCTCTATTAATAAGTTCCAGCCTGAGTACGCTTCGAGTCCGTTCGGTCACTGGAAAAAGTCCGCTTGTGCGCACGCCTGCGACCCATATAATGTCGTTGCCTGCGGCAACTACAGGAAGAGCGCACCTCATCCGCCTCGGTATCTTTTGATCAATGAATATGTCTTTGAGCTTTTTGTGGCCAGCCATCCCGAAAGGCCGCATAGTGTCTCCATTGGAAAAGGACCTTGCGCAAATATCCAGTCCTTTTAACAGCCCATAATCAAAATAAGCCTTGTCAGGCCCTTTGAATTGATCCGGAAGCTTCTTTATAAGAGTCGCTTTTATAGTGTATGGCCCGGCCTCAGAGATCCCAGGGACCTTCAAAGAGACGTTAAAACCTTGCGGCTTTTCCGCGGCGGCCTTCATAAGCCTGACATAACCATACTCACGCACCAGCATAAGGCCTGAAGGGAGGTCCGCCTCGGCGCCGGGTCTGCCGCCTTCGATGATGGAAAAAAAGGCGTCTATATGACAGCTCCGGAGCTCTATATCCGGAATGAGTTCTCTGGAGGCTCGTAAAAAGACCCTTGAAGAGAGTGCCCTGTGCATAGAGACGAGCTCAGACCTCTCCATGACGACAGTATCCGTGGTTCTGGCAACGACAGAGGCTGAATAAGCTGAAAGCGCGGCCTCCTCGATGAACAGCTCGTCGGTGCGAAGGACCTCGGAGGTCCTTCCGATAGTCTCTATTATATTCGGGTTGTAGCGCTTTTCCAGGTAGGGTATGAGCCTTTTGCGGACGTCATTCCTCAGGTATTTCACGCTGAGGTTGGAAGAATCCGTGATATGCGCGAGATCGTTCTCTATAGCATACGCCTCGATATCTTTTCTCGAAGAGAGTATTAGCGGCCTTACATAACGCCCCCTTGACGGAGGTATCCCGGAAAGGCCGGCAAGCGAGCTGCCCTTTAAAAGCCTCATGACAACGGTCTCAGCAGAGTCATCCAGGTTATGACCGAGCGCGATCTTCGAGGCCTTCAACCTCTCAGCCGTCTCTTCGAGAAAAGCGTACCTCAAGGCCCTTGCGCTTTCCTGCAAAGACTCTCCCGGTACGGAGCATGCGCCGCCTTCGAGCACCTTGCCGGTAAAAGGCATATCAAGCGAAGCGGCCAGTTGCTTTACGAACGCCATGTCGCGCGCCGACTCGGCACCCCTCAGATTGTGGTTTAAATGGCTGACGAAAAGACGGAGAGAGAGTTCTGCCTTCATGGCGTTTAGTACAGTAAGTAGTACAGTCGAATCGACCCCTCCGGATACAGCGACAAGTACGGTGTCGCCATGAGCTATCAGGCCGAAACGCCTGATAGCTTCCTTTACCTTGATGATCAGATCTCTTCTCACTCGCTCCCCCAGGGGCCGGGATAGATACAGCGCCAGGGCTGATATAAAACAAATACCGCCGGCGCGTAGTCTGATTATATTGGTTCCATGGGAGTAAAACAAGAGAAAGCGGAAGGGGATGTCCGATGGTTCAGGTCTTCTTCTCTGACCTCAGCGACTGTCTTTGCCTGCAAAAGATGTATTTGATGATCTTTTCTCTTGTAGCTTCGTCAAGATCAAAGAACTTGACCGCCACCTCGAAGCCGTCAGTCCTTTCAGTTGAACGCAAGACCTCGCATTTGAGCCTCACGATCTGTCCGTGGGTCGGCAGGAAGGTCTTGAGGAGAAGCCTTTCTCCGTCGGGGAAGGACCTATCGCTTAAGAAACGAAGCCCGCCGGCGCTGATATTGACTTCCCTGGCCTCAGGCATATTGAAGCCGCTCCTGTCCGCCATGTGGTTTATGAGCATATTGAGCTTCTGGTTAATATCGAAGAGCATCTCATAGAGCTTGGGGTTCTCATCTGCCCGAGGCTCCATCTCGTCGAACATCGTCTCCCACGCCGCCAGTGTACCTGTCAGCTCTCCTTCAGCCAGCACCTCGTAGTAGACAGGTATCTTGTCATCTGTCCTTACGTGCTGGCGCATGGACCCGTCGAACGGACCGCCGCCTTTGATCTGTGCCATCGTTATCGCCCCTTCATTATCTCGCTGTTGATGAAAGCGTCGACGATCTCAGGGTCGAACTGTGTCCCGGAGCACCTGAGTATCTCCTGCCTTGCGACTTCCATGCTGAGAGCCGTGCGGTAGGGGCGCGTCGAGGTCATGGCGTCAAAGGTATCAGCTACGCTGAATATGCGCGCTGCCAAGGGTATTTCCGCCCCGCCAAGCCCGTTCGGATAGCCACCGCCGTCCCACCTTTCATGGTGGTACAAGACCACCGCCTTTTCCGTCTGCATCAGGTTCAGGGGCCTCAGTATCTCTTCGCCTCTGATAACATGAGACTGCATCACCTCTTTCTCATCAAGGCTGAAACTCCCTTTTTTAAGGAGTATCTCGTCCCTTACCGCGATCTTGCCTATGTCGTGAAGCGGCCCGGCAAAACTGATGCTGTCAATTATCTCCTGGGTGGAGCCAAGCGAACGGGCTATCTGGACAGCGTACCTGGTGACCCTGCTTGAATGGTCTCTTGTGTACGTGTCTCTCGCGTCAAGCGCGTTTATAAGCGAGTTGATGGCGCCTACGATGCTTGAAAAGACGTTTTCCGATAGCGCTATGTTCTCAAGCTTCATCGAAGCCTTTGCCATAAGGTTTAAAAGGAGCGAGACGGTATCAGTTGAGAGCACTCCTGCGCCGAAGGAACCGGTAAGGCCCAGGAGGACCACCACCTCACGGTTCATCGTCATAGGGGCAAGAAGAAGAGGCCTTCTGCTGATGGGCCCTTCCGAAGGGCCCATTAGCCTGGCAAGGGCCGGGTCGTCTGTGGCAACATATGCGTAGCTCTTGCTCTTGATAACAGTAGCGAATGGCTCTTCCAGACATGAGAACCTCTCATTGTCGATCGAGTCGCAGCCGTAGCCTGAAGAGGCGCTGACCGAGAGCCTTAAATCATCCTGATCGACAACCATGATGAAGGCCCTTTCCGAAGCGGTTATTATCTGGGCGATGTCCATCGTCTTTCTGAATATGTCTTCCTTGGCCCCAGCGTCGCTGATCGCGTCGCTTATCGTGTGGAGTATGGAAAGCTCCTTTATCTTGTCCTCCAGCCTGCGCCTTGCCGCCTCCGGCTTGGAGTCAAAGGGCCTGAACCTCAAAAAAGCGGACTCAGGATTGTCTCCTGTTGATCTGGCTCCGTCAATAGCCCTTCTGACTACGATCTCAAGCTCCTCGAGCTTGAACGGTTTTGAGAGAAAATCGACCGCTCCGATCTTCATCGCCTCGACGGCGAGGTCTATGGAAGGGAAACCGGTTATCATCACGACAGGCGTACCCGGCGCCGCGTCCTTTATCTGCGAGAGAAGGTCCATACCGCTAAGTCCGGGCATATTGATATCGGTAAGGATCACATCGTAACGTTCGCGCTCCAGGGCGGTTATGGCGGCCTCGGCTGAAGAGAACTCATCTACCGTCCAGCCCTTCCTGCCGAGGACCTCGGCGACGATCGTCCTTATGGATTCCTCATCATCGACGACCATTATGCGAGTCTGCGCAAGCGCGTATGCCAGCCCTGTATTCAAAATGCCCCCTCCCCGCTTAAACGATCAGAGTTACTTTTTATCGGTAGGTTTGTTGTTCCTTCCAGAAAACCTGTCTGCTTCTTTTGAGTATTCGGTCTGTCTGATGATGCCGAGCCCGTCTTTCTCGGAGATAAAGACCACGTTCTCGCGTCCGGCAAGCTGGTTTTCATTCTCAGGAAGTTTAACGCCCGACTGCACGAGGGCGTTTTTGAGCCTGGCGACCTCAGCGTAAGCTCTCCTCAGATCTTCAAGAAGCGCCCTGTTCTGCACCGTGAGCCTCAATCGTTCACAGGCGTTTTTGATCACTATCATAAGCTCATCGAGCCTGAAAGGCTTTGCGATATAATCGTAAGCGCCTAACTCTATCGCCTTTACAGCTGTCTCTAGAGTCGCGTACCCGGTTATGATGATAACCAGGATCTCCTTGTCCAGGTCCTTTATCTTCTTTAGAAGCGTCAACCCGTCCATCCCGGGCATCATAAGGTCAGTTATGACAATATCGAAGCGCTGCATCTTCAGGCATCTCAAGGCCTCGTCGCCGTCCATAGCGACTTCAGTGGAATAGCCCCAGTTCCTTACGGCCTCGGTAAGAAGCTCCCTCAGATCTCCATCATCGTCTGTTATTAAAATTTTAAAAGAGTCCGGCATGGCAGATAGTCGATCCCCCGTGAAAAGTCATGGAACATGCGGAATTTCCATTCATTATACCTTCCGCCGAAGACGTGTCAACACGACTTTTCAAAGGCCTTCAGTTTTAGAAAAACGCTGAGATCCGCGCCCGCGTCATCCTGAGCTGCGATCGTCTGCCCCAATGACCTCCATCAGGCCTCTCAGAGATATACATGCCTGCCACCTTATTACAGAGCCACCCGGCCGCATCAACTGCCGCTTGAACGGCAGAGGCCAGACAAGGCATATCTCAGTCCATCGTGTCATAGGCCCTGATGCGCCGTGTAGGCATTTCTTGCCTTTGTGCCGCTTTTAAGTCTCTTCAGCTTATCACCGGTCTGCGCAAGCGCGTCGGTGAGCATGATCGTTGTCTCGGCGTCGTTTGTGTTGATCCCTTCAATAATTTCCATCAACGATCCGACATCGACCTGGCCCCTTTCCATCATCGCAAGCTCGGAAAAGAGTTCATCCCTTCTGATCTGGCACCTTATCGCCTCTACTATGTCTCCACTGACAGCAAAGGCCCTCTGCGCTGAAGACAGCTCCAGCACGAGCTCAAGCACTGATTTTATCCTTCCGTTGTTATCTGGCACAGTTCACGCTCCTTGTACGAAGGTTTTCTTCAGGCTGGCTGACCCTGTCGGCGGCTATAGCAGCCCATCCGCCCCTTAACTCGATTATGACCCTGTTGACCGCTTCGAGCGCGGCGGGGTCATTACCTGCGTTGGCGGCGTTTAACTGGCGGACGCAGAAGTCGTAAAGAGACGAGAGCTTGACAGCTATCTCTCCCCCGCGCTCCATATCCAGCGAGGTCAGAAGCTCGCAGACTATCGCCATAGACCTGTTGATATAATGGCTCCTGCCGCTAACGTCCTTTTGGGCCATTGAAGCCGCGGCAAGGCTGTTGAAACGCAGCACACCATCATAAAGCATGATTATAAGGCGTACGCCATCGGCTGTCATGACTTGGACGTTCTGGTACTGCCTGACGTTTGACATCCGTTATCCCCCTATAATGACATCAGGGCGTTGCCCTGATATTTCAGGCCCGCAAGCAGGCCTTCAAGGGCCGTGAACTGCGCCCTAAGTTGACTTTCATAGGCGTCAAGCGACGCCTCCCTGTCCCTGATGCTGTTCTTGATGTTCGTGATGGACTGACCAAGCCCCTTCTGCCTGTTCCTGATCCTGCCATCGACAAAATCGTCTATCTGAGTCGTCGAATTGTAGAGAAGCTCTCCGAACCCGGTAGTAGCTGTCCCTTTCGTGAAAAGGTTCACTACATCGGTAAAGCTCGATGAGAGCGCTGCGGACAGCACCGTGCTGTCCACTGACAAGACGCCCTCGCTGTTGGACTTGATCCCGGCGTGGCTAAGCCTGTTCATGGTCTCAGGCAACCCTGATACTGTCGAGGTCATGTTCCTTCTGAGATCCTCCCAGACGGATCTTGCGACACTGTCCCCGAAAAACGCGCCGCCGCTCTTTGTCTCAGGATCGTACCTGTTATTCGACCTGATATAACTGACAACTGCGTTATACTTGTCAGTGAAGGCCGTTATCTTCTTGGTCAGCTCTGTCGTGTCCCTGGAGACCGTTACGGTGACCGTCTTTGCCGCGTCAGCCGACTTCAGCTCGAGAGATACTCCGGTAATTACGTCCGATACGGCGTTGTTCGTACGCGTGTAGGTAAGGCCGTCTACCGTAAAAGACGCGTCCTGCGCGGCTTGCACGGTTGTCGGGAATGTCAGATCTGTGCCGTTTTGAGTTATGGTGATAGCGCTTGCAGTGCCTGTTGTGTCGCTTGAAAGCATCAGCTTGTACGGCGACGCTCCGCTGCCTTCGTTTACAACTGAAGCTGTCACGCCTGCCTTCAGGGCGTTTATAGCATCTTTCAGGCTTGTAATGGTGGTAGTCGCGTCAACGCTGACTGAGTTCAAAGCGCCTGCGGCACCCACCTTGAATTCAAAGACCCCGGCGCCTGCGGCTACCGTTGTTGTGCTTGCCGCGACACCGGTCGATGCTATCCTGTGTGACTTGGCGATGGCAGAGACGACCAGTGAGAACGACCCCGGCGCAGCGGCTGAAGACGCGCTCGAGGTTGCGATAGTTGAGTCGCTAGTCGTTGCCGTAAAGGCATTAAAACCTGTCGAGGTCCTTAGCGCGTCAGCGGCGGCCTTAAGCTCGCCGACCTTGGTGCTTAACGTGCCGTATGCCGAGTTTGTCTTCTCAAGGACCTTTTGATCGGTCTCGAGCTGGTTTATCGGCATCCTCTTAACGCTTACAAGCTGCGTGATGAGGCCCTGATAGTCGATATTGCTTATCATCCCTGACGTCGCTGAGATACTCATCTTGACCTCTCCATGTCACAACATCCGTAAGACCCGGACGGCAGAAACCGATGCGTCATTGCCTCGAATCGTAGAAGACCCCTACGAACTCCTCAATCCTTTCACTGATAGCGAGAAGCTCCTCTGATGGTATCTGTCTGATGACCTGCTTGGTGCCCTGATCGACTATCTTGACTATGACCTTGTCCGACTTCTGATCTACTTCGAGCCTCAGCTCCGTATTGAGCCTCTTCAAACGTGCCTGCATGTCTGTTGCGATGATATCGATCCTCTGGGGAGTCAGGTCTTTTTTTACCTCTTCGGCCTCTTTCAAAAGACCGCCATGAGGCTCCTCTGTCTTTTTAAGAGATCCTCCTCCGGGCCTTTCATGCAGTTCAACGGACGTCGAACCAACGTCTTTTATGCCTGCTATAAACATAATCCCTCCTGATGGACGTCCCCGGCGGGGTTAATTCCCGCCGGGGGTCCACTGACGACATTACTTACCTGAGAAGCGAAAGCGCCTGTTGCGGCAGGGTATTAGCCTGCGCAAGGACTGAGGTGCCTGCCTGCACCATTATCTGGTTCTTGGTATAGATGGCAGTCTCATAGGCGAAGTCTGCGTCCCTGATCCTTGATTCAGCCGCCTGGTAGTTGGTAAACGTCACCTGGAGGTTGTTTAGAGCGGCTCCGAGCCTGTTAGACGAAGCGCCGTAGACCGATCTCGCGTCATTGACACTCTTTAAAGCCGCGCTTATGGAACCGAGTGCCGTGAGCGCGCCTGTGACCGTAGCCAGCGCCCCAGAGACGAGTGCCAAACCGGTATCGGTAGTCAAGGCCGCAAGGGTTATAGCAAGCGTGTCATTCGATGAACTCTTGAAGCCTATGTGCATGGTGATGGAGGTAGCGTCACCGTTTATCATCTTTGTACCGCCGAACTCGGTCGTCTGGGCGATACGGTCGATTTCTGAGATGAGCTTGTCATACTCGTCCGAGTAGTAGCCCCTTGTCGTGGAATCAAGGGTTCCCTGCGCGGCTGAGGCGGCAAGCTCGCCCATCCTGGAGATGATGTTCGTGATCTGCTCAGCGGCCTTGTCGCTCACCTCCATGGCGCTCATGCCGTCGTTGGTGTTTCTCATCGCGGCCTGGATCATCCTGGTCTGGCTCTTAAGCTGGTCCGCTCTGGCAAGGCCGGCGGCGTCGTCTGCTGAGCTGTTGACCCTGAAGCCGGATGAGAGCCTCTGAACGCTTGTCTTCAACTGCGAGTTCGAGGTGGAAAGGTTCTGCTGTGCTACGAGTGACGCGATGTTTGTGTTGATTACAAGTGCCATAACGCACCCTCCTTAGTCTGTAGATTCCGGCATCCTTGCCGTTACTTGTTTTTTAAGTCATCGCCGGTACTTCAAACGCTCTTTACCTGAGGAGCGAAAGCGCCTGCTGCGGCAGGGTATTGGCCTGCGCAAGGACTGAGGTGCCTGCTTGGACCATTATCTGGTTCTTGGTATAGATGGCAGTCTCATAGGCGAAGTCTGCGTCTCTGATCCTTGATTCAGCCGCCTGGTAGTTGGTGAACGTCACCTGGAGGTTGTTAAGCGCAACACCGAGCCTGTTAGACGATGCGCCGTAGACCGATCTCGCGTCGTTCACACTCTTCAACGCCGCGCTGACAGCGCCAAGGCCGGAGAGAGCGCCTGTTACTGTAGCGAGGATGCCTGCCGTAAGAGCAAGGCCGCTCGTCGCCCCTGTAGTAAGAGCCGCCAGGGAGATAGCAAGCGTGTCGTTTGATGAGCTCTTGAAGCCGATGTGCATGGTGATGGAGGTAGCGGAACCGTTTATCAACTTCGTACCGCCGAACTCGGTCGTCTGGGCGATACGGTCGATTTCTGAGATGAGCTTGTCATACTCGTCCGAGTAGTAGCCCCTTGTCGTGGAATCAAGGGTTCCCTGCGCGGCTGAGGCGGCAAGCTCGCCCATCCTGGAGATGATGTTCGTGATCTGCTCAGCGGCCTTGTCGCTCACCTCCATGGCGCTCATGCCGTCGTTGGTGTTTCTCATCGCGGCCTGGATCATCCTGGTCTGGCTCTTAAGCTGGTCCGCTCTGGCAAGGCCGGCGGCGTCGTCTGCTGAGCTGTTGACCCTGAAGCCGGATGAGAGCCTCTGAACGCTTGTCTTCAACTGCGAGTTCGAGGTGGAAAGGTTCTGCTGTGCTACGAGTGACGCGATGTTTGTGTTGATTACAAGTGACATTGTAGACCCTCCGTAGTTTGTTGATTCCGGCATCCTTGCCGTGTACTTCTATCTATCGCGAATGCAATCCGTGAGTTTCACCTCCTTCTCGGCCTGAAGGCCTTCGTCCGCTTAATATACTTATCGGACGCGGCGGCCAGGACTTTAGCCTCAACTCATGACAATCCCGCCGGAAAGAGTTTTTTTTCGATGGTCGAAAGAAATGGGGCAAGCTCATGCTCAAGCAGATCAGCCATCTGGAGCGCGTCGCCGGCGGCGTTGGCGTCATTCAACTCTTCAAGTATCAGCATCATCCTGGCATAGTGCTCGCTCGGGTCCTGCATGAAGACCCCTGCGTACTTCCCCTTCAAGAACCCTGACAAGGCATCCATGGTCTTTACAACCTCCATCAGCCCGTCGAATACAGATGAAAAGATGGCGCCTGCCTCATGGAATCCGGTCCTGTAGGCCCTGGCGCCTGCCCCAGCGTTCACCTTCAACTGACAGATGTACTCCTGCAGGACGCTGACGCCTTCGAACGCGGCAGACTCGATCGAAGCAGACACGAATGAGCAGTCATTACGGGATGCGAGAGGTTCGCCAAGCACCGGACTCTGCCTCCAGTCGTTAATAATACAACCGTCGATGGTAAGCGCCCTGATAACTCTTTTAAGCGCTATCAACTCCTTTTCGATCCCTGAGACAAGCTCGCCAACGGATGTCTGCGGGCCATACGATAGATCTAGCGCCGCTCCGTCAAGATATACATCCGGCATTTAGAGCCTCCTTTTGAATCTCAGTTGTAATATCGTCATCGAGTTCTTCAATAGACCGCATTGCCTCCTTCAGTTTAGGAAGGAACCTGTCACAGGCATCTATTATCCTTGCGTACGACGCCTCCATATTGCCAAGCTCTTCGGCAAAATCGGTCTTTACGTCCTCTGCGGAGTCCTTGACCTTATTGAGGTACTTCAGCCTATAGGTAAAGGCTATGAGTGCCTCCCATATAAACTGCGCGCCTGAGGCCCTGTCAAAGAGGCGCTTTTCCACCCTTTGTATGCCAGCCACATCGGATAAAAGCCCCGGCGACAGACCTGCGGACTCATAGCGCCATTTGAGCCTCTTCGTATCCCTGATTATCCTTGTGGCAAACTTTTTTATTTCCTTGAGCGTCTTTTCCATCCCATTAAACGAGGAGACCAGGCCATCAAAATCCGGCTGACGGGCAGATGCCTCGGCAGTTTCGATCATAGCCTCAAGAGGCAGTCTTGACGTCATGTAGCGCGAAGCCGCCTCCTGCAAAGTAATATGCTCCATCCCTTCGATCAGCGCCCCGCCCTCAGTGGCGTTTATGACCCTTGTGGGGTCTGCCGCCTCTTTCAGACAGATCATCTCCTTTTCGAACCACTGATGAAAGGTCACCCAATCGAACTTGGAAGCGACAGGCCTGCCGTCAAGGCCTTTAAGCCAGAGGAGCTTTACGTTGTTTTTAAGCGACTCTTCCTTGAGCGCCGGACTGACAAATCTCTCGTCTATGGTGACCAGGCCGGTCTTCTCGTCGATCTTGACATCCTGGGAAATGTAGACCCCGCCTGCCGCATGTGTCCTGCCGTCAGAGCCGAAAGAGAGGTCCTGGCCTACGAATACTATCGGGTCGCACCCGCACATCAGCCCGATGGCAAAGGCAGAGGTCGTGACAGAACCGCCGCTTGACGGAAAAAAACCTGAGCCCCAAAGATGCGCCTGCTCATGGCTCAGCCTGTTGAACCTGCTGAAGTAGACTATCTTGTTCTTTACCTCCCTGGAGAACATATCGGGGTGCGATACCTCTCCAAGGATAAAACGCGTCTGCAGGTCTCTCTCGTCGTATGTGAAATACTCCGGAAGATCGACCTTCTCGGCGGCTATTACGAAATCAGGTATCACGCCGTAGCTAAGTAGCGGCTTATAAGCGGTAACAGCCGCTATGATAAGGGCCTTGCCTTTTATGTCCTTCAAAAGATGCGCGTTTTTCTTGAGCGAAGGGCCTGCTCCGGCTATCACCATCGGCACGCCTTTGAACGCGTCCTTAAAAACATCTATCTTGGGATATTTCGGAAATGACTTTACGTTGGCGAGATAATTCTCGTTCCACATGAGACATGATTCAGCCTCCGTTATAATGGAGACCCTGTTAGTGGTATGCGCGTTATTTATCCTGCCGAGAAAGTCCTTCAGCTCTGCCGGAAAGACCTTTTTGTACGGCGCCGTCTGGAGCGTTACAATATCCTCCATGCCGTCTATGTGGCGCACCCTCTCAAGAAGCTTGTCAACGGTTGCGCAAAGATGGACGTCTTCAAGAGCCAGAGCGCCTGTAAGATCGACCGCTGAAAGGACCCCTTTGAGTATCTCCTGGCTCGTCTCATATACGATCACCTTTTTCCTGCCGCCTTCTATAAGACTTAAAAGCGTATGACCGCACCCGAGGCCGAAGATTATCACCCAGTCGGCCTTGCCTGCGAGTATCTCCTCAACCTGGAGCGCCGCCTCTTTTTTAGGGTCATAAGCGCTGTGAAATCTCTGGCCCTTAAAACTGAAGGTCGGGCCTCCGCTTTTTGCCTGCTCCACGTTGACGGGTTCTACGGCGCTACCGGCCAGAATGGAAGCGAGCCCTCTTGATTTTTTCTCGATCACTGCCAGATTGCGCTCTAGGAAATCCATCGTCAGCTCCGTTTGTTCAAGGTGAGTTTTATGGTTAAAACCGGATATAGTCCTCTCATGCGCCCTTAGACCAGCCCGTAGGAACCCTTCATCTGCTCCTGACCCTGAGATCAAGTTCAGTCAGAGGTAGATGCACGCGGCCAGCCCCCATTTGCGCTGAGAGATGTACAGCAAGGGCAAGCTCAAGAGCGCCGCAACCGGCCTCAGGAGGGCTCGGGTTCTCTGTCTTGCCGTCGAGAAGCCCTGTAAGAGACCCGGCGGCCTCGACCCAGACGTTCTTATCAAGAAAATCAGGAAATTCTTTTTTGTAAAGCTCTTTCAAGCCTGTATAGTGGGTGCTTTTGGCCGGCGTATAATATTCAAGAAGATCGTTATTCCCGATCCGTATCCTTCCGTCTGTCCCGATGATATCGAACTCAAATATAAAGTATCTCTTCGACTCGCCGTGTACCGCGGCGTACGACCCGTTTTCAAATTGTATGTGCGCCCTACCGCCGCAATCATCAGGAGCGTCCCAGAGATTGCCGCCTTTCAAACCCGAAGTCGCTCCTTCTACCCAGACAGGCCTGCCGAGAAACCACCTGAGGACGTCGAAGGCATGGGTCCCTGTATGGATAAGGCTTCCGCTGAAGTGGCTCGTTATAGACTGGAGCGTGCCTATAGCCCCGGCATCTATCATCTCCTTTGCCTTTCTGTAGGCCGGATGCCATCTGCGCGAATGAGATACGACAAGCGATACGCCGTTTTCATCGCATGCCTTTTTCATCTCCAGCGCCTCTGTCATAGACGTGCCAAAGGCCTTTTCGCACCATATCCCTCTTACGCCTGAGCTGACTGCGTCCATGACCATCTGATGCCTATCTGTAGCGTAAGCGCAGATGCTGACGATATCAGGGCGGACGGTCGTTAACATCTCCTTATAGTCGTTGTAAAGCGCGCATGATGGATACCTCCCCCCGAACGCCGCCAGCCTTGAGGCATCTGTATCAGCGCCGGCTACGAGACCTGCGCGCCCGGTCTGTCTGGCATATTCAAGCCAGCCGCCTGCGTGTGTGCATGGCCGTATCTCAAGCGGGTCGTCTTCAAGCATCCACGCGACCCTGCCGCACCCGATGATAGCCACTCTATAGGTTTTTGCCGGAGATAGAAGCATATCTCTTATGCCGCGCTCGTCCTCATTACAGCGTCGGTGGCAGACGCCTTCGTGTATGCCTCTTTCACATCAAGAAGATGGCCTTCGCATTCAGGACAGATAAAGTGTTCGCCCTTTTTGAAGTTGTAATAAGCGCCCCAACCCCAGTACTCCTTGTTGCATTCCGTGCAGACGAATTTAGGCATTTGTATCTCCCCCTACGGTTATGATGGTAAACCCTGCATCTGTGAAGGCCCGTCAGTTAACAACTCGCTTCTCAGAGCCTTATCCTACATTCAATTAATCTTGCAACTTATATGCCAAAAACCCGCAACGCCCGCAATTAGCTGATTTTAAATGCTTTTTTCTTAGGAGACGCTCAGACCAAACCTGGAACGTCAAAAAAATGACCGCTCTTGTAAGGCAGTTATATCCGATTTGACGCAGAGGTATCCGGACCAGCCGGTATATTTTTCCCGGTATTTTTGACCTGAAAAGGACAGATCTTTTAAACTATGCGTTCGGACATGGGTCGCAACCGGTCTTTATCACAGCGGGCAGTCATGCGATATCATGGAGAAGGTAGCCGCCCGGGCCATATAGCGCCCCGGCGGCTACTCTGGGGGAAGTTCTCTGAAAATACTTGAAAAAGGTGATTAAGGTCTTTTATCCATAGCCGATAACAGGCTGTTTCAGGTTCAGCTTTCCGGAGATACGCATTCACAAAACGCCATCAGATCACCGGCCGGCATTCTTGCGGGACTTGCTACAGACATACCGCAAAATGAGATTGATAGTCATCTCTATCTATAATGCACTGCATGGCCTTCATGTTCTCTGAATTAAAGACTACAGGGCCTTTGAGGTTTATGGACATCTGCGCCTTCTCATGCGACGCGCATACCATGACATAGGTGACAAGGGCTGACGTGTTCCTAGCTCCTAGGGCCTCTGCATCGTTTTTTTTCAGCGGTACGGCATAGCCTGGCTTGAATAAGTTAGGGTCTGTCAGCAGAAAGGCTACTGCCGGGTTGTCTACAGACTGCATCCATCTGAAGACCCCCTCCTGATCGTGGTCTATGATTATGAACCTCCTCAAACCATCAAACCCGGGTATACCCTTTACGAAGTTTACTACCTTGTCATGCCCGACGGAGACCGTGCCGAAGCGGCTCGTTGCGAAACAGATTGTCTCCTCTTTCCTCTGGATGTTCATTTTTTTCCGATCCCCTTTAGCGCCTCGGCAACCTCTATTGGCAGGCCAGCCGCGGCTAAGTTTTCTTCCTGTATCTTCAGATATATCTCTTCCCTGTGGACAGGCATGTCGATCGGCGCTTCAATACCGATCTTTACCTGTCCGTCTTTCACCTCTACTACAACTACCCTGATGCTGTCGCCTATCCTTATCGACTCGCCGCACTTCCTTGTCAGTACAAGCATCTCGCCCTCCCTGGCTCTTGAGTTTTTACGAGTATCACCTCCGCATTATCCGATGCAGAGGCTACAGGTAATCGAAAATGTTCGTCGCGAATATCCGGCCGGCAGACTTAAGCGAGGCCTCCATTGCGGCTTGGCCCAGCTGCATGTCAGAGATGACCTTGGCCATGTCGGCGTCCTCTATGCCTGACATCACTGTCCTTAGCTCCATGGATATTCTGGAATAATCGCTTTTAAGGGCATTGAGACGGGTGACCTTTCCCCCTATATCGGCTACCGCGTCAGAGACCTGATCGAATGCCGAACTCATGTCATCTATAGCGGTCTTGCAGCCTGCCGTGTCGTTTGTCTCAAGGGCTGTCACGAACGCGCTTATCTTTCCAAATATGTCTACCCCGCCTCCTACGCCCTTAAAGACCTCTCCGCCGTTGACCCCGATCGTCACGTTTGTGGATATGCCGGTCTTTATGGCCTGAGCGTTGGCATCTCCCTGATACGCGCCGAGAGACGTGAATGCGGCAGTATCTGTCTCGTACCCCGAGAAGATATATTTGTCATCATAAGTCGTATTCGACTGGTCTACAAGCTGGGCATAGAGGTTATTGACCTCTATGGCAATGTTCGCCCGAGTCCCGGCATCTATGATGCCGTTCGATGAGATCGCGAGTTCACTCAGGCGGCTGATCGTATCCTTTGCCCTGGAGAGGGCCCCCTCGGCTATGCCCAGATAGGAAAGCCCGGAATCCGCGTTCCTGTCATACTGTGAGACAGAAGAAAGAAGCCCTCTGGACGTAAGAAGCGTATTGACCTTAACAGGATCATCGGACGGTGCATTGACGCTCTTGCCGGTCGATATCTGCTTGTGAAGCCCGAGGAGGCGCTCCTGCTGGCGAGTCAGGTCGTTTACATATCCGTTATAAGTGATATTATGCGTGACTCTCATATATCGGCCTCTTATCTGATGTTAAGGAGCGCTTCAAGCATCTTATCGGCGGTAGACATAACCTTGGCCGCGGCCTCGTAAGCCCTTTGCAGCTTGATGAGGCTTATCGCCTCTTCTTCTATCGAGACCCCGGATACTGAATCTCTCGCTTTTTGTATCTCTTCGGTAACAAGCTTCTGGGCTTCGTAGTTGCGCGTGGTCTCTTTTACGTTTATGCCGAGGTCCGTCACTATCGCGTTGTAATACTGGCCGAATGTGCTCGAATCAAGCACTGCCGAATCCTTCAGACCTGCCATGATGAGCATATTGGCGTTGTTGCCCGGCACTCCGGATGAAGTGGAAGAAGCGGCTATCTTGTTCGGGTTTGTCACAAGGGTCGCGATATCCCTGATCGCGTTCTTTGTGGCGCTCACGCGGAACCTGTCGCCTGCGGCAGGGGTGCCGGTATTATCCGTTATCACAAAACTGAGCCCGTCGAAACCTATAGTCGAGCCGGAAGAATATGCCCCGCTCGTGACAACCGCGTCTGTGTCGGTATTTACCACGGTATACGCGCTCGCAGAAGAGAACCTTACCTCATAGTCGTCAAGCGTAAGGAGGTTCGACGCTGTCACTGCCCCGCCTGAGATAACAGCCCTTCCGGGATTTGAGACTACCGGCTCCGTGTATACGGTCAGCGGCTCGAAAAAATCATTGCCTGTTGTCCCGTCCAGGCCGTACCCGAGAGAATGCTGAGAGTTGACCTCCTTGACGAGGGTAGCCGCCATCAGGTTCATCTCGTCGCGGACGTCTTGTAAAACAGCGGCGGCATCAAGCTTCCCTTTGAGAGATCCGCCTGAGAGCCTGTCGTTAAGAGCGACACCGTTACAGACAATATTATTTATATCCGTATCTTCACTGTTTATCTCCGAGGTCATCAGCTTGGAATTAGGGCCGGCCACAAGAAATGGCCCTCCGCCTACGAAGACATCGACCTGGCCTATGTTGTTCTCTACTACCGAGACATCAAGAATCGACGAGAGGCCCTTTAATAGTTCGTCACGCCTGTCCCTGAGATCATTCGCTGAAACGCCTGAGATCTCTACCGCTGAGATCTGTTCGTTAAGGTCGGCGATCTGAGCGCCGATCGAGTTTACCTCGTTGATCTGAGCTGTGATCTCCGTATTCAGGTTCCCCAGGGACTGCCTGATGTAGGTATCTATCTCATGGAAACGCTCGGCAAGGATCGTTGAATTGGATATCAGGACCGATCTTTCCGCGTAGGATGACGGGTTATTGGCAACCGAATTCATCGAGCTGAAAAACGCGTCAAGCGAGGCGCTGACGCCTGTGCCGCCGAGGTCGTTAATAACCCCTTCGAGCGCCTGCAACAGATCGCCCTTGGACTCGAACATGGAGAGGTTTGAAGTGGCGTCCCTAAGCTGTGCTGTCTGGAAACCGTCAGAGACCCGCGCTATCGAAGTCGTCTTTACGCCTGTGCCGAAGTAGAGCCCGCCGAAGCTTACCGGGTCCATCGGCTCAAGCACGGCGACCTGGCGCGAATACCCGGGGGTGTTCGCGTTCGCTATGTTATGAGATGTAACGCTTATGGCTTTCTGGGATGAAAGGAGCGCGTTTTTGGCGATATCAAGGACGGAATTGAGTGAAGACATTTTATGCCCCCTCGCTCAGGCGTAGGCCTTTAGGAGAGGCGCCTTCTATGGTGCCGCCTCTTTTATAGGTGGTCCCAGGCATGAAGCCCCCGAGAAATCCGAGGGTCTTCCCGATATTTTCAAGTGAACCTTTGACAACGAGGGTGTTTAGACTGTTTATCTCCCTGACGCTCTCGATGAGCGCGAGTATCGTCTCCTGGAGCCTTGCAAGCTCTCCTCTCACTGGACTCTCAAGCCTTGCGATAATTGCCGAGAGATTTGCCTCGCCGCCTACTGAGAGATCCCCGGCGGCCTTCGCTATGAGCGCCGCCCTTTTCTTTCCGAGCGCCTCGATCCGGCCGACTACCTGCCCCTTGGAATCGACAGTATCGTACAAGGCCTTATAGTCGCGCTCTACAAGATCCCTCGTCTCCTTCTGAAGGAGACCGACCAGATCTCTATACGCAGATGCCTCAAGTGCGAGATGCTCAGCTAATTCATTCAAAACCATCGCCTATTTTTTGGCGTACAGGGAGCTCCGTATGGCCCTTTCGATCATCTTCTCGGCCACTTTGCCGGCATCTACAGCGTAACCGCCGCTATCGATGTCGGTCTTGAGTCTCACCACCATCTCTCCCCTTACGTCAGGCAGGGCATCAAGCATGCCCTTGATCTTGCCGAACTCGCGCGCCCTTGAGGAGATGTCTACGCTACACCCGCTGGTGGACTGCCCTGCGCCTGCCTCCCCTTTTTTTACAGTTTCCTTAGTACCTGAGCTATTCACGGATTGATTAGTGCCTATCCCGGGTCTGTTGCCGCCTATCTTCATCGGCCACCTCCTACAGTTTTTCCGGTATTACCGGTGATGTCTTACCTAATATATCGGTAACACCCGGGAAAACTTTAGGCGACCACAAAATATTGTGTCTTTAACACTGGGACGTACACAACAGAGGCCTGATAACATAAATAAATCGAGATATTACCCATACAACAACCCTCCCGGGTCAACGGAAGCCCCGTCTTTTACAACCTCGAAGTGAAGGTGTGGGCCTGTTGATCTGCCGGTAGACCCAACAAGGGCTATCGGAACCCCTGCCTCAGCCTTATCACCCTGCCTGACCAGATTCATCGCCGTATGTCCATATCTCGTAATGGAGCCGTCGTCGTGGCGCACCTCAACGAGGTTACCGTACCCTTCCCTCTTGCCGCTGAATATTACCGTCCCCTGCCTTGCCGGGTATATCGGCGTACCCTCAGGGGCCGCTATGTCTAGACCGTGATGGAAACGCGACTCGCCTGTAAACGGATCGATCCTGCGGCCGTACTCCGAGCTTATCCTGCCGTTTACAGGCATCACCATCTGCCGGGGTTCGCCCTGCGGCTCTCCTGCTTGCCAAGCCTGCCGGCTTGCCACCTGCGCCGGCCTCGGTGGTATGGCGGCATCAGTCAGGTCCATAGCCGCGGCCTTCCCGTATTCGTTAGACATCTGCTTCATAAGCATCTTCTCAAGGCCGATGCCGCCCGCGTTCGACATGCTCTTGGCAAGCTCCTCGTCAAGCATCGAGGTGTAGATATCCTCGCCACTTCCGCCGTGGAACATCTCGCTCTTGCCAAGGCCTTCGCGCATAGTCTTCAACATCTGATTTATGAAGAGCGACTCAAAATCTTTTAACGCCTTTCTGAGCTCTTCATTATTATCCCTCTTCGGGACAGCCGTAAGCGAAGGGCTCATGCCCGAACCCGAAACCGCGCCTGCGCTATTCATCCTGACCCTCCGCTACAACCATCTCTATATGATCTCCAGCTCGGCCTGCAGGGCCCCTGCCGCCTTGATCGCCTGGAGTATCGCCACAAGGTCTCTTGGTGTGATGCCGACGAGATTCAAGGCCCTTACCACCTCGCCTAACGTAACGCTCTCAGGCAGGACTATCAACCTTGCCTTGTCTTCTTCAACGGTAGTCTCCTCGACAGGCTGGACTACGGTATCGCCCTTTGTGGAAAACTGCGACGGCTGGGAGATCAGGTACTGCGTCTTTATCTCGATGGATATATCACCGTGCGAGATCGCCACAGTCGAGATCTTTACGTTATCTCCCATGACTACTGTGCCTGTGCGCTCATTGACAACGACCTTTGTCACGCCGTCAGGTCGTACTTCCAACGCCTCGATCTGGGATATGTACTCTACGACCGCGCCTCTGCGCTCCGGCGGGACGGTTATCCTGATCCTGCCGGGATCAATGGCTGTAGCGACCTGATTGCCTATCGTCTGGTTTATGATGGAAGAGACCCTGCCTGCCGTAGTAAAATCAGGGCTTCTCAGCGAAAGATATATATCCTGCGCCCCTGTTATCGACATCGGGACTTCTTTTTCGATTATCGCCCCTGAGGGGATCTTGCCTGCTGTCTGGTGGTTTTTAGTGACAGTCGTCGTCTGGCCACCGGCCATGAAGCCTGCAAGCGATACCGACCCCTGGGAGACGGCGTAGACCGCCCCGTCAGGGCCTTTCATCGGGGTGGATATAAGCGTGCCGCCCTGAAGGCTCACCGCGTCGCCAAGAGATGAGATCAGGACGTCGATCTTGCTGCCGGGCTTGATAAAGGGCGGCAGTTCGGCAGTGACAAGCACGGCCGCAGTGTTCTTGACCTTGATAGACTTGGGGTCAAGCTTCATGCCGAGCCTGTTGAGCATGTTGGCGACCGCTTGCGTGGTATAGACCGCGCTCGACTTGTCACCGGTGCCGCTTAGCCCCACCACAAGGCCGTAGCCGACTATCTGGTTGGGCCGAACGCCTTCAACAAAGGCTATGTCCTTAAGGCGCGCCCCTTGCGCGTCAGGAGTGAAGATGAACGCCGCTGACACCGCCAAGGCGCAAAGCGCCATAGACCAGCGACTGATTCTTTTAGAAGGTCTTTTAGAATGGCCAGACATTATCAAAGATCCTCCTCAGCCAGCCCGGGCCCTGTTCATCAGCAAGCACGCCTTTGCCGGAATACTCGATACGCGCATCCGATAACAGATAAGAGGGTACGGAGTTCTGCTCGTTAATGTCTTCCGGCCTCGCTATGCCGCTTAGTATTATGTACTGGAGCTCGTTATTGACGACAGTATCTTTTTTCCCTTCAAGCACGATGTTGCCGTTTTCCATCACATCCACAATCCTCGTCGTAATGACAGCGGATAGCTCGCCGCTCCTCTTGGTCGTACCGGAGCCGTCAAACGCGGCGCTGTTAGAGGCCGCCACCGACGGGCTGAACGGCTGGTCCTGATTGAGGAAGTTCCTCATGCCGAAGTTCATCGGCAGGCCCAGGAACTTTGTAATGGCAAGGTCTATATCAGATTTTCGCGATGTAGATGTAGACGCCTCTTTGACAGCGCTCGTCTTTTCAGAGACGGTCACTGTGACTATGTCGCCGATGTTCTTCGCTCGAAGGTCCTGAAAAAGCGCGTTCCTTGAGGTCTCGCCCGGCCATATAGAACCCATCGTCGAGGGCGTCGTGCCTGCCTTCACCGGGATGTTCCTTATATCTATCTTTTTCGGCTCAGGCACGGCGCATCCGCAGATGAAAAGCGAGGTCAGGATTACCGCCCCGACTGAAGATACTCTCATAGCGACCTCACAGTTAATAATTGACTACGGCCATGCCCGGGCCGGTTACTCTGGCCATCACTTCTTTGCCTCCCTGCGTCCTTGCAGGTATCAGTGCGCCTACAACACCCTCGGCAGAGGCTATCGCCGCTGACTTTATCCTTATCGCGCCGCTCTCGATCAGCAATACGACCTTTTCGCCGCGCCTTACCGCTACCTGTTGTTTTAACGAATCCTTCCTGATGACAGCCCCGGCGGAGATCGGGCGCTTTACTATCATCCCCTCGGCCTCTTCTACCGTTGATATTGCGTCTTGCATATCCGAGACATCGACCCTGACGGCTTTTATGTCCTGCGCCACTATTACTGTTTTCATCTTGAGCGGCCTAAGAGCTACTACCGCGTCTTTATACGCCTTGATCCTTGCCGTTGCCCAGAGTGTTTTTACCTCTCTGGAGTCTTTAAAAAGTGTGACGAGCACAGAGACCTTACCGGCGTTCCTTATCCCTCTTGGGATAGTGACTTCGACTGATGTAAACTGAGTGGTCTCGTCAAGCCCGCTTATCCGTATATCTTCGATCTCAACCGAGCCGTCTTCCCAAGGCGAGCTTGCCAGAAGCTTCCCGGTTATCTCGGCCCTGATGACATCAGCAGGGCTTGAGAGCGCCTCAGACGAGACGAAAAAGAGCGATAAAACCATTATGAATGCCGCCAGTCCCGTTTTCACTTATTACCTCTTCATGGAATTGGCTGTCTGGAGCATCTCGTCCGTTGTCTGGATAGATTTGGAATTGATCTCGTATGCCCTTTGCGCCGCGATCATGTTTACCATCTCTTCGACTACGCTTACGTTGGACATCTCAAGAAACCCCTGGGCTATGGTGCCTATCCCGTCGGAGCCGGGAGTCCCGGTAGTAGCCGACCCTGAGGCGGCGGTAGGCATATACAGGTTCTTGCCGAGGGCTTGAAGCCCGGAAGGGTTGATGAACCTGGCGAGTTCAAGAGTGCCTGCCTGCGTAGGAGTCGGGTTTCCGTTCTGCTTGACCGAGACGATGCCGTCAGCGCTTATAGTCACGGCCTGAGCGTCTGCAGGCAGCGTTATCTGCGGCTCTATCAGATACCCGTCGGAGGTAACGAGCCTGCCGTCGCTGTCCACCTTCAGCTCTCCGGTCCTTGTGTAAGCGACCTGCCCGTCGGGCTTTGTCACCTGCAAAAACCCCTCGCCTTCGATAGCTATGTCAAGCGGGGCCTCTGTCTGTTTGAAGTTTCCCTGACTGAAGATCTTCTCTGTGGCTACAGTCCTCACGCCCTGCCCGACCTGGATACCGGTAGGCACCATAGTGGAATCAGATGAAGAAGCACCGGCTGATTTTATCTCCTGATAGAGCAGGTCCTGATAATCGGCCCTGCTCTTTTTGAAGCCTGTAGTGCCGACGTTGGCGAGGTTGTGGGAAATTATATCGATATTGAGTTGCTGTGCCTCCATGCCCGTAGAAGCGGTCCACAATGCCCTTATCATCTCTTTAGCCCCCTGTTTGAACGCATAAAAAAATTATACCCTGCCTACTTCCTCAATAGCCTTTCTCGTCATGTCATCTATCGACTGGATCATCTTCGTCTGCGTCTCATACGACCTGGACGCCTCGATCATCGTCGTCATAGCCCTTACCGCGTTCACGTTCGATGTCTCGATCATGCCCTGTTCAATCTGCGTATCAGTACCAGGAGCTACCGGCTGTATCTCAGGGGATGACGGCATATAGAAGCTCCCCTCGCGCACAAGAGCTGACGGCGAATTGAAGGCCGCGAGCTTGAGCCTCGCAACGGAAGCGCCTTTATCCGAGACGTTGCCCTGGGCGTCTATGCCGATGTCCGGTGAGGTGAGCCTTACAGCGCCGCCTTCACCCTCTACGCGGAATCCTTCCCTTGTCATCAGAGTCCCGTCGGTCCCGACCGTGAAGCTTCCGTCTCTTGTGTAGCGTTGTCCGGCCGGGGTGTTGACCACAAAAAAGCCATCGCCGCGTATAGCGACGTCAAGCTTCCTGCCTGTATTTTCCGTGGTACCCTGCGACATATCGGTTGCGACCTCGGACATAACAGAAAAAACCCGAGTCCCGTCGGCAGGAGGCATGGCGTCCTCGAATACCGGTTTCTGCTTTTTATACCCGGCTGTATTGACGTTCGCCAGATTGTCACTCAGATACTCCAGCCTCTTTTCCTGAAGCACGGCGCCTGAGAGCGCAACATATATTCCCCTGTCCATATCAGCCCCTTCACATACGCCATCATTGATGGAATATTAAACTTGCAACTTGCGTGCCAAGCCCGAAACTCGCCATCTACTCTAAAATCGTACGTTAAAGCACTTTTCAGCGTTATACCTGCGCCACTAAAGAACAGACATGGGTCAAACGACGCGCATTATATTCCTATGGGCATTTTTTTCCGCCCGTCAACTCCTGTAATTGCTTATATTTGAGATCAGATCAAACTCGCCCTCATTCAGTCCGAGCCTTGCCATGACCTCTTTTGACGGCACACCTGACATTAAAAGCCTTTGAGCGCCCGAATAATCGACTCCGTCAGGATGTCTGCTGTAGATAGCATCTATATGCCTGGCGACGTCTTGCGCCCTTGCTAATGCCTGCTCTATCTCCCTTTGCCTCTCTATGATCTTGACGCTCATATCCGCGAGGGACTCTGTACGCAGATCAGACGCGCACTGTGCGTCTCTTAGAGACGCCATCCCGGTCTTAAACGCGTCCGCGACCAGTGCACTCTGTGCCAGGCTAATATCGGCCGTTGAGATAACGGCCTTGAACGCCCTTCTGCTTCTGACAAGTATCATGACGATGGTGCTGACAAGCACGACGTTTATCAGCAGCATGATAGAGCCCCATACGAACATGGAAAACCCCCTCTGTATTTCGCTTGCAGAGTCTCTCGCGCCGCTTAAAAGAACAGAGCGGGATAACTGCCGGTAAGCCTTGTACTGATAGATTGCAAGAGATGTGCCAAATGAAAGGGAGCTGGAATAAAACGAGGGAGGATGAAAGTTGCCCAACTGAATCAAGAAAAACTCAAGGGAAATCAGCCCCTTGAAGAAACGCAGACTGGACAAGCTCAAAAAGCTTGTCCATATCCTGAGGAGCGAGGCCGAGTGATACAGGCAGAGCGCCAAAATCCGTGGCGCTACCGGCAGGTTTACGCCACCCCATGCCAAACTTCTGACACATAAGGTCTGCCGTTGTTATGACATTGACGAGGTTTTGCAGGTATCTGTCCTTTGAGACTATATCGTGGTCCTCGAAGTGCCTGATCAAGATCTCCAGATTCTCAGGGAATCCCCACTTTTTAACTACAAGGCCGCCTACATCCCGATGAGAGAACTCAAAGACCTCCTTCTCCGCGACTGAAAACGGGATCGAATCGTTGTAGACCATCTCCATGATCTGAGCAAAACCGGCGGGATTGACGTTGTTAAGGACTACCTTACCCACGTCATGGAGAAGCCCTCCGATAAAAGCGTCCTCAGGGTCGACGACACGGGTATGCCTTGCTATTATGCCTGAGGCGAGGGCCGCCCCTATAGACTGCTCCCAGAGGAGCTTTTCTGCGAGGCCGAACCTCTTATAGACGTTTTTCATCGAAGTAGCGACTATGATGGACCTTACGCTGTTAAGCCCGAGACGTAGAATCGCCATTGAAAGGTTTTGTATGTTCCTGTACCCGCCGTAGAAGGCCGAGTTCGCGACAGTCATCAGCTTTGAGACAAGGGCAGGGTCCGAGGAGATCAGCCGTTTCACCTTCTCTATTGATACATCCTGATCAGCCATAAGGCTCAAGACCTTCTGGGTCGTAACAGGCAGGACCGGAAGCTCCATCGCATTTGCTATAAGTTCATCAAGACCCATCTTCTCGGCACTGGCTGTCATCTCTATCCCCTCCATGGCCCAACTTTGTTTTAATCACGCGTGCTCCGGCAGGTTGTGCCGCGTGAAGGACCCTTAAGGCCCTTCACACCGGCTCATCAACCCTTAGAGATCAGGACATGCCGCTCGCCCTGCGAAATGCCGTCGCAACAGGCTGCGCCGCACTGCGGCTTCTTCTTGCATTATCGGATACGACCTTCAGCTCCGGCATCTCTTTGATTATCCTGAAGCCTGAGACTAGGTCCTTAAGCTCTGAGGCGAGGTGCGCCATCTCATCAGTCGCCTTGGAGACCTCCCCTATAGCGCCGACGTTGGACTTTGCAACCTCGGCTATCGAGTCCATGTTCCTGCTTATCTCGTCCGTTGTAGCGCTCTGCTCCTCAGCCGAAGTCGCTATCTGGCTGATCATTTCCGTTACGTTCTCCACGCCTGAGACTATCTGCTTCAGTGCGTCGCCTGCCTCGTTTGCAAGCCTTACGCCGTTTTCAACCTTATCCGTACCCTGCGCCATCGCTTCTACAGCCTTGCCTGTCTCAGACTGGATCGTGCGGATCATCTCACTGATCTCTTTCGTAGCCTTGGTGGTCCGCTCGGCAAGCTTTCTCACCTCGTCGGCGACTACGGCAAAGCCCCTGCCCTGCTCGCCTGCCCTGGCGGCCTCTATGGCCGCGTTCAAGGCTAGAAGGTTGGTCTGGTCGGCTATGTCGTTTATCACAGAGACTATCGTGCCGATCTCTTCAGAGCTCTTGCCGAGGCTCTTGATGGTATCTGCCGTGACTGATGTCGATTCAGCGACCTCCTGCATGGCGGTTATCGCCTGTGAGACGACGTCGCCGCCCTTCGTGGCTATCCCCTGCGCGTTTCTCGCCGACTCAGAGACCTGCTGGGAGTTCTTGGCGACCTCGATAACGGTAGCGTTCATCTCTTCCATTGCGGTAGCTATCTGCACCGTCTGGCCGGACTGCTTGTTTGCGCCCTCTGATATCTGAGTAGCCGAGCACGATAGCTCTTCCGAGGCAGAGGCCAAGAGGTTCGATGAATCAGTGATCCTGCCTATCACCTGTGACATCTGGCCTGCCATTGCGTCTACGCTGTCGCCCAGGGCCGTGATCTCGTCTTTAAGTTCATGGCCCATGAAAGAGACTTTGATGTCAGCCCTTCTGGTAAGATCTCCGTTTGATATGTCCTCTACAGTCTCCTTAACCCTCATAATCGGCTTCATAAGATGCGCGTTCATCGACCACATGAATACCATCGCAACGCCGATCGAGAGAATGACAGCTACAGCCATTACCATTATTCCCTTGAAGGCCGATCCCCTTGCTGTGAGCGCCAGCTGCTTGCTGAGCGTCTCGGCCGCCTCAGCCATCCCCGGGGTGTGCACGTTGCTGAGCTCGTTGACCTTCAGGAGAAAATCATCCTTGGCCTTGATACCTTCCGCAACGAGGTTCTTCCTCTTGACCCAGAGGTCCTCCGCGTCCCTCAGCTTCTCAGAGATCTCCCTGTTAGGCACAGGCCTCAGACCGAGAGCCACTGAGCCGTTCCTCAAGCCGTTGATCGTCGACTCGATATCGGTCTGATTCTTATCGATCTGCTCAGAGATCTTATCGAGCTCGTTGTTCGTCCTCGAATAGCGCTCCATCAAGTACGAGCTATTGACCGTCTTCATCCTCAGCTGCCCGGCTGAGTCGATATTCTTTGCAAGCGTAGGGTCTCTCGAATCGACGAAGCCCTTGACTACGCCGTTCAGCTTTTCGACCATCGGGTAGGTCGAATCCTCAAGCTCGATCATTATCGCGTTGAGCTTGTCGCCCTTCTCCATCGCATCATCTAGGGCCTTTCTCATCGCCTCCCACTTGACGCCGATCTGATCGAGCTTCTCAAGTGACTTGGCGTCATCAATCGCGGTGAAATTCAATGTCCCGGTCCTGAGGCCTTCTATCACCTTGCCGTACTCTGCCTTCTTCTCCTGGAACACGGCCTCCTGGGGCTCCTCGCCGTTGATTATATGGCGGTTAAGGACGTAGTTTATCTCTACCGCCCTTTTTCTCAAAGACCCTGCTTCGTCCACCTGGCCGTACTTCTCGCTCATCCCTCCGACAAGAAAATATATTATCGGAAGCTGGATAAAGAAGAGGACTATCAGTAATACATAACTGCCTAGAAATCTTGATTTGACTGAATGCAGATTCATCTTTTTCTCCGGTTTATAGATGTTTGAAAGGCAAAAACCCTGTGTCTTATGCCGCGCTGAGCGTTCCGCCTATCGCGTCTCTTTCCGACTTCGTGAGTATCTTCGAGATATCAAGGAGTATCAGAAGCCTTCCGTCGAGCTTACCTACGCCTTTTATGTACTCTGATTCGCTCCCCGAGACTATCGATGGCGGCGGCTCGACCGTGTCAGCCGGAAGCCTCAAGACCTCGGAGACAGCGTCGACCTTGAAGCCTACCGTCCTGCCCTCGACATCGACTACTATGATGCGCGTCTCATCGGTCTTTTCTCCTGCTGCAAGCCCGAACCTCTTCCTAAGGTCGAGTACCGGTATAACCTTCCCTCTGAGGTTTATTACACCGTCGACAAAATCAGGCGTCCTGGGCACGCGCGTCAAGTTCATGTGCCTGATGATCTCCTGGACCTTCAAGATGTCGAGCGAGAACTCCTCGTTGCCGAGCCTGAAGGTCACAAGCTGGAGGACTTCTTTCGAGTCACCCTCTTTTTTGATGTCCACCTTACTCTCCTTGGTCAAGACGCTTTTGACAGATGCCGCTGCGATAGTGCCGCGTCTTGCCCAGAGCCTTGACAGCTTTTTAACGTTTAACCCGTACTATATTTATCGGCGCCGTGTGCGATACCTTTAGCGCTTTATAGGTTCCGTTTACTGAATAAACGGCACGACCTCGCCCTGCATGACCATAATATCCACGCGCCTGTTCTTGGAACGGCCCGATGGCGTGTCGTTCGTCTCCACGGGCCTGAACTCACCATATCCCGCAGCAGAGAGCTTTGACGGATCGAATCCGTGCTGCTCAAAGAAGAACTTCAGTATCCGGATCGCCCTGGCGCTGGAAAGGTCCCAGTTGGACGGAAACTGCGCGGTCCTCACCGGTATATTATCCGTATGCCCTTCGACCCTGAGGCTGTTCGGCAGTTCCTTAAGAACTATGGCTATCTCGTCAAGCACCGGGGTCGCTTCAGGCAGAAGCCTGTCGGTTCCGCCCTCGAAGAGAGAACTCTCGGTCAGCCTGATAGTGATCCGCTGTTCATCAACGACAAGAGAGAGCCTCTTGTCGCTCTCGAGTTTTTTCAGGGCCGATTGTATCTTCTGATAATTATTAGACGACAAAGAGCTCGTCGGCTGCTCATTATGCGATCTCTGCTCCTTGATGAAGCGCGGGCCTTCCATGACCCTGGTCGAGGTAAAGAGGCTCGGGTTGAAAGCGATAGAAAGAGAGTCGCTCAAGACCCTGAACTTGCCCTCGTTTACGGACGAGATCGCGTACATGCTCGTGAAAAACGCGAACAACAGCGTTATAAAATCCGCGTATGATACGAGCCAGCGCTCGTGGTTCGCATGCTCTTCGTGTTTTTTCTTTCTTGCCATAATTGGGCCCCTGGCGCCGTGAGCGCCTACTTCTTTTTCTGCGAGTCCCTTAAAAAGCCTTCGAGCTTTTCCTCGACGCGCCTCGGGTTCTCACCCTCTGAAAGCGCTATGAGCCCCTCTATGATCATCTCTTTGTATATGATCTCTTCACGGACCTTGGACTTGATCTTGCCGGCCATCGGGAGCCACATGAGGTTCGCCGTTGTGACGCCGTAGACGGTCGCCACGAACGCTACTGCGATGCCGGCGCCGAGCTTTGACGGGTCAGCGAGGTTTTCCATGACGTGAATGAGGCCGAGGACAGCGCCTATGATGCCTATCGTAGGGGCATAGCCGCCGGCCGACTCGAAGACCTTCGCCGACGTGGACTTGTACTCCTCCCCGTACTGTATCTCGATCTCAAGTATCTCGCGCGTCAGCTTCGGCTCTGCACCGTCGACTACGAGCTGAAGGCCCTTTTTGAGAAACGGGTCGTCGATCTTTTTTATGCTCGACTCGAGGGCAAGCAGGCCGTCCTTGCGCGCCGTAGCGGATAGCTCGGAGAGAAGTTTTATCGTTTTAACCGCGTCGATCTTATGGTTGAAGAGGACCAGCTTGGCGTTTTTAAGCGCGCTCATGAAGTCGCTCAGCGGATAATTGACCATTACCGCGCCGATAGTGCCGCCTAGAACGATGATGGCAGCCGTCAACTGGGTGATGGAGTGGAGCTTTCCGCCTTCGAGTATCATGCCTCCGATTATCGCGCCGAAGCCCAGCAGAAGACCTAATATAGTCAGTATGTCCATTGAAGTAACGCCTCTCTGATTTTAGAACCTTTTGAGCTAACCTGAATAAGGCATCTCAAATCATGTTGAGTATCTCTGCGGCTATCATATCCAGCGGCGCGGTCTTATCCGCGATCCCTGCATCGACCACGGCCTTCGGCATCCCGTAGACCGTGCAAGTCTGCTCGTTCTGGGCAAGCGTCTTTCCGCCCTTTTCCTTGATCATCCTCATCCCTTCAAGGCCGTCGTGCCCCATGCCCGTGAGGATCACGCCGAGGCTTCTTCCCGGGTAGCACTCCGCAACCGACTTCATCGCTATATCCACGCACGGCTTATACAGGGAGTCTTTCGGCTCATCGCTCACCTCTACGCAAAAATCCATCAGACCTCTCTTTCTGATGCGCGTCTGCCTGCCTCCGGGCGTCAGAAGGACATGGCCCGGCAGGACCTTATCGCCGGTGACGGCCTCTTTTACGCTCAAGGCGCTTAGCTCATTGAGCCTTTCCGCGAACGCCCCTGTAAACGCCTTCGGCATGTGTATGGCGATCAGAAGCCCCGTCGTCATATCTCCGGGAAGCTTTGAGATGACCTCTTGCACCGCCCTGGGGCCGCCGGTCGAGGCCCCTATCGCCACAAAAGCGATCTTCTGAGTAGCAAAGCTCTTTCTTACGGCGACTATCGGCTCAGGCCTCTTCAGAACACCCGGATTGATCGCACGGACCCTTCTGCGCGCTACGGCCTTTATTTTGGAGACGAGTTCTTCTTGCACCTTCATCAGATCAAAAGAAGACGTAGCCAGGTTCTTGGCGATATAATCGACAGCGCCGGCTTCCAGAGCGTCAAAGGTAGATTTAGCCCCTTCCGCCGTAAGCGAGCTGAGCATTATCACCGGTGTAGGCGTCTTGTGCATTATGATCGAGAGCGCTTCAAGGCCGGTCATCCTCGGCATCTCGACGTCCATGGTTATTACGTCAGGGGTGAGCGCGGCGGCCATCTCCGTGCCCTCAAGGCCGTCCCTTGCCGTGCCTACCACTTCGATATCAGGATCAGACTCCGCCATCTGCTTGATAATCTTCCTCATAAGCGCGGAATCATCCACTATAAGTAATCTTATTTTTGCCACGTTTTTCCTTTATCAGTACGCGTACATCATGTTTGCTGACTCAACGAGCCCCGCGACATCCAGGACCAGTATCACGTTCCCGTCTCCGTTTATGCAAGCCCCGGAGATGCCTTCTGTCCCTCTCAGGTACTCGCCCATTGATTTAAGTACTATCTCCTCCTGGCCGTGGAGCCTGTCTACGAGTATGCCTATCTGCTTTTCACCAATGCCGAGTATGACGATATATTTCCACTGCGCCGAGCCTTTGTTGCCTGCATCCGAAACGAGGCTTCCGAGCCTGATGACAGGATAAACCTTGCCGCGGATATGAATTACCTCTTTGCCTTCTATGGTCTTTATCTCATCTCCCGTCACCCTGATATTCTCGATGACAGTTGAAAGAGGTATCCCGAAGAGCTCTCCGTTGGCCTCAACGGTCAGCGCCTGGATAATAGCGAGCGTGAGCGGGAGCCTGAAGAGGATAGTCGTGCCTCTGCCGACCTCAGAGTCGATCGAGATGATCCCGTTTATCTTCGATATATTAGTCTTGACAACATCCATGCCAACGCCTCTGCCTGAAATATTGGAGACCTGCTTGGCGGTAGAAAAGCCCGGAATAAAGATCAGGTTGAGCGCGTCCTTTACAGACATCCTCTCGGCCTCATCTGAGCTTATAAGCCCCTTTTCAACGGCAGACTTCCTGATCTTTTCATGGTCGATGCCCTTGCCGTCATCGGTGACCGAGACCACGATGTGGCGCCCTTCCTGATATGCGTTTAGCATGATAGTGCCGCACCTGGGCTTTCCGGCAACGACACGGTCCATCGGGTCTTCCATCGCATGGTCGATCGAGTTCCTGACAAGGTGTACGAGCGGGTCGCCTATCTCCTCGATGACGGTCTTGTCGAGTTCAGTCTCCTCTCCGCTTATCTTGAGCTCTACTTCCTTGCCGGTCTGCCTCGCAAGGTCCCGTACCATCCTCGGAAACTTGTTAAAGACCTTTGCGACAGGCTGCATCCTCATCTTCATCACTGCAAGTTGGATATCCGTCGTCACAAGGCCGAGCTGTGAGATAGCCTCGTCAAGCTGAGAGATCATCTGGTTTTCAGAATCCCATTCGCTGAGCTTTCCTCCAAGCCGCACGAGCCTGTTCCTTGACAGGACAAGTTCGCCTGCAAGGTTCAAGACAGCGTCGAGCCTGTCGAGATCGACTCGTATCGACTGTTCCTTATCTTTTGAAGACGCGCCTTCATCGGCCTTTGGAGCCTGTGGCCTCTGCTGCTGGACCTCTGTCTCGGTTTTTACAGCTGTTGTCTGGGGCGCCTGCATGACAGGGGCCTGCGTCACCGCCTCTGCCATAGGGATAATATTATCTAGGACGGCAACTTCAACAACCGGCACTGCCGATTCCAGATCAATAACAGCCTGAGCGACTGACTGAGGTATGACCTGGAGCGCAGGTGAGACTGCACCCTGAAGGACCCTTCCGAGAAGATCTAAAACAGGGGTTACGTCCTCCTGTCTTCCGTTCTTTTCACGTATGTTGTTCAGTAATACTTTAATAAGGTCTACAGCTTGGAGTATCGCGTCCATAATGGAGGCGTCTACGCTCATCTCGGACTTTCTGAGCTTGTTGAGGATATCCTCCGTCACATGAGAGACCTCGACCATCTGCTGAAAACCGAGAAAACCCGCCGCGCCCTTTATCGTATGGACAGACCTGAAGATATCGTTTAGAAGCTTCGTGTCAGCAGGATTTTTCTCTAGGTCCATGAACTTCTGATCGAGCGATTCGAGCGCCTCTGAGGATTCGGCGATAAAGTCGCCGATGATCTCATCCATCTCATTGTCAGCGATACTCATGATTATGCCTGCCTGAAGGGATATATTTTATGCGTTGATGGCTCTCTCACGCGCTGAGCCCCTGCATGATACTGTCAACTACGTCCTGCTTGAGCGGCACCTCTTCAGAGGCCTTCAGCTTCGAGATCATCGCTGTCCTGTCCTGCGGATTGATCGTATCGGTCAATCCGAAGTCGAGGGCAAGCTCGAGTATCCGCGTCTCTACTACTGCGAGCGACGAGATGATCTTCTTCAGCTTCTGCCCGGTCAGGTCCTGAAAAGACATCCCTGAGAATATCTCCATGATGTCTTTTTTAGTCTTTGACTGGATTGCCTCAAGCTCTGCGGCTATAGAAGCGCCCTCAGCGCGCCTTTCATCTTCCATCGAACCGGTCCAGGCTGAAAGCCTGTTCAAAAGCACGTCGGCCTTCTCATGGTCCGTCATGATGCCTTCGAGTATTGTCATGATATTGTTCGCGGCGTTCTCAAGGTCGCCGGTGACGGATTTCAGCTGGCTGGACGCCTCCGGAAACTTCTCTGAACCTATCTTGACCGTGGTCTCAAGCGCGGCCATCCCCTTGCGCGTAGAATCTATGAACCTGACGATCTCAGAGAGCTCGTGTTTGAGCCTTCTGTGCATATCTTCCTGATTGGCATCCGGCATTCGGGTCTTCTCCTTTGAAAAAAGTTGTTTAACGCAAGCCTTCTACTTTGTCTTGAACTTCTCCAGAATGAGATCTATCCGCTCCTTGAGGGCCGCGGCGGTAAACGGTTTCACGATATAGTTGTTGACGCCGGCTTGAACCGCTATGACAACGTTTTCCTTGGCGGCCTCGGCCGTGACCATGAGGACAGGGGTCTCTTTCAGGACAGGATCGAGCCTTATCGCCTTCAACAGTTCGATCCCGGGCATGATCGGCATGTTCCAGTCGGTAACAACGAAATCGAACCCCCCGCCCTTGAGCTTTTCAAGCGCTGTGGAGCCGTCATCCGCCTCTTCGACGTTGCTATACCCTATCTCTCTCAATATGTTCTTGATTATCCTTCTCATAGTCGAAAAGTCATCGACTACCAGGATCTTCATATTCTGATCGTACATCTGCTCCTCCTTGTCCGGCATCGTTTTCTTTTGAGGCTTCTGGCTGGTTACAGTAGCTTTTCGATCTCAAATATTAGTCTTTGCGGCGAGATCGGCTTCGTAAGATATGTCGTCACGCCCGCCTCCATCCCGATTTTTCTATCTGTCTCGCTCGCCTCGGTAGTGACCATTATTATCGGCAGCTCACTATAGGAATCATTCGACCTGATGGTGCGTGACAGCTCCAGGCCGTCCATCTGGGGCATATTGAGGTCTGTCAATACGAGGTCGACAGGGTTCTGCGCTATCACCTCCAGCGCTTCCAGGCCATTTGACGCTCCTATTATCCGGTGGCCGCGCTCCTTGACGATGAAACCGAGCAGTTTCCTGGTAGTCCCACAATCGTCTACTATCAGAATCTTTTTTTCCATCAGATGTCCCTCAAACTTTTTGGTAAACTACTGAACGTTCAAAGCTGACCGGCCTGAATAGACGCGTGATATTGTGAAGCGTCTCTGAGAACCCTATGAAGAGATAACCGCCTTTTGAGAGGCTGTCATACAGGTGAGTAACGGCCTTTTTCTTTGAGGCATCATCGAAATATATAAGAACGTTCCTGCAAAAGATCACGTCGATAGATTTATACGCGCGTGTCGCGGCCTGATCGATAAGGTTCACCTTTTTCAGCCTTACCAACCCTCTAAGCCTCCTGTCGACCGCAAAACTGTCAGGGCCGCCCTCAAAGTATTTTTTAATGTAGACCTCAGGGGTGTTCCTGAGCGAATACTTTTCGTACCTGGCGGCGTCGGCCGACTTCAAGACGTTGTCGCATATATCGCTGCCATACACCTCGATCCCCAGCCCCCTTGCCTGCACGCCCTCTTCCATCATCATCATGGCGAGCGTATACGGCTCTTCCCCGGTAGAGCATGCGGCGGACCAGACCCTTACGGTCTTGTCAAAAGACTTTGCCTTTTCCTCCATGACCTTGGGGATAACGCCTTTTTTAAATGCATCGAGCTGGGCTATGTCCCTGAAAAAACTCGTCTCGTTAGTGACTATCGAGTTTATAAGACTGTGTATCTCCTTTTCTCTGGCGGTGTCATACGTTAGATAATAGTAGTAATCCTCGAAGGTCTTGAGGTTACGCTCCTCGAGTCTGCGCACCAATCTTGTCTCAAGCAGGTACTTCTTGCTGTCTGCGAAGAAGATGCCGCACCTGGCGTAGATAAGGTCACGCAGACGATTAAATGTCTCAGGCTGAAGCTTCGGCCTCGTATCGATCCCTAATGTCAGCATCCAAGTTCACCTATCGCGTTTTCTACGGCTTCTCTGACATTGTCATCAGGATAATCCATGAGACTTTCAAGGACCGGAAGCGCGCTTTGAGCCCCAAGCTTCTCAAGGGCCCTGGCGCACGCGGCCTTTACAGGGGCCTCGTCGCTGACAAGCCTCTCGATAAGAAGATTCTCCGCCCTCGGGCCGCCGAGGTCGCCGAGAAGCATGGCGCTGTGGTATCTGACCCAGACATTCGGATCACCGAGAGATTCTTCTACAAGCTCCTCTACTGATTCTCCAGTCCAGCCGCCGAGCGCCTTTAATATCGATAACCGCACATCATCGTCCTTATCATGCAGCCCCTTGGCTATCAGCCCTATCCCCTCAGGTATGCCAAGCCTTGCTATAGACCTGTACGCGGCCTTTCTGACTTCAGTTGAGCTGTCAGAGGCGGCCTTTGACAGATGCTCGAGAGATTGTTCATTGCCGGAGGCCCCTAGCCCTCTTGCGCCCATTTCCCTCAAGATAGCGTTATCAGAACCGATCAGTTCGCTGAAACGCGCCCTGACCGCCTCTGAGGGTATGACAGACAGGACGTCGGTTATCTCTTCGATCACATCCCGATAGTTTTCTTTTTCAAGGGCCGTAAAAAGATCCTGAGCGGCATAATCGCCCTCAAGACGGCCAAGCGCCCTGGCGGCGGTCTTTCTGGCGTGCCCGTCCGAGCTTTTGAGCGCGGCGCGAAGCGCCTCAATGGACTCAGATGAGCCTATCGCCTCAAGCGCGCTGACGATCTCCCTGAGATCTTCCTTTGAGGCAAGCGGCAGGAGCCTTGCCAGAAGTGAAACGGCATCATTTGACTTGAGCGCTGAGACGACCTTTATAGCGAGACTTGCGTCCCGGCCTCCTCTTGCGAATGCCTCCTTGATCCCGTCAGGCAGTTGGTCGCGGCCTGAGACTCCGACGAGCGAATCGACCAGCATCGGCACTATCTCGTCATCGAGCTCCTTGAGCGAGGCGGCATAGGCAAAGATCGTCGAGACCGAGTTATGCGTGCCTATCAGCCCTAGCCCGGCGAGCGCCGCTTTCTGCTCGTCATGGTCGCCGTTTATCAGCGCATCAGATAAGAAATCAATATAGACGTTCCTGGTCGAGGGCTGAGGCCTGAACCCGTTAGGCTCTGAGCATGCCTTTTCAATGAGCTCGGTAACGGCCATGACATTGAAGACCTGCTTCTTCCTGACAGGCTCTTCAAGGCCGATCAGGACCGGAGACGCGTCCCTGCCTGTGGCGATCTTTCCGATAGCGTCGATAGCGGCCTCTCTCAGTATAGTCACGCTGTCAGTCTCGATCAGCTTCAGAAGGTCAGGCAGAGCCTCAGGTGAGCCGAGGTATCCGAGGCCTTCGATAGCCGAGAACCTGACCCACTGTTCATCATCCGACAAGGCGCCGAGCAGATGCGGACAAGCAGAAGGCTCCTGAAGCTTGCCAAGGCAGACTGCAACAGATGCCCTGATGTTCGGATTTTTATGGTTGGTCAAAATCAAGAGCATGTTGAGCGACCTTTCATCCCTGATCTTGGCGAGTATATCTACGCCGAACTTGACGACATCGTCGTCACTATCATTAAGTACGCCTTCAAGCGTCTCAATGGAGACAGGCCCGAGCCGCTCCAGGACCTCGACAGCGGAATTTCTGAGGCCGGCCTCCTGAGACCCCAGAAGCGGAGCAACGGCCTGGGCAACTACAGAACCGCCGATCAAGGCAAGCGCTTCAAGCGAGGCCTCTTTCACTGATGGATCAATATCATTGAGGGCCAGCACAAGCTCCGGGACAAGCCCGGCGGCAAGCTCAAAGCCTATATCAGAGCAAGCCTCTCTTCTTACGCAAGGATCGCAATCAGTGATCTTTGATCTCAAATCGGTCTCATGATTCATAATGCCCCCTAATTAATTATCGGGTAAACAGCGGCGACCTTTAATTAAAAGAACCGACGCCAGCCGAAAACGAAATGTGCGCCAAAAGAACGTTCAATAAGCCATCTGTCTTTTCAATTTCGTCCTGAGCTTCAGCATCGTCTGGCTGTGAAGCTGACAGACCCTCGACTCGGTTATATCAAGTACCTTTCCGATCTCCTTAAGGGTCAGCTCTTCGTAATAATAGAGAGATATGATCAGCTTTTCCTTCTCAGGAAGGGATTCTACGGCCTCAACAATAATCCTCTTCAGCTCATTGAGCTTGGCGATAGCCATCGGGTCCTTGCCCTCAGGGTCCTTGATGCATTCAAGTATGTCCATGGCGTCGCCATTCGACCCTACGCCCATGTCCTCAAGGTTCAGCACGCACAGCGCGCTTACCTGACCGAGCATCTCGTAGAGCGCGTCCCTTGAGATCTCCAGATACTTCGCCACCTCGTCAGTCTCGGCAGGCCGCCCTGTCTTTCTCTCTATATCGGAGTATGCCCTCTCCAGCTGATTGGACTTGTCCCTCATCGAGCGCGTCATCCAATCCATGCTCCTTAGCTCGTCCATGATGGCGCCCCTGATCCTTATGGAGGCGTACGTGTTGAACTGCACGCCCCTTGAGGTATCAAACCTGTCTATCGCCTCGATGAGCCCGATAGTCCCGGAGCTTATGAGATCGTTTACGTCTATATGCGGCGGCAGGTTCACGGCCACCTGATAGGCAATGATCTTTACAAGGTGGACGTTTTGTTCAAGGAGCGTATCTCTTTGGCCCTTGTTGTAAACCGCTTTCTGAGTAGCAATCATGGTCACCTGTCCGTTTATTGGTTAACAGCCTTGAATTCAGAACTTACGCGTCAGGAACTGTCTCCAGAAAAACTGCATCCCGCCCTTTATGCCTGTGCGCGCAGGCAGAGCGTCAAGCTCCCTCGCGAGCTCGCCGTAGCAGATGCTCGCTCTCGACGACGGGTATAGCTCGGTCACAGCCATCTGCCTTATTACAGACCGAGGCAGGTTCTCGTCATGAAAGACATACCCTAAAAAATCAACCGAGATGCCGAGAAACCTCTCCGCCGCCTGGCTTATCTTGCTGTAGACCTCGTGGGCCTCTTTCCTGCTTTTAACAGAATTTACGAGGAGCCTGAAGTTTCTCTCGCCGTGCTTATGGAACATGACCTTCATCAGAGCGTACGCGTCAGTGATCGAGGTCGGCTCAGGGGTCGCCACTACGACAATGTCCTGCGCGGCCATATTGAAGAACAAGACATTGCTGGAGATGCCAGCGCCCGTATCTATGAACATTATGTCCACGTCGAGGTCCAGTGACTCAAGATGCGAAGCCAGCGCCAGCCTCTCCTGCACTCCGAGACTGGTAAGCTCCTGTACGCCTGAGCTTGCAGGCAGGATCATGATCCCTTCCGGACCTCTGACTATCACCTCTTCGATCGTCTTTTCGCCGCGAAGAAGGTGGCCGATGTTGTACCTCGGCGCGAGACCCAGGAGTACGTCGAGGTTGCCTAGACCGAGGTCGGCGTCAAGGAGGAGCACCCTTTTGCCCATCCTCGCGAAACTCACTGCGAGATTGACTACCGTGTTGGTCTTGCCTACACCGCCCTTGCCGCTTGTAACGGAGATGACCCTTGTCGGTGTCCGTCCGCTCGTCCCGGGAAAAGAAGAGATGTCTTCATTCATACAACGAAGTGTTGCCGCCTGATCCATTACCATCTCCTTAATTGGACATAAAAAATTCTGAAAGCCTCTCTGTTGTAGCCAGCTCGATATCCTCAGGCACTCTTTGGCCGGAAGTGAGGTAGGCTACAGGCTTGTTTGCCAATATCATGGTGTTTAGGATCGGACCGTAGACTCTCGTCTCGTCAAGCTTGGTAAAAGTCAGAGAATCTACCGGCACGTCCGAATATCCCTTGACTGCGTCGTACATCACATCGTCGCGAGTCTGAGCGCTCAGCACCAGATTGAACTTGACCTCCGGGTTTGCGGCGGCAATGCCAGATAGGTCTCTCATCTGGCCACGGTCCCTGTGGTTCCTGCCTGCGGTATCGATCAGAACGAGGTCTTTATCCGAATGGCGAGCTATCTGGTCGCTAAGCTCAGTCGCGCTCGACGCGACTCCCACGCTTATGCCGATGATCCTGCCGTATACTTTAAGCTGTTCGGCGGCGGCGATCCTGTAGGTATCCATAGTAAGAAGCGCTACGCTCTTTTTCTTTTTAAGCGCGTGGATCGCGGCAAGCTTGGCGATTGTAGTCGTTTTTCCGACTCCGGTCGGACCGACAAAGGCGAGTACGGTCCTGGATCCCAGCGGGTCAGATACTGCGAGCTTGTCTGCTACCCTCTCTCTCATAAAGCGCCTGACGTAGGCCGAGTCCTTCGAGCTTTTCGGGCCGACGCCCTTAATAGCGCTCTCTACCATCCTTTGCGCGAGCCTCTTGTCTATTCCGTTAGAGACAAGCTCCGCCTCGAGATGTGCGCATACCTCGTAGTCAGGGCCCTTTGCCTGAGAGACGATGGTCTTACATATCTCTTTTAGCCCCTTGATCTCGTCAAGCTCCTTTCTAAGAAGCATCCCCAACCCTTCATTTGATCCGTTACGATCCCGGTCTTCACTGAGCTGTGCGGAGGCATTCGCGCCGTAGGCGCCGCGCTCCACGGCGCGCATCGGCCCTACGGCGTCATAATCGAGCGCCGCTGTGACCTCGTAGAGCCCATTTGCAACGCGCCTGGTGCCGAATATCAGGGCATCGGCCCCGAACTCGGCCTTTACTGCGGCCATCGCGTCCTTTGCTGAAACCCCTGAGAATTTCTTGATATGCATGTTACAACCTCACCATTCTTAGAGTCTGGACCTTCGCGTTATTGGATATCTCGTTATGAGAAAGCACCGGTATTGCCGGAAAGGCCCTTTCAGTAAGCCTTCTTACGAACCTGCGCGTCTGATGCGATACGAGTAGTACTGGCTGATGTCCGCGGGCTACAAGCTCCTCAAGCGTCTCCTTTATCCTTGAGACTATCTTGTTAGCGAGACCCGGCTCGATGCTGAGGAAGGAGCCCTGCGGAGTCTCCTGGACGGCCTTTGTGATCGCTTCTTCTATCTCGTGGTTGAGCCCTACCGCGTATATGACCGCGTCAACGCCTATGTTCGCCTTTGATATCTGTCTCGCAAGGTTCATCCTCACGTACTCAGTAAGAAGGTCCGTATCCTTGGTCATCGGGCCGTAGTCAGCGAGTGTTTCGATTATCGTCTGCAGATCTCTTATCGAGACCCTTTCCTTCAAGAGGTTCTGCATCACCTTTTGTATTGCGCCGAGGCTCAAAACGCCAGGCACCAGCTCTTCGACCACCTTGGGATGGCCCTTTGAAAGCTTCTCAAGCAGAAGTTGGACCTCCTGCCTGCCGAGGAGCTCGTTCGCATGCGTCTTTATAACTTCAGTCACGTGAGTAGCTATGATCGCCGAGTGGTTAACGACCGTGTATCCCATGATCTGCGCCTTTTCCTGCATTGAATCCGGAACCCAGAAGGCCGGTAGACCGAAAGCCGGATCAACGGTCGGAACGCCGTCGAGACCAGACTGCGCGTTGCCCGGATCGATTGCAAGAGAGTGCCCGGCCATCAGCTCTCCCCTCGCAACGTCAATGCCTCTGATGAGGAATATGTATTCAGACGGCTTTATCTGAAGGTTGTCCTTTATATGCACCGACGGAACGACGATGCCTGAATCCTCCGCGAACTGGCGTCTTATCGCCTTGATCCTCTCGAGGAGCTCGCCGCCCTCCGACGAGTCGACGAGCGGGATAAGCCTGTAGCCGACCTCAAGCCCGAGCGTATCTACCAGCGGGACATCTTCGTTTGACTCCTTCTTGACAGGGGCCTTTGCGCTCTCAACACGCTCGGCCTCCTCTCTGCCTTCCTTCTCGGCCGCTGTCTTCCAGACTACATATCCGACCCCGCCTGTAACAGCCGCGAAGACGAGGAAAGCGAAGTGCGGAAGCCCGGGGACAAGCGCGAGAATAAAGAGGATCGCGGCGGCGATGAATATCGGCTTGGGGTTTACGAGAAACTGTCTGCCGATAGTAGTGCTGAGACCGGCCTCAGTGTTCACGTTTGAGACTACGATACCTGCCGCGGTCGAGATGATAAGGGCTGGTATCTGTGCCACCAGGCCGTCGCCTACGGTAAGGAGCGTGTAGATGCGCGCCGCTTCCGCCACCGGAAGGCCCTGCTGAAGCACGCCGATGATAAGCCCGCCGATGATATTGATAAAGGTGATGAGTATGCCTGCGACGGCATCTCCCCTTACGAACTTGCTTGCGCCGTCCATGGCCCCGTAAAACTCGGCCTCCATCGCGACGTCTTTTCTTCTCTTTCTCGCATCCTCGTCGCCGATGAGCCCGGCGTTAAGGTCAGCGTCTATCGCCATCTGCTTACCCGGCATCGCGTCAAGGGTGAACCTGGCGGCGACTTCGGCGATCCTGCCTGCGCCCTTTGTGATGACGACGAAGTTGATGATGATGAGGATCGCGAAGACAACGAAGCCTACCGCGTAGTTGCCGCCTACTACGAAGTTGCCGAACGACTTTATCACCTGGCCTGCCGCTGACGCACCATCAGCTCCGTGGAGAAGGACGAGCCTTGTCGAGGCAACGTTAAGGGCGAGCCTAAAGAGAGTCGTAACCAGCAACAGGGTCGGAAACGTAGAAAAATCCAGCGGTCTGGTCACATAGACCGCGACCATGAGTATGATGATGGAGGCGGTGATATTGAACGTAAGGAGAAGGTCGAGGACGATGGCCGGTATCGGAAGTATCATTACGACCAGGACCCCGAGTATGCCGACCGGCATTATGAACTCGCTGCCTTTCTTCCAATTTGAGATTGTCCCTGTCGCTGCCGCCATGTTGCCCGCCCCTTTTGCCTTAACTGCCGATTAATGCGTTCTGACTTTGTTTTTAAGCCTGTAGACGTATGCAAGTATCTCCGCAACCGCCTTATACAGATCAGCCGGTATCTCGGAACCTATTGTGACAAGTTTGAAAAGCGTCCTGGCAAGAGGCTTGTTCTCAAGGACCGGGACCCCGTTTTCCTTCCCGATCTCCCTGATCCTCTGTGCTACAAGCCCTGCGCCTTTAGCTACGACTATCGGGGCGTTGGCCTTTGCCCTGTCATACTTGATGGCTACGGCAAGGTGAGTAGGGTTGGTCACGATGACATCGGCCTTTGGCACATCCGCCATCATGCGTTTGCGCGCCAGCTCCCTCTGTATCGCCCTTATGCGGGCCTTTACCATCGGGTCGCCTTCAAGCTCTTTCGCCTCTTCCTTAAGCTCTTCCTTGCTCATGCGAAGGCTCTTTTCGAATGTCCACTTCTGGTACGCGTAATCCAGTATCGCTATGACCGCTACGACCCAGATCGTCTTTGTCATGATGCGAAGCGAGACCTTCGCCATATATGTCGCCGACGCGCCCAGGTCCATTCCCAGAAGATGCGGTATGGTCGCCCACTCGTCCTTTACCGTTACGTATACTACGTACGTAAGAACGGATATCTTCAGCACCGCCTTTACAAGCTCTGCCGCTGAATTGATGGACAGGAGCCTCTTGGCCCCTGCGAGCGGGTCTATCTTGGAAAAATCAGGCGTCAGCCCCTTGCCTGTAAAACGGATCCCGTTTTGAAGGACATACGAAAGAGCGCCGATCACCGGAACAGCGAGAGCCGGAAGCATCAGCAGCAGGAACTTGTAAGAGAGGACTGAGAAGAGGTCGCTTACAGACTGGACTGTTAATTCGCCCTTAAAAGAGGCGAAGGACGCCCTCATAAGCTCGGCTGAACCGGTAGCTATCCAGAGGCCCGCGAAATAAAGGACGACTATCGAGCTGACGATGACGAAGAGCGAGGCAAGCTCTTTCGAGACAGCGGTCCTGCCTTCTTGTGCCGCCTGCTCGCGCTTCCTCGAAGAGGCTTGTTCTGTGCGTTCCTGGTCGTTTTCTGACATTTAGATGACCCTCATAAGATCAAAAACACCCTGCCACATCTTATCGAATACGCCTGTGAGCGCTATCTCAAAGACCGGAAGCGAGATTGCCAGCATCACGAAGCCTACGAGTATCGTTATCGCGAAACCTATCACGAACATATTTATCTGCGGGACGATCCTTGCCATGATCCCGAGCGCGATATTGACGAAGATCAGTATCGCGACTACAGGGGCGGAGAACTTAAAGGCAAGGATGAACATCTCCTTTGAAAAACCTACGATCGCATCGATGAAGCCGCCTGATATGACAAGGCCGTAAGGTGGTATCACTTCAAAGCTGTTTTGAAGCGCCATCAGGACCATCAGGTGCCCGTTGACCGAGAGAAAGACAAGTATCGTAAGGATGCTCAGCATCTTTCCGAGGATGGTGACCTGTGAACTGCTGATCGGGTCGTAGGCGCTTGCCATTGACAGGCCCATCTGGAAGCTCGCGACCTGTGCGGCGAACTCGATCCCTGAGAATATGAACCTGATGCACAGCCCGATGGAGGCGCCGATAAGCAGCTCGCCTCCGATGGACGCGGCAAGCGAGGCGAAACCCACCGGCATGGCGGCCGGCGGGGCAAGCGGCGTGAGTAGAAGCGTAAGTACAAGCGTAAGCCCGAGCTTGACCTGCATCGGCACGTTCATGGCGCCGAAGATCGGAGCCATGAGGAGGATCGCCCCTGTCCTGACAAGGACAAACATGAAGGTCGGCGTATTGGTCAATATGTATTGTATTGATTCCATATCCTACTTTATGTAATTCGGTATATTGGTGAATATGCCGGACGTGTACGTTATCATCACTTCCATAAGCCAGGGAGACAGGCCGATGAGCACCGCGAATACGACTATCAACTTCGGAACGAACGAGAGCGTCATCTCCTGGATCTGCGTGACAGCCTGGAAGATGCTCACTATCAGGCCTACGACCATGCCTGCCAGAAGCACAGGGGCTGAGACGAGGAGTATCACCTCTACAGTCTCCCTTCCAATCGCTGTTACCATCTCTGGCGTCATAATAAAAACTCCGGTTGAGTTCAGTTGAAGCTTTGTACCAGCGAGCCTACGAGCAGATACCAGCCGTCGACAAGCACGAAGAGCATGAGCTTGAACGGCAGAGAGATCATCACCGGCGGAAGCATCATCATGCCCATCGACATGAGGACGCTGGCCACGACCATATCAATGACCAGGAACGGGAGGTATATAAGGAACCCTATCTGGAATGCGGTCTTCAACTCGCTTGTCACGAAGGCCGGTATAAGAACGATGGTCGAGATATCCTCTTTTTTTTCAGGCTGAGCCGACCTTGAGAGCTTGACGAACAGCTCGACATCTTTTTCTCTCGTATTTTTGAGCATGAAAGAACGAAGCGGGTCTATCGCATTGGCAAAGGCCGCTTCCTGACCGATCGTTCCGGCGGTGTACGGCTTTAAAGCGTTTTCGTTTATCTTCTGCAGGGCCGGAGACATGATAAAAAACGTCAGAAAAAGCGCGAGACCGATGAGCACCTGATTCGGCGGGGCCTGCTGCACGCCGAGCGCCTGCCTTAGAAGCGAAAATACTATTATGATCCTCGTAAAGGACGTCATCATGAGAAGTATCGCCGGCGCCATCGAGATAACAGTCAGGAGCAAGACAATTTGAATGGCGGTTGAGACCCCCTGCGGGCCGCTTTGCCCTCCGCCAAGCGTCAGAGATACGTTCGGCAGCCCGATCGTATCAGCGGCGGTTGCGACTCCCGCAAGGGCCGCTACCGCGGCAAGGGGCATGACTGCTATTATCAGTTTTTTGATCATCGCTCGCATATCCTGTCAGCCGTTGTTGAGAAATCCGAATAGAGATCCGGTGCCGGAATTTTTAAGGGCCTTTAATTCCTCGACTGCCGCAGGCTCTGAGATCTTCGAGAGAAATGTAATGGTCGTCGGGGTGATGCCGAGCACGAGTATCTCGCCGGCGGCTTCCACTATCGAGATGTTCTTCTTGTTGCCGAGAAAGACCGTATTTAAAACCCTTACCGGAGACTTCCGTTTTGCCACACCGGTCTGGCCGCCTTTTTTCATCCAGTACCTGAGCGCGTAGAGCGAGACCCCTACAAGGCCCAGAACGAAGGAGAGCGTAAGGACCGCCTTCACCAGCATATATCCGTACTGTTCGTTCATCTGAGTCTGTTTATCCTCTCAGTCGGGCTGACTATGTCGGTAAGCTTCACGCCGAACTTCTCATTTACAACCACCGCCTCGCCCCTTGCAATAAGCTTTCCGTTGACCAGTATCTCCATCGGCTCTCCGGCCAGCTTCTCAAGCTCTACAACCGTGCCCTGGCCAAGCTGAAGGAGCTCCTTGACCAGCATCTTCATCCTTCCAAGCTCGACGGATATAGTGATCGGGATGTCGAGTATCATGTCAAGGTTCCCGGACGGGACAGTTGTCTCCTGCTTGAGCGCCGCGAAGGTAGCAGGCCTTGACTGCTCAGGAGCCTGCCTTGCCTGTTCAGGCGCCGGCTTTGCCTGCTCCGGGGCCGCGGACTTTACCTCGTTAAAAGCGTCGCCCCACTGGTCTTCGAGCGACTGATTTATCTCGTTTGATATCGCTTCGCTGTTTGTCATCATCTAACCCCTCTCATTTGCATGGCCCTCTATCTTAAGGGCATAGTTCCTGTCTACTACTCCCGGCCTTGCCGTGAATTTAGTGATGCCCTCTATCTTCATCTCGAGCGCGGCCTTCGCCTTCCTGTCGAGCTGTATCACGTCGCCTACCTTAAGGTTGAGCATCTCTGAGACATGTATGTGCGCCTTTCCGACCTCTGCGGCGACGGAAAGCTCGACGTTTAAGAACTGATCGAGCAGGCTTGTGCTCCACTTCTGATCGACTGCGTCAACTCTATGCGTCCCATAGAGCTTGTCCTTTATCGGCTCTATCGAGGAGTACGGTATGCAAAAGTAGAACCTGCTCGAGCCTGATTCGACCTCCATCCTGAAGGTGCAGACTATGACCGGCTCGGTCTGCGCGATGATATTGAGGAACTGCGGGTTCATCTCTGACCTGATATGTTTGAAGTCAGTCTCATGGACCGACTTCCATGCCTCTTTAAGCTCGTGAAACATGACATCGACGACCTTCTTGATGACGCCCTGCTCTACGTTGGTGAAGTCCCTGCCTTCGACCCTTGTATGAAACCTGCCATCGCCGCCGAAGTAGCTGTCGACAACGAGGAATACGAGGTTCGGATCAAGGGCCAGGATTCCCTGCCCCCTGAGCGAGGAGAACTGGAAGACGTTCAAGGAAGACGGCATCTGGAGGTTTTTCAAAAACTCCTCGAACTTCATCGTCTTTACGCCCTCATGACTGATGTCCACGCTTTTCCTGAGTACGGTGAAAACTGCGCCTCTTACCGTTCTGCTGAACTTCTCGTTGATCATGTCAAGGGTCGGCAGCTTCCCTCTGATCGTCTTTTCCTGTGTGGAGAAGTCATACGACCTGACGTCTCCTTCTAAAGCCTCTTCGCGTCTTTCCGTCTCTGTAGCGATGTCGCCGTTTGAGAGGCCCTTTAGGAGCGCGTCCACTTCCAACTGAGAGAGTATCTGTTCAGCCATTTTCTATCACCGCGCTTATTGGATTACGAAGTCTGTAAAAAAGACCGTCTTTACCTTGGATTTCGTCAGCTGCTCATTGACCCTTGCGACTATCTCATCCCTCATCTGGTACTTCCCTTCGACCGTGCCGATATCGGCATAGCTCTTGGAGCTCAAGAGGATTATGAGCGAATCCCTTATCCTTGCCGCCTGCGTCGTGACCTCAGAAGGCCCGGCAGTGTCGGTAAACTCAAGATTTATTGTAAGCTTCAGGTATCTGGTGCCTGAATTGTCCATGAGGTTGACTATAAAAGGATCGAGAGTGGCTACAGCGCTTTCTCCTGCCGCGCCTTTTTCCCCATGTCCGCCCTCCTCTCCATTACCGCCGCTTGCGCCATGTTCTGTTGCGGCCGCCTCACCCTCGGCATTGGCAGGTGAACCGCCCCTTGTCATCAGAAACCCTCCGACCCCGAGCCCAACTACGGCAACTCCGATTATCGCTATCAAGAGCGTCTTGCTTTTCTTGGGAGGAGCAGCCTCCTGTTTTTCCTTCGTACCTGACTTTTCCGCTTCTGCCGGCATATAGCCTCCTCCTTGGATCAATGACTGATGACTTGCCCAACGATTTTGATTACCGATATGTATTGCAATAGCCGTGCCAGCTCACTCAGAGCAAAGCTCGCCCATCTATCCACTTGAATTTCTTAAGAATAAAATAAACGCTCAAGACACGAAAGGCCGGGAAACACCCTTTAAGCGGGTATCAGTCAATGGTTTGGATGGAAGGGCGTCATGGTTATGACGCAGTGTGAATCCTACGATGAACGGGATTAAACCAAACTCTCAGAATTGACACCGAAAGTACCCGGGTTTTGATGACTAAAAAAAACCCTGACCAGCGAGACGTACTCGCCGGTCAGGGGCAGGTCTGCTACAAAAGAGTCGTGAGAGGCTATCTCTTAAGATTCACAAGCTCTGAGAGTATCTCGTCTGTAGTGGTAATGATCTTGGAGTTTGCCTGAAAGCCTCTCTGCGCCGAGATCATATCGACGAACTCCCTTGCAAGGTCGACGTTAGAGAGTTCCAGGGTGCTTGCCTGCACAAGGCCTCTGCCTGAACTTCCTGCCGCGCCGATAAGCGGCTGCCCGGAATCATATGTCTCCTTGTAAAGATTGTTCCCCTCGCTTGAAAGGCCGCCGGCGTTAGTGAAGTCAGCGAGGAGGACCTGGCCGAGATTAAGGTCTTTTCCGTTTGAGAATATACCGCTTATAAGCCCGTCCTTGTCTATCGCCATCCTCTGGAGCATACCTGACGAGTAACCGTCTTGTGTCAACTGCGAGATGCCTGAGGCCGTACCGTACTGTGTCGTTCCGTTTGTACCTGTGGAACCCTGGACTATAGACTCACCGAAGTCAAAGGATATCAGCTGGTTCTGCAGGGCGCCGCCGGTGAAGTTGAACCCTGAGGTCGGATACGTCGTAGCGGATTCAGAATAAAGAGCGCCGCTTGTGTTGAAAGTTATGTTGCCCTGGGCCTGGACCTCGGTCACGCCTGAGGAAGAATCCGCGGCATCTGTCACGGCAAACCACTCCCAGTTGTTGCCGGTCGAGTTCAGGTTGTCCTTCCTGAAATAAAGCGTGACGGTATGATCGTTGCCGAGAGAATCATAGACCGTAACCGGCGACGAGAAGTTTGACGAATCTCCGGCCTTGGCAAGAAAAAACGCTCCGCCTGCGGCGTCACTCGTATCGGTAGCGCCGGCCGCTATCGCACCAGAGCTCGTGGTGAACCCGAGAAGCGAAGAAGATGTCGAGGTCCCGCTGGCCCAATCAAGGACAAGGGTCCCAGCGTTTCCCGTATCGTTTGTTACCGAGTAATAACCTGTCTGATCATCATAATCGACTGTATATGTGTCGGTATTGCCGTTTTGCGCCTGAAGCGCCGCCTTGATCGCAGCCGCGATGCTTCCTCCGTCGTATGCCTCACCGGTAGCAAGCCCGCCGTGTGTCACCAGAGAAGCCGTTGTATAGGTCGTGCCGTTATCGACGCTAAAGCGCATTACATCGTTCGTACCAGCTGTAAATACAAACCCGTTGACAGGCGCGTTGGAATCGAGGTTAGCCGTAAGTGTGGCGCTCGTAGAAGCATTCGGGGCGATGGTCTTTGTGGCGATCTGCAGATCGGCAACGGTATTTTGCATTACCCCTGATGTGTTAGCCATGTACCCCTGAAGCCTCAAGCCTTCAGGATTGACTATGTAGCCGTCCTTATCGGTCTGGAACTGGCCTGCCCTAGTGTAGTAATCGGCGTTAAGGGTAGGGTTATTGACGACATAGAAGCCGTTGCCGCTGATCGCCATATCCAGCGAGTTGCTTGTCGTCTCGAACGCGCCCTGGCTGAAGAGCTTCTGTATGCTGTTCATAGAGACTCCGAGACCGACCTGGTTCGTGCCTGATCCTCCTGAGAGCGTCTGGCTCAGCACGTCTCCGAAGGTCACCCTGCTCGATTTAAACCCTATCGTATTGACGTTGGCTATGTTGTTGCCGATTACCGAGAGCTTGGACATGTTCGCGTTAAGGCCGCTTATACCTGTATAGAGTGATGACTGCATTCAAACCTCCTTTGGATACGGTTGTTTTCAGCTTAGTAGACTGCCTTTATACTTTCCCTTGCGACCTTGGATGAGCCCACGATAAGCTGGGCCCCTGAGTCATCGAGGCTGAGGCCCGTAACAGGACCAGTGACGTACGTTGTAGTCGGGACCATCGAGTTGTCAGCGCCCTTCGCGCTGACCATGAAGGTGTAGTTGCCGGGACCCATCGCAACCCCGTTGTTATCTCTGCCGTCCCACTCAGCCAGATGATCTCCTGCCGCCAGAGTTCCGAGATCGACTGAGCGGACGAGACGGCCTGCCGTATCGCGAACGGTCATCACGGACGAAGCGGCATTATCCACGACGCTGTACCCGAGCGTGACAGGCGAACCTGAGAACTCGAAGCTATTGCCCTCTGCCTTAACAGACCTTCCGATGAACGCGGTGCTTGAATAGTCCTGCATCGCGTCGATCGACCCCTTCATCCCCTCGGCGGTCAATTGCAGGTTTGTGATCCCTTCCAGAGAACTGAACTGCGCCAGCTGCGCTACAAACTGGGTATTGTCAGTCGGGTTCAACGGGTCCTGGTACTGCAACTGGGTGACGAGCAACTTTAAAAAATCGTCTTTACCAAGGCTTCCTCTGCTTACCTCCGCTGATTTGCCCTGATCAGCCGATTGAACCGCACTATCAATGCGCATGAAACACCTCCTGTTTAAGTTACGCGAACAGATCGATACCGTTATCAGGCCTGCCGATGCCTGTTAAAGACTGCGCCCCTGGGCCGCTATCAAGGCCCGGGGCCTCTTGATACGCAAAGCGAGGGGGCATGGATGTCGCTTCACCCCATCTGTGAGATTGGCCGCCGGATGAACTGCCTGTATGACCCTGATCAGAACTCAGTCCAACAGAGAAGCTGTCCAGGACGAGGCCATTTTGAGCAAAAACGTCACGCAGGCGTCCGGTATCGGAATCAAATATCCCCTTAACAGACTGGCTGTCTACTAGGACATGGGCGCTTACCGTTCCATTATCGACCCTGAGCCTGATCGTTACCCCGCCAAGCTCCTCAGGGTGCATTTTGATGCGGACCTCTTTCATGCCGTTTGAAACGCTTAGACGGACGCCTTCTCCAAACCTGTCGATGACATCTGACTCGACTATAGAACTCTCAGCTGTCCGTGGAGACTGGGACGCCCCGATCTGACCAGTCTGATCGATCTGATCCTTGGAAAAGGAAAAACCGGCCGCATTATGCGCCTCCATCTGCGCTACTGTTTGCGCCCCTGTGCCGAACGATGGATCGCTGTTGCCTTCGTTGCCGCTGTTTCCCGACTGGAAGCCGTCACTCTGTGCGCTGGCGACGCTCCCCTCGATAGCTTCGCCAACTGAGGTCTCCTCATGGGGCATCGCTACATCTTCTGCCAGACCTTCTAAAGAGAGCCCTTTCTCACCTGCCTCAGCAGAAAGACCGGAAAGCGTGCGGTCAGCCTGCCTCTCTATCGTCTGGCCGGGTATCTCCTGAAAAGATGCTTCTGCGGCATGCGGCACATTAGTCGATCCTTCAAGACCGGCCTCTAGACCAGTATTCCCTGTATACTCAAAAGCCCCCACAAGATCATCAATATCACTCTCGCCTGAACCCTGAGCATCAATCGCCTCTACTGCCTTCAAGTCTGGCTCCGGCCCCTCGATCCCTGTCTGGACGCCGTTTTGCGCCATAAGAGAGAGGTACAGCGAGGCTCCTGAGGCTTCGATGAGATCCACTGCGCTCGGCACACCTTCGGCGCTTGAGATAGAGGCGGGGGCGACTCCGATCTCAAGCCTCATCGGCTTGACCGGAGGCTGTTGAAAAGCTGGTGTCAGGAATGCGTCAAAGGCGTAGGGGTTTAACACCAGACCATCTTCACCTGTATATTCTTCGACAGAAACTGGCAGGAGATCTTCTTCGCCTATAGGCAGAGCACCCTCTTTCATCTGACTCGACTGAGAGGGTTTAGCCTGTGAAGGATCAGGCGCTTCGCTCTCATAAGCAACGTCAGATGACTGCATACCAGCCACGCCTGCCGGTCCGGCCTTATCAACCTCGTGCCTTTGGCCAGCTCCAAGCGCGCTGTCCATGTGCCGCCCGAAACCCTGCTTGCTGCAACTGCCTGCCGGTTTTTCAACAGGCCTCTTATAAGACGGTTCCATCTGCGCCTGTTCAACCATCATGATATCCATTCGCACCTGTTCTCTCTTTTTTTGAAAACGTGAGGAGCAAGAGTCAAAAAAGTGTCCATCAAGGGCAGCTCATTCTGCTGTATATTGTTAATGCAACGAGCGTGCCAACCCAGCCAAGCGTTTAAATAAGCATCAGGCCTGGCCAAACATCAGCATACGCGGTACTATCTCCGGCCCTTGAAAATGTAGTGCGGCAAAAAATTCCATTGTGGTACTTTTTTCCGTATCTGACGGCCCATGAATGAGAAGCCAAGCTCGCGGGCCTTTCTACTTGAGCCTGATAGCCTGGCTCAGTCTCGCCGCCCTCGCCGGCTCGATAAACGCTAGTATCTTAGCCGCCTTTTTTTCGCTTATCGTCGCGAGTATCATTACAGCAATATCCTGATCGAGCTTTTCAAGCCTCGGCGCGGCGTCTTCCGGCCCCATTGATTCGAATATCTTGACGAGCCTTTTCGCGCGGTCGTTCCCTGCCTCATCGAGCTTTTTAAGCGAAGCCTCGATATCAGCATGCGTCTTTTTGAGCACAGCCGCCCTTGCGTCGAGATCGGTCTTTATGCTTGCGAGCCTTGCCTCTCTTGCCTTGAGCTCCTCTTCCCTGAGATCTAGCTCCTGCTGTCTGCGGCTTATGGCCGCCAGTAAGCCCTTCTCGTGCTCATTGCTAAGAACGAACCCCGCATCCGGAGTAAGCGCGTCCTTGTCACGTACTTCCTGCGCCGCTTCGGCCTGGAACGCCTGCAAAGGCGGCAAGAGGAGGCCTCCGTAAAGTCCTGCAGCAGCTATGACTACGGCAACAAGCGTGATGTAAAACAGCGTTTTCAAAAAACCTCTCATAGACGACCACCCTTTCTAGAGACTGCTGAAGCGACCTCGTCCGAGGCCTTCTGTTCGGCTCTGCTGACTAAAGCACCGTACTCGGCCCTTTTCCTCTCTTTGAGCGACTCTACGGACATCGTCTCCTTCTTTGTCTCAAGGAGCGTATCCCTCTTTTTTTCAAGGTCAGCCTCAGCCGCTTTTGTAATCTCTGTCTCTGATTCGATGCTGTGCTTCAAACCGTTGAGATAATCGTAACAAAGGCTCACGGCCGCCATATCCGCCCCATCTGATCTTAGCCTCTCGCACTCCACCCCGATCCTTTCATATTCAAAGCAAAGCCTGGAGAGCCGCGCCTGCGCCTCGTCAAAGGTTCTCTGCGAGTCCGACAGATCCCTGCCTGCTATCTCCTTTACCCTGTTTTTGTATTCGAGAAGTGGCTCAAGCTTGAATACGAATCTGTTCATGCGTGACTATGCCCCCAGAGTAAACAACGCTTGAAGCGAATCGTCATATCCCGCCCTTTCAGTCACATCCTGCCTGAGAAACTCGTTTACGCGGTCTATGACCTTGATCGCATGGTCTATCTTAGGGTCGCTTCCGGCCTTGTACGCGCCGATGCTTATAAGGTCGTACGCCTTTTTGTACGTGGCAAGGACCGCTCTCGCCTTTTGCGCGAACTGCCTGTGCTCTGCTCCTACGATGTCGTTCATGACCCTGCTTATGGATTGGAGCACATCGATCGCCGGGAAGTGGCCCTGCGTCGCCAAGTCCCTTGTAAGTACGATGTGCCCGTCAAGAATCGAGCGCGCGGCGTCTGCGACAGGGTCGTTGACATCGTCGCCCTCGGCAAGTATCGTATAAAATCCCGTTATCGTACCCTTCCCGTCGCTTGTCCCTGCCCTCTCAAGAAGCTTCGGCAGGTGCGCGAATACTGACGGAGGATAGCCTTTTGTCGCCGGCGGCTCGCCTATCGCCAGCCCGATCTCTCTTTGGGCCATAGCGTAGCGCGTTATCGAGTCCATCATCAGAAGTACGTCTTTTCCCTCGTCCCTGAAATACTCGGCTATGGCGGTTGCCAGCAGAGGCGCCCTCATCCTTATCACAGGAGGCTGATCAGAGGTGGCGACTATTATCACAGATCTTCTAAGGCCCTCTTCGCCAAGGTCGCGCTCGATAAACTCCTTGACCTCTCTGCCTCTCTCGCCGACAAGTGCGATGACATTCACCTGTGCCTCGGTGTTTCGCGCCATCATCCCGAGAAGCACGCTTTTGCCTACGCCGCTTCCAGCGAATATCCCGATCCTCTGCCCCTTGCCAACCGTCAGCATCGAGTTTATTGACCTTATCCCCACGTTGAGCGGTTTATCTATCCGCTTCCTGCCGAGCGGGCCAGGAGGCGTACAATGAAGAGGATATTCCTTTTTCGCCACCACTTGGCCGAGGCCGTCGATAGGACTGCCAAGCCCGTCGATAGTCCTGCCTAAGAGTCCCGGGCCTACTGCCACGCTGGCAGACGCGCCTGTAACATGTATCATGCTGCCGGGGCCAACGCCTCTGACCTCGCCTAGAGGCATAAGGAGTATCTTCTCATCGGAAAACCCTACGACCTCGCACTGGATCGGCAGGCCCGATTCTTTCGGATAGACGGTGCAGAACTCTCCGACGGATGCTCCGGGGGCATAACCCTCCATCACGAGCCCGACTACTTTTGTGACCTTGCCGTTGTGCCTGACCGGCCTTGTCGACTCGACTATCTTTATATGCCTGCCCAGGCCTGATGGTTCAGTACGCATCTTTAAGCCTCTGTTCTATCTCTTCCATCACGTTTTCAATCGACGCGTCAACCGATCCAAAGTCTGTAAAGACCATGCACCCGCCCTTGGATACCGAAGCATCCGCAACGAAGGAGACCGTCATGCCAGCCTGAGACCGGCTCTCAACTTTGCGCCTATGCTCAGTCACCAATTCAAGATCTCTCGGATTGACCTTTACAACGACCTGGCCTTTTGCAGGAATCCCTTCTAGCGCGGCACTTACGCATCCGAGTATGACGTCGTTTCGAGCGGTTATCTCGCCTCTCACGACCTTTCGCGCTATGGCAAGAGAAAGAGCCGCTACATCCTTCTCGGCGCCTTCTATAATAGTACGCCTTGCGGATTCGAGACCCTCGATGAGACCGGCAAGTGAGCTGAAAAGGGCCTCGGCTTTTTTTCTGCCGATCTCAAACCCGGCCTTTTCGCCTGACGCGAAACCAAGCTCATAGGCTCTCCTTTCCATCTCCTCGCCGACTACGACAGAGGCCCCGGCAATACCCGACGGATTCATCCCGGCCGCGCCGTCTGGCCCGAGGTCCTCCATCACAAGAGGGGAGGACCCGAGGTTCTCAAACTCTAGTTCTTTAAATATCCTAGATAAGAACATCGCCGCCCTTTCCTGCCCTTACGATCTTGCCTTCCTGTTCGAGCCTTCTGGCGATCTTTATGATCTCCTGCTGGGACTTTTCAACGTCGCTAAGCTTCACAGGCCCTCTCGTCTCAATATCTTCTCTGAGCATCTCAGAGGCCCTCTCCGACATGTTTTTCAGGAACTTCTCCTTAAGGCTCTCTTCCGTACCCTTAAGAGCCACTGTAAGCGTCTCATTATTCAGCTCTTTGATGATCTGCTGCATACCCTTATCATCGAGGCCCATGAGATCAGGGAATACGAACATCTTCTCCTGTATCCTTATCGCGAGATCAGGGCTTGCCTTCTCGATAAACTCCATGATGCCGCCGTCGTTCTTTGAATCTATCTGGTTCATTATCTCGGCGGCGATCTTAACGCCCTCGACACTGCTTCCGGGGCCGCTGTCCGCGCTGACCATTTGCTCGCTCAAGAGGTTCTCAAGGTCTTTTACAGCGGCCTGAGGTATCCTCTTGAGGTTGGCTATCCGGAGCATTATATCGGCCCGCACCCTCTCTTCAGGGATATGCAGCAGAACCTGAGCGGCCCTGTCAGGCTCTAGGTGGGTAAGTATCAGGGCGATTATCTGCGGGTGTTCGTTCCGGATTATATTCGCTACCACAGACGGGTCCATCCACTTAAGCGTCTCGATGCCGCCGCCGCCGCCCATCTCCCTCGTAAGCTGGTCCATTATATGCTGGGCCTTTTCCTGGCCCAGCGACTTGTTAAGGAGGGTCCTTGCGTACTCAAGCCCCTCGACCGCAAGCTCGCCGCTGTCTATCAACCCTACGAACTCGCCCATGACCTGACGGCCGATAGAGTATGAGACAGAATCCTTCCTCACCATAACACGGCCCAGAAGCCTCATCTCGTTAGGGGACAGGTGCTTGCAGACCTCTCCGGCAAGGTCCTCACCGAGGTTCATCAGCAGTATCGCGGCCTTCTCGGCGCCGTTGAGTTTGGCTTCCTTCGCCATAGCCTATTTCTCCTTCATCCAGCTTTTTAACACCATCGCCACCTGCTGAGGGTTCTGCTGAACAAGCGTCTTGACCCTTATCATCGACTCATCCATATTCCCAGCGCCTATGGCCAGCCCATCTCCGTTGTCGCCGATAGCGGCCGCCCCTGCGCCCCTGCCAAGAACCCCTGGCATTGATTCGCGTATCGACTGCAAAGCGATCCTCTCCTCACCAAGCCTCTTTAAGATCGGCCTCAGGAGAAAGATGATCGCAAGGGCGGATATAAGGACAATGGACGCGTACCTGATGATGACAGGTATCATATTGGCCGGTATCAAAGGCTCCTTCTGGGCGGCAAGGTCCGTCTCCAGGATCTCCGAGATGAACGGCGCGCTGACTACAGTCACTGAATCGCCCCTCTCCTGCGAAAACCCTATTACGCCCTTTACCATATCCGTATACTTCGCTATCTCCTCATCCGTCCTTGCGGTGAACTTCTTTTCTTCGGCTCCGTCAGCGCCCTTGATCGTCTCATAAGTCCCGTCGACGAGCAGAGAGACACTTACGCGCCTTATGTCGCCAGTCCCTTCTATAACGCGGCTCGTCACCTTGCTTATCTCGTAGTTTATTACCTCGTCCTGCCTGTTGGACTGCGACGGGGTGGAGGCCCCTGCCGCCTGCCCTCTGGGGCTGGCAGGCATATTGGACATCACCCCAGGGACCCCTGCCGAATATCCTGCCCCTGTGCTCTGTTCCTTATTCCTCTGCTCGCTCCGTATCACCTGTCCGTCTGGGTCGTACCGTTCTTCGGTCTTTTCCACCTGTTTGTTGTCAACATCGACCGATACCCTTGCCACAACCTTTTCCGGGCCGACAGCCTTTTCGATCATCGACTGGATGCGCCCCTCCATGTCCTTTTCAATGGAGCGCTTGTTCTCAAGCTGTGTCGCGCTGAGTCTCAGCGAGCCGTCGTCTTCAGAGCCCTTCGACCACATCCTTCCGGCCGTGTCCACGACCGTCACGTCTTCAGGCCTGAGGTTCTCAGCGGAGTTTGCCACGAGATGGACGATCGAGCTGACCTGCCCCTGGCTGAGCGCCCTGCCGCCCCGGAGCTTCACTACTACCGAGGCGCGCGCCTTTTTGGCATCATCAAGAAAGACGCCTTTTTCAGGGATGACCAGATGCACCCTGGCCGATTCGATCTCTTTGATCTGGGTAATGGTCCTTGACAGCTCGCCTTGCAGGGCCCTTTTATAATTCACCTTCTGCACGAACTCGGTAACGCCGAAGCTCGTCTTATCAAATATCTCGAAGCCGATGCCGCCGCCCTGCGGTATGCCTTCCCCTGCAAGCTCCATACGCGTCTCATAGACCTTGTCAGCCGGAACGGTTATAGCCGAACCGTCGACCTGAAAAGGGATCTTCTTTTCCTTGAGCCGCGCTATGACTGCGCCTGAATCCTCGCCGGAGAGGTTCGCGTAAAGGACCTGCTGATCAGGCCCCTGGTTCCATAGGGTAAAGACGATGAGCGCGGCCACAGCGAAAGCCGCTCCGGCGAGTATCACCGTCATCTTTCCTTTTGAGAGCGTCTTTACCTGTTCAAGATACTTTTCCATCGCTTATACCTGTGTCCTCATCACTTCCTCATAGGCGGTCAGGAGCTTGTTTTTCACCTGAAGCATGAGATTGAATGAAAGGTTGGCCTTCTCAACCGCTATCATCGTATCGTGTATATTATTGACACTCCCGTTCGCGAGACCCTGTATGGCATGATCAGCCTCGCCCTGGAGCTTGTTTACCTTCTCAACGGACTCTTTCAGGACTGATGCGAATGACTCCGCACTTGGCGCCCCAGAGCCTGCCTTTGAAAAAGCCTGACCTGCCCCTGATATCAAACCGCCTTTAATCGAATCGATCATCTTCTATTCCTCCTATTCGCCTATCTCGATGGCCCTCTGGGCCATCTCTCTGGCGGCTTTAAAGGCGTTTACGTTCGCCTCATAACTGCGTGAAGCCGAGATCATGTTCACCATCTCTTCAGAGACGTTCACGTTGGGGTACGCAACGTAGCCCTTATCATCAGCGTCAGGATGCGAAGGCTCGTAGGCATACTTGAGCGGCCTCTGGTCCTCGACTATGCCGGAGACTGAAACGCCTGTCGTATGCCCGGCCAGGCTGGATCTCAAGTGGTTAGCAAAATCCGCCCCTCTCTGAGCTGAAAAAACTATGTCCCTTCTTCTATACGCCCCGCCCTCGGCTGTCCTTGTAGTCTCGGCGTTGGCAAGGTTGCCGGCAATAACGTTCAGCCTCTGCCTTTGAGCCTCCATCCCTGAAGCGCTGACATTGAATACGTCAAACATGATTATCTACCCCCCTCTTTGATAGCTGTCATCAAGGTCGCGAACTTCCCCCTGATGAGCTTTGACGCAACAGAGTACATGAGCGCGTTCTCGGACAGGCGCGCCATCTCGCTCTCTATTCCGACGGAATTCTGGTCGTACCCCTCGGTCTCAGCGGCCCTCTCTATCACCCTCGGCTCACCTGCGCCTACCCCTGAAAGCGGCAGATGTCCTGCGCTTGTCCTTACAAGCATCGGTACGCCTGACGGCCCCTCTCTCTTTCGGAGTTCATCTTCAAACTTTATATCAGAGGCCTTATACCCAGGCGTGTCCTGGTTCGCTATATTGGAAGAAATCAGCCTCTGCCTCGCCGCCCTCAGATCAAGGGCACTTCCGAGCATCCCTATCGTCTTATCGAATATCCCTGTCGTCATATACCCTCCGGCTCGATTAGTTGAACCCATCACGATCAGGTAATAATGCAAAACCCGTACCAACCTCGATTTCTCCAGGTATGTACGGGTAATATCACCGGCCTCTTTGCCTCGGCTGGGAAAAATATGTCGATTATACAGGCATGTTCTGCCCATACTCCTTCAACTTGTTCCTAAGCGTCCTCACTGAGATGCCGAGTATTCCGGCCGCCCTTGTCCTGTTGCCTTCCACATCGTCAAGAGTCCTGCATATAAGACCCTTTTCCATCTCTCTTAGCGTCATGGCCTTGACAGACCTGTCTGATCTGGCTTTTGGCGCAGATGGAGCGCAAGGCTCCATGCTTCCTTCAAGGTCCTGGCCCATGAGCAGTCCGTCTATCTCTAACATAAACATATCCCCAGAACTTACAAGCACCGCGCGCTCGATGGTGTTTTCAAGCTCCCTGATATTGCCCGGCCACGGGTATCTCTGAATATATTCGATAGCCTCCGCTGATATCCCGACAAGGCCCCTCGAATACTTTGCCGAGAACCTCCTCATGAAGTGTTCCGCCAGAAGTCCGAGGTCTTCAGTCCGCTCTCTCAATGGCGGCAGTGTCAGCGGGAATATATTGAGCCTGTAGAAGAGGTCTTCCCTGAAGCGGCCGTCTTTTATCTCTTTTTTCATCTCCCTGTTGGTAGTAGCGATTATCCGTATATCGACCGGGACAGGCGCTTTTCCGCCGAGCCTTTCAACCTCTCTCTCCTGGACTACGCGAAGGAGCTTTGCCTGAAGCCTCAGGTCCATCTCGCTAACTTCGTCAAGGAGTAGCGTGCCGCGATCCGCCTGCTCGAACTTTCCCAGCCTCTGCGAGGCGGCCCCTGTAAACGCGCCTTTCTCGTGGCCGAATAGCTCGCTCTCAAGAAGCCCGTCCGGGATGCATGCGCAGTTGACAGCTACAAACGGCCTGTTCGCCCTTGGCCCCCTGCTGTGTATGAAGCGCGAGAGCATCTCTTTGCCTGTGCCGCTCTCGCCGGATATCAAGACGGTTGCGTCACTCGTTGCCGCCACCATCGCAAGAGAAAGTACCTTTGACATGGCCGAGCCCTTCGATACCATCGCTTTTCCGTTAGTCTCGAAATCTGTGATGGCCTCGGCATCCCGAAACGCCTTGTCTACCGTCATCTCAAGGGCTTCCAGCGTAAAAGGCTTGAGTATGAAGTCGACGGCGCCGAGCTTGACAGCTTCAACTGCCTTTTCAACCGTGCCGAACGCAGTTACGAGCAGTACCGGGGTATTAGGGTCGGCCTTTTTCACGCCTTTTAAAACATCCATGCCGCCGGCTCCCGGCATGCGCATATCACTTATGACCATGCCGTAACCGCTGTCACTTACCTTTTCAAGCGCGTCTGCGCCGTCATTCGCAAGCTCAACGCTGTAGCCCTTTCTGGTGAGCGCCTCCTTCAAGGCAAACCTCATCTCAGGTTCATCATCCACAACAAGGATCTTTCTCAACGCGACGCCTCCCCGGCCTCTTCAGGCAGCATTATGACAAATGCGCTCCCATCGCCGGCCTTCGATGAGACCTCCAGGACACCCTTGTGCGCGTTGACGACCGTCGATACGATCGCGAGACCGAGGCCTGTCCCCCTCTCTTTAGTAGTAAAAAACGGATCGAATATCCTGTCGATATCATCCTCTTTTATCCCGCTGCCGGTATCCTTGACCTCTATCCTCATCCGCTTCGGCGCGCCTTGCTCTATCGAGACCCTCACGCTTACGGTCCCATTGTCATCTACCGCGTCAAGCGCGTTGAAAACGAGGTTTATCATCATCTGCCTGACCATCGCCGCATCGAACGAGAACTCGGCCGGGCCGTCGTACACGGCCCGGAGCGTGACGCCGTCCTTGCGATGGGTCGTAGCCATTACGAACGTATCCTCGACGATCTCCCTCATATCAGAGTTTCTGCGCCTGGCCGCCGGGGCTCCGGCGAAGATGAGCATATTCGTAAGCAGGTTATCAAGCGTCTTTACGCCCTTGGAGATATGCGAGGCGAGCCTCTTCCTGTCAGGGTCGCCTTCAAGGTCCCTCTCCAGCATGCTGGCAAAAAGGGCCATCGAGCCGAGCGGGTTTCTGATCTCATGGGCGATCCTGGCGCCCATCTCGCCCATCGCGGCAAGACGCCTGTTTCTCTCCATCTGTGCGTTTTTATCGGCAAGCTCAGCTGTAAGCTCTTCTACCCTCTGCTCGACAAGCGCGTACTGCCGCTCAAGCTTGACCGAGGCGTTCTTGAAAGTCTGAAAGGCGTCGCTCAAGAGCTCAGCCTTTGCCCGGCCGTTATGTCCATGATCAGCAGCCTGCACCCCTCCATATCCGTTCACTTCGACCAGCTTTGCCCTTGCCTGCGTCTTTACGCTCATATCCCGCTCCTCTTGCCTTGTTGTGCGGCGCTATCCTTGAAAAGCGCCTGTGCCCAGCCCTTCATATCGCCATCGAGAGTATCGAGCTCCTTCAGTACCAGATCACTCTCGACTTTCATCCCGAGGTTCATGTAGCACTTCGCCAGCCTGTAAAGCGCCCAGGACCTGTCAGTTGCGGACAGAGTCTTTGATTCCTTCAGCTGTAACGCCGCCTCTTTATAACTTAAGGCCGCGCCTTTGTAATTACCGGCTGAAAACCCGGCATCGGCGCCTGCGATCAGTGTTTTAACAGCTTGATCTTCCATCTTACCTGCTTGAAAGAGCCTCGAAGCCCTCAGATAAAGCACCGAGGCCTCCGTGAAATTCCTGATCCCTGACATGGCCTCTGCCTTGAGCATAAGGGCCTTTGCGTCAGCAGGATCAGCCTTTGATCCTGCAACCGTCTTCATATCGCCTTTCATGCGCGCGATGCGGACCCTCAGCCTCTGGGCCTCATCTTTCTGGACGCCCATGCGAAACCTCTCATCGTGCGCTGAAAGCATACGCTCGGCACTTTGCCAGTCGTTCTGTTCGATATAAACCCTTGCCAGCCCTATCATCGCCTTCCCGACAACGGGGTCAGAACCGACTTTGACAGCCATGTTCAAGTGCCTTACAGCGGTTTCCAGGAGCCCCAGCTCAGAGGCGGCCAGGCCTGCCTTCATATAGCCTTCCGCCTTTTTTCCGAACGGCACTTCAGCCGCAAAAACAGCGTCGACCTTTGCTACTCCATAGTAGTCGCCTGCCCTGAAAAGCTCATCGGTCCATCTGTGGACCACCTCGCCGCCGAGGTCCTTCATCTCTGACCTGAAACTGCTCGCCGGGTATCTTGCTCTGAATTTTTTCATCAGGTTTACAGCAGCTTCGTACATCCCTAGACCGGCCTGCGCCCTAACAAGGCCCAGATACGCGGCCTCTGTGCCTATGAACTCGCCCTCAGCTATCAGACCGTAATACTTAAGCGACGCGCTCCGTGCCTCGCTTTCAGGGGCCGTGGCAAGAGCGTCAGCAAGCGCAAGAGTTGCTAAAGCCCACGGCTCGCCCTTTCCTTTCTGCTTCAGATCCGAATAGATCGACAGAGCCTCCTCAGCCAGTCCCTGTCCAAGATAGGCATCAGCCTTCCTTACAGAAAAATAAGCTGACAAGAAAGGATCTTCCTTGGAGATCATCTCAAGCTCGCCGTAAACCCTCCTTGCTGACTCAAACTCGCCCTTTGCCAGCATAGTATCGGCAAGGGACATGCGCGTAATACTATCAAGCGGCACAAAACCGTCTGACTCAGAGTAAAGCTCCCAGGCAACATCCTGTTCGCCCCTGATGAGATCGACATTAGCGAGCCAGCGCCTTGCCAGCGGGTTGCCGGCAGAGACAGAGGACTCAAACGCCTTTTTAGCGTTGCTTAGCCTGTTCTGGAAGAACAGGACCCTGCCGCTTAAAAACAATGCCGCTTCGCTAAGGGACTTCGAGCCTCCTGCGTTTTTAACCCTCCGGTAATAGCCGTTGGCCTCCGGAAAGAAGCCTTTGTTCTCATAATATCTGCCTAACAGGAGGTAACCTATCCCGTGGTATTGACTTAACTTAAGCCTTCCAAGCGCCCTCTCGAAAGATTGCGCGTCGTGGTCCTCCAAAAAAGATACGACCGTTGCCAGGGCCTGTGCCCCGTTCGGGTCGACTTCGTGAATACTCCCGATAAGATCATTGGCAGCCTTGATGAGATCTCCGAGATCAGACCCTCGCACCGAAAGAGACGAACGAAGCGCGTCTATCTCAATAGCATCATCGGATGTTACGTCCTTGATAAGCCTTTCAACTACCTTTTTCCTGTATACCCACCGCCAGCCGGTGTTAAATGCCACAGCCTCACGGCTGTCTTTATCAACCGATAGAGAAGTTCTGCTTTCGCTAACAACCGCTCGCCGAGCGGTCTGCGTCGCTAAAGCACGGTCAGAGACAGACAACAGGAGGCCGATCGGGATGATCACGGCCGGAAAGAAGTATCTTTTAGCGATCTGTAAATATGGCTTTGGCATCGGATTGGTTTAATGCAACAACCATGCCCAAACAAGGCGCAGGGGTGACCGCAGGCCTGTCTGAGACTTGAATTACTTTGGATTATCGATTGGTTATGGGGCTTAAGTGAAATATCTGCTTAGTCAGATGTGAGGCGGCTCTATTGACAAATACGCGTCAAAAAACTATCCAGAGGCCATAGCGTCATAATCATGACTCAACGGCCTCCATCCCTTCATGGACATCTAGCGCATCAGTACCTTCAAGATGTTCGAGCAACCCCTTCCTCTTCATCTTCTCTATTAAAGTAGTCCTGTTGAGGTTCAAGAACTCGGCCGCCTTCTTCTTAACGCCGTTCATCCTTGACAGGGCATTGATGATAAGGTCTCTCTCGAAGTTGTCTACCGCTGAATTGAAGTCTATCCCCTCGAGAGGCAACAGCACCCCTGACAAGGCCTTTTCTTCCTCGACGCGCGTCTTCCTGAATTTATCAGGCAGGTCTTTGGGCATTACAAGAGAGCCGTCGTCTTTGAGCACTATCAGCCTTTCTATGAGGTTTTCAAGCTCACGTATATTACCTGGCCACTCATACCCCTCAAAAAGCCTCATCGCATCAGGAGATACGCCTTTTATGTGCTTTTTCTTCCTTTTGTTGATCTTATCGATGAAGTGGTTCAAAAGAAGAGGAATATCTTCTTTCCTATCCCTCAGAGGCGGCAGGGTAAGCGGTATCACGTTCAAGCGATAATAGAGGTCGTTCCTGAATTTTTTTTCGTCTACTGCCTTCTCAAGGTCTATGTTCGTAGCGGCGACTATCCTCACGTCCACCTTTATGGTACTCCTGCCGCCTACCCTCTCGAACTCCTTTTCCTGCAAGACCCTCAGTATCTTTACCTGAAGCCCCGGGCTCATATCCCCTATCTCGTCAAGAAATACGGTGCCGTCATGGGCAGCCTCGAACCTACCTATCTTTGTGGCGATGGCCCCTGTAAAGGCCCCTTTGTCGTACCCGAAAAGCTCGCTCTCAAGGAGGTCTTCGGGTATGGCGGCGCAATTTATCGGCACAAAAGCCTTATTCGACCTTGTAGAGCCGTAATGAAGGGCCCTTGCGACAAGCTCCTTGCCTGTGCCGCTCTCGCCGAGTATGAGGACAGTCGAGTCTGTATCGGCGATCTTCCCGATTATATCGCGGACCTTCTCTATGGCGGAACTCGTCCCGAGTATCGCCTCTGTGCAGTTTTTCTTTATCTCTCTTTTAAGCTTGGCGTTCTCGACCTTGAGAGAGTGGACCTCATAAGCCTTCTCGATCGTGACGAGGAGCTCGTCTTTTCCGAACGGCTTCTTGAGGTATGTGAAAGCCCCTACCCTCATCGCCTCGACAGCCGTCTCGACGGTAGCGTATCCCGTAAGGATTATGCACGCGGCGTCAGGGGTTATGGTTTTAACGTTCCTGACGACCTCTATCCCGTCCATCCCCGGAAGCCGCAAGTCTGTAAGGACGATATCGTAATCCTTTTTCCTTACCATCTCTACGCCGGTCTCTCCGTTGGCTGCTACTTCAACGTGATAGCCGTGCATCCCGAGTATCTCGCTCAGATTTTCTCGAATATACTCTTCATCTTCGACTAGTAGGACAGAGCAGACTTTCATACGCGTCTCCAGGTGCGGTTAGTTATATTTTTCGCTATTATATGAAATGAAAATGCGCATGTCAATATTTTGAACATGCCACGGCCGCAAGCGTCAGTTTGACAAAAGAAGACCCGGTGGTATATTGGAGTTACGGAGATAATTTACGCGGCACTGCGACATTTAAATGACATGAGGGCTAAATGAAAACCATAGGACAGTCTGAGGTAATGCGCTCCATCTTCACCGTTAATCTGGGAGTTAAGGAGAGCGAGCTTGCGCTTGTAATAACCGACATCGCCGGCCCTGATGACGTCGCGCGGACAATGCATGCTGACCTGCTTAAGTGGTCGGAGCTGAACGATATAGCACGCGAGGCCGCCGAGGTCGGATCAGAGGTCTGCCGGACGCGCTACGTGGAGTACCCGTCCGTCAGGGAACATGGCCACGAGCCGCCTGCCGAGGTATGGGAGGCGGCCTTCGGAAGTGAAGCCGTCTCAGCGCTCAAGCTTGGTGGCCTCCTTACGAGGATCATCGACAAGCAGGCGGCCGGAGATGACCTGGCGAAGACGCAATCTATTATAGAAGCAAAGGCAAAGGCCCCTGATGCCGTCGTAGCGCTTACAAACTACTCGACGTCGCATACCAGGTTCAGGGATTTCCTTACAAGGTGCTGCAATACCAGGTACGCCTCCATGCCGCTCTTCGAAAAGTCGATGCTCTCAGGTTCGATGACTGCAGACTGGAAAGAGGTCGAGGCGCGCACCATGAGACTCGTCGGTTTGATGAAAGACGCTGACATGGTCTTTATAACGTCTCACAACGGCACCTCCATCTCCTTTTCAGTAAAAGGCCGTGACGCAAGACCTGATACAGGGATAATAACGGGGCCCGGGGCGTTTTCAAACCTCCCTGCAGGCGAAGCCTTTCTTGCGCCTGTCGAAGGCACGGCTGAAGGGATACTCGTCCTTGAAGGGGCCCCTGCCGGAAGGCTTTCCCAGCACGTTACGCTTGAGGTCAGGCGCGGAACGGTAAGCACGGTCGCCGGTATGGACGCGTTCGCGGACGACCTCAGGGAGAAGATCGCCATAAACCCGCTTGTCGGCAATATCGCAGAGCTGGGGATCGGCACAAACGACAAGGCAAGCAGACCGGATAATATCCTTGAAACCGAGAAGATACTCGGCACGGTCCACATCGCGCTTGGAGACAACTCATCTTTCGGCGGGAAGGTAAGCGTGCCTTTCCACCAGGACTTCATCTTTTACAGACCAACGCTCGAGATCATCAACAGCAGGGGGGAAAAGATCGAGGTGCTTGTGGAAGGCGTCCCAAGGTTCTAACGGCTTCTTAAAAAGGCCTTTGCCTGGTTGTGCAGATCTGACAGAGAGACGTTGAGCAGGTAGTTGAATATGAGTTGTTTTGTCTTTAAACAAAACCCGGGTATGGTGGAATGAGCCTGAAGGAGAGACGACAAACATTCGGCGGGTGTGACCCGCCCTACCGCCTGACAGAGAGACGTTGAGCAGGTAGTTAAATATGAGTTGTTTTGTCTTTAAACAAAACCCGGGCATGGCGGAAGGAGCCTGAAGGAGAGACGACGAGCAGGCATCAGTATTTACTGCGAGTCGGCCAGACAGCGAAGGGAGCCATACCCAAAAGGCGCACGGAAAGTGCAAAGCTGAAATCAGACAGATGTTTTTTTACAAGGGCCGTTCGAGCTATGCACAAAAACCGCACGGCAGTGCGCAAAAGAAAATCATTCGGCGGGTGTGACCCGCCCTACCGCCTGAAAGAGAGACGTTGAACAGGTAGTTAAATATGAGTTGTTTTGTCTTTAAACAAAACCCGGGTATGGTGGAATGAGCCTGAAGGAGAGACGACAAGCAGGCATCAGTATTTACTGCGAGTCGGCCGACAGCGAAAGGAGCCATACCCAAAAGGCGCACGGAAAGTGCAAAGCTCAAATCAGACAGATGTTTTTTGTAAATGGGCGCTGTATTGCCCTGCCGTTAAAAATGAATTCAGAAGCGCACAGAAGGTGCGCAAAAGAAAAACAACTTACTGCTGACCCCTCACAGCCTCCCCTTGAGAGTACGGGGAGGAGTTAAAAAAACTCCTCTGCCTGTGAATCTGTCTTTGCCTTAAAACAACACGGGTCATGGCGGAAGGAGCCTAAAGGATGGCCGACGAGCAGGCATCTGTATCTTCTGCGAGACGGCCAGACAGCGAAGGGAGCCATACCCAAAAGGCGCACGGAAAGTGCAAAGCTCAAATCAGACAGATGTTTTTTGTAAATGGGCGCTGTATTGCCCTGCCGTTAAAAATGAATTCAGAAGCGCACAGAAGGTGCGCAAAAGAAAAACATTCGGCGGGTGTGACCCGCCCTACCGCCTGCCTTAAAATAATAATGAGAGGCGCGAAGACCATGTTAAAAGAGCCCGGCCTCCCTGTGTTTAGAGATAATCAGGCCGGCAAGTACTTCAACTCTGCCAAAATCAGCCTGAGTAGGCCTCCCTTTTATCACTACAGGTTCGAGCATCTCTGCCTTAAGCCCTGAGATCATCGAGGTTATCTGCTCGACGGATTTTCCGCCCCATCCGTACGAACCGATGACTGACGCGAAGATCGCCTTGGGCTTAAGCGCGTTTATGACAAAGGCCGCAGACGCGACCATCGGATGCGCTCCTGTTAAGACCGTAGGCGTGCCGAATACAACGGTTGCCGCGTCCACCATAGCCATCAATAGCCTGCCAGTGTCCGTCACAGCGAGGTTATACCTCTCTACCCTGACGCCGCCGTTTGAAAGCATCTCGGCAAGATGCGAGACCATCATCTCGGTTGAGCCATGCATGCTGGCATACGGTATGACGACCGTATTTGAGACTTTATCAGAGACCCACTGTCTGTGAAAATCCATCACGCAGCCGACGTGCTCGATCGGATGCACCGGACCGTGACTCGGGGCAACAACGGAGATCTCGTAACGGCTGAATCTCTCAAGATGCTTTTTTATCGCGGACCTGAAAGGCATCATCACCTCGGCGTAATACCTCTTAGCCGCGAGGCACGTCTCATGGTCATCCTCGACAAAGACAGAAGACGACGCGAGATGCGCCCCGAAAAGGTCGCACGTGAAAAGGACCTGGTCTTCCCTGATATAGCATGACATCGTCTCAGGCCAATGGACCCACGGCGTTGAGATAAACTCAATCGTCTTATCCCCGAGTGAGAGTGTCTCGCCGTCATTGACGACCATTATGGCGGCAGGGTCGATGCCGAGGTGGGCGGCAAGCATCTCCTTTCCCTTGGAATTCGTAACGACCTTAGCGTCCTTAAATCTTGCCAGTACCGCCGGTATCGCACCTGAGTGGTCCTGTTCGGAATGCTGTGAGATGATATAATCAATCCTTTCAACGCCCGCGAGCCTCGCCATCAGCTCAGAGGTCTTTGATGGATCTACTGTATCGATGAGCGCGGTCTTATCCGACCCCTTGACCAGATATGCGTTATAGCTCGTCCCGTCTGGAAGCGGTATAAGGGAATCGAACAGACGCCTGTCCCAGTCAAGGGCCCCAACCCAGAATACGCCATCACAGACCTTTTTTGACTCCATAAACCCACCCTCATACTAAAAGGAGTTTCACCTGTCACCATCTGACACCAGGCTTGATCTCAACACGGATAGTCTAAAGACTATCTCAGGCCTTTGCCTGCGCACACAGGTTCAGACGTCCCTTCACTAGTAACACACTGACCGTCGTATTTCAATGTAAAGGGCTACAGCGCACGCTTGAAGGATAGAGTCCCGAGGCCCAGAAGAAGCACGGCAAAGACCGAAAGAAAGATGATATCGCCTTTTACAGCCTCGATGCCCGCGCCCTTGAAAAGGAGCGCCCTCATGGCGTGTACCGAATAAGACTCAGGGTTTACGTCAGCGAAGACCTTTAGCCAGGCAGGAAAGCTCTCGACAGGATATATCGCGCCGCTCGGGAAAAAAAGAATGACGTTCAGGAAACCGCCGAGGACGCCTACTATCCTTGGATGATTGATCCTCCCCATGATGACGAACATAATGCCCTGTAGCCCGAGCGTTGAGAAGATTATCACAGCCGCAAGCAGTAAAAAGCCCTCAACGCTTAAAGACTCCCAGATCGGGTAGCCTGATATCACGGAGCTTAGGGTAAGCACGAGGACTGCGAGAACGGTAGTTATCAGCAGGCCGCTCGCTACAAGGCCCATGACAATATCCGTCTTTGTCAGAGGCGTCAGAAAGTAGCTCTCATCTACGCCTAAGAACCTGTCCATGACCATGTTAAACGCACCTGTAGTCATCGCGCCTAAAAATATAGCCATGATGACTATGCCGGGTATGAGCGTCTGATCATAGTCGATCTTCCTGTAAAGCTCGACGCTCCTCAGGCCTGCCTCAAGATGATGCTCGCGCACGGAGATAAAATCCCTTTTAAGCTCGGGAAGCGCCCCGCCGACGGCGGCCTTTATCGTCATGGCGGAGATAGTCTCGGCGTTATCCAGGAATAGGCCTATCTCAGCGTTGTCGTTCCTTATCACCCTCCTGCTGAAGTCCGGCGGCAAAACGATCACGGCCTTGAAGATCCCCTCCCTCAGCGCCTTCATGGCAAAGCCCTGATCAGATACGACGCTTATCACAACAGTGCCAGAGCCGGCCTCGATGGAGGCTAAAAGCTCCATGACCCTTGCCGAGTACGGGCCGTTATCCATATCTACTACGGCAAGCGGGAGGCGGCGCAGTTCGCCCTGAAAAGAATTGCCGAGGATGACCAGATAAATGATAGGCATGAGCAGACTCATGGCCACGACTATCGGGTTCCTGATGAACTTCCTCAGGTCCCTCTCTAATATGGCGAGGAATCTGTGCATCATAGGCTCACCTCCCCCATTTCGTGGGGATGCCTGCGCCGAGGAGGAAGCTGACTTTCCTGGCCTCCTCCTCCCTGATAGGCCTGCCTGTAAAATGGATAAAGACGTCTTCGAGCGTCTGCTGCTTTAACGTGACGCTTGTGACAAGCGCGCCCAGGTCTTTAAGCCCACCGACGAGAAGAGGTATTATCTGGGCGCCCTTGTCAGTAGAAACGAAAAGGCCTGTATCATCGACACGGCACCCTACGACACCCTGGAGTCCGGCCACCCAATCGGCGGCAACCTGCATATCAACGGATGTGAGCCTGAGTTCGACCGTGTCCTTCTGCGGTATCTGACTCTTAAGGCCCGGTACGGTACCGAGTGCCACGATCTTGCCGTAATCGATGATAGCGACCTGATCGCAGAGTACCTCGGCCTCGTCCATGTAGTGGGTAGTAAGGAGTATGGTAAGGTCGTCTTCCATCCTGAACCTTTCGAGAAGCCCCCAAACAACGTGCCTCGACTGCGGGTCAAGGCCTATCGTAGGCTCGTCGAGTATAAGTATCGCGGGTTTGTGGACAAGCCCTCTGGCGATCTCAAGCCTCCTCCTCATGCCTCCTGAATATGTAGCGACAAGGTCAGAGGCCCTATCCTTGAGCCCGACAAGACCTAAAAGCTCATCTATCCTCTCTGAACGCTCGCTACGCCCCATACCGAAAAACCTGGCGTAGATATCCATCGTCTCATAACCGGTCAGGTCGAGGTCGCTCGTCATCGCCTGAGGGACCACCCCTATGCGGGTACGCACACTGGCGGCCTCCCTGACGACGTCATGGCCCATGAGAAAGGCCCTGCCTGATGTGGGAGAAAGAAGCGTGGTGAGCACCCTTATGAGCGTTGTCTTTCCTGCCCCGTTAGGGCCAAGGAGCCCGAAACATCCGCCCTGAGGTATGCGCAGCGTTATGCCGGATAAGGCCCTGAGGCCTCCGTATTCCTTTACAAGATTATCCGTCTCTATAGCGTATATCATATCTTACCGTTCAAGGGCGCCTTTTGCATTGTCCGAACGGATCCTCACCTCTACCGTCATCCCCGGCTTGAGCGCGCCTTGCGGGTCTTCGACAGCGGCCTTTACCCTGAAGGTCTTTATATCCGCTCTGCCGCGAGTGACGTCCCTCTGAGTCGCAAACCCTCCGACAACGCCTATCTCCGTGACCCTCCCTTTAAATACCCTCCCGGTATCCGCCGGAAGGCGCACTTCTGTATCAGCGCCGAGCAAGACCCTTGCCACTATGCTCTCATCGATATCTACCCTCACCCACCTGTTACCGAGGTCATAGACTGTATAGACCGCCTGGCCCGGGACGGCGTTCTCGCCTGCCTCAAAGGCCTTGTACGCGACTACACCGTCGATGGTCGAAGATACCGTCTGGTCTGAAAGCGCCGCTTCAAGCACCTTTACCTGGGCCTGCGCCTGACGAAGGCGGGCCTTGGCAAGGCTTACCTTTACCCCGGCAGACTTGATGCCGACCGCTGTGATCCTGTAGTTAGACTCTGAGGTCCTCTTTCTGGCTTTGGCGGAATCAAGCTGGGCTGATATCGAATTAAATCCAGCCTCTGCGCTATCCATATCCTTTGCCGAGACATACCCGTCTTTAAAAAGCCCCCTGGTCCTTTCTATATTCCTGCCTGCATCGTCGGCAAGCGCCTTGACGCGCTCCACCTCGGATACAGCCGCCTCAAGCTCGAACCCGGAGGCGGAATTCTGTGCGACCGCCGCCTCAAGGCTGACCTTGGCCTCGCTTACCGACTCATGAGCGCCGAGAGCGCCTGCGCCTGCCTCATCGAGCCTCGCCAGAAGGCCGGCGCTCTCCATCTTTATAAGCTCCTGGCCTGTTCTCACGCCGTCTCCTTCATCACAGCAGAGCCACTCGATAGTGCCGGCGGCCTTTGGGCCAAAGCTTACCTCTGTGGCCTCCACTATCCCGGTCGAGGCTATATGCCCGAGTACTTTATTATTGCTGTAGAGCAGGTACAGCCAGACCGAGACGGCTATGAGTATTGCGATAATAAGAACAACCGCAGCCTTGCGCCGAATGCTATGTGCCATTGAGATACTCCGTTTATTATCGATCATTGAGCAGGCCGCGCCGAAGCGATGAGAAACGAGGCCTCAACGCTTATTATATACGTAAAAACGTCTTTTATGGGGAGGGAGAAACAGGACAGGCACGGCAAAGACGCCGTGCCTGTTGATCTTCAGAGAATAAAAACACCAAAAAGAATTAGCCGGTCCTTATTCAGCCTTCGTAGCGCTGGTGACCATCATGCCTCCGACATCGATGCCGTCTTCCTGAGCGGCCTTTACAGAGGTCTTGTCCCAGGGTTTGCCGTCCTCCCTCCACATGACGTGCAGGACCATCTTGTCTCCTTCTTGGAGCATCTCAAGAGGGTCGCGCTTCGTCTTATACCTCGGCACAAAGAGCAGGCTGGAGAACTGCATCCCCTCCCATGTGATAGGCGCGCACTCGGCTACAAACCAGAATTCCATCAGCTTTTCCTGCCCTTTGTCAACGCCTGCCTCCATGTGTATGCGGGCGGCCACAGTAGGCGGCGTATCTATCGTCCGCGAACCGCTAAGACCTTCCACGGTATCGCATATTATAACGTTCGTGCCGTCGCCTGAATTAAAATCGCGCGGCTGACCGACTTCCAATCTTATCTTCATATTCCATCCCCTTATCACCGTATTACATACATAATATAATATTAGCAGGCCAAGGGCAAGCCTCAATCTAACGGCCCTCGACCAGGGCGCAATTACAGGCGGGATATTCCAGAAGTCGCTTGACACTTTTGCTCCAATCATGTATTTTTAACGGACTATATCGATACGCGGGTATAGTTCAATGGCAGAATGAAAGCTTCCCAAGCTTTAGATGAGGGTTCGATTCCCTCTACCCGCTCCAATAAAAGATCTGATGCCGACGCCATTTAAGGACGCCGGTTTTTTATTGTCAACCCCTTCCCTCAGTGCGAGTTCAAGGTTGCAACTTGAACCCGATAATTCGCCAAGGCGCATTTTGAGTTTTATGGAGCAGGTTGCAAACCTGCTCCCGCCGTAGGCGATGACAAGTTCCGGCCTTTGAATTTATCCTTTGCCTTAAAACAAACCCGGGTCATGGCGGAATGAGCATTAAGGAGGGCCGACAAGCAGGCTATTGTATCATCTGCGAGACGGCCAGACAGCGAAAGGAGCCATACCCAAAAGACGCGCAGAAGCGCAATGCTAAAACCAGAGAGAGATATGTTTTACAAGAGCTGTTCGAGCCATACCCGAAAAGCGCACGATGGTGCGCAAAAGTAACGAGCTTACTGCTAACCCCTCCCAGCCTCCCCTTATAATAATGGGAGAAGTAAAGACAAGACTCCATGCCTTTAAATCTGCCTTTTGCCTCTAAACAACTGGGTCAGGGCGGGATGAGCATGTAGGAGGGCCGACGAGCAGGTTTTTGTATCTACTGCGAAACGGCCCGACAGCGAAAGGAGCCATACCCAAAAGGCGCGCAGAAGCGCAAAGCTACAATAAAGAGAATCATCCGGCGGGTGTGACCCGCCCTACCTTACTTACGCAACTGGTGGGCCGAGCCCACCCTACCGGACTACCATACTGCACCAACAATCGGTCTTTGTCTCTAAACAAACCCGAGGCATGGCGTAGCGAGCCTGACTGAGAGCCGACGAACAGGTTCTTGTATCTGCTGCGAGTCGGTTTGAGAGCGAAGCGAGCCATACCCAAAAAGCGCACTGAAGTGCAAAGCTAAAATCAGACAGATATTTTTCATACGGACCGTTCTCCGAAGCATTTGGTTCAGGTTACAAACCTGAACCCGCTTAAAGCTAAAATCAGAGCGATATTTTTTATACGGGCCGTTCGAGCCATACCCAAGAGACGCACGAAAGTGCGCAAATGGGAATCCGGCCAAGACATAGCCACAGGAGTAGTTGCCCTTCAACTTGCTTTAAAACATCCTCAAAAACAGACTTCGAACTCCTATCATCCCTTGTGAAACCTGACGCCATCTTGCCGTCTCATCTCCCCTCTGATATACTTTTTTAGTAGAAAGATTAAGCTACGGAGGCACGATGGGCGCTAGAGCGCTGAACATCATAGGCGGCAGACACGTTTCATCCGCATCAGGCAAGACCATAAGATCAGTCAACCCGGCTGATACCGGCTCTGTCATAGGCACTATACCGGCATCAGTGCCTGAGGACGTAGACTCTGCCGTGCGTTCAGCGCGAGCCGCCTTCGACGGCTGGAGGCTAACGCCTGCGCCTAAAAGAGGCGAGATACTCTTCAGGGCCGCTGAGCTGATACTCAAAAACAAAGAAAAACTCGGCCGCCTCGTGACAATGGAGATGGGCAAGGTCATAGCCGAAGGGCTTGGGGACGTGCAGGAGGCCGTTGACATGGCCTACTTCATGGCAGGCGAAGGCAGGAGGCTATCCGGCGAGACGGTCCCATCAGAACTTCCGTTCAAAGACTGCAGATCAGTCAGAGTCCCCATCGGGGTCTTCGGCCTCATAACGCCGTGGAACTTTCCTGTAGCTATACCTGCATGGAAGATACTGCCTGCGCTTATCTCAGGCAACACCGTAGTATTCAAACCGTCGAGCTACACCGGAGTATGCGCCTCCAGGCTATGCGAGCTTATTATAGAGGCAGGGCTTCCTCCCGGGGTTTTAAATGTTGTACACGGCGCAGGAGACTCGATCGGAGGTTATCTTGCGACGCATCCGGGGATAGACGGGGTCTCGTTCACAGGCTCATCTGCCGTCGGTAAGGCGCTATCTGCGGCCTGCTCAAGGCTCGGCAAGGAAGTATCCTGCGAGATGGGCGGGAAAAACCCAATCATAATAATGGGAGACGCAAGGCTTGACCTGGCGGTCGAAGGGGCGCTATGGGGCGGCTTCGGCACGGCCGGGCAGAGGTGCACTGCCGCAAGCAGGGTCATAGTCGATGATAAGGTACATGACAGGTTTCTCGATATGTTTATCAAGGCCGCAAGGAAGCTCAAACTCGGCGACGGCCTTAAAAAAGGCGTTGACGTAGGGCCTCTAATCAATGAAGAACAGCGTAAAAAAGTGCTCGGCTACATTGAAATCGGCAAAAAAGAAGGCGCGAGACTACTGCTCGGCGGGAGAGCTGGCAGGGGCGCTCCACTCGCAAAAGGCCACTTTGTCGAGCCTACGATATTCGCCGGAGTGACTCCTGCCATGAAGATAGCCCAAGAGGAGATCTTCGGCCCAGTGGTATCCGTCATACGCGCATCAGGCCTTAAAGAGGCGATAGATATTGCAAATGGCGTCAGTTACGGGCTTTCAGCCTCCATATACACGAACGACGTCAATCAAAGCGCCATCGCAGAGAGGGACTTAGACGCCGGCATAGTCTACATCAACGCCCCTACGATCGGGGCTGAGATACAACTCCCGTTCGGAGGGATCAAATCCAGCGGGCTCGGAAGAAAAGAGGCCGGCGGCAGGGGCGGCTCATTAGATCTGTATACCAGATGGAAGGTCATATACAAGGACTTCTCCGGGAGGCTTCAAAAGGCGCAGATAGACAAGGACTGAATGACAGGACTCTGCGCATGATTGGTTCGCTGACATCCCTATCTCCATGCTGACTTCTACGGAAAGCTCCGGTATAGACCAAGCGAGGGCGTCTTCTGACAAGTAGCCGTAAGACTCAAGAAATGTTCAGGCTGCTCAAAAAGTGCCAGATGCAAGGCGCCTGTGAGTGAGGAATGAGGCGTAGTTTTTTCTACGCCGCAGTGATGAACGACAAAGACAACGCCGCAGATGGGATTTTTTGAGCAGCCTGCTAAAACTTACACTGTTGCTTTGCATAGCTTTTCTGGTATAATCCGCATCGTCCGCGAGGGACGCATGCTGGACGGAAATATCTAAAGGAGGCATCCTATGGACCCGGTACATTTTTCAGGAAAAGAGATTCTCGAAATGGCTGTACGAATCGAGGAAAACGGCTTCAAATTCTACACAGAAGCGGCCTCAACCTCTGGCTCGAAAGAGATCAAGGGCCTGTTCACCCTCCTTGCCTCCGAAGAGACCGAACATATAAAGGTCTTCATGGGCCTTCACAGACTGATATCAGGGACAGAGCCGTCGAGCGAGGGATACGACCCGGAGTTCGAAGAGGCCTCCCAGTACTTAAAGGCCATAGCTGATACAGAGGTATTCACGAACCCGAATAAGGGACGCGACCTCGGGAGAGTAACGACCGACGCTAATGAAGCCCTGAACCTGGCTATCAACATGGAAAAGGACTCGATACTTTTCTATCACGAGCTGCAGCGCATGATACGCGAGAAGGACAAGGCGGTGCTTGATAACGTGATAGAGCAGGAGAAGGAACACGTCAGAAAACTAACTGATCTCAAGATAAAACTTTCAGGCAGGTAATGCGCTTGATCAAAACATCAAACAGAAGGAGACTTCTTCCATGACCCAGTATGTAAAGACCTATCCTTGTCAGACCTGCGGCGCTACAGCCAGCGGCAGGGGACACCTGTGCCACCCGAGGAGCGAGACTTCGTATACCTGCGAGTTCTGCGAAAAGTCTGTCTCCGACCCGAGGCACGTCTGCACATCGATGCTCGACGACCTGCAGTACATCTGCAGAAAGTGCGGCCGCCTTGCCGTGTACGACTCCCAGTTGTGCGAACCCGAACCGATAGACGCCGACTGAAGACTTTAGAGGCCATTCAAGCCAACCTTATGCCCACAGACGTTAAAAAAAAGGCGAAACAGCTCCTTACCCCTGCCCTCGTTTTCCATACGGGGATAACGGCTGAGAAAGCGACCGGGATATACGTCGAGGCGGCTGACGGGAAAAGATACATGGATTTCTCGTCAGGGCTCGCCACCGCGAATATCGGCCATTGCCCGCCTGAGGTGATAAGGGCTGTCTCAAAACAGGCGAAAAAGCTGATACACTCGGGGTGCATCTTCTATTATGCCTCAGAGGTCGAGCTGGCCGAGAGGCTCGCTCGGATCACGCCTGAAACGATTGAGATGTTCTTTTTCTCGAACAGCGGCGCTGAGGCTGTCGAGGGCGCTATAAAGCTTGCCCGCTTCCATACCGGCAGGCAGGCGATCATAGCCTTTACCGGCGGCTTCCACGGAAGGACATACGGAGCGCTCTCTCTCACGAGCTCCGCGGCCAGGTACAGGAACGGGTATCACCCGCTCCTGCCGTCCGTCTATCACTCCCCGTACCCGTACTGCTACAGATGCCCGATGGGCCAGAAGAAAGAGACCTGCTCGACCGAATGCTTCGGTTATCTCGAACGCGTGCTCAGGCATCAGGTGACGCCGGAAGAGACGGCCTGCATGGTGATAGAGCCTGTCCTTGGCGAGGGCGGCTACATAGCCCCTCCTGCCGAGTTCATGCGAAGATTACGGACTCTTTGCACAAAGCATGGGATCATGCTCGTTGCCGACGAGGTCCAGACCGGGTTCGGCAGGACAGGCAGATGGTTCGCGTGTGAACACTACGCAATCAAACCTGACATAATAACAATGGCAAAAGGCATCGCATCAGGATTTCCGCTAAGCGCTATCGGGGCGTCTAAAAAGATAATGTCTTCCTGGCCTCCGGGCGCGCACGGGACTACCTTCGGAGGCAACCCGGTATCATGCGCTGCGGCCTCGGCCACTATAGACAAGATAGAAAAAGACAGGCTTCTCGAAAAGGCACGAAAGGTAGGCGCACACGCTATGGCTCGGCTTGTATCAATGAAAGAAAGACACTTCTGCATCGGAGACGTGCGCGGGCTCGGCCTGATGATAGGCATTGAGTTCGTCAAGAAGAACGGTGAACCTGACCGGGATAGCACCGCGAAGATAGTAAAGAGATCCCTCGATAGAGGGCTTATCATCGTTGAGTGCGGCATCGACAAGAACGTTGTCAGGCTGATGCCGCCGCTGGTAACGACTCTGACTGAGATGGACAAGGGGCTCGACATCTTCGAGGAGGCCCTCGTTGGATAATCTCAGGCGCAACTTCCTGATCGCGGCTCTGGCGGCCTGCGCTCTGGTGGTATCCCTAAGGCTCGATCTCCTGCTCGCGCACAATATCCGCTCTACCGAAGCGCTCGTGCCTGTAGCCCGGTTCTTCAGCCTTGTCGGCAACGGCGGTTTCCTTGCAGGGGTAGCGGTACTCCTGTACGCCATCGGATTATCCTCGCGCAAAGAACAGTTCAAAGAGGCAGGTAAAACCGGACTCTTCGCGTTGTTGGCAGGCGGACTGACGGTCCACATACTCAAATCCGCCTTCGAGCGGCCGAGGATAGAGCACGGTGTAAACGCGGTACTGACACTCCTTGAGAACCCGTCGCTCTCAGACCTTACCGGCAGGTTCAACTCGTTCCCATCAGGCCACACAGCTGTAAGCTTCGCGCTGGCGGCCGTGCTTTCAAAGAGGTTCCCTCGCCTCATGGCTCCGTTATACATCATCGCGGCCCTTGTCGGGGCCTCAAGGGTCTACCTCGGCTCTCACTATCCATCGGACGTAGTGGCAGGCGCGCTCCTCGGCCTTGCGATAGGCTGGCTCGTCGACAACCAGAAAGACCGCAGAAGGCTCGCCCTCTCAGCGCTCGTTCTTATCACTCTTTTCATATCTTTTTTCAAAACGGGCGGCTTCCTTCTTTTCGATGTGGATGAAGCGGTCTTTTCAGAAGCGGCCAGAGAAATGGTCGAGACCGGCGATCTCATTACGCCTACATACAACTACGAGCCGCGCTACGACAAGCCGATCCTCATCTACTGGCTGATGTCCGCCGCCTTCAAACTCTTCGGCACTGGAGAGTTCGCGGCAAGGTTCACTTCAGGCCTCTTCGGCACTTTCAGCGTGCTTGCTACGTTCTTTTTCATCAGAAGGATCAAAGGCCTCGCCCCGGCTATGCTCTGCGCCCTGGCGCTACTTTTGAATCTCGAATACTTCGTCTACACCCACTCGGCGGTAACAGACATGACGCTCGGGTTTTTTATCGCCTCTTCGATCTACGCCTTCTACCTGGGCTTTCATGAGGACGATCCGAGGTGGTACTGGGGCTTCTGGTGCGCCTCGGCCCTGGCTGTGCTTACCAAGGGGGCGATCGGGCTCCTATTCCCTGTCGCTGTCTCTACTCTGTTTATGGCCGCGTCAGGCAACAAAGACAGGATAAAGGCGCTTTTCAGGCCTGCATTCATCGCCGTTTTTTTCGCGATCACAGTGCCCTGGTTCGCGGCCCAATTCTACGTGAACGGATGGGACTTTTTCAACGCCTTCATAATAAAGCACCACATACAGCGCTACTCAGAGGTGATCTCCAGCCACAGCGGGCCGTTCTACTACTACATCGGCGTCCTTCTGCTAGGTTTTTTCCCGTGGGTAGCCTTTCTCCCGGCCTCTGTCTACAGGGCCTTTAAAGAAAGGCTCACGCCCGGTTCCGGGCTTTATCTGCTCACAGCTATATGGTTTCTATTTGTACTGATATTTTTCTCGATAGCGAAGACAAAACTCCCGAACTACATATTCCCGCTCTACGCGCCTGCGGCGATCCTTGCCGGGCTTGCGCTTAATGATATCTGCGAGAAGAACGGCTTTCACAGAAAAAGCCCTCTCTACATCTCTATGATTTTATCGGCCGTATTTGCCGCGGCTATGTTTATTCTCCCTTCCTTGCAGTTAAGGATGGATATCCCTTTCGACCCGGGTTTTTTCTATACACTCGGAGCTATATTCTCCGCTGTCGCTGTTTTCTCGCTCGCCGCGTTCTATAAGCCTCTCAAAGCTTACATCTCTATAGCCGGGGTCATGGTCTTTTTTCTAGTCTTTCTCAGGCTCTACGGACTGCCTGCTGTGAACACTTATCTTCAAAAGACGCTCTACAGATATTCGGTATACGCGAGAGAGGCAGGCGTTGATACGGTACTGGCCACATACGAGCTTAACAAGCCTTCGATCGCATTTTACTCACGAGGCAAGGTCGTAAAGATCGAAAAGGACCGCGCAGGAGAGATCGCCGAATACGCGAAAGACAGAGGCCTCATCATCATAACGACGCCTTCGAAATACGAAGATATAAAAGGGACCACGGCTCTTGAAGTGCTCGATGCCAAAGATGGGTTCATGCTCCTGGGCGCAGGCAAGCTTCCGCCTTTCAAGTAGGCCGGGTAAAACCTTCATAGCATTATAAAGCGAGGCAGACCTGAGCCTTCGAATTGAGCTGTTTTTGCGCCTGCAGGTCCGGTTTGATTTTCCGCTCGGCGTGAATTTCATAAAGGACGTATGAGAAAAAAGACCGTCATAATGGGCGCGGCCGGCCGCGACTTCCACAACTTCAACACCTGCTTCAAGGCAGACCCGGCCTTTGAAATAGTCGCCTTCACCGCGACTCAGATCCCCTTCATCTCTGATCGCAGATACCCGAGCTTACTTTCAGGCCCGCTTTATCCAGACGGCATCCCGATATACCCAGAAGAAGAGCTTGCCCGGCTGATTAAAAACCTCAACGTCGATACTGTCGTATTCTCATACTCTGATATCGATAACAACGCATTAATGTCAAAGGCTGCCCTGTGCACCTCGCTAGGAGCTGACTTTGTTCTTCTCGCTTCTGATAAGACGATGCTCGCCTCCGGCAAGACTGTCATAGCAGTCTCGGCCGTAAGGACAGGTTGCGGCAAGAGCGGACTTACGAGATATATCGGCTTGCTCCTCAAAGGCGCAGGCATGAGTACCGTAGCGATACGCCACCCGATGCCTTACGGAGACCTTGTCAAAGAACGCGTACAGAGGTTTGCCTCGCATGACGACTTACGCAAGGCAGGATGCACGATCGAAGAGCGGGAAGAATATGAGCCGCTGATCGACGCGGGGATAACGGTCTTTGCGGGCGTAGACTACGCCATGATATTAAAAGAAGCCGAGAAAGAGGCTGACGTAATAATATGGGACGGCGGCAACAACGACGCGCCTTTCATACGGCCTGACCTTGCGATCACAGTAGCCGATCCGCTAAGAGCAGGCGATGAGATAACTCACCTGCACGGCACAGTCAACATACTTATCGCTGATCTCATCATCGTCAACAAGATGAACAACGCAGACGCAAACGCATACGAGACGGTCTTCAAAAACATCCGTAGGCTCAATCCATCAGCCAGGATCATAAAGACGGCCTCGGTGGTGGAAGCTGACGGACAGATCGAAGGGAAAAAAGTCCTCATCATCGAAGACGGCCCGACGCTTACGCATGGCGGGATGAGCTTCGGAGCAGGCATTATAGCGGCAAGGGAGAAAAAGGCCATCCCTGTAGACCCGAGGCCCTGGGCTATCGGCAGCATACGAGAGACCTTCGAGAGATTTCCGCATCTGGCTGAGGTGATCCCTGCAATGGGGTACTCTCAAGGCCAGATAAAAGACCTTGAAGCGACGATAAACGCGGTCCCTTGCGACGCTGTGATCGTAGCGACTCCAATCGATCTCTCAAGGATCATTACTATCAACAAGCCTGTTGTCAGGGTCCGCTATAATATCGCTGAGATGGACTCGCCGGGCGTTAAAGATGCGATCCTCAGCTTCATAGCTTCGATAAAGAGATAATCATGAAGCCCATTCTCTCTATACTGGCCAGGAGATACATAGCAGGCGAGACGATTACCGATGCCATGAGCGCGGCAAAACAATTGTACGGTGACGGCCTACTCGCCGCCATAGACAACCTCGGAGAAAATGTCAGAGATGAACAGAGTTCGCTAGCGGCGGTAAGGGAATATCTGAAACTCTTGGACGACATTATATGTTCAGGCGTCAGATCAACGGTCTCAGTGAAGCTGACTCAGCTCGGCCTGGACATCTCAGACGAGCTTGCCTTCCAGAACGCCGAAGCCATCGCCGCAAAGGCCCTCTCCCAGAATAATTTCGTCTGGCTCGACATGGAAGGTTCAGCATACACGCAAAGGACGATAGACATATTCCTGAGGCTCCGCAAAGATCGCCCCAACGTAGGCATAGCGATACAAAGCTGTCTGAAACGGAGCAGGGCTGACCTGCGCCTTCTCATAGAGCGCCACGCGTGCGTGCGTCTGGTAAAAGGCGCTTACAAAGAACCGCCTGAGATAAGCTTCAAGGAGAAAAAAGATGTCGATAAGAACTTCGAGATCATGATGAGGGAACTGCTCCTCGAAGGCAACAGGCCGGCCATTGCGACTCATGATCCAAGGCTCATCGAGGCAGCCATAAGTTTCGCTTCCGAGCGGAATATCCCTTCCAAGGACTTCGAGTTTCAGATGCTTCTGGGGATCAAGAGGTCGCTCCAAAAGTCCCTTGCCTCAAGGGGATACACCGTAAGGGTCTATATCCCCTACGGCACGAACTGGCTCCCCTACACCATGAGAAGGCTTATGGAGAGGAAAGAGAATATCTTCTTCGTCATAAAAAACATATTCGATTAGGCCGCAGATCCTTAAAGGCCTCCTCAGGTTTTTTTGCCGCTTGCAATCCCCGGGCAGGTCGAACAGGTCTCATCCGCTTGCGTCCGCCTCTTGCTGTTTTAAGGCCTGAAAACAAGCAGACGCGATTCGGACCGCTGACGCTTACATCAACAGCCACCGGAAATCATACGAGCCGGATTTTTCTTAAAAGCCTGCAAATCAAAAGGCGTCTTCTCCTTTCGGAGAAGACGCCTTTTGCTGATCCGATCATAATATGGACCGTGCATAAGCGGCTCTTAACAGACTTTGATGATCTGGGCGGAGCCAGACTTTAAACACAATATGCGCATGATCCCTGCGCCTCTACTGCGCGCACTCCGAAGGGCTTCCCTTTATCTTTTCGATAGTGTGGTTAAGGGCGGGCATCACAACCGCGAGGTTTTCTCTTACGGCCTTAGGGCTCCCTGGGAGGTTGACTATAAGCGACTGGCCTCTTATGCCGCAGACCGCGCGGGAGATCATCGCATTGGGCGTCTTTTTTAGCGACTCCGCCCTCATAGCCTCTGACATGCCGGGCAGTTCGCGCTCTATAACGGACTTTGTCGCCTCAGGCGTAACGTCCCTCGGAGTGACCCCTGTCCCGCCTGTAGTTATTATCAGATCGAGCTTTTTCACATCAGCGTATTCGATAAGCTTCTTGATGATGATATCGGTCTCGTCAGGGATGATCTCGTATGCCTCCACAGTCGAAGGCAGTGCGATGATCATGCGCTCTATCTCCTTGCCGGAAAGATCCTCGCGCTCGCCCCTGGAGCCTTTATCACTCATAACGATGATGCCTACTGTGACCATGTAAAAACCCCTGTTTAAAAAAACCGGTTAGATCCAGGCCGCCTGCGGCCAACGGAACGAATGGAAGCTTCAAGAAATAATCATGGAACTGACCCATCCGTCCCGCATGCGCCCTGAGAAAAGCCGCCAGACAAGCTTCCTGACAATCTTAATGCCATTGCCTGACAGAGAGATCTGCCGGAAGGATCAAGGCGTCGCAGAGACCCAGACGTCGCCTGACTTTGTAGTCTCGCTCTTCCAGATAGGCGTGACCCTTTTAAGCTCGGTAATAGCCCATTCGCACGCCATGAAGGCGTCGTTTCTGTGGGCCGAGGCCGCTGTGATCAGGACGATGTCCTCTCCGATATCTATCTTGCCTATCCTGTGGACTATGCCCATCTCGATGATATCGAAGTTAACAAGCGCCCTTTCGCGTATCTCAAGGAGTTTCTTCTCAGCCATCCCTGGGTAGTGCTCGAAGTCAAGACCTGAGATCTCTACACCTTTGGAGATGTCGCGGCCTGTCCCGATAAAAACAACGACAGCGCCGATGCCCTTCGAGGCCTTCTTGGCAAGTTCGATCTCTCGTTCAGCGGAAAAAGGCTTGACTTGTATCCTTACAAGGTCTTGTGTCATGAGGAGCTTCCTTGGATATATTTTATGTTACTGCCGGATAGTTGCGAAGAGATCAGACCATCAAAGCGCTTAAAAATCATAGACCGGATATGCGCATCAGCAGACAGCCGGGGCCGGCCGTTCGCCGGAGAAGATACGTTTGAGAATCCTACGATCTGAAAGTTAAAACTAAAAAAGGCCGGAACGTTTTACGCGCCAGACTGATAAAGTGTCCGACAGACTAACCGCCTGAGAAAGGCGGCAGAAACCCTACCTCGTCCCCGTCCTTTACGAGCGCGCCCTTTTGAGCGAACTCCTGATTGATCGAGACGAGCAATGAGCGCGAATCAAGGAGCGCTCCAAGCCCTGGGAAGTCTCTTTTGATCATTGCCTTGAGGTCCTCGACAGTAACCTGTCCGTCGATCTTATAGAGCCTCTCATCCGTTCCGGCAAGGCCCTTGAGCATAGCGAAAAACCTGACTGTTACCATTCCATCTCCGATCAGAACTCGGTATCGTATGTCTTTTTCATGTCGTACTTATCCCTGTTTGACGCCTTTGAGAAGAGCTCGGAAAAAGAATCCCCTTCCCTGGGGAAACAGGCGTAGCCGTAGAATATATCTGCCTTGCCTTCAATGAACGCCCTGTGGAACGTCTCATCGTTGGCGATGACATCGGTGATGGCGCCGAGCAGACGCAGGACCTTCTCATCGGTATCGAGAAATAGGAACCCGAATGTCTCCTCGTTCAGCCTTACTACCACGTCGAAGCTTCTCGTCTTTTTCCTGATCGAACTGACGAGCCCTTTTTCATATTCAGCCCTGTTCGCGAAGCCCTTGAGGCCGCTGATGCGTACAGTGGCCAGGACGAGAGACTTATCCTGCCTCCTGGCCCTGTTGAGCTCCTGCTCGACCCTGCCCTCGAAAGCGACAAGCGGCGATACGGTCGGCGCAGGCGGCGGCGCAGTCTCCATGATCTTTACAGCGGCGGCCTCTGCCGCGTTTAAGAGGGCCTTTTCGGCATAGACAGAGAACCTCGTCAGTATATCCGTATCCGCCCTGGAAAACCCGCATGGCGTGACAAAACCTTCGCTGGTCTTGTTGAAAAAGGTGACTACCCCGGTTATAACGTCATTCACCTTCAAGGGCATCGCCATGACGGACCTTATGTACGGGCTGGCATCCTCTGAAAACTCTCTGGTTACAGTCTCTTTCTTTCTCAAGACCTCCATGACGGTCTCCTTCTCGACCGGCAGGAAGTACTCCCTGATGGTCTTGTCATCAAGGCCGTAAGTAGCTACCGTCTGAAACCTCTTGGAGCCGTTGGCTGAGAGCCTCAGGAGCGAGCCCTCCGCTCCGAGTATCGCCGCAGGGGTGGTGGCGAGCAGGTTCGCGAGCCTCTTCATATCTTTTATAGATATCATCTCAAGGCCTGCCTCGTCGACGGCAAACATCTTCCGGGCCTTGAGCTTCTCTTTCTCGCCCTGCCTGAACTTATAGACCGAGTCGGCTATGAGCGTCCTTATCTCCTTGAGAAACGCCTCATGATAGACAGAAAGACCGTGAGTAGATACGTACTGCGCGTTGAGCGTGCCCACTATCGTATCGTTCGAGACCATAGGCAGGGAGAGATAGACCCTCTTGGTATGCCCATCCTCGGTCCTGTCGACGAGTATGACGTCTTTCATCTCATCGATGCCGAACCCCTCCATCCCTTCTCCGGGCCGGAGGCTGAGCATGCCGAGCCCTCTGCCGTCCCTTATGCTGGCCGCCTGCAGGAACAACCTCTTTCTCTCATCGTCATATATGTAGACGAAGCATGTAAGGCCCTGGATTATCTCCGAGAGCCTTCTGGCAACCATAGTAAGGCGCTTTTCAAGGGGCTGCTGGGACGACATGATCGCGTCGGCTTCCTTCCAGAAGGTAAACTTCGCGGAATCGACCCTGAGACGCTCATACTCATTGGAGCGCTGTATGACCTCCGCGGCAAGAGAAGCGAGACTGGACAGGAATGTAAGGTCTTCGTTGGTGAAGACATGATTGGATTCGTTGGAGCTGACGTTTATTACGCCGATCACAGTGCCTTCTACGACAAGCGGGACGCACATGGAGCTTTTGACATCCCTCCTGTCCATGTGGCGTGCGAACTCAGCGCCCTTTGCCTTGCCTGATAAAAGAAGCGGCTTGGCGTCTTTAGCCACTCTGCCTGAGACCCCGTCGCCGAGCGGGACCCTGATCTTTCTTACGACCTCTTCGTCCATCCCCTTGGCTATCTCTACCCTGAGGGTCTTTTCCTCGGTCATGAGCATTATGGAGCCGCGCTCTGCCGAAGTAGACTCGGTCGCGAGCTTCAATATGACGGACAAAAGCTCCTTGCGATCGATAGTGAGGCGCACGGCGTCGACTATCTCGCGAAGCGCCGACAGGAGTGCCATCTGGTCTTTGGCCTTGTCAACGCCTGTCAGATCAGGATCAGGCGCTGAGTTCTTGACGCCCCAGATGAGTCTGGCGCTCAGAGGGCCGAGTTTTTCTATATGTCTCAGTTCAGGGGATTCAAGGAACTTCTCGGTAGGCTGATCCTGGAGAGCGTTGATTATGATATCGATCTCGACCGAATCCCTGATCTCGTTAAGGTCTGTCGTCACCTTGATGCCGAGCCTTCCGGCAAGCGTGTAGCCAAGCTCGTTCAGCTTGAAGCACATCGCCTCTTTGTTCGGGTCGGCTATGATGCAGACCCTGCTGTGCGGGTCGGCAAGAAGAAGCGGAAGGAGCTTTAAACCTTCCTTGTTGGCGCCGATTATGGCTATGTTCTTTGTCTCTATCGGCATAGTATCAGACCTTCTCCAGGATACCGAGCTCAAGAAGCCTGTTTATGAGCCTTACAGACTCTATATCGCCGATATAAGTCCCGCCGGCATCCTGCCCTTTGACGCGCTGCTCGTCAAACCTTCTGAGCCCTTCGAGTATCAGGCCTTCAGTGCCCTGGCTTATAGTGACATCCGGGGCAACAGCGTCAGGCTCCACCTCGAATTCGCCGTCCTGCCAGGCAAGGAGTTGATAGAACGCCTCCGGGCCTGTAAACTCCCTGTGCACGGCATGGACTACAGAGCCGCTTTTCAAATAAACCCTGCCGTATCCAAGCTCAGAGCCTAAGTGTATGGCAACGGTCTTTCGCTCCGCGTTGAATATCTGAACGATATCAACGAGGCACATATCCTTGAGCCTGCCTTTTACACCCATGGTCCTGCCTCCGGGGTCTGCCGTCCGAAGAACCGTCCGGCAGATCAAAAACCCCTTCTAAATAAAGGGATCCTTCAAGGTATGGTGATCCTCATTTTTAGCCCGCCTTGCCCGGCCTCTAAAGCGGCCGGGGTACAACAGGCGCACACTCAATAAACCATTTACTCTCTGGGCTGCATTCTACAACAAAACCGTTAATTTTTCTACTGAATAATGCTCATTGGCAGCAGCCGCAACCCTTAAAACCCTCAGTATGCACTGAGTAGATGGCCGCAAGCAGTCGCATTTGATGCCAACAAAGCAGAGATACTTTTTCAGTTGCCTGACAAACAACAGAAAGCCGTTAACCCCTTATCTGCCCGTCGCCGTATATAATGAACTTCTGGGTCGTCAACTCTTCTAGTCCCATAGGCCCGAAGGCATGTATCTTCGTGGTAGATATGCCGATCTCAGAGCCGAGACCAAGCTCGAACCCATCAGAGAATCGAGTAGAGGCGTTCACAACGACAGTCGATGAGTTGACCTCTCTCAAAAACCTTTGAGCGTTCGAATAATCCCTTGTGACTATCGATTCGGTATGAAGCGAGCCGTACCTTGCGATATGCTCTATAGCCTCATCCATTGAACCTACGACCTTGACTGCGAGTATGAGGTCGAGATATTCAGCGCCCCAGTCCTGTTCCTCAGCCGCCTTTATCTCTTTAAGTATTGCAACGGTTGAAGGGCAACCTCTGAGCTCGACGCCTGCCGCCTTATATTCCTTGTATATCAGAGGCAGGAATGCGGGGGCGGCCTTGCTGTGGACAAGGAGTGTTTCCATCGAGTTGCATACCCCGGGTCTTTGTACCTTTGCGTTGTACGCGATGCTAACTGCCATATCGAGGTCAGCATATTCATCGACGTAGACGTGGCATACGCCCTTGTAGTGCTTTATAACAGGTATCTTCGAGTTCTCGACTACAAACCTTATAAGCCCCTCACCGCCCCTGGGTATTATGAGGTCTATGTACTCCTCAAGCTTGAGCATCTCAAGGACCGCCTCCCTGTCTGTAACAGGCATGACTTGAATCGCCGCCTCCGGTATCCCTGATGCAGTACATGCGCCCTTCAAAACAGATACTATCGCCATGTTCGAGTGGATAGCCTCGCTCCCGCCCCTCAATATCACAGCGTTACCCGACTTCAGGCACAGGCCTGCGGCGTCGGATGTGACGTTTGGCCTAGATTCATAGATGATGCCTATGACGCCTATCGGTATGCGCATCTTTCCGACCATGAGGCCGTTGGGCCTCTTCCACATCTTCGTGATCTCGCCGACAGGGTCCGGAAGATGTACTACCTCTCTTAAAGAGGCGGCCATCGTCGATATGGCCTTATCTGACAGGGTCAGCCTCTCTATCATGGCTGTTGAAAGCCCCTTCGTCCGCGCCGTCTCAAGGTCTTTGAGGTTCTCCGCCTTGAGATGCGCTGAAGCGGCAATAAGCGCGTCCGCCATCTGACCGAGCGCCCTGTTCTTGGTCGCCGCGTCTATCCGCGAGAGAATGAACGAGGCTGCTCTGGCCGCCTTTGCGATACTCAAGACATCGTCTTTTATAGACATCAGATGCTCCTTGTCGATTTTTATCAACTGCCGGGCCGCTAAGGCAGACTATCAAAAGAGAGACCGGCAGGCAGAGACTGAAGTCAGTTAAAACCGCCATGGACCGTACTAAGAAAGCGGCCTTAAAACAGGTACTACATAACGACGAGGTTATCCCTGTGTATCACCTCGTCGTAGACCTTATAGCCGAGCGTTTTTTCTATCTCGGTAGTCTTAAGCCCCTTTATCATCTTGATCTCTGATGAGCTGTAATTGGCTACCCCTCTTGCGAACTCCCTGCCTGATAGATCGACGCAGTGGACGACCTCGCCTGAGTCAAAAGAGCCGTCTACGTCACTGATGCCTGAGGGCAGAAGGGACTTGCCCTTTGAGAGAACGGCCTCCATTGCGCCGGTATCGACAAAGACCCTGCCTGTCGGGCGGGTAGAAAAGGCTATCCAATGTTTTTTGCTGGTAAGCCTATCTTCCTTCGCGAGAAAAAACGTCCCGATATCTTCTCCTGCAAGTATGCGAGAGATGACGTCAGGACAGTTCCCGTTGGCAACGATTGTCGGAACCCCGAAGTGGGCGGCCTTTCTGGCAGCCTCGCACTTCGAGCGCATCCCGCCTGTGCCGAGCGTGCTTGTCTTTCCTGTGATCGAATCGATAGAGAGCCCCTCGACGTCCTCGACGAAAGGCACGAGCCTTGCGTCGATATTGGCCTTGGGGTCTTTGTCAAAGAGGCCGTCTATATCCGTGAGGATAAGTAGAAGGTCGGCCTCGATGAGGTTGGTGCAAAGAGCGGATAGCTCGTCGTTATCGCCGAACTTTATCTCTTCTACCGCGACGGTGTCGTTCTCGTTTATGACGGGAATTATATTCATGCGAAGAAGCGTAAGGAGGGTATTCCTGGCGTTTAAGAACCTCTTTCTGTTCCCGAGGTCGTCATGCGTAAGGAGGACCTGCGCGGCCTTTTCTCCTACCATCGAAAAAGCGGCGTCGTACCTTGCCATCAGACTTCCCTGTCCAAGGGCCGCTACAGCCTGACGCTCAGGGATCGAAGCCGGCCTCTCAGCGAGATCCAGCCTTCTCATGCCCATGGCCACGGCCCCTGAGCTGACAAGGACAGCCTCTTTGCCTGAGAGCCTCAGTGAGTGCATCTCAAGGGCTAGCCGCGTGAAAATGTCGGAGTCTTTAGATGCGACTACAGCGCTCCCGACCTTCACTACAAGCCGCTTCGCCTTTTTTACGGTCTTTTTACGAAGGTCTTTCATCCTTCAAGGCCCCGTCTTTTTTGAATTTCTCGACCTGGCCGCCGACATAATTGACAAGCTCGGTAAGCCCCTTGCCTGTTGCGGCTGAAATAGGAAATACCTTTATACCCAAACCCTTAAAGAATTTCAAGAGAGGAGGAAGCTCTTCAGCAGTCTCGGTTATATCCGTCTTGTTGAGCGCGACCACCTGGGGCCTTTCGGCAAGCTCGGAGTTAAACGCCTTGAGCTCGGAGTTGACCACCTTGAAGTCGTCTAGCGGGTCCCTGCCTGTCTCAGGAGACAGATCAAGTACGTGAATGAATATCCTCGTCCTTTCTATATGCTTCAGGAACTTTATGCCGAGCCCCTTGCCCTCGTGCGCGCCTTCGATGAGACCCGGTATGTCGGCTACGACAAAACCAGCGTAATCTCCGAACGCGACGACTCCGAGGTTTGGCACAAGCGTTGTAAACGGATAATCGGCGATCTTAGGCCTTGCCGCCGAGATGTGAGAGATGAGCGTTGATTTGCCGGCATTGGGAAACCCGATTATGCCTACGTCGGCAAGGAGCTTAAGCTCAAGCTTGAGCCTCCTGCCGGTCCCTTCCTCGCCCGGCTGGGCGAACCTCGGGGTCTGATGGGTCGAACTGGTGAAGTGGGCGTTTCCCTTTCCGCCCCTGCCGCCCTTGCACGCGCGATAGGTCTGGCCGTCGACGACCATGTCGGAAAGGATCTCTCCTGTATCTTCGTCTTTGATTATCGTCCCTGAAGGGACCTTGACAACAAGGTCGAGGCCGTCTTTTCCGGTGCACATGGACCCCATGCCATGCTCGCCGCGCTCGGCCTCAAGCTCGCGTTTGTAGCGGAAGTCAAGAAGGCTTGAGAGCCTCGGGTCAGCGACGAATATGATGTCTCCGCCCCTTCCGCCGTTGCCGCCGTCAGGGCCTCCCTTGGGAACGTACTTCTCCCTTCTGAAGCTTACGCAACCTCTCCCGCCGTCGCCTGCCTTTACGGTTATTATTGCTTCATCGATAAATCTCATCGGATCAAACCCGCCTCTCGGAGAAAATTAAAAGGGCGGCGACGGACAGACATTATGCCTCTCCATCCCGCCCTGCATTGTTAGCTGTGACTATTATTACTGGGGGATTATGTTTACGAACTTCTTGGAACCCTTATCCTCGAAGGCCACCGTGCCGCTGACCTTTGCGAAAAGGGTATAATCCCTGCCCATGCCGACGTTAGCGCCCGGGTATATCCTGGTGCCAAGCTGTCTGACTATTATAGTGCCGCCTGAGATGAGCTGTCCGCCGTAGCTCTTGACGCCCCTTCTCTGGCCATTGGAGTCTCTGCCGTTTCTTGAACTTCCGCCTGCTTTTTTATGTGCCACTTGAATCCCTCCTGAAAATTCTTTGCTGTTAAGGGACCTAGCCCTTTATCTCCTGTATCTTTATGCCTGTGAAGAGCTGTCTGTGGCCCTGCTTCTTCATGTAGCCCTTTCTTCTGCGCTTCTTGAATACGATGACCTTCTTGCCCTTGCCCTGCTCGACTATCTCGGCCACTACCCTTGCGCCTTCGACCGTAGGAGTCCCGACCTTTATGCCCTCGCCCTCGCCTACAGAGAGGATCTCAGGTATCTCAACCCTGGTACCTACAGCGCCTTCAAGCTTTTCAACATGAAGGGTCTCGCCTTCAGCTACCCTGTACTGCTTTCCGCCTGTTTTTATGACTGCGAACATCGATTAGTGTCCTCCGTGATTAATGAATGGTAAATATTATATGTTTTACATTTACTTGTCAAGTTTTTTTATTATTACAGGACCGTCGCCTGTCTCAAAAAAACCATTACCTTGAAAAAAAATCAAAAACAGGCACAATTGAGACATGGGAATAAAAAAACGGATATCAGGCCTCGGGAGAAACGTTTTTTTCACAGGCCTCGTCAGTCTTTTCATGGATATCTCATCCGAGATGGTCTATCCGCTCGTGCCTTTATTCCTGACAAATGTCCTTGGCGCCTCTAAGACCATAGTCGGCGTCATAGAGGGAATAGCAGAGGCCACGGCCTCACTCCTGAAGATCATCTCAGGGTGGCTATCAGACCGTTTCGGAAAGAGAAAGCTCCTCATGACCATAGGCTACGGGACCTCGGCCGCGTCAAGGCCGATACTTGCCGTTGCGATGACCTCGACGCACGTCCTTGGCGCCAGGTTCATCGACAGGCTAGGCAAGGGCATCCGGACAGCGCCGAGGGACGCGATCATCGCTGAATCGACGGAGGTCGGCAACCTCGGGCTTGCCTACGGGTTTCACAGGTCCATGGACACGATCGGCGCCATAATCGGCCCTGCCATCGCGGTAGCGCTCCTATACTTCTTCAGAAACGACATGAGGCTTGTATTCCTCGCCTCCACGATACCCGGGGTCATAGCGGTTTTACTGATCACGTTCTTCATCAGGGAGAAAAAGAAGGCCGTAACTGAAAGTATCAGGATCCCGAGCCTGTCCATTTCCGAGTTCAACGGCGCGTTCAGGCATTATCTCACAGTTATCGCGGTATTTTCCATTGGAAACTTCGCAGACGCCTTCCTTATACTAAAGGCCGAGAGCGTGGGTGTGGCCAAAGAATACATCCCGGCGATATATCTCGCCTTCAATATCATCTACGCGGCCTCTTCAATACCTATGGGCGCGCTTGCCGATAAGATCGGCATAAAAAAGATGCTCATCTTATCCTTCATCGTCTACTCGGCTGTATACGCCGGAGTCGCAACCGCCTCGACCCCGCTGCATATCTGGCTCCTATTCCCTGCGTACGGTCTTTATAGAGGGATGAGCGACGGGTCGCAAAAGGCCTACTTGGCGCTCATCTCGCCGACCGAGAGAAAGGCGACGGCTTTCGGCGCGTATCACGCCGTTACAGGGTTGATGCTCCTTCCGGCAAGCATCATAGCAGGTTATCTGTGGGATAGCTCCGGCCCGTCAGCGACGTTCATCTACGGGTCGATCATGTCGGCCCTTGCCGTTGTCATATTCGTAGGATGGGGGAGGACCGGAAGGCAGAAACAAGAAAAGACTTAGGCCGCCTCAGTTCAGATTTATATCAATGTTTTTCAAAGGCGACCAGCAGCCATCTCTACTTTCCCATCACAGAGGTCTTTCTCATATTCATGCCAAGCCCTATGCGTACAAGCCTTCCGCGGACATCTCCGAATAGGACAAGGTCCTTTGCAACGGCAACGACAGGGACCATATCGTCGGAAAAGAGTATCTCGACGTTGCCTGTCTGAGAGCCGAAGAGTTCCTTATCGAGCCTGACATCAGCGAGCATGTCAGCGGCCCTCCTCTCTTTCGCGCTCCGTACCCTTTTTGCCATCTCGTCTTTTGCCGCTATCTTCAGATATATCTCAGGGACGTGGTCTTCCTTCGGGAAGGTCAGTATCTTATACTCGGTATCCTCTTTTATAGGCCCATATACCCCGTACCTGAAGTTGTAAAACGCGGCAAGCGGGCCGTCTGCATATATGCCGGGTGGTATGGGATTTGAACCTGACTTGTTATCTTTCCCTGTCTCGGTGCTTGTCCATCTGATCTCTCTTTTATCGTAGTCTATCACCGTGATGCTCGTCTTCTTCTTGCCGTCCATCTCAATGCGCTTTTCAAACCTCTTTGATATGAACCTCCTGCCGCCATCGGCCAAGACAAGATGCGCCACATAGATGTCTTTCCTGTGGCGCAGGAGCGTATCGACGACCCCTGTAGTATAGGCGTTAAGCGTCGCTATGTATTCGCCGTTCTCACCGGCCTTGAGTGTCAAGACCCCTTCGGCCACGTCGTCGAAGAGCCAGAAGCCTATCTTATATACCAGTTCCTCGTCTACAAACGCCTCAGCTACGTTTGCGGCCTCTTTGTAGATACCGGGCTGCGGCAAGGCCCGAAACTCCGCGCCGAAAGACCCTGAGACAAAGATCAAGACAACAGCCATCGTTACAGCAGAGACAAGCGTAGATATCTTTTTAAATAGACCCATAAACTCAGTTTAATATAACTGCTTAAAAAATCAAGGGAAACCGAGATGGCCGAGACTCCTGAGGCTCTACAGCAAGTAGCTATACGACATGCCTTTCAGCAGGCAGGCATAACAAGAACACGGCCTTTAATTTAGAGTTATAATATGAATAGAAGATGATAGCTCTTCGGATATGCATTTAATGACGATTACGGAAGGAGACTTTATGTTAAACACAAAGGCCGTCTCATTAAGTCTTACCCTTACTACAGACATCTTGTACCTGCTCTGCGCGTTTTTAGTCTATACCTGGCCAATGGGATTTATTGCCTACCTGAATGCGTGGTTCCACGGGGTGGACTTGACTTTAATAGCCTCGCAAAGGCCATTTACCGTTATCGGGTTGCTCACAGGCCTCATCACCATATCAGCGGCATCGCTCGTGGCAGGGACTCTTTTTTCAATGATCTACAATAAGTTCACCCAGACTCATGTTGGATGACAGGAAGGAGGCAGTTATGGCAAGGGACGTCGTATGCGGGATGGAAGTCGAAGAAAAGGACGCTTCTTTCATGACACATCTGGAGCACGAGACATATTACTTCTGCTCAAAGGCCTGTCAGGATGAGTTCGAGCGCAAGGAAGGGGTCCGTCATGACGAGACCGGCAAGAAGTGGTGGCAGAAGATATTAAAAGAGCCTAAAGGGACGCCGCCAAAGTGCCATTGAGATATGAGAGTCGGGTTATGGATAGGCCATTCCCTATGACGGCACGACATCATTCACATCATCTATAGTCCTCATATCGAGGATGAACCTGTCCCTGTATATCCTGCCGAGGATCGGGGTCTTTGCAGAAAGGAACATGGCGGCGATCTTATCAGGCCCGTATGCGGCGTGGCTGACAGCTATCACCTTTGTCGGTATATGACGGCCGGGCATAGCCCCTGCCCCTACGACAGACTCGCCAGGCTCGACTGAAATGGTGTATCCCTCACCGAGAAAGGGACCGAGGAGTTCTGCGGCCTTTAAAGCAACAGCCTCTATCTCACCAACCCCCCTTGTCATATACCTGAGGGTCGGAAGCCTCAAAGCAAGCCTTGCCGGGTCAAGATACAGCCTTAAAGTCGCCTCAAGGCCGGCAAGGGTCAGCTTATCAGCGCGCACGGCCCTTTTAAGCGGGTTACGCCGTATCAGATCGATAAGTACCTTTTTCCCAGCTATAATGCCTGCCTGCGGCCCTCCGAGGAGCTTATCCCCGCTAAACGTTACGATGTCAGCCCCTGCCCTGATGGACTCTCCTGCGACAGGCTCGTCAGGCAAATCATAAGAAGCAAGGTCAATAAGAGAGCCGCTTCCGAGGTCTTCTACAACCGGTATGCCATGCTTTTTTGCCAGCAGGGCAAGTTCGCTCAAATAGACTCCGGCCGTAAAACCTACGACACGGTAGTTGCTCGTATGGGCCTTGAATATAAGGGCGGTATCAGGGGTTATCGCACCTAGATAGTCGGCTTGGTGCGTCCTGTTGGTAGTGCCGACCTCTCGCATGACGCACCCGCTCTTTTTTATTATCTCAGGGAGCCTGAACGACCCGCCAATCTCTATAAGCTCGCCCCTTGAGATAATGACCTCCCTGGACTCGGCAAGGGTATTTAAGGTAAGGAGTACTGCGGCGGCGTTATTATTTACAACGGTTGCCGCCTCGGCGCCGGTAAGCCTCTTTATCAGCTCTTCGAGATGTGTGTCCCTCTCGCCGCGCTCACCTGTGGCAAGATCAAATTCAAGGTTCGTGTTGCATAGAGCGGCAGTTCGGACCGCGTCCGCAGCCTCGGTACTGAGAACGGCCCTGCCGATATTGGTATGGATGATAGTGCCTGTGGCGTTTATGACCTTTCGGAGGGATGGGCGCGTCAAAGAGGCGATGTTACTTAGGACCATTGCTATTATGCCCCCTTCAGCCACCTCTGAGACCGACCCGCCGAGAACCCCTGAGCGTAACTCATCGAGTCCCTTACGAACAGCCTCAGTGACAATACCTGCGCCGTATTCGTAGACAGGCGCGCTCAGATGAGGGTCTTTCAAAAGCTCATCAACGCCCGGGATCTGACGCAGAAGATCTTTTTTCTTCTCCATGTCTACCATAAAAGGTCCCCTTTAGCGAATCGAGAGATGATGCGGTCGACCCAGGCGCAGATATGGCAAAGGCGCGCCTGAAGTACAATTAAATTATTTACATCGTCTCAGCTTACATAGTATATTAATCGAAAATACAGGATAATCAAGGGTTAAAGATGGTCCCTATAGTATCGATAGTAGGTTCTTCAGGCAGCGGCAAGACAACGCTCCTTGTAAAGGTTATCTCAGAGCTCGTGGCAAGGGGCTACCGCGTGGCAACCTTGAAGCACGACGCCCACCGCTTCGAGATCGACAAGGAGGGCAAGGACTCGTGGAGGCATAAGCAGGCCGGTTCATGCACAGTCGCCATCTCGTCTAAAGAGAAGTTTGCCGTCATAAAAGACGTCTCAAGCGAATGGCCGCCTGAGAGGATCATCTGGTCATATCTCTCGGACGCCGATATTGTGATAACCGAAGGGTACAAGACCTCATGGTTTCCAAAGATCGAGGTGGTAAGGAAAGAGCACAACCCGAAGCCTATATGCGCAAAAGACCCTTCCCTCATAGGCTACGTCTCGGATGTCAGCCTCAAGACAAAGAAGCCCATATACAAACTTAATGATTTCAAAGGCATAGCGACATTAATTGAGAAAGAGGTTTTAAAGAAACACACCTTGGCAGAGCTCTCGATTATCGTTGACGGCGCGTCCGTTCCATTAAACGGGTTCTCCGGTTCTATCATCAAAGAGGCTGTCTCAGGCATGGTGCGGACCCTCAAAGGCTGCGCCGGCGCGAAAGAGATAGAGCTTAGGATAAAGCTTAAATGACAGGCGCTGTCCTTGCCGGCGGACAGTCCAGACGCATGGGCACGAACAAGGCCCTCTTGAAGATCGACGGGACTACCATCATCGAGCGTGTCACAGGTATCCTGACTCCCATCTTCGACACGGTCGTCATAATAGCCAACGACCCTGCGCCATACTCTTTTCTCGAACTCAAGACCTATCCTGATATCCACATAGGGGCCGGAAGCCTCGGAGGGCTCCATACCGCCATCGTAAAAAGCCGATCAGACTATACCTTTGTCACTGCCTGCGACATGCCCTTTCTGGATACCGACTGCATAAAGAGGCTCTTATCTGCAACGACGGCGGACTTCGACGCCATCATCCCTTTCATAGGCGGCAGGGCGCATCCTATGCACGGCATCTATTCAAAGAGGTGCGCAGGGACTATAGAGGCGATGATAAAATGCGGAAACCTCAGAATTAACAGCCTATTAGAGCAGATACCTGTCAAAAGACTTACAGAGGCAGATTTTGATGGCCTCCCTATTGAAACCTCAGTTGAGAACATAAACTCTGAGGAAGACTTAAAGAGGCACGGCTACGCCGTAGACAGATGAAGAGACCTGAGATAGAAAAGCTTACAGGACTGATGGAGCGCCTCAGGGGGCCAAACGGATGCCCCTGGGACAAGGAACAGACGCTCGACACCCTCGTTCCGTTCATGATCGAGGAGGCCTACGAGGTTATAGCCGCCATAGACTCCGGGTCTCCGGCTGAAATAAAGGATGAGCTCGGCGACCTCCTCTTCCAGATCGTCTTCATAGCAGAGATATGCAAAGAAGACGGCAGATTCGATCTATCCGACGTAATAGACGGGACCGTTACCAAGATGATCAGAAGGCATCCGCATGTCTTCGGCGAGACAAAGGCAGATACCTCTGAAGAGGTACTCAGGAATTGGGCTGAGATAAAAAAAGAAGAGAAGAGAGACGCGCTCAAGGCAGACGGGTACCTCTCCGGCATCCCGGAGGTCTTGCCAGCGCTTTTAAGAGCCCACAAGGTCTCTCAAAAAGCGGCAAAGGTCGGCTTTGACTGGCAGGACATCAATGAAGTAATCGCCAAGCTGGACGAAGAGACGGCAGAGTTCAAAGAGGCGGTCAAAGAAAAAGACGCCGCAGGCATGGAAGAAGAGCTGGGCGACATGCTCTTCACGATAGTCAACGTAAGCAGGTTCCTCTCAGTCAACCCTGAGGACGCGCTTAGAAAGACGATTGGCAAGTTCATAAACCGCTTCCACCATATCGAGAAAAGGGTCACGGAACTCGGCGGCGATCTCTATGACACATCAACCGCTGAGATGGAACGGCTCTGGCAAGAGGCAAAGTCGATAGAGAGACGCCTTAAAGATAAGGCTTAGCGTCAAAATACCGCCACCTTGGCATGATAACTTACCCTCCCAAAAAACTCAATCAAACCAGTGTCTTAAAAAGATCTCCCCAACAACTGTGGACAACCTGTTGACAACCTCTGATATGCAAATTCAGCTTTAACCGTAATACATGGGCAATGTGCAGGTTGCTTAAATTTTAATCAGCAATTTAGCGTTATATAACATGTAGTTGCGGCACTTTGCGGCCATTTTCATTTAAGCCGAAATACGTCGTCAGCGGCCCCTCCGTCTGAGTAAAATCCCTTTTAAAAACATGAGTTCTTCCGATCCGGCGGCCATTGCTGACACTGTATATGTCAAAATTCCCACTGCAAGACATATCGCTACAACGCCGCCCTTGAAGACCGTAGACATCGACTCAAACCCTGAGTACCTGATAATGAGAAAGAGTATGACCGTCATTACGACCGATGCGATGGTAGCCCTGGCGCCTGAACTGACTATCCCCTTGGCCCCGAACCTTCCGAACCTGTACCTGAGAACGACAAAGAGCACGGTGCAGTTGACAAGGGCCGCAAGGGAGGTCGCAAGTGCCAGCCCAGCGTGGCCCATAGGGCCGATCAAGACAAAGCACAAGACGACATTGGCTACGAACGAAGCTACCCCTGCCCATACAGGCGTTACCGAGTCCTTCTGCGCGTAGAATACAGACGTCAGGATCCTAGCAACTGAGACCGGCACAAGACCGATAGCGTAGTAATAAAGGGCTATGGCTGTGCCTGAGGCCGCATCAGCCCCGAACTCGCCGCGAAGGAAGAGGACCTCTATAATCGGATAACTGAGGATGAAAAGCGCGAACATGGCCGGGATGGTGACGAAGTTGACAATCCTCACCGCGAAAGAGAGCGACCCTCTGAAGCCCTCCCAGTCCTTTTTGGCGACATGCTCTGATAAGCTCGGCAGTACTGCCGTAGAAACTGCCACGCTGAATATGCCGAGCGGCAGCTCCATTATGCGCCCTGCGTAATAGAGATACGATACGCTCCCCTCGGCAAGCTGGGATGAGAACCATAGCGTCACGAATATATTGAGCTGATAGACGCCGACTCCGAAAGTAGCAGGCCCCATAATGCCGAATATCTTCTTTATCGCCGGGTCCCTGAACCTGAAAGATAACCTGGGAGACATACCGTACCTGGACAAAAACGGAAGCTGGAGCGCGAACTGAAGGAACCCGCCGAGGAGCACGCCTATGGCAAGCGCGTATACCGGTTGGCCAAGAAACGGAGTCACGGCGAAAATTGAGGCTATGATTGCGAGGTTAAATAGCACCGGAGAAAGAGCAGGCGCGGTAAAGTGCCTGAGCGAGTTAAGTACGCCCATGGCTATAGCCATCAGCCCTATAAATATCATATATGGGAACATCAAGGCGGTGAGGCTGACAGTCACTGCGAACTTCTCAGGGTCATCGGCAAACCCTGGGGCCATCAGCAAGACGATCTCTTCTGAAAAATAGACGCACAAGACCGTAAGGACGAGAAGGATCATGCCGAAAATGGTGAATACGCTCGAGGCAAGCTCTCTCGCCCCCTCTTTCGTCCTCTTTGTCAGCTCCTCGGTAAATATTGGAACGAACGAGGTGGTGAGCGCCCCCTCGCCTACAAGCCTCCTTAAGAGGTTGGCAACCCTGAAGGCCATGAAAAAGGCGTCTGCCAGCATGCCGGCGCCAAAGACGTAAGCTACCGCCGCGTCTCTTATATATCCGAGGACGCGGCTTACGGCTGTTAACGACCCGATTATAGAGGCGGCCCCTGTGATCCTTTTTTCGTGAGTATCCTTCGACATCCCTGCTATCACCTCATAGTGCTTGACAATAACGGCAAAAAAGCATAATATGCTCCTTTATTAATACTCAGGGCATACTATTATCTTTTGTATTCCTGGGTATTCCGGCAGGTAAGTTCGATATCTGCCTCCGGGATTTAGCGGCAGATATCAGCATGTAAAGAGGCGCACAGCGACGACTAAACCGGAACCGCCGCAGTACGCCGGACCCGGACAGATTAACACATAACAAAAATCAATAGGTAGCAGAAAATCAGGAGGTATAGAAGTTGGCAAATCATCAATCAGCGATCAAGAGACACAAGCAGAGCGAGAAGAGGAACGCGCGCAACACCGCGACCAGGACCGCTTTAAAGACAGCCATAAAGAAGCACAAGGAAGCCCTCACAGCTGGCAAGCCTGAAGAGATCACCTCAACACTGGGCACAGCGACAAAGCTCCTTGACAAGGCCGTGACAAAGGGCGTGCTCCACAGGAATAACGCCTCAAGAAAGATATCCCGCCTCACGGTCCACGCGACCAAGGCAAAGTAAGAAAGACTTATACCGAATAAAATCAAAGGCGTGCCAAGGTCAATGACCGTGGCACGCCTTTTTATTTTCTGTTTTATCTCTTCCCATTTTTACTGTGTAGGAGGGTGGGGTATCTTCGCTCCTCCCCTTACTATAAGGGGAGGCTGGGAGGGTCAGGCGGTAGGGCGGGTCACACCCGCCGAATGACTTTCTTTAGCGCACTGTCGTGCGCCTTTTGCAGGAGCAGGTTTATAACCTGCTCCAAACATGTGGTTCAGGTTGCAAACCTGAACCCGCTAAGCGATATCGAATTCCTGATACTCCTAAGACAGACCATCTGATCTTCTGTTTTTATTCCAGCCATTATCCCCATGCCTGTTCAACTTGCCAGTAGTTTGCTTCCGGATCACCGCTTAAAGATCTTTTCTATCTCGACCGCGATAAAGACAACCGACGACATGGCGAGAGTGAAGATGAGCTCATTAAACGTAAGGGCCTCGGTCCTGAATATCGGCTGGAGGAAAGGAACGTAGATCGTAGCCATCTGCAGGGCGAACGTGAGGATAAAGGCGCCTAGAAGCGGCTTGTTTGAGAATAATCCCTGTGTAAAAAGAGATTCGCTCTCTGATCTTATGGCAAGGACATGGCCCATCTGGCTCAGGCAGAGCACCGTAAAGGCCATCGTCTGCCAGTGGGCGTACCCGGTTTTAATGGACCATGCCTGTGTAAATATGGTCGCGAAGCCCATGAGCAGTCCGACCCATATAATGTGAGTGCCGAGGCCATGTGCGAATATGCTCTCCTTCGGATGCCTCGGTGGCCTGTTCATGATGCCCTTCTCCGATCTCTCCGCAGAAAGAGCGAGCCCTGGCAGGCCGTCTGTCACGAGGTTTATCCATAGTATGTGGATGGGCAGGAGCGGTATCGGCAGCCCAAGGAATGGCGCTAAAAATATCACCCATATCTCACCTGAGTTGCTTGTCATCGTATACTTGATGAATTTGCGGATATTGTCAAATATCCTTCTTCCTTCTTTTATCGACTTTACGATCGTCGCGAAGTTGTCGTCGAGCAGTATCATGTGCCCGGCCTCTTTCGAGACGTCAGTACCGGTAATACCCATCGCGATGCCTATATCAGCCCTCTTAAGCGCCGGGGCGTCGTTCACCCCGTCTCCGGTCATAGCCACATAGTGGCCCTTGTCCTGTAGCGCCTTTACTATCTTAAGCTTCTGCTCAGGGGCGACCCTCGCATAGACCCTTATATGCTCCACCCTCTCCTCAAACTCATCAAGCGGAAGCTTTTCAAGCTCCCTGCCGCTGATTATCGCCTTGTGATCGTCGTCTATGATGCCGAGCCTCTTCGCTATCGCGCGCGCGGTTATCGGATGATCACCCGTGATCATCACAGGGATTATGCCAGCGCTCCTGCAAAGGCCTATCGCCTCTTTAGCCTCTTCCCTCGGCGGGTCCATCATGCCTATAAGCCCTACGAATGTAAGGCCGGATTCCACTGCCTCAGGCGAGAGATCAGCAGGCAGTTCTTTCCACAGCCTCATGGCAACCGCAAGTACCCTTAGGCCCTGAGAGGCCATCATCTCGTTCGCCCTCGATATCTCGTCAGCGTCTACCTTATGCAACCCACCTGAAGCAAGGATGTCATGGGCCTTGGCAACAAGGATATCAGGGGCGCCCTTTGTGAATGATATGTATTCAAAACCAGCATACAAGTCTCTCTCGACGCTGTGGAAGGTTGTCATGCACTTCCTCTCCGAATCAAAAGGTATCTCGGAGATCCTCGGAAGTTCCTTTTCAAGCTCGGGCTTATTGAATCCTGCGCTACGGGCAAAGATATAAGGGGCGCACTCGGTAGGATCACCCGTCATGATGCCGGATAAGTCCTGTCTGGCATCGTTATTCAGGGCAAGGGCAGTAAGGAGCGTCTCGTATGGGCTTTGCGTGAAAAGCCCTGCAGGGTTCCGTCCCTTTACAGGCAAGAGCGAGGCATCTACTGTCTTGCCGTCCAGATAAAGCTCTTCCACAGTCATCTTGTTTAATGTAAGCGTGCCGGTCTTATCGGAACAGATATATGTGACAGAGCCGAGTGTCTCAACCGCAGGGAGTTTTCTTATAAGGGCATTTTGCCTGATCATCTTCCTTGCGCCCAGGGCAAGTGAGATGGTAACGACCGCAGGGAGTGCTTCCGGGATCGCCGCGACTGCAAGAGAAATGGATGTCAAGAGCATGAGTAGCGGCGGCTCTCCCCTCAGCAGGCCTACGGCGAATATGACGGCGCATAACACCAGGACTGCAAGAGAGAGTCTCTTCCCGAAGCCTGCGAGCCTCTTCTGAAGAGGTGTCTTCACCTCATCTTCTTCCTGGAGCATCGTCGCGATCTTGCCGAGCTGGGTCCCCATGCCGGTCGATACTACAATACCGGTACCTCGGCCGTAGGTGACAATCGTCCCTTTGTACGCCATGTTCCGCCTGTCTCCGAGAGGCGCGGAAGCGTCATGGGTAACGGAGGTATGCTTTTCAACAGGCACAGATTCGCCGGTAAGGGCCGCCTCCTCGATCTTCAATCGGACGGTTTCTAGAAGCCTCATGTCTGCAGGCACGACATTTCCGGCCTCAAGGATGACGACATCTCCGGGAACGATCTCCGTTGCTGAGATCGTCAAATGCGCGCCGCCTCTGATAACAACGGCATAGGGGGCCGCCATCTTCTTAAGGGTCGCCATCGCCTTCTCTGCCCTGTACTCCTGGACAAAGCCTATTACGGCGTTCAGTACTACTATAACGACGATAGCGATAGTGTCGGAGAGGTCTCCTATGAGGCCTGAGATGATGGCGGCAGCGATGAGGATGAGGATCATGAAGTCCTTGAACTGGTCAAGGAACATCATGAAGATGGTCTTCTTCTTTTTCTCGGTCAGTTCGTTAGGACCCCATTCCTGAAGCCGCTTGACCGCCTCATCGGGAGAGATCCCCTGTGGCGAGGACTTCAGGTTCTGTGCCGCCTGACCCGTCTCCTGCTGATGCCATTCCATGCGCATACCCTCTGTCTTATTATCATAGCACGCTTTAAAAGACCTGCCAGCCGGACGGACTAAACAAACAGATCAAAAGGTGATTGTTTTTCCCGGCCCGCATTGACAGCCTCCAAAGATCTATGAGCGCGGCGTTCAAAACTTGGATGGAACGCACTGGCGCGCGAACCGGCTATTTGTCATCAGATGACCGCTGCCCGTCTTGTGACCGGCAAGGCCAGATAACCGAGGCTATCATAGATAACGATAGTATAGCCGCAACCGCGGCCAGGGCGCGGTTGAAGGGAGCTTATAAAAGTCTGAGACTATCATCTTGATGCCAACTAAAACAAGTATAGCAGCGAGCCCGTAGTGTATGTAATAAAACTTTTTAACGACCCCGGCAAGCGCAAAAAACAGTGACCTGAGCCCCATAATCGCAAAGAGGTTCGAGCTGAAGACTATGAAGGGGTCCGTAGTTATAGCCAGGATCGCAGGAATAGAGTCTACCGCGAATATGACGTCGGTCGTCTCTATCACCAGCAAGACGACCAGCAATGGCGTCGCCATAAAGATGCCATCTCTTTTGATCAGGAACCTGCCACCTTCGCTGTCTTTTGATATTGGCATAAGACGGCGTAGAAGCCTGATGAGCGGGTTTTTTTCAGGATGCACCTCTTTATTTTCAGCAAGGACCATCTTGATGCCGGTGAATACCAGAAATGCTCCGAAGACGTAGATGATCCAGTGGAATTTGGCTATAAGCGCGACACCGGCAAGTATGAATATCGCCCTCATAACTATAGCGCCCAGTACGCCCCAGAAGAGTATCTTGTGCTGATAAATGGCCGGCACACTGAAGTATGCGAAGACCTGAAGAAATACAAAGATGTTGTCTATGCTCAGGGACTTCTCAATGACGTAACCGGTAAAAAACTGCAATGCGATCTCAGGCCCTCTCCAGAGGTATATGACAGCGTTGAAAGTAAGCGCCAGCGCGATCCATACTCCGCTCCAGACAAGGGCCTCTTTTACCTTCACCTCGTGATCTTTCCTGTTGAATATGCCGAGGTCGATAGCAAGCATCACCACTATAAACAGTATGAACAAGACCCACGGGACAAGATGTGTCTGCAAATTAGTCTCTCCTTTTATTTAAACCTCAAAATCATCTGCCCGTTCAGGCAGGAAGGGTGTACCTGCCCCGCTATTGCCGCGGGGCAGGTACAATGGGAATTTTGGATATGAAGCGGTCTTTGCAGCGGGGAAAAAGCGCTATCAATCATTATTTTCTCAGCTAGGCAAGAGCGAGTCTTTATATCGAGATATCAATAGATGAATATGTTGTTTCTTTTGTTTGACGGCCGCACGCATTCTCCATAGACATGAACACAGCATTAGAAATAAAAAAAGACCTTTACCACTTCAGACCAGAAATAGGTTTGAAGTGATAAAGGTCTCGCTGTCAAGCAGAACCGGTCTATTACCCTTGTAGCCTTCCTGTTAAGATC
>JBBTBW010000002.1:42089-127088 GCA_038043525.1 Deltaproteobacteria bacterium | reverse complement strand
GTCTCGCTGTCAAGCAGAACCGGTCTATTACCCTTGTAGCCTTCCTGTTAAGATCTGAAAAGACCATCGGCAAATCAAAGATTCTTCGAATCATTTATCGCAACCGGCAAAAGCCCGGGTGTCGGCATGGGGCGGTTCAAACCTTACGGCTCTATCAATCCCTCAGTCGTTTTCGTCCTTGAGGACATAGCCTACGCCTCTGACGGTATGGATGAGCTTTGTCGGAAAATCCTTGTCTATCTTGGACCTCAAGTGATTTACGTAGACGTCGACGACGTTAGTCTCGCTGTCGAAGGACTGGTCCCATACGTGCTCGGCGATAAGCGTCCTTGTAAGCACCCTGTTCGGATTCCTGAGGAGATACTCCAGGAGCGCGTACTCTTTAACAGTCAGCTCTACCTCGGTTTCGCCGCGCCTTGCTCTACGCGTTGCCGGATCAAGGCTTAGGTCCGCGAACTTCAGCACAGGAGTCCCTGACCCGCCCCTTCTCATGAGCACACGGAGCCTTGCGAGGAGCTCCTCGAAGGCAAAGGGCTTTGTCAGATAATCATCGGCTCCAAGATCAAGCCCCTTGACCCTGTCGTCAACGGTATCGCGGGCGGTAAGAAGCAGGATAGGCGTCTTGACGCCTGCGGCCTTTACGTCTTTAAGGACGTCGAGGCCGTTTTTCTTCGGGAGCATTATATCGAGTATTATAGCGTCGTATTCGTTTACCTCGGCCATGTGCTGGCCTTCTATGCCGTCCTCGGCGATATCAACGGCATAGCTCTCCTGCTCAAGCCCGCGCTTGATAAAAGAAGAGACTTTTTTCTCATCTTCTATTACCAGTATTCTCATATCTACCCTGCCTGATTAGCTTCTGCTAAAGTCATAAGGATAACAAACATGATCAAGAGCAAGAACGAACACCCTCGGATAAGAGAGATAAAGACAACCGACCAAGTACCTCACTGCAAGTCTGATGCAACCCTCGTCTTGTATGTTATAACGGTACAAGACAAGATCCGCTTCTCTTCGCCCGCCGGGTTTGACAGGGCTGAGTGCGGCGAACAGGTTGCGTATGTCAAGTCGTCCAAGAGGCTCATCTCGAATATTTCAAATAAAGGCCTTAACAGGCTCCGATTGGTTCAATCGACCTTGTTCGCAAGCGACTTTGGAAGGAGCTTGGGGTTTACCTTGCCCATCGCCACGACTGTAAGGCCTGACGGGGCAAATATACGCTTTGCCAGCCTGCCAAGCCCGGCGAGGGTCACGCCGTCTATCCCCTTGACAAGTTCGCGCACAGGCACGACCTTGCCGAAGAACATCTCGTCGCGCGCAAGCTTGGTCATCCTGTTATCGCTGGTCTCAAGCCCCAAGAGCATCCCGCCCTTGAGCTGTTCCCTTGCGTTATCAAGCTCCTCTTTGGTGACGCCCTTGGCGCACCTGCCGAACTCTCTCAGTATAAGCCTAGCGACCTCAGGGAGGCTCTCAGGCGAGGCCCCGGCGTACGCCACAAGCGCTCCTGCGTCTTTGCAAAGGCTCAAATATGTATAGACCGAGTACGCAAGCCCCCTCTTCTCTCTGACCTCCTGAAAAAGGCGCGAGCTCATGCCTCCGCCAAGGATGGTGTTTATGAGGTAGATGCCATACCTGTCAGGATGGGGCTGCGCCGGAACAGGCACACCGATGCATATATGGACCTGTTCGAGGTCTTTTTTCACGAGCTTGACGCCTGACTTGGGCCTCGGCGCACCCAGCTCTTTTTTTACTCCGACTTTTTTGACCTTCTTGAAGGCCTTGCCGACGAGTCTCATGACCTTAGTGTGTCTGAGCCCGCCTGCCGCAGTTATAAGGACATTGCCGGCGATATAATGGCTGTTGAAATATTCGAGGATATCGGCCCGCTCCATGGACTTTATCGTCTCAGAGGTGCCTAATATCGGACGGCCGAGCGGATGGTTCGGCCAGAACCGCTCGGCAAAGGTATCGTGGATGATGTCGTCAGGCGTGTCCTCGACCATCTTGATCTCCTGCAGGACGACCATCTTCTCCTTTTCCATCTCGACCTTGTCGAAACGGGAGTTGATGAAGATGTCAGAGAGGAGGTCTATGGCGAGGGGGAGGTCCTTGTTGAGGACCTTGACGTAAAAGCAGGTATATTCCCTTCCGGTAAAGGCGTTCAGCACGCCTCCGACGGATTCTATCTCGCGTGAGATATCAAGGGCGCTTCTTCTCTCGGTGCCTTTGAACAGAAGATGTTCTATAAAATGCGAGACCCCGCTTGACGCGGGGGTCTCATTTCTCGATCCTGACGTTACCCATATGCCGATGGTCGATGATTCGACCCCCGGCATCTCTTCCGTTATGACTTTGATTCCGCTGTCTAAGACGGTCTTCTGGATAAGGGGCATGGTTTTTATTTTAGGTTTTTAGCGTTTGTATCCGCCGACAGGCGACTCCGTGACGGCTGGCATAAAACCTCAGCTCCCGATAAAATCCCGCGGCCGCAAGACAAGACCGGTAGATTTCAGCCCTGTTCCTTGTCTTCGATCGCTTCCTTCCTTGAAAGCCTGATCTTGCCGTCCCTGTCGACCTCGATGCACTTGACATCGACTTCATCGCCTTCGTTAAGCACGTCCCTTACGTTCTTGACCCTCTCGGCTGAAAGCTGAGAGATGTGTACAAGCCCCTCTGTGCCAGGGAATATCTCTACGAACGCGCCGAAGTCCATTATCTTCTTGACCTTGCCGTGATAGACCTTGCCGATCTCGGCCTCCTGCGTAAGCCTCCTGACCATGGCTATAGCCTTGTCAGAGGCCTCACTGTCGGTTGAAGCTATGTTGACCTTGCCGGTATCGTCGATGTCTATCTTTACGCCGGTCTCAAGGATGATGCCTTTGATGTTCTTGCCGCCGGGCCCGATGACGTCCTTTATCTTTTCAGGTCTAACGTAGATAGTGATGATGCGCGGAGCGTACTCGGAGAGTTCCTTACGCGCAACAGGCATGGCGGCATCCATCTTGCCGAGTATGTGGAGCCTGCCTTCCTTCGCCTGATAGAGCGCTTCCTTGAGTATAGCGTGCGTCACGCCGCCGATCTTTATGTCCATCTGAAGAGCTGTTACGCCCTCGGATGTGCCTGCCACCTTGAAGTCCATGTCTCCGAGATGGTCTTCGTCTCCGAGTATGTCGGAGAGTATCGCGATATCATCGCCTTCCTTGATAAGGCCCATTGCAATGCCTGCGACATGTCCAAGAGTTGGAACGCCTGCGTCCATAAGTGAGAGCGAGGCGCCGCATACGGTCGCCATCGAAGACGAACCGTTTGACTCGAGTATCTCGGATACGACCCTCATCGTATAAGGGAAGCCCTCAGCCGGAAGGACCTTTGAAACGGCTCTTTCAGCAAGCGCTCCGTGGCCTATCTCGCGGCGGCCCGGGCCCCTCAGTATCTTTACTTCGCCTACGCTGAAAGGCGGGAAGTTGTAGTGGAGCATGAACGACTTGTATTCCCAGCCGGAGAGGGCGTCGATCTTCTGCTCGTCCTCGGATGTGCCGAGAGTAGTAACGACTATCGCCTGTGTTTCGCCCCTTGTAAACAAGGCTGAGCCGTGGGTCCTCGGAAGGAGCCCGACCTCGCAGGTGATGTTCCTTATATCCTTGAGCCCTCTGCCGTCGACCCTCTTCTTCTCCTTGAGGATCATCTCGCGCATCATAGTGTACTTATAATCGCTGAAGATGTGCTCGATCTCTTTCGGCCTGTCAGCAAACTCAGCGGCCAGAACTGCGACGACGTCTTTCTTAAGCGCTGAGACAGCGCCGTAGCGGTCCTGCTTCACAGGCATGCGCAGAGCGGCCGAGAGCCTCTCGCCCGCCACTTCCTTCACTCTGGCCTCAAGGACAGGATCGACGTGAGCAGGCTTTACCGTCATCTTCGGCAGCCCTGCCTCGCTTATTATCCTGTTTTGCACCTCGACTATACCCCTGATGTTCTCCTGGGCAAAGGCAAGGGCTTCGAGAAGCAGGTCCTCAGAGACGAAACGGGCGCCGCCTTCGACCATGATTATCGAGTCATGGGTGCCGGCGACTAACAGATCGAGAATGCTCTCCTTCTGCTGTTTTAGAGGAGGGTTGCAGATAAGCTTGCCGTCGATCTGGGCTATCCTTACGGTAGCGATAGGGCCGCAAAACGGTATATCGGAGATTCCAAGTGCAACGGAGGCGCCTATTGTAGCGGCTATCTCCGGATCGTTTTCCTGTTCAACCGAAAGCACAGTAGCGATTACCTGCGTTTCGTGATAGTAGCCCTCTGCGAAAAGCGGCCTTAAGGGCCTGTCGATGAGCCTTGAGCCCAAGACCTCTTTTTCGCTTGGCCTGCCTTCTCTTTTGAAGAAGCCTCCCGGGATCTTGCCTGCCGCGTATGTCATCTCGGCATAGTTGACGGTCAGGGGCATGAAGTCAATCCCGACCGAGGCGTTATCCGCGCGGCACGCGGTCACAAGCACAACGGTGTCGCCATATCTTACGGTACAAGATCCGTGCGCCTGTTTTGCCATCTTGCCGGTCTCGATCGTGATCTTCCTGCCAGCGAAATCAGCCTCATATTGCCTGAACATCAAATATTATCTCCCTGCCTGTTGTTTGCGTCGTTAAGCGCAAGAACCCCCATGGGCCCTTACACTGAAAAAAAACAGACGGGCGGTTCTAAACAGACCGCCGCCTTTACCATTTTCGGCACTTTGTTAAAGCTTTCTCCTGCGGCTGAGCGCAGGCAGTAACACCGCATGCCGTAGGCATACCGGCGCTACCGCCCGTACTATCTTCTCAGACCAAGCCTTTCAACGAGGCTCTTGTAACGATCGACGTCCTTCCTCTTGACATAGTCAAGAAGCCTTCTTCTCTTGCCGACCATCTTAAGAAGCCCTCTTCTCGAGTGGTGATCAGACTTATGCGTCTTGAAGTGTCCGCTGAGAGACGATATCCTCTCGCTCAAAAGGGCTACCTGCACCTCCGGAGACCCTGTGTCGCCCTCATGCGTCTTGTAAGACTCTATTATTTCCTGTTTCTTTTCCGTTGCCAACATCCGTGCTTCACCCCCTGTTATGACTGATCCGGTTATGAAATTTAAAAAACGTCACCTAGAAAAACATCGCATGGATATTACCATCTCTGGGCATGCAAGGAAAGAAAAAAATTGATATAAAGCATTATCTTCCCTGTATACTGTCTTCAGCCGATGGCCGCGGCCATGCCGAGCGCCTCAGCAGGCGCCTGGGCCATTGAAAGGGCCTCTCCAAGCGGTATGACGGCCGCCTTCAAGACCTCGGGGTCGGCATCAGGCCCCGGCGCGTTATCTACAAGAAACGGGCCGCTCGCCATACGCCTAAGTGAAGAGAGATGTCCGCCGCACCCGAGAAGAGCCCCAACGTCGTTGCATATCGAGCGAACATAAGTGCCTTTGGAGCATACGACCCTGAAATCAACGTCAGGGAGCGAGATACGGAGAATATCGAGCGAGAAGATCTCTACGTCCCTCGCCTCGCGCTCTATCACCTCACCTCTCCGAGCGAGCCTGTAAAGAGGCACTCCGCCTTTTTTTATGGCCGAATACATAGGCGGGATCTGCTTTATCGGTCCGCTGAAAGAAGAAAACGCCGCTACTACCGCCTCATCTGTTATGGAAGAAGTATCGCCGGTCGATAAGACCGCGCCTTCGCTGTCATAAGTATCGGTCGTAGCTCCCAGCCTCATGGAGACCTGGTAATCCTTTCTGCCGCCGTCTAAGAAACGGGCGAAACGCGTCGCGCCATTTACAACCAGCACCAGAAGCCCGGTAGCGAGCGGGTCGAGGGTGCCGAGATGCCCGACCTTTTTCGCATTGATCCTCTTTTTGACGGACGCGACACAGTCATGCGAGGTCCACCCTGCGGGCTTGTCTAACAGTATAACGCCGTTCACGCCTTCGCGTCCGCGCTTATCTTTTCCTTGATGACGCCTACAACCCTGGCTTTGACCTCTTCTATGGTGCCGCTGGCCATAAACCCTGCCGCGTTCCTGTGGCCGCCGCCTCCGAAGGCTTCAGCCACGACAGCGACGTCTATGCGGCCTTTCGACCTGAGGCTGACCTTGTACTTAAGCGGCGCGGCCTCTCTGAAGAGTATGCCAACTTCGACGCCTTCAACTGCCCTCGCGTAGTTCACGAACCCGTCCGCGAGGTCCTTTTCTGAACCTGTCTCTCTGAACATATCCAGAGATACGCTGACCGTGGCAACAGTGCTTCCGGTGCCGTCGACCTCGATCACGTCGAGTGTCGATAAGACGAGACCGAGGAGCTTGAACTTCTTGGCAGGATGGTTTTCATAGACTCTGACAGAGATGTCCCACGGGTCCGCCCCGGCTCTGACCAGCTCTCCTGCCTTTGTGAACGATTCAGGGGTCGAGGACGAATACCGGAACGACCCGGTATCGGTGTGTATAGCGACATAAAGGTTTACGGCGATCTCGCGCGTTATCGGGATCGCGGCCTCGACGCAAAGGTCATAGACAAGCTCGCCGGCGGCGCTTGCTTCCGGCACGATAACGTTCAGATCGCCGAAGCTGTCGTTTGTGGCATGATGATCTATATTTATCACAAGACCAGGCCCTTTCAAGTCGACGAAACCCTTGCCGAGCCTCTCTCTCTGGCCGCAATCTACGGCAAAGGTGGCATCAAAAGGGCCATGCCCATCAAGGCTGTGCACAACTGTATCGGCTCCCGGCAGAAATCTGAACAGCTCCGGCACAGGGTCTTCAAGGTACGCTGTAACGTCCTTTCCGAGGCTTCTCAAGGCGAGCGTAAGGCCAAGGAGAGAACCTACGGCATCGCCTTCCGGGCTTACATGCGAGACCACGAGGAACTTATTCAATCTTTTTATCTCTTCAATGACCTTTGAATACTTTTTTTCCATCGACTATTCCTTAAAACGGCAACTGTAGTTGAAACACAAAAAAAGAGGCGCGGATCAAAGCTCCCCGCCTTCCTTCATATCTTTGATGACCTTCTCTATGTGTTCGGAGTACTCCAGGGAGTCGTCGAAATAGAACGAGACGGACGGGATATGCCTGAGGTTCACTGCCTTCGCCAGATGCCGCCTTATAAACCCGCTCGCGCTATTAAGGCCTGTGCGGCTCTTTTCCCTGTCCTCTCTGGTGCCAAGCTGACTGAAATAGACCCTGGCCTCTTTGAGGTCAGGCGTCATCACAACGTGAGTGATCGTCACAAAACCTATTCTGGGGTCCTTGATGCCCCCGTGGAGTATCATCGAGGCTATCTCTTCCTTGATGAGGTCCCCTACGCGGTCAGAACGTTTGAAGCTCATAGATTACCGCCTGAAAAAACCATCGTTTTATAAAGCCATCTCCAGCGCGACTATCAGCGCCAGAGAGATCGCTGCCATGTACAGGAACATCCTCGCGGTCTTGGAGACGACGGCGAAAAAGTACATCTCCCTGTAGAAAAAGCCGGTCGGCGTCGACTTGGTGACGCGCGGCCTCGCGGAATAGTACTGATTAACGCCGATGAAGACGACTATCGACAATACAAGCTTTATGATGCCTACTATAGTCTGTACGTCGAGGCCCAAACCCAGGTTAAAAAATTCCATCATCTGATGCTGCCGCCTTTATCCTGCGCTACAGGTTGATAAGTTCGATGCTGTTGTCGATTATCTCAGCCGTATGGAGCCCTTCGATAAAGTCGACGGCCTTGTCCATGACAGAGTTGACAAAAGCGCCGTCGTTGCCGACGGCGCATATACCTATCTCTGCCCTCTGCAACAGATCATTGGAGCCTGTCTCGGCAATCGAGACGTTGAAGCGGCCCCGCACCTTTTCAATAAGGCTTTTAATGACCTGCCTCTTGTCCTTAAGCGACCGGTTGCCGTGGATCAGGAGGCTTATGCGGCATACGCCTACGATCATTCGTGCGCGCCCCATAGCGGCCGTGTTGCTTATCGGCACGCTCCTTCTGCTACAGCTTGGCCGCCTCTTCCCTGAGAAGGTATAGCTCAAGAACGTCGCCGACCTTTATATCGCTGTAATTCTCAATCGTCATGCCGCACTCATACCCTGAGGCGACCTCTTTAACGTCTTCCTTGAACCTTCTGATAGAGGAGAGCCTCCCGTCGAATATGACGACGTTGTCCCTTATCAGGCGCACCTTCGCGCCTCTCACAGCCTTGCCGTCGGTGATAAAGCAGCCAGCCACTATGCCGACCTTCGTTATCTTCATCACTTCACGTATCTCGGCCCTTCCGAGTATCTCTTCCTTGACGACAGGGGCGAGCAGGCCCTCCATGGCATTTCTGATCTCGTCAACAAGGTTGTAGATGATCGTATAGAGCCTCAGATCGACGCTTTCCTTCTCGGCAAGGCTCTGCGCCTTCTGCTCCGGCCTGACGTTGAAGCCTACGACGATCGCGTTCGAGGCAGAAGCGAGCATCACGTCTCCCTCGTTGATGCCGCCTACGGCGCTATGGATGACCTTCAGCTTGACAGCGTCGGTGGAAAGCTTCGCGAGCGTTTCCTTGACAGCCTCGATGGAGCCCTGCACGTCGGCCTTTATGACGAGGTTCAGTTCCCTGACCTCTCCCTTATTGATCCTGTCGTAAAGGTCGGTGAGGCTCACCTTGGCGGTCTTGAGCCTGTCCTTCTCGATAGACTTTCTCTCTCTTATCGAGGCTATCTGCTTGGCGGTAGCCTCGTCCTTGACTACTACAAACGGGTCTCCGGCGATTGGAACACCTGAAAGGCCTATTATCTCTATCGGCATCGACGGGCCAGCGCTGTCTATCCTCTTTCCCCAATCGCTCACCATGGCCCTTATCCTGCCGTAGTGCATGCCGGTGACTATGGCGTCGCCGACATTGAGCGTGCCGTTCTGGATGAGCACGGTCGAAACAGGCCCCCTGCCCTTGTCAAGCTTCGCCTCTACGACAACGCCCTTGGCAGGCGAGTCGGGGTTGGCCTTCAGTTCAAGGACCTCAGCCTGGAGAAGCACCATCTCAAGGAGTTCCTTGATCTTGATGCCCTTCTTGGCTGATACCTCGATGAACATGGTATCGCCGCCCCATTCTTCGGAGACAAGGCCGTACTTCGTAAGTTCCTGCTTGATCCTGCCGGGATCAGCCTGCGGAAGGTCTATCTTGTTGACAGCGACTATGATCGGCACACCCGCAGCCTTTGCGTGGTTTATCGCCTCGATCGTCTGCGGCATGACGCCGTCATCCGCAGCAACGACAAGGATCACGATGTCCGTAGCCTTGGCGCCGCGCGCCCTCATGGCTGTGAAGGCCTCGTGGCCCGGGGTATCGAGGAACGTTACGTCTCCGTGGTCGAGATGGACATGGTACGCGCCGATATGCTGGGTAATGCCGCCGGCCTCGCCGCTCACTACATTTGTCTTTCTGATGACGTCAAGGAGCGACGTCTTGCCGTGGTCGACGTGTCCCATGACTGTAACTACAGGCGCCCTGTGGACAAGCTCTCCTGCCGCTTCATCAGCCCCTGGTTCCATGAGAGACTCGACCTGTACAGCGGCGCTTTCCACCTCGAAGTCATAATCCGGGGCTATCAGCGAGACTGCGTCCATATCGATAAGCTGATTTACCGTCGCCATGATGCCAAGGCCCATGAGCTTCTTTATAAGCTCTCCGGTCTTTACTCCGAGCCTCTGTGAAAGGTCGGCGACGCTTATGGCGTCTACTATCCTTATGACCCGCTTTGAAGCCTTCGTGGTCGTGATCTCTGTCTTTTTCATGGCTCGGCCCTGAGATGCCTGGGCCTGCGCCTTGTTCTTTGAATACGAGAATTTATCCTTCCTGCCGGCAGGTTTCTTGCCGGTGTAAAATTTTTTGACCTCAGGCTGCTTCTCGAATACCTTTTCCTTCTTGGCGATCTCTGGCGCGACAGGCTTCGCCTCTTCGATCTTCACCTCGGCAACTGTGGGTATGGCGGCCTCAGGGACCTTTTCGAGCGCTTCTTCCGCCCTGAACTCAAGGAGCAGCTCTTCGGCGGTCTTTTCACGCACCTTCTTGGGAGAGGCCTTCTTGACCGGTATCGGCTCTTTCCTCTCCTCAAAGGGCTTGGGCCTGCCCTTGGCCCTCATCTCTTCCTTCTTTTTTTCCTCGGCAGTAGTCTGCTTGGGCGCGCCTGCGCCGGACGGCCTTGCCGCAGGCGTGGCTACAACAGGCCTGGTCTGCTCGACAGGCGGCTTCACTGGTTGAGGAACGCTCTTCGCGACTACCTCGACAGGCGCCTCTATAGGGGTTGCCGGTTCCGGCACAGGAGGAGCCGCCTCAATTACAGGTTCGACCTTTGGCGCCGCCCTTCTGCGTATGACGGTGGCCTTGACCCTTTTCTCATCGACGTCCGGAGTCTTTTTCTCTTTTTCTTTCAGAGTCATTATCTGTTTGCTTCCTCTGCCGCTTTAAAGTTATCAGCCTTTTCCGGTTTTATCGTTCAAACCGCCTGTCATCGCACCGGCAAATACCGTGATGTCCGGCAAGTCCACTCTTTTTCTAAGGGCCCTCGAAAAGGCCTCTTTTCTCTTGAATAGCTGTTTAAGACATTCCAGGGCGCATACATAAGCCCCGCGCCCGGGCACGACTCCTTTCATATCCAGGACAAGAACGCCTTCGCGCTCGGCAAATCTCATGAGGGAGGCCTTGTCCGCGACCTTCCTGCAACCGAGACAGGTCCGTAAAGGCATCTATTCGGCCGAGGGGCCTTCTAGGGCCTTCAATATCCCGTCAATAGAGGCCTCATCAAGATCAGGCACCCTGCAAAGCTGCTCGCGGGTGGCGTTAGCGAGTATCTCCGCTGTTGTATAGCCGGCCTCTACGAGCCTGACAGCCAGATCTTCTGCGATACCATAGGCGTCAACGAGCGCCTGTGTAGAAACGATAACGGCCTCCCTGGCCTTTTCTTCCCTGATGCCTGCGGCCGCGAACTCTTTCTTAAGCGCCTCGTCAGGGGAGAGCGACTCGCCGGACTTCTTCGTATCGGTCTCGGTGTGTATGTCTATCTTCCAGCCTGTGAGCTTTGCGGCAAGCCTTACGTTCTGCCCCTTCTTGCCTATGGCAAGGGAGAGCTGATCGTCAGGGACTATCACCTCCATGGCGTGCTCATCTTCATCCACCACCACTCTGGAGATCTGCGCCGGAGAGAGCGTGTTCTTAACGAATATGGCCGACTCGTCCGACCAGTGCACTATATCTATCTTCTCGCCCTTTAGCTCCTGCACCACGGCCTGGACCCTTGAGCCCTTTACGCCGACGCACGCGCCTACCGGATCGACATCGGAGTTATGAGAGATGACCGCTATCTTGGCCCTGTCCCCCGGCTCGCGGGCCGCCCCTTTTATCTCGACGATCCCCTCGTATATCTCAGGGACCTCCATCTGGAAGAGCTTCATTATAAAACCCGGATGGGTCCTCGACAATATGACCTGCGGCCCCTTGGCCTCTACCTTGACGTCAAGGACCATGCCTCTGATCCTCTCGCCCTGCCTGTAGCCTTCCCTTCTCACCTGCTCTTTCTTGGGGAGGACCGCCTCGGCCCTTCCAAGATCGACGATGATGTCGCCCTTCTCGAACCTCTGGACTATGCCTGTTATGATCTCGCCACGCTTGGCCGAGTACTCGGTATAGACGATGTTCCTCTCGGCTTCCCTGACCTTCTGGATGATTATCTGCTTCGCGGTCTGCGCGTCGATGCGGCCGAACTCCTTGGAGTCGAGCTTTACGCCCAGGCTGTCTCCGAGCACTACCTCAGGGTCGAGTTCAAGCGCGGCCTCAAGGGTTATCTCCAGATCATTGTTTTCGACCTGCTCGACGACCGTCTTGAAAAGAAAGAGCTCTATCTCCCCTGCCTCTTCCTGATAATGGGCCTCTATGAGCTTGTTCTGGCCGAACCTCTTTTCAGCGGCCTTTAGAAGCGCTGTCTCAAGGGCCTCGATAAGTATGTGCTTATCAATACCCTTGTCCTTGCCTACCTGTTCGATTATGTGTGAAAGATTCAAAGACATTCTAAGACACCCTCTCCTTGCTATTCTTTGCCGAGATCGACTTCAAGCCTTGCCTTCTCTATATTTGAAATGGTCAGAACGAACTTTTTACCGTCAAAATCCGTTACGAGGATATTCGCCCCGTCAACTGAATCTATAACGGCATTGAAGTTCCTTCTGCCCTCAATCGCCTCTCGCGACCTGATCCTGGCCCTGCGGCCCATGAACCTCTCGAAGTCGGCCTCCTTCTTCAATGGCCTGTCGAGCCCCGGAGACGACACCTCCAGAGAATACCTCTGAGGTATAGGGTCGTTCACGTCGAGTACGGTGGAAAACTCCCTGCTCATGCCGGCGCAATCATCTAGAGATACGCCGCCGGGCTTGTCTATATAAACGCGAAGCACCTTCCTGCCTGAATCAGTGGCGAAGTGCGCGTCCACAAGCTCGAGTCCAAGCGACTCTGCCACAGGCTGGGCCAACGCCCGAATTCTTTCTTCCAATCCTTCTATCTTCAATGAATATCTACCGTTGAAACATTATCATTATTTAGCGGCGCGCGGACAACCTTTGTCTCGCGCGGCGAAATGCCGCAGTCTTAAAAAAAACCGGAGACCCGTCCCTTGAACAAGCCGGATCAGCCGCAAGCACCTGTTCATCATTTGCTGGTTTATTGAGCCCGCGCTGCAGCAGAAAAACGGACAGACCCTTAAACAAAAAAAGTGAGCAGGAGCCCACTGATTCGGTGCAAAAGGGTGTTGATGTTTATAAATCTATCACACAAGAAAAACCTTTGCAAGCTCAAAAAAGAAGATTAACAACCATCTGTCAGCGAGTTTCAGATCTATCGATAGATAGACCATGACCCCGGCAACACGCCTGCGGCAGGCTTGTCAAAATCCCGGCCTCTGATATAATCAGATATCATCAGTTAAGAGACAGAGGCTGTCGACGCCGCGCACAGAGTGCGTCAACCGGTTGAAACTGCGGCAAAGTTCCGGACCAAACATCAAAAGAAGGACATCTGACAGATGGAATCAAAAGACCCGATAAAGACCATGATGGCATTTCTTACCGACAGATTGCACATAGACCCGGTCACAGGCCACCTGAAGGTCCATCTTACCGACAATACGCTGACGATAGAAGGATCGATCAAATCGATAGCTTTGAAAAAACGAGCGCTCCTTTTCGCAATGTCCATAACCGGAACTGACGGCGTAGTCGACAGGCTGAAGGTAAAGCCGTCCAAGAGGATGACGGATGATGAGATAAAGGTGCACGTCTACCACTCCTATTCCTCTGAGCCGACCCTCAAAGGCTTATCGATCAGGGCCGAGATAAAAGACGGCGTGATAGACATCGAGGGCGTGGTAGGCTCCCTTACGCACAAGCGCCTTGCCGGTGTCCTTGCATGGTGGGTCCCGGGCACGATGGACGTCATAAACAGCCTCGAGGTCGCGCCTCCCGAGCAGGACACAGACGACGAAGTCTCGGACGCGCTCAGGATAATCATTGAGAAGGACTCTCTCATAGACGCCTCCTCCATCAATATCTCGGCGCGCAACTGGATAGTCACGCTTGAAGGTTCGGCAAAAAGCGAGGCCGAGAAAAACGCTGCGGAAGAAGACGCCTGGTACACCTGGGGCGTCAACGACGTGATAAACAGGATCAACGTCGAGCCGTTCGGCCGCCTCAGACGATGAACCGTCGGGCCGCTTAAGGCATGACCAGAGGCCGCCGCACCCGTTCGATCTCATCATCGAACAGAGACGCCGACAGACGCTCCTCATTTTTACCTTGTCCTTCCGTGCAAAATGTAATAAAAACTATCATAGGATAATTCAGGATAAAGATTCTCGCGCAGCTGACTCTCGCGCGGCTTTACCTGAGAGCATGAATGGCGACTCTCTAAACTCAAAAATCGAGATGCCGCATGAGACCCGATAAAACATGACTGAAAGGAATAACGCGCAGATGAAGAAGATCAAGATAGACCACATCGATCCAAAGCTCATGAAGCAGCAGGGCCTGTACGGCGACGGCTGTTACGGCAGCGACTGCCATAGCGTCTGCTGCGAGTACGGGTGCGACGTCGACGTCGCCACTCTCAAGATGATAGAGAAGCACAGAGACCTCATCGAGCCGCTCATAAAGGCAAAGATCGAAGACTGCTTCTCGACCCCTTTGAAGCAGGACGACGACTACATCGGCGGCGCCTACAGGGAAACAGCCACAAGAAAAAAAGACAAGACCTGCGCGTTCAGGCTACGGGATGGACAGAAGGGCTGCTCGCTTTTTTTCCTGTGGGTCACAAAGAAGCTCCCCAAACGGATCATTCCCACGATATGCAGGACATACCCTGTCACATGGCACAGGGGAAGCCTTTTCATTGACACGCCGCTTCGCAAAGAGTGCGTATGCAAGGTAAAGCCTCCGGCTGATACTATCGCGCCTTCCCTCTTCGACACTCAGAAGAAAGAGGTGATGGCGCTTTTTGAGATAAGCAAGGGCGCATGGGGCGCCAAGCCTGCCGGCGCAAAGACGCCTAATGCAAAAGCCGGTAAAACCGAGGCCGCGAAAAGCGCCTCCAAAAAAACAATATCAGGAAGGGTCAATATGACAAAAGAGAGCTCTCCGAAAAAAGCCGCTGCGAAGAAGACCGTGAAAAAGGCAACCGTAAAAAAAGCGGCCGTGAAAAAGACTGTCGTAAAAAAAGTCGTTGCAAAAAAGACAGTGGCTAAAAAAGCGGTCGTGAAAAAAGCCGTAGTTAAAAAGGTCGTTGCCAAAAAGGCCGTAGCGAAAAAGACTGTCGCGAAAAAGGCCGTTGCCAAAAAAGCTCCGGCTAAAAAAGCTCCCGTAAAAAAGACACCTGCCAAGAAGTAATTACATAAAACAAAAAAGCCCCCGGCTCTGCCGGGGCTTTTTTTTATTCGCATTAGAAGAACGCCTCTACTCTGCTATCCTGACCTTCATCTCGGCCCTCTCGTTCGGCAGGTCCCTCGGGTTCCTCGGAAGGTTCACTATCTGATCGACTATCTCCATCCCTTTGACGACCTCTCCGAATACGGTATACTGACCGTCAAGAAAGAACGAATCCTTTACAACGATAAAAAACTGAGAGCCTGCGCTGTCCGGGTTCTGCGACCTTGCCATGGAGAGTATCCCGCGCGTGTGCTTGATGTTGTTGAACTCTGCCTTGACAGCATGGCCTGGTCCGCCTGAGCCGTAGGAGGCGGTGTTCGCTCCCTTCGTGTTCGGATCGCCGCCCTGGATCATGAAACCCGGTATCACCCTGTGGAATATCGTCCCGTCGTAGAAGCCCTGCTTCGCAAGCGTCACAAAGTTATCAACGTGCTTCGGAGCCACATCCGGGAAGAACTTGACCTCTATCTCACCGAACTTCGTCTCTATTACTGCCGTTACCGCCTTGTTCTCCACTTTCTTTGCTCCTTTCGATCCTTTTTTTACTGCCGCCTCTGAACTGACCCCTAAGACCATGCCGATAAAGGCTATGATCATGAAAACGCCTATCCACCTGTAGACCCTCACGCGAGACCTCCCGTATGTTTTTGGCCATCTTCCGAAATATATGTAACCTCTGAGAGATTCAATGTCAATGCCAAACTGACAGAGCAGTCCGAAGACAAAACCAGCCTCATGCGAACTGAGACCGCTCTGGCGCCTCCTCTCTCACTCGATCTCACTCAGCTCGCCGTCGGCTGATCTCTTTTAGCCGCTTTGCCCCTGGAGCCAACGGCCGAGATAACTGAGAGCGTCTTTTCTAGTCTTTATGGCCCCTTCTTCAACGCCCATTGATACTGCTCTGAGCGCCTCACCTACGGCCTTTCCCTCGGCCAGCGAGAATATCCTCATTATCTCATCGCCGGTGAGTATAGGGCGCGGTTTTTTCTTGAGATAAACGCTGTAATAAAACCCGATCATCTCAGAGACAAGGGCTTCGAGCGCAAGGTCGCGTCTGCCTGAGGTCGCCCTTGCGTCAGCAAGCGCAAGGAGAAGAAGGGTGACGCCTGATGACCCGCCTGAGGCCCTGAAAAAATGCGCCCTGACCCTTGCGGAGCGCTCAGGCAGGAGAAACAGCATAAAGACCCTATGGTGGTTTTTTATGACCCCTGATACAGCCGTTGAAAAAGCCTTGGAGAACCTGAGGCTCAAAAGCAGCTCTTTCGCCAGAGCCGCCCCCGCAGAATCGTGGCCGATGAACCTCAGCCGGCCTGACTCCCTGTCGATGGCAAGAGGCTTGCCTATGTCATGCAGGAAGGCGCAGACCCTGAAAAAAACATCCATGCCGATCGGCCCTATCCTCCTTGACATAAAGGCCCTCAACTCCTCATGGTGGGAGATAAAGGTCCCGGCGGAGAACTCATCAAGAAGCCTGTCTGCCTCGTTAAGCGTAGCAAGCGAATGGCCCAGAAGGTCATAGCCTCCGATATCTTTCCAGCCGGATAAGACCGGGGCTATGACATCCATGATACCCAGCTCGTATAGCCTGCTGATAGCCTTCGAGCCGGAACTGCAACCGAATATCAGGATCAGCTCTTCTCGTATCCTCTCAGCGGCCGTCCCCTTCAGAAGTCCGGCGGACGCTCTGACGAGGACCATCGTAGCCGGTTCGATCTCAAGACCGCAGCAATGCGAGAGCCTCACAGCCCTTACGCACCTCAACGGGTCTTCGACAAACGCGCCCTCACTCACAGCCCTCAAGACTGAAGCTGAGGCATCGACAAGCCCGTTCGAAGGGTCGATAACTACCGCGTGCCCCTCTGAAAAAGCCGAGAGGTCAGCGGCCATCGCGTTTACGGTGAAATCCCTCGCCATGAGGTCGTCTTCTACTAATACTCCTCTCATCGGAGAAAAATCAAGCGTGACAACCGCCGCGCCGGTCTTGATAACGGCCCTGTACGCGCCTGAGAGCCTGTCAAGCAGGAAGAACGAGCCTCCGAGGCGGCCTGCCGCAAGTCCGGCAACCGCCTCAGCCATGCCTGATACGACAAAATCATAATCCTTAGCAGAGCCTCTATTAAGCGCCAGATCACGGAGCAGACCTCCGACAAGATAGCCTTTTACGCCGCAAGCGCTAATGCACGCGCATACCTCGGCTATGAAAATGTCATGCCTGAGAAAGAGATCGAGCCTCACAAAAAAAGAAAGGGCCTCGGTCTCCCGGCCCTTTTCGTTTTCAATGATGCGATCCATATCCGTCCCTGCGTCCGTCACAGTAGCTCGACCTCGATAAGCCCGTCATCAAGAGGTATCAGCCGGATCTCCTTTTCCTCTGCCCTGTGCGCTACGGTCGATAACAGGCGCACCTTTTCCCCTACCTCGCGGAACTCCGGGTCTATCGCATAGATGGACCTGAAGATCTGAGCGGCCTCATCATTCTCACCTGCAGCCTCATAAGCCAGCGCCAGCTCATACATCATCCCTTTGCGCTCCTGCTCAGCCGCGCCTTCGATCTTCAGCCCCTTCAGATAATATACTATCGCATCGGACGGATCTGCCTGCGCCATGGCGCAGTGGCCGAGCCGTATGTAGCAGTCGAACTCAAGGCGAGGGTCCTTCATCGCCACCTTAAACTCATTGACCGCCTCATTGAAAAGCTCCATCTCCATGTATGCTATGCCGAGATTGAAGTGCGTCTCTGAATCCTCACGGTTGAGCTGCTGGCCCATGCCGCTCTTGAATTCGTCAAAAGACTCCTTTGAGGCCGTGCCCTCCCATGAGCCGGTAAGGTCTTCAATAGCCTCTTCCATCCCTAGCTCGGCAGACAGATCGACGTACTCATCTTTCTTGATCCTGTCGGCCTCGACTTCAGTCTTTTCTGACTCAACGATCATATCCTCAGGGCCTGACGCTGCCTCGGACTCGGCGCTCGGGGCCTCCCTGGGTATGATCGGGACAGGGGCCGCAGGCTCATGGGCCTCGCCCATCTTCTCCATAAGCTCGGAGAATGCCGCGCTCAGGTCCTCTTCCGCCTCAGGCATCTCTGAGACAGGTTCATCGAGATGGACATGGGCCGCCTCAACCTCCGTGGTGACATCTGAGGCTTCCACTGCGGACAGAGCGCTCTCTTTCAAGACCTCGACTTCATGGATATGGCCGCCTTCAGACGGCTCAACAACAATCTTCACATCCGCAACGTCCGGTGGTATATGAGGCGCATCTGCCTCAGGCAGATGCGGAACCTGCTCCTGTGGCGCAAGAGGTTCTTCCAGACCATGCGCTTCATGCGCAACTGCCGGTTCAGGCTCGGTAGCGACCGACTCCTCAACATGAGGAAACATCAGTACAGGTTCCTGATCTTCTTTTAGTTCATCTACGATCTGTTGTGAAGCTGAGACGGTATCCTTGAAGTGGATGTCAAACTCCGAAAGAGGCGTCCTGGCAGGCTCGGTAGGCTCTTTAAATTCGAGGTCATCGATGAATATCAGAGGCTCTTCTGCATAAATCTCAGGCGCCTCAGTATGAATCTCAGGCGCCTCAGCATGAACCTCAGGCGCCTCAGCATGAACCTCAGGCGCCTCAGCATGAACCTCAGAGGCTTCAGCATGAACCTCAGAGGCTTCAGCATGAACCTCAGAGGCTTCAGCATGAACCTCAGGTGCCTCAACATGAACCTCAGGCGCCTCAGCATGAACCTCAGAGGCCTCGGCATGAACTTCAGGTGCCTCAACATGAACTTCAGAAGCTTCAGCATGCGCATACAAAGGCTCATGAGGCTCCATCTCTATTTGATCAGATGTAGCGCCATGTTCAGACGGCGCCACTTCAATCTCTTCTTTTTCGATATTATCTTCGACAAACTCAACCTGCCCTACCGGCTCAACAACCTGCGGATGCAGCGCATCAGATGCTTCGACTGAGACGCCCCCGCTCAAAGCATCAGCCGCAGGCGCATGAAAAACCGCCTCTTCGGTTATAACCATACCACGCGGGGTAAAGCGGAGTTCGGATTCATCAAGGCCGGGTATCTCAATATCTACAAGAGTGTCGTCGCCTTCGAATACTCCCTCGGAAACAGCTTCCAGGGAGACGCCTGCGCCTGTCTCTTTCACAGCGGCATCCTGTGAAGTGTGCTTTAGAGGTATATGGTCTTCAAAGCCCTCAAGAGAGATCTCTATCTCGTGTTCAGGGAAGGCGATCAGCGGCTCTTCTTTTCCAGCAGGCAACTCTTCTTCGACAAGAGGGAAACCTATCAAAGGCGTCTCTTCGGCCTTTTTGAGTTCCTCTTCCTCAGCCGCCTTCGCCTCAGCCTCAGCCCTGACCTTCGCCTCAGCTTCCTCTGCTGCCTTTCTCTCGGCCTCTTCCCTTACGCGGGCCGAAGCCTCGCGCTGGGCGAGAAGCTCCATCTCCTGCCTCTCTCTCTGCTGGGCCTCCTGCTTAGAGAGTAGCTCGGCCTCAACGCGCATTTTTTCTTCTTCATCCTTGCGGGTAAGGTCCTGCTCCGCCGCTTTAACGGCCTTCAGATGCGCAAGGCTCTCAGGTTCATCGGGCCTTACCGCGAGAATTTCCTCGCAGACTCTGCGCGCCTCCTGCGCATCCTCGCTCTTCTTGTAAAATTGCAGCAAGCCCTTTGAGAACCGTATGAACTGATCCTCGTCGCTTTTTTGCCTGTATAGCCCTGCAAGCCCGGCAAGGACCCTGGGCTCAGCTGAATATATCGAATAAAGGCTCAGGTATATCTTTTCAGCCTTATCGATCTTGCCCTGAGATACCAGCTTGTCGAATATCCAGAAGTATTGCTCTAGCGCGTCCTTCTCAAAAGAAAGCTTCTGATAAAGGTCGGCTAGCTTGAGCCTGACGCCGACGTTTTCAGGGTCTACCTCGCTCATCTTTTTAAGAAGCTCCATCACTTCGCTCGTCTTGCCCTTCTTCTCGAAGATATTAACGATATGGCTGTACTCGCTTATCGCGTCAGCCAGAAGCCTCTGCTTGACGTAAAGCTCCGCGAGCTTGTAATGGACGTCTAGTATTGTATCGTCGACCTTAAGGACCTGCTTGTAGACGGCAATCGCCTTGAGGTAAAAACCCCTCTGGCTGTTCGCCCTGGCTACTTCCGTATACTCCTTCACCGCCTCGGCCTTTTTATTAAGCTTCGTGTAAAGGTCGCCTATCTTGAGACGTATCGCGAAGTCGCGCGGATCGACGTCGAGCGCGGCCCTGTACTCGATGATGGCCTTATCAAGGGCGCCCTTCTGTATGAACTTCTGGGCTCTGTCCAGTATCGTTTCTTTTAGTGCCATGCCTAAACTATCCCTTTTATCCAACGTGTCGACCGGTACTTCAAACTCTAGCTCACTGTGCGCCGGGCCTTATACAGGCGCTGCGTCTCCCGCCTTGATATGCCTGCGCAAGGCGGCTCCCGGGTTCCATCTGTCTACTGAGTATTTTGATGAGAGTATTTCGCGTCTCAGAAGCTCTTCAGCAGGGCCAAGCTCTGATTCAACGAAGCTCACTCCGAAACCTGCCGCGAACTCACCGGCAAGCATGCCGGCAAACTCGCCTTCTCCTACTGAGCTGAAGGAAGAGACAGAGGCCATGCGGCCTGCGGCCTGTGGCCCGAAGACCCTCGCGTTTGCCTCAGTGTCGATTTTAAAGAGTATCGAGCCGTGCTGTAAAAAGGCTTTTTTAAACCTTCTCTGTGAACTCCCGACAAGTTTCCTGCCTCCTGCCAGCACCTCATACCTTGACGGGGCGAGAAAACACGCGTCATTCTTATGTATGGACTGATGTGTCCCACGATAGATATCGGCATCAACACCGGCTCTCTTTAGCGCCGCTATGATGCACCTGCTTATAACCGAATATGTCTGCAATATGCCCCCTGAAAAAAGAGGGGCGTCGTTTGCTGCTATGATGGAGTATGTGACCTCAGCGTCATGAAGCACAGCCCTGCCGCCTGTGATCCTGCGCACTATAGGAAGCCCTGACGCTAAAAATGGCGCGCTGTCCTGGAGGTATCCGAGCGATATGGTAGGCTCTGCCCAGCCGTAGAGACGCACGACCGGGGTAGAAGCGCACCCTTCGTCCATGGCCCTCACAAGCGCTTCGTCAATCGCCATATTGGCGACGCCTGAAAGCCGTCCGTCCTTTATGAGCCTCCAACTCTCCATGAAAAACAGCCTCCGCCTCGCTTTACCTCAAAGATACGCAATAGATCATTTTACATCAAAACACAAGCCCCGTAAACAGAGACCTTGAACGCGAAGGGCCGCCCGACAGGGGCGGCCCTTCGCGTTTGAGCGCTGTAAAAAAAAGGAAGGCCCTATGTCCAGCGGGACAGGAAGTCTATGTCCGTCTTCCCGGCTATGAAGTCGTGGTCTTTCATTATCTTCAGATGCAACTGGACGTTCGTCTTTATGCCCGCGATGTGGAACTCTTCAAGGGCCCTTGTCATGCGCGCTATGGCATCCAGACGCGTCTCGGCGTGCACGACGAGCTTCGCGAGAAGATTATCATAGTGCGGCGGCACAGTGTATCCGCAGTATATCGCCGTATCGACCCTGACCCCCGGGCCGCCGGGTATATTAAGCTCCGTGATCTTTCCGGGGCACGGAACGAAGGTCTTCGGGTCTTCCGCGTTTATCCTGCACTCGATAGAATGCCCGGTCATGGTCACGTTCTTCTGTTTGAGGGCAAGCTTCGCGCCCATTGCGATCTTCAGCTGTTCCTTGACGAGATCAACGCCTGTCACAAGCTCCGTGACCGGGTGCTCGACCTGCACCCTTGTGTTCATCTCCATGAAATAAAAGTGCTTGTTCTTATCGAGCAGGAACTCCACGGTGCCGACGTTCGTATATCCTATGCCCTTGGCGAGCTTCACGGCGGCCTCTCCCATCTTATGCCTCAGCTTGGCGTCTACTGCCATGGAAGGAGACTCTTCGAGTATCTTCTGATGCCTTCTCTGGATGGAGCACTCCCTCTCGCCGAGGTGGATGACGTTGCCGTGCTCATCAGCTACGATCTGGATCTCGATATGGCGCGGAAGCTCGCAGAACCTCTCTATGAAGACTTCGCTGTCGCCGAAGGCGGAGAGCGCCTCCATCTTGGCCATGTTAAATGCGCTGCCGAGGCTTGCCGGGGTATGGACAAGCTTCATGCCCCTTCCGCCCCCGCCGCTCGCCGCCTTTATAAGGACAGGAAAACCTATCTTCTTGGAGATCTCTATCGCGTCCTTCTCATCGACAAGCGCGCGGTTGGACCACGGAAGGACAGGCACGTTTAGCTCCTCCGCCTTCTTCTTGGCCTCGACCTTGTTCCCCATGAGACGCATGACCTGGGAGGTCGGCCCTATGAACTTTATCCCGCACTTCTCGCACGCCTCGGCAAAACCCGCGTTCTCGGCGAGAAAACCGTATCCAGGATGGACCGCCTCGGCGTCGGCGACCTCCATCGAACTTATAAGGGAAGCGATATTGAGATAACTGTCCTTGCTCTTTGCCGGGCCTATGCAGATAGCCCCGTCCGCGAGCCTCGTATGAAGGGCCTCCCTGTCAGCCTCAGAATAGACTGCGAGGGTCTTTATCCCCATCTCCTTGCAGGCCCGTATAATCCTTACGGCTATCTCGCCCCTGTTGGCTATCAGAACCTTGTTAAACATAAAAGACCTTTTACCTTTTCCTATTATTGCTTGATTTATCAGCCGTGATCATCAAAGCCTGCCTCTGGTGCAGCTGCGAACCGACGGCAACGCTACTTCGAGACCTCTACATGAAAGAGCGGCTCGCCGTACTCCACAGGCTGTCCGTTCTCGACGAGGATCGATACTATCTTTCCGCTGAACTCGCTTTCGACCTCGTTCATGAGCTTCATGGCCTCGATGATGCAAAGGGCCTGCCCGCTCTTGATGGTCGTGCCGACTTCGACGAACGGCTGGGCCTCTGGAGACGCCGCCCTGTAGAATGTCCCGACCATCGGCGAGGTCATGACCTTGATGTTCTCGGACTTCTTCTCAACGACAGGCGCTTCGGCCGCGGCCACCTTTGCCGGCCCGGCAGGCTCAGACTGCGCAAGCGCGGCGAAAGCATCGCTTGCCTGCGAAACTGAACCTCTCCTGATCTTCACCCTGCCTTCTTTTCCTTCCAGCTCGAACTCGACGATATCTGTATCCCTCAGGAACTTGTATATCGTCTTGATGTCCTTGATGTCCATCTATCCTCCTATTACAAGCAGACTAAATCCTTTGTTGTTCCTGTCAATACCTCGAAGCCGTCCTTTACTACAAGCACCATGTCCTCTATCCTCACGCCGCCCCATCCGGGTATGTAGATGCCAGGCTCTACGGTAAGGACCATCCCCTCATCCAGCACATCCGTACTCGTTGGGCCGATATTGGGGCCCTCATGCACGTCGAGGCCGACCCCGTGGCCCGTCCCGTGGCCGAAGTACCTGCCGTATCCTGCACCCTCGATACAGCCCCTGGCCGCCTTATCCACAGCGGCGGCGCGCACACCTGGCCTGATGAGATCTATAGCCCGCCCCTGAGCGTCTTTTACGATCTGGTAGATCTTTTTCTCTTCCCTGCCTGCCTTTCCCACGCACAAAGTGCGGGTCTCATCTGAGTTGTATCCGTCTTTTGCGACCCCCATATCAACTACTACAAGCTCGCCTTTCCTTACAGGCTTATCAGATGCCCTGCCATGCGGCAGGGCCCCTCTCGGACCTGATGCCAATATAGTATCAAATGCAAGGCCGTCGGCGCCTGCCTCCCTGAACGCCATCTCGATCTGCAAGGCGGCGTCCTTTTCAATAGTGCCGTCCCTTATTACCTCCATCGCCTTCAGATATCCGGCGTCGAGTATCGCGGCCGAGGCTTTGATGCGCGCTATCTCGGCAGAGTCTTTTCTAAGCCTCAGCCCTGCCGGTATCTCAGGGACTGACCTCAGCCTCACAGCGCCAAGGGCCTTCTTGAACTTCAGATAATTATCATAACTCAGGTTGTTGCCTTCGAACCCGAGAGATTTTATACGCTGGACCTTTACCAGCTCGACTATCGCGTCAAGGGCTTTTTTATATATCCTGAACCTGAAGCCCTTTACCTCCTGACGGGCCTGGGCCGTATAACGCGAATCAGTAAGAAACCATGCGCTATCCATGGTTATCAGCGCAAAGGCGGCTGAACCTGTAAAACCTGTCAGGTGTCTGATGTTCTTTATGTCCGTGAGAAGAAGACCGTCAAGCGACCTCTTCTCAAGCTCAAGACGCAGGGACTTGACGCGGCGGCCGGTCTTCATCTCAGGCTTATCAGCAAGGCCATTCTTTTTCAGGACCACCACCGCTCTGCAGTTTAACTGCTCTTTGACCTTGATATGCCCTTATACAAGACTATCAGCCCTTGAAAGAAGACGCCAGCATCAGATAAAAAGCTCTTTTTCCGCCTTGACAGCGGCGGACCTCAATAAAAACCGCGCCCTGCCGGTATTCGCTTCTGAGGAGAGTACGAGCGCGATATAATATCCCTGGGTGACCATTCTGATAACAAGACAGGTATCATCAGTCGAGACACAGACCTCTTCGACACTGCCGAGGTTTAGTACGCCTGATGCGTGCTTTATCTCCTCTATGACCTTGCCATACTCTACCCCTATGGTCTCGACGTCATAACCACCAGGGCAGTACTGCTGTATCGTAAGGCCGTCCATACCCATGATGGTGGCGGCAAGCGCCCCGGGGACCGCCTCGACCAGGGACTGCATTATCTCAAGAAAAGACATATTCAGTCACCGCCTCCTTCATTTGAAGGCCGCGGTCTGACAGTTGCCTTCCTGCCCCTGCCGGCAAGCCCCTTAAGCCTCTCTATCCTCACGGGCAAAGAGGCGTCAGACGGATCCGTATCGAGCAGTATCTTGTAGATCATCAGGGCATCTTCATAAAGACCCTGGCCTTCAAGCACCTCGGCCATCGTCACGGTGAAAAATATGTCGTCTCCGGCCTTTATCTTCGCCAAGTCAGCACCATCATGAAGCCCTTTTACGCCATTAAAATTATTAAAAAAACGTCGATAAGTCAAGGAATAACTTGATTATCCCGGGGCAAGCGAATGCTAAGTCAGGCGTTTAAAAATCTCTTTAACTCTGAAGCTGTGACCTCTTTTATAACGACGTCGCCGATATCCGTCATAAGGACAAATCTCATACGCGAACCAGAGACCTTTTTGTCAAGCATCATCGCCTCGATAAACGCGTCGGCTGTTATAGCAGGCGGCTCTATCGGCAGCCCGAGGGCGCCTATAAGCCCCTTGACCCTCTCTGCCTGATCAGGCCGGCAAAGACCGAGGCTGGCTGAGAGACCGCTTGCCATGACCATGCCTATGGCTACAGCTTCGCCGTGCCTGAATGTGCCGTAACCTGAAAGGGCCTCTATCGCGTGGCCGAAGGTGTGGCCGAAGTTAAGGATGGCCCTTGTCCCGCCCTCCCTCTCGTCAGCGCCTACGACCTCGGCCTTTATCCCGCATGAACGCTCTATTGCGTCCTCAAGTTCAGCGCCGTTCTCACAGAGCCTTCCGGCGTTTTTTTCAAGCGACTCGAAGAAACCCGCATCCCATATCACGCCGTACTTGACGACCTCGGCAAGACCTGATACGCGCTCCCTCGGCGCGAGCGTTGACAAGACTACCGGGTCTATGTAGACGCCCTTCGGCTGGTAAAACGCGCCGATCAGGTTTTTTCCCATCGTATGGTTGACGCCGGTCTTGCCTCCGACGCTACTATCCACCTGAGATAGTAGCGTCGTCGGAATCTGAATATACGGCACGCCGCGCAGATACGTCGCCGCGGCAAAGCCCGTCATGTCGCCTATTACGCCGCCTCCGAGCGCGACTACAGGTGAAGACCTCTCCATCCTCCGGCTGATAAGGCTGTCATATATGGAGGAGACCTCTTTGAGCGTCTTGTACTCCTCGCCGTCAGGCACAGTTACAAGAAACGGCGAAAACCCCGCGCCTTCAAGGGATTCCATGACCTTGCCTGCGTAGAGGCCGCCGACAAGAGGGTTCGTAACAACGGCCGCCTTCCCTTTGAGCCCTGCATCTTTCATGCGGGGTCCGGCCTCAGCCAGGATACCGTTTTTTATGACTATCGGATACGACCTTTCACCAAGCTCTACGATTATCTCTCTGACCATCGTTCAACGCGCCCCTTCGCGCAAATATGCGATTATCTTACCTGCTATCTCATCGACAGACTTGCCTGTCGTATCTATAACGAGATGACAATCGATGTACGCCTCGGCCCTCTCGGCCAGAAGCCTCTCGACCCGCTCTCTCCTGTCAGCCACGTCAAGAAGGGGCCTGTCAGCCCTTGCGCCAACCCTTCTCAGTATCTCATCCACCGACGCTGACAGGCATATCACGGTTGCCCAGCCTTTGAGGGCCGCCCTGTTCGCAGGGTCGGCTACAACGCCGCCGCCCGTAGAGACTACGAGGCCCGTGCCGTATTCACCATTGGCAAGCCTTCTGACTACCGAGACCTCCGCCGCCCTGAAAAAAGGCTCTCCGTACTCCTTGAAGATATCGGCGACAGAAAGACCGGCCTCTTTCTCGATAAGGGAATCCATATCAACAAAGCTCAGTCCAAGCGCCTTTGCAAGCGCCCTGCCTACAGTCGATTTGCCGGTAGCCATGAAACCGGTCAGTACTATGTTCGCCATAATCCGATCTTGATAGTATAAACCCCTTGCGCCCTCTGGCCAAGGGGTTTTGATGATCATACAGCCCTATCGCTGAAATATACTCGAAGCTGACACCGGACGGATACTGCCGCGGCAAGTCATAAACAAGTCATAAAAATATCGGGACTGGATCTGGCGTTATCAAAAAGCCTTTATCTGGCCAAGATACCCGCGGTAATTCCGCTCTATCTCTTTTATCGAATCGCCACCGAACTTTTCAAGGAAGGCCCTTGCCGCCTCAAAGGCAACAGCGGCCTCGGCAACGACCGATGCGGCAGGCACGGCGCAGATGTCCGATCTTTCGATTGACGCCTTGAACGGTTTTTTCGTCTCTATATCAACAGACCTCAGAGGCTTGTAAAGCGTCGGTATCGGCTTCATAACGGCTCTTAAGACTACCGGCTCTCCGTTGGACATGCCGCCTTCTATGCCGCCGGCGTTATTGGTCTTTCTTGAAAACTGCCCCGGCCCGCTCCAAAACCCTTTTCCTTCAGGCTTTATACTCTTTGAATAAAATATCTCGTCATGGACTTTTGATCCAGGTATGGAACCGGCGCCGAATCCTATGCCGACCTCTACGCCCTTTATCGCTTGTACCGACATAAGAGCCTGGGCGAACCTGCCATCTAGCTTCCTGTCCCACTGCACATGGCTTCCGAGCCCGGGAGGAAGACCTGTCAAGACGACCTCGAATACGCCGCCGAGGCTGTCTCCGGCCTTTCTAGCCTCATCTATCCGCGTCTTCATGAGTACAGTCGCCTTGATGTCAGGGCACCTCACCTCTGATGCCTCGGCCTTCTTAAAGAGCCCTGCCGGAGCGGTCTTACCGGTGCGGACCCACTTTGCGCCGCCTATTTCAACGACCCAGCTCATGACGTTTATGCCGAACTCGGAGAGAAGCCTCTTGGCAACCGCGCCGACCGCGACACGCACAGCGGTCTCTCTCGCGCTCGACCTTTCAAGGATATTTCTGATATCACGCTGGTCGTACTTTAGCGCGCCCGCAAGATCAGCGTGCCCCGGCCTCGGCCGTGTCACGTCTTTTGTCCTATCAAAGATATCAGGGATGCCTGAGGCCATGATCTGCTTCCAGTTTTCCCAGTCGCGGTTTTCGACTTTAAGGGCTATAGGTGAACCGATGGTCCTTGCCCACCTGACGCCGGCGGTTATCTCGACCCTGTCGGATTCGATCAGCATCCTGCCGCCCCTGCCGTACCCGCCCTGCCTCCTCTTAAGATCAGAGTCTATGCACTCTGCGTTTACAGGTAGCCCGGAGGGCATGCCCTCGATGATAGCTGTCAGTTCTTTTCCGTGAGATTCGCCTGAAGAGAGGTATCTTAGCATGGTTTTTCATCCATATCGGTATGCTGTTATTTTGCGGGCCAAGTGGAACTGTAATCGCCCCTTATTTTTTCAGATTTACCCGTAAAAAGCCAACAAAAAACGCACCCCGCGCGAGCGGGGTGCGTTTACCGGTCAAGTATCTACTAACCTACGATGTTTTCTTTCTCTTTGACGATGTTCGGTGTGATGAAGATCAGAAGCTCTGTCTGTGAATCGGATATCGACCTGCTCTTAAACAGCCAGCCTAGAAGCGGAATGTCTTTTAAGAACGGTATGCCTCTTTCAGAGTCGTTCTTGTCTGATATGACGATGCCGCCTATGACGGTAGTCTCGCCGTCGCGGACAAGGACCTCTGTCAGAGACTCCTTCTTGTTGATGGAAGGCGCGCCTGCCGACGTCCTGAACGTGCCGATAGAGTTACGCGACGCCTTTATCTTCATCAGAACGCTTCCGTCAGGGGTTATGTGCGGCGTGACGGTGAGCGAGAGGTTCGCGTCGACAAAAGACGTCGCTGTCCCTGATGCCGAAGTGGTCTCGAACGGTATAGACTCGCCCTGCTCGATCTTCGCTTCCTTATTATCCATTGTGGTGATGCGCGGCCTTGATATGGTCTTGAGCATACCGGCTGATTCGCCGGCAGAGAGCCTCAAGTCAAGTATCATCGGGTTTGTCCCTGTCGTCTTACCCAGGAGAAATCCTATCGCGCCGAGTGTGCCTGCGGTGCCTGTGGCAGGCATGTTGACCGCGTAGTTGGTGGCGCCTGCGTCAGCTGAGAACTTCTGCTTCGTGACAGGGTACGCAACAGAGTCGTCCGTAAACGTCATCGTCTGCTGGCTCGGGTCGATACCGGCCTGGCCGACCTGTGTGGTCGAACCGAAAGTATTAACACGCCTGTTCGTGCCGTTCCTAAAGTCGATGCCCCACTGGATGCCCAAGTCCCTCGCGAAACTGCTCGAGGCCTCGACGATGCGCGCTTCAATGAGCACCTGCGGCACGCGCGTATCAAGCCTTGAGACGAGGTTATCAGCCGCCGCTATGTGCAGCTTGACATCCTTGACTATCAGCGTGTTGGTGCGCTTGTCTTCCTCAACGGTGCCCCTCTCCGAAAGCACGCCCTTTACCTGCTTCAAGAGCTCATCGGACTTTGCGTAGTTGATGGGGATGAACTTTATCTCCAGCGGTTCTAGCTTCTCCTGCGCCTTCTTTGAGGCCAGGGCCGCCTCTGTTTCCTGCCTGAGCTTACTTGCCGGGGCAACCCTTACCACATTGCCCTCGCGCACTGACCCCAGCTCCTTTGACTTGAGTATTATCTCAAACGCCTGATCCCACGGCACATCCTTGAGGCGTATGGATACCTGACCCTTCACATCATCAGAGGCTATAATATTTAAGTTGCTCACCTCGGCCAGAAGCCTGAGAACGTCGGCTATGTTGGCGTCGACCATATCAAGGTCTATGCGCTTTCCGATATACTCTCTCTTCGTTTCAATGGCTTTGGACACTTCCATCTTCGTGCCGTTCGCGCCCTCTGCCATCGCTACAGCCGCGAACTCGAGATTGATGGTGCCATTGACAGTAGTAACCTCAAACGGCGTCTTCTCTATGAGCTTGACCATCACCCGCGCGCTGTCGCCCTCATTATACGAGCTTATGGCCGCTACAGCTGTCTTCAGCTTTGTAGCATCAAGCGTCCTGGAGAGATGCTCAGGGACCTTCGCGCCCTTTATATCGATGATGACAGTCTTTCCGTCCTGTGATTCCTGCACAGAATGAACGGACTTGGCTGACAAAGAGATAGAAAGCCTTCCCTTATCACCCGTTCTCCTGAAGTCTACGTCCTCGACTATAGTCCCTTCTGTCGCAACTGAGGCCTGCGCGGCAGGCATCTCCTGCTTTACAGTGGTAGGTTCCTCGGCCTTCGCTATGACCATCTTCTTAGTAGTCTGAGCCTCGTCGATCTTGACTGAAGCAGGCGCCTCGGAAGAGGTCGGACCTGAGTTCTTTGCAACTGTCACAGGCGTCTCAGGAGCCTTATAAGAGACAGGCGCTATAGCGGCAACAGGCGCCGCGGCCTTTGCCGAAGCATTCTTCTCTTCCTGCTTGATCTTCGGCCCGAGAGTCAGGACTATCGTATCATTGACCCTTGCAATCGAGTGAGGAGGCAAAGTCTTACCGTTTGAATCGAAGACGAGCCTTGATTTATCATCATGGCCGCCGATCCTGACCGCCTTGACATACTTATCCGCCAGCCTGACGCTGCCTTTGCCTACGCCGTTGGATACGCCCCAGATGTCAACTACTATCCTTGACGGGCCGTCAAGGCTGAATGATTTGAAGTTGCTCACGTCGCCATCGGTGATTATCCTGACAACCGTGTTCTCACCGTAGTTGGCAGACTCTACCTTGAGTATGCGGGTGGCAGGGGCCAGGGCCTTTGCCTTATCCTGAATAAGGGCCGGTGCAGGAGCCTCTTCAGGAGCTACAGGCGCGGCCTCTACGACAGGAATAGGTTCAGCCGCGTACTCGGCGTTTGCCGCCGCCTCAGCAGAAGCCGCCTTCATGGCCGATGCATTTGCGTCAACGGTCGGAACCTCGCTCTTTTTAAGGGAGACTAGTATCGACTTATCGCCTGACCTCACCTCGTGCTCTACGCCGTCTTTCAGGCTTATAGTGATGCGGCCTATCTCTTTAGAGGCGCCGTAGCTTACCGAGACGATCTCTTTGAGAAAATCGTTATCGACCTTGATGGCCGAATCTATCTTGGCCAGATCGACTCCGGGCATATCTATGATCAGCCTCGAAGGGTCCGAGAGCTTGAAGGCCGTGTACTTGATGGAAGCAGACGCGCCGATCATTACGCGGTCTCCGTCGCCTACGACGTTTATATACTCGACAGAAGCCGCCTGCTTCGCAGGCTCTGCCGCTACCTTCTGTTCGGCGGCGCTCTTTGGCCCTTCGTTGCCTTTGGGCCCTGTCGAGGCGCATCCTGTAAGGACCACGGCCCCGCCGAGTATGATGCCGGCAAGCCCGAGCCTGAATCTATTATCTGGATTACGCATACAGTCCTCCGTATCGCTGTCTGACTACTATTTTAAAAACACCCTGTCGCTTGTAAAACCGCGCTCAGGGGCGAAACCGCAGCCGCAGCTACCTTCTGCCAGGGACGCGCTCATTTGCTTTTTCAGTCGGCAGGGTCATCTCCGTGTCAGTCGTCGACAGGATGTTGCCCTTCTCGTCCTTATTAGGCTCCCTGACGGTAACCTTGTTGTTGCCGATCTTAATGACCTTGCCTTCATTCGACCCGATCTTATCGCCGCGGCGTATGACATACCTCTTGGAATCAGGCGACAGCACGAGCGCAAAGGAGTTCTCAGAGCTGCTTACAACAGCCATAAGCCTGAAGAGGCTCAGCTCACAGCACTCGAGCGGCCCTTTGACCACCTTCTTAACGGCGGCCTCAGCGCCCTTCATAAGTACGATATGACTCTGGAACGGGTTTCTGGCCGGATGCTCTGCTGTCACATGAAGAGCGGCGGCTGTTTCGATTCCCTGCCCGGCTGCCGCCTGCGCCTTGCCTGCATGGGCGGCCTGCTTCGGTGCTTGGGCCTGCGTAGCCTCTTCCTTTCCGCAAGAGACCAGAAGGAGCGGCAGGCAGAGCGCCGCTATCATCATCTTATACCTTATTTCCATCATTTCCTCGTCTCTTCCTCAGGCGCTGGAGTCGGTATGAACCTGAAGGTCGTTGCCACGAAGTTGGCCTTGAGCATCGGGACCCTGTTCTTGTGTCCGGTCGAGTTTATGTCCATCCCGGCTATATTGACTATTCTCGGCATCTCGCCGACCTTCGCGCTGAACTCATAGAGGCTCTCGAACCTGCCTTCCACGGACATAGTCACAGGCACCTCGGCGTAGAAGCCCTTGGGGACCTCGGCGGAAGGCCTGAAGAGAAGCACCTTCAGCCCGGACTTGACGCCTGCCCTACTGATGCTTTCGATCAGATCGGGTATCTCCTTGTCGTTCGGAAGCTGGGCGACAGCGGCCTTCAGCATATTTTCCATATCTTCTTTCTCGCGCAGGAACTTCGGTATGTCGGAGGCTATCGCCCTGCTCTCGTTCAATCTGATAGTCAGGTCCGCGAGGCGCACCTTAAGGTTCGCAGACTCCTCGTGCTTTGGCAGGACAAGCAGCCAGAAGATGAGCGCGATGATGATCACGTTCACGCCGGCGAGTATCAGCACCCTCTTCTGAAGAGGAAGCTTCATCACGGATTCGAGATTTATCTTCAGGGGTATCACTGCTTCTTCTCCTTCTTCTTGCCGGGCTTCTCTTTCTCCTTGGGCTTTTCAACCTTCTTCTCAAGCCTTATGGTGAAGCCGACCACATCCGAGCCGGTCTCCTTCTCGATAGTCCGCTGGGCGACCTCTAGCTCAACGTTCCCGAGTTCCTTGTGTTTCTGGAGGCCCCTCATGAAGTCCGCAACGACCTCGTCATCTGCGGCAAAACCCTTGAGCACTACCATTGCGCCCTCGTCTTTTATGGAAGAAAGCCACGCGGTCGGCGGTATAGCTCCGCCCACCCTTGCAAAAAGGTTCACAGGACCGGTCTTGGCGGCCTCAAGGCTCCTTATGACGTTGAGCTTCTCTTCTACTATCCTCTTCTGCTCTTTTATCTTGTCGAGTTCGCCGATCTTTTTCTTTAATTCCTCAAGCTCGACATTACCCCTGGAGAGGTCTTCATCAAGATTCGACGCCTCGCTGCGTTTGGAGATATAAACGGCCATCATGACTACGAAGACAAGGAAGGACACGAGGCCGGCCACCGTGAGCTGAAACCTCAAGGACTCTTTTTTCTTTGCGGCCCTGACGGGCAGAAGGTTTATGCGGATCATCTATCTGCAAACCTCCTTGTGGCAAGGCCTACGGCCACGCCGAAGTACGGGGCGACCAGTTTCAATCTCTCTTTGTCGAACTGCTTGGCGTCGGCCTCTATGTTCTTGAATGGGTCGGCCACGTCGACCGGAATAGAGGTCTTCTCCTGCATCATCTCGCGAAGCCCGGCAATGGTTGAGCCGCCGCCGCTCAGATATATCTTGTTGACGTAAGAGCCCTGCGCCCCGCCGAGGAAAAAGTCGAGAGACCTTTTGACCTCGAACGCGAGGTTGTTAGATACTGACTCGATGGCCGAGAGAAGTCCGTCAGGCTCCGCGGCCTCTTTCTTGCCGGTCTTCATATCTTCGGCGTCCTTGAAGCTGACGTTCAACTGCCTCTGCATCTCTTCCGTGAACTGGTTGCCTCCCATCGGAATGGAGCGGGTGAATATGGTGAGGCCGCCGTAGACGATAGATATGCTGGTGATGGAGGCGCCGACGTTCACCATTGCGATATTCTCGCCAGGCGTCACCGGATAGTTGATCTCCATCATGTTCTCAAGGGCGAAAGAATCGACGTCTATCACAACAGGGTTGAGGCCTGCCTCTCTGATGACGTTCGTATAGTCGTTTATGACGTCCTTCTTCACGGCCACGAGCATGACGTCCATCTGGCCCCTGCCCTCTGTGTCCGAACCGAGTATCTGAAAATCAATGTTGACGTCGGCGACCGGGAAGGGTATGTACTGCTCGGCCTCCCACTGGATCGATTCGGCAAGCTCGTCTTCGGTCATTGCCGGAAAGCTCACCTTCTTTATGATGACCGAATGTCCGGTAAGGGATGATACCGTGTCCTTGACCTTGACACCGTGCTCCTTCACAAGGTCCTTGATGGTGCTTGTGACCGTCATCGAGTCGATTATCGAGCCGTCGACTATAGCCTCGGGCGGAAGGGCGGCCATACCGAGCTTTAACAGCTCCCAACCCTTCTTGGACCTGACCATCTGCACGAGCTTGACGGAGTTGGAGCCGATGTCAAGCGCGACAGTATCTTTTTTCTTCAGAAAAGGAAGGCTTAAAAAGGAAAGATCCATCTATAAACCTCTTAGTCCAAAAAGAGTTTTGTCTTTTCGGAGATTTTGAACCCCAGGGCGTGTATAAGCTTTCGCTTGGTATCGACCCTGCATGGATAGCCCTTCTCGATCCTGTCGATCGTTAGAGTGGATATGCCGGCCTTCCTGGCGAGCTCTGATTTGCTGAGAAGCATCGCTTCCCGTATCTTCTTTAGATTATTTTTCATAATTGCGCAAGCACTAAAGTCACATCGGAGGCTAAAGGCATAATCTTAAATGAATTATGGAGGCATGAAAGTCAATTTTACCGACTCTGCGTAAACTCTATTCCAATAATATGAAGTTGTCAACCATTTTTCATAATTGCCTATAACTATATATAATTAGAAAAGAGCTAAAAAAAACCTGAGGAAGAATCTCCCGGTTTTTTAAAGATACCAGATAATGTTCCGCGGCTATGTGACGCAGGTCGCAAACCGAAAAAAAAGTGACGTGCATTTTATGACAGAATGGGTGTATCAGCCGGTTTTTCTTTTGCGCAGTGGAGTGCGCCTCTGTGCTCCCCTCCTTCACAAGGAGGAACTGGGAGAGGTGGTTCTGCGCTCTTTAGTCTTTCATAACAACTCTTCCAGGCCACTGCTTCTTTTGCACACTGCCGTGGCTTTCGGGTATGGCTCGCTTCGCTTTCGTGCCGACTCGCAGTCAGGCTCGCTACGCCATGACCCGGGGTTTGTTTAACTGCCACGACCATGCAATATTGCATGGTCGCGAAATTAAAAGGCTCCAAGTAACTCAGTCATTCAGAACTACCCCACAAGGCCGCTGCTTCTTTTGCGCACTACAAGTGCAAAGCTGAAATCAGATAGATGTTTTTTACAAAGGCCGTTCGAGCCATACCCGAAAAGCGCATGGAAGTGCGCAAAATAAACACCGCTTACTGCTAACCCCTCCCGGCCTCCCCTTATAATAATGGGAGGAGTAAGGACAAGACTCCCAGCCTTTGAATTTGGCCTTTGCCTTGATACAAAACCCGGCAGACGAAGTTGCTTTATCTTTGTCTTGAAACAACCCGGGTATGGTGGAATGAGCATAAAGGAGGGCCGACGAGCAGGCATCTGTTTCTTCTGCGAGTCGGCCCGACAGCGAAGGGAGCCATACCCAAAAAGACGCACCTAAGTGCAAAGCCGGAGTCAGATAGATATTTCTTACAAGGGCCGTTCGAGCCATACCCGAAAAGCGCACAAGGGCTCGCAAAAGAAAAACATTTGGCGGGTGTGAACCGCCTTAGCAGGTTACCGGCAAAAAAAACGGCGCGCCCCTTCTAATCGGGGCGCGCCGTAAAACGAGACAAGCTGTACTCTTTGCCTACAGCCTCTTCCAGACTATCATTGCTGACGAGCTGTGCTGTCTGGCAACATCGAGAAGCGTCGCCTGGTCGTACGCGACCGTGAGATTACTGCCGTTCAAGGTTACCACGTCGCGGGCCATTATCCCTCCGGTGATATTCTTAACGGTAGCGCCGCCGCCGCTTATCGTCAACTGGCCGAGGACATATATGAGCCCTTCATAAGTGACATTACCGGCAAGATCAAGATCACCCGTCACTATCAGTATGCCCCTTCCGACAAGGCCCGTCATCTTTACCTGACGCCCTGGGTTGTCTATATATAAAAATGTCGAGTTGCTATTGCCAGCTGCGTCGCCCCAATCCGCCACGACAGTATCAAGCTGACCGTTAGAGGGTATATCATCACCGGCTCCGCTGCAAGTGCCTGTTGAGCACTGGTGCTGCTCATCGGCCATGTCCCTGACGGTCGTCGTCAGGTCTTCGCCGAGATATGTCGGGTAGTCATTGGCCTGCGTCTCCTTGCAACTGCCGGCAGGCGCGACAGACGTAGTGCAATCCCCGCCGTTCCAGGTGATAGTACTGTTCGTATTGATGCCCGCTTCAGTATCGGTGTTAAGAGAGCTTCCGCCGACATAGGCATGAACGGTCCTTGTCGTACTGTTGACTGTCCCTGTCGAGGTTATGTGATAGATAGGCAGCCTGCCGTAACTTATGCTTGTCACGCTCGCGTCGATATTAAAGTCCCTGCCGTACATCGCGACCTCTTCCGGGGTCTCATCACAAGAGGCCGGAGGGACAGCCGCAGTCAATGACGTATTGGTCACGTCGTTGTCATCGCAGAACCCCTCGGTATTGGACTCTCCGAGATACCTGACAATGACCGCGTAGCTCTGGCCGCTGCCAAGCGTGCCTATTACGGCAACATCGGAATTGAAAACATAGCCCGCCCATCCGGTCGTCCTGTAGCCGGCATCGGTGGTCTTTTCTCCGACGTACCTGGGGTCGGCCAGCGTTGGAAGGTGCAGTCTGGAAATCGCCTCGTTTACGCCGGCCTCTGCGAGCTGGAAGGCGATCTTCGACTCGCGCTCGTTCCGTGACAGCTGGATATCGGTCGTCATATTGGAGACAAGGCTTACGCCTATGAGCGTCATCGCGACCATCGTCACGAGCGCCAGTATCAGTACGAAGCCCTTCTCGCCGCCATCATCTTTTCTGAACATGTGAGCCCCTTAGTTCGTCTCGTTCCATACGTTGGAGTACCCGCTCTCCTTAACAGTAGAGCATGAATCTATCGCCGTAGTCTTGAAGTAGTAGATCCTCTGGTTGATAGCGCCGTTGTCGGCGTTCACAGTGGCCGTAGTGGTGCCTGATGCCGCAGACGTCCTTAAGAACCAGTCGGTCACTATATCCGCGCCTGTGCAGTTCGGCTTGTTCTTGGCGCAGACCTTCTCATATACCCTGTACCCAGCAAGGTCGGTTATGGCGGAGCTATCCGTGTTCTGCGTTACCGCCGTCCAGTTAAGCGTGATGTTCTGCCCTGAGACGGTCCCGGTAAGGCCTGTAGGAGCATTAGGCGTATTGGTGCACGGGTCGACGACCACGCTTACGGTCCTCGTAGACGGCGTCGCGAACGGATACGTGACAGTAACCGTGTCAGTGGCAAGCGTCAGGAGCTTGGTCGGATCAGACGAGCTGCTGGTCGTTGTGACAGTAGTATTAAAGGTCGCGGTAGCCGGCCCTGTCTCGGTTATCTGCGGCGCGTAACTGCCGCCTCCGGTGCTGGTGTTGTTAAAGCCTGTGAACCCGGACGTCAGGTTTATCGTCTCCTGCGAGGTATAATAGAGGCCTGTCGGGCCTGTGAGCGCGTAGCAGTCGACAATGTTGACTGTGTAGCTCTCGCCCCTGAATATGGAGGTCGGAGTGACAGTCAGGGTCGCTGACGCCGAAGATCCGCCGCATGCCGCTGTAGTGGCTACAGCGCTCTCCTTGGGAGAAGGGCTTGCGCAGGCGTTTCTCGCCATCACCGTATAGGTGTATATGCCGCTCGAAGGCACTGTATCAGTGTAAGTCGTGCCTGCCTGGGACGCTACTATCTGAGTGCCGTTCCTGAATATGCGGTAGGTTATCGCATCAGAGGCGTCAAGCGCAGAGCCTCCGGTGTACGTCGTCACCGCTATCCATGAGAGGTCAACCGTGAAGTCGAACGTCGGGTTCAAGGCAACGAAGCCCGTAGGAGTAGAAGGCGTCACATCGCATATACTGAACGTCTTCTGGTCATAGACGTACGCACCGTGCGCTATCTCAGGGTCCCTGTCGAAGTTGCCGTCAAGGTCGTTTGCGACGATGTAGTACCAGACGCGCTTGTTGTCATTCGACGGTACGTTGCCGCTCCAGGTGTTACCGCTCGTATTCGTCATGGCAACCGACGTATAGCCGCTTGTCGGCGCGACTGTCACGGTCTTTAGGGTCGCTACGTAATAGAGCGTAGCAGATGAGACAGGCACCTTGAGGCCTGTGACAGGGTTCGTGGTAAGCCCTTCGATGGACGCTGATACCGTTACTGACGAGCCTGCGTCTACGACGATAGAGCCGTTGGTGCCTGATGGCACGGTATTAAGGCCTGTCGGGCCAGGCACAGCGTACCCGAAGGTCGGGCTCGTCGGCTTGTCCTGCTGCGCGGCGCTGATGGACGGGCCGTAGGGCACTATCACGCCCTCCTGGGCAAGCGAGACGGTCATATACGACATGCAAGTCGTTGTGCCGGTAGAATCGTTTCTGACGTTAAGGGTAACAAGGAGCTGGTCATCCCTCATATCGACGTTCTTCGTCCCGACGGAATCCTTGAACTCGAATGTAATAGGGACGTACCTGACGAGCGCCGGTATCTGGGCGGCAGTAAGGGCTATGTTGGCAACTGCGCTAGTGTACGGAGGGTTGCCTACGACAGGGGTCGTGCTGCCGGAGCCTATGCTCGTAGTAGTCTGGCCGACGCCACCTCTACCTCCGCCGATCTTGACCTCGCGAAGGAGCGCCGAGGAGTTGACCCAGCTGACAGAGGCGCCCTGTATGGTCATTGTAGACCCGCTCGTGTTCTCGAAGAACATCGTCACGGTGTTGTGATAAAAAGACGTTGACGGCGTAGACGTGTTACTGGCAGACAGGGTCACGCCTGTGAGGATCTCCCTGTGGTCGTCCTTGGTGCAGGAACCGGCCCCTGTGCATTTTTCATCCCTTGAGATCTTGCCGGGATATATAGGGCCGTACTGCGCGGACCTTAAGTAGCCGCTGCTCATATCAGCCCTGACAATGCCTGCAGCAGGGTTGTTCTTCTCATAAGGGCAATCGGTCGATACGACCCTGTAGTAGTAAGGCCCGCCGTCCGTTGAATTAGCGTCGCTGTACGCGGTCCCCCAGAACGGAGCGGTCTCATTTAGAAGTGTCGCGCCGCTCCAGTCCGTAGCGTCCGTACCCCTGAATATCCTGTAGCCTGCGAGGTCATACGGATTGAACTCGGATGAAGATGCCGAGATGTTGCTCGATACCCCTGTCCACGCGAGATCGATCGACTCGGGTTCCCCGCCGCACCCGGCGCCTGTCACGCCTGAGACTGCCGGAGGCTTGCCCGGGGCCGCCTGACCATAGCCGAATGAGTCTACGTCAGGCAGTACCGGAGGGTCCTCGCCGCAAAGGGTCGTAGTAGCCTGAGCTGAAGATGCCGGTGAACCGTTGCCGCAAAGGTCGAACGATACTGCGGTATACGAATATACGCCTGTCTCGGCAAGGTTCGGGCTGGATGTGAGGACTGTCATGGAGTTATGCCAGAACGACGTTGAGCCGCTGATCGGCACCTCGCCGGTATTAAGGGCGCCGTCTGATTCAAATAGCTTTATCCCTGAAGAAGGGTTAAAGCACCCGATCGCGTCCTTTGTACCTAGAAGCGCCGGATACGCTGCGCCCTGGTTCGCGTATATGCACGTCTGGTAGAGATCGATATCAGAGGGCTGAGTAAGCGCTATCGCAACCCTCTTCCAACCGGCGCGAGCGTCAAACGCGGCAGGCGCGGCCGGAATAGCAGTATCAGGCGGTGCTGTATCGGCCCCTGAAGGAGAATCCACCTCAACGCCGACTCCGTCGCCGTATGCTACGGCATAGTCAGAGGCTATATACTTTTTCGAGGCCGGATCTCCGCCGTCGTCGGTTATAAGAGTCGGATCGCAGTTGACAGGGGCTATAGCGTAATAATATTTCGTGCAACCGACAAGGTTCGGACCGCTGTCAGTATAGGTCGTTGCCGACTTGGCTATCTCAGGCTTGCCGCTCAAAGGCTCGCCTGCTATCCAGTCGATGCCCGCAAGGTTCGGGTCTATAGGGTAGGCGGCAAAAGGCGAAAGGGACCTGTAGACCCTGAACCCTGTAACGTCAGGGGACGACGCGAGATCATACGCCGACCAGTTGAGCGTCACCGACCCGTCAGAAGGGCCGTCCGTGCCGGTAAATCCTGTGACAGCTACGGGCTTAATCGGGTTTATAGTCGAATCATCTGACCCGGCATCAAAAACAGCGCTGCTCGGGGACGGGTCCCCGCTGACTTCCGCTGAAAACGCGCTCCTGTTAAGGCTGTTGTCATACGCCTCTAAAGCGACAAAATAGGTCGTGCCTGAGACTGCGGTCGACTGCGTATACGCAAAGACAGGGTTATTTGGAAATATTGTGCACTCGATAGAACCGGAGGCCCTCACGCAGGCATAGTTCGTGGAAGAGAGCACTGTAAGCGGTATGTTGATGATGCCGGTATAGGCGCCTGAAGAGGTACCGAAAAAGAGCTGGTAGCCCATGATGTCGCCCTCGGTGTTCTCGGTCCATTTGACCTTGAGCCTCTCGCACTGACCCGGGTCCCTCACCTGTATGCCAAGCGGCGCGGATGGAGGAGTAGCGTCAACGGATGTCTGCCCGATGCCTATGTTTCTCAGCCTTATGTGCGTCTCGACGGTGAAGACCTTGGGGTTCCTGCCCGGTTCAGGCTTAGACTGGGCGACGATAGAAACCGTGACGAACTTGATCGTGTTGCGGTTCGGCTGAGTTGTCGTATCCGCTATAACGTTGCCGTCTATATCATGATACGTAAGGGTCATGGACTGGACGTACGGTATGACGTCGTCAGTAGAACCTGTGGAAGCTGTAGAGAGGTTATCAGCCTTCCTTACGAGGTACTGCACGCTTCCGGTAGTCTGGAGGCCGTACCTTACCTGCAACCTGTTTCCGGCGGTCGGGCTCTCGGCAGGGTCGGTGGAAGGGTCTGAATAGATGAACTCGATCGACGTAGCAGTAGCCTCTGTGATTATATCCGGCGTGCCTGCGGCGTAGCCTGCGTTGACAAGCTCCCTTTCCATCAGCCCTATTGCGACCCTTGCGTTCTGCTGGGCTTCGAGCGCCTTGTCCTGCCTGTCGCTCTGCCTGTAAAAGGTGTTATAGACCGAATATACGCCGATGGCGATGATACCGGTTATAAAGACCGCCATGAGGACCTCGACAAGGGTGAAGCCGCCTTGTCCCTTCCTTGAGCGTTTTTTGAGTATGCTCTCCATGCTATCCTCTTGTCCTTAAGGTTGTCAGCGTCGTTGTCTTGGGGTTGTTCCATACATCCGTCCACGTCACCGTCACGTCAAGCCTTTTGAGACCGTCGGAGCCGGGGTTGGCGGTCCCGCTGTTATCAAGGTCGACGTATGTCACGGTGTACGTCCAGGTATAGACCTTGTTGTCATACGTAACGGTATTTATCGGAACGCATGTATATACCGGCCTGCTTACAAGGGCGCTTGTCTGAGAGCAATTCCTCTGAAGCTCCACCCTGCCGACGAGATCGGTAGACTGGATGTTGTTAAAATCTATCTCCTGGAGCGCCTCTATCCTGTCTTCAGCCAGGTTAGTCGCCTGCGTCATCGTCTGGCTGAAACTTGACGACTTCACCGCGGTCCCCATCAGCCCGGCTATGCCGAGTATCCCTATAGTGAGGATCGAGATGGCGACAAGCACCTCGATAAGGGTGAACCCCTTCTGAGAGCCTGCCGATCCTGTTAAAACAAAACTTTCTTGCCCTTGCATCACCTGGCCCCCTCGTCAACACCCCGTGGTGATAGTCACCATGCCTGTAGAACCTTGAACCGTCACCTTCATCTGATCTCCAGCCTTTGCCGTATTGGTAATGCATACGGAGGTCGGAGAGGCTGTCCCGTTCGCGAAAAAATCGACGTTGAAAGACCCGCCCGGACTTGTTATGCGTATGGCCGACTTCAGGCGAATAAGAGGCCTTGTAGGGTCGGCAGACCATGTGCTTGTACCGCTGTCATAGAGGTTTATCCTGTAATCGTCCAAAGGGGTGCCTCCGTATACGTTGAAGGCGACCCTTACGCGCCTGTTAAACGCGATGGCCTTGAGCCTTGCGGCGGAAAGCTCTACAGAGACCTCTCTTACCGAGCGGGTGAGCCTCAGGTGAGACATCTGAGAGATGATCGAAGGCACGCCGATAGCCAGCATGGTGGCGATAAGCGCCACGACCACAAGGACCTCGACAAGTGTAAAACCCTTCGACCCTTTCCCTGAAACCGTTTTATTATAGCCTCTTCGCACTTCACACCCCATTCATCAGCTGTATAGCGTAAGCAGTATCCTGACAAGATAAATATGCAACAGCCATGCCAGAAAACAACCGTTCGTTTTTATTGAGATTTTCTATTGACAACAAGGCCAGATCGGCTACTTTTTGCGTAGTTATGCAATTTTTAGCTGCCAAAAAACGTCAGACTGGCTTATCTTTTACTATCACCGGATATCTCATGGATTCAAAAATGGAGAGATTAAAGATACTATACACCATATCCTCCATAACGTGGAAAAACCGGGGAAAACGCTTGTAAAATTACTCTCCGATAACCTTGATCACCTGATGACGGTTGAGACCTATCAAGGCCTGTCAAGCCCGTAGCTCTTTATCTTATAAAGAAGCGCCCTGTGGCTTATCTCTAATAGGAGCGCCGCCCGGGTCTTGTTGTTGTGCGTCTTTTCAAGCGCCTTTTTGATCAGTTCACGCTCGATAGACTCCGAGGCCTTTTTTATGGAAAGGTCATCGTCAGGCCCTTGGCGGCCTAGCGTCCCTGCGTGGGAATATACCGGCAGCGACTCACCCCTGATCATCGGCGTATCTTCGAGGATCATCGCTCGCTCTATGGCGTTTTCAAGCTCGCGGACGTTTCCGGGCCACTCATACCCCTCAAGCGCTCTTAAAGCCTCTTCTGATAGGGACTTAAGCGGCTTACCGAACATTTTAGCGTATTTTTCGATGAAGTGCGTCGCAAGCGGGATGATATCCGCCTTTCTCTTCCTTAGCGGCGGCACCTTTATATCTATGACGTTTAGCCTGTAGTAGAGGTCTTCCCTGAAAGAGCCCTTTTCTACCTCAGCCTTCAGGTCTCTGATAGTAGCGGCTACGACCCTTGCGTCGATCTTTACAGACCTTGTATCGCCTACGCGCCTTACCTCGCCCTCCTGAAGGACTCTCAGGAGCTTGACTTGAAGCTCATGCGGAAGTTCGCCTATCTCATCAAGGAATATCGTACCCTCGTTCGCCTCATGAAATAGCCCCTGCTTCGCCCTGTGCGCATCGGTAAACGCGCCTTTGACGTGGCCGAAGAGCTCGCTTTCGAGGAGTTGGGCAGGTATCGCCCCGCAGTTGACAGCCACAAAAGGCCCGTCCGCCCTGCAACCCCGGTAATGGAGCGCGCGAGCCACAAGCTCTTTGCCGGTGCCGGATTCACCCGTAATGAGTACAGGGGAATCATAATCAGCGACCTTTCTAACGAGGTCGAGGATAGCTGACATAGCTGCGTCCCGGGTTATGATGGAGGCCGGGGCGTATTCCTTCGATACCTCGGCCTTGAGCCTCGCATTCTCGCTCTTGAGTCTCTCTCTCTCAAGGGCCTTCTTAAGAGTGATGATAACCTCGTCAGACTTAAACGGCTTGGATATGTAGTCATAGGCCCCGAGCTTCATACACTCTATGGCGCTATCCATCGTACCGTACGCGCTCATCATAATTACCGTCTTGCCGATCGACCTTTCCTTCAAAGCCTTCAAAAAGCCGTACCCGTCGAGGCCCGGCATCTTTATGTCGCAAAGTACGAAGTCAAAGTCGTCATTTTCAAGCGCTGAAAGGGCCTTGGACGCATCATCGAAGGCGGCGTAGTCCCAGCCCTCTCTCTTTAAAAGGATGCCGAGCATGTGGCGCATCGCCTCTTCGTCGTCTATGACCAGTATCCTCATCTATCCAGGACCCCATCGGCGCATGGCAGTATAACGGTAAAGACCGAACCTGCGCCATCTGTTGATGCCAGTTCGATCTCGCCGCCATAGGCCTTTATAATGGACTGCGAGACGAAGAGCCCTAGCCCGGTGCCGCGCCCCGGCCCCTTCGTCGTGAAAAACGGCTCAAAGACCCTGCCTGCGGTAATAGCGTCGATGCCGCAGCCGTTGTCAGTGAATCTGACGGTCACGTAGAGCCTCTCTCTGTCAGAAAAGGCACCGCTCTCCGGCACGACAGGTGCGTCATCACGCCTCCTGCGTACGCCCCTCTCATAAGGCCTCTTCTGGGTGCCTGTCTCTACGGTTATCAGCCTCGTTCCTTTGCACCCCTCGAAGGAGTGAGCGGCGTTTACCAGTATGTTCATGAATACCTGTCTCAATTTGCCGTCCTCCACCATGACAGGCGGTATCCCTGTTGCGAAGTCCTTTCTTATATCTACCGAACTGAACTCAGCCATTACAGAGGCGGCAGAGATGGCGCCCAGCAAAACAGGGTTCACATCGACCGGCTCATCAGGCCTTGGGGCAGGACGAGCTACGTCTAGGAACTCTCTTACGATAGAATCTATCCTTGCCGCCTCTCTTGAAGCCCTCTCTATTATCTCGGCCTCCTGCGCCTTGTCTGCGACACCTTTGAAAAGTATATCAAGGTATCCCTTGACAGCCCCGAGCGGATTTCCTATCTCGTGGGCGATCCCTGAGGCGAGGCGGCCTACGGCGGCAAGCGTTGAGGCGCGCGTAAGCTCTTCCTGAGCGGCCAGAAGCTCGAGGTTCAACCTCTCAAGGGACTTGATCTCCTCTTCGAGCCTCCCGGCCATGGAGTTAAATGAGCGGGAGAGGCTTCCGAGTTCGTTATCAGCGGTGACCTCAGCCCTCTCACCGAGCTTGCCGCCTGAGATCCTCTTTGCCGCCTCATCGAGTTTTCTTACCGGGCCTATTACAGAGCGTGAGAGAAAGTATATGCCAAGACCTATTATTATTATGGAGTCCAGGAGAGCGTAGACTACGAAGAACCTTCTGACCCCTGCCATGCTCTTTTGTATCTCGCTCAGAGGGACTGAAAACTCAAGAGTCCCTAACCGTTCCCGGCCTGAGCCTAACGGGGCTGAAATAAAAAGCGCCCTGCCGGCGCCTTGAAACCAGCCGCCGCCTATGCGCATGACAGTCAAAGCCGGGTCTGAGAAAAGGACCTCGCCTTCTTCAGAGATAACAGCGCCTTCGCTCAAAATGATCCTGCCTGATACATCTCTTACGCGGATATCCCGTATCCCCGCACCCATAAGCGCCGACTGGATAAAACGCACGGCGTCACCGGGCGGCTGTTGCCTGACAGAGGTCGATATTATCCTCGTGATATTGCCTGCCTCGGATATCCTGGAGTAGACAGCGGTATTCTCGGCTATCTTTATGCCAAGGAGCCCTGTGAGGCCTATGCCGGCAATCGTTGTCACTACGATGCCCGCGATGAGCTGGCCCCGTATGCCGAGATATGATCTCTTAAAACGCACTTAGCGCCCCCAGGCCGGATAGAGGCTATCCGACTACCATGTCGATGTACCAGGATATTATCTCAGGCCCCAGAAAGAGGTGCAGCAGAGCGCCGAGAGCCAGGAACGGCCCGAACGGGATGGCATGCCCGGAACCCTTGCCCTTGAAGTACATCAAGCCGCCGCCGATCAAGGCGCCGAAGAGCGAACCGGCAAGAAGCGTCAGGATAACGCCCTGCCAGCCGAGAAACGCCCCTATCATAGCGAGCATCTTGACGTCTCCCATCCCCATCCCCTCTTTACCGGCGACAAGCATATACGCCGCGGCTATGCCGAGAAGGATGCCTGCGCCGAGGCCGATGCCGATAATAGAACCCCATACGCCCGGGCTGATAAGGAAAAACGAGGCCGCAAAACCTACGACAATGCCAGGCAGACTTATCACATCTGGAATTATCTGCAACTCAAGGTCTATGAAGGTTATTACTATCAGAGAGGCGACGAAGACGGAGTATACGAAAAACTCCGGAGTCAAAGAGAACTTCAGAAAGAGCAGAACGGCGAAGACGCCTGTAGAGGCCTCGACGAACGGGTACAAGGCGGAGAACGGCTCGGCGCACGACCTGCACCTGCCCTTAAGAAGAATATAACTGATTATCGGGATGTTATCATAAAACGGTATGCGTCTTTCGCACCTCGGGCACCTGGAAGGCGGCGAAGCTATAGAAAGCCCGCGCGGGATCCTGTGTATGCAGACGTTAAGGAAGCTTCCGATGACAGCCCCGAACAGGAAGACGATCAGGGCGAGGATTATATCCGTCTCTGACAAAATATCTCCTGCGTGGAGGTTTAAAGCAAAGTTGCCTGAAGATAGCTCTACGGTTGTCTGTTAGTTGATCTTCTTTTGCGAACTTCCGTGGCTTTTTAGTATGGCTCGCTACGCTTTCGAGCCAAATGGTAAGGCGGGTCACACCCGCCATTGCTACTTCAGGGCTTTTCAAACCACCCCTCTAGGCCACTGTGTCTTTTTCACACTGCCGTGGCTTTTGGGTATGGCTCGCATCGCTTTCGAGCCGACTCGCAGAAAATTCCGATGCCTGCTCGTCGTCTCTCAGTCAGGCTCGCTACGCCATGACCCGGGTTTTGTTTAACGGCAAGGCAAAGCTACCGCTCCCGTAGTGAGCCTTCGGGTATAGAGCCGCTACCTTAGTCTAAAACGTCTCAGGCAGATCGTTCTTCCGGGTCTTTTCGACCATCGCGATTATGTCAGAGGCCTGTCGGATGGCGTCTACAGAGTCCTTCCTTGCTATGACCTCAGCCGGTATGCCGCCAGGCAGCGCGTCAGGGAATCTTGCAGTCTTGTAATAGATGTCAAGGGACGTAGAGTTGCCTACAAAAGACTTGAAGGACTCTTCGTACGTCATGGCCCTGTCGAGGAGGTCGGCTACTGAGCGCGTCTCCTTCGCGTCTTCCTTGTTGATATACAGAAACGCCCTCAACGACTTTGCCGCGGCCTGCTGCGCCATAAAACAAGCAGGTGCGAAAAAGCCGCCCTGCTGGCACCATTCAGACGCTTTCAAATCATTTTCAGCCTGCCTCAACCACCTGTCAGCCTCTTTGCCGAGAAGTCCCATCTGAGCCTCCCTGCCGCCTCATGTCCTGTAAGCGGAATTTATCTTTACGTACTCGTATGAAAGGTCCGTAGTCCAGATCGTCGAAGTCCCCTTGCCCATCCTTAGATCTACCGTGACTACGACCTCCCGCACCTTTATCGCGGCCGCAGCCTCTTTTTCCATCCCTGTGTCCAAGCCGTTTTTCACGACATGGACACCGTTGAATATTATATCCGTCTTCGACTCGTCCATCTTTATCGCCGCCTTTCCGATGGCGGCCATGATACGGCCCCAGTTCGGGTCGCCGCCGAAAAACGCGGTCTTCACCAGAAACGACTCTGCCATGGTGCGCCCGGCAAGCCGTGCGTCTTTATCACTTGCCGCCCTTTTTATCTTGATCTCAATAAAACGCGTCGCGCCCTCACCGTCTTTTACGATCATGTGCGCGAGCCTTGTAGAGACCTCTGTAAGGAGCCTCACGAACCGCTGGTACTCCGGCGTGCCGCACCTTGCAGGCCTGTTGCCTGCAAGCCCGTTGGCAAATATCATGGAGGTATCGTTCGTAGATGTGTCGTTATCGACTATTATAGAGTTGAAAGAAAGGTCGGTAGCCTCTTTGAGCGCCTTTCTAAGCGCCGCTACAGGCACGTCGCAATCGGTCACGAAGTAAGCGAGCATCGTTGCCATATTCGGGCATATCATCCCAGCGCCCTTGGCTATACCGGCGATCGTCACCTTTCTGCCGCCTATCACAGCCGAGGCCGACGCGGTCTTCATAAAGGCGTCCGTCGTCATTATAGCTTCGCCTGCATCAGGCAGGCCATCATAGCTCAGACCCTCGATGAGGTCCTTCATCCCTGCCTCGACCTTCTCAACAGGCAGCGGCACGCCGATAACGCCGGTAGAAGAAACAAGGATACTCCCTTTATCAAGGCCTAACGCTTTCTCGGCAAGAGCGGTCATTTTAAGGGCATCCGAGTACCCTTTTTTTCCGGTGCAGGCGTTTGCGTTGCCGCTATTGACTATGACGCCGCGGATGCCCCCCTTCTTGACCCTTTCCATGTCTATGAGGACAGGCGCGGCCTTTACTTTGTTCGTTGTAAAAAGAGACGCAACACGGGCTGGCACGTCGCTCAGTATAAGCGCAAGATCTCGCTTCCCGTTCTTTTTTATCCCGCAAGAGACGCCGGAGGCCCTGAAGCCCTGCACCTTCAATAGATCGACGATTTTTTCAGATGACATTATATAGAGGACCTTTCAATCGGATTTCTTTGTCAGAGTAAGATACGCGTATGAGCATAACGGCCCATCCGCGTATCCATAAAATTCTTATCGACTTGCATACTTAAAAACTTGTATCGGGTAAGGGAAAGCATTATCCTTACCAGATTAAAAAGCGCGTTACTAAGCCGACACCGCGAAGAAGCCGACTGCAAGGCCCTTATTCCTCGTCGCTATGTCCCTCGCCGCAGCACTTCTTGTACTTCTTCCCGGAGCCGCAAGGGCACGGGTCGTTACGCCCTATCTTATCGCCATGCCGTGTCACAGGCTCGGCCTTATCATCCTCTTGGGGCTCTTCCCCCCGGCCGTACGTGACCTTCTGCTCCTTGGGCCTTGCCATCTGCGGCGGCGGAGAAGGCGGAGTATGCTCATGCTCCATCTTTATCTGCACCTTATAGAGCCTCTCCGCAACATCTGACTTGAGTTTCGCCGTCATCTCGACGAACATATCGAAACCCTCTCTCTTGTATTCCTGCAGAGGGTTTTTCTGGCCGTAGCCTCTGAGGCCTATCCCGCCCTTCAGGTGGTCCATCGAGAGCAGATGGTCCTTCCAGAGCGTATCAAGCGTATGGAGCATGATGACCTTTTCAAAGTCTGCGAACGCCTGGTCGCCTACGATCGCGACCTTTTCGTTGTAGCGTACCCATACCTTCTCGGTTATAGCGGCGGCAAGGTCTTCCCTGCGGTTTATGCCGTTAAGGTCGTTTGTCGCAAGATCCACTCCGTACTGCGAGGCGGCCGCATCCGCAACGGATTTGAGGTCCCAGTCTTCCGGGTGCGCCTTTGCCTCGATGTGTATCTCGATGATCTGCGTCGCTACGTCGGAGGTGAACTCCTTGACCATGTCGCGAAGCCCGCTCTGGGAGAGTATCTGCTTCCTGTACTTGTAGATTATCTCCCTCTGCTGGTTCATAACGTCATCGTATTCGAGGAGGTTTTTCCTCATGTCGAAGTTGTGGGCCTCTACCTTCTTCTGCGCGTTCTCGATGGCCCTTGAGACGAGGCCGTGCTCGATGGGAACGTCCTCTTCCATGCCTATCTTGCCCATGACCGAGGCTATCCTGTCGGAGCCGAATATGCGAAGGAGATCGTCTTCCAGCGAGAGATAAAAACGCGATGAGCCCGGGTCGCCCTGGCGTCCGGCGCGTCCGCGAAGCTGGTTGTCAATGCGCCTTGACTCATGCCTTTCAGTGCCGATGATGTGAAGGCCGCCTATAGCCAGGACCTTCTGTTTTTCCTCTTCGCAAAGGATCTTTGACTGATCATAAGCGGCGCGGTACTGCGGCGTGGAATCGTCCTTGCCAGCCTCGGCTACCGCCATGAACTCGGGGTTTCCTCCGAGCAATATGTCCGTGCCCCTGCCCGCCATGTTTGTTGAAAGCGTGACGGAGCCGTAACGGCCCGCCTGAGCGACTATCTCGGCCTCGCGCTCGTGCTGTTTGGCGTTAAGCACGTGGTGCGCCACACCGTGCCTCACAAGCATATTGGAGAGTTTTTCGGAATCGTCTATGGAGATAGTGCCGACGAGTATCGGCCTGCCCTTGGCGTGCCACTCCTGTATCTCTTTTATGACCGCCTTGAACTTCTCCTTCTTGGTCTTGTAGATGAGGTCCATCGTGTCTTTACGCGCCGTAGGCTTGTTCGTGGGGATTATCACGACGTCGAGGGTGTATATGGAGTTGAACTCCGCGGCCTCGGTATCGGCGGTGCCTGTCATGCCTGAGAGCTTCTCGTACATCCTGAAGTAATTCTGGAAAGTGATCGTGGCAAGGGTCTGGTTCTCGTTTTCTATCTTGACCTTCTCCTTCGCCTCGACAGCCTGATGAAGACCATCGCTCCAGCGCCTTCCGGGCATGAGCCTTCCGGTAAACTCATCTACTATAGTTACCTGGCCGTCCTTGACGACATAATCGACGTCCCTTGAAAAAAGGACGTGCGCCCTCAACCCCTGGTTGACGTGATGAAGGAGCTCTATGTTCTCCGGGTTATACAGGTTGTCGATAGAGAGCAACTCCTCGACCTTGCTTATGCCATCTTCTGTCAGAAGAACCTGGCGCGCCTTTTCATCGACAGTATAATGGGCCTCTTTCTTGAGCCCCGGTATTATCCTGTCTATGACGTAATACTTATCCGTGGAATCCTCGGTAGGCCCGGATATGATGAGAGGGGTACGCGCCTCGTCAATGAGGATGGAGTCTACCTCGTCGACGATCGCGTAGTTAAGGTCCCTCTGGACATACTCGTCCAGAGAGAACTTCATGTTGTCCCTGAGATAATCGAAACCGTACTCGTTATTGGTCCCATAGGTGATATCAGCGCCGTAGGCCTCTTTGCGCGAAACTGGCCTGAGATGTATGAAGCTCTTCCCCTCGGTATAAGACGGATCGTACAGGAAGCTTGAATCGTGGCCAATGACAGCGCTTGTAAGGCCTAACGAGTTATAAAGCGCGCCCATCCAATGGCTGTCCCTTTTTGCCAGATAGTCGTTGACCGTGACAAGGTGCGCGCCCTTGCCTGAAAGAGCGTTCAAGACAAGAGGGAGCGTGGCGACAAGGGTCTTTCCCTCGCCTGTCTTCATCTCCGCTATCCTGCCTTCGTGCAGGACGACGCCACCGATGATCTGGACGTCGTAGTGGCGCATCTTCAGCCGCCTCAATGCCATCTCCCTGACAGCGGCGAAGGTCTCGGGAAGTATCTCATCCAGAGGCCTGCCTTTTGCGGCCTCCTGCTTAAACCCCGCGATAAGGCCCCGTATCCCGTCGTCAGAAAGGGCCTTCATCTTAGGTTCATGGGAGTTGACCTTCTCGACAAGAGGGAGTATGCGCTTTATCTCGCGCTCGTTTTTGCTGCCGAAGACCTTTTTCAAGAAACTGCCTATCATCGTCTCACCGTTAAAAGGGCCTTTACGCCTTTTTCCTTGTCTGTTATTTAACCTTGGCCAACAACAGAGCCATATCCGAGGAGCTACTCAATTATACGGATTTTTACATAAGGGGCAAGGGTTTTTAAAGACCTGCCGATATGATATGACGCTAAAAAAAACAGGCCCTGCGCACGAGCCGCAAGGCCTGACTATCCATATCTCTGAGGCAGCGCTGCGTCAGACTCAGTCGAGTATGTATTTTGACGGGTTCACGCTGACGCCGTTTTGCGTGACCTCGTAGTGCAGATGAGGCCCTGTCGAACGACCGGTATTGCCCATAGAGGCTATCCGCTGGCCCCTGGTGACCTTCTGTCCCTGTCTGACCATCAGCTCGGAGAGATGTCCGTAAGTGGTCTTTAGACCCATCCCGTGGGAGATGATGACAACCTTGCCAAGACCAGGATCATCTCCTGCCCGCACGACTATACCTTCAGCCGAAGATACTACAGGGGTGCCGACGCGGTTGGCTATATCCATCCCCTTGTGCAGTCCCTGAAATCCGGTAAAAGGGGACGTCCTTTCGCCGTACCCTGATGTGACCCACCCCTTTGACGGCCAGATAGAAGGGGTCGCGGCCAGCATAGTGGACTGCCTCATAAGCTCTTCCTGCAGTTCCGTAAAGCTGTTCTCCTGCGTCTTTGCCCTGGTCTCAAGCTCGGTGATGTCGCTGCTCATCTGCTTGACGAGGGCGCCGACCTTTGCCCCCGGGGTGCTGAAGTAATCTTCCGCAGTCTCGGTGTTGCCGCCCATGCCCATAAGCTGGGCATCAGGCGAGCCTCCCGTAGGCCTTGGATCATCTATGTTGGCTATTATACGCAGTTTCTTGTCAAAGAGATTGAGCTTAGCGAAGTGCCCCTCAAGCTCCTTGATCTTAGCGGCAAAGCCCTGAAGCTCAAGCTTCTGGCTCATGTTCTCTTTTTGTATAGCTGATAGCTCCGCATCCGAAGCCTTGAGTCTCGCGTAATCAAAAAAGACATAGACCAGCACGATACTGAAGACGACAGCGAGAGCGGAAGCGGCCTTGAAGAGCTTTATCGGTATCCTGAACTGCCTGGCCTTGGAAGCGTCGTTTGTCAGAACGAAAAGTGTATAGAATCGCTTGTCCAATAGACGTCCTCCTTGGATCTTATTTTTTCAGTTGAGTTCCGGCGCCGTAATACGAGTCTGCCTGTGGACGACAGCGGCAAGACAGACGTTTTGTAGTGATACCGGTTTCAGACGCCAGAGAAAGGCGACTTAACTGCAACATCACCGCCTGATTCAAAGCGCCGCATGCAGATAATAACCGCCGTCAAACAAAAACCGGAATAGGTTGAAAAGCTTGGAAAATATTCCTACGGCAGACCTGACTTTGAGAATCCTCTTTGTAGCACAGGGCCATGTCTGATGTCAAGCCGTTTAGCCCCAGTGGCCAACGGCTGATAGTCTTCAGATAGAAACGCCTCTATGACTTTTCGGCTATCTCACGAGGGTCTTTAGGTCTCTTTTGTGCCTGACGGCTTAGGAACGTATCTGGTTTTACATCAAAGAGACGGATTAGGCGGTGACAGGGGTCACATGGAAAGAAGATAGCTTTGTCTGCGCTCTTCCCCTTACCATATGGGGAGACCGGGAGGGGTTAGTAGTAAGCGATTTTGCTTTTGCGCACTGCCGTGGCTTTTGGGTATGGCTCGCATCGCTTTCGAGCCGGCTCGCAGTAAATTCCGATGCCTGCTCGTCGTCTCTCAGTCAGGCTCGCTATGCCATGACCCGGTTTTGTTAGAAGCAAAGACTAAAGTAGCTAAATCATGAGAAGATCATCTTTCGTCTAACCCGCCCCACAATACTTTACACACACGAACGACTGCGTGTCTCGCGGATAAACCCAAGACAAATATCATTGCAACTCAATATGATAGCCTGATTCGATAATACTGGCTATCATGCGGCCAGATACTTATCCACAGGCCGCTCGGAACATCAGGACATGTATAAAAGTATCCTCTCTTTCTCGATCTTTATATACCCTTCCTGCGTCATCTTCTTCAAGGCCCTTGAGACGACCTCCCTTGAAGACCCTATCATCGCGGCGAGTTCTTCATGTGTCGGCCTCTCTATCGAGACGACCTTTTCGTTCTCGCCCGACTTGGACATCCCGATAAGCGTATGGGCGATACGGCCGCAGACGTCAAGGAGCGCGAGGCCCCCTATCTTCCTTGTTGCGTCTCTGAGCCTGCCCGTCAGGTAGGCGAAAAACCTCATGTACACCTTATGGTGGCGCGAGAGGTACTCAAGAAAACCTGTCTTTCCTATCACCAGACACTCAAGGTCTGAGACAGCCTCGACGTTGGCGCTCCTCGGCTTGTCATCCATTATCGACATCTCACCGAACATGTCTCCGTCGCCGAGCACGGCAAGGACTATCTCCCTGCCCTCTTCGCCGTAGAGCGTCACCTTGACCTTGCCTGATATTATGAAAAAAACAGAGTCGCCTTCGTCGCCCTCAGTTATTATCTGAGTACCTTCAGGCCACGCGCGTATCTCGCTCTTCGGGATCAGGTCCTTGAAGTAAAACGGCTCAAGCCCTGCAAAAAGCGGGTTCTGTGATAGCGCTTCCTCGACTCTTTTCTCGTCATCCCTGCTCTTTTCTGTCATGTCCCGCTCGCCTCTATCTCGCTTATTAAAAGACACGGCGCGCCGATCGACCCTATGAACCGCAGATCAGACCCGCACGAATCGACCTTGGAAAAAAGATCCAACAGATTGCCTGAGATCGCCAAGCCCCTTATGGGATAGGCGATGGCGCCGTTTTCGACCATGAAGCCTGCCGCTCCAAGCGAAAAATCGCCGCTGACGGTATTTATCGTGTGAACGCCTAGAAGCTCTGTTATGAAGACCCCGTTCTTCATGAGTCTCATCAGGGTAGAAGGATCTTTATCTCCCTTGTCTATATAAAGGTTGGATATGCCGACCCCGGGGGAGCCTTTATAGCCGGATCTCGCGGCGCTCCCGGTAGAAGCTCTGCCAGCCCTTCTGGCCCAGTACCCGTCATAGAGAAACCCGTTGCATACGCCGTTTGTAAGAAGCTCAGTCCTTTGCCTTGCCATCCCCTCGCCGTCAAAGACAGATGTAGACCACCCTGCATACATAAGTCCGTCGTCGATGATGTTAAGCGCGCGCGAAGCAACCTGATTGCCGGCCTTGCCTATAAGCATCGACTTGCCTTTCTCGACGTTATCGCCGAGAAAAGACCCTGCCAGCGATTCAAGCAGCTCGCAGGCGACAGTATTCTCGATAAGGGCGGGCGACTTCATTGTTGCGAGCTTTCTGGCGTTTAACATCCTCACGGCGTTTCGGCCAGCCGAAGAGCCGACGAACTCCGGGTCTATCGCCATGCGAGTGTGCCCCAGGGCCATCTCCCAGCCCATCTGCGAATCCGCTCCCTCTTCAGCGACGGCAGTGACGCTTGCAGAGTAATAGGTCGCGGCCTCAGTCAGGTCAACGCCGTTGGAGTTGACGATCCTTGAAGATACGACAGACTCCGAATACGACGCCTTTCTCACCCTCTTTACGCGCTTATCATACGCCAGCGCGCTCTTTTCTATCTCAATAGCGGTATCTATCTTCTCTTTCTCGTCTACTCCGGCAAAGGCTTCGTCAAATATGCCAAGCTCATCTGTGGCGGAACTAGATGCCGTAGGGGCCGCAAAACCAAGGAACTTGTCTTCGGCTGAACGTGAAGCGCCTGTCACCGCATTACCTACAAGGTCAGTGAGCGCGCCTGAGGAAAGGACGCTTGAGAAACCGAAGCCCTGTCGCATGCCGTATAGTACCCTAAGGCCTACGCCTGCGCTTGATCTGACCTTCATGGCATCTATAGAGCCTTCCTTGGCCTCGAGGCTCATGCCCTTTTCGCGGGATAGATATATCTCGAATGCCTCCACCCTTCCGTCAAGAAGAGACATGAGCGTATCAACGACAGCGGCATCTGCCGCGTTCTCAAGCAGTTTCTTACTCAAATGGCCTCCTGTGCCTCTTTTCGAGGGACGCAACTACAGGTCCGTTATTACGGCTATCTCATCGCAGTTCGGGAACTTGGCGCACCTTACACAGTCCCCCCAGATCTTGTGCGGAAGGACCTCTTTACTTATAACCCTGAACTTCAGCTTGTTGAAAAACTCGACCTGATATGTAAGGGCAAAGACGCTTGACAGGCCAATGGATTTCGCCTCTTCAAGGCATGCCTGAACAAGGAGCCTGCCTATGCCTTGGCGTGTATGCCCCTCCTTCACGGCAAGGGATCTTATCTCTCCCATCTGCTCTGAGCAGATATGCAGGGCGCACGCGCCTAATATCTCTCCGCCATCGGCATATACGAAAAAATCCCTGAGATTGTCGTGTATGTCCGAGATAGTGCGGTGGAGCATAACGCCCTTTGACGAGAATCGCTCAATTATTCCGCATATCTCGGGGACATCGCTGATGACAGCTTTTCTTACCAACTCTTTCTTCCGTCCTTCCTGTTACCCGTTTTTTTATAATGCCTGACTGATGCCGATCTATATCTAAATATAACTTCCTGCGGCTGTTGCGCTACCGAGCCATCCATATATCTGTATATCACTGCGACTTTGAATAAAACATCTGTTTGTCAGAAAGGCGCTACATTATCATGGAGGTACGGTTCACCGTATCAGAGACGCTCATGCCTGCTTCTTCCTGCCGTTAGCCCCATTTTTACCGTGGATGTTCGAGGCGAGCCTTTGGGCCGTCTCGACAAGCTCTACCGCGTGCTTTCTGGTAGTATCCGTTACCTTGAGCCCGCCAAGCATCCTGGAGATCTGTTCTATCTTATCACTCTCGCCTGCAAGTTCAACTACGGCAGATACGGTCCTGCCGTCAGCGGTCGGTTTTTTTTCGACCGAGAAGTGCCTCTGGGCGAAGGCCGCTATCTGCGGCAGATGCGTTATGCAGATCACCTGATGACCGGCCGAGACCTCTTTGAGCTTCAGCCCCACTACTTGCGCCATCGCGCCGCCAACACCTGTATCTATCTCATCGAATATGAGGGATGCTACCCTGCCGGAGGCGGCGACACTCTTCATCGCGAGCATTATCCTTGAAAGCTCGCCGCCAGAGGCTATGCGCGCCAGAGGCTTTATCCCTTCGCCGGGGTTGGTCGAGATAAGGAAGCTGACCCTGTCTCCCCCTCTCTCGGTTAACCTGATAGTCTCATCAGCTCCGGCCTCGGTAGCGATAGAGGTCTCAAAAACCGACCCTTTGAAGCCTAACGAGGCAAGCTCCGCCTCCATCTTCCGCTCGAATATCTTTGCCGCCGCAACCCTTGCGTCGCTTAAGTTCTTTGCCGCCTCAAGGGCCTTCTCTCTGGCGCTTATAAGCCTAGCCTCCAATCCCTTCAATGCCGCGTCAAAATCAACGATCCCGAAGAGGTCTTTCTCTATCGCGGCCGCCTTCGCAAGAAGCTCGTCGATGGTCGTTGCCGAGTGCTTCTTCTTGAGCCTGTTTATCGTATCAAGGCGCATCTCGATAAGCTCAAGGCCTTCAGGGTCCGCCTCTATCGAGCCTGCGTAATCCCTGAGAAAGGCTCCGCCGTCTTCTATCTGATAGAGGCTCGCCTGCAACGCCTCGACGGTTGGACTCAGACGATCATCAAGGGCGGATACGTCCTTGAGCGCCTTTACCATCGAACCAAGCCTTTCGACTACCGAACCAGACCCTGAATATATGCCTTCTTCAGCCTGCGACGCGGCGAGCCTTATTTTTTCAGAGTTCCTGAGCCTCTCTTTTTCCCTCTTGAGCCTCTCTTCCTCGCCGGTCTGGATGGCCGCGTCCGAGAGCTCCTTCGACTGGAATTCAAGAAACTCCCTCCTGCCGGCAGACTCTCTGTTTGTCTGCAGGAGCGAGTCAAGCTCCTTTCTCGCGCCTGAAAACTCCCTATAACATGCCGACATGTGAACGCGAAGATTACCCAGCCCGCCGAAGCCGTCGAGTATCTCGACGTGCTCTTCAGGCCTTGTAAGCGACTGATGCTCGCTCTGACCGTATATGTCTATGAGATGCCTGCCGACCTCTGTAAGCGTGACAAGGGTCGCCAGACTGCCATTTATGTATATCCTGTTCCGCCCGGTCCTCTGAACGACCCTCTTTATGACGAGATCGTCTGAAAAAGGAATACCAGCCTCGTTTAATACGCTCTCGAGCGCGGAACCCTTCTGAGGGCCGAGATCGAAAAGAGCCTCTACCTGCGCTTCGTCCCTCCCTAGGCGAATGATCTCGCTTGAAGCCCTGTCGCCAAGGATGAGTGAAATGGCATCCATGATGATAGACTTGCCTGCGCCGGTCTCTCCTGTGAATATATTGAGGCCCGCGCTGAAGTGGATCTTAAGGCCTTCTATGATGGCGAAGTCTTTTATGGCGAGTTCGACGAGCATTTCGTTTTGGCCGCAAAGGCCTCCGTGAGCGCGTGAAGCGCTCAACTCTCAGGCCTTTACCGGCTTGACCTCCCACATGAGCCTTTCCCTCAGTATATCAAAATAACTCTTCCCCTCGTACTTGACGAGATAGACGTTTGTGTCAGCGCGCTCTATGTCTATGCGATCGCCGCTGCCGAGATATATGTCAACCTGCCCGTCGAGTATCAGCTGGAGGCTCGACTGCTCAGGGCTGACGGTTATGTCGACGGTCATCCAGTCAGGTATTACGACAGGCCTGTTGGTCAGATTGAACGGACATATCGGCGCGACGATTATCGAATCTATCGTAGGGTAGAGTATCGGGCCGTTTGCCGAAAGCGAATACGCGGTGGACCCGGTGGGAGTGGCGACTATCAGACCGTCCGCCCGGTATGTGGTAACGTACTGCTTGTTGATGCGTGTCTCAAGCCTCGCGAGCCTTCCGTTGCCGCCCTTTATGACAGCGTCATTAAGCACCTTGTGGGTCGAGGTCGTCTCCCCGCCACGCGTAAGGGAAACTGTGAGCATCATCCGCTCTTCGAGCGTGTAATCGCCTGAGATAAGCCTCTCAAGGAGAGGATACAACTCAGTTACCGTACTCGCTGTAAGAAAACCCAACCCGCCCATGTTGATGCCGAGTATCGGCACCTTCCTGCCGTTTATCAGCCTCGCGGCAGAAAGCATCATGCCGTCTCCGCCGAGTACGACCATCGCGTCGATAAGACCGGCAAGCTCATCAGCCCCGGCCTTTCTGGCAGGCGTAACAACGGCGCCTGTAGCCTCATCTACGCAGGCCTCGACCCCTCTTTTAGAGAGCCACTCGGAGACCTCGCACCCGAGCTTGACAGCCTCGGGGTTCGACATCTTTATGACAAGTCCTATCCTCTTCATGGAGTCTCCAAGAGAAAACACCTCACCTGTGAGGCTCGATTATCACCTTGAGCGATTCGCCTGCGCTTGCGGCAAGCGTGAAGCCCTTCTGCGCCTCTTCTATAGGAAGTCTGTGAGTCACAAGGTCAGCCACCTCGACCCTTCCGGCTGAGATAAGGTCTATCGCGACTGACGTATCAAAGGGCGGCGAGGCATAAGAGTTGACTATCGTTATATTGTCGCGCCACAGGTCGAATAAAGGCATCGGGTATGTCTGGCCCGGCTCCTTCGGCGCGAAGAAAAGAACTGCGCCGCCCCTGTCAACCGACTTCAACCCCTGATCGATCGCGGAGTCGCGCCCCGCGCATATCACTACAACGTCAGCGAGCCTTCCGAGAAGCCCTCTGACAGCCGCAGGCACATCCGTCTTATCAGCCGGAAGTGCGAGATCGGCCCCTGAACTGAGCGCCGCCTTGAGCCTGTATTCCGATACGTCTGTAGCTATAATACTACCTGCGCCAAGCGCCTTTGCAAGCCTTATAAAAAGAAGGCCTGACATGCCGCTACCGATGACGAGCAGGTTCTTGCCCGGCTCAAAGCCGGTTGCCCTCAGCCCCCTTACAACGCACCCGAGCGGCTCGGAAAATGTCCCTTCTTCGAAACTCATCGAATCAGGGAGCTTGAACACGCCCCTGTCGACGTTTATCGCAGGCACCCGCACGTATTCGCAGAACCCGCCAGGATCGAAGTTGGTCGTCCTCAAGGTGTCGCAGACAGAATGGTTGCCCCAGAGGCAGTACGTACAGGTATTACAAGGGACGTGGTGCGCTACAGTCACCCTGTCTCCGATCTTGAACTTTGTAACGCCGGAGCCTGCCTCGACTACCACGCCTGCTATCTCGTGGCCGAGTATGATCGGCGCCTTTTTTATCCTGTACCACTCCATAACGTCGCTTCCGCAGATGCCGCTCGACTCTATCCTGACAAGCAGCTCTCCGGGATTTATTGAGGGCATCGGAACGTCCTGGAGCCTTACGTCGTTATTTCTATAATATACGGCGGCCTTCAAACTGAGTCCCCCATAGTTTTATTTCAGCGGCAGCATCCATATAAAACCTGCCTGCCGCATTTTCAAAGAGACGTACGCCTATCAGATCCGAGACGGACCGATAGAGCGCTCGTCATGATAAATACCGCGAACAGCTCGCAAGGGCCTGCTAAGGATGCCTCAGGCGAATACAGGCTGGCTCTCTCTTGAGAGTGCTTCGAACATCGAGTAGGCCTTCTCTAAGGAGAGGTCCTTGTGGACTATCTCGCTGACCGTGCGTATCATCGCTACAGGAGAAGCCGACTGGAAGATATTCCTGCCCATGTCAACCCCTACAGCACCCCTCTGGATGGCGTTATACGAGAGTTCGAGCGCTTCCTTCTCAGGGATCTTCTTGCCTCCGGCTATGACGATCGGTACCGGGCAGTTCCTCACTACCTTCTCAAAGTCGTCGCAGTAGTAGGTCTTTACCACGTCCGCCCCGAGCTCGGCCGCTATCCTGCAGGCAAGGCCCAGGTAACGCGCGTCGCGGACCATCTCCTTGCCTACGGCTGTAACCGCAAGTACCGGCACTCCGTATTCTTGAGCCTCGCTGATCAGATCGGCGAGCGCCAGAAGGGTCTTTCTCTCAAGCTCCGAGCCGACAAAAATAGACATCGCAACACCCGCGACGTTGAGCCTCAAGGCGTCTTTCATAGAGACCGTCGTGCCCTCGTCGGCGAGGTTCCCGAGTATGCTCGTTCCGCCTGAAACGCGAAGCACTATCGGCACATCTACCCCGGGGTCGACGCAAGACCTCAATACGCCCCTTGTCAGCATCAAGGTATCTGCGTAAGGGATAAGCGGCGCTATGGTCTTACCCGGCTGTTCAAGCCCTGTAGTAGGCCCGAGAAAATATCCGTGGTCTACGGCGAGCATCACGGTGCGGCCTGTCGCAGGCCTGATAATCTTAGAAAGACGGTTTTTCATCCCCCAATCCATATAAAATCCTCCTTGAATTTTTGTATGACAGACTGAAATTAAGATCGACGTTTGCGGCTCTGTTGCAGGCAGATAACGAAATCCCTGACAACTGACCAGGAGACATCAAAAGACTATGAGCAGATCAGGCTCGACAGTCCCTTATATCGGCCTTTCAAAACGGACTTAAGTCGTATGCGTTATCCGCCGGATATCAACTTACGCCCGGAATAGCTGCCCAGATGTAAAAAGCCCGCACTCATAAACCGTTGGAAACCGCCCTAAAAACAGCTATTTAGACACAATAGCAATCTATGTCAGCCGCGTCAACTGAATTTCTCCTCTCTTATCGGCAAAAAAAACCCTCTCGATCCGACCGTAACAGGAAGAAAGAGAGGCCTTAAGAAACATCAGCACTATTCCAGAGGCGAGGCGGATGACGAGAACCTTTTAGCGCACTCTGGCGAGCAAAAATATTCAGTCTGACCATCAACATCAAGCCTTAGAGCTGAATTTATCGGCACATAGCTCTTACACACTGGGTCCAAGACCATCTCTTCGTCCTCGCCGCTACCACGCCTTTGGCTCTGCCTTGGACCCGGCTCACCGGCCGCAGACCGGGTTCTTGCGCCCTTAACAGACGCCTTGCCCTTATCAGAGGCACCCGGAGAGATGCGCTTTCTAAGGTATCTTACAGTAAAAAATATTATGAGGATTATGATGACAGGCTTCAATCGTCTTTCCTGTATGACCTATACTGCCTGTATAGTTTTACCCCGTCCCGGCCGATTGCATCTAAAAGCACGGCAACACTCTTTCCAAGGACTGGATGAACAAGCCCCGGGGCTATCTCTGATAGAGGGACAAGGACAAAGGCCCTCTCATGGAGATGGTTGTGCGGAATGCTGAGGTCCTGACCTTTAAGTATAAGATCGTCATAAAATAATATATCAAGGTCTATCAGCCTGGGACCCCACTTTTCAGTGACAACCCGCCCCATTAAATCCTCGATCGACTTCAAAGATGCTAAAAACCGCTCAGGTAAAAGGGTAGTCTCGATCTCGGCTACGGCGTTTATAAACCCCGGCTGATCGGTCATGCCCCACGGCTCGGTCTCGTATAGAGAGCTTACCCTGACGACCTGTGTGCCTGCGACCGATCTGATGCGCTCTAGCGCGCCCAAGCAGTTACCAGCCCTGTCGCCTGCGTTTGACCCTATGCCTATAAAGACCCTTGCCATAACCCTCAAATACAAAACGAGGCCGAACCGCCGTCTTAACGCATCAGGTGATTCAAGCCCCGTTGATATACAGAAAAGATACTGCCGTTATCAGACACGGTCATGGAGTTGCGGCGCTACTGCCGCATAAGCCTGACAGCGCCGGATAAAACGACCCAGGCACTGCCGGCTTTTAAGCCTTGCGTCAGAACTCGAAATCCAGGGCCCTGATCCGCTTTTGCATCTCTTCGACTACCCTGTACTCCTCTTCCTTGTCCTTGGCTATGAAAGTCGCCGAGAACCTCAGGTACTGGCCTACGTCGTCCCACGGAACGGTAGAGATATGGGCCTCTTTTATCAGGAACTCAGATACGTCTTCGGCAGATTTGAATACAACTACAGCCTTCCTCGCCTTCCTGGGCGCCTTGACGTAGAGGTAGAACGAACCCTTGGGAATAGCCGCGGAAAAACCGCATTCGGTAAGGGCGTCGACCATGAGCTTGAGCCTTCTCTTGTACTTCGCTGAGATCTTCTCGGTTATCTCGGTGTGGTCGAGGGCGTAGACACCGGCCTTCTGTATGGCTATGAACTGACCTGAATCGTAGTTGTCCTTCACATGGGCGAAGGCGCTTACGACCTTTTCGTTGCCTGCTACAAAGGCTAGCCTCCAGCCAGTCATGTTAAACGCCTTGGAAAAAGAATGTATCTCAACGCCTACGTCCTTCGCGCCCTCTACAGAGAGAAAACTGAGAGGCTTGGGTTCGTATGACAGCGCGGCGTAGGCCGCGTCATGGATGACGATGATCTTGTGCTTTTTCGCGAAGGCTACGACCTTCTCAAAAAACTCCGTAGTGGCAGTAGCCCCTGTCGGGTTATTCGGATAGTTGAGATACAGGAGTTTTACGCCCTTAAGGTCCTTATCAGTCAGGACATCGAGGTCAGGGAGGAACCCGTTTTCTTCCTTAAGCGGAAGGTTTACGACGCGCCCCTTGTGCCACTCGGTATGAGTCGCCAGCACAGGGTATCCGGGCACGGTCATAAGGACCCCGTCTCCCTCGTTGATGAACGCGTCAGGTATCATGGCGAGCGCAGGCTTTGAGCCTATTGAGTGGATAACCTCTTTAGCCGGGTCTATGTTGCCAACGCCGTAGACCCTCTCAAGGTAGCGCGCGGCGGCCTCTTTCAGCTCGAATATCCCGTTATCAGCGTAACCCCTGTTCTCGGGTTTCGCGCACTCGTGGCGCAGGGCCTCTACTACGAGCGGATACGCCATCTCGTCCGGCTCGCCGACCCCGAAGTCGAGAAGCTCCGTATTGGGGGAAAGCCTCTTCGCCTCTGCCTTCGCCCTCTTTATCTTCTCGAACTTGTATATTTTGGTGCCCTTGCCGAAACCGCTACCGCCTATCCTTTCGGCAATAAGCCCCTGAATGTAATCCTCGTGCATCTTTATGTGTCCTCCTTGCTGTATCTAGGCTGTCTCTTGCCATCCTGAAAGAGCCTTTTATGATACAACAGATACTAGGCCCCAGTCCAGAGCCTTTTTTGCACTTTGCCCTCGACAACATTATTGATGAGAGAACCTATCCCGGCGATGCGCACCTCGACCGTGGAGCCCGGCTTCATCTTCCCTATGCCTGAAGGGGTGCCTGTGGCGATTATATCGCCAGGCAGAAGCGTCATTACGTGGGATACGAAGCTTACTATATCGTAGACGTTGAATATCATGTCCTTCGTGGATGTATCCTGCTTTTTTTCGCCGTCAAGGTAAGTCTCGATCCTCACGTCAAGCGGGTCTATGTCGGTCACGATGCACGGGCCGACACACGCGAAGGTGTCAAACCCCTTGGCCCTTGTATACTGGATGTCTTTGCCCTGAAGGTCCCTTGCTGTTACGTCGTTGAAGCACGTATAGCCGAGTATATGCTCCTTCGCTGTTTCCGGCGAGACCTCTTTCGTAGTCTTTCCGATGACTATCGCAAGCTCGCCCTCGTAATCGACCCTGTGCGACATGTGCGTCGGGTATACTATCGAATCATTCGGGCCGATAACAGCCGTGGAAGGCTTCATAAAGAGCAGCGGCTCCTCAGGCAGCGGCTTTCCGAACTCCAGCGCATGGGCCTTGTAGTTGAGCCCTATGGCGACGATCTTCGAAGGGGTGCAGGGAGCTAGGAGTTTAACATCCTCAAGGCGCCATCTCTGGCTCGTTTTTCTGATTGCAACGCCCTCGTAAGAAGCAAACGGGCTGTCGTTGATCTCGTATATGACCGTATCTTCGAGCACCCCGTAGACCGGGTTGCCGTCGTCGTCGTTAAACCTGCAGAACTTCAATGGGTCACTCTCCTGTTTTATGATGCTTCATTACCGCTTCTTCGCGGCCTTGTCGACCATCGACTTTATCTTGAGCCTCAGAGCGTTTATCTTTATGAACCCTTCGGCGTCCTTCTGATCATAGACCGTATCTTCCTCAAAGGTCGCGAAATCCGGATGATAGAGCGAGTTCTCCGACTTCCTTCCGGCTACCGCTACGCTCCCCTTGTAGAGCTTCATGCGGGCGACACCCATGACCCCTGACGTAGCATCGTCCATGAGCGTTTGCAGGGCCTTTCTCTCAGGAGAGAACCAGTAGCCGTTATAAACCAGGTCGGCGTAGCGCTGGCTCATCGAATCACGCAGATGGAGGAGCTCTCTGTCCATAGTAAGAGACTCAACAGCCCTTCTCGCGCCGTGGAGTATCGTCCCGCCAGGGGTCTCGTAGACGCCCCTCGACTTCATCCCGACGTAGCGGCTCTCGACCATGTCGACCCTGCCTATGCCGTTTTCTCCGCCCATCTCGTTTAGCCGCTCGATGAGACGAGCCGGAGACATCTTCTTTCCGTCAAGCGATACAGGGTTGCCGCCGCTGAAACCGATCTCGACATAAGTCGCCCTGTTAGGCGCCTTCTCAGGAGACTTTGTCAGCATATACATATCATCAGGGGCCTCGGTCCACGGGTCTTCGAGTACGCCGCCTTCGAAACTTATATGGAAGAGGTTCCTATCCGAGCTGTACGGCTTTGCCTTCGTGACAGGGACCGGGATGCCGTGCTTCTCGGCGTACCTGACAAGATCGGCCCTGCCCTTCATGTCCCACTCCCTCCACGGCGCGATGACCTTGATATGAGGGTTCATGGAATAATACGCAAGCTCGAACCTTACCTGATCGTTGCCCTTGCCTGTAGCGCCGTGAGATACCGCATCGGCCTTCTCTTTAAGGGCTATCTCCATCTGCGCCTTAGCGATAAGCGGCCTCGCAATGGAAGTTCCAAGAAGATACGTCCCCTCGTATACGCATGCGGCCCTGAGCATCGGGAATACGAAGTCAGAGGCGAACTCCTCTCTGAGGTCCTTGATGAAGACCTTCTTAGCTCCTGTCTTCAAAGCCTTTTTCTTTATCTCATCGATCTCGACAGATCCCTGGCCTATGTCGGCTGAGAAAGCTATCACCTCGCAACCGTAGTTCTCGATAAGCCATCTCATGATGACCGAGGTATCAAGCCCGCCCGAATAAGCGAGTACGACCTTCTTAACGTCTTTACCCATCGTCAGACAATCTCCTTTTCCATTATCTTTATCCTATCTCGCGCAATCAACAAGCAACCACTCAAGTATTGCCTTCTGTATATGAAGCCTGTTCTCTGCCTGGTTCCAGACCGCTGAATTAGGCCCTTCAAGCACCTCTTCCGTTATCTCCTCGCCCCTGTGGGCAGGCAGACAGTGGAGCACCATAGCGTCTTTCTTCGCTAACGATAGTATCTTGCCGTTTATCTGATAGCCTGCAAAGGCCTTCTGCCTCTTCAGGGCTTCGTCTTCCTGCCCCATCGAAGCCCAGACGTCCGTATTGAGCACGTCAGCGCCGGTTGCCGCCTCTTCAACGCTTTCGGTAATACGGATGTTTTTATGCGCCTTCGCGGCCTCTATCATCTTCTCTTCAGGCCTGTAGCCCTCCGGGCAGGCGAGCGTCAGAGGGAAACCGAGGATGGAGGCGGCCTCGATCCACGAGTTGGCCATGTTGTTTCCGTCTCCTATCCAGCAGACCTTCATCCCCTCGTAAGTCCCCTTCTTCTCGACTACCGTCAGTATGTCGGCTAGCACCTGACACGGGTGATGCGAATCCGTAAGGCCATTTATGACAGGGACAGACGAGTACGCCGCGTACTCGTCGATGATCTGGTGGCCGAAAGTCCTTATGACGATCGCGTCGACGTACCTCGACATCACCCTTGCGGTGTCCTTTATCGGCTCTCCGCGGCCGACCTGCGAGTCACGGTGGCTTATGAAGATAGCGTCGCCGCCGAGATGGTACATCGCTGTCTCGAAAGAGACACGTGTCCTTGTAGAAGACTTCTCGAATATCAACCCGAGCGTCTTTCCGCGAAGCGGATTATGCGGTATCCCCTTCTTGTGTCTTATCTTGAGATTTACGGCCCTCTTGAGAAGCCCGTCTATCTCCGCCTTTGAAATGTCTGCAATAGTCAGAAGATGCATCTGTTCTCCGTAGAGGGTTGATTTGTAATGCCAGCCGTTATGAGAGCGGCTCGCATTCTATAATAACGTTCAAAAGGCGATGTCACACCAGAGGCCAGGAGGTCATCTGATCCCTGAGAAAATCCCTTCGAGTATCTCTATCATCTCGTCTATCTCCGCCTTTGTCACGATAAGGGCAGGGATGAAACGAAGTATCTTGTCTCCTACGGCGTTGAGAAGAAGCCCCTTGGAAAGGGCCTCCCTTACAATATCACCAGCCTTGGCGCCATCTTTAAGCTCTGAGCCCAGCTCTAACCCTATGATAAGCCCCTTGCCCCTTATATCCTTGATAAACGGATATGAGGCCTTGAGCCCTGAGAGCCTCTCTACAAGATACGCCCCTGAGGCGCGGCAGTTTTCAAGGACGCCTTCATCAAGGATAGCCTTCAGCGCGGCAGACCCGGCGGCAGTCGCGAGAGGATTTCCGCCGAAGGTCGATGCGTGCGCTCCTGGCACAAAAGCCGCGGACACAGAGTCAGTAGCGCACATCGCGCCTATTGCAACCCCGCCTGCGAGTCCCTTTGCGAGCGTCATTATATCAGGTGTTGCCCCGTAGTTCTCATAAGCAAAGAGAGTCCCGGTCCTGCCCATGCCGACCTGCACCTCGTCGAATATAAGGAGCACCCCGGCCTTGTCGCATATCTCCCTTACCTTCTTCAGGTAATCAGCGGAAGGCACGTTAACACCACCCTCGCCCTGGATAGGCTCCAGCATCACGGCTGCGGTCTCAGGGCCTATTGCGGCCTTTAAGGCCTCTACGTCGTTAAACGGGACGTATGTGAACTTCTCAAGGAGCGGCTCAAACCCTGCATGGAACTTCTTCTGGCCAGTCGCCGCGAGAGCGCCGAGTGTTCTGCCGTGGAAGGACTTCTCCATCGTGATTATCTGGTAGCGAGCATCATTCTTTGATGAGAAGTATTTTCTGGCGAGCTTTATCGCCGCCTCATTCGCCTCAGCCCCTGAGTTGCAGAAAAAGACCTTGTCAGCGAACGAATTGGCTGTCAGCAGTCCGGCAAGGACGACCTGCGGCTCGATATTATATAAGTTCGATACATGTATGAGCTTCCCGGCCTGTTCCTGCAAGGCCGCTACGACCTTCGGGTGGCAGTGTCCGAGATTGCATACGGCGAGGCCTGACGTGAAGTCAAGATACTGCCTGCCGTCAGCGTCCCAGACCCTTGTCCCGGCGCCCCTTACAAGGGCTATCGGGAACCTGCCATATGTATTGGCAACGTGCGCGGCGTTGAGCTCTACTATCTCTTTGTTGGTCAACTCTCTATCTTCCTTTGAATATCCGAGGCGGTCTATAAAGACGGCAGGCCGCTTGGACATTCGAGATATAATTAAACTACCTGCTCGCCTGTACCTGCGGCAAGTTGCCGACAAAGGGCCAGAAGCGCGTATTCGATGGAAACCGGGGATACGGGCGGTACTATGCGGCGAAGCAGATAAAGATCCGCCTCGCCGGACGGCCTGCAAAAAAGCCGGCTGAAGTCACTTCACGCCTGATACGGCGCCATCGCCTTTGAGGCTGATGGCGGTGCCTACGCCGGCGTCTGTAAAGACCTCGAGGAGGACTGCGTGCTCGACGCGGCCGTCGATTATATGCGCCGCAGAGACCCCTGAAGCTACGGCCTCCATGCAACACTGGAGCTTCGGTATCATGCCGCCTACAGCGACCTTTTTCGTGATGAGGCTACGCGCCGCGGACAAGCTCAGTGTTGAGATGAGCTTCTTGTTCTTGTCAAGTACGCCCTGGACATCAGTCAGAAGAATGAGCTTTTCGGCTTTCAAGGCCGAGGCCACACGGCCTGCGACAGTATCGGCGTTTATGTTGTAGCTGAGCCCCTCGTCGCCCCCGCCTACTGGCGCTATGACAGGGATGAAGTTATCCGCCTCAAGCGTCCGTATGACTGCCGGGTCGATCGACTCGATGTCTCCGACAAAGCCCATCTCCTCGCCTTTGATCTTCATCCTCTTTGCCTTGATCAGGCCTCCGTCCTTGCCGCCTATGCCCACTGCCCTGCCGCCGTAATGGTTTATCAGGCCGACTATCTCCTTGTTAATCTTCCCGACAAGGACCATCTCGACTACGTCCATCGTCTCGTCGTCGGTGACCCTGATCCCTTTTACGAACCTCGACTCCTTGCCGAGCCTGGCGAGGAGTCCGCCTATCTGAGGGCCTCCACCGTGGACTATCACCGGGTTTATGCCGACGTACTTCATCAGCACGATATCTCTTGCGAAGCTCCTCTTCAAGTCTTCTTCGACCATGGCGTGGCCGCCGTATTTTATGACGATGGTCTTGTTGTAGAACTTCCTTATGTACGGAAGCGACTCAAAGAGCGTCCTTATCTTCTCTATGTTTTTCTGCATCGATGACGCTCCATGAAATTGAAATACCGCGGCGCCCTGGCACCGCGGCGATCGATATGAAGGCCTTTGGAAGGCGCGCTTACAGGATATATCTGGAGAGGTCCTCGTCCTTCACGATATCAGAGAGCCTCTTCCTGACGTAGTCCCTGTCTATCACGACCGTTTTTTCCGTCATGTCAGGGGCCTCGAAGGATATCTCGTCAAAGACCCTCTCCATGACGGTATGGAGCCTCCTTGCCCCGATGTTCTCCATCCTCTCGTTCACGACCGTCGCAACCGAGGCTATCTCGCTCACCCCGTCATCCGTGTATGATACGTCTATGCCCTCGGTCTCAAGGAGCGCCTTGTACTGCTTCAGCAGAGCGTTCTCGGGCTCTGTCAGTATCCTCACGAAGTCAGACTCTCCAAGCGGTTCCAATTCCACCCTTATCGGGAACCTCCCCTGAAACTCAGGGATCAGATCGGACGGCTTGGCAACATGGAACGCGCCTGACGCTATGAAAAGTATATGGTCGGTCTTGACCATCCCGTACTTGGTATTCACGGTGGAACCTTCGACTATCGGCAGGAGATCCCTCTGCACGCCTTCCCTTGAGACATCTGGAGTCGTGCCTGCCTGGCGGCCCGCGATCTTGTCGATCTCGTCAATGAAGACTATGCCGGATTGCTCGACGCGCTCTACAGCCTCTTTCATGACCCTGTCCATGTCGATGAGGCGCCCGGTCTCCTCCTGAATAAGAAGCTCATGGGCCTCCGGGACCTTCACCTTGCGCTTCCTGGCCTTCTTCGGGAAGATGTTCGAGAACATGTCCTTGAGGTTCATGTCCATCTCTTCGACACCACCGGCTGAGAGTATCTCAATGGAGGGCATCTTCTGCTGTTCGGAGGTCTCTACCTCAACGGTCCTCTCGTCCAGCTTGCCCTCTCTCAAAAGCCCCCTGAGCTTTTCCCTCGTCGACTTTTGAAGCTCCCTGTCCCTTGCAACGGCATCAAGGTCCGTTGCCTGATGCATCGGCGCGGTGGCAGGCGGAAGCAGGTGGTCAAGGAGCCTCTCTTCGGCCATCTCTCTGGCCTTTACGCGGACCCTTGCCTTTTCTTCGTCCTTTATCATCTTGACGGAAAGCTCGGTAAGATCCCTGATGATGGATTCAACGTCCCTTCCGACGTAGCCCACCTCAGTGAACTTGCTCGCCTCGACCTTTATGAAAGGCGCCTGCGCGAGCTTCGCGAGCCTTCTGGATATCTCGGTCTTTCCGACGCCCGTAGGCCCTATCATGATGATGTTCTTGGGAGAGATCTCGTCACGAAGCCCCGGTGCGACCTGCTGGCGCCTCCATCTGTTGCGAAGAGCAATGGCAACGGCACGCTTCGCCTCTTTCTGGCCTATTATGTATTTATCTAGCTCTGAGACTATCTCCCTCGGGGTAAAGCTCTTCATTGGAGTTCCTCAACTGTTATATTCTCATTGGTGTATATGCATATCTCAGCCGCGGTCTTTATAGACTCCACTGCTATCTCAGCCGCACTTAAATCCGTGTGCCTCATGAGCATCTTGGCCGCGGCCAGTGCGTACGGGCCGCCTGAGCCGATAGAGGCTATGCCGTCTTCAGGCTCAATAACGTCCCCGCTCCCTGAGATGACGAAGGTATGTTCTATATCGGCTACCACGAGGAGCGCTTCGAGCCTTCTAAGCACCCTGTCGGTCCTCCAGTCTTTTGCAAGCTCGACAACGGCCTTTGTAATATTACCTCTCGACGCGTCGAGCTTGGACTCAAACTTATCGAAAAGCGTCATAGCGTCGGCGGTAGAACCGGCAAATCCCGCAAGCACCTTGCCGTCGCGTATCTTTCTTACCTTGACAGCGCCCTTTTTCATGACCGTCGTACCGAGCGTGACCTGCCCGTCTCCGGCTATGGCAACTTTCGCGTCCCTTCTTACGGCGATTACTGTCGTGCCGTGGAATGTCACTGATGACAAAAATGCCTCCTTGAAGACTCTTGTCGGGCGTATATCAACCTACCTGACCCGTATTTAAAAGGCGTATCGTAAACGGCTCCGGCAGTCTCTTCAGTCTATCTTTCTGGCCCTTGGATGGGCCTTATCGTATGAGTCCATGAGGCTAGCCATGCTGACCCTCGTATACCTCTGCGTAGTAGAAAGCTTCGAGTGACCGAGCATCTCTTGAATAGAGCGAAGATCGACTCCGGCATCGAGAAGGTGGGTCGCGAACGTATGCCTGAGAGCATGAGGCGTCGGCGTCTTGTCAATGCCGCTCTCCAGGACGTACTTCTTCATAAGGCGCTGGACCGACCTCTGGCTGACGCCGCCTTCTCCCCTTCCGAGAAAGAGAGGCTCATCCCTTCGGGCAGTCTGCCTGTCTCTATCGATATACTTCCGGAGAGACCCGAGCGCGTAACTGCCGAGATACGCTATCCGCTCCTTGCCGCCCTTTCCAAGGACCTTGATCGTAGCGCTGTCAAGGTCTACGTCCTTCATCCTAAGACCGGTAAGCTCGCTCACCCTTATGCCGGATGAATAGAAGACCTCAAGGATCGCAAGGTCTCTCAATGCTGATAACGCTCCCGAGTGCCCAGGGGCCTCGATGAGAGATACGGCCTCCTCGACCGTCAAGACCGGAGGGAGCGTCTTTTCGACCTTCGGCAGAGGCACGAACTCGGCCGGGTTCTTATTCAAAAGCCGCTTCCTTACGAGGAAGCGGAAGAAAGACCGTATCGCGGAGAGTTTCCTCGCGGCAGTGATCTTCTTGCACCTCAGATGAAGAACACCCGCGAAGGCCGAAATATCGGCCTCAACGACCGCGTCCGCGCCGGGGACGACGCCTGACCGCGCTGAGGCGAGGAAGCGGCAGAAGTGATCGAGGTCCCCAGCATAACCGAGTCTTGTGTTGACCGAGGAATTCCTCTCGATCTCAAGATACGTTATGAATTCAGCTATCAGGCCACGCATAGCCGCCACCTGTCAGGGCCGTTCAAAAGGCCCTGTGTTTGCCTGCCTTATAACACCAAAAGGACAAACCTTCAACGTAAAATTTCCGCCCGGGCCGAGCGCGTCAGCGGATGATATCAGCCAGACGGTCGAACCTCACCCAGGACGCGTCCTTGTTCCATGACCAGTATATTATGAACGCCTTTCCCTTGATGTCATTGATCGGAACGGTGCCCCAGTACCTCGAATCATAGCTCCTGTCGCGATTATCTCCCATGACGAATACAGAATCCGCAGCGACCTCGTAAGGGCCGAAGTTCACGTTCTTGTCAGCCATCTCGCCGTACTGGCTCCCCTTATAAACACCGTGAGTATCATCGAACTTCTCGTTGTTGACGTATAGGACCCGCTCCCTCAGCTCAACGGTATCTCCAGGCAGGCCTATCACCCTTTTTATGTAGTCTTTCGACCTGTCGCCCGGGAAACGGAATACTATAACGTCTCCGCGCTCGATCTCCCCCCATGATCTCGTGAGCTGCGTCTCAAGGAGCGGAACTGACGTGCCTAGGAGCTTTATCATCGCCGGCTTCGGGACCTGCAGGCCGTAAGAGAACTTGCTGACTATGATGTGATCGCCGATAAGAAGCGTATCCTCCATCGACCCAGAGGGGATCTTGAAAGCCTGGATGAAAAACGTCCTTATGAAAAGCGCAAGCACCAGCGCTATCACGACCGCCTCGACTATCTCCCTGAAGTGCTTCTTTCCCCCATCCTTCTTTTGAGTCTTATCAATATCGGTTGTCGCCAAATCGAGATACCATCCTTGTTTGTTATTGCTGAAGATGCATGCATCATTTGCTTATCCGGCGACTCACATTCTCTGATTTTACAGGATCTGCTATGCACCTGGACCGCGTACTACAACGAAAAAACCTCAGATACCGATGCGCGCGCATCAGAGATGGACCTTTATCATCACTGCCTTACTGATTGCCGGTCATTCAAAAATAGCGACCCTTGCCGAGATGACCTTGCCGCCCTTGTGCTCTATGGAGCAGTTGAACCTGCCGAACGCCCTGGAGGTAGAGACTACCACAAGCTCTTTTTCAAGGTTGAACCTTATCGGCACGTAACCCTTTTTATTGAGCTTGCCGATGACGGCTTCGATCGGCTCGCCGACTGAAGCGACGGCGCAGGCTGACTTCATCTCGCTTATCGCCGAACGCTGGTCTAAAAAGACGTAAACGAGACCGATGATCAAAACCGCCCCGACAACCCTGAACGCCTTCTTGAAAGTCGAGGTCTTTTTCATCAGTTTACCTTAAGTACGGCAAGGAACGCCTCTTGCGGAAGCTCCACGCTTCCGACCTGCTTCATCCTCTTCTTGCCTTCCTTCTGCTTCTCAAGGAGCTTCCTCTTCCTCGATATATCGCCGCCGTAGCACTTGGCCGTGACGTTTTTTCTGAGGGCCTTTATCGTCTCTCTCGCTACGATCTTGCTGCCGATAGCCGCCTGTATGATGACCTCGAACATCTGCCTGGGTATTATCTCCCTCATCTTCTCGGCAAGGTCCTTGCCCCTCGTATGCGCCCTCTCCCTCGGGACTATCAATGAAAGCGCGTCTACAGCCTCGCTGTTTATGAGTATGTCGAGCTTTATAAGATCGGCCTTCCTGAAGTCCAGATAATCATAGTCCATGGAGGCGTAACCCTTCGTAAGCGTCTTCAACTTGTCATAGAAGTCCATCACTATCTCGTTAAGCGGTATCTCATAAATAACCATGACCCTTGTAGTAGTCAGGTACCTGATCTCTCTCTGTATGCCCCTTTTAGACTCGCACAGACCGAGTATCGCGCCCAGGTACTCGGACGGGATATGGACTGTGGCGAGTATGAACGGCTCTTCTATGTGATGGATATGCTGGGGAGGCGGAAGGTTCGATGGATTATCGACGAGCATGACCGTCCCGTCGGTCTGTGTCACCCTGTAGATAACCGTAGGAGCTGTAGTTATCAGCTCGAGGCTGTACTCCCTTTCAAGCCTCTCTTGGATGATCTCCATGTGGAAGAGGCCGAGAAAGCCGCACCTGAAACCGAAGCCGAGCGCCAGCGAGGTCTCAGGCTCGAACGTGAACGAAGAATCGTTCAGCCGCAGTTTGACCATCGCCTCTTTGAGATTCTCGTACTGCGCCGAATCTACAGGATACAGGCCGCTAAAGACCATCGACTTGGCCGCCTTGTACCCGGGGAAAGGCTCGGCAGTCGGGTTCGTCGCGTCTGTTATCGTATCGCCAACGTTGGTATCCCTAACCTCTTTTATGCCTGCGACTATGAAGCCGACCTCGCCCGGGCCGAGCTCTGCTATCTCTTTGGGACCGGGGGCGAATACGCCGACCTTGTCTATATCAAACTCCTTGCCGGTTGCCATGAAGCGTATCTTCATGCCGGCCTTCACTACGCCTTCGAATACCCTCACCTGTACGACTACGCCCTGATAGGTGTCATACCAGCTGTCAAAGACAAGCACCTTCAGCGGATTATTCCTATCGCCGCCCGGAGGTGGTATCCGCTTCACAATCGCTTCAAGCGTGTCTTTTATCCCGATGCCTTCCTTGGCGCTCGTAAGCACAGCCTCAGAGGCGTCGATGCCTAATACCTCTTCTATCTCGGCCTTTATGCGCTCCGGCTCGGCCGACGGCAGGTCGATCTTGTTAAGCACAGGGACTATCTCTATGCCGACGTCTACTGCGGTATAAAGGTGCGCGACCGTCTGCGCCTCAACACCCTGAGATGCGTCCACTACCAGAATAGCCCCTTCGCAGGCTGATAGAGAACGGGAGACCTCGTAGCTGAAGTCGACGTGTCCCGGCGTGTCGATGAGGTTCAATATATAGAAGTTGCCGTCGTCTGCCTTGTAGTTCAGGCGCGCTGTCTGGGCCTTGATCGTGATGCCCCTCTCTCTTTCAAGCTCCATCTTGTCGAGGAACTGGTCCATCATCTCTCTTTTAGTTATCGTCCCGGTAAACTCAAGGAGCCTGTCTGAAAGGGTGGACTTCCCATGGTCTATGTGCGCTATTATAGAAAAATTGCGTATCCTTGCGGTATCAACCACTGTTCACAGCCTTTTGAATTTATTTTTTTCTGCTACATGCCGGCTATCCGACAAAAGACCCGAACGTTGACCACGCCACAAACTCAAATAAAATCGACACGGCGCATCTGCGAGCCAAGCAGACCGGAATAGGATATTGTAGTTAATTTACAGGTGGTTTGTCAAAAGAAAAGGGGGTCGGTGAAAAACCCCGTCCGGTCAGCTGCGCCCGGTCGAAGCATCTATCCACAAGAGGTATTCGGCAAGTCCCGCCTTTATCTCAAGGGCGACTATCTCAGGGACCTCGTAGCTGTGAAGGGCCTTGATCCTCTGCCTGAGGGGTTCAAAAAGAGACGACCGGGTCTTAAAGACGCACATCACCTCGGTAGAGTCGTGGACGATACCCTTCCACACGTATATCGACCTTACGCCTGAGATGATATTGCAGCAGGCCGCGAGACGCTCTTCAACGACCTTTTTCGCGATAGACGCGGCCTCATCCATCCCTGCGGCTGTCATGAATACCGCGATATGTCCGTCCGTCATCAAAGACCTCCATGAAACATACACCTGACCGCCACAAAAAAAAGAGTCCGGCCGACTGCGGTCTTGCGAGAGAGACTACACGTCAAGAAGCCTTTTGACCGCCTCGGCCATCCTGAGCGCAGGGTGCGGCCCGGTATGTCCGGCCGCACCCTGCGCACTGCGAGAACCTCTAGTTGATATCATAGTCTCAAGGCGCTACGCGCCCTTTGACAAGTGTCTTTTCTATCCCGGCAATACGCAGGTCGCAACTGCCGTACATGGCCCAAAAGAACTACAGACCTGATATCCTGAAAATACCCGCTCCAAGCTGAGCGCCATGAGGCAGACGACCTGTCAAAGGACTTAGCCGAAGAATATCTGCGCTGTTTTGAACATCTCCATGTCTACAGTCTTCAACTTGCTAGTCGCCTCATGGAGCGAGATATCCACTATCTTGTTGCCCTGCAAAGCGACCATGCGTCCGAACGTCCCTTCGTTCACAAGCTCGATAGCCCTGACGCCGTAACGAGTCGCAAGTATCCTGTCATAAGCGGTCGGAGTGCCGCCCCTTTGCAGATGGCCGAGTACAACGTGGCGCGATTCGTGCCCTGTCCTTTTTTCTATCTCGCCTGCGAGGAACTCGCCGATGCCGCCGAGCTTGACGTGGCCGAATGCGTCTAGCTCCTTGTCTTTAGTTATAGTAGTAGAGGCCTCTTTCGGGTGCGCGCCTTCTGCCGCCACTACAAGGCTGAAGTTCTTGCCTGCGTCCCTCCTGCGGTTTATATAGCCGCAGACCTCGTCGATATCAAACGGCTTCTCAGGTATGAGGATAACGTCAGCGCCGCCTGCGATGCCGCCGTAGACGGCTATCCAGCCGGCGTGCCTGCCCATGACCTCTACCACCATCACCCTCTGATGGGCCTCTGTTGTGGAGTGGAGCCTATCGAGCGCCCAGGTGACAATGGACACGGCTGTATCAAACCCGAAGGTGAAGTCAGTGCCTGTCAGGTCGTTGTCTATTGTCTTTGGGACGCCTATCGTCTTGATACCCTTATCAAAGAGCTTGGAGGCGACTCCCAGGGTATCGTCGCCGCCGATGCCTATGATTACGTCGAGGCCGAGGGCCTTTATGTTCTTCATCAAAAGAGCCTCGTCCTCAGGCTTCTTCAAGGGATTCGTCCTAGACGTTCCGAGTATGGTGCCGCCCATCGGAAGAAGCCCTGATATGTTACCCGGGCCCAGTGGCATCGTAGAGCCTGTGAGAAGCCCCTTCCAACCGTCCCTTATGCCTGTGAACGTATAGCCGAACTGAAGCCCCCTTTTGACTACCGCCCTTATGACAGCGTTAAGCCCCGGACAATCCCCGCCTCCGGTGAGTATCCCGACGTTCATGCCTTGCTACCTCCAGGTTTTATTTTATGCCCGCCCTGAACAGCATCCTGCCTTCGTCCGTCCGTTGAAAGAGGCAGGCGGACGGTAAAGGTCGTCCCCTTGCCCGGCACGCTCGTTACAGCTATCGAACCGCCGTTTGATTCTATTATCTCCTTGCAGATGCTAAGCCCGAGGCCCGCGCCTCCGGCGCCTCCTGAGCGGGCCTTATCGACCCTGTAGAAGCGGTCGAACAGATATGGTATGTCGTCAACCGATATCCCTATGCCCGTATCAGAGACCCTGAAGACCGCCATCTTCTCCTCTTCGGTAAGCATCACCTCTACATGCCCTCCGGCAGGAGTATACTTGAGCGCGTTATCTATAAGATTATATACCAGCTGGCTTATCCTGACAGAATCGGCCCTGATCAAGACCGGCGAGTTCTTAAGTATTGCAAGGCCTACGCCGCTGTCAAGCGCGTAGCGCCTGAAGTGCTCGTAGCGTTCGGCTACTATCTTATCTAGAGCCACCTCCTGCATCGCCGCCCGGCTCTTCTCGACGTCCATCCTGGCTAGATCAAGGAGGTTTCTCACTATGTAGTTCATCCTGTCTATCTCCTCAAGGGACGAGGTCAGGGCTTGGCGCATATCTTCGATGCCGCCCTTGGAGCGCAAGGCTATCTCCATCTCGCCCTTGAGTATGGTGAGCGGGGTTTTAAGCTCATGAGAAGCGTCGGCTGTGAACTGCTTTATCTGGTTGAAAGATTTTTCAAGCCTCTCTATCATCTCGTTCATTGTGATGGCGAGCTGGCCTATCTCGTCTCTCGGCACGTCTATAGTTATCCTCTCGTTCAAGTTCTCGGCCTCGATCTTCCTTGCAAGCTTGGTTATCTCGGTCACAGGGCGAAGCGCCTTTTTCGCGAGGAACCAACCGACTGCCGAGGCGACCACGACCGAGGCGAATGTGGCGGAGATAAGTATGTAGAGCAGAGAATGGAATATCTCGTCCATGCCTTCCAGCGACGAGCCGACCTGGACTATGACCGCGACCTTGCCGCTATGCAATATCGGCTTTGTAACGACCCTTATCGGGTATTTCCCGACCTTCTCGAAGACCTCATAGGACGTCACGCCTCCAAGGGCGCCGTGGTAGGTACCCCTTGTTATGGGCATGGAGAACGTCTGGAGGTTGGCGGACTTGGCGACTATCTGGCCGTGCGGATCGAGCACCTGTATATAGAACCCTGCCGTGCGTATGCCGAAGAATCGCTCGAGTATGATCTCGAAGTCGCCGGGCAAGAATACCTGGCCTGACGGCCTGATAACGGTATGCTCCATCATCTCGGCGACCGAGATGATCTGATTATCTATCCTGTAGATGAATATCTTGAGAAGCGAATATGAAAAGACCCCGCCGAAGCCTATGAGGCTGACGGTCAAAAGGGTCACGTACCAGATCGTAAGCCTTGTCCTTACGGTGAGTGTCATCGGTCATCCGCGCCGGGATACCGCCTCTATCAGGCAGGCACCGGCGTGTAGGTGGGTTACTCCCCGAGCTGCCTGAGCTTCTCAAGGGACTTGATTATTATCTCTTTCCTCTTTATCTCGAGAACGCCCTCTTCCTTAAAGCTCTTAAGGAGCCTGATGGACGTCTCCTGCGTAATACCCAGAAGTTCTGCTATCTCGAGCCTTGAAAGCGTCAGATTGAGCTTTGTCCCGCCTTCGCACGCCACCCCGTACTCGCTTGCAAGGGTGTAGAGCAGGTGCGCGAGCTTCTCTCTGGCGTTTAAGAGGCCGAGGTTCCCTATCCGCTCGTACGCATGGTTTAATTCCCTGCCCATCGATATGATCAGCTTTCTGGCTATTGCAGGTTCTTTCTCGAGTATGTTGAAAAAAGCGTGCTTTTCCATGTAGCACAGCTCGCTGTCTTCCATGGCCATAGCGGTATTCTTGTAATGCCTTGCGTTATAGAGGACCTCAAAACCGAGGAGGTCGCCGGGGTTCAATATCTTTATGATCTGCTCCTTGCCGGTGCTCGATGACCTTAAGACCTTTATCCTGCCTGTGCGTATGATGTATAGCCCCCTGCAGTCGTCGCCCTCCATAAAGACCACCTCGCGCCTCTTGTGAGGGGTTATGCTGACGGCCTCTTTGAAGGCGTCAAGCTGCGCAGGATTGAGGCCCGTGAAAAGGGTGTTCTCCTTTATGTGGCAGTTGCAAAGAGAGCAGACGCTTTCTTTATCAAGAATATTTGTCATCGTTCACACCATTTTTGCTGTTCAGTGCAGGTACGCAATCCCATCGGAGCCGGCCACCTCAGCGAACGGAAGACCGCTCCTGTACGGGACGACCGCAAGAGAAACGTCTGCCCTTGCCCTTACATCCCTCGCAAGGGATACGATTTCGGCATCGGCCAGAGGCCTGCCGTTCTTCCAGTCTATCGTCTGAAGTTTTATCAGCACCCTGTGAGGCTCGCCTACCGATTTTGCCAGACCCTCGACCATTTTCTCTATCATCGTGGATATCTCAACAGGGCCTTTTCCAAGCTCGTCGCCCATCTGGATGTGATAGGCCATGACAGAGTAGTAATCAAACCCTTTCCTTTGCGCCTCCTTCAGATCCTGAGAGAGCCACGCGAGCGCGTATTGCGGGTTCGTCACGCTCTCGTACATCAGGTTGAGAGCGAAAAGAGTCTGGGGCCGCTTCTTTCTTACCGCGTCTCTTAACCGCCCGGCTACATCGAGAAGACGGCGGTTCTTCCACGCGGCCCACTGCCAGAAAAGGCCTGTGTAGCGGACCTTCTCCGGGGCGCCTGAGATCGTATGGATATAAAGCGAGGACGGAGTGGCCGCAGAGCTGGTATCCTTCCTGAAAAGCGCCTCCATATAAGGGCCAAACCCTTCGGAGTGCCTGAGAACCAGGTCGTCTTGAAATAATATCCCGTCTATCTCATAAGCGGCGAGGTCGGAATATATCGCCTCAAGCCTGGCAACAGCCCTTTCGTTGAAAAGGTCGAGCCCCTTGCACCTGCCGAATTCGCCCGAACGAAGATCATACCCCTTGCAGGCAAGGTCAAGGTCTCCCTCAACGCCGTAATCAGCGTACCTGGTAGTCATCCACGCAAAGACCTTAAGGCCGCTTGAATGCGCGGCCTCTATGAAGCCTCCGAGCAGATCATCGACAACAGGCGCGGTAGACGTCTTGAAGTAGACGCCGGCCTTCAGGACTCTGCCTGACATCGGATAATACCTGTCGCCTCTGTTATGGAAGACCCTGACGATAACGGTGTCAATGCCGGCGGCCTGAAGCCTTTCAAGCTCATGTCTTACTTCGTCAATTGTTTTGCCTTCGAAGTTCATCACCTGCACGGCACGCAGGCGTCGCGCCCGGTTAAGATCAGGCATAACAGGCTCTGCCTGTGGCCTTGAAAGATCAAGGAGGCGTCTGTCCGCTTCTAGCACCATTGCGGAGGCCTTGATCGCAAGAGGGCTCTCTGGATAGTTGGATAAAAAAAGACCGAGTTCATCTCTTGCCTCGAATAGAAGACCTGAGCGCAGGTATGCCTCGGACATCATCAATTGCGATTCCATCTTTAATGAGCTTGCAGGAAAGGCCTCTATGACCCTTGCGAACTCCCTTGCGGCCGCGTCGTACTCATAGCCGTCAAAGAGGAGTTTTGCGTAATCAAACTGGCCTTTGTCAGTAGTGTAGCCTCTGCCGGTCTCTGACATGGCCGCGGAAGAAAGACTCGCCCAAAGCGAGATGGAGATAATGGCTACTATGTAGAGCCGTGCGAAGAAACGCTTTATCGGGTATCCCGTCACGTCTTCTCCGGATTGCGGTTTTCAGTCCATGCGATACCATGAACGGCTTTGCCGAAGGTATCTTACCCAAGCGATATTCAAACTAAATTATAACAAATAGACCTGGACACATCCATACTTAAAATACAGTCTCAAAAGAGGCTCTTCGCCCTTGCAAGGTGCGTATCGCCCATGCCTGGCCAAGACAGATTATACAGCCGCCGGATCAAAACCCGATAGTCGAAGCTGAAAGTACCGAGAGTCATTGCGCCTTCATGGATCAACTGAGAAAACGCAGGCAGGCTACCCAAGTCCCTTTGACTGGCCCTTAAAGAGACAATCTATCGCCTCTTTTACAGAAGCCACGCCTACAAGGGTCATCGGCCCTGCCTTGATGCCCGGGCCCTTCAGATTATCTCTCGGAAGGATGCACCTTTTAAAGCCGAGCTTTGAGGCCTCTTTTACCCTGGGCTCGAACTGGTTTATCCCGCGCACCTCGCCTGCAAGGCCCACCTCCCCGAGGACGACGGTATCAGAGTCGACCGCGATATCAAGGTAGTTGGATGCGAGAGAGACGATTATGCCGAGGTCTATGGCAGGTTCGTCAAGGCGTATGCCTCCGGCGACCTTAAGAAAGATGTCATGGCCGGCAAGCGCCATTCCCGCTTTTTTCTCGAGTACAGCGGCCAGAAGCATGACCTTGTTGTGATCGACCCCGACGACGGTCCTTCGCGGGACGCCGAAGAGCGTAGGACATACCAGAGACTGCACCTCGACAAGTATAGTCCTTGTCCCCTCAAGGCTTGACACCACTACCGAACCGGACGCGCCTTCAGGCCTTTCAGCCAGGAATATCTCAGACGGGTTCGTCACCTCGCTAAGCCCCTCTTCCTTCATCTCGAAGACGCCTATCTCCATAACCGATCCGAAGCGGTTTTTAACGGCTCTCAGTATCCTGAACGGATGACCTCTCTCACCCTCGAAGTAAAGCACCGTATCAACCATGTGCTCAAGGACCTTCGGTCCGGCTATAGCTCCGTCCTTGGTGACGTGCCCCACCAGAAAGAGCGGGATCTCCATCGACTTGGCGATCGAGATCAGCTCGGCAGAGACCTCTCTTACCTGACTGACGCTGCCCGGAGACGATTCAAGCGACTCGGTATATACGGTCTGCACCGAATCGATGACGACGACTCCGGGCTTTACCTCTCTTATCGCCTCTATTATCCTCTCAACCGAGGTCTCGGAATAGACAAGGAGGTTCTCGCTAAGTGCCCTGAGCCTTTCGCCTCTGAGCCTGATCTGCCTCTTTGACTCCTCGCCTGTGACATACAAGACGATAGTTCCGGCCGAGGCAAGCGCGCCCATGCACTGAAGTAGTATGGTAGACTTGCCTATGCCCGGGTCGCCGCCGATAAGTATCGCAGAGCCGGGCACGAGCCCGCCGCCCAAGACCCGGTCGAGCTCACCGATGCCGGTCTTTGTACGGTCTTCTTCATTCATATCGAGCCCTGTTATAGGCTCTGGAGGGTTAGCGCCTGAAGATACAAGCGTACCCTTCCTCGGGGCTGAGCCGAGCTTCTCCTCCACATACGAATTCCAGCCGCCGCAATCAGGGCACCTGCCAAGCCACTTGTGGGCTGTAGCGCCGCATGACTGGCATGAATATATTGTCTTAGGCCTTGCCATTACTGTATAATCCGACTTGGTAGGACGCCTTCGTAAACTGGATGTTTGCAATTGACAAAGGCGGCAGTTTTGTTATCATTGAATCAAATTCAGACATGAAAAAAAGGGAAAATGGCTGTTGAATCAGTAAATTACTCAACCATACTAATAGAACTGAACAAGGCTGTCAAGATGCATAATTTCTATCCGCAGGGGCATCCTCAGCTCGTCTCTGCGCTTGAAAAGGCCTTTAATACCCTTAAAAACGCACTGAAAGAGCGTTCTGAGATAATATGGCGGCTCGACCTCAAGGGGTTCTATGACGAGAAGCTGCCGATAGCGCCGGGCAACCCCGAGATACTCGGCCTTGCGAAGAAGCTCTACCTGAAAAGGATAAAAGAAATTACCATAACGCAGAGCGTGACGCTCTCGGACATGAAGACGCTTATATCCATCATAAAGATGGAGCCTGAGGATATAATCGCGAGCGGCGGGCTGGAGAAGATCTTCGCCGTAAAAGACGTAACAGGCATACTCTTCAACGAAGTCCGTTACGAGGACCTCAAGAAGCTCAGAAAAGAACTCGAAGAAAAGCGGCATGACGAAGAGAAGATAATAGCCGAGTCCTCAGAAAAAAAAGACGAAAAGCCTGCGCTTGCCGGAGAAGCGGCCGAGGCGAAAGATGCCGGGCCGGAGCCGCCTGAGCCGAAGCCGGAGATCGTCGACGAAGAGCTCAATGCTCTCATCGACAAGATACGGAGCGAGAGGGACTTCCTTCTTTACAACGACCTCTCTGTGCGCATCATTGAAAGGTCGGCCCCTTTTGTATCCGAGAAGAAGTTCGACGAGATCTTTCCGGCGCTAGAGGTCTTCCTCGATCACTCGGCCGGTGGAGCTGACATCCCTGAGGACATTACAAAAATCGCGAAAGAGAGGCTCCATTCGTACTTCAGCCTCGACATGCTCAAGTACCTTGTCGAACGGGTAGGGCAAAAGGTCGAGCAAAACAGAAAGACCATCCAACGCCTGCTCCTCGAATCCGGCGGAGACGCGCCTGAGCTTCTCCTTGACGCGGCTATAGAGACGCCTGACGCAACGGCGAGAAGACACCATTACGGCACCATACTCCGCTTCGGGCCGGCAATAAGGACGTCCGTTGAAAAACGCCTCGCGCGGCCCGAATGGTACGCTGTCAGACAGATGGTATCCCTGCTTGGAGACATCAACGACCCAGCGTGCCTCGACGCGCTCGAACTGACATATAACCATCCGGAGCCTCGCGTCAAGAAAGAGGTATTAAAGGCCCTTGTAAAGATAAAAGACCCGAGATCCACGCTGATACTTTTAAAGGCCCTGGAAGAAGAGGATGAGTCTCTCGTAAACCAGGCTATAATATCTCTATCAGTCATAAAAGACCCGTCAGCCGCCGAGGCCATCGGAAGGATAGCCCAGAAGTGGGAGCCGTTCGCCGACAAACAGGACTCCAAGAAGCAAGCGATCAAGGCGCTGGGCGTGATGAAGGCCCCGGGCGGCATACCGTACCTTACGAGTGTGCTTTTCAAAAAGGCATGGTTCGGCAAAAAGGCTAACGAAGAAGTCAGGATACTTTCGGCAAACGCGCTGGCGCTAATCGGCACCGAAGAGGCATACATGGCGATAGAGCAGGCCTGCGCGGGCTCAACAGGCGAGCTGTATCACGCCTGCAAACGAATCCTAGATGGAAGAGAGAGAAAAACATGAACGCATCCGACAGGGATCTGCTGCTCAAGAACATAAACGGATCGCTAAAGAGCAAGAAGCTCTATCCGCCCGGGCACCCGGCTATAGCGGCTCCCATCAACAAGAGCTATCAGATGCTCCTTGACGCGCTGAAGCTCAACAACAATCTTATGGTAAGCGTCGTAAACGAGGCTATCGTATTCGAAGACGACCTCATGCCTGACAGCGAAAAGCTTTACCCTGACATCATCAGCTACCTGAAGGACAAGAACGTCGACTCCATCATCTTCGAAAAGGGCATCACAGTAAAAGAGCTCTCAGCCCTCGTCGACATTTTAACGGCCCCGGGCCAGCTTCAGGGCAAGGACCTGCAGAGGGAATTACACGCCCAGAACGTCGTGCATATCACGCTCAAATCCATCCCTACAGGGAAAAAGTCCATCCTCGAGATATACACCGGCGCGGTAGATGCCGTCAAGAACGTCATGAGCGAAGTCCGCATGGGAAAGATCCCGCAGTCCGAACCTATCAAAGTGATAGTCGACGACATAACGGATACGGTCTTTGCGGACCCCAACGCGATGCTCGGCCTCACCATGATAAAGAACTACGACAACTATCTCTTCACTCACTCGGTGAATGTCTCGATCATGTCCCTGACCCTGGGAAAGACAATGGGCCTTGACAAGGACGCGCTACACGCGATCGGAGTCGCAGCACTCCTGCACGACGTCGGCAAGACCGGTGTCGCAGAGGATATAATCAGAAAGCCAGGCGGCCTCAGCTCGGAGGAGTGGGAAAAGGTGAAACAGCACCCTCTGCTCGGCTCCAATATCGCCAAGAGGATGACGGGCCTCGACGAGCTGATAAGCAGGCTCATCTATGAGCACCACATAAAGTTCGACCACTCGGGCTATCCGCAGACAGCGGCTACCCTCCACCCGCACAGCCAGATAATCACCATATCCGACGCGTATGACGCCCTTACCACGCTCAGGGTCTACCAGCAGCCGCACAACCCTGTAGAGGCCATAAAGGTCATGTCCAACTTCTCAGGCAGGCACTTCAGCCCGGAGATCCTCAAGGCCTTCATAAGCATGATCGGCGTATACCCTGTGGGGACCATGGTGAGACTTACGTCAAACGAGATAGGGGTCGTCACCCGCATAAACACTGACGCCCCTGACCATCCGGTAGTAAAACTCCTGTACGACAGCGACGGCAGGGCCTACGACCCGACTATAGGGGTAGACCTCTCCGTAAAGAAAGAGCATACGATAGTCACTACGGTCAACCCTGCTACGACCGCTACAGACCTCGGTTCATTCTTTGAAAGCGAGGCCGCTGCAGGCTGACGATAATCGCCATACCGTCTCAGATGCAGAAGGGG
>JBBTBW010000002.1:0-42079 GCA_038043525.1 Deltaproteobacteria bacterium | reverse complement strand
CCCCTTCTGCATTCAATGGTCAGCCATTAAATCAGCGCCTTCAATGAGACTGCGGCAATGGAGGACAAAAGGACGTAAAAAAACTCACAGCAGCCTTTCTCACACGGACAGCCGCCGACACCCCTATTACGGACAAGAGGGCCGGGGCTTATACAAAGTCAGCCAATCAAAAAAAATGGTCTTAAAGGGAGGTCCGCAGTGGCGGTAGCAACAGGGTCTGGATCCGGCGAAAAACATGGCAGTCGGAAGGTCTGTGCAAAAAGGCTATGTCATGATCGTATCGTGATTTAAACAGAGGGGCAGATGCGTGTTGAAAACGGAAGAAGAACACTTACGCGGCAGTATCCGGAAGTCAAGACATGACTACGCCTTGTATATTGTCAACGGTCCATCGTGCCGAGGGCCTTTAACGCAAGCCCCCTCATCCTCGGGTTGCCCTTGACAGCGAAGTAGAGCATCGCTTCCTCGGCGCGCTTATCCCCGATGCCGCCGACAGCATCAAGCGCCCTTTCGACAACGCCTGTATCCTCGTGTTTAAGCGCCAGCATCAGCGGACCGAGAAGGCGCGGGTCCTTGAATTTCGCGATAGCCTCAACCGCTGTCCTCGCTACCATAACAGACTGGTCCTTGAGCGATTCAACGAGCGAGGCAAGGACGCCGATGTCTCCGGTCGAGCCCATGACCCTTACCGCGGCGCTTCTGACGTCTTCCGACGGGTCTTTTGCGGCTTTTTTCAATATCTCGATTATAGCGGCGCCCTTCAGATCACCGAGGGCGTAGACTGCCCTGATCTTATCGATCATCTCGCCCCTGTCTATCTTCTTTTCAAGGACATAGAGACGGTCTCTCGTCTCTATCTTCTCAAGAGCGTCTGCCGCGAGCTTTCTTACCTGCTCGTCAGTATCCTGCAGAGCGGCGATCAGAAGCTGTTTCCTATTATCCATAGCGAAATCTATACCAGATTCCATATTAAGTTGCAAGACAATCGTTTATCCACCGAGCCATATCCTCACAGGCCCTCCTGGCCTGGACCTCTCTCCTGTCCCTGCCTTTGACCTCAGGAAGGAGCCCGAAGTTGGCGTTCATCGGAGAGAACTTCTTTACCGATATGTCAGAGATGTGCCTCATGAGCGCCCCTGTCACCGTTGTCTCAGGCGGACATACCGCGCCGAGTCCGCGAATGAGCCTCGCGGCGTTTATCCCTGCCATTATCCCTGAGACGGAAGATTCGACGTACCCTTCGACGCCGGTCATCTGCCCGGCGAAGATAATAGAAGGCTCGGCTCTCAGTTGCCCTGTCTGCGTAAGAAGCCTCGGAGAATCTATGTAACTGTTTCTGTGGAGCTTGCCGTAGCGCGCGTACTCGGCCCGCTTGAGAGCCGGTATCAGCCCCAGGACCCTCTTCTGTTCGCCAAACGTCAGCCTTGTCTGGAAGCCTACAAGGTTGTAAAGGGTCATGGATGCGTTCTCGCTCCTCAATTGCACTACGGCAAAAGGGCGGACCCCTGTGCGAGGGTCGATAAGGCCGACAGGCCTCATAGGTCCGAACAGAAGCGTCTTTGGCCCCCTGTGCGCCATCACCTCGATAGGCATGCAGGCCTCGAACGAGCGCATATCCTCAAACGAACGCGCGCTCGCGGTATCGGCCTTGACCAGCTCTTCATAAAACATCCGGTACTCCTCTTCGTTCATAGGACAGTTTATGTAATCATCCCCGCCCTTGCCGTACCTCGATTGTCGGAATGCATTATCCATGTCTATCGAATCGGCATACACGATAGGCGCTACCGCATCGTAAAAATTAAGAGACTCGGCCCCTACGAGCGACTGGATGGACCCGGCAAAACTATCCGAGGTGAGCGGCCCTGTAGCTATCACCAGTGGCCTGTCAGAGGGAAGGCCTGTGACTTCGCCCCGTATGATATCTACTCCCAGTGCTACGAGCCTTGCGGTGATGAACGCTGAGAACTCCGTCCTGTCGACAGCAAGAGTCTTACCTGCCGGGACCCGCGTCGTGTCTGCGGCTTCGAGCACCACGGAACCCAAAAGTCTCATCTCCTCTTTCAAGACGCCTGAGGCGTTCTCAAGAGACTCGGACTTAAGAGAATTAGAGCAGACGAGCTCGCCAAGTGTCTCCATAGTATGAGCGGGAGAGAACCTCACAGGCTTCATCTCATGGATGACAACCTTCAGCCCTGCCTTTACCGCGGCATAAGCCGCTTCGCACCCGGCAAGCCCTCCTCCCAAGACAACAACCTTACCGATACTCATCAACCACCCTCCGATATTGATAACAGCTATGGCGTTATCTGTGTTTTAGTTCTATCGCAAAACGGCGGCAGAAGCGGACAGCGGCTTGCCAAAAGATACAAACTGTGGTAGTTATTTCACCATGAACAAGGTAAGGGCTCGCATAATCGTCGAAGGCCTCGTGCAAGGCGTCTATTACAGGGCGAACACTACGGAGGTCTCGAAAAAACACGGCGTCTGCGGCTGGGTCAAAAACAACCCTGACGGAACGGTCGAGGCCGTCCTCGAAGGCGAAAAAGAAGACGTCGAGCTGGTCATATCATGGTGCCGGGTAGGCCCTATGAGGGCAAGGGTCGACAGTGTCGACGTCAAGTGGGAAGAGTTCAGGGACGAATTCGACGACTTCACAGCCCTCACCCGCCACAACAGCTACTGAAAGATTTATCCACGGCAACGCAGGCCGTCTGAGTTGTAGAACACCTTTTAGCGCGCGGCAGCGATTATCCTTCCAGCCGTCAACCTCAATATGGAGCCATAAATGCCGCATCTCAGATATATCGGTCTTTTCCTCGCGCTCTGCCTCGTTGCCGGATGCGCCTCTGACCCTGCCGGTCCGCTTATCCTGAAGTTCAAACCAACCGTTGTTGAGGCCGCAGGCTACCGCCTCGTCGCCGGAGAATCAGTCTATGAAGACGCCGTTGTTAAACTGACGGTAAGGCAAGTCAGGAAGAGCGAAGTGATCGGGACAAACGCGCTCCTCGAAGAGCTGACGGCGCGCGGCTATATCATAATGCAATTAGAGATAGTCAATAAATCAAAGCACAAGATGATGTATAACCCTACTTACTCCACACTCGCGAACAACGTGATGGATTATAAGAAGCCGCTCGACTTCACCGACCTTTACGACATAGTGAGTGCGAATGGGTCGCTTGAACCTGAGCTAAGGGCCTTGAAGGGCAGGTTCTATGACCTCAACGTCACGCTCTACCCTAATGCGAAAATATCAAAGGCGCTCCTTTTCAAACCGATGGAGAAAGGTGTAGGGAGAGCGGTACTCTCCATCAAGGAGCTTTATATCGGAACGGGTGTCATGGCGGCATCGTTCTCGTTCGACATTGCAAAAGAGGAATAGCCTGCCGAGAACAAGCATACCTGAGTTCAACGCGCGCGGTCTTACCGCATGGGTCGCTTTGCCTGAGGCGCAATATCAGTTCCATAAGCTCTGCATCATGGCCCTGCCGTCATAATGGTTACGGCCGGCTGCGGCGAGAGAGCCGCACGAGGCCGTAGCAAAGCGGCCCGAAGGTCACTTTGGCATATACCCCTTGACCTTCTCGGTTGTCTTATCTACTACCTTCTTCGTAGACTCCACCGTACTATCAACCGCCTCTCTCGCGTCCTTTGCAGTCTCTGTCACGGATTCCTTCGCCTCATCAGCCGTCTTTTTAACCTCTTTCTCGTATACCTCAAGCTTCGCCCCGGTCTCTTCAGTCTTGGTGCCGAATGCCTTGAGATATCCTGCGCCGCCGAAATAGAAGAACGCCAATAGCAAAATAACGCCTATAATAAAACCGAGCAGGAATTTTTTCACGGATTTAACCCTCCTTTTATATGCCGAGCCTTTCTTTTATTCTCAAAACTTCTCTGTACGCCTCTCCTCCGGGGATACCGAACTCATGGGCCGCTGACCTTGCTATCTCTTTAACAGAGAGCCCTGCCTTCAAAAGCCTCTCTATCTCCGCGTCAATCGTAAGCGTTACATCTTTCAACTGGCCGGTCCTTACGACGATGACTATCTCGCCTTTGAGCGTCCTTTGCGAAAGCTGAGACGCGACTTCCTTCGCCTTGCCGCGTATGATCTCTTCATGAAGCTTTGTAAGTTCGCGGCAGACCATTATATCTACATCGCCCAGCAGATCAAATAGCTCAGAGACCGTCCGGGCAACACGCCTCGGCGAGTCGTAGATCACGAAAGTCCTCTGGGCGGCCTTCATCTCAAGTATGAACGAACGTCTTTGCGCCTCAGCCGAAGGGACGAACCCCCTGAACGTAAATTCATCGATAGGCGCTCCGGCTACGGATAGCGCCGCTACAGCGGCGCAAGCGCCTGGAATCGGAACCACCCTGATTCCGGCCTCTACAGCCGCGCGTATGAGCCTGTAGCCCGGGTCTGATATCCCGGGGGTACCAGCGTCGGAAACAAGGGCTATATCGCGGCCTGATTTAAGCATCTCGATCAGCTCAGGCGCCTTTTCCTTCTCGTTATGCTCGTGGTACGAGGTAAGAGGGGTCATAACCGCGTAATGAGTAAGAAGTATCCTTGAATGCCTTGTATCCTCGGCGGCTATGATACTGACCTCTTTAAGTACCCTGAGGCCGCGGATCGTTATATCCTCAAGGTTGCCGATAGGCGTAGAGACGATATAAAGCCTTCCCATCTATTTCTTCCTCTCGAAGACCAAGGCCGCCAGAAATGTAAAGACCACCGCGAACGCGGCGACTACGGCTACGTCTGCTGCGAACGGCAACTCGGCCGAGAGCCTTCCGGTACCTGGCAGAAGAACGTGCTTGAACGCATCGACCCCGTAGCAGAGCGGGTTAATATACGCCAATACCTTTATGAAAGGCGGCAGAGACCCGATAGGATAGAGCGCGCCGCTCAGAAAAAACATAGGAAGCACGATGAAGTTCATGATCACGTTGAAGCCCTCAAGGGAGGTAAGAAACGAGGCGACAAAGAGGCCCAGGGCGGTTATAGAAAGGGCCACGAGAGTCATCAGCAGGAACATCACCACGAACTCACCTATCCCCATGTAAAGACCGAGCATCGGCGCTACGGCAAGGAGGACCGTGCCCTGAAATACAGAAAGGGCCGTGCCGCTAAGAAGCTTCCCAAAGACTATCGTGACCCTCGATACCGGAGATACCAGCATCTCCCTGAGAAAACCGAACTCCCTGTCCCATACGACTGAGATGGTCGAGAATATCGAGCTGAAGAGTATCGTCATACCGACTATCCCCGGAAGGATAAACTGTATGTACGAACCGTCGGCCTTAACGTCTATCAAGCCTGTAAACCCGGAGCCGACGATAAGGAGCCAGATAAGAGGGCGCGCCAGAGAAACGACGAGACGCCCCTTCTGACGAAAGAACCTCTTGAACTCTCTAAGGGTGATAACGTATATGGCCTTGAATGAAAACATCGTTGAGATAGATCCCTTGTCTTTTCGTGAACCTGCATCCATGCCGGCATTAGCCGAAGCCGCGCCGATAGAGGCCCGCGTCCATGTCCGTTAATGATAGAGTCGATCGCGGCAAAAACACTTGTGCCCAAAAGGGCCTTTCAGCTAACCCCTTGGCCTGACCTGAGGGCCGTACTCCCTGATCTCCCTGCCGGTGAGATTTATAAAGACGTCTTCAAGTGACGGCTTCTTGAGGTTCACCGAGACGATCGACTGGCCAAGCCCTTCAAAGAGCCTTGGAATGAACTTATCGCCTGATTCGACCGTAAGGGCGAGGCCGCCTGCATCGAGCCTTCGCGCGGCAACGCCGAACTTATCTGAAATATCACCTGCCGCCTTCGCATCGTCCGTCGTCTTCAGGTAGATGGTATCTCCGTTTATGGAGGCCTTAAGTTCGGTCGGTGAGGCGCAGGCTATGATCTTCCCGTTGTCTATGATCGAGATCCTGTCGCAGGCCTCGGCCTCATCCATGTAATGGGTCGTCATGAAGACCGTATTGCCCTCTGTCTGTTTGAGCTTCTTTATAAACTCCCAGACATGGACCCTTGTCTGAGGGTCGAGACCGAGGGTCGGCTCGTCGAGAAAAAGCACCTTTGGCCTGTGGAGAAGCCCCCTTGCAATCTCAAGCCTTCTTTTCATCCCGCCTGAGAAAGTCCTTACAAGATCATCCATCCGCCCGTTCAAGCCCACTACCTGAATGATCTCATCGATCCTCTGCCTGGCCACCCTCTTTTCCATGTTGTACATGTAGCAGTGAAACATGAGGTTCTCATAGGCCGTGAGGTCGTTATCAAGCGTCACCTCCTGAAAGACAAGGCCGATGGACGCGCGGACCTTCCCGGCCTCTTTTTTACAATCATAGCCGTTTACAAGGGCTGTGCCTGAATCGATATTCAAAAGCGTGCAAAGGACGTTTATAGTGGTGGTCTTTCCGGCGCCGTTGGGCCCGAGAAATCCGAACGTCTCGGCCTCGGCGACTTCAAAGGATACGCCCCTGACAGCCTCTGTCCCGTTATACCGCTTTACAAGGTCTTCTACTTTTATGATCGGCATATCAACCCCCGAAGGCGCCGATTATAGCATAAACTGCGGAGTAAACGCCAACAAGAGGCGCGCCCTGTCTTTAACGGTCTGCCCAAAGGACCGGATCTATTTAAGCCGTTCAAAAAGCCCATGATGCGAAACCTCAAGAAGCAAGCCGGCTTTTTTGCAGACACCTCAATGAGGGGCTTTGACGGCGCCACAGCAGACGGTTTATCGGCAGCCTGCTGATAAAAGCTGCTCATACTACGCCTTTTTTCGCATAGACCGGGCGCACCGCCTCGCGCATCGCCTTTAGTCTTCTTGCGAAAAGGAGTGAGGCGAGGATGCAGACAAGGCCGCCGACTATGAGCGTATCCGGCGCGCCTATGCGGCTTGCCCCGTAGCCTGCAAGAAGGGCCCCGAACGGAGACATACCCATAAACGACATTGTGTAAAAGCTCATCACCCTGCCCCTCTTGCTGTCATCAACCACAGTCTGGATGATGGTGTTGCACGAAGCCATGTTGACCATCATGCCGAACCCGGCGCAAAAGACAAAGGCCATGGATAAAAGCATGTGCGTGGAGAAAGAAAAGGCCACGAGCCCTGCCCCGAGAACAGATGTAGCAAAGACGATTATCCTGCCGAGCCCCCTTATCGTGGACCTTGACGCCAGATATACCGTACCGATAAGCGACCCGATGCCTGCCGAGGCCATAAGGAAGCCGAGCGTTGACGGCCCGCCGCCGAGGATGTCCCTTGCGAAGACCGGCATAAGCACGGAATACGGCACCCCTGCGAGGCTTATAGCGGCCACAAGAAGCAGAAGCGTCCTTATCGGAAGAAAACCGTATGTGTACTGGAAGCCCTCTTTGAGCTCGCTCAGTATATGCCGGTCAGCGGCAGCCTTCTTTTCGTATTTGATACGCATGGCAAGGAGCGCCGCGAGGACCGCCATGTAGCTCAAGCCGTTTATGAGAAAGCAGACCCCCTCACCGAACCCGGCTATGACAAGACCGCCTATAGTAGGGCCTAGGAACCGCGCCGAGTTTACTATAGAGGAGTTTAAGGCGATGGCGTTGCCCAGGTCCTCCTTCTTTTCGATCATCTCGATAAAAAAGGCCTGCCTTGTAGGGATGTCAAAGGCGTTGACTATGCCGATAAAGACGCTGAGGCCGATTATATGCCAGACCTGCACGACCCCGAGAAAGACGATAACAGTCAGGACGAGCGCCTGGATCATCGCGAGCGTCTGCGTTATGATGAGTATCTTGTGGCGGTTTGACCTGTCAGCGATCACGCCCGCGAACGAGGCGAGAAGGAACGTAGGGACCTGCCCTGAAAAGACAACGACACCGAGGAGAAGCGGAGAATCGGTGAGCCTGTAGACGAGCCAGCTTAAAGCTATCTGCTGCATCCACGTGCCGGTAAGAGATACCAGCTGTCCGCCGAAAAAAAGACGGAAGTTCCTGTGGCCCAGAGACCGCAGCACCATGCTTAGCCCGCTCTGTCTAGCCGATGCTGCCTGCCTTGGCTCCATATTTAAAGTGGTATCCCTTTCAAGGTTTGACGGGCGGGTCGGGGCCGGGCCGTTCAAATCACTGAGTTCTCATCCCGGCACGGAGCGGTTCAGGCGCATGCTGTAAGAGAAAAACTGAACGTCGAGCCTTTCCCTGGAGAGCTATCAACGTGCAGCTTTCCGTTATGCCCCTGGATGATATGCTTCACGATAGCAAGCCCCAGGCCTGTGCCGCCGAGTTCGCGGCTCCTTGCCTTGTCCACGCGGTAGAACCTTTCGAATATCCTGGGGATGTCGTCTTTCGGTATCCCTATCCCGGTATCCTTGATCTCGACCCGCACCTCATGACCGATCTGACATGAGGTTATAAGGACACTGCCGCCTGAATGCGTGTACTTGATCGCGTTATCAAGCAGGTTTACTACCACCTGTTCGAGCCTGTCCCTGTCGCCGAGGACCTTGGGGAGGCCGTCCGGGGTAACGACGCTCAAGGTGATGCCTTTATCCCTTGCCTGCTTCTCGAAACCTGTCTTCGCGCCGATGATAAGCTCATTTAAGTCCATCGGGGACGCGACTATGTGCATCTGGTGGGACTCGAGCCTTGAGAGCGTCAGCAGGTCGTCTATGAGCCTGGCCATGCGAGTAGCGTGCCTGTCGATGACCCGCAGAAAACCCTTGAGCGTCTCTTTATCCTCTACCGCTCCGTCAAGGAGCGTTTCCGAATAACCCTTTATGCTCGCAAGAGGGGTCCTAAGCTCATGAGATACGTTGGCGACAAAGTCCTTCTTTATAGTCTCGACCCTTTTTTCTTCGGTTATGTCCTGAAGGAACAGGAGAAGGCTGAACTCCCCTTTGTCTTTGAGCGGGACGATATGCACCTTGAAAAAACGCCCGCCCTCCGACATCTCTATATCCCTTGAAACACTCGCGCGCGCCTGGAGAAAGTCGCCTACCGCATCAAGGAGCACTTCATCCCTGATTATCTCAGCCACAGTCTTTCCCTCTACACCGCCTGGAGCCGGAAAAGAGCTCATGAAAAACGGATTGGCATACAGCGCGCGTCCGCCCCTGTTGAGGACAAGCACGCCGGTCTGCATCTCTCTGGCGATAGTCTCGAGTATTACGTTTTTCCCCATCCGGACGCTACTCCTCCCTGAACCTGTAACCAACGCCCCTGACCGTCTCGATGTAGCTCCCGGCCTCCTTGAGCTTTGACCGGAGCCTTCTGACATGCGTATCGACGGTGCGCGGGGTCACGAAGCAGTCCCTGCCCCATGCCTTATCGAGTATAGCGTCCCTTGAAAGGACCCTGCCTCCAGCGTCCACAAGCCCTGTAAGGAGCTTGAACTCGGTAGAAGAAAGCTCGACCTCGGCGCCCTTCACATTTACCCTGTGTCTTGAATAATCTATAGAAAGCTCTTTGAAGGTGACGACCTTCTCGCCTGCGCTCGCTTGCGGCTCGTGGCCTCTTTTCAAAACAGCCCGTATGCGCAGTATCAGCTCACGCGGGCTGAAGGGCTTGGTTATATAATCCTCGGCCCCCAATTCGAAGCCTATGACCCTGTCGACCTCTTCGCCCTTTGCCGTAAGCATGATGACCGGAATATTGCGTGTCGACTCGTTAAGCTTCAAACGCCTCAATACCTCGGTGCCTTCCATGTCAGGCAGCATTATGTCAAGGAGGATCAGGTTCGGCTTCTCATGCCTGGCAAGCCCGATAGCCTCAGGGCCGTCCTTTGCGAGAATGACGGCAAAACCGGCCTTCCTGAGGTTATAATCCAGAAGATTAAGTATGTCCGGCTCGTCGTCGACGACGAGTATCTTTATCTCAGACCTGTTCACCGATAAGTTCCTTCACCCTGTCTTCTATGTCCTGGCGGACCCGCTGCATGACTGCCAGGGGCCTTCCACGACGACGAGTATCTTTATCTCAGACCTGTTCACCGATAAGTTCCTTCACCCTGTCTTCTATGTCCTGGCGGACCCGCTGCATGACCTCCCGGGGCCTTCCAAGCGGATCATCTATCTTCCAGTCGAACATGCGGCCTTCAAAGTCAGGCGGGCAGAACGAAGCTGCCGGAGAACACCCGAGTGTCACTATTACATCGGCCCAGCCGATCATCTCCGAGGTCAGCTGGTCGGAAGTATGGCCTGATATATCTATGCCGATCTCCCCCATCGCATCTATCGTACTCCTGTTGACGACGCCTGCCGCCGATGTCCCGGCGCTTCGGGCCTCGATCCTTCCGGCCCCGAATTCCTTGGCGAAACCTTCTGCCATCTGGCTACGGCAGGTATTGCCTACGCATACGAACAAGATCTTCAAAAGCCCGTCTCCGGTTGACATTAAAATACCTTCCTATCGGTTTATCCGGTCCTGATCGACGCTGATTCAGCGCAACAAGGCCATTAAAAAGAGGCTCGCATGATCATTATATAAATAACTGCTGATGAATAGACACTCTCTTTGCGCTTTACGCTCAAGAGAGTGTCTTCTTTCCTGCGCTCCCCGATGCCGGAAGCGTTACTTCCGGTACCGAGCATAATCTTATTATTATCGCATAGAGGCTTATTTTTTATCAAGCATGTTGATGGGCGCGCAAATAAAAACGGCCGCGCGTTTTAAACGCGCGGCCGTTGTCAATCAATAGGCGATAAGCAAAAGCCATACTACCAGACACCTGTATTCATATACTCATGGATAGAGTTTGCGGCCCTCCTGCCGTCGCCCATTGCAAGGATGACGGTAGCCCCGCCCCTGACTATGTCGCCGCCGGAAAAAACGCCTTTTTTGCTCGTCCTGCCTGTGTCAGGGTCGACTGTGATATTCCCCCATTTGTTCACCTTTATGTCAGGCGTGGTCTGCGGTATCAGCGGGTTCGCGCCGTTGCCTATAGCAACTATCGCAACGTCTGCGTCTATGCAGAACTCTGAACCATTGACCTCGACAGGCCTTCTCCTGCCTGACTCGTCAGGCGCACCAAGCTCCATCCTCACGCATTCAATGGCCTTCAACCTGCCATCTTTATCGCCTATGAACTTCTTCGGGTTCGTAAGGAGCTGGAATCTTATCCCCTCTTCCTCACCATGGTGGACCTCTTCGACCCTTGCAGGAAGCTCCTCTCTGGAGCGTCTGTAGACTACCGAGACCTCTTCAGGACAGAGCCTTAAGGCGGTCCTCGCGGAATCCATGGCTGTATTGCCCCCGCCTATGACGACTACCCTTCTGCCGCGTATCACAGGCGTGTCGTACTCAGGGAACTGATACGCCTTCATGAGATTGACCCTTGTCAGGTACTCGTTGGCCGAGTACACGCCTGAGAGGTTCTCTCCGGGAATGTTCATGAAGGTAGGTAATCCCGCGCCTGAACCTACGAATACAGCAGAGTATCCGTTAGCAAGAAGCTCGTCTATCGTCTCAAGCTTCCCGACGACGGCATTGACGACTATCTCGACACCCATGCGCTTCAAGTACTCGACCTCTGACTCGACTATCTTTTTCGGAAGGCGGAACTCCGGGATGCCGTACATGAGCACGCCGCCTGCGACATGGAGCGCCTCGAATACAGTGACCTTATGCCCTTTCTTTACCAGGTCCCCTGCGACTGTCAGGCCTGCCGGGCCGGCGCCTACGACCGCGACCTTTTTGCCTGTCCATGTCGGTATATGCGGAATAGTGATCTCTCCGTGGTCCCTCTCATAATCCGCCGCGAACCTCTCAAGCCTGCCGATGGATACCGGCTGGCCCTTCTTGCCAACTACGCAGACCTTCTCGCACTGGTCTTCCTGCGGGCATACCCTTCCGCATACCGCCGGAAGCCCGTTTGTCTCCTTGAGCTTGCGGGCGGCCTCGATAAACTTGCCCTCGGCTATCAGACGTATAAACCACGGGATATCTATATTGACCGGGCATCCGCCGACGCATAAGGGGTTCTTGCATTGAATGCACCTTTGCGCCTCAAGCATAGCCTGCTCCGGCGTATATCCGTAAGGGACCTCATAAAAATTCCTTACCCTCTCGGTCGGGTCCTGCTCAGGCATCGACTGCCTGGGTATCTTCATCCGTTCTTTTATATCTTTCGGGTCCATTTGGCTTATCAGCTCCTTTATCGGTCTTTCCGGCCTGTTTCCATATTCAAGCCGGCCTGATGCGGGATAAAATCCTACTTCTTATCGTAGCACCTGGGGCCTTCGTGGTACATGAACTCCTCCATAGCCGACTTCTCTTCCTTGAAGTAGGTGCGGTTTCTCATCATAAGCTCGTCGAAATCCACCTCAGCGCCGTTAAACTCCGGGCCGTCCACGCAGACGAACTGGTTCTTGCCGCCTACAGTCACCCTGCAAGCGCCGCACATCCCGGTGCCGTCCACCATTATCGGGTTGAGGCTCACCATCGTCAGTATCCCGTATGGCTTCGTTGTGTTGCTCACCGCTCTCATCATAGGTATAGGCCCGATACCCACGACGCATCCGATCTTAACACCCTCGTCTATCATCTTCTGGAGCACCTGTGTCACGAACCCGTGATGGCCGTAGCTTCCGTCGTCGGTCGTCACATGAAGCTCGTCGCTGGCCTCCCTCATCTCAGGCTCAAGTATAAGAAGCTCCTTTGTCCTCGCGCCTATGATTGATACTACCTTGTTGCCGGCGGCCTTCATGGCCCTTGCTATCGGCAGGACCGGGGCTGTGCCGATGCCTCCGCCGACGCATACCGCTATGCCGAAGTTCTCTATGTGGGTCGGCTTGCCGAGCGGACCGACTACGTCCAGTATGGAATCCCCGGCGCCCATGCCGCAAAGTATCGCGGTCGATTTGCCGACCTCCTGGGCGATTATCGTTATAGTGCCGTCCGTCTCGTTTGAATCCACTATTGTAAGAGGAATCCTTTCGCCCTGCTCGTTCATCCTCAGCACGACAAACTGCCCGGCCTTGCGTTTTTTGGCTATCAACGGGGCCTTTATCCTGAACTGATAGACAGTATGCGCAAGTTCTTTTTTTTCTATTATCTCGAACATTGATCGGCTCCTTTCAGATTAAAAAGACGCTCTCTTTTCAAGGCGCAAAAATGTTACCAGAAAGTCGCAATGAATGCAACCGGTGAATACGCTTCAAGAAATGCCGCTACTGGCGACGGACTTCAAGATAGATCAGGAACTCCAGATTGCCCTTCGTCCCCTTCAATGTAGACTCATCTACCGCAAGTGGGACAAGGCCTATAGATAAAGCAAAATCCTTTATGCGGCCTACAACCTCTTTGTGCAACAGCGGGTCCTTTACTATGCCGCCTTTCCCGACCTGTCCCTTACCTACCTCGAACTGTGGCTTTATAAGCGCTATCAGATGTCCGCCGTCCTTTACCAGCATAGCTATCCTTTCAAGGACCTTCTCAAGAGAAATGAACGAGACGTCCACTACAGCGAGGTCAGCAGGCTCGCCTATATCGTTCGGGTCAAGGTGCCTTATATTGCACTCCTCCATCATAACGACGCGAGGGTCGTTCCGGAGAGATACGTCGATGAGTCCCTTGCCTACGTCAATCGCGTAGACCTTCTTAGCGCCTCTCTTCAAGAGACAGTCTGTGAAGCCGCCAGTAGACGCGCCGACATCGACTGCCGTGATACCTGCCACGTCAATAGATAGAGAGTCAAGAAAGCCAGCAAGCTTGACCCCGGCGCGGCTTACAAAGGGGTTACCCTCCTTGAGCGTGATAATGCTCTCAAGACTGACATCCTTGCCTGCCTTGTCTACGACCTCACCGTCGACAAGCACCTTGCCGGCCATGATGAGCGCCTGGGCCTTTTGTCTGCTCGCAGTCAGGCCGCGCAGGGCCATGAGGGCATCGAGCCTGGTCCTCACTTTTTTCATTATATTTGTCCGTCAGGAAGGAAAACAGGACGCTCGGTCAAAATGCTATCTTCCTGGGTGCCATTGATTTGATAAAAGACCTCACCGTCGCTTCTATGCCTGCGGCGTCAAGGCCGATCTGCGCCCTAAGCTCGGCTTGGCCGCCGTGTTCGATAAACACATCGGCAACGCCTATCCTCTTGACAGGAGACCTTATCCCGCGCTCTTCAAGGAGTTCAAGTACAGCGCTACCGAAGCCGCCCTGCAACGCGTTCTCTTCCAATGTGACGATAGCGGCGGCTCCGGAGGCCGCTTCGACGATCCTTTTTTCATCAAGCGGTTTGACGAAGCGCGCGTTGATGACACCGGCCTTTATTCCGGTCTCTTCGAGCTTCATGGCGGCTTCCATCGCAGGCCTGACCATTGTGCCAAGGGCTATCAGGACGACATCAGAGCCCTCTTTGAGGACCTCAGCCTCTCCGGGCGGTATCATGGTCAGAGGCGCGGTAATATCAACGCCCTCGCATGTGCCTCTCGGATATCTGATCGCGCTGGGGTGGTTGTAGTTGACGGATGAATACAGGAGCTGCCTCAGCTCTTCCTCGTCCTTTGGCGCCGAGAGGATCATATTCGGCATGTGCCTCAGGTACGATATATCAAAGAGCCCGTGGTGCGTTGCCCCGTCCTGGCCGACTATGCCTGCGCGGTCCATCGCTATCACGACAGGAAGATCCTGGAGGCATACGTCATGAAAGACCTCGTCATACGCCCTCTGGAGGAATGTCGAATAGATCGCAGTCACAGGGACGAAACCTTCCTTGGCGAGGCCTGCTGCAAAAGTCAGCGCGTGCTGTTCCGCTATACCGACGTCGAAGAACCTCTCAGGATGCCTCTCGGCGAAGAGCGAAAGGCCTGTCCCCTCAGGCATGGCGGCAGTTATCGCCACCACCCTGTTATCAAGTTCGGCGATCTCAAGAAGGGCCGCAGAAAATACGTTAGTGTACGAAGGCTTTGACTTCCTGCTGGGCCTGCCCGTATCCTTGACAAACGGCCCGACGCCGTGGAAAGAGGCTGGGTCGTTCTCTGCCGGTATATAACCCTTGCCCTTCTTCGTCAGGACATGTACGAGTACCGGCCCTTTTAACTCCGCAACGTCGTGGAAAGTAGCAAGGAGTGCTTCCATATCATGACCGTCTATCGGGCCGATATAATGAAAACCCAGCCCCTCAAAGAGCATCCCCGGAGTAAAGAGCGTTATAAGAGAGTCCTCGGCCTTTTTGGCTATCCCCACGAGCCTGTCGCCGATCCTCGGGATGTTCTTGATGAACGCTTCGACCTCTTTTTTGAGGTTCGTTGCGAACCTTCCGGTGATCTTGCGGCTCAAGAACGACGAGAGAGCGCCGACGTTCTTTGAGATCGACATCTCGTTGTCATTGAGGACGACGATTATGTCCTTTTTTATATGTCCGGCCTGATTGAGTCCCTCGAAGGCGAGTCCCGCGGTCATGGAGCCGTCGCCTATTACTGCAATGACCTTGTTAGACTTGCCGTCAAGGTCCCTTGCGGCGGCCATGCCGAGCGCGGCGGAGATGGACGTTGAAGAATGGCCCACGCCAAAGGCGTCATGCACCGATTCGGCGGGCCTCGGGAAACCGCTGATCCCACCCGCCTGGCGAAGGGTCTTGAACTGAGACCTTCTTCCGGTAATGATCTTATGCGCGTATGCCTGATGGCCTACGTCCCAGACGATCTTATCCTCAGGCGAGGTAAAGACGTAGTGGAGCGCCACGGAAAGCTCTATCGCTCCGAGGCTTGAGGCAAGGTGTCCGCCCACCTCGGATACCGTATCGATTATCAGTTCACGAAGCTCGGCAGAGACCCTCGGCAGGTCAAGAGCGGCTATCTTCTTAAGATCAGCCGGGGAGTCTATCAGGTCAAGCAGTCTTTCCATCCCTTATCATGTATCCTTGCTATTTTTTTCTTGCGGTGATGTAGCGCGCTATCTCACGGAGTGGTTCGGCCTTGGCGTCAAACGCGGATAGAGCCTCTATCGCCATGCTAACCAGCTCGGCGGCCCTCTGCCTCGACGCGTCAAGCCCTATGATCGCCGGGTATGTGGCCTTGCCCTTTTTCTGGTCTCCGCCGGTGGGCTTGCCCATCTCCTCTGACGACCCCTCGACGTCGAGTATGTCATCTGCTATCTGGAATGCGAGACCTATAGCCTCGGAGTAGCGCGTAAGGGGTCCCAGCTCAGTTTCAGACGCCCCGCCAAGCAAAGCACCGCACCTGACAGAGGCGCGTATCAGCTCGCCTGTCTTGTGGATGTGTATATATTCAAGGACCGGAAAAGAGACCTCCTGCCCCTCTGACTCAATATCTATCATCTGGCCGCCTATCATCCCTGTAGAACCGGCGGCCTTTGCCAGCTCGCCGACAGCACCTAGCACGGCAGAAGGAGCGGCGCCCTTTGTAGAGGCTATCAGGCCGAAAGCTACGGTCAAAAGCGCGTCGCCTGCGAGTATCGCCATGGCCTCACCAAACTCTTTGTGGCACGTCGGCCTGCCGCGCCTCAGGTCATCGTTATCTATCGCCGGAAGGTCGTCATGAATAAGCGAATATGTATGTATGCATTCAAAGGCGCATGCCGTATTGATAGCGGCCTCTGCGTCGCCTCCTACCGCCTCTGCCGCGGCAAGCACAAGTACAGGGCGAAGCCTCTTGCCTCCGGCAAAAAGGCTGTAGTGCATAGCCTTGTGGAGGGATTGAGGGTAATCGCCAACGGCAGGAAGAAGCCTTAAAAGCCTCTTATTCACGATCTCCGTCTTTTCTGCCAGATATACCTGAAGGTCCAAGATACTCCCCCCGAATTTGGTTGATTAGCGCCGACTGAGACTAAATACCTGAACCTGACTCCCAATATAAAATGATAACAGATTAAATATGAAAAAACAATCCGGCAATACCATCGCCTCACACCTGAGTTCAGGGGTAGCGCCTGGTCTTCCCCGGCTGTACCAGGAAAAGATGGTTATGCGCCTGACAACCGGAAGTCTGTCCAAGAGGTTGTTTTGAGGATTTAAGAGAGATGAGATAAACCCGGCAGAAAAAGCAGGACATCAGCGGCCTGCGCGGAAGCGATATAACGGGAAAGCGCTAGGAATCCACGGAAAAACACGGCTGACCTTGCCGGAGAAACAGAGGGTTTTAAAAAAACAGGCCCCTGTCGCGCAAGGCGACAGGGGCCTGTCAGTAGGATCTTCATTCCAGTCAAATCAGCCGCTCAGATGCGGCGGACTGATAAAAAACTCCGATCAACCTACCTTAAGAACGTTTGAGGCCTGCGGACCCTTAGGCCCCTGGGTGATCTCAAACTCGACTTCTTCGCCTTCCTTGAGGGTCTTGAATCCGTCGCCGCCGATCGCTGTGTAATGCACGAACACATCTTCGCCCGACTCCTGCTGAATGAAACCGAAACCCTTTGTGTCGTTAAACCACTTTACCTTGCCTCTTGCCATTTCTGTGCCTCCTTTTTTTGGAACTCTCTTGCAGCATAAAATAAAGCCGCGAAAGGATTATGCGATCCCCCCCACGGCAGTTGCCACCTAAAAGATCACATCTTCATACTGCAAAACGGTTTGCTCCACTTGGATATTTAACGTAATCCTATCAGGTTAAATAATACGTGTCAAGCGATTTTTTTTGCAGGGATCTTACCAGCTCGGCCATTTGGATGCCGCGCCTTAGCCTGCTCAAACCGGCTCAGATCCACGGCGAAAAACACCTACGGGATCATCTGCTCTCTACCAAGTCTGAGAGCCTGACGACTGTAACGCCCTGTCTGCCCAGCTCATCGACCGTCTCGGCAAGGGCCTCTATCGTCTCAGGGTACGGGTGGCCGATGCCTATGGCCTTACCCCTTTTTTTAGCAATGGAGACAAGCTCTCTTATCTGCCCCTTTATGTATCCCTTCTCCCTCGTGTTATCAAGAAAGACGTTCCTCACGGCGCTGTCAACCTTCATACTGCGCGCCAGTTTTTCTACAACAGAGTCAGGCGAGGTGCGGCTGTCGAGAAAGAACATCTTCTTTTTCTTGACCTCCTGCATGACAACCTTCATAAGCTCGGCGTCTTCGGTGAACTTCGAGCCCATGTGGTTGTTGACTCCAAGAGCATACGGCACGGTCTTGAAGTCGTTTACCATCTGCGTCCTCACCTCTTCAGGTGTCATAACGACCAGAAGGGCGCCTACCCCGGGGTCGTTCTCACCCATGTCCTGCGGCTCCATAGGCAGATGCATTATCACATCCCAACCCCTGGCGTGCGCCTCTGTGGCGACCTGCGCCGAATATTTAAGATGCGGCATAACGGCGATCGTTATAGGGGAATCGAGCCTCATAAGCGCGCGCAATTTTTCGAGATCAGCGCCCATATCATCTATGACGATGGAGACGCGTGGAGGAGTAACGACCGGATGCACGGCCGTACGCCCGTCTGCAGTGTCAGGGATGACCGTCTCCGGCCCTCTCTCGACAGGAAGCGTGGTCGCAACAGGCGGCTTCACTATGTCAGGCCTTTCAGCCTTGTCGTTGCCTGTAAATTTGATTATCAGAAAGACCACAGCAACGCCTATTATGAAACCTGCCGCCGCTGTAGCCCAGGATGACGGGCCCTTGCCCCTCTTTTTTGCCATCCGTACCGGAACCCCCGTATCAAGTCTGATTTAAAACCAGTGTCTTTGATCCCTGCGCTCTATGCGCCAGCCATGAAAAGCCCCGAAAAAAGAGACGCGCCCTCCGCTTTCAAACGAAGGGCGCGCGCCACATAACTATCAAACGGCTTTTTGCGAAGAAGTGCCTTTGAAGATATACCAGCTCTTGAGATAATCGAGCGCCCTCTTAAGCTGCAGGTCCTCGCCGTCTTCACCCTTGGCCTTGCTATCGGTGATCTTTACCTTATCGGAACCCTTGGTCTCGTCCTTCTTCTCAACCTTGTCCTTGTCGATCTTCTTTTCAGGCTTGTCGGTCTCGCCGTCGCCTGCAAGATGACCTTCAAGGTCCTTCTCCTTGATATGGCCCTTGGGGACCTCTCCTACGGTAATATCAGGCTCGATGCCCTTGGCTTGGATCGATCTGCCTGAAGGCGTATAGTACTTCGATGTGGTCAACCTTACAGCCGACCCGTCTGAGAGCGGTATGATAGTCTGGACCGAGCCCTTGCCGAATGTCTGGGTCCCGAGGACTATCGCCCTCTTGTGGTCCTGTAGCGCGCCTGCGACGATCTCCGAAGCACTTGCGCTGCCGTTGTTGACAAGGACTATTATCGGGTAGCCCGGCTGGTTCCTGTTACTATCCGCGTTAAAGAGCATGTCCTGGCCTGATGCCCTGCCCTTGGTCGATACGATGACGCCGGAATCTATGAACTCGTTGGAGACATTGACCGCCTCCTGCAACAGGCCGCCGGGGTTGTTCCTCAGATCAAGCACGAGCCCCTTGAACTTGGGTGAATTCGTGCCAAGCTCTTTAAATGCTTTTTGCAGGTCCGTCGTTGTGCTCTCCTGGAACTGGGCTATCCTTATGTAGCCGAAGCCGTCTTCAAGCGTCTTGAATTTTACGCTCTTGACCTTAATAAGTGCCCTCATGAGCGTGAACTCCTTGGGCTTCTCAAAGGCGTCTCTCATTATGGAAAGGGTCACCGGGGTGTCCTTGGGACCCCTCATGTTGCCTACCGCCTCGCTAAGGCTCATGTCTTTTGTCGACTTCTCTCCGATCTTTACGATCTTATCGCCGGCCAGCAGGCCGGCCTTATGCGCCGGAGTGTCTTCTATCGGGGCTATGACCGTCAGTATGCCGTCCTTAAGCCCTATCTCTATCCCTATGCCTCCGAAGCTTCCTTTAGTATCGATCTGCATATCAGTATACTCTTCAGGCGTCATGAAGCTCGAATGCGGATCTAACCCCTTGACCATGCCTTTAAGGGCATCGTATATAATCTCCTTGGGCTCCACAGGCTCGGCGTAGCTCTCCTGAACGATGCCAAGAACGTCAGTGAATATCTTTAAGCTCTCATACGCGGTGTTGGATACTGCGACCACCTTCTGTGATACGCCTATCAGGCCGAAGACAACTGCGGCCACAAACACGCCTACCCAGAACCGCGACCTTGTTCCCTTTTGTGCCATCTTTATACAATCCCTCCCGGTATTAAAGACCTGTTCATTATACCACGCAATACTTTGAAACGATAAGCAATTAATAACCTTCCTGACCGGAACGCGCGTACCGATACGCGAAAAAACAACAGGCATATCAAGGCATATAGATTCTCAACGCGACCAGGCAACAACCGGATGGATCACCTGCGTGAAAGCCATACGGACGGGTCTCTCGGCACGCCCCTTTGCCGTATCTCAAAGTACAGGCCGGCCGAGCCCTGCGACCCTGTATCTCCTACAAGCCCGACTTCTGAGCCCTTTTTGACCTCATCTCCCTTATCCTTCAAGGCCTTTGCGAGATGCGCGAAGAGAGTGTAATATCCGCCCTTATGATCGATTATAAGCACCTGGCCGTAGCCCTTTAGCCAGCCGACGTAAATGACCTTGCCGTCGTAGACGCTCCTGACCGGAGTACCGACAGGGGCCTCGATGACGATGCCGTTATTGAACGTCACAGTCTGGAACTTCGGGTGCTTCACCTTGCCGAACTCAGAGACGACCGGCCCCTCTACCGGAGAAGGCAGTCTGCCTCTCATGCCGGCGAAACCGGAAGAGGCGTCAGAGGGCCCCTGGGGCTCCTCCTCTGTCCGCAGTCTGGCTAGAAGATCGGAAAGCTCTGCCGCGGCCTGCTCAAGTTCTTTAACTACCTTAAGCCTCCTGTCCTTTTCACTCTTCACCTCGCCTAAGAGGCTAAGCCTTTCTCTGTGCAGCGACTCCGCCTCTGTTTTTTTAGCCTCGACAGAGCGTTTTACCCCTTCTGCCTCTGCCAGAAGGACTGAAAGCCGTTTTTTCTCGATCCCGAGATCTTCTATGGACTTCTCAAACCCGTCTATTATATCCGAGTCCCTGTCCATTATCATAGTGAGGTATTTATGCCTGCGTCCAAGCTCGCCTGATGAGCCGGCAGTGAAGAGCAGGTCCATAGACTCGCCCCTTCGCATCTTATATATCGCCTTAAGGCGGGCCCTGAGCCTCTCGGCATAGACCCTCTTCTGCTTCTCGATACGGGCTATATTCGCATTGGTGAACGAGACCTCCCTGTGCACCAACGCAAGAGACGCCTGCGCTCCTCGAAGCTCTTCCCTTTTTTCGACAAGACCCTTATTTATAGCCTCAAGTTCGCCAAGGATGCCGGTCTCCTTCTCGGCTATGATCCTGATGCCCTTCTTCTCTTCCTTAATCTGCTTCTTTACGTCGTCGAGCCTCTTCTCCTTTTTGCTGATCTCCTGCCGGGACCCGCCCTTATCCTCACCACCCGCAGGCACGCAAAACATAAAAAGGATCATCACAGCGAAGAAAAGGCCTCTCATACCTTTAAGAACCTGCCCATCGATATGAGGGACCCGGCCACTCCCATGAAGATGCCGGCACAGACAAGCGAAAGAAAGAGCATCGGAATCGAGATAGGCACGGCAACGACAAATGCGAGATAAGAAGGTATCTCGCTTGATAGCATGAGACCGGCCCCTCCGAGCATCAAGAGGGCAAGAAGCCCGCCGGCAAAACCCTGCAGAGCGCCTTCGATGAAAAAAGGCGCCTTTATGTACAGATCAGAGGCTCCGACGAGCCTCATTATCTCTATCTCGTCTTTCCTGGCGTAGACAGTAAGCCGTATCGTGTTTGATATTATAAAAAGTACCGCCGCCGCCAGAAAGACGCCTATGACAGAGGCCCCGAGTTCTACGAACCTCAAAAACGCCGAGAACCTCTCGACCCACTCGGCGCTGTACTGGACCTCTTCGACCCAGCTCATGGCCTTGAGCCTTTCAACGGCCCCGGTAACCTTGGACGGGTCCTTGAACGAGTCTTTAAGTTTTATTTCCATCGATGCGGGCAGAGGGTTAGCGTCCACCCCCTCGAATATAGCCTCATGCCCCCTGAAGCCGCTCTTCAATTCTGAAAACGCGGCCTCCTTCGATATGAACTCAGCGGCGCTCACCCCTGGCACACCGAGGGCCTCGGCCTTGAGCCTCTCCGGCCCGGCGACAAGGGCAGCGTCCTTCACATAAGCGACTATCACCGTTTTGTCGCCGAGCCCTGTCACCATAGTATTGAGGTTTAAAAATACCACGGCAAAGAGGGCTAGGATGGCGAGTGAGAACCCGAGCGTCAGCGCGGTGAAGACCGCGCTTAGCATATTCGCCCTGACTGAACGGAGCGAGTCTCTCAAGACGTACCGTATGTTAGCCGCCTTGATCACTCGGTAAGCCTCCCGTTCTCAAGGTGCGCGGTCCTTCTCGCGTATCTCTCTATAAGCCCCTTGTCGTGGGTCGCTATGACTACGGTCGTCCCCTTGTTGTTCACTTCCCTGAAAAGCTCTATCGTCTCAGTCGAAAGCGCCGGGTCGAGGTTCCCTGTCGGCTCGTCAGCGAGTATTATTGCCGGGTCTTTCACAAGGGCGCGCGCTATCGCCACCCTCTGCTGTTCTCCGCCTGAGAGGCACAGCGGCTTGAAGTTTGCCCTGTGCTGGAGCTTTACATACGAGAGCATCCTCAAGACCCTCTTCCTGGTCTCCGCCGGGTCAACGCCCATAACCTGCAGTGATAGCGCTACGTTCTCAAAAACCGTCTTGTTCGATATCAGCTTGAAGTCCTGGAATACAAACCCTATCCTCCTCCTGAGCAGAGGTATCTCTTCAGACGGGATCTTCACGTAATTGCGGCCGTCGAGTATTATCTGGCCTGAAGTAGGCGCCTCTGTGCCGAACATGATCTTCAATAGCGTCGATTTGCCTGCGCCCGAAGGGCCGGTAATGAAAAGGAAGTCGCCTTTGGGGATCTTTATCGTGACGTCTATCAAGGCATGGGTCGAAGAGTCATAGCTCTTTGTGACATGGAACATCTGTATCATAGTGTTGCCCTTATGAAAGCCGCCGCGCACTTCCCGGCAGACGCCCTCGAAAACACTTTGTTTTTAGCGACTTAGCCATGCAACCGTTACTCTACGATATTATCATCGTTGCGTTATTTCATGTCAAGGATTAAAAGTCCAAAGACCCGCCGAAACTTGAAAGAAAGCGGCTTTTGCGATAAAGTAACCCTATACCCCTCACATTCACTCGCGTACCAAAGCCATAGTCATCCCTAAGGAAACCGCCTATGCCTGAACCTATCCGGCAGACTGAGACAATAGAAAGCAGGGATGAAGCCGAGAGGTCCGCACGCATACTGGAGATGTCGCTCGATGCCATCATCTCGGTGAACGAGTCAGGCCGCATAGTATTCTGGAATAGCGCCGCCCGGCGTCTCTACGGCTACACGAAAGAAGAAGCCTTGATCCTCGACCTGACATCTCTGATGCCGGAAGGCTACAGGACAAAACACAAAGAGGGCTTTGCCAGATTTCTCAAGACCGGCAAGGCCGTGATAATAGGCCATACAGTCGAACTAGAGTGCCTGAAAAAAGACGGCTCGGCCTTTCCGGTAGAACTGAGCCTCTCAACCGAAAAGAACAACGAAGGATGGATCTTTACCGCCGTTATAAGGAACATCACCGAACGCAAGGTAGCCGAAGAGCGCGAACATACGCAAAACGCCGTGATAACAAAAGCCAACTCGGAGCTGACCGCCCTCTACAAGGTCTCCTCAGCCATCAGCGGCGCTCTCGACCTGAACGAAATACTTCCCGCCATACTTCACACCGTCACCGAACTTGATGCATTCAAGGTCGAAAGGAAGGGAGGTATCTTCCTAGTGAAAGACGGGCACATGGAACTGGCGGCGCACCTCGGCCACTCCGAATCTTTCATTGAAATGCACAAAGGCATGCGGGTCGGCCAGTGCCTGTGCGGCATCTCGGCAATGACAGGAGAGCTTCTGGTCTCGGATGATTCTTCAAAGGACGAGAGACATACCATAAGATACTCTAACATGCCCTCTCACGGCCACGTCATAGTCCCGATAAAGGACAAAGACGGCGTGATAGGCGTCATGTATCTCTACACGGCATCAGACGAGGTAATAGATGATTCTACCAAGAGACTACTCTCTTCGATAGGCGAACAGCTAGGTATCGCTATAAGGAAGACCCTGCTCTACGAGAGGACAAAGGAACTCTCCCTGATCGACCACCTGACAGGTTCCGGAAACAAGAGGATGCTTGATATTGAGATGAACCGGCTCTTTGCCAGAGCGAAGAGATACTCGAGGCCGTTTTCATGCATGATGCTCGACATCGACCGCTTCAAATTGTATAACGACGGCCACGGACATCTTGCAGGGGACATTATCCTCAGAGAAGTCGCTAACGGAATACGCGCCTCTATTCGCGAGACAGACCTTGTAGCAAGATACGGCGGAGAGGAATTCATGGTCATGCTCCCGGAGACCCTGCTTGGAAAAGCGGCACTAGTCGCCGAAAAGATCAGGCGGTCTGTCGAGGAGACCTTGCCGGTGACGGTAAGCATAGGCGTATGCGCGTTTTCAAAAGATATGACAGGCCCCGGCGAGATGATAGAGGCCGCTGACAGGCTCCTCTACTCGGCAAAGGAACAAGGGAGGAACAGGATAGAGGCGGGGTAGTTTTTGGGCTGGTTTATAAATTTGAGACCCAGTTCCTATCGAGGGTAACGTGTTCAATCAATTCTGTTTTTATGCCTAACCCTAGCTCTTTTAATTTTTCCGCAAGGTGTTCCCCATCAACTAAATCTATAGGCGGAGCGCCATCTCTTGTTGCTTCCTTAACAGCAGCTGGCGTAAAAGTACCCGTTGTTATAAAAAGACCTTTATCGGCTCTTCCTACCATAGCGCCTCTAAAATCACGCAGAGCACTTGAGGGAACAGAACCTTGAATTTTTTTGCATTGGAATATAACATGAAAGCTCATAAAACCGTGAATTTTAGCGATCCCTTTACCATCGATTCCTCCGTCACCAGTCCTGCCTGTTACTTCCACTTGAACGAAGCCAGACTCCCTAAGCAATCTTTGTGTAAGCCTTTCAAAAGCGTCTGGCGCCATCTCTTGTGTCAGGATATGATGTAATAGCTCACGCCATTCCTGCGTTTCTTCTGGCTGTTCGCATTCGGGTGTTTTGCTGTTATTTTCAGTAGTTGCATTTTTTTGATCGAGTCTTTTTTTGTCCGACTCACGAACAGACCTGAGAACTTCTTTTGGGTCAACAACCTTCTGTTCCTTCGCTGCCGGAGTAAGTGACCAAACGCCTCTATTTGAATTCTCCAAAAATTTATACTTCTTCAAATAGGTTCGAGCCCAAGCAAGCCTATACCCAACCTCTGTTTGATTACTTTTTTCTGGGCAATGCAGTTTTGCTAAGACATTTTCTTCGATATTTTCCAACTCAACGACCTTCTCATATAACTCGTCAATAGATCCAGATCCACCGAGTAAGGTAAGAGCGCGAAGAAGAGGATTCATCAACTCATCGAATGTAGGCATTATCTTTTTTTTCAAATCTAATCCCCCTATAAAATCATAAAACACAGCCAAACAATAAGACTATAAGTAACTGTTTCGTACAGTATACAATAACAGGCCAAAGAAATTCAATGAGACGAAAATAAATTGCTGGCATTTCTTTTGCGCACTGCCGTGGCTTTCGAATATTGGACAAGTACACCTTGTAAAAACATCGGTCTGATTCCAGCTTTGCACTTCGGTGCGCCTTTTGGGTATGGCTCCCTTCGCTGTCTGGCCGACTCGCAGTAGATACTGATGCCTGCTCGTCGGCCATCCTTCAGGCTCATTCCACCATACCCGGGTTTATTTAGAGGCACTGACAAGATAATTCAGAACCACCTCCCCCAGCCCCTCCTTGGCAAGGAGGGGAATTTTTAGCCGAACTCCTCCCCTTACTATAAGGGGAGGCTGGGAGGGGTTAGACGTAAGCGGTTTTGCTTTGTGCGCACTGCCGAGCGCTTTTGCTTCATTTTTTAACCGCACAACAAGACAACGGCTGGTATAAAAATATCTCTCTGATTTTAGCTTTGCACTTCGGTGCGCCTTTAGGGTATGGCTAGCATCGCTTTCGAACCGACTCGCAGGGCGGGTCACACCCGCCAAATAATTTTCTTTTGCGCTCACAACTCCATTTCTGAATATGACTGACGGTGGCAAAGCAAAACATAAGCTCCAAAAAGACAACGGCCTGACCTCAATAGAGGTCAGGCCGTTTAATGATGGCGGGGCCGACGGGACTCGAACCCGCGGCCTCTGGCTTGACAGGCCAGCGTTATAACCGACTTAACTACGGCCCCGAAGAAAAACAGACTGGAAAAATATGGTAGGCGGAACAGGGCTCGAACCTGTGACCCCAGCCTTGTAAGGGCTGTGCTCTGCCAACTGAGCTACCCGCCCACTGATCGCCCACATTGAAAACTCGGTTAATGAAGGCGACATGGCATCTGTATGAATGTAGACGGCGCTTGACATCTCAGCCGTCCAGACCTTGCTACCGAAAAACAATCCCCGTCCATGACGGGGATTTAAATTTATATCAACTTAGCCTATTGATGTCAAGCAAAAACGCCCGAAAAAATATCAATGCCTGATTACCGCGTCGTCTTGCGCCTTGACTGTCGCCGGCTGTTCAGGCTCCTGCGCCTGAGACGGAGGCGCGCCCCTGAAGATCTCTTCCCTGCTCTTGACACGCAAGGCCTGCACAAGGACCTCGTCCATGTGCCCCACCAGGTGCGGGGTTACCTTCTTCAGGATCAGCGCAGGGACATCCTTCAGGTCCTTCTCGTTTTCCTTGGGTATCAGTACGTCTGAAATACCGGCCCTGTGCGCCGCAAGGAGCTTTTCCTTGAGTCCGCCGATAGGAAGCACCTTTCCGCGCAGCGTTATCTCGCCTGTCATGGCGACTTCCTTACGGACAGGAAGCCGTGTCAGCGCCGAGGCTATGGCCGTAGCCATCGTTATACCGGCGGAAGGGCCGTCTTTAGGTATTGCCCCCTCAGGCACGTGGATGTGGATGTCGAGCTTCTGGTAAAAATCCTTCTCAAGGCCCAGTTCGGTAGCGCGGCTCCTTATGTACGTCATGGCCGCCTGTGCCGATTCCTGCATAACATCCCCGAGTTTTCCGGTAATGATGAGCTTGCCCTTGCCCGGCACAAGCGCGACCTCTATGCCAAGCAGCTCTCCGCCGGCCTCTGTCCAGGCAAGCCCTGTGACGACACCTATCTCGTCCTGAGCCTCTACCGTGCCGTAACGGTACGGAGGGATGCCGAGGAACTTAGAGATGTTCTTTGCAGTCACACAGACCCTCGTCTCAAGGCCCTTCTGGATTATCTCCTTGGCCGCCTTCCTGCATATAGTCGCTATCTGTCTCTCAAGGTTACGCACACCCGCCTCTTTGGTGTAGCGCCTTATAACGGCAAGTATAGATGCCTTGCCAAGGTCCAGGTTCTTCTCTGTAAGACCGTGGAGTTTGAGCTGTTTTTTAAAGAGGAACCTCTCCACTATATGAAGCTTTTCAATTTCCGTATACCCGGGGATGCGGATCATCTCCATCCTGTCGAGCAGCGGATGCGGGATGCCCTGTATGGAGTTGGCGGTAGTTATGAACATTATCTGCGAGAGGTCATAATCACAGTCGAGATAATGGTCGCTGAACGTATGGTTCTGCTCGGGATCGAGGACTTCGAGGAGCGCTGAAGCCGGGTCGCCCCTGAAGTCATGGCTCATCTTATCGACCTCGTCGAGAAGAAAGACCGGGTTGTTAGAGCCTGCCTTTTTCAGCGACTGGACGATCTTGCCCGGCATAGAGCCGATGTACGTCCTTCTGTGGCCCCTTATCTCAGCCTCATCCTTGACGCCTCCGAGCGAAAGACGAACGAAGTTCCTGCCTGTAGACTTGGCTATCGATTTGGCAAGCGAGGTCTTACCGACGCCGGGAGGTCCGACAAGGCATAGTATCGGGCCTTTCATCTCTTCCACAAGGCCCCTTACGGCAAGATATTCTATGATCCTTTCCTTGACGGTCTTAAGGCCGTAGTGATCCTCATCAAGGACCCGCTCAGCCTCTGTTATATCTTTTTTCTCCTCGGTGACGGCATCCCACGGGAGATTGACGATCCAGTCTATGTAGTTCCTCGATACCGTAGCCTCTGCCGACATCGGAGACATCATCCTGAGCTTCTTTATCTCCTGCTTGGCCTTCTTTACGGCCTCTTTGGACATCTTCTTCGATTTTATCTTGTCCTCAAACTCCTGAATCTCGCTCTTAAACTCGTCCTTTTCCCCGAGCTCCTTCTGTATGGCCTTCATCTGCTCGCTCAGATAATATTCCTTCTGGGTCTTTTCCATCTGCCTCTTGACCCTCTGGCGTATCTTCTGCTCGACCTCAAGTATCTCGATCTCGCTCTCCATGAGCGAATAGAGGCGCTCAAGCCTCTTCGTCGGGCTTAGCACCGACAAAAGGGCCTGCTTGTCCTCTATCTTTATGGTGAGATGGGACGCGATGGTATCTGCAAGACGGCCCGGGTCCTCAATAGAGGAGACACTCACCATCATCTCAGGCGGAACGCGCTTGTTGAACTTCACATAGTTCTCAAATGACTTGACGACGGAACGCACAAGCGCCTCGGTCTCGACGGTCTCGTCCATGGACTCGTCTATCTCCTCGATAGCGACCATGAAGCACTCCTCATCCGAGACGAACTGCTTGATGCGCGCCCTCTTCTTGCCCTCGACAAGCACCTTGACGGTGCCGTCCGGGAGCCTCAAGAGCTGAAGGATAGTCCCGAGCGTGCCGACCTCGAAGATATCTTCCTGGCTAGGGTCCTCAGTCTTTGCTTTTTTCTGCGCTGACAAGAGGATCAATTTATCGTTGGCCATGGAATGCTCCAAGGCCTTTATCGACTTCTCCCTGCCGACGAAGAGAGGTACGACCATATACGGGAATATGATTATATCCCTAAGAGGTATAAGCGGTACCACCATTTTTTCGTTCTTCAAGTCTCCGCCTCCGTTCATTCCGTTAAAAAAAGAGTATCTCATCGAGGCTCCGTCCTCTGGTTGAAATCCCCGGCCGCAAGTTGCCCGGAAACTTCTACATATAAGAAAGTATCAATTCGATCCGCACGCTTGACCCGCATAAAACAACGCGAAAAGCGCCGGCCGCGCGTCTTAAGCCGTCTCGGCCCTGTTGCCGTAAACGATTATAGGCTTGGCCTTCTCAGAGATGACTTCCTCATTGATGATGCACTCCTTGATGTTCGTCTGGGAAGGCATCTCGTACATGGTATCAAGCATGACGTTCTCGAGTATCGCTCGAAGTCCCCTTGCCCCGGCCTTCCTTCTCATCGACTCCCTGGCAACAGCCGAGAGCGCCCCGTCAGAGAACTTGAGCTTGACGTTCTCGAACTCGAAGAGCTTCTGGTACTGCTTGATGATGGCGTTCTTGGGCTCCAGAAGTATCTTTACGAGGTCCTTCTCGCTTAACTCCTCAAGGACCGCTATGACAGGGAGCCTTCCCATGAACTCCGGGATAAGCCCGTACCTCAAAAAGTCCTGCGGCTCGACGTCGTGCATAAGCTTCGCCGCGTTCGTGGTGTCAACGGTCTTTTTATGCTCGGCGTTGAAACCGACGGACCTCTTGCCTACCCTCTGCGAGATTATGTTGTCAAGGCCGGTGAACGCGCCGCCGCAGATGAACAGTATGTTTGAGGTATCCACCTGCAGGAACTCCTGCTGAGGGTGCTTCCTGCCGCCCTTTGGAGGGACATTGGCGACAGTGCCCTCTATGATCTTCAAAAGGGCCTGCTGGACGCCCTCGCCGGAGACGTCCCTTGTTATGGACGGGCTGTCGCTCTTCCTGGATATCTTGTCTATCTCGTCTATGTAGACGATGCCCTTCTGGCACCGCTCTATGTCGTATTCAGCGTTCTGAAGGAGAGAGAGTATTATATTCTCAACGTCCTCGCCTACATATCCCGCTTCAGTCAGCGTGGTAGCGTCGGCGATAGTGAAGGGCACGTTTAGTATCTTGGCAAGCGTCTGAGCAAGAAGGGTCTTGCCTGAACCTGTCGGGCCTACGAGCAGTATGTTGCTCTTCTGCAACTCGACATTGCCCATGACCAGCTTGCTCTCGATCCTCTTGTAGTGGTTATGCACCGCAACGGAGAGGACCTTCTTGGCATGCTCCTGGCCTATGACGTACTCGTCGAGCACCTTCTTGATCTCTGCCGGCTTGGGTATCGAGTTCTCGCGCTTCTTGAACTCTTCCTTCTCGTACTCTTCCGCTATTATATCGTTACACAGCTCGATGCATTCGTCGCATATATAGACCATCGGCCCGGCAACGAGTTTACGGACCTCATCCTGGCCTTTGTTGCAGAAAGAACAGGTCAGATATCCGCCGCCCTTCTTATTTATAGACATTTATCCCTCCGCCTTCACTCATCACTGGAAAAACCCTATCTTGGCTTCAACTGGTCGATCATACTCTTTTTCTCTATCACCTTATCAATTATACCATATTCCTGGGCCTGCTGGCCGCTCATGAAAAAGTCCCGTTCCGTGTCCTTGTGGACCCTTTCCAGCGGCTGGCCCGTATGACGGGAAAGTATCTGGGCGAGCTCCTCCCTGATGCGCAGTATCTCTCTGGCCTGAATATCTATGTCGGTCGCCTGGCCCTGGGCCCCTCCCAGAGGCTGATGGATAAGTATCCTCGAATTGGGAAGCGAGTACCTTTTACCCGGAGCGCCGCCTGAAAGGAGCAGGGCGCCCATTGACGCAGCCTGGCCTATGCAGATGGTTGAGACATCCGGCTTGACATACTGCATCGTGTCATAGATGGCAAGACCAGCGGTAACGAGCCCGCCGGGCGAGTTTATGTATATGTAGATGTCCTTGTCAGGGTCTTCTGATTCGAGGAAGAGAAGCTGTGCTACGATTAGGTTGGATATGTTGTCGTCAACCCCGCTTCCGAGGAATATGATGCGGTCCTTAAGGAGCCTGGAGTATATGTCGTAAGCCCTTTCTCCGCGGCCCGTCTGCTCAACTACCATCGGGATCAAAGTCATGCACCCTCCAATCGGCGTTAGATGTCCGCTTAGTACTCTGTGCGGCGGCCTGAGAACCGGCCATGCCGCTATAAAGACCGGCGGGCCTTCGGCCCGCCGGTCTGTCTCTGTTAACGAAGCTCTACGGCAAACTACTCGGCGGTCTTAGACGCCTCGAATATCATATCAAAGACCTTCTCGTGCTTTATCCCGTCCCTAACGACCTCGAGCGCGCCTTCCTGTTCGATCCTCTTCATAAGCGCGTCGAATGAGATGCCTCTCGAAGACGCGAGGTTCTGCACCGCGCCGTTCAGGTCTTCTTCCGAGACCTCTACCTTCTCGAAAGCGGCGATCGCGTCAAGGACTACATCCTCCCTGACGTGCCTCTCAGCCTGCACCCTGTACTTCGCCTTGAGCTCGTCCACATTCAATCCCTGGTCTTCAGGGGCTACCGCGCCCTTGCTCATGCTTTCCGCGACCTTGTTGAGTATTATCGCCTGATACCTGTTTACCAGCGTCTCAGGGACCTCGAACGGATGGTTCTCGATAAGCCTGTCGAGTATCACGTTCTTGAGCCTTTCCTTCTCTTCAACGTCCTTCGCGTTTATCATATCGACCCTGACCCTCTCCTTGAGGGCTGGGAGGCTTTCCATTCCAAGGTCCTTTGCAAGCTCGTCGTCGATCTCAGGCATGTACTTCGCTTTAACCGACTTTACGGTTATTGAGAAGCGCGCCTGCCTTCCGGCAAGCTCCTTCTTTGAGATGTTCTCAGGAAACGTTATATCCGCATCCTTCACATCGCCCTTTGACGTTCCCTTGAGGGCATCGTCAAAGCCCGGCAGAGGTGTCATCTCTCCGATTATAACATTGAAGTCCTTGCCCTTGCCGTCCTTGATCTGCTTTCCGTCAAGGAAGGAATCAAAGTCGACGACAACCAGATCACCCGTGTCAGCAGGCCTTTCGACCTCCTTGTATGTGGCCCTCGAGACCCTCAGCCTCTCCATCGCCTCATCAAGGTCACGCTCGGTGACATCAATGGACCTCCACTCAAGATCCATGTCCTTATACCCGTCGATCACTACCTCCGGGGTTATCTCTACCGTGGCGCTGTAGCTCAGATCCCCTGCCTCGTCGAACTTCTCTGTCAAAAGCTCGATCTGCGGCGGGGCGACCGGGGAAAAAGACTGCTCATGCAATACATGCGGATAGGAAGACTCCACTATCCTCTTTGTCACATCCTCCCTGACATGTTCCGCGAAACGCGACTTCAGGATGCTCATAGGGATGGCCCCTTTCCTGAAGCCTGCTATGCTGACCTCGTTTTTCAATGAACGGTACGTCTCATCTACTGCTTTCTTTACTTCGGCTGCCGGGACCGTTACATTTAATTTCTTTTTTACAGAGCTCAGATCCTCTACTACTACCGTGAAGTTATGATTGTGCATTTTACCTTTCCTCTTATGTCCTTTCTTGAATTTCTGGTTTTTTTAGATGCCTGTTCTAAAACTGGTGCGAGAGGGGGGAATCGAACCCCCATGGTTGCCCACCAGATCCTAAGTCTGGCGCGTCTGCCAGTTCCGCCACCCTCGCGAGAAAGCATAGTGGGAAACCGCTGGTATCCCCTCCTGTCTTTTGTTTGATTTTCCTGCAAGATCAGCGGGGAAAAAGCAGGGTTTCAGGTTGCCACGGGCCGAGACCCTATCAAAAACGCATGAAAACGCCTCTCGGGCGCATGTAAACACTGCTGTCTGCCCGAATACCGTATAAGTATAAGTGATTCAACCCTGCCTTGCAACAAAAAACAGATTAAAAACCCGCAACTATCGGTAAACTCACTATTTTTTCAGTTTAAACCGCTTGACCATCTCCATCATGGCGCCGTTCAAAAGGGCCATCTTCTCTACTGCCTTGTCTGTCTCTACAGCCTTATCTATATTATCAACTGAGACCTTTTTCACGGCCCCTATCGCTTCGAGTACCCTTACCGTATTGCGGCTCTGCTCCCTGATGACGTTATTAAGGTAGCCGACCATCCTGCTGACGTCTTCCATCGTAGCGGTTATCTGCCTGTTGGCCTCTACCTGCGAGCGAGCCGAGCCCTTGACCTTGTATGCTATCTCAGCCATCCGCTCTGTAGCCCTGTTTATCATCTCGCTCCCCTTTGCCTGCTCCTGGGTGGCGTTTACTATCCTTCTTGTCATGTCGGCGACCTTCTCCGTCGCCTCGGCAACCATCCTAGACTCCCGGGCCTGCTCCATCGACGCCCTGGCTATCTCCCTGACGCTGTTAGTCGATCTCTGGGCAGAGGAGATGATCTTTTTAAGCCCTTCGCCTGCCTCCATCGAGAGCCTCACACCTTCCTCGACGCTGTCATATCCCTTCTCCATCGACTTAACAGCGCGGTCGCTCTCGACCTCCACCGCGTCTATGATCTCAGAGACCTCCTTTGCGGATGACGACGTCCTTTCCGCAAGGTCCTTTATCTCATTTGCGACAACCGAGAAGCTCTTGCCGTGCTCGCCTGACTGCGCGGCGATTATCGCGGCGTTTAAGGCCAGCAGGTTGGTCTCATCAGCGACGTCTCTTATGACATCGAGGATCTTGCCGATCTCCTTTATCCTTTCGCTGAGGTTATGCATCAGCTCAGTAGAGTCGCGGGTTATCTCCTTTGTCCTTATGATCCCGCCTATCGTGGATTCAACCGTCTGCATCCCCTCTCTTGCGTCCTTTATGACATCTTCTGCGAACTTCGACGCCTCGGAGGCGTTTATCTCGACCTCCCTGATCCGCGCGTTTATCTGCATCATCGAAGAAGATGCCTGCGTGACGCCGGAAGAGAGGTTCTCTATATTCTCGGATATCTCCTTTATCGAAAAGGACATATCCTTTATCGAAGAGGCTGTGTCATCCACGCTTGAAAAGAGCGACTCCATGTTATCGACGACCTCGCTGATGCCTGCCCCTAGCTCAAGTACCGAGTTGGAGCCCTTCTCAAGAGAGGAGGCCAGCACCTCGGCGTATCCGGCAAGGCCCGTGATGGACGTATTGATATCCCCCATATTGGAGCCGATAGAATCAAGGGCTGAGCCCTGCTTACTGGACCCGTCGAGGACATGAATACTCATATCCCTGACCTTAACGGAAATCTCAGCGGCCTCGTCGGAGGCGCGTCTGATCTCCTCGATCATCGCGTGGAGGTTCCTTACGACCTCGTTCGTCTGCCTGCACAGATCTCCGATCTCATCATTCGAGACTATGTGGGCCTCGCTCGTAAGGTCGCCTAAAGCAAGGCGGCCGGTTATCTCGGCAAGGCCTACGACAGGCAGAGTCACCACTCTTCTTATGAATGAGAGGCCGACAAGCCCCATGCCGAGTATAACGATAAAACCATAGCCTATGGAACGCCAGATATCTCCCATAGCGGCGGCCATCTCGGTCTCGATCGGTATGGCTATCTCCAGCCCGCCCATGACGTCACCGATCTTGTAATCATTCCTCGGGCTAAGCGCGTTGGCGTTATGGCAATCGACGCAGGTCTGCGAAGTCGCGATATCAGGTATCATATACCTGATAGACTCCCTTCCATTGTAGACCTCATAGCTGTAGTGCCTTGTATCAGAACCGGCGCTGAACCTGTCGAGGGCCGCTGTCTGAAAGGCGTCTTTTGGCGAGCTATTCGGATTTATCGGGTTTAGAGAGACGATCTCCATGCTGTACGACCCGACTGCGCCTATGGAGGAGGAGACCTCTTTAACAAAGGTCGTTGGAAGCGGTATGGCGTTCTCAGAGTTCTGGTATGCGTCGGTTACGTCAAGCCCGGCCTCCTGCGCCCTTTTGACTATTGTGGAGGCGTAAAGCTGCCTTACAGCGGAGATCTCCCTTGAAAGGAAGCTCGCCGTGGTAAGAGACATCCTTCGGGTCTGTTCGATGCGCTCATTGTATATATAGTAGCTGTATATGCCGAATATCACGGCCCATACGAGGCCCGCGAATATCAGCAGCTTGACCCTGATGCCTAATCTCATTATGCTCCGATATTCTCTTTATATCCTCTAAGGTTCATCTGTCCCGGTGCCTCAGCCATCTGACTCCAAGAGACCGAGGACCTTAAGCCTGCAGACGCGCGGCAAAACACCATAGACCGCGCCCTTAGAGCGCACTAGCGCGACAAAATGTCTTTATATATCAGATATTAATAAAAAAGAGGCTCGTTTACAAGTCTTTTATCCTGAGGCGAAAAAAAACGGGGCGGCCAAAAGGCCGCCCCGCTAGATACCGCTCTAAAACAGATGCTTAGAAGTTTGTCGTAAGCATCAGGTACGCCCAGTCCATGTCCTCAACGTCGTTTGAGTTGGCTGTGTTGTTCTCAGCGAACTTGCCGACGAAGTAGCGGCCGTAGCCGACCTCTGCCGAGACTGCAGAGTTATACTTGTAGCTGGCGACCAGGTCGATCTCGTTGCCGAGGTCCTTGGAGCCGTTGCTTGAGTTGGCTCTCCTGACTAAGGTTGCGCCGGTGTTGGTGTTGTTGTTCCACTGTGCCGCAGAGTACCAGGCGTCGTTCTTCTGGGCAAGGCTGAAATCCCAGAAGGAGACGAGGAGCTTCAGCTTGTCTGTCGGCTCAAGAGTGGCGTTGAGGTTCCAGGCCTTTACGTTCCTCCATGCCTGAGTGTCCATGAGCCCGAGCTTGTCATGGTTGGTCGGGAAGAGGTTGGAGAATGTCTGAAGGTCCGTATCAGGAGTTGCCGTGGTGCCTGCGTCCTTGTCACCTGACGCGTAATCATACTCTACGCCTACCCGCGCCTTGATCGGGGTCGGGAGGTTGTAGCCGAGCTTCGCGGCAAAGGCGTACGCCTTTATGTCGTACTCTCTCGTGTTGGTGGTGATGGTTCCTCTCTGGACCGGAAGCTCCACGGTGTAGTCAAGGCCTGATACCGCGCCCTTTACCCTTACGCCGAAGGTGTTAAGCTTGGCCGGATCGCTAAGATATGTAGCGCCATCTGATGTCAGGGTGGTGTTGCCTATCGTCGCGCCGAAGCCGAACGGGCTGACACCTGTCGCGCTGTTGCTGTCCCTGAGATGGAGGAAGTAGACGTCGATGACGTTGTCCGGGATCGCCTTTATCGTGGCATAGATGCCGCTGAAGTTGGTGTCATTGTTCGTGGGAGACTTCTCGATGATCTTCGAGGTGAAGAGGTCTATATTCACGATATCATTCTTGTAGACAGCCTTAAGCGCGTCGAACGATCTGCCGTTGTTGGACCAGCCGAAGGCGCCGATAAGTCTCTCGTCGCCGTAGACGAGTTCCTGACGGCCAGCTCTAAAGGCAACGCCTGTGTCAAATACGTTCTCTACGTTCATGTATGATTCGTGGAAGTCAAGCGTGTTGCCTGTGTCAGTGAGGCCAGGTCCGCCTGCGGTCGCCTGAGTGGAGCCCCAGGTCCTTGTGTCCTGCAGTGTTATCTTGACGGAGGTATCATCGGTGGCCTTGGCGTTTGCGGTAAGCCTTACCCTCTGGCCCCAAGAGTCAGAGTGATCGTTTATTGACTTGTTGAAGTCGGCGTTGTTCGTGTATTCGCCCCTGAGCCTGTAATGGCCACCGAGGGTTACATCAGCTGCGCTTACGGGTGCTACCCACACGGCGGTAATGGCTACTGCAAAGACCGACAACAGAATTCTTTTCATCCTAGCTTCCTCCTTGAGTAATTGTTATTACTGCAGATGAGCAAGGCGCAGAGTATTACGCCTCGAATAAAGCCTGATTCAGTACAGACCAGCCCTGCGCAAGGCCTCTTGAAATCGCCCAGCTTCACACCAAAAACTTGAAGTGTCTTTACTTATACACAACCGTGTCAATTGTGTCAAGAATATTAGTGGCGCTTCTGAAAAATGATTTTCAAGTCTTTTTCCGGACCTTAATCACCTAAGGCAAAAACCCTTGCCGGCAAAGCCTGCGGCCTGTTTGCGCACTGATGCGCCACTTCGCAAAAACAGCTTTCCCGGCAAAAGCCGTCAGACGACACCGGCCTTCAAAAGGTCATGCAGATGCACGACCCCGACCACTAATGATGCGTCGTCGTGGACAAAAAGAGCGGTTATCGAATGCTCCTCCAAAAGCCGCAAGGCAGATTCGGCAAGCGCCCCTGAGTGTACGATCTTGGGATTGACGCTCATCACGTCATCCACCCTCTTATCCAGTATACTTCCGCCCTTCTCAAGCGCCCTTCTCAGGTCTCCGTCAGTCACCACACCCCTGAGCGCGCCTTTTTCAAAGACGCCGGCAAACCCCATCCGCTTGGCCGTTATCTCCAGTATCGCCTCTTTTACGGAAGTCCCTGACTCGACCCTTGGGACCTCCCTGCCGCCGTGCATCAGGTCTTCCACGCGCTGGAGCCTCCTGCCGAGGCTTCCGGCAGGATGGAGATTGGCAAAGTCCTCTGCCTTAAACCCCTTTCTCTCAAGAAGCGCTACCGCTATTGCATCGCCCATCGCAAGGCACGCTGTCGTCGACGCCGTAGGGGCAAGGCCCAGCGGACACGCCTCTTCGGCAACACCGACGTCCAGCGTCACATCCGCGTAACGCTCAAGCGTAGAGCCCTTCCTACCTGTCAGTGCGATCATCTTTATGCCCATACGTTTGACAAGAGGGACTATCTTTATAATCTCTTCGGTCTCGCCGGAGTTTGATATCGCCATGAGTATGTCGTTTTTCATGAGCATACCGAGGTCGCCGTGGACACCTTCGGCCGGATGGAGGAAGAACGATGACGTGCCTGTGGAGGCGAGAGTAGAGGCTATCTTCTGGCATATAATGCCGCTCTTGCCCATGCCTGAAACAACGACCTTTCCGGTGGCGGCAAGTATCATCTCGACGGCCGCGCTGAAACTATCATCGAGCCTGTCTGCAAGCGCGGCAACCGCCCTCGACTCAATATCTATGACCCGCCTGGCCGTTGAAAGCGTCTCTTCCTTATTAAAGACCTTCATCTGAAAACCGCCCCCCGGAACATACTGTTAAAAAACCTCGACACTTGATTCTGCCACTGAAAGATATGACTGTCGCCTTCTAACCCCTTGAAGCCAATGCCGGCCTTACAAGAGAGTCTATTGCGACAAGGTCTTTTATCAGGCCCTTGAGGTCCTTGATAGCGACAGAGTTCGGCCCGTCGCAAAGCGCCTTGTCAGGGTCGTGGTGTACCTCCATGAAAACGCCGTCAACGCCTACGGCAACAGCGGCCCTGGCAAGATACTCTACCATCTCTCTGTCGCCTCCGGAGCATGTACCCATGCCTCCGGGCCTCTGTACGCTGTGCGTCGCGTCGAATACCACAGGGTAGCCTAGCCCCCTTAATATAGGGAAAGACCTGTAGTCGACCACAAGGTTGTTATATCCGAAGCTCGACCCGCGCTCAGTCAGGATGATCTTGTCGTTGCCGGTGGAGACAGCCTTGCCTACGGACTGATTCATATCATGCGCGGCCATGAACTGGCCCTTCTTTATATTGACTATCCTGCCGGACTTGGCCGCCTCGACTATGAGGTCGGTCTGCCTGCATAGAAACGCCGGGATCTGGATGATGTCAGCGACTTCGGCGACCGCGGCTACGTCATGGACGCAGTGGACGTCAGTCAATATAGGCACGCCGAACGAGTCCTTCGCCTTCTTTAAGATGCGCAGGCCTTCTTTTATCCCAGGCCCTCTGTATGAACTCACAGAGGTCCTGTTTGCTTTGTCATAAGAAGATTTAAAGACAAACGGCACGCCGAGGTCTGAGGTGATCTTCAAGAGCGCTTCCAATGCGTCAAGCGTTGACCTCTCGTCTTCAATGACGCACGGGCCCATGATGAAAAAGAGGCCTTCGCCTATAGTAAAATCCTTAAGCCTTATCTGTTTCATTATGGGTCGCCTGCTTTTTAGTCCTGGCAAGAGCGGCCTTGGAAACTGCGGCCGCAGTACGCGCCTTTGTCTTTTTGACGACGGCCTTTTTCTTTTTAACGCCAGCGGCTGATCTGAACTTTCCTGCGTAGACCGCTTTTATAAATCCCTTGAAGAGCGGGTGCGCGTCAAACGGACGGCTCTTGAACTCCGGGTGGAACTGGCAGGCCACGAACCACGGGTGGTGCTTGAACTCCATGATCTCGACAAGAGACCCGTCAGGAGAGAGGCCGCTGAACTCAACGCCCGCCTTTTCAAGGTCTGCCCTGTATGAGTTATTCACCTCGTAGCGGTGTCTGTGGCGCTCGCTTATCTCAGAAGAGCCGTAGACCGTATGAGCCTTTGTGCCTTTCTTTAATACGCACGGATACGCGCCGAGCCTCATAGTGCCGCCCTTGGCGTTTACTGATCTCTGCGACTCCATTATATGGACTACAGGGTCGGTCGTCTCAGGGTCGAACTCCGCTGAATTGGCGTGCTTAAACCCGCAGATGTCCCTTGCTATCTCTATAACGGCTACCTGCATGCCGAGACATATACCGAAAAACGGCAGTTTATGCTCCCTCGCGTACTTTATAGCCGAGATCTTGCCTTCAACTCCCCTGTTGCCGAAGCCGCCGGGGATGAGAAGGCCGTCGATGTTTTTAAGGAACGCCTGAGGCCCCTTCTTCTCTATGTCTTCTGAGTCGATGTACTGGAGTATCACCTTACAGCTGTTGGCGATGCCCGCGTGGATGAGAGACTCATGGAGGCTCTTGTAAGAGTCCTGAAGGTTGACGTACTTGCCGACTATGCCGATAGTCACCTCGCCCTTCGGGTTGTTGACCTTCCGCATGATCTCTTCCCAGGCATCGAGCTTGGGAGCGCGCGTCCAGATGTTAAGGAGCTTCGTGACCTTATCGTCGAGGCCCTGCCTGTGGAATACGAGCGGGACCTCGTAGATGCACTTTACGTCCTCGGCTGAAATGACTGCGTCCCTGTCTACGTTGCAAAATAGCGCAATCTTGGCCTTGAGCTCAGGGTTTAATGGCCTGTCAGATCGGCAAAGGAGGATGTCAGGCTGGATGCCTATCTCACGGAGCTTATTTACGCTGTGCTGAGTAGGCTTTGTCTTGACCTCGTGGGCAGAGGCTATGTAAGGAACGAGGGTCAGGTGGACGTACAGGACGTTTTCCTTGCCGAGGTCGTACCGGAGCTGCCTTATCGCCTCCAAAAACGGCAGGCTTTCGATATCGCCTACAGTGCCGCCTATCTCTATAATGGCAACGTCAGCGCCGTTGGATATCGATTGGACCCTGCTCTTTATCTCGTCAGTTACGTGCGGCACAACTTGAACGGTACAGCCGAGATAATCGCCTCGCCTTTCTTTCGTTATGATGGCGTCGTAGACCTGGCCTGTCGTAAAGTTGTTGCGCCTGGTCATTCTGGCGGTTATGAACCTCTCGTAGTGGCCGAGGTCAAGGTCTGTCTCAGCCCCGTCATCGGTCACAAAGACCTCTCCGTGCTGGAAAGGGCTCATCGTTCCCGGGTCGACGTTTATATACGGGTCGAGCTTCTGGATGGTAACGCTTAACCCCCTTGATTCGAGGAGCGCGCCCATCGAGGCGCTTGCAAGCCCCTTTCCAAGGGAAGAGACAACGCCGCCTGTGACAAATATGAACTTGGTCTTTATCTGCTTTTTCCCGTCACTCATAGGTCTGAAAAGTGGCTCTCCATTTGGGTTGTGCGCCGTGGGCATATCTGAGGGATATTCAAAACGATGCAATGAAACGATATTACAATAATGCTACGCTACTACCAAGACTTAAAAAAACTGCGATGACACTCTGCCGAATACTTCTTACTGTTTTACTGCTTTTTCATTTAATGATACTGGAGCGGCCTTTACGCCCTTCTCAAAGACCCATCCCCTTCATTATCCCTCTGACCCTTTCGAGGTCTTCGGCGGTATCAACTGATACCGGGTTATACGAAGTCTCTACGACCTTTATCCTACAGCCGTTCTCAAGGGCCCTTAACTGTTCGAGGGACTCTGCCTTCTCAAGGACCGATGGGGCAAGAGTCGAGAACCTCATGAGAAAATCCCTTCTGAAGACGTATAGACCGATATGCTTATAGACCTTAAGTTCTTCAAAATCGGCTTTGGAATAAGGTATCGGGCTTCTGGAAAAATAAAGCGCGTACCCGTCGGAATCGCAAACGACCTTTACGGCGTTTGGGTCCCTGTACTCGTCTTCGTCCGTGATAATGGTCATTACGGTGCAAAGACTTAAGTTCGGATCAAGGAGCATCGGCCTTACAGCGGCGTCTATCACCTCAGGGGTTATAAGAGGCTCGTCGCCCTGCATATTGACTATGATATCAGCGTCGACGCTTGCTGCCGCCTCTGCTATCCTGTCGGTCCCTGAGACGTGCGCAGATGATGTCATGACGACGCTCCCGCCGAACGACCTGACAGCTTTGAAAATCCTCTCGTCGTCGGTTGCGACCGTCACTTCATTCACAAGGGACGCGTTCCTTGCGGCCTCATATACCCATTGGACCATCGGCTTTCCGCAGATGGAGGCGATAGGCTTTCCGTTTAATCTGGTTGATGCGTACCTGGCGGGGATAAATGCTGCGACCTTCATCATTGTCAATATATCAAATCCAAACTTCATGTCAATAAATTTACCGGAATGGAGCAAGGCAGAAGGCCGGTTCAAAACCGGCGCCTCACAAGGCGGCAACGGGTGTTTGGGATTGAGAAGAGAACGCTCAAGGTAAGAACGCCATAGATAGTCGGAAGATCAAACGGCAAAGGCCGTTTGAGATTGACAGTGCAAGAGGGCTATGCTAAATTTTCCTTTCTGCGCCGGAGTGGTGAAACTGGCAGACGCGCGAGACTCAAAATCTCGTGGCCGCAAGGTCATGCGGGTTCGACCCCCGCCTCCGGCACCAAAACTTTCCTGATTACCTGTTTTAATTCATTTATGATCTGTAACGGCGAACCGAGTGCGTAAATGGCGGGTGTGACCCGCCCAAGCTATAGGATTTCAATGTGGACCTCCCCCGATTTAGTGGACACACCAAAAGGTTAGTGTTATAGGAATCT
>JBBTBW010000001.1:0-184147 GCA_038043525.1 Deltaproteobacteria bacterium | reverse complement strand
TAGATTCCTATAACACTAACCTTTTGGTGTGTCCACTAAATCGGGGGAGGTCCATGCTTACGTCTGTCCGCCCGGATTTTTCCTTCAACAGGGTCTCTGTAGAGGCGATAGAGACGAAGATGTATCGCCGTTATGGTTTCATAGCGCCATCAGGATATCCGGATTATCCGGCAGCCGCTGCTACTCAGCGCGAGTACGGGTTCATCGGGGACAATGCAAACAAGGTGGGCGCCGGCGGCAGCGATGGGTACGCAGTATGGTAGATGACGAAGTCGATAACAGACGCGGAGGATGACAAAAGATGCCAGCGCCTACTTATTCATGGAACAATATTTTAGCCGCGCAGACTGACGCGGAAAGTCCGCTCGATACAACGCTCATGGAGGGTATCAGGCAGAACCTTACTCATCTCAAGGAGTGGCTCGGAGGCGGTTTCACGCCAGCCGCAGACCATGATCATGACGGTGTAAACAGCAAGACTGTCGCACTGGCCGACGGCGCGGTTATTACCGCAAAGCTCGCTGACGCAGGCGTCACGGCGGTAAAATTGAAGATGGCAAGGGGGAGCTACGCGGCATCCTCAGGCGGGACCCATTACATCTCCATTAGCAGGTACTCTCATATCCCCAGCGCGTATAAGGCAGGAGGCACCTATAATATGCAGTTGGCGCTTCAATCAAGGAGCAACTCTGTTTGGGCGTCGACCGAGACCTCTGAGATCTCCGTCATTATCGACCAGTCGAGCACGGAATCGTTCAATGTCTACTGGGACTATCACGCCGATTAGGGAGAGATATGTATATCGAGGTGTTGCATGACGCTACAGGAGCTGTTTTGAATTGTTATTGCGCTGATACGCTGCCATCAGACCCGTCAGCAGCGCTTTTCAGGCTTGAAGAGGGCCTGCCGGACGGGCTTGAACATGCGCGCGTCAATATGGATACTATCCTGGCGATGGAGATAGAGGCGGCTTGCGGATTGCAGGCTGTGATCGATCCTTTAACCGGTAAGCCGTCGCTGGTCGATGTAGACAGGGCCTTATACATCATGCGCAACTTCATGATCGAGATGACAGCGGCGGTAGCGGTTCCTGCTACAGTCAGGCTGGCTTCGGGCCTGACGATGAGAAGGCTCAAAAGGATATAGGTGGTTATGCAGGACAATACTATTGAAGACAGGGCAAGGTCGGAGCAGGCCGAACTTATGGCCGACCTGGTGGTGGAAAGGCTCCTGGAGAGGCAGCAGGAGACGTATCTGCTTTCACATTCGGAACAGATGGCGGTAAAGGACCTGCTGAGGACCAAGAGGAATGCCGTAAGGGCCTTCTTGTGCGTGTGTGGCGCGCTTTTTCTCTGGATCGTAAAAGACGCGTACCTCTATCTGCTAAGCCATATCACATTCAAGTGAGGTCGTGAAATGAAGATCTCTGAAAGGCAGCGAAGATTCCCGCAGATGGTGGCGGAACTTATAAAGTACGCTTATGATAGAGGTTTTGAACTAAGCCTAGGCGAGGCCTATAGAACCGAGGAGCAGCAGAGGATATACGTCGAGTCAGGCAGGAGCAAGACGATGGATTCCAGGCACAGGGACCGGCTTGCTATAGATCTGAACCTTTTTAAGGACGGGGTATATATAAAGGATGGCGGATCTTATCGCACCCTGGGCGAGAGGTGGGAGACGTTGGGCGGCAGGTGGGGAGGAAGGTTTGGCGTACGCCCTGAAGAGTACGGCGCGAGAGTCGGCTGGGATGCAAATCACTTTGAATACGCGGGGTAGCGATGATAGATGAGACAGAGGCATTGGCAAAAGGGATAATGACGGCGCTGCCTGAAGAGATCAGAGCGCATCTCAGGCACAGGCTCCGTAACGGGTTGCAGGCCATCATCTCAACCATAGAGGTCGGGACTATAGACGCCTCTATGGATTCTGTCATCGATATGGGAGAGGACTTAAGGCGGCTCGGGCTGTAGATGCAGAAAAAATGCGGCCTGAAATTCAGTTCCATCGGTAGATAGACATAGTCGCTGTTGGAAAAGGCGTCTGATCTTCAGTGCCAGGCGAAGCGGCTCAACCGCTATACAGCTTCAAAAACAAAGGTCTCTTTTTCCGGCGCATCGGAAGAAAGAGAGGAGGCGTATATCATGGCAACACCGATAATCGGCGATATCATACAGAGCACCGTCGGCAAGGTCTTCGACAGGCTATCCGAGAAGTTTCTGCCTTCCACTTTAGGCGAGAACGAGAAGGCTCAGTTCAGGCTGGAGGCCATAAGACTTGCAACCGAGGAGAGCAGGGTCGCTATCAATGGCATACAGGGAGCAAGGGATCTCGCTCTTAAAGATAGTGACGGAGCGCCCTCATGGACAAAGGTGCTTAGCGTTACGCACAGGCCGGCCTGGTCGTTTCTTACCCTTGCTGTTTTCGTATGGACGGTAGTCGCTCCGTATGCCGGCTTCCCGCAGGTCGCGCTTGGTGAGGTGCATAAAGACATAATGCAGACGGTCATCATATTCTATTTCGGCGGAAGGACGATTGAAAAGGCGGCCGGTATCATGCGTCTGTCATGAGAGCTGTGGTTTCTCCAATATAGAAGGGCGTTTTTTTAAGTATCTTTCGTCTTTAAGAGTTTAAAGCAGGGCCATCTATTGCCTCAGTCAGTTATTGCGCATCTGACGGCCTGTTGCTATGAATTTTCTTCATGAGCACCCTCTGGAGGCAGGGGGTGCTTTTTCTGTTCACAGGCTTGGGAAAAGGTTCAACATGCGCTGGGGTAGACGACCGCCTTCAGTCGGCAAGCTTTAGCTGGTGCGCCGTAAATAACTCAGGTATAATCAGGGTATGAACAGCTGTCAGACAGGCGTCTGACAGATCCTTTACCGGAGGCGATGGGTCTTGCTTGGAAAGGCATTGATTGTTATAGGGATAGTGATCGTTATTGTCGGGATTATTGTGACTTTCGGTCCTAAGATCCCCTATATAGGCAGGCTCCCCGGAGATATCCTTATAAAAAGGGAGAACTTCACATTGTACTTCCCGCTGGCGACCTCAGTGATAGTAAGCATCATATTGTCGGTGATATTTTACTTTTTCACAAGGCGATAGTGTTGTAAAAAAGAGAAATGGTCTGGGTTTGTGGTGTTTATTATACATATTGAGATTGTAAGGATGGGCCTAACTGCTTGATATTGCAGGGAGTAGGGTGTGGCACAGATATTGCTTACTTATAAAGGTATGATGATGCAACATACCATAAGAAGATCGATAGAGTTCTCCGGCATAGGCTTGCATACAGGGTGCAACATTAACCTGCGCATACTGCCTGCCGCAGAGAATACCGGGATAACCTTTGTAAGAAAGGATATCTTTGGCGCTCCGTCTATAAAGGCTGAGGCATCTAAGGTGGTTGCGACAAGTTATGCCACTTCACTCGGGTATAAGGGCGTAAATGTCTCTACCATCGAACACCTCATGGCCGCGTTGTATTGCCTTGGGGTTGACAATGCCGTTGTCGAGCTGGATGGCCCTGAGGTCCCTATAATGGACGGTAGTTCCGCTCAGTTCGTAGAGATGATCGATGCGGTAGGGTTATCCGCGCTAAATGCTCCAAAGAATTTCCTTGTGGTAAAAAAGCCAATAAAGGTCGTTGATGGCGATAAGTATGTTTTGCTGTTGCCGCCTGACGATATGGAGCTTACGATAGATTACAGCATAGATTTTTCACACCCGTTACTCAAGAAACAGACCTTTACAGGACTCTTTTCACGGGATGTATTCAAGCATGAAGTCGGTAACGCAAGGACCTTCGGCTTTTTGCGCGATGTTGAGATGATGCGCGCCAACGGCCTTGCCAAGGGCGGCTCGCTCGATAACGCTATAGTGATAGGCGATACCGACATACTCAACGAAGAAGGGCTGAGGTATCCTGATGAGTTCGTAAGGCACAAGGTCCTCGACCTTATGGGCGATATCTCACTTGTCGGTTTTCCTGTGCTCGGGCATCTTATCGCGCACAGGTCAGGCCATGCCCTCAACCACAGGCTCGTAACTGAGATATTCAAGAGGCCCGGTAGATGGGAGCTGACCTCTACCCTGGAAAAGCCGGTTGTCGAGCAGATGCGCCAGACAGTCATGATGGAGAAGATGGCTACGATATAAACCTGACTTGCATGATATAGTTATGATGAAAGCCCCTTTAACAGGGGCTTTTTTATTTTGTATCTATAGCAGCGACAATAGCCTGATCTCCAACTGAAAAACCGGCAAGCATTTATCTTGCCGGATAAAAGACCCGGAACCTGTCTGTTGACGGAGCGGTTATCCGAAGGACAAGATCAACGTGTGCTGACAGCTATTGAATCGGTTCAGTATCATGGTTTTGTCGCGACAGCTACAATGAAGGCCCCTGCCTTTGGGAATAACTTCCTCCCGAGCCTCTCATGCGTATCAGCAAGAGCGAGATAATATCCGGAGTTTATCGGGAGAAAAAAGAGACAGGTCCTGATCGCTATCTCTTTGAAGCCGGCGCTTGCGAGGGATAATTCGATCTCGGCAGGGGTCAGGAAGTCGGCCCTGTTGTATGCGGTATCTTTTACAAGGCCTTTGGCCCTTCTAAGGAGCGCCCAGGGAGACTGGCTGTTGAGCAAGGCGACGGCTATCCTCCTTCCAGGCCTTAAAACCCTCTTCATCTCAATGAGCGCGTTGTACCTTTCTTTAAGAAAGCAGAGCATGCACACGGATATAACGAGGTCGAAATGGCCTTCAGGGAACGGAAGTCTCAGCGCATCCGCCTTGATGAAGTCAATATTTAAGCCTTCCTTCAAGGCCTTTGCCCTTGCCTGACCTATCATCTCCGAAGAAGCGTCAATGGCCGTTACGCGCCCGCCTCTTCTCGCAAGCTCGATGGAGTATATCCCTGTGCCGCAACCCGCATCAAGGATCCGTTCGCCCTGCCTTACGTCGACCATCGAGAACAGGAGTTCTCTTTCGATACGGTCGGCGGCCTTCCCGAGAGGGGTAGCGTACCAGGCGTCATAATCTTGCGGCTTCCAAAGGGGCATATCAGAACTCAGACCGCTTTTGACCGGTTAAAGCCACAGCTATAAAAGCTTCTTGATCTTCAGGGCGTTAAGGACTGTTTTTTCGTAGAAAGGCTCGCTGATCCCTTTTTTCATCTTGCGCAAAAAATACTTTTCAAACCCGACCTTGGCGATGTGGACCCAACGGCCTTTCTTTGCCCATGTGACGTCGCGAGGCGGTATCTGCGGAATGGCGACGAACGCAATGCCGCTGTCGCCCATGTCTGCAAGGCATATCGCGTTCCAGGAGGCTTTCGCAGATACCAGCTTCCCTTCGATCGATGCCTTGATATTACTGACGGTTGCTGCGACCATCGACTCGATCATGAAGCCGGTCTTTGGCACGCCTACGGGCAGAGGGGTCGCCTCAGGTGGGGCTATGGCGATACAGACGCCTAGGGCATATATATCAGCGTACCTGGGGGACCTCTGGAACTCATTCACAATGACGAACCCTTTGGGGTTACACAAACCATCGACACCTGCAACGGCCCCAACGCCCTTGAAGGCCGGGATTATCATAGAGTACTTGAAGGATAGCTCCTTTTCTCCTTCGTTTAAGACCTCTACGGTCATCTTCCCTTCTTCGATCTTTTTTATCCGCGTGTTCGTCAGCCAGCTTATGTGTTTCTCGCGGAACTCATGTTCAAGGAGGCCTTTGGAGTCGCCGACGCCGGAGAGCCCCATGTGACCGATATAGGGTTCAGGGGTGATAAAGGTCATGGGGACTTTTCTGCGCAGTTTTTTTCTGCGCAGATCCGCATCGAGGATGAAGGCGAACTCGTATGCAGGGCCGAAACATGAGGCGCCTTGGGCCGCCCCGACAACGATAGGGCCAGGGTCTTCTAGGAACCTGCGGTATTGCTCAAAGGCCTTTTCCGCATGGTCGATAGTGCAGATTGAGATGGTATGGCCCTCAGGCCCGAGGCCGGGGACATCGTCAAAGGCGAGCCCCGGGCCTGTCGCTATCACAAGATAGTCGTAGGATATGAGAGCGCCGGATCGGGTCGATATCTCTTTTTTTACGGGATCAATGCTTGAGGCAGGTTCTGAGATGAATCTGATCCCTTTTTTTTCCAGGGTCGGGGCCAACGGAAAACTTATGTCGGCCCGTGTTCTCCAGCCTACTGCGACCCAGGGATTGGAGGGGATGAAGTGGAAGATCTCTGTGTTGGATATTACGGTTATCTCGTGATCAGGGCCGAGGGCGGCCTTTAACTCAAAGGCCGCGGGTAACCCGCCGGTTGACGCGCCTATCACAACTATCTTTGCCATTTGCCCTCCTTATAAACCAGATCGAAGAGGATCTGTCCCGGAAGCCTTTTTATTTATCGTGGATGAGATGTCTCCCTAAAAATTGACTGATCACTCGATGGTCATATTTTTCTGGTTTAAGCTATTTGGTTATCTTGTATCTCAGGTAGCATTCGCCGACCGGGCCGGGTTTTTCGCTGCCGGTCAGTTCTATGCCTGTTTTCAAGGCCTTGCCCATCGCTGACTTTACCATCTGGCTTACAGGGCAAGAGCCTTTCCTGCCGCCTTCTCTCAGTATCTCATTGCCTTTGCATATATCGCATCCCTTGACGTAAAGTGAGGCAGTGCCGTCGTCGTTGAACTCAAGGCTGGCGATATCGGCGAACTTGAATGGCCCGCTCATCCAGGCCTCGATGGCTTCCTTGAACCCGGCAGGGTCGACAGGCAGCTTCTCGAGTCTTTTTTGCCATGCGCTCGCGAGAATGGACCCTATCTTTGCATTATATCTCGCAGCGTCCTCGCCGAGGGCTTCGAATACAGCGGCATGGTATGCGGCGAAGAACTCCGTTGAAAAATCGTGAGACACAGGACCCTCCTTCAGGCCGTTACTTTTTTAGTGAGCAGCTGCTTTTCGTTGAGGTATTCAAAGAGCACCTCTCTCATTATGTCGCACGCAATTATGACCTTGGGGTTGGCTAGAGAGTAGTATATGCTGACGCCTTCCCGTCTGCTTTTAAGGATACCCTTGTTGCGCATGATCGCAAGGTGCTGGGAGGCGTTCGCGCAGGATATTCCGAGCTTCCCGGCGATCTCTGTCGCCGCTAATTCCTTGTCCCTCAGGGTGTTTATTATCTCAAGGCGCTTCGGATTTGCAAGGCACTGGCAGATGTCGGCGTGTATCTCGTATATCTCTTTAGGTATTGTTTTTTTTGCGCTCATGGCTGTTTGCTCATCTCCGGCACGTATGTCGTTATATGCTTAATTAAGGAGTTGCTTAAATAAGATATCATGCCAAGGCCGGCAGTGTCAAGGCCTGTCGCACGGACCGATCGGCAAAGCAGATGACAGATGGACTGCGCGGCCCGCAAAAAGCGCGCCCTTGTGTTGCGGGAATAACATTGACTTGGGGCGGGGCATGAAGTATAGTAGTATACACTTAAATGCTTAAATATATGAAAGAGACGTCCGAGCTTTTTAAAATACTCTCTGTAGACAAGAGAATAGAGATAATCGAGCTGTTGAAGAAAGAGGCCATGAGCGTCAATGCGATTGCTGATGTATTGGGCATCACGCAGTCCGCAGTCTCGCAGCACCTTCGGGTGTTGAGGTCCGCCGGCCTTGTCAAAAACGAACGGAGAGGGTATTGGATATATTACTCTTTGAACCGTGAAGCTCTTGAAAAATGCAGGCAGAGGCTGAATAGGATCTGCACCTGCGGATGCTTGAGCGGCAACCAGCCGAAGGAGGGCAAATGCAGGTGATTTTTTTGCAGCTTTTATATTAGTAAATACGCATATTCTTATAAGAAAAAAGGGGCTAAAATGGAACAGGGATCAAAGAAAGTCAAGGAGCCGGCTTCACAGGACCTTAAGACGGCTGAGGACATCAAAAAAGCCTGCGGTTGCGATTGCATTCCGGTTGAGAGGAAAAAGCAGCGGGATCTGCTGTCCCAGGGCGAGCAATCAGCTGTTTCGGCAAAAAAATCTGAGGGTAAAAAATAATGGATCTGATCGTGGTTTTAATGGGGTGGCTTCATCTGTTATCAACCGTTATATGGGTCGGGGGGATCATATTCATTCTCTATATCGCGCTACCTTCTTCAAGGCAGGTGTCCGGACCTGACGCAGGCAGGTTGATGGGGGAGATGTCCGGAAGATTTACGCCGTTTGCAAACTACAGCATTCTCTTGCTCGTAGTCACCGGGGTGGTGTTGTCGTGGTCGAAGGGTTATTGTCAGACAGTCAGTGCCTTTGATGGTATCACAGCTTTTGCTGTGGCCTTGAAGTATCTCCTCGCCTTGATGATGATAGTCGTACATTTCTACAGGGGGCTTTTGCTTGCTCCAAGGATCTCTGTTGCCGAGCCGACGCGTAAGGCTGCCCTGCAAAAGTGGTCGCTAAACCTTGTCAAAGTAAATCTGTTTTCAGGTGTATTGATACTATTGTTGTCGGTGCTTATGCGCCACTAGCAGGCTGTTCTAAAACGCCATTTTTTTGTAGGCATCAAAGCTCGTTCTTGCGGCGTATATAAAAATACGCCGCATTTTTTTCTTCCCGCCGCCTTGCATCCCGGATTTTTTTGAGTTGCCTGAACGGAACTTGAGTCTTTCAGCAAACCGTCAGATCATAAGGCCTTCTCAAAGCACGAAGGCATCTGTTGGCAGGCGGTCCGGCCTCATCAGCCGGCTTTTTGACTGCGGATTGCAAGAACACCTGATTTATGTTAGAATTTTTCAAGATATGCGTGTTGGCAGATGTCTGGTCGCGCTCACACAGGGTTTATGCAAACGGCAGTTCACATGAAGCCTTACAGATAAAAGATATTGGAAAAAAAGGGTAGCGTAAAAATACAGATCAACCTTGAGGATAATGGCCTCGCTGTCCGCCTTTTCGGCGAGGGCGGGGACAATATCAGGAGGATCGAGAAAAAACTTGGTGTGGAGCTGAACACCAGGGGCAATCTTGTGACTATCTCAGGAGAACAGGAAAAAGCGGCGGCCGCCAAGAGCCTGATCCTCGGACTTTATGAGCTTATGGGGAAGGGCTATCAGCTCTATCCTCATGACTTTGAGTATGCCATAAGGATGGTCCTGTCGGATAACAGCGTAAACCTCTCCGATATATTCATGGACACGGTCTATGTCACCTTCAGGAAAAAGATCATCGCGCCCAAGAGTGTTTCTCAGAAGCGTTATGTCGAGGCGATTCGCCGTTCTGACATAGTCTTCGGCATAGGCCCGGCCGGCACCGGCAAGACCTATCTGGCGATGGCTATGGCGGTCGCGGCTCTTGTGAGCAAGCAGGTCGACAGGATAATACTCACGAGGCCGGCTGTCGAGGCTGGTGAAAAACTCGGCTTCCTTCCCGGGGATCTCGCCGCAAAGGTCGATCCGTACCTGAGGCCGCTGTATGACGCTCTGCACGACATGATAGATTATGATCGGGCACAAAAGCTCCTTGAAAGGGGTGCTATAGAGGTAGCGCCCCTTGCGTTCATGAGAGGCAGGACTCTTAACGATTCGTTCGTGATCTTAGACGAGGCGCAAAACACCACCATCGAGCAGATGAAGATGCTTCTTACCAGGCTCGGCTTCGGCTCAAAGGCCGTTATAACCGGGGATATAACGCAGATAGACCTTCCGCTCGCGAAACCCTCGGGCCTTGTCGAGGTCCAGAAGATACTCCAGGATATAGAAGGCATAGACTTCGTCTCGTTTTCAGAGGCCGACGTCGTCAGGCACCCGCTTGTGCAGCAGGTGATCAAGGCTTACGAGAAGATGGAGGCCAGAAAAAGGGCCGCCCAGCCGGAGGAGGCGTGAACCCGGCAGGCGCCATCAGCGAGCGTTTCTCTTTTGTCTTCAGAGGGCGCCCTGGCGTTGTCAGGCTCGTGATCCTTTTTCTCGCCGGTCTATTTACAACGATAATCTTTTTCCCCTCGATCACCTTCTTCGGTTATACGCAAAAGCCGGGTGACGTGGCGGTGATGGACGTAAAATCTCCCGTCGACGTCTCTTCCGGAGATATACGACTAAGAAAAGGCGAGATAGTAATAAGGGACGGCCAGGTGATCACCGAGGCTGACGCAGCTAGGCTCAGGGCCGTGGAGGCGGCCGTCGGGGAAAAGAGCCCGATCGTCCCTGTCGCAGGTTTTTTCGTTTTTACGATCGTCTTTATGTCTGTGAGTTACCTCTTCTCGTCGAGGAACATCAGAAAGTTCTCAACGCTGCCGAAAGACCTCATCCTGCTGGCGGTCATATACTCCGGGGTCCTTGTTCTTCTAAGGCTTTCAGGCGCCGCTACGGCCGTCATGAAAGAGGTGTTGCCGGTCCTGCCTGCCGGCGTTTACGTGTATCTTATCCCTGTGGCTGTCGGGCCGATGCTTGTCAGGCTTCTTTTAAACTCTGAAGTCGCCCTTGTCTTTGCCGCCTTTGTCTCGGTGATGACCGGATATTATCTCGGCGGGAGCCTCGAGGTCGCGGCGTACTCGCTCATAGGCGGCCTTGCGGCGTCTATGGGGGTGCGGCATTGCACGCACAGGTCGATAGTCATAAAGGCCGGTCTTTTGCTTGGCGCGATAAACAGCGCGACCCTTGTGGCAATAGGCCTCATCAACGGCTCGGCTCTTACGCATCCCGCGCCGCTGGTCGTCGCCGGGTTCTTAAACGGCATGGTGACGGCTGTCCTCGCGATCGGCATAGCGCCGCTCCTCGAAGTGGCGTTCCAGTATACGACTAACATCAGGCTCCTTGAGCTTTCGAGGATGGACCATCCTCTTTTGAAGGAGCTAGCCGTAAGGGCCCCTGGGACATATCACCACTCTATAGTAATAGGCACTCTTGTGGAGGCGGCGGCCGAATCTATCAACGCCAATCCGCTTCTGGCAAGGGTCGCGGCCTATTATCATGACATCGGAAAGCTCAAGATGCCGGCCTATTTCATCGAGAACATCTCTCATGAGAACAGGCACGATAAGCTTGCGCCGTCGATGAGCTCTCTTATCCTGTTAAACCATGTGAAGGAAGGGGTGGAGCTTGCAGGCAAGTACAGGCTGGGCTCGGAGATCATCGATGTGATAAACCAGCATCACGGTACGTCGCTCATAATGTATTTTTACCAGAAGGCAAAGAACTCAGGTGCGGACGGTCAATCGGTTGACGAGATCGACTACAGGTATCCAGGGCCGAAGCCTCAGACAAAGGAGGCGGGCCTTGTCATGCTCGCCGACGCCATAGAGGCCGCCAGCAAGACCATTACTGACCCAACCCCGGATAAGATACAGTGGCTTACGCAGAAGATAGTCAATAAGATATTTACCGACGGGCAGTTAGACGAGTGCGAGCTTACGCTAAAAGACCTGCATGCCATAACCAAGAGCTTCAACAGGGTCTTTGCCGGGATCTATCATCACAGGATAGATTACCCTGAACCGGCTTTTATAACGAGGGAGGACGGTGTTGAAGGTATCGGTGCTGGACAGGTCAAGGGCGAAAAAAGGGACGAAGATAAAAAAGATGTCAGAGACCGCCTTAAAAGGCTTGGGATATGACCACGGCGAGGTAAGCGTCCTTCTCACCGATGATGCCGAGATACACGCTTTGAACCTAGCATACAGGAAAAAAGACAAGCCGACGGATGTCCTGAGCTTCCCGATGGACGACGAGCTTCTGCTCGGAGACATAGTGATATCCGTCGAGAGGGCGACCGCTCAGGCAGTCTCGTTTGACGTCTCCATCGATGAGGAGCTTGGAAGGCTCATCGTGCACGGTCTTTTGCACCTTCTCGGCTACGATCATGTCAAGGGCGGGCGTCAGGCAAGGGAGATGAAGGTGAAGGAAGAGGAGCTCCTTGAGATATTGAGGGAGAAGGCTTTTTTTTGACCTGACATACAAGCCCCGGTATACGGAGCCGCGTCTCGGTCGAGTGCAAGGCAATTTGAAAAAATCAGTCGTTTCACCCGGACCGTTCTCTGTCAGTATGCCAGACAGTAATATCGGCAATAATAGATCTGCTGATCAGAGAGTCCTTGCGGGGCGGCAAAAGGAAAGGTTCGACAGGATTGGACTACAAGGGTTATCTCATCAAGGGGCTTCGCATATTGAGGCTTGACGGAACAGCGGCGTTAGAAGTCGCAAAGGACGAAAAGGCATTCCTCCCCGGGGTCATGGTACTTGTGATAGGCGGTGTGGCGGCAGGGGCAGGCATGCTCATGACAGGGGCGGTAGCGGTCAAGGATGTAACGTTCCTCATCCTTGCCATGCCCTTTTTGAACGTCGTCTCGTACGCGTTATTCATGTTCGTGTTCCACCTTATAGCGCGCCTCTTTGGCGGCAAAGCGACGTTTGGGGAATACTTCAGGGCGGTCTCCTTCGGCTCCATCATAACGTGGACACAGGTCGTCCCTCTTTTCGGGATGGTGGCCAGCCTCTGGTCCATCCCGGTGAACATTTTCATACTGGAGAAGGTGCACGGCCTCAGGCGCATCGAGGCTGTAGCGATAATGTCTCTGATGATGCTCGCGGCCCTTGCCATGCTCCGTTATATGCACTACATCTGACATGACGGGATATTGAAAACAGATATGGACGAGCCGAGAGAGATAATAAAGCCGAAGGGATGGTACCAGTCCCTCAACTGCGCGATCGAGGGCGTCATCTACGCCTTTAAGACGCAGAGGCATATAAGGTACCATTACGTCATCGCCGCGTGCGCGCTGATATTGAGCCTTCTCCTTGAGCTGCCGGTCGTCGAGTTTGTCTTGTTCGCGATGGCCATCGTGATACTCCTTTTCGCGGAGATGATGAATACCGCGCTCGAAGAGGTCGTCAATCTGGTGGAGGACAAGCACAACCTCCTGGCAAAATACGCAAAGGACGTCTCAGCCGGCGCTGTGCTCATATCATCCGTCGGCGTGGTCATCGTGGCGTACATGATATTTTCAAAGTACCTCTACGGCTCGATGGCTGTAGCCTTAAGGGAGGCAGGGATGTTCGCAGGGCACATCGCAATAATCGCGCTTCTACTCGTTCTTATCTCCGTTGTTGTCCTCAAGGCCACGCTGGGGAAGGGAAAGGGGACGCCTTTGCACGGCGGCATGCCGAGCGGCCACTCTGCCGTGGCATTTTCCATCTTTACCGCCATTACTCTGTTGACACTCGACCCTCTTATTGTTATCTTCGCCTTCGTACTGGCCGTTATGGTCAGCCATTCGAGGCTTGTCGGAGGGATACATACCAGGATGGAGGTCGTCTTAGGGGCGCTACTTGGCTCAGGGCTCACCTTCCTCATCTTTCGCCTGTTCTTCATGACGATCAAATGAAAAAGCTGACAGCCGCGCTTATCTCCGGGTTTGTCCTGGTCTTTGCCTTTGCGCCTTTCGGGGCCGGGTTTCTCGCCTGGGGGGCCTTTGTCCCTGTAATGTACGCGATAGAAGGGGGCTCCAGGAAGAGAGGGTTCCTTCTGGGGTTTGCCGCAGGCGGCGCGTTTTTTCTCTCCACCTTGTACTGGGTAGTCCACTCGATGTATTACTACGGCGGTGTGCCGATCTTCGCCGCCGTTGCCGTGATGCTCGTCCTCGTTATATACACGAGCCTCTATTGGGGCCTGTTTGGGTGGTTCTTCGTAGCCTCCGAAAAAAGCGACGGCCTTGTGAGGGTGCTTATGGTCCCTGCGGCTTGGGTCGCTCTCGAGTACGTGAGGGCGCATCTGCTTACAGGGTTTCCCTGGGTGCTTCTCGGGTATTCGCAGGCCTCTTATCTGCCGATCATACAGATAGCCGATATGACTGGGGTATGGGGCGTCTCTTTCGTTGTCATGGCGGTCAACACGGCGGTCTTTCTCATCGTCAGGCGCGTGAGCGACAGACAGGCGGCCTCTCCTTCAAGGGCTGCGATAGCGGCCGGAGTCCTTCTTCTGTCGGTCGCCGCATACGGACTGATAAAGATCAGCATCGTTGATAGGGACGCCCAGAGCTGGACCTCTATTACCGCCGCTGTTGCGCAGGGTTCGATAGACCAGTCTGTCAAGTGGGATAAGTCCATGGAGGACGAGACGCTGGAAATATACTCCGGACTTACCCGTGAGGCGGCAGGCAGCGGGGCGAGTCTCATAGTCTGGCCGGAGACGGCCATGCCGTTCTACTATGAAAAAGAGAGGGTTGAAAAAGGTATCCCGGGCCGTTCGGCTAAAGAGGCCGGGAGTTTCATCCTGACCGGAAGCCCGTCGTATGTGAGAAATGCGTCAAATGGCGCTTATGATTTTTATAACAGCGCGTATCTCCTCTCCCCTCAAGGCGAGACGATCGGCAGGTATGATAAGATCCACCTCGTGCCGTTCGGCGAGTATGTGCCTCTGAGAACGATGCTCCCTTTTGTCAGCAAGCTTACGGCCGGTATCGGTGATTTTGCCGAAGGCGTCGGGCCTGTGCCTATAAAGCTCGGCAAGGAAGGGCTCGGGATACTTATCTGCTATGAGGCGATATTCCCTGAGATAGCGAGGGGGGCTGTTAAAAACGGCGCAACGCTCCTTGTGAACATAACCAATGACGGCTGGTTCGGCCGGACCTCAGCTCCGTACCAGCACCTTGATATGACGGTGCTGCGCGCTGTAGAGAACAGGAGCTATCTGGTAAGGTCGGCAAACACAGGCATAAGCGCCATTATAGACCCTGTCGGAAGGGTGGTAGACAAGACTGCTCTTTTTGAAAGGACGGTTCTCACCTCGAAGGTCAGGTTCAGGCAGGGCGTATCCGGTTTTTATACCATGTACGGCGATATCTTCGCCATCGGATCGACGGTAATAGTCTGTCTGTTTGCGTTGTCAATTTCAAGGCGGAGGTAGTAGAGATGTTTGAGGAGATAAAAGAAGGTCTTGGGGCTGTAAAGGGCAAATTCGAAGAGCTTAGAGGTTTTCTTTGACCAGGATTCAAGGGTTGAAGAACTGCGTGAGATAGAGGCCCGCATCTCGGACCCTGCGATATGGTCTGATCAGGCCGAGGCGCAGAGGCTGCTTAAGAGGAAGTCCGAGCTTACCGCCGGCTCCGAGGCGCTCGACAGGATAAGGTCCCTTGTTGAGGAGGCCGAGATAATGATCGAGCTTGCCGAGGAGGCCCATGACAACGGCGCGGCCCTTGAGGCCGAGGCGAAGATCACCGAGGCAAAGGCGCAGATACGCGCCTCAGAGGTGAGGACGATGCTCTCCGGCGAGAACGACCGCAGGAACGCGATAATCTCGATAAACGCAGGGGCAGGCGGCACCGAGGCGCAGGACTGGGCGTCAATCCTTTTGAGGATGTACCTCAGGTGGACGGAAAGGCGCGGCTTCTCGGTAGAGACGGTCGACTACCAGCCCGGAGACGAGGCAGGGGTAAAGGGCGTGACTCTGACGGTCTCGGGCGAGTACGCCTACGGCTATCTGAAGGCTGAGATGGGAGTACACCGCCTCGTGAGGATATCTCCTTTTGACGCGAATAAGAGGAGACATACGTCGTTCGCATCGGTCTTTGTCTATCCGGAGGTAGAAGACGACATTGTCGTCGATATAAACGAGGCTGATCTCAGGGTGGATACCTTCAGGGCAAGCGGCGCGGGCGGCCAGCACGTCAACAAGACCGACTCTGCTATAAGGATAACGCACGAGCCTACAGGCATCGTCGTCCAGTGTCAGAATGAGAGGAGCCAGCACAAGAACAAGGCTACGGCGATGAAGCTCTTGAGGTCGCGCCTCTATGAGCTCAAGGTCAAGGAACAGGAAGAGAAGATGGATGAGTACAACAAGGAGAAAAAGGACATAGCATGGGGCTCTCAGATCCGCTCCTATGTGCTGCAACCCTACAGGATGGTTAAAGACCACCGGACCGGGGTTGAGACAGGCAACACGGACGCAGTGCTTGACGGGGCGATCGACGAGTTTATCGAAGGATACCTCGCATCGACAACAGGGGCGACAAAGCCCAAGACGGTCTAGTCTGGATCTTTCGGGGCGGGGGCGCTCTTTTTTTGATGGGGGCGCGCTATTATTTCTGATGCAGCTCGCCCTTGTCCCATGCTGATAATCGCGCAACAGGCTTAAAATACTTTTAAATATAGCTTGACAAACGCATGGTTATGTTTTATATATTTAAATTCATTTTCCGCCGTTCGGCCAGCCGGATGGGCGTCTGGAATTGTTTTGCTGGTTTTTCAGGGTTTTACGCTGGCGTAGCTCAATGGTAGAGCAGCTGATTTGTAATCAGCAGGTTGCGGGTTCGAGTCCCATCGCCAGCTCCAGTTGATTCTCCGATGCCTTTATGGAGACGATCTGTAAGGGCCGGATAACGAACTCTGCCTGCGGCCTCGGCTCAAAGCTGCGTACGCATGTCTTGTTTTCGCGGACTGTAGAACCTCAGTTACTCGTCCAGGCGTCATTAAAGGTTTGAGCAAGGGCTGCGGAAGGCAAATGTTTTTTCACGGAGAGGTTCCCGAGCGGCCAAAGGGGGCAGACTGTAAATCTGCTGGCTCAGCCTTCGAAGGTTCGAATCCTTCCCTCTCCACCATTTATACCCGGGGCGGACAGGCCCCGCATTTTTGATGTCGGATGTATCAGATGCGGGTGTAGTTCAATGGTAGAACTTCAGCCTTCCAAGCTGATAGCGTGGGTTCGATTCCCATCACCCGCTCCAGAAATGAGATCAAAGGCTGCGCAGGCTAAGGGCGCGGCGGGCTTGAACGGCAACGCCCATGTAGCTCAGTTGGCAGAGCACTTCCTTGGTAAGGAAGAGGTCAGCGGTTCGATCCCGCTCATGGGCTCCATGTGCTGTGCGCCGGCGTCGCAGACAAATTATTTAATCCGGAGGAAACAATGGGCAAGGCAAAATTCGAGAGAGGCAAGACTCATCTGAACGTAGGCACCATCGGCCACGTTGACCACGGTAAGACTTCTTTGACCGCGGCGATAACAAAGGTGCTCGCTTCCAGAGGGTACGCAGAGTTTCTCGCATACGAGAACATAGACAAGGCTCCGGAAGAGAGAGAGCGCGGCGTTACGATCTCTATCTCGCACGTCGAGTACCAGACCGACAAGAGACATTACGCTCATATCGACTGCCCGGGTCATGCCGACTACATCAAGAACATGATCACAGGCGCCGCGCAGATGGACGGAGCGATACTTGTCGTCTCTGCCGCTGACGGCCCGATGCCTCAGACGAGAGAGCATATCCTCCTGGCCCGCCAGGTTGGCGTACCGTACGTAGTCGTATTCCTCAATAAGGTAGACATGGTCGACGACTCCGAGCTTCTCGACCTCGTAGAGCTTGAGGTAAGAGAGCTTTTGAACCAGTACAAGTTCCCTGGCGACGACATCCCGTTCGTAAAGGGCAGCGCGCTTAAGATACTTGAGTGCGGATGCGGAAAGAAGGAGTGTCAGTGGTGCGGCGCGATACACCAGCTCACAGACAGCCTTGATACATACATACCGGACCCGAAGAGGGACATCGACAAGCCGTTCCTTATGCCAGTAGAAGACGTATTCTCCATATCCGGCCGTGGTACGGTTGTCACCGGCAGGGTGGAAAGAGGCATCATAAAGATAGGCGAAGAGGTCGAGATCATCGGCATACGCGATACCGTGAAGACGACGATCACGGGAGTAGAGATGTTCAGGAAGCTTCTTGACGAAGGCCGCGCAGGCGACAACATCGGCGCGCTTCTCAGAGGCACGAAGAAGGAAGACGTTGAGAGAGGCCAGGTGCTTGCGAAGCCGGGCTCGATCACTCCGCACACGAAGTTCATGTGCGAGGTCTACGTCCTTGCGAAGGAAGAGGGAGGGCGCCACACCCCGTTTTTCAACGGCTACAGGCCCCAGTTCTACTTCAGGACGACTGACGTTACCGGCATAGCGACCCTTCCAGAGGGGACGGAGATGGTAATGCCGGGAGACAACGTGGCCTTGTCGGTCGAGCTTATATGCCCGATAGCCATGGAAGAAGGCCTCAGGTTCGCCATCCGCGAGGGCGGCAGAACGGTCGGCGCAGGCGTCGTAACAAAGATTCTCGCATAAGCGAAAAAATATTAGAGGCAATCGGACCGGGCCTCTGGTCCGGCGGAGGAGCAGATGAGAGATATTATCACGCTGGCTTGCACTGAATGCAAGCGCAGGAACTATTCGACGACGAAGAACAAGAAGACCATACCGGACAGGCTTGAGATAAAGAAGTTCTGCAAGTTCTGCCGCAAGCACACGCCGCATAAGGAAACGAAGTAACGTCGCGGCGCAAACCCGGCGGCCTAACCGCTGCCGGCGCGTCACAACTAAAGGCCAGTAGCTCCAACGGCTAGAGCGGCGGTCTCCAAAACCGCATGTTGGGGGTTCGAATCCCTCCTGGCCTGCCAGATAATCAAAGCGCCGGAAGGCGTTTTTACCAGGCACCGGCAGAGCGGGGCCGCAAAAAAAACCGCGGTCGCAAACGGAAGGCGATGGAGAAGATAGACAAGGCAAAGCAGTTTTACACGGAATCAAGGCAGGAACTCAGGAAGGTAGTCTGGCCGACGAAGCAGCAGACCATCACGTCGACCTGGGTCGTACTTGCGGTAACAGTCGTTTTAGCGATATTTCTGGGGCTTGCTGATCTCGTCATATCCAAACTTATAGGCCTTATTCTGAATTGAGGTGATATGGCAAAAAAATGGTATGTCGTGCATACCTACTCAGGGTATGAAAACAAGGTAAAAGCAGCCCTTGAGGAGAAGATAAAGCAGACCGGTATGGAGGCCTTCTTCGGGGACGTACTGGTCCCGACTGAAAAGGTCGTCGACATGGTCAAAGGCGTTAAGAAGACATCGACGAGGAAGTTTTTCCCCGGCTATATACTTCTGAACATGGAGCTTAACGACGACACCTGGCATATAGTCAAGGGCATCCCCAAGGTCACCGGCTTCGTAGGCGGCCAGGAGGCACCTCCTTCCATATCTGACGAAGAGGTGATGAAGATCACCCGCCAGATGGAAGAAGGCGCCGTGAGGCCCAAGCCCAAGGTGCTCTTTGACAGGGGCGAGAACGTACGGGTCGTGGATGGGCCGTTCACCAACTTCGCCGGCATCGTCGAAGAGGTCAAGCCGGACAAGGGCAAGTTGAGGGTCCTGGTAAGCATCTTCGGAAGGGCCACACCAGTTGAGCTCGACTTTGTGCAGGTTGAAAAGTCGTAGTTTATATATTCAGGCAGTGATACGCACATTAACGAGAAAGTCGCGGCCCGGCCGATAAGGCTACGGGGCCGGAAAAGAGGTCTAAATCATGGCAAAAAAAGTTACCGGACAGATCAAGCTTCAGATACCGGCCGGAAAGGCCAACCCGTCGCCTCCTGTAGGCCCGGCGCTCGGCCAGCACGGCGTGAACATCATGGAGTTCTGCAAGACGTTTAACGCAAGGACTCAGGCCCAGGAAGGGATGATAACTCCGGTCGTCATCACGGTCTATTCCGACAGGTCTTTCTCTTTTATCACAAAGACGCCTCCTGCCCCGATACTTCTTCTCAAGGCCGCCGGCATCGAGAAGGGCTCCAAGGAGCCTAACAAGACGAAGGTCGGGAAGGTGTCGAGCAAGCAGGTAGAGGATATTGCGAAGCTGAAGTTTCAGGACCTTACTGCCGGGAGCCTCGAGACGGCGATAAAGACGATCGAGGGCACGGCGCGCAGCATGGGTATCACGGTGGAGGGCAAATAAGATGGGAAAGAAGTTTGAAGCGGCAAAGGCAAAGGTAGAAAAAGATCGCGCGTATGATCTCGAAGGCGGTTTTACGTTAGTGCCGGAGACGATATGCGCGAAGTTTGATGAGACAGTAGAGGTCTCAGGCCGTCTTGGAGTCGACCCGAAGCATCCGGAGCAGATGGTAAGAGGGACGATTGTCCTTCCTCACGGTCTCGGAAGAGCTGTCAGGGTCCTGGTCATAGCCAAGGGCGAAAAGGACGCGGAGGCCAGAGAGGCCGGAGCTGACTTTGTCGGCGCTGAGGATATGATCGAGAAGATCTCCAAGGGCTGGCTTGATTTCGACGCGATCGTCGCCACACCCGATATAATGGGCGCGGTAGGAAAGCTCGGAAAGGTGCTTGGGCCAAGGGGCCTTATGCCGAACCCGAAGCTTGGTACGGTCACCTTTGACGTGAAAAAGGCGGTCACTGAGCTTAAGGCAGGAAAGGTGGAGTTCAGGGTCGATAAGGCCGGCAACATACACGTCCCGGTAGGAAAGGCCTCCTTCGGTCCGACCAAGCTCAAGGAAAACTTCCTGAAGCTCATGGACGCCATAGTAAAGGCAAAGCCATCCTCCAGCAAGGGCATATACCTGAGAAGCCTTTTCTTGTCGACTACGATGGGCCCGAGCATAAAGCTCGATACCGTAGAAGTCAGGAACATGTTCAAGTAGGCCTGTTGTTCGGGTCTTGATCAACGAAGACGACTGCGCGGCTTGACCTGCTTAAGACCCCTGTCGGGGTTTTAAGCGGCTCGGCCCGCAAGGTCTTCAATAAAATAAAAATCGGATATCGGTCAAAGACAGTAGGGGCCATGCGGCTTAATAATCCTACCGAGGCCCTTATAGATAAGCGCGGGAGATCCCTACCGTTCATTGGGGGGAGTCGTCTCATGCGCACATCTGTTTTTTAGGCCCGGAGCTCTTCTGTCTTTGACGGAGTTCGAGGACAGAAAGGAGGTAAAGAGATTGGAAAAAACGCTCAAGGTAAAAGTAGTAGAAGACTTGCAGGAAAAGCTCGCAAGGGCAAACGCGACTTTCGTCGCCGAGTATCAGGGCATAAAGGCCGTTGATATGACCGTGATGAGAAAGGCTCTGAGGGAAGCGTCCATAGACTTCAAGGTGGTCAGGAACACGCTTTCAAGAAGGGTGTTCAAGGGCACTCCTATCGAGTCGGTGTGCGCATCGCTCAAGGGGCCGTCCGCTATAGCGTTCAGCTACAAGGACGCCGCGGCCGCCGCAAAGGCGCTTGTCCAGTTCGCAAAGGACCAGCCGAAGCTGAAGATCAAGGCAGGCTCGCTCGGCAATCAGATGCTGACGCTCGCCGAGATACAGGGACTTGCGGAGCTTCCGCCGAGAGATGTGCTTGTCGCTCAGCTACTCGCGACGATGAACGGCCCGATAACCGGATTTGCCCGCGTATTGAACGGCGTGCCAACGAAGCTCCTCTATGCGCTTAACGCCATAAAGGACCAGAAGGAAGCGGCCGGAGCGCAGGCGTAACCGCAATCGCAGGCTAATTGAGATATTAAATAGAAATCAACCTAACAGGAGGGATTCAAGATGTCAGAGATAACAAAGGCAGACGTAATAAAATATATAGAGAACATGTCGGTACTCGATCTCGCAGGCCTCGTAAAGGAGCTTGAGGAGAAGTTCGGCGTATCAGCAGCCGCCCCTGTAGCCGTAGCCGCCGCAGCCGCACCGGTTGCCGCAGCCGCAGAGAAGACCGAGTTCACCGTTGTGCTCAAGGAAGCGGGCGCAGAGAAGATAAAGGTCATCAAGGAAGTAAGGGCCATCACAGGTCTCGGCCTCAAGGAAGCGAAGGATCTTGTCGAAGGCGCGCCGAAGACCCTGAAGGAAGCCATCTCAAAGGACGAGGCAGAGAAGATAAAGAAGCAGGTAGAGAGCGCAGGCGCGAAGGTAGAGATCCAGTAATCTCAAGTACCCGGCAGGCCGCGCCCCAGAGCGCGGACCCGGGAAGCTCGGCCCGTGCGCGGCGGTTTTGCGGCGCATGCTCATCTGTACCATATAAGGGATCAGCCCGCCGGCAATATGCCGGCGGGCGATTCTACTGTAGGATTCTAAAAAGGAGCGGAATAAAATATGGCTTCCTCTCACGTAGTCAGCGGGCAGATACTCCGTAAGGATTACTCCCGTATCGGCAAAGTCGTCAGCATGCCGAACCTCATCGAGGTACAGAAAAAGTCATTCGTCCAATTCCTGCAACTTGATGCCAAACCGGAGGCTAGAAGCGATTTTGGCCTTCAGACGGTATTCAAAAGCGCTTTCCCTATAAAGGATTTCAGCGGCACCGCATCTCTTGAGTTTGTTAAATACCTGTTGCTCGAGCCCAAGTATACTGTAGAGGAATGTCACCAGAAGGGCATGACCTATGCCGCTCCGATCAAGGTCATGGTCAGGCTGATAATGTGGGATAAGGACCTTGAGACAGGTTCCCAGTCCATACGCGATATAAAAGAGCAGGAGGTCTATTTCGGCGAGATCCCGCTGATGACCGACAACGGAAGTTTTATTATTAACGGCACTGAGAGGGTCATCGTAAGCCAGCTGCACAGGTCCCCAGGCGTCTTTTTCGAGTTCGAAAAACCAAAGGGGTTCACCGGCAAGGTCCTTTATACCGCGAGGGTCATACCTTATCACGGCTCCTGGCTCGACTTCGAGTTCGACCAGAAGGACTGGCTTTACGTCCGCATCGACAAAAGAAGAAAGATGCCCGCAACGATACTGTTAAAGGCGCTCGGCTACTCCGTAGAGGAGATGCTCAATTATTTCTACCCGAGCGAAGAGATAGTCCTTGACGGCAAGAAGATAATGAAGAGCGTGGAGCCTGAGTACCTTGTAGGCCAGAAGGCGAGCAGGGATATCAAGGACACGACCACAGGCGAGACGATCGTAAAGAAGGACAGGAAGTTCACGAGGCTGGCCATCAGGAAGCTCGTGGCCGCAGGGATAAAGTACATACCTGTCGAGGTTGAAGACATCGTAGGCAAGGTCGCCTCGCGCGACATAGTCGATCCGAACACCGGAGAAGTGATCCTCGAGTGCAACCAGCTTCTCGCTATGGACAAGCTTGACGAGATGTCGAGAAGGGGCATCAATAGCTTCAAGCTCCTCCTGATCGAGGCCTACGGCCCGTTCTTCAGGGAGACGCTCCTTAACGACAAGATCGGCTCCGAGGACACAAAGGCTGTCGTAGAGTACAGGAAGCACCACTCCGACGATCCGATCTCCAACCTGACGCTCAACGCCAGGATAGAAATATACAAGAGGCTCAAGCCGGGCGATCTTCCGACGGTCGATACGGCTACCTCTTTTTTCAATGACCTTTTCTTCAATCCTGAGCGCTACGACCTCTCGAAGGTCGGCAGGCTCAAGATCAACCGCAAGCTCGGCTACACGGACGTCCCTCTTGAGGTATCTACGCTCAGGAAGGAAGACATCCTCGATGTGGTCAGGTACCTTGTCCTTCTCAGGAACGGCCAGGGCACGGTCGATGATATCGATCACCTCGGAAACCGCCGCGTAAGGTCTGTAGGCGAGCTCCTTGAGAACCAGTACAGGATAGGGCTTCTCAGGATGGAGAGGGCTGTAAAGGAAAGGATGAGCCTCGGGGAATTAGAGACCCTGATGCCTCATGATCTTATAAACCCCAAGCCGGTCTCGGCTGTCATAAAGGAATTTTTCGGGTCAAGCCAGTTGTCGCAGTTCATGGACCAGACCAACCCTCTCTCTGAGATAACCCATAAGAGAAGGCTTTCCGCCCTCGGGCCTGGAGGTCTTACAAGGGAGAGAGCGGGCTTCGAGGTAAGAGACGTCCACGCGACCCATTACGGACGTATATGCCCTATTGAGACGCCAGAGGGACCGAACATCGGCCTCATCGTATCTCTGTCGACATACGCAAGGGTCAACGACTACGGCTTCATCGAGACCCCTTACCGCGAGGTAAAGGACGGAAAGGTCTCCGTCAGGATCATGTACCTCTCGGCGCTTGACGAGGAAGATCACGTCATAGCGCAGGCAAACGCATCGATGGACAAAGACGGCAGGTTCACGAGCGACTTCGTATCGGCGAGAAAGGGCGGCGAGTTCATAATGGCGCGTCCTGAGGATGTAACCCTCATGGACGTCTCCCCGAACCAGCTCGTCAGCGTGGCGGCCGCGCTCATCCCGTTCCTTGAGAATGACGACGCCAACAGGGCGCTCATGGGCTCAAACATGCAGAGGCAGGCTGTTCCGCTCATCCGCACCGAGGCCCCGATCGTGGGCACAGGCATGGAGAGCGTAGTTGCGATGGATTCCGGCGTCACCATACTCGCGAAGGCGCCGGGTGTCGTCGAAGCTGTCGATGCCACAAGGATAGTCATCAGGAACGACGCCGGCGGCGTCGATATATACAATCTGACAAAGTTCAGAAGATCGAACCAGAATACATGCTTAAACCAGAAGCCGATCGTCTTCAGGGGCGACGTCGTGAAACAGGGCCAGGTCATTGCAGACGGCCCCTCCACTAACGAAGGCGAGCTGGCGCTCGGACAAAACGTCCTTGTCGCGTTCATGCCGTGGGGCGGATACAACTTCGAAGACTCCATACTTCTCAGCGAAAGGCTCCTGAAGGACGACGTCTTCACCTCAGTCCATATCGAGGAGTTCGAGGTCGTAGCCAGGGACATAAAGCTCGGGAAAGAAGAGGTCACGAGAGACATACCGAACGTCGGCGACGAGGCGCTCAAGGACCTCGACGAGAGCGGTATAATACGCATCGGCGCGGAGGTAGCGCCCGGCGACATACTCGTAGGAAAGATCACTCCGAAGGGCGAGACCCAGCTTTCACCTGAGGAAAAGCTCCTTCGCGCGATATTCGGCGAGAAAGCCGAGGACGTGAAGGACACCTCGTTAAGGGTGCCTCCAGGCATCGAGGGCGTTGTTATCGACGCAAAGGTCTTTTCAAGAAAGGGCTCCGAGAAAGACGAGAGGAGCCGTTCTATAGAGGACAGGGAAGTCTCCCGCCTTCTTAAGGACCGCGAGGACGAGATCAGCATCGTCAAGGAGTCGACCTTCACAAGGGTCAGGAAGATCCTCCTTAACAAGAAGTCGCAGGTCAGGATAACCGACAAGAAAGGCAATACCGTACTCAGCAAGGGAAAGCCTATTACTGACGAGGTCCTTGACGCTATCCCTCAGTCAAAGTGGCATGAGATAATACCGGCTGACGAGAAGGCTGAGAGCGAGGTCTCCGAGATGCTCGGGACTCTGACCGAGCAGGTGGATCTCATCAAGGTCGTATTCGACGACAGGATAAACAGGCTCAAGAGGGGCGATGAGCTTCCCCCGGGCGTCATCAAGATGGTCAAGGTCTACATCGCCATGAAGAGGAAGGTCTCTGTCGGCGACAAGATGGCCGGACGCCACGGTAACAAGGGTGTCATATCAAGGATACTCCCTGAGGAAGACATGCCGTATCTCGCCGACGGAATGTCGGTTGATATCGTGCTTAATCCGCTCGGCGTCCCTTCGCGTATGAATATCGGCCAGATACTCGAGACGCATCTCGGGTGGGCGGGAAAAAGGCTCGGCGGTTCGATAAAGACGCTTATAGAGAAGAACTCCGGCCCCAACGTACTCAGGGAGCGGATCAAGAAGATATACGGGTCGCATGAGTTCAGCAAGTTCATAAACAGCCTCTCCGACGATGAGATCCATGAGGCGGCCCGCAGGCTTTCCAAGGGCGTGCCGATGGCCTCGCCGGTCTTTGACGGCGCTACTGAAAACGACGTCAAGGAAGCCCTTGAGATGGCGCAGCTGCCACTAAACGGCAAGATGAAGCTCTATGACGGGAGATCTGGCGAGCCTTTCGACCAGGATGTCACGGTCGGCGCCATGTACATGATGAAGCTCCATCACCTTGTCGATGACAAGATCCATGCAAGGTCAACAGGCCCGTACTCGCTTGTCACCCAGCAGCCGCTCGGCGGAAAGGCGCAGTTCGGAGGCCAGAGGCTTGGAGAGATGGAAGTCTGGGCGATGGAAGCCTACGGCGCGGCGCATTGCCTCCAGGAGTTCCTCACGGTAAAGTCTGACGACGTTCCGGGAAGGACCAAGATGTACGAGTCGATCGTTACAGGCAACTACTCGCTTGAACCGACCATACCGGAGTCGTTCAGTGTCCTTATAAAAGAGCTTCAGAGCCTCGGCCTGGACATGGGCCTCATAGAAGAAGAAATAGAGGACTGAACCAATTAGCGCCGCTCTCAAGTCTGCCGGCCTCATCGCGGCAGACGGCCTTGTCCGTGACCGTCGAACTGCGGCCGGGCCTGCAGCCTGTCAAAAAAGGAGGTAACAATTGGAAAATCTTGCGGCTCTTTTTGAAAAGCATAGAAAGCCGATGGACTTCACAGCTATAAAGATATCCATCGCCTCGCCTGAGAGGATAAGGGAATGGTCTCACGGTGAGGTAAAAAAGCCTGAGACGATCAACTACAGGACTTTTAAGCCTGAGCGTGATGGCCTCTTCTGCGCTAAGATATTCGGTCCTGTAAAGGACTTTGAGTGCAACTGCGGCAAATACAAGAGGATGAAGCACAGGGGCGTTGTCTGCGAAAAGTGCGGCGTCGAGGTTATCCCTTCCAATGTCAGGAGAGAGAGGCTTGGGCACATCGAACTGGCCACTCCGGTAGCCCATATATGGTTTCTCAGGTCGCTGCCTTCAAGGATAGGCGCCATGCTCGACATGACGCTCAAGGAACTCGAAAGGGTGCTCTATTACGAGAACTACGTAGTTCTCGACCCGAAAGAGACCGATATGAAGGAAGGCGAGCTCCTCAATGAGGAGAAGTACCAGAAGTCGATAGAGAAGTGGGGATTTGACGGTTTTGTAGCAGGCATGGGAGCTGAGGCTATAAGGGCGATCCTTCGCGCCAAGGACCTTCCCAAGATCTCAGCCGAGCTGAGAGCCGAGATGAAAAAGACCTCTTCCGACGCGAAGAAGAAGAGGATCGCAAAGAGATTAAAGGTCGTCGATGCCTTCCTGAACTCCGGCAACAAGCCTGAGTGGATGGTCCTTGAGGTCATACCGGTGCTACCGCCTGATCTGAGGCCTCTTGTGCCGCTTGACGGCGGAAGGTTTGCCACATCCGACCTTAACGACCTCTACAGAAGGGTCATAAACAGGAACAACCGCCTGAAAAGGCTTATGGAATTAAACGCCCCTGACATCATCATCAGGAACGAGAAGAGGATGCTCCAGGAGGCTGTTGACGCGCTCTTTGATAACGGCAGGAGAGGACGCATCATCACCGGCCAGAACAAGAGGCCGCTTAAATCCCTGAGCGACATGATAAAGGGCAAGGGCGGACGTTTCAGGCAGAACCTCCTCGGAAAGAGGGTCGACTATTCAGGCCGTTCGGTCATCGTCATCGGGCCTGACCTGAGGCTTCATCAGTGCGGTCTGCCGAAGAAGATGGCTCTTGAGCTCTTTAAGCCGTTCATCTATCAGAGGCTTGAAGAGAAGGGATACGCCACCACAATAAAGAGCGCAAAGAAGATGCTCGAGAAGGAGCGCCCTGAGGTATGGGACGTCCTCGACGAGGTCATAAGAGAGCATCCTGTGCTGCTTAACAGAGCTCCTACGCTCCACAGGCTCGGCATACAGGCCTTCGAGCCGATACTTATCGAGGGCAAGGCCATTCAGCTCCATCCGCTCGTCTGTACGGCCTTTAACGCCGACTTTGACGGAGACCAGATGGCCGTCCACGTCCCTCTTTCGATAGAGGCGCAGGTCGAGGCCAGGGTCCTGATGATGTCTACGAACAACATACTTTCGCCTGCGCACGGAAAGCCGATCATCGTTCCTACGCAGGATATCGTCCTGGGTCTTTATTACCTTTCGCGTGACCGCCCGGGCGTCAAGGGCGAGGGCAAGAGGTTTTCTTCGAGAGACGAGGTCAGGGCAGCTTATGACAGCGGAGAGGTGCATCTCCAGGCCGCAGTCAAGGTGAAGCTCGACGGTGTCCTTGTCGACACGACTGTCGGCAGGATAATCCTGTTGGAGGTCATCCCGCCGTCGCTCAAGTTCGAAGAGATCAACAAGGTCATGGACAAGAAGCGCCTGGCCGATCTCATAGACATCTGCTACAGGCGTTCAGGCTCCAAAGAGACCGTAATACTTGCTGACAGGCTCAAGGATCTCGGATATCAGTACGCCACCAAGGCCGGCATATCCATCTGCATAGACGACATGAAGATACCCAAGATGAAGGGGAAGCTTCTTGACAAGGCTTATGACGAAGTAAAAGAGATACAAAAGCAGTACAACGAGGGTCTGATAACAGACGGCGAGCGCTACAACAAGGTCATCGACATCTGGGCGCAGGCCACCGAAGAGATCGCCGAAGAGATGCTGAGAGAGCTCGGCACGGATCTGGTGAAGGACGAACACGGCGTTGAAAGGCTCATGCCGAGCTTCAACCCGATATTCATCATGGCCGACTCGGGCGCCAGGGGTTCCGCGCAGCAGATCAGACAGCTGGCAGGCATGAGAGGCCTTATGGCCAAGCCTTCCGGCGAGATCATCGAAACACCGATCACCGCCAACTTCAGGGAAGGCCTCACGGTCCTCCAGTACTTCATCTCGACGCACGGCGCCAGAAAGGGTCTCGCGGATACAGCTCTTAAGACAGCCAACTCTGGTTACTTGACCAGAAGGCTCGTCGATGTCGCGCAGGACGCGATCATCTCCGAAGAAGACTGCGGTACTCTGGACGGCATATACATGACGTCGCTTGTAGAGGGCGGCGAGGTCATCGAGCCAATAGGCGAGAGGATACTCGGAAGGGTCACGCTAGAAGACGTCGTCGATCCGTTCACTAAAGAGGTCATCGTGCCTGTGAACGAGGAGATAGACGAGGCAAGGATGGACGCGATAGAGGAGGCCGGTATCGAGAAGGTAAAGATACGCTCGGTGCTCACTTGCCGCTCTACCCGTGGTATATGCATCAAGTGTTACGGCAGAGACCTCACGAGAGGCAGAATGGTTGATATGGGCGAATCAGTCGGAGTCATAGCCGCCCAGTCGATCGGAGAGCCCGGCACACAGCTTACGATGAGGACCTTCCACATAGGTGGAACGGCCAGCAGAAGGGCCGAGCAGACCCAGATCGAGGCGCGCCACGAGGGCGTTGTAAAGTACCACGGCTTGAACGTCGCCGAGAACTCAAAGGGCGAGGCGATAGTCATGAACCGCAATGGTGATATAGCCATTGTCGACGAACAGGGCAGGGACAGGGAGAGAAACCCGATCATATACGGCGCAAGGCTCAGGCTTAAAGAGGGCACGAAGGTCACGCCAGGCACATTGATAGCCGAGTGGGACCCGTACACGATACCGATCATCACGGAAGTCAGCGGCAAGGTAAGGTTCGGCGATATAGAAGACGGCAAGACCATGCGCGAGCAGGTCGACGAGGTGCTTGGCATTTCCAGCAAGGTCATCGTGACCTATAAGGAAGGCGACCTTAGGCCCAGGATCTCCATAAAGGACGATTCGGGCAGGACCCTCAAGCTGCCGGGGACGAATATCGACGCAAGGTATCTTCTGCCGGTAGGGGCGATCCTCACCATAAACGAGGGCGACCATGTCAAGGCAGGAGACGTCGTAGCCAAGATACCGAGAGAGACGACAAAGACGAAGGACATCACAGGCGGTCTTCCGAGGGTCGCTGAGCTTTTCGAGGCGAGAAAACCCAAGGAAACAGCTGTTATCAGCGAGGTAGACGGTCTTGTCTCGTTCGGCAAGGATACCAAGGGCAAGAGGAAGGTGCTTGTCACGCCTGAGGCTGGAGACGCCAAGGAATATCTCATCCCCAAGGGTAAGCATATAAGCGTCAGGGAAGGCGACAGGGTAAAGGCAGGCGAGCCGCTCATGGATGGCAGCGCGAATCCTCACGACATACTTCGCGTCCTCGGTGTAAAGGAGCTTGCCAAATATCTTGTCGATGAGGTTCAGGAGGTCTACAGGCTCCAGGGCGTCAAGATAAACGACAAGCATATAGAGACGATAGTCAGGCAGATGCTCAGACGCGTAAAGATAAAGGACTCCGGGGATACGAACTTCCTCATAGGCGAGCAGGTCGAGCGCTACTCCTTTGATGATGAGAACGACCGCGTGATCACGAAGGGCAAGAAGCCGGCTATCGCAGAGCCTCTTCTCCAGGGGATCACCAAGGCCTCGCTCTCGACGGAGAGCTTCATCTCCGCCGCTTCGTTCCAGGAGACGACCAAGGTGCTTACAGGCGCCGCTGTAGAGGGCAAGATAGATTACCTGAGGGGCCTCAAGGAAAACGTCATCATGGGCCGTCTCATACCGGCAGGCGCAGGCTTCAAGAAGTACATAAAGATCCAGGCGCACGTGGAGGCGGCGGAAGCTCCTCCTGTAGCGGAAGTAGAGGCTGTTTAGATAAGGGTGGTCTTTTGACGGCCGGCAGGTCAAAAAAACAGGGCTGTTCGATGTAAAAGATTATATAGTCCTTGACAAGGCAAATAAAAGCTGGTAGATTGCTTTGATTTACGCCAGAAGGCAAAGGTGAAAGGTGAGTTATGCCGACAATTAATCAACTCGTTCGCAAAGGCAGGCAGAAGACTAAGTACAAGACGGCATCGCCGGCCCTTGACAGCTGTCCGCAGAAAAGAGGCGTCTGTGTAAGGGTTTACACGACCACGCCGAAGAAACCTAACTCTGCGCTCCGTAAGGTCGCAAGGGTAAGGCTTACAAACGGCATGGAAGTCACCGCTTACATCCCGGGCGTAGGCCACAACCTGCAGGAGCATTCGGTCGTCATGATAAGGGGCGGCAGGGTAAAGGATCTTCCAGGTGTGAGGTATCACATCATAAGGGGTACCCTTGATACAATGGGGGTTCAGGACAGGAAGCAGGCCAGGTCCAAGTATGGGGCAAAGAGGCCTAAGTAAGCTGTTGGTTCCGGCCTGTCTTAAAAGGCGGCCGTTTAGTCTGATATATCAATCGTAATCGTGTTGGAGGAAGAATATGCCTCGTAAGGGGAGTGTCCCGAAAAGGGATGTATTGCCGGATCCAAAGTTCGGCGACAAGGTAATCGCAAAATTGATAAACACGCTGACCTCTGATGGAAAGAAGAGCAAGGCGGAGTCCATACTGTACGGGGCGTTCGAGGTCGTTGAAGAAAAGACCAAGGGCGAGCCGCTCAAGGTCTTCAAGAAGGCCCTTGAGAACATCAAGCCTGTCCTTGAGGTCAAGTCCAGAAGGGTCGGCGGCGCGACTTATCAGGTGCCGGTCGAAGTCCGTCCTGACAGGAAGCTTTCTCTGGCTCTCAGGTGGCTCGTAGGGTACGCGAACTCCCGCAGCGAGAAGACGATGAAAGACAAGCTCGCCGGTGAGATCATCGACGCCTCCAACAACAAGGGCGGTTCGGTCAAGAAGAGGGAAGACGTACACAAGATGGCCGAGGCCAACAAGGCGTTCGCTCACTACCGCTGGTAACGTCCCAAGTCAGGGGCTTAGAACATCAAGCATGTAAGTGCCGGGCTCTGTCCCGGCAGGAATTTGAGGGCGCCGCATATAAGCCGGCGCTGTAAAAGTAATCGAGTCGCTTCGATTGAGGAGTCTTAGAGTTGGCACGGACAATACCGCTGGACAGACAAAGAAACATCGGCATCATGGCCCACATCGACGCCGGCAAGACAACGACGACCGAGAGGATACTCTACTACACCGGCGTTACCTATAAGATCGGCGAAGTCCACGAAGGCACAGCCACGATGGACTGGATGGAGCAGGAGAAGGAGAGGGGCATCACGATCACCTCTGCTGCTACTACCTGCTCATGGAAAGATACGCGCATTAATATTATTGATACTCCGGGGCACGTGGACTTCACCATCGAGGTCGAAAGGTCTTTGAAGGTGCTTGACGGCGCTGTCGCGGTATTCTGTTCGGTAGGCGGAGTCGAGCCTCAGAGCGAGACTGTCTGGCGCCAGGCCAACAAGTATAAGGTTCCCAGGATCGCGTTCATAAACAAGATGGACCGCGTCGGGGCGGATTTTTTCAGGGTCGTAGGCATGCTTAGCGACAGGTTGAAGACAAGGCCGGTCGTATTGCAGCTCCCGATAGGAAAAGAAGAGACGTTCAAGGGCGTAGTCGACCTTGTAAAGATGAACGCCGTGGTCTGGAGAGACGACTCTCTCGGCGCCAAGTTCGATATCGTCGAGATCCCGGCCGATATGGCTGATCTCGTTGCAGAGTACAGGGAAAAGCTCGTCGAGACTGCCGCCGACTTCGATGAGAAGCTGATGGAGAAGTATCTTGCCGGGACCGAGGTCACGAACGATGAGATAGCCGGTGCGATCAGGAAGGGCGCCATAAACATGGATGTAACTCCTGTTATCTGCGGTTCGTCTTTCAAGAACAAGGGCGTGCAGAACCTCCTTGACGCCGTGCTCGATTATCTTCCGTCTCCGATAGACATACCGCCTGTAAAGGGCATTAACCCTGACAATGATGCTGAGGATATCAGGGAAACAGACGACAATGCGCCATTTTCAGCGCTTGCTTTCAAGATCATGTCAGACCCGTTCGTAGGACAGCTGACGTTCTTCAGGGTTTATTCAGGCACTATCACAGCGGGTTCTTACGTATATAATTCCACAAAGGGCCAGAAGGAAAGAGTAGGCCGTCTTGTCAAGATGCACGCCAACAAGCGCGAAGACGTCAAAGAGGCCCTTGCCGGCGATATCGCCGCCGCAGTAGGACTCAAGTACACCACGACTGGTGACACGATATGCGACCTTGAAAAGCAGATCATACTTGAGAAGATGGACTTCCCCGACCCGGTCATATCCATCGCCATAGAGCCAAAGACGAAGGCTGACCAGGAAAAACTCGGCATAGCGCTTCAGAAGCTTGCGGTTGAAGACCCCTCTTTCCGCGTTAAATCTGACGAGGAGACAGGCCAGACCATCATATCAGGCATGGGCGAGCTTCACCTCGAGATCATCGTAGATAGGATGCTCAGGGAGTTCAAGGTCGAGGCGAGCGTAGGCAAGCCTCAGGTCGCTTATAGAGAGACGATCACAAAGAAGTCCAAGGCCGAGGGCAAGTACATCAGGCAGACTGGCGGCAGAGGTCAGTATGGCCATGTCTATATAGAGCTTGAGCCGTCTGAAAAGGGCGTAGGCTTCGAGTTTGTCAATAAGGTCGTAGGCGGCACGGTTCCGAAGGAATACATCAATCCCATCGAGAACGGCATCAAGGAGGCCACGGAGAACGGCATAATAGCCGGCTACCCGGTCGTCGATGTCAAGGTCACGCTTACCGACGGATCATATCACGACGTAGACTCTTCCGAGATGGCGTTTAAGATCGCCGGATCAATGGCCTTTAAAGAGGCTGTAAAGAGCGCTGGCCCGATACTCCTCGAACCGATCATGGACGTCGAGGTCGTAATCCCGGAGCAGTTCATGGGCGATGTCATAGGAGACATCAACTCAAGAAGAGGCAAGATCCTCGGCATGGACTCAAGGGGCGGCTTTCAGGTAGTGACCGCGAACGTGCCTCTCGCGAACATGTTCGGATATTCGACCGACCTTCGTTCAAAGACACAGGGCAGGGCGTCGTATACGATGCAGTTCGCTCACTACGAGCAGGTACCGAACTCGGTCGCAGAAGTGCTGACCGCTAAGATGCAGGGCAAATAAGAGACCGATCGGTCTAAGAATAAGCTGTCTGGAGGAGAACAATGGGCAAGGCAAAATTCGAGAGAGGCAAGACTCATCTGAACGTAGGCACCATCGGCCACGTTGACCACGGTAAGACTTCTTTGACCGCGGCGATAACAAAGGTGCTCGCTTCCAGAGGGTACGCAGAGTTTCTCGCATACGAGAACATAGACAAGGCTCCGGAAGAGAGAGAGCGCGGCGTTACGATCTCTATCTCGCACGTCGAGTACCAGACCGACAAGAGACATTACGCTCATATCGACTGCCCGGGTCATGCCGACTACATCAAGAACATGATCACAGGCGCCGCGCAGATGGACGGAGCGATACTTGTCGTCTCTGCCGCTGACGGCCCGATGCCTCAGACGAGAGAGCATATCCTCCTGGCCCGCCAGGTTGGCGTACCGTACGTAGTCGTATTCCTCAATAAGGTAGACATGGTCGACGACTCCGAGCTTCTCGACCTCGTAGAGCTTGAGGTAAGAGAGCTTTTGAACCAGTACAAGTTCCCTGGCGACGACATCCCGTTCGTAAAGGGCAGCGCGCTTAAGATACTTGAGTGCGGATGCGGAAAGAAGGAGTGTCAGTGGTGCGGCGCGATACACCAGCTCACAGACAGCCTTGATACATACATACCGGACCCGAAGAGGGACATCGACAAGCCGTTCCTTATGCCAGTAGAAGACGTATTCTCCATATCCGGCCGTGGTACGGTTGTCACCGGCAGGGTGGAAAGAGGCATCATAAAGATAGGCGAAGAGGTCGAGATCATCGGCATACGCGATACCGTGAAGACGACGATCACGGGAGTAGAGATGTTCAGGAAGCTTCTTGACGAAGGCCGCGCAGGCGACAACATCGGCGCGCTTCTCAGAGGCACGAAGAAGGAAGACGTTGAGAGAGGCCAGGTGCTTGCGAAGCCGGGCTCGATCACTCCGCACACGAAGTTCATGTGCGAGGTCTACGTCCTTGCGAAGGAAGAGGGAGGGCGCCACACCCCGTTTTTCAACGGCTACAGGCCCCAGTTCTACTTCAGGACGACTGACGTTACCGGCATAGCGACCCTTCCAGAGGGGACGGAGATGGTAATGCCGGGAGACAACGTGGCCTTGTCGGTCGAGCTTATATGCCCGATAGCCATGGAAGAAGGCCTCAGGTTCGCCATCCGCGAGGGCGGCAGAACGGTCGGCGCAGGCGTCGTAACAAAGATTCTCGCATAGTGATTTTTTGTTTGTAATGTGTCTTGAAATCGGTTAGACTAGTTCTTTCCGCTTTATCTAAAGAAACAGAGGGATGGAGTTTACGAGTGGATAGCCAGAAAATCAGGATTAGGCTCAAGGGTTTCGATCACAGGTTGCTCGACAAGTCCGTAAAGGAGATAGTCGATACGGCAAGAAGGACCGGCGCGCGTGTTAAGGGCCCGATACCGCTTCCGACCAGGATCAACAAGTTCTGCGTTCTCAGGTCGCCACACGTCGACAAGAAGAGCAGGGAACAGTTCGAGATCAGGACTCACAAGAGACTTATGGATATCGTGGAGCCGACTCAGACCACGGTAGACGCTTTGATGAAGCTGGACCTGCCGGCTGGCGTAGACGTAGAGATAAAGCTGGATTAATCCTGTCAGAGACCCACACTAAGCACATGTGCCGACCGTTCTAAAGCGAGCGGCACCTCTGTGAAAAAAAGGTTGAAAAGATGATAGAAGGGATTCTTGGAAAGAAGATAGGCATGACGCACGTCTATTCCGATGGCGGAGCCATGATACCGGTGACCGTTGTTAGCGCGAATTCGTGTTATGTAGTGCAGAAAAAGACCATGCAGGGCGATGGCTATGAGGCTATTCAGCTCGGGCTTGGCACGAAGAAAGACTCAAGGGCGAACAAGGCGATGAGGGGCCACTTTTCAAAGGCCGGCACCCCGTGCCTTTATAGTCTCCTTGAGCTCAAGGGTACTGATCTCGATGATTACAAGCAGGGTCAGAGCCTGAACTGCTCAGAGGTCTTTAAGGTCGGCGAGTTTGTCGATGTTACAGGGACCTCAAAGGGCAAGGGATTTCAGGGCTCGATGAAGAGGCATAACTTCAGCGGCGGCGCCGGGTCTCACGGCTCTATGCATAACAGGGCCCCTGGTTCCATCGGATCAAGTTCTGATCCTTCAAGGGTCTTCAAGGGCATGAGAATGGCCGGCCACATGGGCGATAGAAAAGTAACCGTACAGAACCTGAAGGTCGTGGCTGTAAGGGTCGAGGAAAACGTCCTGCTCATCCAGGGCGCTATACCGGGCGCTATCAACAGCTTCGTCGTAGTGAAAAAGGCCCATAAGAAGTAGGCCTGGCGTCAGGTTCAGTGACAAAAGAAGATAAGGAATTTACGATTATGGCAGAGGTATTGAACAAGGAAGGCGTTAAGGTCTCCGAGCAGAAGCTCAACGAGGCGGTTTTCGGTTCTGAGGTTAAGGAGCATCTTTTCTACGAAGTGGTAAAGATGCAGCTTGCCAACAGAAGGTCAGGGACGGCTTCGACCAAGACGAAGGGCGAGGTTAGCGGCGGCGGTGTGAAACCCTGGAAGCAGAAGGGCACCGGCAGGGCGCGCTCAGGTTCGATAAGGTCGCCTCTCTGGAGGCATGGCGGTACGGTATTCGGTCCGCACCCGAGGGATTACTCCTATAGCGTCCCCAAGAAAGTAAAGAGGGACGCCCTGAGATCAGCGATGAACCTCAGGGAGCAGGATGGCGGCCTCAAGATATTTGAGTCCATAGATCTTGCGGAGCCGAAGACAAAGGTCGCTTTGGCGCTCTTCACGAAGGCGAATCTTAAAAACGCGCTGGTAGTAGTCGATTCCGACAATGCCAACTTGAGGCTCGCAACCCGTAACCTGAAGGACTTCAAGGTCATCGACGTAAGAGGTCTGAACGTATACGATATACTGGACTACGACAACCTTATCATAACTAAGAGCGCTTTGGAAAAAGTCGAGGCGATGGTACAATGAAAAACGTATATTCAGTCATAAAAGCCCCGGTAATAACGGAGAAGAGCACGATTCAGGCCGAGATACGAAAGGCCATCTTCTGGGTGGATCTTGATGCCAACAAGCGTGACGTCAAGGTCGCCGTCGAGAAGATCTTCAACGTAAAGGTCGCTTCTGTAAACACTCAGAGGGTGCCTGGAAAGATGAAGAGGATGGGCAAGTTCGAGGGTCAGAAGCAGACCCGCAAGAAGGCCTATGTGACACTTAAAGAAGGCGAGAAGATAGAGCTTTTCGAAGGCGTATAGAACCGCGCGCTTAACTACATCTAAAAAGAGAATAATGATATGCCAGTAAAACTGTATAAGCCTACATCGCCTTCTCTCAGGGAAAAGACCACCCTGGTCTTCGAAGGCATTGCCAAGAAGAGACCGGAGAAGTCGCTTACCAAGCCTATCAAGCGCTCGGGCGGCAGAAACAACCTTGGCCGCGTTACCTCGCGCTGGATCGGCGGCGGTCACAAGAAGCTCTATAGGCTCATCGATTTCAAGAGAGACAAGAGGGACATCCCGGCAAAGGTCGCGGCTATCGAGTATGACCCGAACCGTTCTTCGAACATTGCGCTTCTCAACTATATCGACGGCGAGAAGAGATACATAATAGCCCCTGTAGATCTCAAGGTCGGAGATACCGTAGTAGCCGGCGCCGCGTCTGACATAAGGCCGGGCAACGCTCTTCCGATAAGGGCGATACCGGTCGGCACGTTCGTACACAACGTGGAGATGAAGATAGGAAAGGGCGGCCAGCTTGTAAGGAGTGCCGGCGGTTACGCTCAGCTCATGGCAAAAGAAGGGACTTACGCCACGCTGAAGCTTCCGTCAAATGAAGTGAGATTCGTGCTGCAGGAATGCTACGCGACTATCGGTCAGATAGGCAACCTTGACCATGAGAACGTCAACATAGGTAAGGCCGGAAGGTCTCGTTGGCTCGGCAGAAACCCCAGGGTAAGGGGTGTAGCGATGAACCCTGTCGATCATCCGCACGGTGGCGGCGAGGGCAAGAGCAAGGGCGGCAATCATCCTACGAACCCGTGGGGCGTACCCACCAAGGGATATAAGACCAGAAGGCGCAAGGCAACCGACAAGTACATAATCACGAGGAGGAAGTAGCATTGCGTTCCTTAAAGAAAGGTCCTTTTGTAGACGGCCATTTGATGAAAAAGATTGAAAGCGCGACAGATCTCAAGGCCAAGAAGGTCGTAAAGACCTGGTCAAGGCGATCGATGATAACCCCTGAGATGGTTAGCTTTACTATAGCCGTCCATAACGGCAAGAAGTTCGTACCGGTGTTCGTTACCGAAAACATGGTCGGGCATAAGCTCGGCGAGTTTTCGCCAACACGCACCTTTCACGGACATTCCGGGATCAAGAAGTCAAAGGTCCCAGGGGCCAAGGGCTAAAAGAGTAATATAACGGAAGGTCAGTTCTGTAAAGGAGCAGGTCGGTAAATGGAAGCTAAGGCTATTGCAAGATATGTAAGGGTGTCGCCTCAGAAGGCGCGCCTGGTAGTAGATCTGATAAGGGGCAAGAAGGTCGATGTCGCTATCGGCATCCTCAATCTCAACGCCAAGGCTGTGAGCAAGGACATCTCCAAGGTCGTCAAGAGCGCTGCGGCTAACGCCGAGAACAACATGAGCCTCGATGTCGACAAGCTCGTCATAACAAAGGCCTTTGTCGACGGCGGCCCTGTGATGAAAAGGACATATTCGAAGGCGATGGGCAGAGGCGCTGCGATCAGAAAGCGCACGAGCCACGTGACCATATTCGTCGGCGAGAAGTAGCATTGCAGTAACGCTTTAAAAAAACAGCTAGCAACGGAGGTCGTTTTTTGGGCCAGAAGGTTCATCCAATCGGATTCAGGTTAGGCATCTCAAGGACTTGGAGCTCCAGGTGGTACGGGGACAAGAGCTATGCGCTCTTCGTTCACGAAGACCTGAAGCTCAGGAACTTTATAAAAAAGAAGCTCTTCCACGCCGGCATCTCATCTATAGAGATCGAGAGGACGGCTAACAAGGTCAAGGTGATCATACGCACCGCCAGACCGGGCATCGTGATAGGCAAGAGGGGCGCTGAGATTGACGTCCTGAAGAAGCAGCTTGCGACGCTTACCGGCAGGGACGTTGACCTTGACATCGTAGAAGTAAGAAGGCCTGACACCGATGCTCAGCTTGTCGCTGAAAACATCGCTCTTCAGCTTGAGAGAAGGGTCTCCTTCAGAAGGGCCATGAAAAAGTCCGTCACTACTGCGATGAGGATGGGCGGCAAAGGCATAAAGATCATGTGCGCCGGAAGATTAGGCGGCGCTGAGATCGCCAGGAGCGAGTGGTACAGGGAAGGCAGAGTGCCTCTTCACACGCTCAGGGCCGAGATCGACTACGGTCAGGCTGAGGCAAAGACAACTTTCGGGATAATCGGCGTAAAGGTGCTAATATACAAGGGCGACGTGATCGCGCAACCCAAGGTTGCCGAAGAATCCGCCGCTCAGTAGGACGGGGAACTTAAATGTTAATTCCAAAAAAGGTAAAATTCAGGAAGCAGCAGAGAGGCAAAAGAAGGGGACTTGCCCAGACAGGCTCGACCCTGTCATTCGGCAACTTCGGCCTTCAGGCCACTGAGTGCGGATGGCTTTCAACACGCGAGATCGAGGCGGCGCGTATCGCAATGACGCGTTTCGTAAAGCGCGGCGGCAAGATCTGGATCAGGGTATTCCCTGACAAGCCTGTGACCAAGAAGCCTGCGGAGACAAGGATGGGCAGCGGCAAAGGCAGCCCTGAGGACTGGGTAGCCGTTATCAAGCCGGGACGCATCATCTATGAGATGGAAGGCGTGACTGAGGCGATCGCAAAGGAAGCCTTCAGGCTTGCAACGCACAAGATCTCCATACCCACAAAGCTTATCAAGAGGGAAGCGATATAATGAAACCGGCTGAAGTCAGAGACATGAAGATTGAAGAGATGAAGACAAAGGCGCAGGAGCTTACAAAAGAGCTCTTCAATCTCAGAATGCGCCATATTACGAACCAGCTTGAGAACCCTTTGAAGCTCAGGATCCTCAAGAAGGACCTGGCCCGTGTCAATACGATTATTGCCGAGAAGGAAAAGGGGAAATAGTCATGGCTGAATCCAAAACGAACAAAAAGACCCTCATCGGCAGCGTGCTTTCGAGCGGCAAGATGCAAAAGACCGTCATAGTGGCTATCGAGCGGCTCACCAAACACCCTTTCTACGGAAAGTACGTCAAGAGGCGCGTGAAGTACTCAGTGCATGACGAGCTTGGCCTGTGCGGCACCGGGGACAAGGTAAAGATCGTTGAGACCCCGCCCGCGAGCAGATCCAAGCGCTGGCGTCTGCAAGAAATATTGGAGAAGGCAAAATGATACAGATACTTTCGGTACTTGGTGTTGCGGACAACTCAGGCGCCAAGAAGGTCTCATGCATCAAGGTAATAGGCGCGTCCAACAAGATGATCGGCACCATAGGCGACATCATCGTTGTCAGCGTCAAAGAGGCGATCTATGATGCCAAGGTCAAGAAGGGCGACGTCGTCAGGGCAGTAATAGTTCGCACCAGAAAAGAGACCAGGCGTCAGGACGGTTCATACATCAAGTTCGATGAGAACGCCGTTGTTATTATAAATAAGGATAACGAGCCTGTAGGGACAAGGATCTTCGGCCCTGTCGCCAGGGAACTGAGGGCTAAGAAGTTCATGAAGATTGTATCCCTTGCGCCTGAGGTCCTGTAAAGGTGTACAAGGCCGTGAAAGAAGTAATTCGCGCGGCGCAATAAACCGCTAAAGAGGAAACGATGGGACTCAAGATAAGAAAAGACGACCAGATAATGGTCATAGCCGGAAGGGAAAAGGGAAAGACCGGGAAGGTCCTGAAGGTCGATCCTGAGAAGTCAAAGGTCTATGTTGAGAAGCTCAACATGGTCAAGCGCCATCAGAAGCCATCGCAGAAGTTCAAGCATGGCGGGATAATCGAGAAAGAGGCCCCACTGGCGATCTCTAATCTGATGCTGCTGTGTGAAAAGTGCAAAGGTCCCGTGCGCGTCGGCAAGAAACTCCTTGATGACGGCAAGAGGGTAAGGTTCTGTAAAAAGTGCGGTGAGGTGCTTGATAAATGAGCAGGCTTAATGAACTATACGCCAAGCAGGCGATCCCTTCTTTGATGAAGGAATTCAGTTACAAGAGCGTTATGCAGGTCCCCAGGCTTGAGAAGATCACTCTCAACATGGGGCTTGGAGAGGCTGTAAAGGAAGTAAAGGTAGTTGACGCCGCAGTGCGCGATATGACGCTTATCGCGGGGCAGAAGCCGGTTGTCACCAAGGCGAAGAAGTCGATAGCGACCTTCAAACTGAGGGCTGGAATGCCGATTGGTTGCATGGTCACTCTCAGGGGATCGAGGATGTACGAGTTCTTCGACCGTTTCGTCAACTTCAGCATCCCCAGGATCAGGGACTTCAAGGGCATGCCTGACAAGTCTTTTGATGGAAGAGGCAACTACACCATAGGCATAAAAGAGCAGATCATATTCCCCGAGATAGAGTATGACAAGATCGACAAGCTCAGGGGTCTCAATATAACGATCAGCACGTCCGCAAAGACTGACGAAGAGGCGAAGGCCCTTTTGAAGTCTCTTGGGATGCCGTTCAGGGGCTGATAAATTTTTTGAAATAGACCGGAGGTTTTTTCATTGGCTAAAAAGTCACTAATAGCTAAGGCCCGCAGGAAGCAGAAGTTCAGCGTCAGAGAGTACAACCGCTGCCCTATATGCGGTCGCTCCAGGGCGTATTACCGCAAGTTTGACATGTGCAGGCTCTGCTTCAGGAAGATGGCCCTTCAGGGTGTGCTTCCAGGGGTCATCAAGTCGAGCTGGTAAGACGTGCTGTTTGCAGTCACACGGCCTATAAAACGTAACCTGACGAATGGAGAGTTAACGAGATGTCGATGACAGATCCGATAGCTGATATGCTAACAAGAATCAGAAATGCGATGCGCGCAAGGCAGAATGAGATCATTATTCCGTCGTCGACTGTCAAGGTCGAGATCGCAAAGATACTGAAGGAAGAGGGCTATCTGAAAGAAGCGAGCCCGTTCAAGGATAAGAGCCGCTCCTTCATCAAGATCCAGCTGAAGTATAACTCGGCTAAGAAGAGCGCGATAACCAATATAAAGAGGATCAGCAAGCCGGGCCTCAGGAAGTATGTGGGCAACGACGAGATCCCGAGGGTCTTAAACGGCCTCGGCATATCGATAGTCTCCACCTCCAAGGGGCTGATGACCGACAGGAAGGCAAGAGAGATCGGTATCGGCGGAGAGCTGGTCTGCACAGTTTACTAAAGATGGTAGATGCGGTGTCCTAATGACACCAGTGCCATAAAAAGGAACCGATCAAAAAGGGTAGGCAATGTCAAGGATAGGTAAGCAGCCAATAACAGTACCAACTGGTGTAAAGATCGCTGTTGACAAGGGGCTTGTCAAGGCAAGCGGCCCGCAGGGCGCTCTTGAGCTACAGCTAAGACCTGAGATCAGGGTCGAGATGAACGATTCAAATATCCAGGTGCTCAGAAGCGATGAGTCCAGGACGGCGAGGTCTTTGCACGGTCTGACCCGCACGCTGATATTCAACATGATAAAGGGCGTAAGCGAAGGGTTTCAAAAAAAGCTGGACATCATAGGCGTTGGATACAAGGCCGATGTTCAGGGCAGCACCGTAAACCTCGCGCTCGGTTACTCGCATCCTGTAAAGTATGATCTCCCTCAGGGAGTAGTAGCCACAGTAGAAAAGCAGACCTCCATAACCTTGAAGGGGCCTGATAAGCAGATGATAGGCCAGGTGGCGGCCGATATAAGGGCCCTTAGGAAGCCTGAGCCGTACAAGGGCAAGGGCATCAAGTATTCCGACGAGGTAATCAGGAGAAAGGCCGGCAAGGCTGGCAAGTCCGGTGGAGGTAAGTAAGCGATGGCAGGCAAGGTAGAAAAACTCAGCGGTTGGCAGAGGCGCAAGATTCGCGTGCGCAAGAAGGTCTCAGGGACGACCGAGAGGCCGAGGCTTAACGTATACAGGTCAAACAAGCACATTTACGCGCAGATAATCGATGATACGATCGGTAAGACTATCGTTGCGATAGCGACCAACGCCAAGGAGTTTGACGGCTCACTCAAGAAGTCTGATGCCGCCAAAAAGGCCGGAGAGCTGGTTGCGAAGCTCGCTATAGAGAAGGGCGTTGAGAAGGTAGTATTCGATAGAAGCGGCAATATTTATCACGGCAGGATAAAGGCACTGGCTGAAGGCGCGAGAGAAGCCGGGCTTAAGTTCTAAAAAGAAGCGGATGATACGGGAGGCTTTTTTGGACAAGATAGACGCGAATGCCCTTGAATTGAAAGATAAGCTGGTTTACCTCAACAGGGTCGCCAAGGTCGTAAAAGGCGGCAAGAGGTTCAGCTTCAACGCCATAGTAGTAGTTGGCGATGGCAGCGGCCACGTCGGCATCGGCCTCGGCAAAGCTAACGAGGTTCCCGAGGCGATAAGAAAGGCGATCGAGCAGGCCAAGAAGACTTTGTGCTTCGTGCCTCTCGCAGAAGGGACCATACCTTACGAAGTCACCGGCACATACGGCGCAGGCAGGGTATTCCTCAGGCCTGCGGCAGCAGGTACCGGCATCATCGCAGGAGGCGCTGTCAGGTCTGTTGTCGAGTCGGCCGGCATACACAACGTACTCACGAAGTCCATCGGTACAAGCAACCCGCATAACGTCGTCAAGGCAACGATGGACGCACTTAAGCAGCTGAGAAGCCCGGAGAGCATAGCTCTTCTCAGGGGAAAACAGCTACACGAGGTAAGGTAAGATGGCTGAGAACTCAATAAAGGTCACGCTGAAGAAGGGCGGGGCTGATAAGAAGCATAAGCTGGTACTCACAGGGTTAGGGCTCAGGAAGGTCGATAGTTCAAAGGTCCTTATCGATACGCCCTCCGTCAGAGGCATGATCTACAAGGTCGCGCATCTCGTGAGCGTAGAGGCCGTCTAGCATCTACAGGGAGACTCTTTAGATTAACTACAAAACGATTGTACTGAAGCCTTAATGCAAGGGGTAACGGAATCATGTTAAACAGACTCAAGGCCCCCGTGGGTGCCAATCAGAAAAAGACAAGACGCGGCAGGGGCGAAGGCTCAGGTCTCGGTAAGACTTCAGGCAAAGGCGGCAAGGGCCAGACAGCAAGGTCCGGCGGCAACATCAAACCCGGTTTTGAGGGCGGTCAGATGCCGCTCCAGAGAAGGCTCCCGAAGAGGGGCTTCACCAACGTATTCAGAGAGCCGTGCCGCATAGTGAACATCACCGATATCGTCAGGGTCTTTAAGGCCGGCGAGACCGTAGATGAGGCCTCGATCATGTCCAGGGGCCTTGTGAAGGATAAGAGCGGCCCGATAAAGCTTCTCGGCAACGGCGAAATAACCTTCGCACTTACAGTAAAGGTAAACAGGTACAGCACTTCAGCGGCTGAGAAGATAAGGGCCGCCGGCGGGGCCGCGGAGGTAATCTGAGTTGGCGGCCTTGACACCTAACTTAGAAAAGGTCTCGGAGTTAAACCGCCGCATCATACTGACCCTGGTAATGCTTGCCGTCTTCAGGATTGGCGTTTTCATCCCAACTCCTGGCATAGACGGCGAGGCACTTTCAGGGTTCTTCAAGTCTGCCAGCGGAACGCTCCTTGACTTTGCCACCATGTTTACGGGCGGCGCGCTTGAGCGTTTTTCGGTTTTTTCGCTCGGTATCATGCCGTACATTAGCGCGTCCATCATCATACAGCTTCTGACTGCCGTTGTGCCCCAGCTTGAGAAGCTCTCAAAGGAAGGCGAGTCAGGCAAGAACAAGATAACGCAGTACACCAGGTATTCTACCGTTGTGTTGAGCATCATCCAGGGTACGATGATCGCCGTGGGCCTTCAGTCTATGACCGGGCCGGCCGGCGAGCCGATCGTGTTGAACCCCGGCATGGGCTTCATACTCATGACGATTATTACGCTTACGTCGGGTACGGCGTTCCTGATGTGGCTTGGCGAGCAGATAACCGAAAGGGGGATCGGCAACGGCATATCCCTGATCATCTTCGTCGGTATAGTCGCGAACATGCCTTCTGCGTTTTATCAGACGATACAGCTTGTAAGGGCAGGCGAGATGAACCTGCTTGTGCTTCTCTTCTTGCTCGTCCTTATGGTCGCCGTAGTAGGCTTCATCGTCTTTGTAGAGACCGGACAGAGAAAAATACCGATACAGTACCCCAAGAGGGTCGTAGGCAGGAAGGTGATGGGCGGCGGCACGCAGCATCTGCCGCTCAAGGTCAACTCCTCGGGCGTTATACCTCCGATCTTCGCATCATCAATAATTGTATTCCCTGCCACCATAGCCAACTTTATCGACATACCGGCTATGAAGTGGGTTGCGGCGAGTCTCATGCCTGACGGCTTGATGTACAACCTGCTCTATATAGTTTTCATTGTGTTTTTCACCTTCTTTTATACGGCAATACAGTTTAACCCCAAGGATGTCGCTGAAAATCTAAAGAAGTATGGCGGCTTTGTGCCAGGCATCAGACCTGGTCCGAATACCGCGGATTATATTGACACGGTTCTTACCAGGCTTACACTCTGGGGCGCGATCTACCTGGCAGTGGTCTGCGTATTGCCTTCTCTTCTGGTCATGAAGTTCAATACCCCGTTTTACTTCGGCGGCACGGCTCTCATGATCGTAGTAGGTGTGGCGATGGATACCGCCCAGCAGATAGAGTCTCACATGCTCGCGCGCAGTTATGACGGGCTTCTCAAGAAGGGCAAAATAAAGGGCAGAGGCCTATAGCATAATGAACATCATCCTTCTAGGGGCCCCTGGCGCAGGCAAAGGTACGCAGGGAAAGAGCATCTCTGACAGGTATAAGATACCTCAGATCTCCACTGGTGATATACTTCGCGCAAATGTCAGGAGCAAGACTCTGCTCGGCCAGAAGGCCAAAGAGTTCATGGACAAGGGCGCGCTTGTGCCGGATGATCTCGTTGTCGAGATGCTTGTAGACCGCATCAAGTCTGATGACTGCGTAAACGGTTCGATACTCGATGGTTTCCCGCGTAACATCAATCAGGCCGACGTACTTGACGCGACTTTGAAGGCTATGGGAAAAAAGATAGACTTCGTGATCGGCATAGAGGTCGATAGGAAGGAACTTGTCCGCAGGTTGTCCGGCAGAAGGGTGTGCAGGAAGTGCGGTGCCAGTTATCATGTAATCTTCAGTCCTCCTGTGAATATCGGGATGTGCGATTCCTGCAGTTCCGAGATCTATCAGAGGGACGATGACAAGGAAGAGACTATAGAGGCGCGCCTCAAGGTTTACGAGGCTGAGACATTACCTCTTGTAGAATATTATGCCTCTAGGGGCCTGTATAAGAAGATCGACGGCATAGGTACTGTCGACCATATAACGAAGTCGATAGTGGGCGAAATTGAAGGACTCGATAATCCTTAAGTCTCCTGATGAGATCGAGTCAATGCGCAGGAGCTCTCTGGTTGTGGCCGAGGTTTTGCAGTACCTTCGCGACAAAGTCAAGCCCGGCGCAACGACCTTGGACCTTGAACGGCTCGCAGAGGCAGAGACGAAAAGACTCGGCGCAAGGCCGGCGTTCAAAGGCTACAGGGGTTATCCATTCTGCCTGTGTACCTCGGTCAACAACGAGATCGTCCACGGCATGCCTTCTGCCAGGAAGCTGCTTAAAGACGGCGATATACTGAGCATAGATTTTGGAGTGCTTTTAGACGGCTTCTACGGCGATGCTGCAATAACGGTTGCGGTAGGCAATATCGGCGACGAGCCTGAAAGGCTCATGAGAGTAACCGAAGCCTCGCTCTACGACGCAATAGAGATGGCAAGGCCCGGCAATAGATTGTCGGATATATCAGCGGCCGTGCAGTCCCGGGTCGAGGCAGAGGGATTCTCAGTAGTGAGGGACTTCGTCGGGCATGGCATAGGCAGGTCTCTTCATGAGGCGCCTCAGGTCCCGAACTTCGGCATTCCAGGCAGGGGCGTCAGGCTCAAGGCAGGCATGGTCCTTGCCATCGAGCCGATGATCAACCTCGGCGGCTACGGCGTAAGGGTGTTAGAAGACGGCTGGACAGCAGTAACGTCTGACGGGAGCCTTTCAGCGCATTTTGAGCACACCGTGGCGATCACGGAAGACGGGCCTTATGTCCTGAGCAGGCCTTGATCGCTGCTTGCCGCGTAGAGCGGTAGTTTGAGATGATTTGAGATGACAGGTGCTATGCCTTTTTAGATATTTTCATGTTTCATCGCAGACTCATTCGCCATATTCTGTTGCCGGGTAGGGTGATGGGTTATTGCAAGACCGGTGCTGAGAATCAAAGCCGGGTACAATCTAGAGCGGCCGGTAACTAGAGCCGGCCGGAACCAAGCGTTAAAGGGACTAAATGCCAAAGGAAGATTCCATACAGGTCGAAGGCACGGTTATCGAGACTCTGCCAAACGCCATGTTCAGGGTAGAGCTGGAGAATAAGCATAAGGTGCTCGCCCATGTCTCCGGCAAGATGAGGATGCATTTTATCAAGATCCTGCCGGGCGATAAGGTGACTATAGAGCTTTCACCGTATGACCTCACCAGGGGCCGGATCACTTATAGAGCGAAATAGTTTTTTTCTTCTTGATATTTTTACGCGTTCAGTACATAATCAAAAATTCAGGCTTACTGAATTTACAAGGCGGGGACGAAATGAAGGTAAGAAGCTCAGTAAAAAAGATATGCACGAAGTGCAAAGTCGTAAAGCGCGCCGGGGTTGTGCGTGTGGTATGCGAAAACCCCAAGCACAAGCAGAGACAGGGATAGGACCGCCCCTTAACGTAAATGCGCTACAGGGCGGCGCAGAACCAAAGGAGGAGTAACCAAGTTGGCAAGGATCGCGGGAGTAGACCTTAATAAGAACAAGAGAATCGACGTCGCGCTGACTAAGATATACGGCATAGGCGACGCGTCAGCCGTCAAGATACTTGACAAGGCCGGCGTGCCTCATTCCGTCAAGACGCAGGACCTGACAGAGGCTCAGGTTGCAGGGATCAGAAAGGCGATCGACACCGAGTTCAAGGTCGAGGGAGATCTCAGGAAAGAGGTGTCCATGCACATAAAGATGCTCATGGATATCGGCTGCTACAGAGGGCTTCGTCACAAGAAGAACCTTCCTGTCAGGGGCCAGAGGACGCATACAAACGCCAGGACGCGCAAGGGTCCAAGAAAGGGCGTTGTCTCCGTCAGAAAGACTGAGTAGCTGTTTGGTACGGACTTAACCGAAAATACGACAGCGCCGCCGGTTTTTACGGCGTTCATGATATAAATTAGATCTGGTTTTGACTGATAAGTCTTCGGAGGAAGTAATGGCTAAGGCTAAAAAGGAAAAAAGGGCGGTAGCGAAGGGGGTTGCCCATATAAAATCCACCTTCAACAACACGATAATAAGCATCACTGATCCGACCGGCAACGTCATCTCATGGTCCAGTTCAGGCGCGCAGGGGTTCAAGGGCTCCAGGAAGGGAACGCCTTTTGCCGCGCAGGTCGCCGCTGAAACGGCCGCAAAAAAGGCTATGGACAGCGGAGTCAAGAGCGTAGATGTTTACATAAACGGCCCCGGCGCGGGCAGAGAGGCCGCTTTGAGGGCCCTTCAGTCAGCCGGTTTCAGCATAAGCCTTATCAGAGACGTCACACCGCTGCCTCATAACGGCTGCAGGCCGCCAAAGAGACGCAGGGTATAATCATCTTATTTTAAACGCATGAGTCAGGCGCAATACGCAAGGCGGCTGAACGGGTCTAGAGGCCCTTTATGCGCCAATGGAGGAGAAGTTGGCAAGGTATATTGAATCTGTTTGTAAGATGTGCAGGCGTGAAGGGGCAAAGCTCTTCTTCAAGGCCGAGAGATGCTTCACAGACAAATGCGCTTTTGAGAGAAGGGCCTACGCGCCGGGCCAGCATGGTCAGGCAAGGGGCAAGGTCTCCGAATACGCGCTTCAGCTTCGTGAGAAGCAGAAGGTGAAGAGGATATACGGCCTCCTGGAGTCTCAGTTCAGGCTGACATTCAAGGACGCAGAAAGGGCCAAGGGCGTAACCGGTGAGAACCTGGTATCGCTTCTGGAAAGAAGGCTTGACAACGTAGTGCACAGGCTCGGTTTCGCCGGTTGCAGAAGCGAGTCCCGCCTGATGGTCACACACGGCTTCTTCCGCGTAAACGGAAAGAAGGTCAACATCCCGTCTTACAGGATCAAGGCCAATGACGTCATCGAGGTCCTTGAGTCGAGGAAAAAGACTGTAAAGCTCATCGATAACCTGAAGGCCGCCGAGAAGCGCGAGATCCCGTCATGGCTCCTGATAGACAGGCTGGCGATGAAGGGCTCCGTTGTAAGGCTCCCCAGGAGAGATGACGTAACAGTCCCTATGACCGAACAGCTTATAGTCGAGCTCTACTCCAAGTAAAACTGGCCAAGCGGCCATGTGCCGGGCGCGCAGCGCCCGGCACATGGCGTTATCATTTTTAAATTAAGAACGGGGGCACCATGCAAAAAAACTGGCGTGACCTTATCAAACCCAAAAAACTTGAGGTTGAAAAGGAGACACTCACCGGCACCTACGGAAAGTTTGTTGCTGAACCCCTGGAGAGGGGCTTTGGAGTCACTATCGGCAATTCTCTGCGCAGGATCCTTCTTTCTTCGCTGCAGGGCGCCGCGATAACGAGCGTCAAGATCGACGGTGTCCTACATGAGTTTTCTTCGGTCCCCGGCGTAAAAGAAGACGTATCTGACATAATATTGAATCTTAAGCAGGTAAGACTCAAGATACACGGCGACGGTCCAAAGACTCTTAAAATAAAGGGCGCTGTCGATGGCGTTGTGAGGGCCGGTGACATAATCTGTGATTCTACCGTTGAGATACTCAACCCTGAGCAGACTATCGCTACGCTCTCAAGGGATGCGAAGTTCGAGTGCGAGCTTGCGGTTAACAACGGCAAGGGTTATGTCTCCGCCGAAAAGAACAAGCTTGCTGAACAGCCTATCGGCGTAATCCCGATCGATTCGATCTTTCAGCCTGTCTCAAGGGTCAACTTCAACGTGACCCATGCAAGGGTCGGGCAGAGGACTGACTATGACAAACTGGTCCTCGAACTATGGACGACAGGCGCGATCGACCCTCAGAGCGCCGTTGCTATCGCGGCTAAAGTGCTCAAGGACCAGCTGAGCGTCTTTATCACCTTTGAGGAGAGCGAGGAAGAGGTCGGGTTTGAAAAATCCGACAGCAGGCCGCTGTTCAACGACAATCTTTTCAAGACGGTTGAGGAGCTTGAGCTTTCAGTCAGGTCGGCGAACTGTCTCAAGAACGCTGACATTAAGTATATAGGGGAGATGGTCCAGAAGACAGAGCAGGAGATGCTCAGGACCAAGAATTTCGGCAGAAAATCGCTGAATGAGATAAAGGAACTTCTTCGCGGCATGGGCCTTGACTTCGGGATGAAGCTTGACGGCTTCCCTTCAAGAAAAGACCTCGACGCGACGCACACAGAACATAAAGAGACCGCCTAAGGGGTTTTACGATGAGACATAATAGAGACGAGAAAAGATTTGACAGGACATGGAGCCATGTCAGAGCGATGATGGCGAACATGACCAATGATCTCGTGAACGTCGGCAGGATCAAGACGACCACGCAGAGGGCAAAGGTACTGAGAAGCTACGCTGAGAAGATGATCACACTTGGAAAGGATGGCACTCTCGCCGCAAGGCGTCGCGCCATGGCCTTCCTTAGAGACAAGCACTCGGTTACCAAGCTTTTCGAAGAGGTGGCGCCGCAGTACAAGGAAAGAAATGGCGGGTACACGAGGATACTTAAGCTCGGCATGCGCCCGGGTGACAATGCCTCTATGTCCTTCATAGAGCTTGTCGAAGGCCCTGCCGCAAAGGCCGCTGAGGCTTCAGCCGCAAAGCCTGCCAGGAAGTCAAAGGCACCGGCTAAGAAGGCCGCCGCAAAGGCGCCTGCAAAGAAGGCTTCTGCCGTGGAAAAAGGCGATAAGCCTGCGAGAACGAGGAAGCCTGCTGTAAAAAAAGAGATGAAAGAAGCGACAGAGAAGAAGCCGAGAGCCTCTAAAAAGTCTAACCCGGCTCAGTAAATTTTTTCAATATAAGGGGGCAGGTCTTTGATCTGCCCCCTTTTTTTGTCCGGGAGACGGCAAGCATCTTGTCTATATTTTGAGTCCGCTTGATGCAGAAGCGCTGTCTCGCTTTTTTTTGAAGTAAAGGTGCGTTTTTTTTGCGTAAGTTTTTTCGCCGTTTTACTTGCATTCTTAACTGAATTCAGCTATTAATGTAACAACTCCATTTGATCAGATCCCTTCAGGCATGATCTCTGGGGCGTTTGGCTGTTTTCCGGATCGTAGTCAGTGAAGGCTTCTTTTTAAAAGGGTTGTGCTATGAGAGCTTGGTGTCAGTTGTTTAAACCGATAAAATGGAGGAAGAGATGGCAAAAGCGATGACGAGATCACAGATTGAAGACCATATTGCGAAACAGACAGGGGTTCCGAAAAAAGCTGTAAAGCAGATACTTGCTGAGCTTTCAGAGCTCTCCTATAAAGAGGCCAAGAACTCCTTTGTGATCCCCGGCATCGGAAAGCTCGTGCTTGTCGACCGCAAGCCGCGCACCGGCAGGAACCCGCGTACAGGCGAGACCATTGAAATACCTGCCAAGCAGGTCGTTAAGTTCAGGATAGCGAAGGCCTGCAAAGACGCGATACTTCCCGTTTCTGGCAAGTAAGCTTACTTTGCGATCCCTTTATATCTGTATGAACTGACTATGCCGTCGCTCAGGGTGAATTCAAGCGTTGTCACCTCGTCTGTGGCCCGAGTCTGGTTTTCAACTACGCCAAAGTATACAGGGGCCTTTTTTTCCTTGTATACATAGACGATCTTTTCAAGCTCGTTTGAAACCGTTGTCTCAGTCGGCAGGCCGAACGTCTCAATGACCGTCTGCCTCGTTGTTGACCCCGGCACAATCGTAGAGAGTCTGGTTTTGTCTATCGAGATGCCATCCGTCTGTATGGTCGAGGCAGAACACCCGAAGACGAACAGCGCCAGGAATATTGTCATAAGCCTTTTCATCTTTTTCTCCCGGATAGTTGCGTAGCGATATTTTGATTCGCTGAGTTCCAGGCCCTGCGGCTTTTAAAGACGCAGGGCTTTTTTTCTGTTTGCGCAGGCCGCTTATGCCTCGGCGACCCCGTCTTTGGTACTCGTCTTTACCTTGTACATGGCGGCATCGGCCTTGTGCAGAAGTTCTTCTTTTGTAGATGAGTCTTCCGGGACAGAGGCTACGCCGAAGCTCCCGGTAAGGCGCAGATTGAGGCCTTCGTCTTTAAGGAACGCATGTTCCTTCATAACACCCCTGATCTTTTCAGCTACCTTTGCTGCATTTTGCTTGGAGGTCCCGGGCATCATAACTACAAATTCATCTCCGCCGTAACGGCAGGCCATATCGATTGTGCGTATCTGCCCCAGTATCAGTTTTGCCACTTCAGTCAGGAGTTTGCTGCCGCGCAGGTGCCCATAGTTGTCGTTGACTTCCTTGAAAAAATCGAGATCGAGAAATATCATCGATAGGTCGTATTTGAAACGTCTGGCCCGCTCCACCTCGTAGTCGAGCCTGCTGTGCATGAACCTTGAGTTGTAGAGTTTTGTAAGGTCGTCGGTGATGGTCAGTTCCTGGACCCTGTTGAAGAATATGGCGTTCTCGATCGCGATCGCGGCGAAGTCAGCCAGCGTGTTAAGCAGCAGAAGGTCTTCTTCGTTGAAGCTCTCTTCTTCGACGTTGTTGATGAGTTCTATGACGCCGAGACATTTGCCTCTTGTCATCATCGGCACGCAGATAATGGATGTCGTCTTGAAGTTCGAGACGGAATCCGCTTTTTTGCTGAAGCGCGGGTCCTTGCTGACGTCAGGTACAAGCAGCGATGTCTTCTCGCTAGCAACTGTGCCTGCTATGCCTTCTCCGACTTTGAGCCTCAAGTCCTTTATCTTATCAGCGCCTTCTCCGACAGCAATCTCGAACCTGAGCTCGTTCGTCTCTTCATCGAGCAGAAGCAGGGACCAGTTCTTCGGATGGAGAAGATGGCTGATCTTTTCCATGACGATGTTGAGAATTTCCTTGAGATCGAGAGATGAGGTGAGGGCCTTGCCTATCTCCGTGAAGGTAGATAGCTCAAGGTACTTGTTGGCAACGGTTTTTTTTGCCTGGTCTTTTCCAGGGGCTGTTTTGCTTTGAGTCGGGTCCATCTGGTGAATATAGCTTATCGGCAGGTAAAAATCAAGGAGGGCAGGCCAAGTCCAGGGCATCTTGCGGCTGACTACGCCCGTTTGGAACATCTCTGCCTGGCGGTTAGAAGCATAGGCGTTTATTCGCCGGTTTTGTCTGCTCTCAGTTATTTTTCCTTTTTATCAATGATCCTCTGGACTGATAGAAAAGCCGCCTGCGTTCATATTCCGCTCGTATAAGGCCGTTGTATAGCTCCTGTAGCGCTTTTGTCGCAGGCCCCGGCCTGCCGCTACCCAGGGCCTTGCCGTCAATAGAGACAAGCGGCACTATGCCGGCAATCGAGTTCGTGAGAAATGCCTCGTCGCAGTCAGCGAGCCTCTCAGCGGTTATGATCGTTTCTCTGGCTTTAATGCCGTTTGCCCGCGCAAGCTCAATGACGCATCCTCTTGTGATCCCGGGCAGGACGCAGTAATAGCCGCGAGCTTTTATCGGCGGGGTCTTTAGTATCGCTTTTTCCACGATGAAAAGGTTTGAAGAAGTCCCTTCGCTGACATGATCTCTGCTGTCAGTGAAGATGCCCTCGTACGCCTTTCGTCTTGATGCCTCGCTCCTTCCAATGACGTTCGGGAGGTAGTTGAGCGTCTTTACTCCTGGGATAGCCGGGACGAACCCGCGTATAAGGATCGCGCTGACGCCTTTTTTCTCTCTGCGTCGGAGCGTTTTTTCATCAAGCGGTCTTGTTCTTATTATCGCAGTAGGCTGGGCCCGTTTTGCAGGCAGGTGCCCACCCGCGTCTATGCCGCGTGTGACCGTCACGCGTATGTATGCCGATCCGGTGGAGAGCCCGTTTGATTTCAGGAGTCGTTCCATGACACCGCTTCTTATATCAGCCATAAGCGGCTTTAGTGAGGCCGCGCTGAGACCGATGGCCGAGGAGCCGCTTTTAAGTCTTTCAAGATGCCCGGAGACAAAGAGCGGCAGACCGTTAACGGCCTTTATTGTCTCAAATAGGCCGTCTCCGTAATTGAGCCCGCGATCGAGGAGCGAGATGCAGGCCTTGTCCTGTTCAACTATCTTTCCGTTTACGTATGCCTTGGTCCGCATCATGAGTCACCCCGCTTTTATCCCCATAGAACTTAAAAAATCAGTTGCCTTGAGAAGTGTTTCGTTGTATTCGCTCTCAGGGTCTGAATCCGCCACTATGCCGCCTCCGACATGCAGGCTGAATCTGGTGCCAACGCAGACGGCAGTCCTTATCGCCATCGCTATGTCCATGCGCCCGCTCAGGTCCATCCAGCCAATCCCGCCGGTGTAGATGCCCCTCTTGAGAGTCTCAAGCTCGTCTATTATTTCCATCGCCCTGATCTTGGGCGCGCCTGTTATGGAGCCGCCGGGAAAGATCGATCTCAGCGCCGAAGGTCCGTCAACTGCTGGAGAAAGCCTGCCGCGTACCGTTGAGGTCATGTGGTGGAGATGGACAAGCGTCTCGATCTGCCCGAAGCCGGTTACTTCAACCGTTCCAGGAAGGCATATCTTCCCAAGGTCATTTCTCTCAAGGTCTACTATCATTACATGCTCGGCGCGTTCCTTCACGCTGTTTCTAAGCTCTGTGATGAGCTCTAGGTCTTCGGCCGCGTTGCCTCCACGCTTGCGCGTGCCCTTTATCGGCATGGTCTCGATTATTCCGTTGTTGACGCTCAAAAGCCTCTCCGGGGAGTTGGAGACTATCTGGAAGCCACCGTAGTCGAAAAAGGCGCTGTAGTCGGCAGGATGGCTCTCAAGAAGCCTCAGGTAAAGGGCAAGAGGGTCTCCGGCCCATTCCATACTGAGCCTCTGAGAGAGGTTTATCTGGTATATGTCGCCGCTTGATATGTACTCTTTAGCCGCCCGGACCATGAGGATGTACTCTTCCTTTGTCATGTTCGACCGCATCATGCCGGGTTTCGAGGGGCTAAGTGTGGCTGAAGCCTTCCTGCTGGCGCCTCTAAGCCTCTGCTTCAGATCGTCAACCTGTTTTTTTCGATCCCCTGCGGATACTATCCACGCCTTCATCTCAATATGGTCGTAGACATACAGCGGATCGTAGAGGCCAAGGGTACACAAGGGAATCTCGGCCCCATCGGATCTTTCCGGTTTTCTCTCTGAGAGCGCAGGTTCTATCTGAAAGCCGAGGTCATAGCTGAAATAGCCTGCCAACCCTGAGTTGAACGGGAACGGGCCGATTTGCTCGCACCGGTACTCTTTTAAGACCGCGCTCATCGCCTCGAACGGGTCCGTGGCTGAGAACGCGGCCCTGTTGTCTGAGGTGACCGTGGTCCCGCCGTGCGTTGTCCTGATAAGCAGCCGCGGGTCTGCCCCTGCGAAGGAATGACTCCTGTGTCCTGTCTTTGTCCCTGACATGAGAAATGGCATGGGCAGGTCTCTTAACGAGAGGAAGGCGTCGGCCGGCGTTATGTGTTCGAGCTCTTCTATCAGCATAATGTCCTCAGGCCACCCAGAATATATCCTTTCCGCCCAGCGGTCAAGACGGTTTGCACCCCTTGAAAATATGGGTGAAAAGCGTACGGTTTTGTAGTATATTATTAAGTTAGACCACTGATGCTTTTTCAGGAAAAGCGCGGTCTCTTATTCGTTCCGGTCTGTAGTGCGATAATGCGGTATCGGTACAGGCAAGGCGTTGTCATAAATCGCCGGGTATCTGCATCTCGGCCTTTGAGGTCGCTTCAATTGCCGCTGAAAAGGCCTGCCGGGTCCAGTCCTTGCCTTGATGGCATGTGTAGACAGTTTTTTCCGGTTGCGAGGCGATGGCTGTGTTTATTGCCGTAAAGACCTGCCACGGCGTCAGTGCGGTACTTGATCTGAAAAAAGAACTTATGGAATTTCATGATAAGAAGAAAGACGCGTGAAATAAAGGTCGGCTCTGTCGGCGTCGGCGGTTCTAGCCATGTAAGCGTCCAGTCGATGACTAATACTGACACGGCTGATGTCAAGGCGACTGTCGCCCAGATAAAGGCGCTTACCGAGGCCGGGTGCGAGATAGTAAGAGTAGCGGTCCCTGACATGGACGCAGCTGCCGCGCTGGACGCTATCAAAAGGTCCGTTTCCATACCGGTTATCGCTGACATTCACTTTGACTGGAAGCTCGCTTTGAGGTCCCTTGAAGCTGGTGTCGACGGCCTCAGGCTAAACCCTGGCAACATCGGGTCAGTGGAACGAGTAAGAGAGATAGTGAAGGCCTCGGCCGATAGGCGTGTGCCTATCCGCATAGGCGTCAACGCAGGCTCGCTTGAAAAAGACATCCTTGAGAAGTACGGCCACCCTACGGCCCAAGCGCTTGTAGATAGCGCTATGCGCCATATCCGCATACTTGAAGATATGGACTTCAGGGACATCAAGGTCTCCTTGAAGGCGTCAAATGTCCTTCTTACAGTCGAATCATACAGGCTCCTTGCCGCGAAGGTCGATTATCCATTTCACATCGGCATAACAGAGGCCGGGACTCTTTTTTCAGGGACTATAAAATCATCCGTCGGGATCGGGATACTCCTTGGCGAGGGGCTCGGCGACACGCTCAGGGTCTCTCTGACAGGGGACCCTGTAGACGAGGTGAAAGTCGGATGGGAGATACTCAAGTCGCTCGGCATGAGAAAGCGCGGCGTGAATATCATTTCGTGCCCGACGTGCGGCAGGATCAAGCTCGACAGCATCAGGATAGCCCAAGAGGTCGAAAAAAGGCTCTCCGGCGTGACAGAGCCGGTCACGGTAGCCATCATGGGCTGTGTCGTGAACGGTCCTGGCGAGGCATCTGAGGCTGATATCGGCATCGCCGGAGGCGACGGCGTAGGCCTGCTGTACATCAAGGGCAAGGTGGTCAGAAAGGTGCGCGAATCGGAGATAGTCGACGCGCTCGTCGAAGAGGTCTATCGCATCGCAGGCGCGGCAAAGGCATAGGGAGGCGTTTTCAATGGGCGGTATATTTTCATTTATAACAGGTATAGTCTCCGGCGCCGGTGAAAGGATAGAGGCCTCTGACCTTGCCGGGATGCTTGAAAAAAAAGACGGTCTGCTGCTCATCGACTGCAGGACCACTGGCGAGTTTAAAAGCGGACATATACATGGGAGCTTAAACGTGCCGCTCGATCAGATCGCTTCCTCTGAACTCATCGCTGCCGCAGGGCGCGTGGTCGTCTACTGCGCCTCAGGAGTGAGGTCTGTAAAGGCCAGGAATATAATCGCAGGCGCCGGTGTAAAGGAAGTCACTGATCTAAAGGGCGGAATAAACGCCTGGATCGGCGAAGGGCGCAAGGTCGTCAAGTAGGGTGTCTGCATGGGTAGGGCAGGGTGGATCTATGATGGGGGGATACGCAAGGACCATGTCTGACGCACAGTCTGACCGTAGCACTATAGCAGCCACTGATTGCGCGGAGGTTACGGTTCTATATCCTTTTATGCTCTTTCAGATTGTAAGAATGCTATCATACAAGTCAGCAATGATCGTGAAAAGAGTCCGTTCGCCTTTCGGGCTCGGTACATCCGCTATCGGCTCCATCTTCTTTATAGACGGGTTATACCTCTTTTATTGATGGATACCTTCTTGCTACATAGGCGGCTTGCTGAGGATACGGCCCTTGCTTTCGAGCTTCCGCTCTGCTCGGTCCTTCTCATGAATGACGCTACTGTCCCCTGGCTGATACTGGTGCCGCGAAGATTAGGCGTCAGGGAGATCCACGAGCTTGAACGCGCCGACAGGATGATCCTGATGGAGGAGCTGGCGTTTGCCTCTAAAGTGTCCTGCGCGCTTTATAGCCCGGACAAATTGAATATTGGGGCGCTTGGCAACATAGTCGATCAGCTCCATATCCATGTTGTAAGCAGGTTCAGGGCTGACAGGGCCTGGCCGGGCCCTGTATGGGGGGCTAATGGCGCAAGGGCGTATGACGGCGAAGGTCTTGCCGCTGAGGCGGCAAGGGTAAGAAAGGCGTTTGAAGACGGGTTGAATAGCGCGTAGACGGGCCGGGCGTTGATCTTTAGTTCTTGTCATCACAAGGTCAGGCGCTGAACCGGCTTTTATATGATCGGAATTGTTTTTTTCTGGCGTTGGTCCGCATGATGCGCCGTCGATCTTCATGGATGTGATATTCGGGCCGGAGGCAGCTCCGGCGATAAAACGGTGTACGGATCTTTTGCGGCTGTAGACCTCAACTGCGGCCGGATCAAAATGGCCGCCTTAAAACAAGGGACTGGCAGGGAACGAGATGCTCAAGGTAAACGGTCTTACAAAAACTTTTGGCGGGCAGGAGCTATTCGACGATGTAAGCTTCGCGTTCAGCCGCGGCGAGAGGGTCGGCCTCGTAGGAAAGAACGGGCACGGAAAGACGACGCTCTTCAAGATAATACTCGGTCAGGAGCCGTATGACGAAGGGGACATAAGCGTTCCCAAGCATTACAGGATAGGCCATCTCTCCCAGCACATACGTTTTACCGAGGATACTGTACTTAAAGAGGCGTGCCTCTCCCTTCCAGGCTCCGAGGATGGCATAGACATGAGCTACAAGGTCGAAGCGATTCTCATGGGTCTCGGCGTATCACAGGAACAGTTTGAACTGCATCCTTCATCGCTCTCAGGCGGTTATCAGATAAGGCTGAATCTTGCCAAGGTGCTTGCCTCCGAGCCGGATCTGCTTCTCCTTGACGAGCCGACCAACTATCTCGATATTATCTCCGTACGCTGGCTCAAGGGCTTCCTGCGCAACTGGAAGGGTGAGATGATGATCATAACCCATGACAGGGACTTCATGGACAGTGTCTCCACTCACACGATGGCCATACACAGACGCAAGGTAAGGAAGGTCGCAGGTTCGACGGAAAAGCTCTACATGCAGATACTCCAGGACGAGGAGGTCTACGAGCTTACCCGTCAGAACGAGGAGAAAAAGAGGAAAGAGACCGAGAAGTTCATAAACCGGTTCAGGGCGTCGGCTACCAAGGCAAGCGCGGTCCAATCAAGGGTCAAGGCACTTGCAAAGGCCGGCACGCGCGAGAAGCTCGATGATATCAGGTCGCTCGACTTTGAGTTTAACTCATGCCAGTTCAACGGGAAGTGGCTCATGGAGGTCGACAACCTTTCCTTCGGATATGTGCCCGGGCAGTTGCTGATAGACGGCGTGACATTCGCCGTGGGGAAAAAAGACAGGATAGGGATAATAGGCAAGAACGGCAAAGGCAAGACGACCCTTCTGAGCCTTATGGCAGGAGAGAATACCCCCGTAGGCGGCTGTATCAAGCCTCATTCGGCACTGAGGCTCGCCTACTTCGGGCAGACGAATATCGAGAGGCTCAATAAGTCGCATACCGTTGAGAAGGAGCTTATGGAGGCCCACCCGGACTACAGCAGGGGCGCTGCGAGAAGGGCGGCCGGCGTCATGATGTTCGACGGAGATAACGCGCTTAAGAAGATAGAGGTGCTTTCAGGCGGCGAAAAAAGCAGGGTACTTCTGGCAAAGCTCCTTCTGCAGCCAGCGAACATGCTCCTGCTTGACGAGCCTACGAACCACCTTGATATGGATTCGGTAGATTCACTTATCGAGGCGATAGATTGCTTCGACGGGGCGGTTGCCGTTGTCACCCACAGCGAGCTTATGCTAAAGGCGCTCGTCAACCGTTTGATAATCTTTGACGGCGGAAAGATAACTCTTTTTGAGGGCACGTACGACGAGTTCCTTGAAAAGATCGGGTGGGATAGCGAGAGGAGCGAGTCCGCTCAAATCAAGCCGAAGCAGAAGAGCGGTAACAGGAAGGAGTCGAGAAAGCTCCGGGCCGAGGTCGTGGCACAAAAAAGCGCCGCTCTAAAGCCTATCCAGAAGAAGATATCCGAGTCAGAAGAGGCTATCATGCGCATGGAAGCCGAGATCGAAAGGCTCGGCAGAGAACTCCTTGCCGCCACCGAAGCGGACGACGCGCAGACCATAGCCGCTATTTCAAAGGTATACCACGGCACAAAAGAAAGATCGGATTCGATATTTGACGAACTGGAGAACCTGACCGGCGAGCAGGAACGGATCGCCGTTGAGTACGAGGCAAGGCTCAGGGAATTAGACTGATCCTCTCCGGTTATTTTCTTGAAAGATAAATAAAAAAAGGGTTGCGGAAGGTCCGCAACCCTTTTTTTTATTCTCAATAAGCGTCTTTATTCGTTACTCAAGTTCGGGAAGACCCAGAGTATCGGGCATGGGGTCTTCTTGGCGACCCTGTCCGTTACGCTACCGATGAATATCTTGCCGACAGGCGAGTACCTGTGAGTCGCCATTATCACGACGCTCGCCATGCGCTCGATAGCGGTCGCGATGATCTCGTGCGAGGCGTCTCCGTCGCGCAGTATCGTCTCTATGTGCACGGCCCCGTATTCTTTCAGCTTGGCGGCCTCGTCGACCAGAGTCGATCTGCCCTTGTTGAGCCAGTCTTCATGGATAGTCTGCCACTCATCCGAGTTGGTGACCAGATGCGCCGAGTGATACCATTTTTCAACGACGTGCAGAAGTATCACCTTTGCCCCTGTTATCTTGCTCAGGTACGCGGCGTGCTGCAGGGCTGCATCCGATATCTCTGTTCCATCGGTGGGGCACAATATGCTCCTGTATTCCATTCAGACCTCCCCATGTTTTTTAGTGGTCGACGTATACGGCAATGCCGCAGGGCAAAGGCCGCTTTTCGGCCTTATGATATCGTGTGCACTTCGTTTACATCACTTGCCTTGGAGATCGCCTTGCCGCCCTTGCCTACCCAGGACGTTGTCCAGCGGCGCTGCGCTACCCTCAGTATGATGAATACGATAGCGGCGAACGCTGCGAATGCTATGAAGCCATACGCGAACGAACCTGTCCACTGCTTTGAAAGCCCCATCGCGTTAGGAACGAACCCTCCGCCGAGCGCACCTATCTCGCCTATCATACTGCCGGCGACAGCCGTCGTCGTAGGCCAGCGAAGCGGCACGAGCTGGAAGAGCGAACCGTTGCCCATGCCAAGGGCCGCGAAACATAGCATGAAGAGTATCGTAGTGGTGACCAGCGCAGGGCTTGTGGCCTGCGCGAACATCAGGACTATTATGGCGATGAAGACGAGCGTTAGGGAGTTAATGCCTCCCCATCTGTCTGAGACGTATCCGCCGACGATCCTGATGCCGCTGCCCATTATAGCCGCAAGCATCGTCAATTGTCCAGCCTCGACCTTTGTGACGCCGAACTGGTCGTGGAAGAAGGTCGGCAGGAAGTTGGCAAGGCCTATGAAGCCGCCGAAGGTGATGATGTATATTGCGTTGAACGTCCATCCATCTTTTTCAAAGAGGCATTTTACAAGCTCCTTGAAGGAATGCTCTTCTCTGTCAGGAGGCTCTTTGGCGAAGATGAGCATTACAAGGAACGGCACAAGCATGGTAAGCGCAGCGAAGCCGTATACCGCCTGCCAGCCGTACTTCATAGCAAGAGGCGGGGCGAGCAGGACAGCCAGGACCGTGCCGCTGTTGCCTGCTCCGGCGATGCCCATCGCAAGGCCCTTGTACTGGGCAGGGAACCAGCCTGAGCCGAGCGAGAGCGCAACTCCGAAGCTCGCGCCAGCGATACCGAGGAGGACGCCCATCGCAAGCACATCACTGTATGTGCTTACGAAGAAGTAGCCGTAGATCATCGCGATAAGGATCATTCCCATCTCGACGAGTGCTGCTCTTTTTCTGCCTATGTACTGCGAGAGTATGCCGAGAGGGAAACGCATTATGGCGCCCGACATGATCGGGACTGATATCATGAACCCCTTCTGCGCGGGCGAGAGATTGAATGCCTCGCTGATAAACGGGGCCATGGCCCCGTTTAGGACCCATATTGCGAAACAGAAGTCAAAGTAGAGGAATGCTGAGAATAGGGTGGGTGGATGCCCGGATTTTAGAAACTGCTTCCAATTTGCCATCGTGCTCTCCTTTCTATTATGGTGCTTTACTAGAATGCCGCTCAACGAGATGACAAGAGACCCGATATGCGTCAACAGGCATCAAAATACCGATGAGATGCGGCTTCACCGGTATGATTAGCTGAATGACGTATGCGTATGAATGATCGGAGCGTTGATCCCTTTTTTGAGTTCGTTATTATATCCTGAGCGGTAGATATAATAACGGGAAGTGAATGTCACCTGGATCCACTCCGCTTGCTTGTTCTTCAGTCGACGATTTTAAAATAAAATATCAGATTGACACCCCTTTTGTCAAGACGAAAGGGGTGTTTTTTAATTATAACAGATGTTTCGGTCCTGTGTTCATCTAGGGAAAGAAATCGGGCGTAAACTCAAGCCGCTTCTTGCCTCAGTTTTTTTAAGACAACATTAAGACAACAAAAGAGTGTTTGATCAGGTAATGCGAGTCATGAGGTGTTACGTAAGGGTAACATGCAGGGCGAGTATGCTGATAAATATCAATTTTAATTGAGCGGATCACGCATAGCGCTACAATGTCTGTTACGATAAGGTAACGTACTGGTGCGCCTGTTTGATTATGGGGTTTTGATTTGGATGTTTTTTTTGTTTATGAATCAAGTGGTTAGGATGGAGCGGGCTATTTATGGTGGTTGTGGTATGCAAATTGCTTCTTATATTTCCGAGTATCTAATCCCGTGGTCAGCGGTGCGGTTGGGTGCGGTCGAGCAGGGATAAGGCTGTCTGTTGAGCGGCAGATGCCTTTTCCTGGTTTGTATCGTGTACCCATCAAGCGTACCATCTGCTCCATTGGGCATGCATTGCGTGCAGTGCCGGCGCTATGTAATGTGCTGAGCGCGAGGTCATCTGTTGAGCGGCAGATGGACCTTGCCTTGCGCGCAACGTGGTTCCAATAGTCATAGTGTGTGCTATCAGGGGCAGGTTTGTGTATAGTGTCTTTTCACGAACGGCTTCTCAGGCGATAGGGATAGCTTTGTCCGTGGTCAGGTGCGCCACCAATGCTTCTTAACGGTCTTGGTGCATCTTCCGGCGGGTTTGTCTATCGTACCATTCGTATCATTATCAGGGATAGCGTTCGCCTCGCAGGCCGGTTGGCCGGCAGTTGTGTTGTCGATGAAAAACAAGCTTCTCTGTTTTTTTCAAGTCAGGCTAAAAAAGTCTGGACAGGCCAGTTTGAATTTGTTATGTTACGCCTGCTCTGCGGGGAGCATTTCGTAAAGAGGCGTTCCCTGTCACGACAGACCCTAAAACAAAATCAGAAAAAACGTATAGTTAAAGAACGCTGTAGAAACCAGCTTTAGATCTCGGAGAACTCTGAAAGACGTGAGTCAAAGGATCAAGGGAAAGATAACGCGCCTTTGCCAGAGTCTGTTTTACAGGGCTGGCGTACGTCTTTGTCCGGCGTTAAGGAAAAAGACTGCGGCAGTTGATGAAGTGGCTGTTGATCGAGGCGCGCGCAGGAATCCTGCTGCGCGTACTGAGGACAATGTGCCATGTCCGGGAAAGGGTGTTGGTGTCGCCCTTAGTGTGCTTGGCAGGGTGGCAGGCTCGTTGCCGTTTACTGCACAGAGCGTCCAGACGGCCGAAGGTCTGGCAGTGCTGGTTTGCAAGCTCCAGGATCCCATTCCTGAGTTTGGCACTAAGGTCAAGGCCGATGAGCCCTGCTTGAAGCGCACGAACAGGGAGGAGTCAAGGTCGCTCAGGACCGGCTTCGACCTGTTACGCGTCACGTTTAATCTTGCGAGGGGGAACCTCGAAGAACTAGCGTGCGCCCCTTAACAACTCCGTGGCTCGCTGAACAAATTCCCATCAACAATCAGGGATCTGTCTCAGTAACGCCCACCCCCGGGAGGACGACCGCAAGGGTCTACCTCGGGGCAGAGCCGACGGTTAAAATATATGTGGAGGCTTCACGGATATCTATGGTGAACATAGATATAATACCAAGAGAGCAGCAGCAAAAGGAGGTGTAGGGTATGGTTTTGAAGAGTTGTAAGAAAATCTTTGGCAAAGGGCTGCAACTCGGACTTGCGGCGCTGCTTGTAGGCGCGCTTGTGCCGATGGCTCACGCCACAGAACAGGCTGCACCAGCAGCACAGGCAGCACCGGCAGATGCCACAGCGGTTGCACCAGCAGAGGCGGCCCCTGCAGTAGAAGAGGCTCCTGTTGAGGCAGGCAGCGCGGCTATCGGAAGGCTGTTGTTCACTGGAGAGCAGGCGTTCGCTTCCGGCGCACCTCCATGTATGTCATGTCATAGCGCAGGCGTAGGCGCTCTTGGCGGCGGCACTTTGGGGCCGAACCTTACAAAGACGTATGCCGATCCTTCCAAGAACCCGCTTATCAACGCGGCATGGATCAACAACCCTGGCACACCGGTGATGGGCCCGGTCTTTTCAAACAGGAACGTCTCTGACGATGAGGCCGCGAACCTGAGGGCTTTTTTTGCCGAACAGAGCAAGGGTGAAGTAGCTCCTTCGAAGTCCGGCGCGTTCACCATCATAAGCCTTGGCGGCTTCATAGGTATATTGATCCTTTTCAATATAATCTGGAGCGGCAGGTACAGGAACAGGAACAAAGGCACGGCTCATGATGCTCTTTGGAGAAACTACGGCGGAAAAGGAGGAAGATAAATGTCGACCTGGATACAAGATGAGATCAACCCCGGAAAAAGGGGATGGGAAGAATTTTATAGGAACCGTTGGCAGTATGACAAGACCGTAAGGTCCACCCACGGCAACAACTGCACGGGTGGTTGTTCATGGATGGTATACGTAAAGGACGGCATCATCACCTGGGAGCTTCAGGCCGTCGATTATCCGAAGCTTGAGCAGTCGCTGCCTCCTTACGAGCCAAGGGGATGTCAGAGAGGCATATCCGCCTCCTGGTATGTCTACAGCCCTGTCAGGATCAAGTATCCTTACGTGCGCGGCATCCTCATCGATGCCTGGAAAGAAGCGAAGGCGAAGCACTCGGACCCGGTTGACGCATGGAGGTCCATCGTCGAGAACGCCGAACTCCACAAGAAGATCAAGTGGTCAAGGGGCAAGGGCGGTTTCCGCAGGTTTGACTGGGACACCGCAGCCGAGATAGTAACGGCCGCCCATATCTACACGATCAAGAAGTACGGCCCGGACAGGATCATCGCATTCTCTCCGATCCCGGCCATGACGCAGATCAGCTACGCAGCAGGCGCCCGTTACAACCAGCTCATCGGTGGCGTGCACCTCAGCTTCTACGACTACTACACAGATCTTCCGAGCGCGGAGCCAGAGGTATGGGGCGAGCAGACGGACTCTTGTGAGTCGGCTGACTGGTTCAACTCCGGCTACACCGTCATAACGGGCGCAAACCCGAACATGACGAGGACCGCTGACTGCCACTTCGTCTCCGAGCTCAGGCACGGCGGCACGAAGCTTGTAGTCTGCGCACCTGACTACTCACAGGTCACGAAGTACGCCGACCTTTGGGTCCCGATCAGGGCCGGTTCAGATGCCGCTTACTGGATGGCGATAAACCACGTAATCATCAAGGAGTTCTACGTAGACAAGAAGACGCCTTACTTCGAGACCTACGTCAGGCTCTTCACCGACCTTACCCACCTCGTGAAGATCACGAAGGGCAAGGACGGCTACGAGATGGGCCGTATGCTCAAGGCCTGCGACCTCGCCGAGTACTCTGATGAGGACAACCCGGAGTGGAAGTACTGCATGTGGGACGAAGATGGCGCCAAGGCCGTTGTCGTAAACGGCGGCGTTGGTTTCAGGTTCCCGCAGAAGCATGAGAACCACGGCAAGTGGAACACAATGCCGAAGGAAGCAAAGACCCAGAAGACCATCAACCCGTCTCTCTCGGTCCTTGATTTCAAGGACGACGCCATAGAGGTCAACTTCTATGAGGTCGACAAGCCTGAGAAGTACAAGAGACAGGTACCTGTAAAGTACGTCCAGACCAATGAAGGCAAGGTCCCGGTCTGCACAGTATTCGACCTCAGGGCAGCGCATTGCGGTGTAGCCCGTAAGGGCCTCACAGGCGACTACTGCAGGAACTACGATGATGACAGGGGTTTCTCACCGGCATGGCAGGAGAAGTACACGGGCATCGGCCGCGACAGCGTCATACAGGTCGCCCGTGAGTTCGCCGCCAACGCAGAGGTGACAAAGGGCCGTTCGATGATCATCACCGGCGCCTCTTACAACCACTGGTACCATTCAAACCTGATGTACAGAACCGCTATGGACGCCCTTATGCTTTGCGGCTGCGTAGGCCGTAACGGCGGCGGTCTTCAGCATTATGTCGGTCAGGAAAAGCTCGCCATGTTCGACTCTTGGGGCCAGATCGCCCATTCGCTCGACTGGATGAGGCCTCCGAGACTCATGAACAACCCGAGTTTCTGGTACATCAACACGGAAATGTTCAAGTTCGACGGACCGATCGCTGACTATCACAACGTCCCGGACAAGAGCAGGCTTGAGTACGCGCATACCGCTGACTACAACGTCAGGGCGGTAAGGCTCGGCTGGCTTCCATGCTATCCGCAGTTCAACAAGAGCTCGATCGCCATCTGCGAAGAGGCCCAGAGGGCCGGCGCGAAGACTGACGCCGAGATCATCGATCACGTTGTGAAGCAGGTCAAGAGCGGCTCCCTTGAGTTCTCTCAGCAGGATCCGGACGCTCCGGAGAACTGGCCGAGAGTCTGGTTTATATGGAGAGCAAACGCGCTTGGTTCAAGCGCCAGGGGCCAGGAGTACTTCCTCAAGTACGTACTCGGGACCCACAACAACCTCATCGCCGACGAAGTGGCCAAGCCACATCTGAAGGAGATGAAGTACAGGGAGTCACCGCTTGGAAAGCTCGACCTGCTTGTCGACCTTAACATGCGTATGAACACGACCCCGACGTACTGCGATATCGTCCTTCCAACGGCCCATTGGTACGAGAAGGAAGACATCAACACAACAGAGCTCCATTCCTACGTCCACCCGATGGGCGCGGCTGTAACGCCGAACTGGGAAGCCAAGAGTGACTGGGATGCGTTCAAGTTCATATCCAAGAAGTTCGCCGACCTCGCGAAGAAGCATTTCCCGAAGCCGGTCAAGGACCTTGTGATATCCCCGCTCATGCACGATACGCCTGGTGAGATATCCCAGCCCGCCCTTAACGGCGTGCAGGATTGGAAGAAGGGCGAATGCGAGATGATCCCGGGCAAGACGACCCAGAACTTCACGATCATCGAAAGGGACTACGCCAACGTAGACAAGATGTACACGGCAGTCGGACCGCTCCAGAAGGGCAAGTACGGCTTCCACGGCATCATGCTCGACGGCAAGGACCTCTACGAGAACTACCTCAATCAGGAGCACATCGAGAAGAAGGACGTAAACGGCCAGAAGCTGATCTCGCTTGAAACAGCCAAGGACGCCTGCAACTTCGTTCTCGCCTTCTCCGGCGCAACAAACGGAGAGGTCTGCTTCAGACAGTGGTACGAAGAAGAGCACCACACCGGTCTCCATGGCGAGCACTACCATGAAGCCAGGAAGTTTGCCAAGTCCTGTCACGACGGCGTAAAGTACATAATCTCTGATGAAAGAGTGCATGGAATCGCCCACGAGATGGCTTCAGGCGAAAGAAACGTGTCGATGACCTATGACGACATCGTTGCTCAGCCGAGAAGGTGGCTCTCCAGCCCGCTTTGGACAGGAGACAACAGAAGAGGCAGAGCCTACGGCACATGGACGCTTCAGACAGAGCACATGGTGCCCTGGAGAACGCTCTCAGGCCGTCAGCACTTCTATCTCGATCACCCGATCTATCTTGACTTCGGCGAGGCTCTCTCGACCAGCAAGTACAAGCTGAATCCGGCGAAGATGAACGAAGTGCAGAAGTCTGACAAGACCGACGCGCTCATGCTCAACTACATCACGCCTCACGGCAAGTGGCAGATCCACTCCACCCACTACGACAACCTGAGGATGTTGACACTCTCAAGGGGCGGCAACTCTTGCTGGCTCAACGAGAAGGACTCAGAGAGCGTGGGCATCAAGGATAACGACTGGATCGAGGTTTACAACGACAACGGCGTATACGTATGCCGCGCGGTCGTAAGTGCCAGGATCCCGTCCGGAACCGCCTTTGCCTACCACTCTCAGGAGAGGACAGTCAACATACCCAAGTCTGAGCAGAGGAACAAGATCAGGGGTGGTTTCCACAACTCGCTCACCAGGCAGCGTCTCAAGCCGCAGCTCATGACAGGCGGGTACGGTCAGTTCTCCTACGGCTTCAACGCCTGGGGTCCGATCCCGATCATCAGAGATACGACGGTGTTGGTGAGAAAAATGAGAAACCAGGAGGTGAAGTGGTAAGATGGATATCAGAGCACAGTTGTCAATGAGCTTTCATATGGATAAGTGCATCGGATGCCACACCTGCAGCGTGTCCTGTAAGAACGTATGGACATCCAGGAGAGGCGCCGAGTATATGTGGTGGAACAACGTCGAGACCAAGCCTGGTGTCGGCTATCCACTCACTTGGGAAGATCAGGAAAGGTACAGGGGCGGCTGGGAAGTCTCCGGCGGTTCACTGAGGCTGAAGCTTCTCAAGGGCCCTGGCAAGATCAGGACCCTCGCGAATATATTCTTCCAGCCGAACCTTCCGACGATAGACGACTATTACGAGCCGTTTACGTACGACTATCAGAACCTCTTTAACGCACCGGCCGGCGACGACCAGCCGGTAGCCAGGCCTAAGTCTCTTATCACTGGCGAGTTCATGGAGAAGATAGTCCTCGGGCCGAACTGGGACGACGACTTGGGCGGAAGCCCGTTGTACGCCGCCAACGACCCGAACCTCAAGGGCCTTTCGGAGTCGCAAAAAGAGATGCTTACCAAGTTCCATAAGCTCTTCTTCTTCTATCTCCCGAGGATCTGCAACCATTGCCTCAACCCAGCGTGCGTGGCTTCCTGCCCGTCAGGCGCCATATACAAGAGGGGAGAGGACGGCATCGTCCTTATCGATCAGGACACATGCCGCGCCTGGAGATTCTGCGTAAGCGCTTGCCCGTACAAGAAGCCTTACTACAACTGGGCGAATGGAAAGTCTGAGAAGTGTATATTCTGCTACCCGAGGACAGAGACAGGCCAGCCTAACGCCTGCGCTCATGCTTGCACAGGCAGGATCAGGTTCGTTGGCGTGCTCTTCTATGACGCCGATAAGATCGAGGACGTCGCCAAGACGCCTGACGAGAGACTCGTAGACGCGATGAGGGACATAGTCCTTGATCCGTCCGATCCGAGGGTTATCGAAGAGGCCAGAAAGGCCGGCATCGACGAGAACTGGATCAGGGCCGCGCAGGATTCCCCTTCTTACAAGCTTTTCAAGAAGTGGAGAATCGCCATGCCGAACCACCCTGAGTTCAGGACCGTTCCGATGAACTTCTACGTACCGCCTCTTTCACCGGTGCTCCACAGCGCCAAGGCTGACAACGGCGGGACCTTTGACGCCGAGTCAGTGGAGTTCTTCAACTCCATAGACAAGATGAGGATACCGGTAAGGTTCCTTGCGAACATGCTGTCCGCAGGAAACGAGCAGGTCGTCATCGAGTCGCTCAAGAAGCAGATGGCTGTAAGGCTGTGGGTCCGTCAGCAGAGGGTCGGCGACATCGGCGACAGCGCCGCTAAGGCCGCTCTTGCTTCGGTCGGCATCACACCTGAGGATGCTACCGAGATCTTCAAGCTCGTGGCTCTCTCGACGTTCCAGGAGAGGTTCGTGATCCCTGAGACGCATCGTGAGTCCATGACCACGGTAGACCCGAGGACGATGTACGAGAAGAGGGGTTCCGTCGGCTTCGGTCCGAAGAGGAAGGAGTTCCCCGGGAGGACTTGGTAATAGATGGAAACGGGTACGGTGAAAGACCTGTACACGCTCCTTGCTGTATTGCTTGTGTATCCGAAGGAGGATATCAGGCCGAAAGCCGAAGAGTGCCTCAGGGCACTCGAGGCCGAGACCCGGTATCCTCCCGAGGTACTCGAAGAGTTCAAGAGGTTCAACAATGACCTCGGACGCGTATCCCTCGATGATCTTCAACAGGTATACTCGTACACTTTCGAGCTGACGAGCGACTATACACTCGACATGGGATTCCACATCTTTGACGGGTTCAAGCGCTCAAACAGCCTGGCGTCCATCAAGGCGATGTACAAGGATAAGAACTTTCCTTATGATGAGATCTCAAAAGGAGAGTTGCCCGATAATCTCCCGGTTGTGCTTCAATTTCTGGGATTCTTGGATGATGAGGAACTGAAGCGCAACTTCAGGGAAAGTTTCCTCATCAAGTCGATGGAGAAGCTGTACAAAAACTTCGAAAAAAACAAAAAGAACATCTATAGCCACCTCATAAGCGTCATCTATCGAGTCCTGGATAAAGATGTGAAGGAGGTCTGATACAAATGAACAACATTTTATTCGGCGCAATGCCGTATGTACTCGTGACCATAGCGGTGGTCGGGGCCATATGGAGATTCACAACAAACAAGTACAGCTGGTCGAGCCAGTCGTCTCAGTTCCTTGAGAACAAGACGCTGTTCTTCGGCTCTTTCCCCTGGCACTACGGGATCGTGACCCTGCTTCTCGGTCACATAGTAGGGCTCTTCATACCGAAGGGTTTCCTGCTTTGGAACAGCGTACCGGTAAGGCTCTACATACTCGAGCTTACCGCGCTGTCCCTCGGGTTCCTCGCGCTGTTCGGCCTTCTCGCCCTCATTTACAGAAGGCTTACGAACACAAGGGTGAAGGCTCTTACATCCTCATGGGACGTTCTTATCCTGATCGTCCTCCTTATCCAGGTGCTTACCGGCATCGGCAACGCCGTTCTTTACAGGTGGGGCTCCAACTGGTACGCAGCTTCCGCTGTACCCTGGATCTGGTCGGTACTCAAGTTTCAGCCAAACGTCGATTATGTCGCCAACCTTCCTCTTATCACGAAGGTGCACATATTCAACGCTCTTATCTTCATAGGGCTGATCCCGTTCTCAAGGCTCGCGCATTTCGTAGTCATCAACCCCTACAAGTACCTCGTAAGGCCTTATCAGGTCGTGAGATGGTACAGAAGAGGCGGTCAGACTGTCAATATCGTGCAGCCTAAGTAACAGAACAGGGGCGGGCGTAAGCCCGCCCCTGTTTTTTAAGAGTTGCAGAGCCGTATAATGCAGTGTATAGTCTTACAAATTGCCATAATACATGCATCTTGCGGGCCTTAAGGTCCTGGTGGACACTTTCAGCCCAAGCGTTTCGTTTTGTTTTAACCTGCTTTAAATCGATGAGAAAAGGAGTCACCTCTATGTCATGGTTACAGAGATGGGAACCGAATGACGAGCAGTTCTGGAATGAAACAGGCAGTCCGATAGCGTGGAAGACTCTTATAATCACGACGGTCAGCCTCATACTCTCATTCTCCACATGGTTCGTAGTAAGCGCCCTTGTCGTGCGCCTTCCGCAGATAGGCTTCAAGTTCGATAACAACCAGCTCTTCTGGCTTGCCGCCATGCCGGGTCTTGCCGGCGGTACCTTGAGGATGATACACACTTTTGTGGTACCGATATTCGGCACCAGGATGGTCGTAGGCGTAGCTAACTTTCTGAAGATCATCCCGTGCGTAGGTCTTGCGATAGCTGTCATGAACCCAGAGACTTCCTGGGGCATGTTCATGCTCCTCGCTTTCCTCGCCGGTTTCGGCGGCGGCGACTTCTCGTCGTTCATGCCTTCCACAAGCATGTTCTTCCCGAAGAGGCTCCAGGGCGCTGCGCTCGGCATACAGGCCGGCGTTGGCAACTTCGGCGTCTCGCTTACCCAGTTCGTCACACCCTGGATCATCGGTTTTGCCGCTTTTGGTGCGGTAGCCGGCGGCCCGCAGCTCTTCACCAAGGCTGATCAGATCAAGGAAGTAGTAGCAGTAAAAGATGGTGGCATCGTAAAGGACATCACGATAACCAACCCTGATCTTGCCGCCGTTCTCGTTGTCACAAAGGACGCGACAGGCGTCAAGGATGTTACCAAGCAGGAGTCCGAGGCGACCAAGAACTTCACAGTAACGGTCAAGAAGGACGAAGCCGGCGCGGTAACCGACGTAATCGTGAAGAAGGTAGTGAAGAAGGATATATGGCTCCAGAACGGCATGCTCTGGTACGTGCCTCTGCTCGTTATCTTCGGCATAGCTTCTTTCATCTGGCTTAAATCCATACCGATCAAGGCTTCATTTTCGCAGCAGCTTGATATCTTCGGAAACAAGCACACCTGGATCATGACGGTACTCTATCTCATGACATTCGGTTCGTTCTCAGGTCTTGCTGCCGCGTTCCCGATGATGATAAAGGCGATATACGGCGGCTTCCAGGGCGCTCCTGACCCGCTTAAGTACGCCTTCTACGGTCCGCTTATCGGCGCGTCCTCCCGTGTCATATTCGGGTTCATATCCGATAAGACGGGCGGCGCTATCATAACCACGCTGTGCGGCATCGGCGTCATCGTATTCTCGTTCCTCATCATGCCGTCCCTTACCCCGACGGGTGTTGAGCAGTTCCCGACGTTCTACTGGTTCATGTTCGCGATCTTCTTCTTCTCCGGAATAGGCAACGCATCGACCTTCCGTCAGATCCCGATCATATTCGAACCGAGGCAGGCAGGCGGCGTGCTTGGTTTCACAGGCGCGGTTGCTGCTTACGGCCCGTTCATATTCTCGATGTTGATCAGCATGTCCATATCGAGCACAGGAAACGCAAAGAACTTCTTCTGGGGTCTCATCGTGTTCTGTGCAGTAGGTACGCTCCTTAACTGGTGGTTCTACAACAGGAAGGGCGCTGAGGTTCCTTGCTAGTTCTGTAAAAGGATCTTTGCATGGTTATAACGGGGGGGAGGACGACGAGTCCTCCCCTTTTTTATTTAGCTTTGAGCTGCAACGCTCCGTCCTTACTGCCGGTTTTTCCCGGAGTCCTCGACCATTTTTTGCCGACCGTAGGATGCCGATCTATCGCTCTGATACCTCGCGGTTCCCTTCCAGAGATTTATCTTTGATCTTTTTTTGTTTTTTACATTTACCTCTCTTTGACGCCTTGACGGGCAGAAGCTCTCTGATATACTTCAAGTATCCGGACGTCAAGATATGTCAAACATGAGAACCGCTAAAACATGGAGGCGAAAAAGATGGGTAAATTCGACAGGATCGACAGATTTGGGATCGAAGGATTGAGCGACGCGGAGTATGAAAAAAAAATGCAGTATGTGCTTAAAAGCTGCAAATGCCAGAAGTGCCCTACCTATGTGGCTGGGGACGCTCCGACAGGGTACTGTTTCCCGCCGATCGGCACGTCCAAAAAGATCCAGTGGGAGAAGGACTGTATATGCAGTACTTGCCCGATTTCCACGGAGTACGACCTGACCCATACCCATTACTGCACAAGGTGCTCACAGGTCTGTCAGTCGCTTAAAACCGAAGGTCCGGCCGCGCAGGGGACCTAGATCGCCTAAAGCCTCTGTAGATCCGTTGATGCGCAGACGCGGGTCAACAGGGAGCATGTAAGGCTTTTCTTGTGAGACGCAGGTTAAGATTGCTATCGCTAAGGCCTCTATTGAGCGTGGGTCTTGTCTTGTTTTGTTTTGGATGGTCTGGTATCAATCCCAAGGTCGTTCCTCAGGCCGGATCGTGACTGCCTGAAGGGTGTGCGGCTGTTTTAGGACAGTTTCTTTTATCGGATCAAGAGCGTACGACAAAACCCCCGGACCTCCGGGGGTTTTGTTGTTGTGACTTGCTCTTTGATTCCGGAGCTATCGGATAATGCGCATTTCAGCCAACGTACCGACCGATGGTCATGGCGCGCTCCCAGGGGCCGTCGCTCCTTCGCAAAAGTCTATCGCTTTGATTATTTTCCGGGTTGCCTGATGCCCGTGAAAAAGCGGAACGATTTTTTAGCGGACACTGCAAGACCCTGAAAACATAAGAAAAAATGGATTAATGCTCTCATATCTCTGGACAAGTTTTTCAATGTGTAGTATTATTTTAGAACACCCTGAAGCAGGTGAAATATTAATATAAAAGGAGATTTTTTAGGATGGAGATCACTACGGTAGACCAGGCAAAAGCGGCGATTCAGAAGTGGCTTGAAGAGAACCAGCACCAGATCAAGGAGATAAAGGACGAGCAGGCATCCTTTCATTTCGAGATAGATTACCCGCTTGGCTCGCTTAAGAGACAGAGGGTCTTGCAGCCTAAGGAGTACCCGGGCCTTGTAGTTGTACTTAACGGCGTGGCAGTCGCAAATGAGCACCTTGAGAAGATCAAGACCATGACCGATGAAGAGAAGGAGAAGTTTTACGGGGAGATAAGAAAGGACCTGATCTTCCTCAAGAACAGCTACGACATGAACCTTGATGAGAAGAGCAACGTCAAGCAGATCCAGTTTTCTTACGAGTTCTACTACGACGGGCTCTCCAAGACCAAGCTCTACGAGGCGCTTCTTCTTAACCACAGGACGCTTCTGTACGTAGTAACGACCTTCAACGAGAAGTTCGGCGTGCCGGTATTGCCAAAGAACGAGACGGTAGGCAACGCGTAGCTTCGGGCCTTATAGCTGAGAGGACAAACAAATGGCAAAACAGATGCTTGAAATAACGTATCGCTGCATGAGCCCGTCGTGCGCGGCCAATTGCAGGGAAGGTCTCCTTGAGCTTGAAGAGGGCTTTTTTAACGACCTTGCTTCCTCTTGCGAAGAGGAAGGGATGTTTAAGAGCCCCAAAGGTTACTGCCGTCTCGGGTTTTCAAGGCCCTTCAAGGTGCTTAACCTGAAGAAGAGCGATACCGGGATGGACAAGAGGCCTCGCGAATTGGACCCTTCAAACGACCCGATCGCTGTTCTCATAGCCGAGCACATGGATATACTCAAGTGGCTTGACGTGGTTGAAAACCATCTGAGCAAGAGGAACATAGACGCTCTATGGATATCCACCTGCGATCTCGGCAACAAGCTCATGCTCCACTCCGGGGTTAAGGAGGAAGAGGTGCTTGTCCCTGCGATGACCGAGGTAGTCCCTCTTGGCGAGTCTCTCGTGCAGATCATCAAGGAAGACCATAGAGAGGTCATGTCGCTGCTGTACGCCTTCAGAAGCGCCCTTGAGGATAATGTCATAAACGACAGCGTTCTCATCTCCATGATCGTAAGCCTCAAGAGTCATATCAGAAAGGAAGACAACGAGTTCTTCCAGATGGTCAACAAGTACATCGATGATGCGGCCAGAAAGACGATCATAGACGGTATGAGGCGTGTTGAAGCCGCGTTCGTCCCTGTCCCTCCCGGAGACCGCTTAGTGCTTGGAAAGGCGCGTCAGTCGGAGAGGGAAAAGAGGGCGTTTCTCAATGAGACAGAGCTTGCTATCAGGCAGAACATGGCTGATGGCGGCTGTTGCGGCCACTAAAGATCGTCTGGCAGTCAGAGTACGCATATCGTAATGTTAACGCCGGAGGCATTCATGCCTCCGGCGTTTTTTTATGAAGACCGTTTTGCCGCTGTCGCGTTGGTTATGAGATGAGAGATAGTTGATTTTAGAACGGGTATCTTTGATTCATGAGAGGCAGGAGAGGTGCGTAGGTTTTTCATCTCAGCTACGGACGAAGAGTCGTTTGTAAGAGCGGCTTATTGGTTTTAAAAGTCTTTGAAAAATAGAGGCACTGCATCTTGCCAGGTCCGGCTTATGCTGACCTCCGCGCGATCTTCTTTCGGAAGAAGGCTGGTCATATGTGGCGAGCCTGGCATGAAAAGGCTTTACAGCGGGATGTGGATGTATACTATGTAGAGCCAGATCAAGACGAGGCAAGCACCCATCCAGCTGATGTATTTGCGGGCCCTTTTTTTCCTGCCACGCACTATCTTGAGTTTCAGAAGCACGATTGAGAGGCCCGAGAGCCATCCGATGATCGGCCAGAGCCTGAAGCCGTGGTCTACGATGGAAAGGATAAAGAGGACGGCGTAGATTGCGATCGTGGCTATCCCGTTAAATTTGTGGATCCTGCCCTCTATGCGGCTGGCCGCCTTTACGAGCTGAAGGCCGCTGATAAAGCTGGACGTGGCTATTATCAGACCGATGCTTGCCAGCACGATCGAGATGTTGCTGAATATACTTATCAGGTCAAGCAGGACTTCCTGCATCTCAGCTCCTGTAGAGGAATTTCAGGGCGTACTTCTGGACAAGGTACAGAAGTATCCCCAGATATATAAGCAGTATCGGAAGTATGATGAAGACGTTCGGCAATGATGTGTTCTCATCTACGGTGTTGCCGCTCGATTCCGTGAGCACGAGGCCGTAGGTGTTTCTAAGCGTTTTGTTCCCGCGTATGATGTTGCCCTTCGCCGACCACAGAACTATGCCGTTCCATGTGTTGAGGTTTGCAGTGTTGCCGATTACCGTGTTGGAGTCAGAGGCGCTGATGAATATGCCCCTGTCGCCGTTGGAGCTGGCGGAGTTTTTTACTACGGTATTTCTGTGCGATTTTTCAAGGTATATGCCGTAGTTCTCATTAAGGTCAGCGGTGTTGCTCTCTATCTTGTTGTCGCTCGAATCATACAGGGCGATGCCGTAGAGGTTCTCAGTAGTCTGATTGCCCTTGAGCGATACGCCAGAAGACCTCGTAAGCCTTATGCCTGCCACCTCCGAGCCTGTCGCGGATAATCCCTCGATTGAAACCCCGGTCGCGTCGTTTATGGATATGACAGGCTCGTCTTTTTTAGCGGCATTGATGGCGGTAGAGGCCGGGCCGTTGGCTGACCTCAGCGTAACGGGCCTCTTGATGACGATGTTCTCTGAGTATGAGCCGGGCTTGACTGTTACTGTATCCCCAGGCGCAGCCTGATCAAGGGCCTCTTGTATGGTACTGTGATGGTCAGGCACGAAGAGTTCAGCGCCATAGGCGTCAAACGCGAATGCTACCAGGAGTGTCAGGGCTAGAACAGCTTTTTTTATCATCATTTTTTCGGCGAGTTTTTTTGTGCATGCAAACCCGCCTGATCCGCAGCGGCTGGCTTGGTAATGGTTATAGCGCTTTTCTGAGATTTTTTATTATAACAAAATACAGGGCTATGTCCAAAGTTTTTATATCCTATTTCTTCAAACTTCAACCGGAGAGGATTTCGCCTCAGGATTTTTTAAAATCGCGTTGTTCCAATAAAATAAGAGGTAGGTCCGAGCCTGCTTGACAGGGCTGTTTTTTTGAAGGCCTTGTTGATTTTTGAGGTTGATTGAGTTGCTTGAAAAAGGTGAGAGGAGGAGACTTGTTATCTGAGGCTTGATTGGAACTTTCGTCTCTTATCAGATGTAAAAAACGCTCGCAGGCCTTGCTTCTCTTGCGCCCTTCGTGGGTAAGATCGGGGAAGCGTCCCCTCCCGGACTCAGGGCCGATAACGGCCTCGCCTTTGGTCTGCCTTATGGCTGAATATGTTAGAAAATTTTAAGTATAATGACACGGGGGGGGGACTACGATGGGCTTCTCTCTGCTATAATATGAAATGGAGACTATAAACAGGAGGCAGGCAAAGGTCACAACGCCGCGCAGTTTTCCATGTTGATCTCGCCGATACGCTGCATGGCGTATTGTAGCCCGGCAGTCGGACTGTCAGTTTGTTAAGTCGTTGATTAAGGGTTGTTTAAATTTATAAAACACTACACCAAGCATTGAATGACGATATGAAAATTGTTTGGTCTTTGTATCTTGTCTGAGCGAACCTGAAAAAGCATTTTTGCGCCTCAAGCGTACAGGTGTACCCGCAGGTTTCTTGAAGGGAGGTGATATGCCACGTTGTCCGCCTGAAAATGCCTGATATCGGTAGTGTTTTTTACGAGTCGGAATTGTTCTTTTTAATCGACTGTCTGCGTGAACAGCGTCTTTATAGGAGGTTTGGCAAAATATGAGTATGAAGATAATGGTCTGTCATGACGGATCTGAGAACGCTCAGAAGGCCCTGGATCAGGCCGTGGAGCTCTTTAAGGCTTCCAGACCGGAGATGATCCTCGTGTCAGTTGTAGAGGGGCCAGCTGATGCGAGCATGATCAACGAGGAACTCTTTGAACAGCAGAAATCGGAGCGGCACGACTTGCTCAAGCGGGTCGCCGAGCGGCTGGCCGGGTGTTGCTGTGAGGTCGATGTAGTCATGGCCAACGGGGACGCGAGGAAGATGCTCCTTGAGGCGGTTAATCAGAAAAAGCCGGACATACTCGTTATCGGCAAGAGGGGCGGCGGGGTCATAAAGGAGATGGTGCTCGGCAGCGTCAGCGCCTACCTTATCCGTCACGCGAAATGCCCGGTCATGGTATTCCACACCTGAGGCTCAGCACGGCCTCGCATGAAATAAAATTTCGGTAGGAGGCGCCTTCATATGGAGGTACGGGATCTGTTCAAGTTTAAAAGTCCGGAGATAAGGGCTTTGCACCTTACTTGGATAGCATTCTTCATAAGCTTCTACGTCTGGTTCAACATGGCTCCTCTGGCGACCACGATACTCAAGAGCAATGACTGGCTTACGGTCAAGGACCTTAAGATAATCGCGATCTGTAACGTCGCGCTCACTATCCCCGCGCGTCTTATTACAGGCATGGCCCTTGACAAGTATGGCCCGAGAAGGGTCTTCTCAGTCCTGATGGTGATCTGCGGCATACCGGCACTCTTCTTTGCATTCGGCGATACTCTGGCTCAGATGCTCGTCTCCCGTCTGGTGCTCAGCTCCATCGGCGCGAGCTTTGTCGTCGGTATACACATGACGGCTCTGTGGTTCAAACCGAAGGACATCGGGTTTGCCGAGGGCTTCTACGCAGGATGGGGTAACTTCGGCTCGGCAGGCGCTGCAATGACGCTTCCGACCATAGCCTTGCTCCTGTGGGGCGGCGATAACGGCTGGAGATACTCGATCGCCTTAAGCGGCCTGATGATGATGGCCTACGGCGTTTACTACTGGTTCGCAATAACGGACGGGCCTGTCGGCACGGTGCATCGCAGGCCGAGAAGGGTAGCGGCCCTTGAGGTCAGCACCTGGGGCGACATGATCCAGCTCATCGTCTGGACCATACCGACCATCGGCATACTATCCATTCTTGTATGGAGGATCAGGAGCGCCAATTACATAACCGATAATGGGGCCTATTTCGCCTACGCGGCCATAGCGGCTGTGGTCATATTCCAGGTAGTGCAGATCCTGAGGGTCAACCTGCCTGTGCTCAAAAAGGGCGTCCCGGAGGACGACAAGTACCCGTTCAGCTCCGTTGCCGCGCTCAACGCGACATACTTCGCCAACTTTGGGGCGGAGCTCGCAGTCGTCTCAATGCTCCCGGCGTTTTTCGAGGCGACGTGGTCTCTTTCTCCAGCCACAGCGGGTCTTATAGCCGCTTCCTTTGCCTTCGTGAACCTCTTCGCAAGGCCTCTTGGAGGCTGGATATCCGACAGGTTCAGCAGCAGGAAGGCTATCATGATGGTCTACATGATAGGGATAGCCATAGGGTTCCTGCTCATGGGCATGATGGATTCGGCGTGGCCTCTTGTGTTGGCCACCGCCATAACCGTTGGCTGTTCGGTCTTTGTCCAGGGTGCTGAAGGTGCCACATTCGGCATAATACCCTCGATCAAGAGGCGTCTTACCGGCCAGATATCCGGCCTTGCCGGCGCGTACGGCAACGTCGGTGCTGTCTTTTATCTGTTCATCTATACCTTCGTTACGCCGAGCCAGTTCTTTCTGATAATAGCCGCCGGCGGTTTCGTAAGCTTCCTTTTCTGCCTCTTTATGCTCAAAGAACCTAAGGGCGGGTTCTCTGAGGAGTACCATGTATCTTCGGTCGACCGCGAGCTCGAGCAGGAGGGCGGCGGCGGGGGCCACTGAGACCCAAGACCGGGTTGAAAGGAAAGAGCCTCATGGCGGTTGATGAGCCATAAGTCGTGCATGGAGAGGGCGGATAGATAAGACGCTTCCATGTTTGTATAGGCCCGGTCAGTATGCCGGGAGACTAAAAAGAGACACGATATATGATCCCTTCAGGGGGCATAAGCCCTTTTTTTTGTCAAAACACGGCCTATTGCCCCCATTTTTTACTTCAAATGCCGGGTCGCGGGTCCATCCCAGTGTTGCGTCATCTCAGTCTGCCTTTAATCGTCCGTTAATGGGTGCCTTGATATACTGGGTTCATAGAAAGAGAGACAACCTTAAAAGGAGGATACCCGAATGAAGGCAGAATACGGAATATTTGATCTGATAGCGAATATCGGCGTGATGGTGGTCCTGGTGGCTGTAATCGCAGTTGCCTGAGGCAGTTGCCGTTACGGCAGAGGTGAGGTCAGTGTTTTGAAGGGTCCTCAAAGACGTTCAGGGCCGTTACAGGCCTTGTCAATTCAATCTGGCAGGTTCGCAGGGTGATCCCTGGGGGCATGCCGATGCAAAAAGAAAAAGGGTTTAGCGGAATCGCTAAACCCTTTTTCTTTTTGGTGGAGCAGATGGAGATCGAACCCCTGACTTAAAGACTGCCGCAGGAAACAGCAGAAAACCATAATCCCTTGATTCCCTTAAGTCCCTCTACAGCCTCCCTGTCTACAACAGTTTTACAACAGTGCGGCAACTTTTCATTCCCTTATTGCATATAACTGGGTCAGTGTTTCGTTTATCAATCCATACTTTTGTTAATGCCGTCTTATGGTGGAGGGCTGATATTTAATGACAGGCAACTTGCGGATATGATAACCTAACAGGACACTGAAAAAGAAGCAATAATGTAAATACAAAATCTTTGCGGACTGACGCGCCCGGCTGAGGGAATGATATGAGGCTACCGGGAGAGTAGGCTAACAGGGACAGTTTTCTGTCCCTGTTAGCCTGTTTTTTTTGCCTGTAAGGATTTAAAAGCCAGGTTCTGCAGAGTGGATTCAGCGATAATCTTGTTTTGATGACATTAGGGCTGTCCTGGATACCGTTGCCTTAGTTACGGCCTGCGTTACGAGTATGATTCTGCTTTTCTCATTAAGAGGTATTGGCTGATGGCAAGGATGATAGTCATTACAGACATAGACGGGACGCTGATCTCGTGATGGTGCATGACCCTCAGCCGGCTCTGCTTATCGGGCGCAGAAAGACAGGCAAATGGGTCTGGAGGTGCCATATAGATCTGTCGAACCCTCAAAAAGAGGTCTATGATCTGATATCCAGGCATTCGGAAAAATACGATGCCGCCATCTTCTCCGTCGCGAAGTTCGCCAGCACGATGAATATGGACGAATTCAGCATCGCGCCGTCGATAGGCCCTCTGAGCGAGAAAAACATGGATCTGAGCGAGGCGGAGATACATGAGACATTGAACAGATTCCGGATACCGGCGGACAGGCCTTCCATACTTCAGGTGTCGAGGTTCGACAGGTTCAAGGACCCTTCCGGCGTAATAAAGGCATACAGAATCGTAAAGAAGTATAACGACTGCGTCCTTGTCCTCGCCGGGAGCACGGCGGCGGACGACCCGGAAGGTGACGCGGTTTTAAAAGAGGTGAGGGAGCACGCCGAGGACGACCCTGACAGCTTCATACTTCCTCTGCCGGTCTCAAGCGATAAAGAGATCAACGCCTTGCAGCGTGCCGCCGCGGTCGTCCTTCAGAAATGAAGGGTTCGGTCTGACTGTGTCAGAGGCGATGTGGAAGGGGAAGCCGGTTATAGGCGGAGCAGTAGGCGGAATACCTCTTCAGATAGTCCATGGGCTTACCTGTTTTCTTGTCAACCCTGTTGAAGGGGCCGCATTCAGGATAAGGCAGTTGCTCAACAACCCCGATATGGCAGGAAGGATGGGCGAACATGGCAGGGAGCATGTGAGAAAGAATTTTCTCATAACGAGGCAGATAAGGGATTATCTGGCCGTATGGCATATAATCGAGAACAAGGGAAAAAGCATGATAGAGCTGACATGAAGATCACAATACGACTCGTAGTATCTCTTGTTATCGCGGTAACCCTTGTGACCGTCGCTTTCACTGCCTATCAGGTCAGAGTGGAAAGAGGCAGGCTTTTGGCAGAGATAGAAAGGCGTGCCAATGTGCTTGCGGAGAGCCTGCAGGAATCGGTAGGGCCGCTCGTGGAGCGAAGGTCTCTGGAGAGGCTGCGGCTTATTTCGGAGAAGTTTGGCAACCGCGAGAGACTCAAGGGCGTAGCCATATACGACTTCAACGGCATACCGCTGGCGTTGACCTCAGGGCTTGAACTGAAGATATCGGGTCCACCTGAGCAGATAGTGACCGCTATCTCCGAGAACAGGGCTATAGGCGGTTTTGCGCAGTACGGAGGCGAAAGGGCTTATGTCTACGCGCTGCCGGTAGTGCAGGGCGAGAGCGTGATCGGTGGCCTCGCTCTCTTGTACGACCCCTCGTTTATCGACCTCAGATTGAGGGATATATGGAAGTACAATTTTGTCCGCCTGCTCACAATGTCCCTGTCGATAGTGGTGATAACGGTCCTGGTCGTCCGCTGGTCCATCACCGGACCTATAGCACACATCTCGGACTGGGCGAGGGAGCTGCGCCTCGGCAAAGAAAAGGGCGCCAGGTCTGTGGACAGGCCCAGGGGCGACGTGCTGGCCCCGCTGGTCAAGGAGGTCGCCGAGATGGCCAGGAGCCTCGCCGTAGCCCGCGAGAGGGCCGACGAGGAGGTAAAGCTGCGCGTCCACTCCGAGTCTTTGTGGACTCCGAACAGGCTCAAGGAAAAGATGAAGGTGGAGTTGGGCGGCAAAAAGCTCTTCCTCGTCTCGAATCGCGAGCCCTACATGCATATGAAGGAAGGGCGCGACGTAAAGTGCATTGTCCCGGCCGGAGGCCTTATAACCGCTCTTGACCCTGTGATGCGCGTCTGCGATGGCGTCTGGGTCGCTCACGGGAGCGGAGACTCGGACCGCGAGGCAACGGACGACTGCGGCAGGCTGCGCGTCCCGCCCGAGGAACCGTCCTACACACTGAGGAGGGTGTGGCTTACGAAGGATGAGGAGGCCGGCTACTATTACGGCTTTTCGAACGAGGGCATCTGGCCCCTGTGCCACAACACGCACACACGGCCCTTATTCCGTCTTGAGGACTGGGTTAAGTACCAGGAGGTCAACGCTAAGTTCGCTGAGGCGCTGCTCAAGGAGATAGCAGGGGAGGAATCCCCGCTGGTCATCATACAGGACTACCACCTCGCGCTTGTGCCGCTGCTGATCAAGGAGAAGCGCCCGGACGCAAGGGTGGGCATCTTCTGGCACATCCCATGGCCGAACCCCGAGGCCTATGGCATCTGCCCGTGGCACCAGGAGATACTGGCCGGCATGCTCGGGGCCGACATCATCGGCTTTCACATACAGTCCCACTGCAACAACTTCCTTGACACCGTCGAAAGTTTCCTCCAGGCGAAGGTCAACTGGGAGATGTTTTCCGTTAACAGGGGCGAGGGCGTGACATTGGTGAAGCCGTTACCCATAAGCGTTGATTTCAACGGCACATCTTCCAGGTCGGCCGCCGCCGGAGAAAGGGAGGCCCTGAAGGAAAACATCTTCAGGGAGACCGGCATACATGCACAATACCTTGGCATAGGCGTCGATCGCATCGATTATACCAAGGGTATCCCTGAACGTTTCAAGGCGGTCGAGCGCTTCCTTGAGAAATACCCCGAGTTCATCGAGAGGTTCACCTTTGTGGAGCTCGGCGCTCCGAGCAGGACCTACATCAAGAGGTACCACGACCTGGTGGCCGAGGTCGAAGAGATGGCCGACAGGATAAACTGGCGTTTCAGGACAAAGGGATGGAAGCCCGTCGTCTTGCTCAAGGCCCACCACAGCCACCAGACGATCATCCCTTTTTACAAGGCGGCGGACGTCTGTATGGTGACCTCCCTTCATGACGGGATGAATCTCGTTGCCAAGGAGTTTGTGGCGGCAAGGGACGACGAGGACGGAGTGCTTATACTGAGCAAGTTCACAGGGGCATCGCGCGAGCTCACGGACTCGCTCATCGTCAATCCGTACGACATCGAGGAGATGGCAGACGCGATATATCTGTCGCTTACGATGGAGGACGAAAAAAGGGTGGAGAGGATGAGGCGCATGCGCGCCGTGGTCAGGGAGAACAATATCTATTGCTGGGCCGGGACACTCATAAGCGAGCTAGCCAGGTTGCGCGCGCCAGAGTCCGTTGCCAGGAGCGGCGAATGACGCCAGGGTATTTTTTCACTGACCAGGACCATGCCTCAAGGATAGCCAGGCCAGGGCGAAAGACCGTCTTGTTCCTTGACTTCGACGGGACGATGGTCCCTATACAGAGCGACCCGTCCAGCTGCGTCCTGTCCGCGGCCTTAAAGGAAAAGCTCCGCCTCCTTGCCGTCTCCGGGGGCTGCCGCCTTGCGATAGTGAGCGGAAGGACGCTGCCTGATATAAGAAAGAGGGTCGCCATCAGGAATGTCTATTACGCAGGATCGCACGGGCTGGATATCTCGGGGCCATCTGTGCGCTACACGCACCCGTGCGCGTGTTCATCGAGGCAGGCTTTAAGGAAGGTGAAGCAGGAGGTCTCTAAAGAGATCGAGGGCGTCAGCGGCGCTCGGCTCGAGGATAAGGGCTTTACCCTGTGCCTTCACTTCCGTGAGGTCGCCAGGGAGGAAGTCCGGTATGTAAGGAGGGCATTCCACGGCGCGGTGGCGAGGCACTGCGGCGACGGGCCTTTTACCGTGATCAAGGGCAAAAAGGTCCTGGAGCTGACGCCTGACGCGGCATGGGACAAGGGGCAGGCCGTTCTCTGGATACTTCGCCATCTCGGGGGAGACCATTTACCGATATACGTGGGGGATGACCGGACGGACGAGACCGCCTTCAAGGCGCTGCGCAAAAAAGGGCTAACGATAAGGATAGGCACTTCAAGAAAGACCTTCGCTGATTTTTATCTGAAAGGTTGTTGGGAAGTTCCCAGGCTGCTAGATCTGGTTGCGGCTTCGACGGCAAGATGACCTGCAATATGCGCGGAGCCGGATATCTCATCCTTAATCATTCAAGACAGACAGCCACTTAAGACTCATGCCAAGACACCAAACACAAAGCAGATCGATGAAACATGTGAACGCCTGATTTATCCATCCCTGCTCTCCCAAGTGTTGCTCTTCGCTATTGAACCGGCGGATACAAAATACCAGCGATAGATAAATGTCGGTATTTTGCCCCGTTGCAGATTTTATGATGATAATAGCTAAGACAACATCTCTGGCAGGCTGGGCTCTGGCATTCTTTCGAAGCCTTATCCGCTCGAATTCCCTTGTCGTGATGCCTGAAGTCGCATACTTTCCAGCTAAAGAAGATATCGTAAAGGTCATACCGCTCAGTAACTTTAATTGCAGAACGACCCGACTTGATGGTTTGAACAAGATGTTGAACGCGCAACAAGTTGACAGCGTAAATGAAAGGCGATAAGCTCTGACATCCGTACAATTTAACTTGAATTTCGCTAGGGGAGGATATACATCCGCGAGATAGCAACTTTTTAATGCACCGCGGCCCTCGCGTGTGCGCTGACAGAGAGAGTACTGTTATGACTAATAGTGGTCTCATAATTGTCTATCCATTCTCTTGTTACTCTTCTTCTACTTCTTGCCTTAAAAACCACAACTCTGAGCTCACCCCTGTTCGTTTCGCGAAAATACTTTTTTCCGTTCTGATTTGCGGCCGTGGCATGTCTGATATTTTAGGACAGTGCCGGCGTTTGTTAATTCAAATCCAAGACTCCAAATACATTTAAGGAGGTTACAAGGCCAAGGCGCTTTTTTCAAACAAAGGTTTGATAAAAACGGAGGAGCCGAATGTCGAAGAAGAGTATTTTTTGGTTTGTCCTGTTTTTCTGCGCAAATTATTCCTCAGGAATGGAAAATGCCTGTGCTGTTGAAACCGAGTGGCACGGGCAATTCAGGATCAATTCTTATTATCAGGACGCTAACAAGGAGAATGTTTTTACAAGAGGCGATGATATACAGGCCTCCAGGCTCAGGTTCAGGCCTACCCTTGATCACAAGTGGGACAACGGCGTTAAGGCCCACATCCAGCTCAATATCGGCCACATAAATTCAAATGTCTCCAACGCAAGATACACCCTTGACGGCTCCTCCAGCGGAGACCCCGTGGTCGCACTGCGGCACGGTTATATCTCGGCCCCCATACCGAACCATCAGGATTTCACGCTGGTCGCCGGGCTGGTGCCTATGTCGGATAAATTCGGGGATACGCTTTTCAGCGGCGACTGGGACTATAACCCGCTCACATACATGCTCCTCGGTAATGTCGAGGGGGTCGAAATGCGCATGGCCCATGGAAATCTGGATGAGGGCGCGGAGAGCTCCCACCCTGCGGACGACCTTGACCAATGGTTCTTTGACGTTGACACAAAGAGCGGGTTCGGGGCCTCCTTCTACGCCCTGAACGACAATACCAAGCCTACCAGTTCGGTGACCGGCGCGAGCACGACGAACGAGTACTACGCAGGCGTAAGGTACAATGGAAAACTCAGCTCAGTCGACCTCAACGCGTTTGCCATATATAACCGGGGAAAAAGGAAGGTCCCACCTTCCGGAGTAAATCCAACGGAGAGAAAGAATTCCGGCTTTGCCGTGAAGGCCGAAGTAAAAGTCCCGGTGAGTAAAGCCAAAGTCGGCCTCTTGGGCATATACGCGAGTGGAGACAAAGACTTCGGTGACGCTACGCAGGACAGCGCCAACTCCTTTATAACCCCGATGTCGATCGTAGGGACTACAGGGTACTGGGGCTACACCGGCAAGCTCAATGTGCAGGGACCCACGGATACCGGTGTTGACACGAGCTTCGTGAACATAGACGGCGGCGGTTATGCCACGAGCAACACGAACCTCGGCAACGGGTTGGTTACCATCCAGGCCAACGCGGCCATACCTATAACAGACAAGCTTGAAGGATATGCGGCGGCAGGGTGGTTTTCGCACACGGATGCTGCGGCGGGCTTCAAGAAATATATCGGCACCGACCTTTACGCCCAGCTCAAGTACCTTGTTTGGGAGAACTTGACCTTCGAGGCCGGGGTCGATTACGCCATGCTTGGCAAGGGCCATCCAGACAGCGTAGCGTTGGGCGCGGCAAATCAGTCCACGAGGAACGAGACACTTGTTTTCTCAAGGCTGCAGCTTGAATTTTAAGTGACAGGGAAAGCGCGCAATAGCGCCGGACAATTCATGGGGCTGGCCATCATCCATAGGATGGCCGGCCATGAACTTCGGCAGGCCTTCACGGAGTCATGATGGAGGGTTTTCATGGAAAGAAATGATCAGCATTACGTAGGTGAAAAGGAAGGGGCAGGCAGCAAGGTCCGCTGGGGGATGGTAGTAGACCTCAGGCGCTGCATCGGGTGCCACGCGTGTTCGATTGCCTGCAAGGCTGAAAACGAGGTCCCGGTAGGCGTATTCAGGGCGTGGGTGAAATATGTCGACAAGGGCACCTACCCGAACGTGACGAGGCAATTCCTGCCGAGGCTGTGTAACCACTGCAAGAGCCCTTCCTGCGTAAGGGTCTGCCCGACAAAGGCAACCTATAAGAGGGGGGATGGCGCGGTCGTCGTCGACAATAATAAATGCATCGGGTGCCGCTCGTGCATGACAGCCTGCCCTTATGACGCGCGCTTCCTGAACGCTGTCACGAAGACCGCAGACAAGTGCACCTTCTGCGTGCACCGCATTGAGAAGGGGTTGCTCCCCGCCTGTGTCCAGAGTTGTCTGGGGAGGGCAAGGATATTCGGCGACCTCAACGACCCCGGCAGCGAGATATCGCGCTATGTGGCCAGGAACCCAGTAAAGCAGCTCAATCCGGCGACCGGCAATGACCCTTCGGTCTTTTATATCGGGCTTGAGGAATATGTGGAAACGCTCAGGGGAGGGGTTACATCGATCGCCGGAACGGAAGGGTTGTTAGAGCAGAGGGGGGATATATGAACGGCATTGTTTCGTATAATGTGCCTCATTTTTTCGGCGAAGGTCTGGTCCCATGGGGGATGCTGATAGTCATCCATTTTTTTCTGAGCGGCATGGCGGCAGGGTCATTCATCGCTTCAGCGGCCGCCTCATATCTTGATGATGAAAAATACAAAAAAATAGCCTCGATCGGGGCGTACCTCGCGCTCCTTTCGATAATGGTCGATGTGCCAATACTCATTCTTGATCTCGACAGACCATTAAGGTTCATAACTCTCATGTACAGGGGCAGCATTACGGCCCCGCTTACATGGGGGGTCTGGTTCCTTATGGGCCTCGGCTTGTTCTCGCTCCTGAACATAGCGCTTCAGAGAGGGATGGAGGCGGTGAAGAGTTATAAAAAACTGATACTCATCTTAGGCTCGATTTGCGCCGTCGGGGTGTCAGCCTATACGGCGGTCGCGCTGAATATCGCCACGGACGCGAGACCGATCTGGTCGAACGGGTCGGTAATCCCTATATTCATGGTGGCTTCCCTCATTACCGGCATCGCTGCCATATCCCTTATCGTCTCGCTCTCAGGTGTGAAAAAAGGGCTCTCTTCGCTTAATACTGCCAACGCGGTGCTCCTCATATTTCAGCTTCTGCTTGTAGGGTTTCTCATTATAACGGCATCCACATCGTCGCAGTTGGGCAGGGAGGCAGCGGGCGAGATATTGAGCGGCGGGCTGTCTGTCGTCTTCTGGGCGGGGCTTGTCGTCGTCGGGCTCGTAGTTCCCGTAATCGTCTCATGGTCGAACCTGCTCGCGAAGGTGGCAGAACCAAGGGCTGGGATGACGGCGCTTATATCCGCGATGGTACTGGTGGGGGTCTTCGTCCTCAGATACATAATCGTTTATGGCGGGCAGATAATCCCCCTGACATAGACCGGAGGTGCTGCAATGGGGCTTAAGAGAAGAGATTTTCTGAAGATAGGCGCCGCCGCCACGGCAACCGTGGCCTTGGGGCCGAAGATATTGAAGGCAATGGAGTTCGCTGACGGAGGGGTCACGGCGGACCATGTCACCGGCGCTCCAAGGGTGGAGGCCATCCCGTACACATGCCTCCAATGCAATGTCGAGGACGGGGGGCTCGCATTCATAGAAAACGGGAGGGTCGTAAAACTCGAAGGCAATCCGAAACACCCCGGTAACAGGGGTAAGCTGTGCGCGAAGGGGAACGCGGGGACGAATCAGCTCTATGACCCCGATAGGATCCTTTATCCAATGAGGAGGGCCGGCAAGCGCGGCGAAGGCAAGTGGAAGAGGATAACCTGGGATGAAGCCTATCAGGAGCTCGCCGCCAGGATGAAGGATGTTCTTGACAGGGCAAAGACCGGGAAGGGGAGCCTCAACGAGACAGCTCTTCACATCGGCAGGAACAGGTGGTTCGGCTTTGATAACCGGTTTATGAACGCCATCGGCTCTGACACCAGGCTCAACCATACCTCAATATGCGAAGCGAGCAAAAAGGTCGGCATGCAGGCAACATGGGGCCCGGATATAGAGACGCCGGACTTCACGCATACGAAGTACATGCTGATTTTCGGCGCCAATATCTATGAAGCTGGCTATTTCCACAACCCGTACGTTCAGCGCGTGGTCGAGGGCAGGGTCGATAATCACGCCAAGCTGGTTTATTTCGACCCGAGGATGTCGAATACCGCGGGCAAGGCTGATGAGTGGTTCCCCATTTTCCCGGGGACGGATGCGGCAGTGGCCCTTGCCATGTGCAATGTGATCATGAAGAACAAGCTCCATAACGAGGTCTTCATAAACCGTTGGACAAATTATCCTGCGGACAAGCTTGCGAAGTATCTGAAGCAGTTCACTCCCGAGTGGGCGGAGAAGGTCAGCACCGTTCCGGCAAAGGACATCGAGAGGATAGCCATAGAGTTCGCGCTGGCCGCTCCGAGATGCACTACATATACTTACAGAGGGCCGGCCAAGCACTTCAATGGCGCTTACAGCGAAAAGTGCACGATGCTCCTGAACATAGTCACCGGCAGCATCGAAGAGAAGGGCGGCTATTGCCTTCCGAGGGGAGTATCATTCAATCAGCCGCAGCCTGAGCCGCCTGCACCGAAGGAGAAGAGCGAACTTGCTCACCCGCACGAATATCCTCTGGCGGAGCACAAAGTGAGCCATCATGTGGCACAGATGATAAAGGAAGGGCGCCAGAAGGTATCCGTATACATCAGGCATTACTACAACGGGTGCTACTCAAACCCTGACGCCGAAACATGGCGGGAGGTCTATCTCGACGAGAAGCTGATCCCTTTTCACGTTTCAATGGATACCTTCATGAGCGAGGCGACGGCGCTTTCTGACCTCATCCTTCCGGAGACGACCTATCTTGAGCGGTTTGATATCGAGAATATGCCGTCTTCGATCGAGACGCCGTGGGTCGGAATACGACAGCCTGTCATAAAGCCTCTTGGAGAGTGCAAAAGCTACAGGGACATAGTCCTTGAGCTTGTCACCAAACACCTCGACCCAGACGGCGGCAGGGGCATAAAAAAGTACTTCAATTACGGCACTACCGAGGACTATATCAAGTACATGGCCGAAAGTGTGCCGGGTGTCAAAGAGGCCGGAGGGTGGGCGTACCTGAAGAAGAACGGCGTATGGACCCCAAAGTCGGTGGATGCCGAACCTGAATACGGGTTATACAAGAAAAACGGCTTTGGCACGAAGGACAAGAAGATAAACATCTACGCCGAGGAGTGGGCTAAATACGGGTTCAACCCGCTCCCCCATTATGAGCCGATACCCGCGCACGAGAAGATGAAAGAAGACGACCTGGTGCTCATAACCTTCAAGTGGAACGTGCATGTCCAGTCAAGGACCGCGAACCAGAAGTGGCTTTCCGAGATAATCCACAATAATCCCGTCTGGATAAACGCGAAGGTGGCGGAGATGAAGGGGATAAAGACAGGCGATCTTGTGAGGATAACCTCGAGGATAGGCTATATGGTGACTAAAGCCTTCGTAACCGAGGGGATCCATCCCAGGGTGGTCGCCGTCTCGAACTCCTTCGGCCATACCGAGTACGGAAGGCTCGCTGCCCTCAAGCTGAAAGAGAAACCCGAGTGGGCGGCATCCGACGACCCGGATTACAAGCATGTCTTTTGGAAGGATAAGGGGGCGCATCCCAACTTCATCATCCCTGTCTCAACAGACCCGCTAGGAGGCTCGCAGGCCTGGTATGATACCGTCGTGACGATCGAGAAGGCCCTCTCCGGCGACAAATACCAGGACTACAAAGTCGACATGGAAGCCGCGAGGAAGGCTTACGAGGAGACGCTCAGGTATTCGTATATGGGTCCGGACTTCAGGAGGAGGACTCCGGGCGGAAAGAAGGATGAAAAGAAAAAGAGCATATAGGCTTGTGCAGGCGGCGTGCGCGACGGCTGCGCTTCTTGCCGGTTTTTTGATCCCGAGCGTGCTGTACGCCTGCGAGGACATCTATGTCTTCGATTTGGAGAAGATGGTTGCCAAAGGCGGTGCGGTCCTGGTCGATGTGAGGGAGCCGTATGAGTACAACGATTGCCGGATACCCGGTAGCATAAATGTCCAAGCGTCGGTTCTTTCCAAAAGCGCGGCTGGCATTGATGATAAAAAGCCGGTTATCGTCTACTGCGCTTCCGGCAGGAGAAGTATGAAGGCCTGCCTCATGCTCGAACAACAGGGAGTCGAGGCTTACAGCCTCAACGGCGGGATAAAAGCTTACTACAACACAGGCAGAAAGCTCGAGGGGAGTTGCGAAGGCGCGCCCGGCTTCAGATACAGCAAGGAGGGCAGGGCTATCGGGCCTGATGCCGAGATGCCGCCGCCGGAATCGGAGATAAAGGGATGCAAGTGACAGCGGCCCGTCCAGGGCTTGAGGCGATAACAGAGACAAGAGCGAGGGAGGGGTTCTATTCACTCGCTTCAAGGCTATTCGTGCGAGAGGTGGATCTGCCGTTACTTCATGCGATGCGAGACGGGAATGTTTTTGGCGAGAGATTGCTGGATGGGTTTGAAGGCAGAAAAGCCGACGAGACAATAGAAATGCTTGCGGTTGAATACGCGTCGTGTTTTCTTTCCTCCGGTGCTTTCCTTTCGCCATACGAATCGATCCAGGCCTCGACCGAAGGACAGTTATGCGGGGATGCCTCAAGCCGCGTGTTGCTGCTTTACAGGAAGAGCGGCGTCAACATGCCTGAAGCGTCTGTCCTGTTCCCTGATCACTTTGGCATAGAGCTTGAGTTTATGGGACATCTGTGCGCGATGGAGGCGTCGTCGCTTGAAATCGGCGACATGGAAGGGGCTGGCCATGCAAGAAGGCTTCAGTTTCAATTCATGGAAGCTCACCTTGGAAGATGGTACAGGTCTTTTCTCCAGAAGGCTGTGGAGGCGATGGAGCATCCTTTTTACAAGGAGCTTGCCTCCATTACTACGGAGTTCCTTGATTCTGAGCAGGAGTATATGACGCATGAGCCTTAATAACTTTTTGAAGGATAAACTTTGGGTTGCCCCGCAGAAGTGTCTGCATGGTCGCCACAATGACTATCGAGAGCGCCCATGCCAGGATGTGTGTCCAAATAAGGCTATTCATTTAAACCCGCTTGAAATAGCTTACAGCCTTTGCGATGACTGCGGGATTTGCGCGAGCGTGTGTCCGTCAGGCGCGTTAAGTGTTAAGGAGAGTTTTTTGTCGGAAGTAGCCAGACAGGCTGCTTCTGATAACGGTAAAGAGCTGCGCATCAGGTGTTCTCGTGTGGGAGGGCGCTGTACCGCAGTCACTTGCCACGGTTCGCTGGATTATGCCTTTCTTGACGCACTTTGTTTAAGAAGCGAGAAAGACCTGCGGCTTCTTGCAGGTGATTGCGAGGATTGCGGCAGAGCTACAGGCGGCGAGGTCGTCCGGGCTAATATCGACGCGGCGAACAGGTTCATGCTTCTATTTGGAAGGAGGGAACGGGTAATCCTGACAGAGTCGGCTGACAGGCAGGACCTCGGGAGCGCTTCAAGGCGGGCCATGTTCAGGGATGTAGGCAGGACGATCTCAAAGTTCGTCCCTGAAATTAAGTATCCCGAGCCGGACATAGGCACCGGCCAGGTCCCTGCCAGGCAGCAGTGGGCTCTTGAGATAATAAGAGGACTTGAAGAAAAACAGCGCGAGCTAGACCCGTGCGTGCCGCTGCCTTTCTATGGAAAGGAGATAGACGCGGCCATGTGTGATATCTGCAATGGTACTCCGAAGTGCGTGCGCTTTTGCCCGACGGATGCTCTGGAGTATTCCGCTGTCAGCGGGTCTGTTGATATCTCCTTCAAAGCGGGAAGGTGCATAGGGTGCCATCTATGCGAGGCAGCCTGCCATAAGGACGCCGTGAAGTCCTTCGCTTTGAAATCCGGACAGGTCGAGGAATTACGTAGCGCGAAGCCCATTATGGTTTTCGAGGCGCAGGAGTGCGATGGGTGCGGAGGTACGGCTATAGTAACGCGCGGCGGCCTTTGCCTCGATTGTCAGCAGCGGGAAAGAAAGCTCGGGTGGGGGTCTGTTGGATAGACGATAAGCGGGGCTGTACTTATATCAGCGGGAGGGCGGTGCACGAGCATACGGCGAGTATTGTTTCGGACACGGACGCTACACCGTACGAGAGCGCCTTGTTAACTTTTGCGCCGAGATATTGCCTCACCGAGGCTTGACTCCCGAAGACCGCTATAGCCCCGGCACTGAAAAAGGCTGGCACAAGGCAATGCAATACAATACATGTTCTATGGCGTACCACCTGGCCAGGTGAAAAGACTCAAGGATCGAGTTGTCAAACCTTGCAGACCCGACGGGCAGATAATTGAACCCCGCGAATACTGCGACTGTCGCCGCCAGGTATTTTCATTCATTTTTCCAGTCCATGCTTATCCCTGATCCTCAGAAGTAATTATTTAAAAGTTCAGCCACTTTGATGAGTACCCGTACCCTAATTGCAATTCGGTGGATAGAGAAATGTCAATGGCCCATACTGGAGCCGTAAGAAGAATATTAAGCAGTGACAATTCGCCAGATGACGAATTATAATCGGATTTATGAGATCAAACATCGCCATATTAAAAGCCACTGCTGATGAGACGAGGGTTCGCATCCTGCTGGCCCTTTCGTTTAAGGAGTTATGCGTCTGCCAGGTCACGGTTGTCATTGACCTGGCGCCTTCGACCGTTTCCAAACACCTCTCGACCCTCTACGGTGCTGAGCTGGTGAACATGAGAAAGTGCGGTTTCGATGTCGTAAAAATTGCCGTGCCGTTCCTGTTGTATCTCATTACAATGTTCTGCATCAGCTTCTGGATGGGCCATAGGATTGGCGCGGATTACCCCAAAACTACGACACTCGCGTTCACTGCCGCCAGCAACAACTTCGAGCTTGCGATAGCTGTGGCGATATCCGTCTTTGGAATAAATTCAGGCGCTGCCTTCGCGGCGGTTAGCGGGCCCCTTGTGGAAGTGCCTGTGCTCATCAGCCTTGTGAATGTCGCTCTGCGATTTCTGAACAGATGGACTTCCACGGATTTTTTGGACACACCGAAAGGTTAGTTTTATGAAAGAGACTGTTCTTTCAATTGTGTCAACCGTTGTTGGTATCTATGCTATGTGAAGCTGAGGGGAGTTGTCAAAGTGGCAGACGATGGAACTGGTTTGCCGCAAACCTGATATGGCAGAACAGACCGTTTCCGAAAGCACAAAGAGGTAGAGGCGAGGATAACTTTACAATCATGGTCAAAAGCGGGTATCGGATTATTACGTTGTAATGCATAAGTGCTCCGATGGCAGGAGCGAAGGGAGGTGAGAACGATGGCAAAGAAACCGGACGAAGCGTGCTCTTGCGGCTCTGGAAAGAAGTACGGCGAGTGTTGTGGAAAAGGCGAGCCCTGTTCCTGCGGCTCAGGGAAAAAGGCCTCTGAATGCTGTTTCAAGGCTGCTAACAAAGGCTGTTGCTAAAAAACCGTATTCAGGAGCGAGCGCTCTGAAGTATGCTTGGGCCGTTCAAACACGAAATGGAGGATCATATATGCTGAAGGCTTTCATAATGCCGGTTGTAAAGATCTTTCTGGCGTTATCCGTGTTCATGCTTATTGGTCTGGCTGGCGACTCTTTCGCAAGGGACAAAAACCCCTGCGCCAAGAACCCGTGCATGGCTAAAAACCCATGCGCCGTCAAAAATACCCCTATCAGAAAGAACCCCGTAAAAGACTCTGCGAAGCTCAAGATAATGAGTGAAAAGTTGTGGACTGCTACCGCGCTCGGCAAATCGGGCAAGTCGTGCAACACCTGCCATCCGAATGGCGCGCTGCTTAAAAAGGAGCCCTTCCCTAAGTACATTGTGATGGCAGACGACATCCTGACAATGGATCAGATGATAAACTTCTGTATGACGAACCCGATGAAGGGCAAGCCCCTTGCTTGGAATTCCCAAGAGATGACCGCCCTCGCGGCTTATGTGTCGGCAAATTCAAAGGAGAGCGCGGAGCCTATGCACCCTTGCGGCATGAAGAACCCGTGTAATATGAAGAATCCGTGCGGTATGAAGAACCCGTGCGGTATGAAGAACCCGTGCGGAGCCGCAAACCCGTGCTCTATGAAGAACCCGTGCGGGAGAAAATAGGTTAGTGCTCGGCAGGGCTGTAATAGCTTTTATTTTGACGCTGGCTTCTCCTCTTGCGGCATTCGGAGGAGAAGCTGCGCTGTCAGTTCATTGGCAAAGGGCTGTACAAACAGGGTCATACGGAGCCGCAGACGCCGTATATCCTGAGAGCTGCGCCGCATGTCACAAGGCGCAGTATGATGACTGGAGGGGGGCGCTTCACAGCAAAAGCGTTGGCCCTGGGCTTCTTGCCCAATTGGCCCCTGACAAGGACCCGGAAACGGCCCGTTCCTGTTATTACTGCCACGCGCCCCTTGCGGCGCAGAGTGAAGTAACGGCGAAAGAGGGCGGTTATGCGGCAAACAACTCCTTTGATGTAAGGCTCAAGTCGTCTGGCGTCGGTTGCGCGGCGTGTCATGTCAGGGAAGGCGGCGTATTCGGTCCGCCGAGGGCAGATGGGATCAAGAGCTCTCACAGGGCTAATCACGCCTCAACCCGGAGTGATTTTTTTGAAAGGGCTGAATTCTGCGCCGCCTGCCATCAGTTTGACGAAGGTTATGAGCTTAACGGGAAGCTCCTCGTAAACACCTTCATGGAATGGAAGGAGAGCGAGTACGGAAAGAACAACGTCACATGCCAGAGTTGTCACATGCCTGGAAGAAGGCACCTCTTCAGAGGCATACACGATCTTGAGATGGTCAAGGGCGGGGTAGAGTTCAAAGTCGAGAGCCACACCGGGGCTGACATCATAGGCGCGAAGCTCAGGATTACCAATTCAGGGGTGGGCCATTATTTTCCGACTTATGTTACGCCTCTGGTCGTTATCAAGGGTTTCCTGACGGATGCAAAAGGAAAGCTGCTGAAGGGAACCATGAAAGAATCAATGATAGGCAGGAAGGTAAGCCTCGACCTGTCGAAGGAGCTTTTTGATACGAGGATACCGCCCTCAGAAAGCTTCGTCTTCGATTACAAATCAAAGCGCCTTAAAAAAGCCGAGAGGTTTGTTTTCGAGGTGAGTGTCTACCCTGATGAGTTTTACAATCGGTTTTTTGAAAGCGCCGTCAAGAGGCGCGACTCCTCGATGAAGATGGAAGAGCTCAAGGAAGCGCTAAAGACAACATCCGGTTCAGGCTATATTCTGTTCAGGAAAGAGATAGCGCTTAAAGATCTGTCTTCCGCCTCGTATCAACTGCGGTGAGTATTTCCCTTAGGTTTGCGATAGGCGCAAGCCTAAGGTATATATCAGCTTAGGCCATACATCGCACTTCCTTCATCCGATTAAGACTACACTCATTGCCAGGATTTTTTGTCATCCGGACTCAGGGCCGTTAAGGAAATTTTAACTTTGGAGGAATGATCTCCTCTATGGATTCTATCCTGTTGATACTTGTAGTGTCTATGGCATTCTATCATGGAGCTAACGACCTCAAGTGTGACCACGGAGCACCGGACCATATCAAGCATTTTGACGCCAAAAGACTTGGCGTCAGGAGGATAGTGACCGGGCTCCATTGCTATGGGTGTACGGCCGGGGCTGGCTCAAGCGGCCCCGGTACGGTTGTTTGAACCCCTCGAGAAAATCATCACGCGAAAAAGCCCTCTGTAACGTCTATACGGAAAGACTCTATCTCATTCTTTAATCGGAGTCTGTTATGAAAAAATTCGATCTTGTGATAATCGGCGGAGGCGTCGCGGGACTGGTCTCGGCGAGCGGGGCCGCCCAGCTCGGCGCGCGAGTTGCGCTCGTGGATAGCGTATCGCTAGGAGGGGACTGTTTGAGGTCCGGGTGCGTCCCGACAAAGCGCCTTGTCTACTCGGCAAGGGTCGCTTCTCTCATGAGAAGAGCAGGCGAGTTCGGCCTTGAGGGAGAGCCGTTAAAGGTCAACTTTCAGAAGGTCATGCAGGGTATGAGAGACGTCAGGGCCGAGATAGGAAAGAATGACGACCCTGAGCGCTTCCGCAAGATGGGCGTGGATGTCGCGTTTGGTCAAGGGCAGTTTATAGACCCACATACATTCGAGGTAAACGGTGAGAGGCTCTGGGGCCGCAAGTTCATCATCGCAACAGGGTCAAGGCCGGTGATACTCCCTATCCCGGGGTTAAAGGAATCCGGGGCTCTTACGAACGAGACGGCCCTCGAACTCGACCGGCTGCCCGGCTCAATAGCCATACTGGGGGCAGGCCCCATAGGGATGGAGTTCGCGCAGGTCTTCAGCCGTCTCGGCTCGAAGGTTACTGTCATAGAGAAGATGGGTCAGATACTGTCACGGGAAGACAAGGAGCTCTCGGATGAGCTCTTTAAGATACTTTCAGCCGAGGGGATAAGGATAGACGTATGTACGGAGGTAAAAGAGGTCAGGCGGGACGGTGAGTTGAAATCATTGAGCGCCCACTGTCCGACAGGGGACAAGACCTATGAGGCCGACGAGGTCATGATCGCCATAGGCCGTGCGCCCAATGTTGAATGCCTCAACCTCGAGGCCGCAGGCGTCGAGTACGACGGGAGAAAAGGCATCAAGGCGGACGAAACCCTAAGGACGAGCCAGAAGCATATATACGCCTGCGGGGACGTAGTTGGGCATTACGCCTTCACCCATGTCGCCGAATATCATGCCGGCATAGCGATATCCAACGCGCTTTTCCCCCTCATAAAAAGGAAGGTCGACTACCGTGTCGTGCCGTGGACTACGTTTACTGACCCGGAGCTTGCGAGGGCAGGGCTTACAGAGGATGAGGCAAAGGAGAAGTATGGCTCAAAAGAGGTGCATGTCTACCGTTTTCAATTCAAGGATGTGGACAGGGCCGTTATCGAAGGCGAGGGGCATGGCCTCATAAAGCTCGTCTGCGACAGTAAGGCCCGCATCCTCGGGGCCCATATCCTTGGGCCTCACGCCGGAGAGCTGATCCACGAATATGTGCTAGCCATAAGGGAGAATCTGCCGGTAACAAAGATCTCAAGGGCCATACACGTATATCCGACCGATTCACAGGGCGTAAAGAGGGCCGCCGACCAGTATTACAAGGAAAAACTCTTTACCGGCTGGTTCCCGAAACTGGCGAAGTGGCTTATACGCAGGGGTGCTTAAAAACCGTGAAGGAATCTCATGAACCGCAAGACTTTAAAATTCATAGCTCTTATTGCCTTCATCGTCTCGGCTTTTCTACTGGCCAGGTGGTACGGTTTATCGGAGTTTCTCGACCAGGACAGGCTTAGGAGCTGGATAGACGGGTTCGGGGTCTGGGGGCCTTTCGCCTACATGCTTATCTATGCCGTAGCCCCGAGCTTTATGATGCCAGGACTTCCGCTTACGGTCATAGGCGGCATACTCTTCGGCCCTCTATGGGGCACTATATATGTCCTTATCGGCGCAACTGTCGGCGCATCCTTTGCGTTCCTGATAGCGCGGTACATGGGCAGGGCCTGGGTTGAAGGGTTCGTCAGTGGAGGCAGGCTTAAGGAGCTTGATGAGAAGGTCCAGAAACAGGGCTGGAAGATAGTGGCGTTTACAAGGCTCATTCCGTTATTCCCGTTTAATTTCCTGAACTACGCCTTCGGCCTAACGAATGTAAGGTTCAGTCATTATGTGATAGCCACTTTCATATTCATGGCGCCGGGCGCCGCGGCTTACGTGATATTTTCAAGCTCCATATTGGATATTTTCAAAGGCAAGGTCTCAAAGGAGTTCGTCATAGGGGTCGTCCTCGTGATACTCGTCTCACTTGTGCCGATACTTTATAAAAAATTCAAAGCAAAAGGCAGAGCATGAAATTGAAGAAAATATCCAAAGGCAAGATTTAGCAGATTACTGCAAAACTCAAAATCACTTTCAGGCTGCTCAAAAAGTTCAAGATGCAAGGAGTCGAAAAATGAGGAATGAGGCGTACTTACCTTGTACGCCGCAGTGACGAATTTTGAAGACGACGCAGCAGTTTGGGCTTTTTCAGCAGCCTGTTAGAGGAGTGATTATGCTGCGAAAGCTTGAAATACAGGAAAACATACTGGCAGGACAGCGCGCGCTAGTAACCGGGGCGAGTTCAGGGATCGGAAGGGCGATAGCGCTCTCACTGGCCGAGGCAGGCGCAAGGGTTGCTGTAAACTATCTTCATGGCGACGGCAAGGCGGAAGAAGTCGTTGAGGAGATAAAGAAAAAGGGCGGGGAAGCGGTAGCGGTAAAGGCCGATGTCGGCAAGGAAGATGAAGTCAAATCGATGTTCAGGCTTATGTATGATGCCTACGGCAGTATCGATATACTGGTAAATAACGCCGGCCTGCAAAAAGATGCTTCGGTGCATAAAATGAGCCTTACTGACTGGAACCTGGTACTTTCGGTCAACCTGACAGGGCAGTTTTTGTGCTCCCGCGAAGCAACGAACGAGTTCATCCGCCGCGGCGTAGCGCCGGAGCTTTCGTGCGCCGCCGGGAAGATCATCTGCATCTCTTCTGTGCACGACCTGATCCCGTGGGCGGGCCACGCCAACTACGCCGCTTCAAAGGGCGGGGTGATGATGCTCATGAGAAGCATGGCTCAGGAGCTTGCGCCTTTCAGGATACGTGTTAACAGCATCTCGCCGGGGGCTATAAAGACCCCGATCAATACAGCAGCATGGAACACGCCTGAGGCGGAACAAGAGCTCTTAAAACTGATCCCGTATAAGAGAGTAGGAGAGCCACTTGATGTGGCAAAGGCTGCCGTCTGGCTTGCCTCCGACCATTCCGATTACGTCACAGGAGCGACGCTGTACGTGGACGATGGCATGACCCTTTACCCCGGCTTCAGCGAGGGGGGATAGCATGAAAATCAACCGTTGGCCGCCTTTAGATATTCGACGGCTCGCCGCCTCATCATCCGCGCGGATGCCCTGCCCTGGCCTGGTCGGTTGCGTGCGCACTCGAAGCGTGGTGGAAACTGGAGAGGGCAAAAAGTGCCTCATCAAACAGTTGATTCAAGGCAAAGAAGGAGGTTGAGATGAAAAAGACATCAGAGGCGAATGCCGAGAGGGCGCGCCTCGAGGCGCAGGACATGGATATCAAGGACTGGCGGCTCTGGGGCCCGTATCTTTCCGAGCGTGCGTGGGGCACGGTGCGTGAAGACTACAGCCCTCATGGCACGGCTTGGGAGGGCTTCAGCCATGACCAGGCGCGCTCGCGCGCCTACAGGTGGAACGAGGACGGCATGGGAGGCATCTCTGATAAGGACCAACGCCTCTGCTTTGCTCTCGCGCTATGGAACGGGGTAGACCCCATACTCAAGGAACGCGCCTTCGGGCTGACCGGCAACCAGGGCAACCACGGCGAGGACGTGAAGGAATATTATTTCTACCTGGACGCCACGCCGAGCCATAGCTACCTGCGTTATCTCTACAAATACCCGCAGGCTGAGTATCCTTACGCACTGCTCGTTGAAGAAAACGGACGGAGGACCCGTTCCGATCCTTCGTTCAGTATTTTGGATACGGGTGTTTTCAATGAGAACCGCTACTGGGACATTGAGGTCAGCTATGCCAAGGCGTCTCCTGATGAAATTCACATACGCGTCATAGCGAGTAACCGTGGCCCCGATGAAGCTATGATACATCTGCTGCCCACACTGTTGTTCAGGAATATCTGGTCATGGGGTCCGGATGAGGCTGCAAAGCCGATCCTCAAGGCAGAAGAGCCGCCTGACGGGGCAAACTGGGCTGTCAAGGCGTCGCATCCGGTTCTTGAAGACTATTATCTCTACGGCAGGCAGACCGCGCAGCCCTTGTATACGGAGAACGAAAGCAACGGAGAGCGTCTGTGGGGTGGGCACAACGCTACTCCTTATGTCAAAGACTCTTTTCATCGCACAATTATAAGCAACGAACAAGGTGCGGTAAACCCGGCGCACGAAGGCACCAAGTTTGCCGCCTGGCATACGTACACGGCAGGGCCGGGTCAACAGGTTAAGATAGAGATGGTGCTTTCCTCTGGAAAGCTTGATTCCCCGTTCTCTAAAATAGAGAGCGTATTTCTGCTGAGGGAATCCGAGGCTGATGAATTTTACAATGACCTTGCTCCGGGGGCATCGCCCGAAGACGCGCTTATTATGAGACAGGCGATGGCCGGCATGATCTGGAACAAACAGTTTTACCATTTCGACGTGTCCAGATGGCAGGATGGGGATAAGGTTGTGCCCCCGGAGAGCCGTAAAACTGGGCGCAACATCAGGTGGCGCCACTTCAAGGCCGCTGACATAATATCCATGCCCGATAAATGGGAGTACCCCTGGTTCGCGTCATGGGACCTCGCTTTCCATTCAGCCGTATTCGCCACGCTCGACCCCGGCTTTGCCAAAGGGCAGATCGAGCTTCTCCTCAAGGAGAACTACTTCCATCCGAGAGGCCAGATCCCGGCGTACGAATGGGCTTTTGATGATGTTAATCCTCCAGTGCTTGCGGCTGGGGCGCTGAAGGTATTTCAAACAGAGCGCGAGGTGTGTGGCAAGGGCGACCTGGATTTTTTGCACCGCGTACTCAATAAGCTGCTTATGAACTTTACATGGTGGGTAAACAGAAAGGACAGCGACGGCCACAACATCTTCGAAGGCGGCTTCATGGGGCTCGATAATATCTCGGTCTATGACCGCTCGCGGCCGCTGCCGCCTGGGTATATTTTGAAGCAGGCCGACTCCACCGGCTGGATGGCGATGTTTGCCCTCAATATGACCGTCATGGCCCTTGAGCTCGCTGTCGAAGACCGCGACTACGAGGACATAGCGATACAATGCTATTCGCAGTTCCTCGCCATAGCGAACGCCATAAGCGGCAACTATGCCGATCACTGCGTGTCCCTGTGGGATAATGATGATGGTTTTTTCAAGGACCTTATAATGCTCCCCGACGGACAATGCCACCGCCTCGATGTCTTTTCATGGGTCGGGATAATACCCCTTTTCGCCTGCGAAGTAGTGGGGCCGCGCTTGCTTGCGAATGTCCCGCGCTTCGCGCAACTGCTTAAAACCCATGCGGGCGGACTCTTCGATGGGCACCATATCTGCGCCTGCCCGGCGACCATGAACGACAGGGACGAGCATCTGCTGTCGCTGGTCGATCATACGATGCTGCCGCGCATACTCAAGAGGCTCCTTGGCGAGGAAGAGTTTCTGTCCCGTTACGGTATAAGGAGCGTTTCGCGCATCCACGCCGAACGCAAAGATATGGGTCATATCCCCGGCGTCGGCAGGGCGATTATCGAGTATGAGCCGGGGGAGTCCGCAAGCGGTCTCTTCGGAGGCAATTCTAACTGGAGGGGCCCGATCTGGATGCCCACTAATTTTTTATTGATCGAGTCTCTGGAGAAGTTCCACAGGTATCTCGGGGATAACTACAGGGTAGAGGTACCATGCATGGGGATGAAGGAGATGACGCTAAAGGAGGTAACGACGCTTCTTTCACAGCGTCTGATTGATATCTTCCGGCGCGGTGAGAATGGGCTGCGGCCGGTCTTCGAAGAAACGAGCCCGTTTCAGCATGACCCCTACTGGAAAGACCTGCTTCTTTTTAATGAATATTTCCACGGTGAAACAGGCAGAGGGCTCGGCGCTTCTCATCAGACAGGATGGACCGGACTTGCTGGAAGCCTTCTTTCCAAGCGCTATAACGGGCAAAGGGCAGACTCTGCGAAAGAAGAGGCAGAGTCCGTTCTGACTTCTTTTTTGAAGCGAATTTTTTAATGCCTAATGATTTTAAAAGCTCCGCAAATTATGGAATAGCTGTTGTCTACTTGACAGGATTTCTACAGGGGCTCACGCTGGTAAGCCTGCCGGCAAGCAGCGCCGTGCTTAAGCACATGCACAGCCTCACAAATTCAGGTTACGGGTTCCTCTTCCTGCCCCAGGTCGCTCTTGCAGTAAGAAACAGCAAAAAACCATAGCCCCATTGCTTCGATAATAGTGAATATTTTTGGCCTTTTATAAAAGAACGGTCTACCGGCAACCCATAGATAAAATTTGACAAATTTCCAATCTCTGCTATTGTTAATATACAAGAGCAAAAAACAAATTACCTCACAAAGTCTTTTCGGTTTAGAGTACGCGCTTGTCTTATTGGTGTGACCTTTACCATTTTTTAAAAATGGACGCACTCTAGAAATTCAACCAGAAAAAAGGCCCACTTCATGAACCGAAGTGGGCCTTTTGTTTTTCATAACGCGTTTAAAATACATCGCGCTAACCACCCCCTCAACGTTCTGAGGGGGTGGCTAGCGAATAGCAATTGTAGCCTTACATTTCTAAGATACTCTGCGGCTTGCTGCAGGGAGCTGCAACATATCCTGTTGAGAGGGTTTGTATGACACCCAAATTTTATTCCATTCCGTTCGGATTTGCATTAGGCGCGACCCACTAAGTTAATCGGCTACAAGAATGCAAAGATCAGCAACCCGTCTTGTTCTTCTCCTGCGGTTTCTACTCTCTCACAAAATCATCGGACAGCTACTACGGCAGAAATACCCTTGTATCGAGATATCGTGGAAAAGATTAAGTCCCCCTTCACGCCGAGTCAGGAACTGAAGGCTCTGATTAAAGGCCTTGGCGTCGGCATTGTCATAATCGATAAGGATATGAAGGTCCTCTGGGCTAATCGTAATCCTGCCAGTGCAGCATTGGCAGGCTGGCATAAGTACGTCAAAGGTTCATACTGTTACGACATTCTGAATAAAGGCCGAGGCCCTTGCAAGGGATGTCCGTCTGAAACGGCATTTAAGACTGGGGATGTCGAGAGATCACGCATTTATGCCGGCAACACAAATGGCGGAGGGAAGTACATTGAGCTTACGGCATCTCCTGTTTTAGATAAAAAAGGGGATGTGGTCGCGGTAGCCGTGATCTACTGTGACGTCACTCCGAATGTCGAGGTGGAGAACCAGCTTAAGGAACACAGAGACAGGCTGCAGGCGGTATTCGACGGCATAGGAGACGGCATATCCGTCATCGATAGGGACTTTAACATCAAAAGGGTAAACAGGGAAATACTGAGCATATTCAAAAAAAAGGATTTTTCGGATGTTCTCGGCAGGAAGTGCTACGAGGTATATCTGCAGGCGGACAAGGCCTGTGACGACTGTCCTGCGCAGAGGAGTTTTAATGACCGCGCTAAAGGCCAACTATCCAAGGTGTGGGGTGGGAGGTTTAAAGAGAAGAGGGTATTCGATATCTCAACCTTTCCGATACTGGACTCTAACGGCAATGTGGCCCAGGTAATAGAATATTTCAGGGACAACACCGGGATGCTCAAGCTTGAGGAGCAGATATTGCGATACGAGCGGCTTGCGGGGGTCGGTGAATTGGCAATGGGTATAGCTCACGAGCTTAGAAATCCGATCGGCAATATAAATGCTTCGGTTCAGTTTTGCCTCGACAAATACGCGGTCGACAAAAAACTGAAAAGGCACTTGAGAGTTATTCTGAGAAATTCCGAAAGCGCCAACAGGATCATCAAGGACCTCCTTGATTTTGCCAAGCCTGATGACATAGTGCTGAAAGCAGGGTCTGTCTCCAAAGTGTTGGAAAGAGCCTGCGCTCTCGTCAAGACGCGCTGCTTAAAGCAGCGCGTGCGTCTGTACAAAAAATGGCCGCAAAGGCTCCCCATGGTCATGGTGGATGCAAGGCGGCTCGCCGGGGCATTCTTGAACCTGATCTTGAACGCTTTAGACGCAATGCCTGAAGGCGGCAGCATGATAGTAGCTTCATATCTCAACAAGCAGGCAAAAGAGCTGGTTGTAACCTTTACCGATACTGGAGACGGGATATCGGCGGAGAATATTCCAAATGTATTCGATCCGTTTTTTTCAACGAAAAAAAGCGGCGTAGGGTTGGGCCTGTCCATTGCGCACCATATTATAACCCACCATAATGGGGCGATACTGATAAACAGTAAACAAGGAATTGGCACCGAGGTGACCGTTAGTTTCCCAGCCAGTTATGATCTGTCAGGATGTTGAAAAGTCCATCCAGGGCTTTTTCAACTAAGGTTTGGCTGAAGTGAAGTCGGCCAAACCTTATAAATTGCTCGACTTTTCAAGTCTCGCAATTTGGCGATCCATCCATTGATTGCATCGTAAGGTGTTTTTCAACACCCTGCGATAGAAGAAGGAAGTAAGGAATGGCCAGGAAGTTGAAGACGATCATGGTGGTTGATGATAACAGGGACACCTGTTGGCTGCTTTCTCAGGTGCTTTCTTCGCACGGCTATGGCGTTAAGACCGTCTTTGACGGGAAATCCGCGATAGCGGAACTCGTCAATGCCTCGCCCGAACTTGTACTGCTCGATCTGGATCTTCCTGAGATAGACGGAATGGGGGTTCTGGAAGAGATCAGGAAGAGGAACAAAGATGTCATAGTGATTATCCTTTCCGGCTATGGCGACACAAAGAGGGTGGTAAATGCCATGAAGATGGGGGCCTTCGATTATATTACGAAGCCCTTTAACAATAAGGAATTGGCGGCGCTGATTAAAAACGCCATGGAGTCGCGCCGAAAGGCCGACACAGAAGGAACGCGCAAAAACATCCCATTATCCTCACCCGAGAGTGTAAAAGGCATCTCCCCACAGATCAGGCATGTATTTGAGCTTATAGAGGTTGTAGCCCCGACGAATATGACCGTTGTGCTGCAGGGAGAGAGCGGGACCGGAAAGGAATTGATAGCCAGACTGATACACGCGAAGAGTGCCAGAAAAAACGGCCCTTTCGTCGCTCTCGATTGCGGGACATTGCAGGAGACTCTTGTAGAGAGCGAACTCTTCGGTTACGAGAAAGGTGCGTTTACAGGGGCGGCGGAAAGAAAGGAAGGGCATTTCGAGCTCGCGAACAACGGAACATTGTTTCTAGATGAGGTTACCAACATAAAAGAGTCGGTCCAGCTGAAGCTTTTACGCGTGCTCCAGGAACGCAGGGTACGGCATTTGGGCGGTAAAAAAGATATTCCGGTAGACGTAAGGATCATCACCGCTACAAATACAACGATGACCGGACTCGTGAAGCTTGGAAAGTTCAGGGATGATCTCTATTACAGGTTGAACGAGTTTCTTTTAGACCTCCCTCCGCTCAGATGCAGGAACGGAGACATCCCCGTACTTGCCGAACACTTTATCGAAGAGGCGAATCTGGAACTCGGGAAAAAAGTAAGAGGTCTGACTGAAAATGCAAGCAGGCTCTTTTTGAATTACGCCTGGCCGGGCAATGTAAGGGAGTTCAGGAACGTTATCAGAAGGGCCGTCCTTCTGACAGAGTCGGAATATATAGATATCGGTGACGTGCCGGGAGAGCTGCAAGGCGCACGCGATGAAACGGGCGCCGATGTCTCCTGCGGAGATGTTTCGCTTCGGGGTGTATTGAAGGAATCAACTAAAGCACTGGAACGCGAAGCGATCGAAAAAGCCATGGCATTGGCCAAAAACAATAAGAGCAAGGCGGCAAAGATATTGCAGATCGATCGGACGACCCTCTACTCAAAGATCAAATCTCTCAAAATACGAGATCTGTAGGTAGAACACCACAAACTGTCCGGACGATACAACACTTTTGAAAGAGCCATGCGGAGCCGAATGCAGATTGGATATTCCAGCCATCTGAAATCCACGGAAAGATTCTGCAAATACGTCAGAAATAGATGTTTTGCGGAGCTTCAACAGATCTCCTCAGGCGGGCACGGTTATTGCAATAGCATATATATGAAAGACGCGAGTTACTTGACTGAAGCGTGCAGGTGTCCGAGCGAAAGATTGTTTTTGGGAAACCGGGAAAGAGATCATGCGAAGGATATTGATAGTTGATAACGACAGAGATATGTGCGGGATCATTTCGGAGATATTGCGAGATGTAAACAACGAGGTGAATATCGCGTACGACGGCAATACTGCACTTACAAGGATTAAAAAAAAACTTATGACCTGCTGATACTCGATTATAAACTTCCAGACATGGGCGGGATAAGGGTTTTAGATGAGGCCTTGCATAGAAAGCCTGGTTTAAAGGTGGTAATGATCTCGGCCTACGGCAACTCTGCGGTAAAATCGAGGGCAAAGGAGCTTGGCGCCTGCGAGTTCCTGGACAAGCCGTTCAATGTCAAAAGGCTGATAAAGGTTGTCTCAAAGGCTTTGAATAAAAGGACGAAATTAGCTTGCCTGGAAAAACCGGGTAAAAATGCTGATGAGAGGAGGTGAGTGTTATGGCAGTCGAAAAAACGATGGCGTCTTCAAGTCTGGTCGAGGTAATAGACCGCATCCTTGACAAGGGTATAGTCATTGACGCATGGGCAAGGGTATCGCTTGTCGGTATCGAGCTTTTGGCGATAGAGGCAAGAGTGGTTTGCTCATCCGTTGAGACATTCCTGAAGTATGCTGAGGCAGTTGGACTCACAGCTGCAGAGGCGACAGCTGCTTGATCTGTGCAGGGCTACGAAAGAGGTCTCTTTGACATCCTTGGTGGATAGAGGCGCTGCAATGCAACAGTCCTTACAGTCCCTCTGTTAGAGAAGACCAGGCGTGTCACAGGGATCTCTTGTGAGTTAAAGGTATTGTACTGGGGCAAAGGCAGATGGTTACGGCATCGACTCAAAAGACCTTCCAGGTTGAGCAAATGGAAACTATTGAATGCGAAAGAAAATCGGTTACTCATCTGCTCGATTCGTACGAGAAGAGTACCGCGGTAATAACAGGACTGATAGAAGAGACCGCATGCCTTGTAGACGCCGGGACCTGTAATGCACAGGCTGATATGATTTCGTGTCTCAGGAGAAATCTCACCATGTTTGCCGGCATGAGAAAGAAGGATTTCGACGCAACAATGGAAGGGGTTTTGGTCCGTATCAGGGAAAGAGAGAGAGTTGTCATGGAGGGTATACAATCACTTCGTGCGCAAGTGTGCGGGATGGTTAATGAGTTGCGCGAGATGATTTCAGGGAAGAGGACGGAGGATTTCGATCAGAAAGGAACGGAGCTTCTAAAACGTCAGCGCAAGAGGGAAATGGAGATCGCAAGATTTCTGATGGAGCTGCATCTGGAAAAGACAGAGCTGAACGCGGCGCTTAAGCGGCTTGTCGCCATGGGGAAGTGTCTCAAAGTGAAGGATTTCAAGGTGACGATGAGTATCGTAAAAAGCAGCCAGGATGAGAAGATAAGGGAGGCGGAAACGCTCCTTGATGAATTTGAAAACGTAAGGGACGAGGTCTTGTTGCTGTGGAAAGAAATGTTTGCGACCTATAAAAACGTGCCTCGTAATATATAAGAAAGTTCCTGCGAAGCGGACATACTTATGGTCGGATAATGTTGATTCTTACCTGATTTTAATAACCCGATAAAAGGAGGATCGTCATGGGAAGCGATATGAGAACCCTGGCCGAGGACATAGTTTCATCGCATAAGTGGAGAGCGTCTGTGCTTCGTTCCATCAGGAAGGAGAAGGACGAAATACTTTCTCAGGCCGCCGAACTGCTCAAGGAATTTCAGGAGCAGAGCGCTGAAAGAAGGTCCGAGATATACCAGGTGAAAAAAGAGGTCGCCGGAATGCTCGCCGGCTTCAGAAAAGAGATGTATGCCGTGAGTAAGGAAAGGAAAAAGGATGCGGTGGCATGGCATGGTATTCTCGGCAGACTGCATGTTAAGGCCAAAAAAGAGGTTGGGCATGGCCGTGGGAAAAAGACTGAAAAATCCTCATCCGAGTAAGTACGTCTTAATCGTTGAATGCGCATTCTGCAAGGGGACAGGAAAGGACCCGTTTAACCTTCTTTCTACCCTTGCGGAATGTCAGGTATGCGTCGGCAGGTGTGTTGTAACGATCCCGGAGGCCGCTATAGAGTGCGCTTTTTGCAAAGGGACGGGTGTATATCCGGGCAAGAGATTGACGTGTATAACCTGCGGCGGAAAAGGAAGAGCGGGTGTAGCCGAGCCTTTTGAAATATGCCGTAAGTGTAACGGGCTTGGAGCTTCGCCCAATGAAAACCTGCCCTGCGTAGACTGCGGAGGCACGGGCGTAGTGAAGACCGTCGAATTATGATATGTCAGTCGTCATTTTATTGTTTGGCCGGCTGCTGAAAAAGTCCATCTGCTGCGTTCTATTCATCGCTCGTCACTGCGGCGTAAATTGCAACTACGCCGCGTTCCTCTCTCCTCGACGCCTTGCTTCCGGAGTTTTTTGAGTTGCCTGAGCAGGTTCCGTGTTTTTCCGCAAACTCTTAGAAGTTACTGGAGGTTTTATCTATGTCGGTTAATGAATTGACAACCGTGCTTGATCCGAGACCGCTCGCGAATTTTGTGGAGACGAAGTACATCAGAGGCGTTACGGAGCGTGCGATAGGGTACGTGAAAGCCGGATTCCCTGTCCATTTCAGGGGCGCATCCGGCACAGGCAAGACAACCCTTGCGATGCATCTGGCCGCTATGATAGGAAGGCCGGTTATAATAATACACGGCGACGAAGAACACACTACCTCTGACCTGGTAGGCGGCCAGTACGGCTACAGGGTGAAGAAGGTCATAGACAACTTCATCCATTCCGTGCTTAAAACCGAGGAAAATATGTCTAAGACCTGGGTAGACAATCGGTTGACCGTTGCATGCAAATACGGTTTTACCCTTATATACGACGAATTTACCAGGTCGAGGCCCGAGGCTAACAATGTACTCCTGTCCGTCCTTCAGGAGAAGATGATGGACATGCCTCCCTCAAGCGGCGGCGAGGGATACCTGAGAGTTGACCCTAACTTTGTTGCTATCTTTACCAGTAATCCGGAGGAGTATGCAGGTGTCTACAGGAGCCAGGACGCGCTGCGTGACAGGATGGTCACTCTGGACCTGGACCATCCCGATAAAGAGACCGAGGTCTCCATCACGGTGGCCAAGTCAGGCCTGGATAGGCAATCCGCAAAAAAAATAGTGAGCATTGTCAGGGGGCTGAGGGATTCAGGGAAGTGCGAGTTCGCACCGACGATCAGGGGCTGCATAATGATAGCAAAGACACTAACGACAGGCGGCGGAGCCGTGCTTGCGGACAACAAACTGTTCAGAAGCATCTGTACTGACGTGCTCACATCGGAAACAAGCCGAGTGGGTTGCGGTTCCAGCGCGAAAAAGATCAGGAAGATTATCGACGAATTGATAGACACGCATTGCAAGAACGGTGAGAAGCCGGAGGAACGCAGGGAAAAGAAGCTGATCCCCCGCGTTAAAAATCAGGGAGACGCGGTTCTGGATAAAACCTTGAACTGAGGGCAAATTGAATCACCCCGAAAGGCAGCTGTAATCTTGATACGAAAAAAGGAGCCGGTAGATGAACAGGAACGTTAGCGGACTTTCCAGAATAAAGACAAGCCTTAATACCATGGGACGTTCGAAGACAAGGGCTTCGAAGGAGAATCTGTTTCTGGACCTCTTTGTCATGAAGATGAAAAAAAACCGGCTCATGCAGGAGGTCCGTATCCACGAAAAAAAACTGAAGAGCCTCGATACGGACCTCAAGGTCCTCAACGACGAGATTGCGAAAGTCGAAGGCATGGTGTCGCGTGAAACACCGAAGCCGTTGAAAAAAGAGATGCAAAAAGGCCTTGTCAAAGGAAAGACTATGAAGAAGATAATACTTAATTATTAACAGGCTACTGAAAAAGTTCCATTTGCGGCGTTGTCTTCGTCGTTTGTCACTGCGGCGTAGAGAAAACTACGCCTCATTCCTCACTCCTCGACGCCTTGCATCTGGAACTTTTTGAGCAGCCTGACCAAATTTTGAGTTTTTCAGTAACCTACTGAAAAGATGAGTCACAATATCATCACAGTCAGCGTCTTGCGTCAGGACTTCATTGCCGGGCCGTAGCGATATTTATTATGTTCCTGGAGAATGGACAGAGTGGAAGAAGGCAATTATATCTACTGTATTATCGGCACAGACCAGACGATTAATTACGGTCCGTTGGGCATAGGGGGCAGAGGTGACACTGTATCAACATTGGGCTATCAGGGAATCTCCTGTGTCATAAGCAAATCGCCTTTGCCGAATTACGTCTTGAGCAGAGAGAATCTTATGGCGCATCAGCTTGTGATCGAAAAGGTAATGAAGGAGCATACGGTTCTGCCCGTCAGGTTTTCAACAATAGCCGCTTCGGCGGAGGATATCCGCGGGTTTCTGAGAAAAAGGCACGTTGAATTCAGGAACCTTCTAGTAGACATGGATAACAAAGTCGAGCTGGGCTTGAAGGTCATGTGGAAGAACATGGCCCCTGTCTTTGGCGAGATCGCGAACGCCAACAAGGATGTCAAGAGACTGAAAGACAAAATAGCCGCCAACTCAATTGAAAAGACCTATAACGACCGAATCACGCTTGGCGAGCTTGTGGTAACCGGGCTCCGCAAAAAAAAAGAGGGCGACGCTGAAGGCATCCTGGGCGTATTAAGTCCGATAGCCGTTGATATGCGGACGAATAAGCTTCACGGGGATAATATGTTGATAAACGCGGCTTTCCTTGTGGACGGCAAAATGGCGAAAGAATTCGACAGCAGGGTACAGGAACTGGACGAGAACCTCAAAGACAATATGAAGTTCAAATATGTCGGCCCTGTTCCGCCTTTTAACTTTGTAAATATAGTTATTGAGTTGAACGGAGCGGCATAGCGAAGCGGTCAGAAGTCAATCGGTCTGGCTCGGAGGGTTCCAATGCCTGAAAAAAAGAGAAAAGAAGAAAAAAAAGAAGAAGAGAAGCCGGAGCTTGATCTTGGTTTCGGCAAGACAACCCTCGGAGGGTTATTCAAAAATCTCGGCGGTATGATAGAACTTATATCGAAAGTCGCTGAAAGCGGCGAGACCGTAGTCAAAACAGGAGGAATAAGGGGGCTGGATAAGGAAGTCAAGGGTGTTTACGGTTTTTCCATTAAAACCATGGCTGGAAAACCGATAGTAGAGTCTTTCGGGAACATCAAGGAAACACCAAAAGGCCCGGTTGTCGAAGAGGCCAGGGAGCCGCTTGTGGATGTCTTCGACGAAAAGGATCACATCCGGATTATAGCGGAGATGCCAGGTGTGGAAAAAGATGATATCAAGATTGATGTAAAAAAAGACAAGCTTGAGATTAAGGCCTCCTCCGGCGAGAGGAAGTATGTAAAGCACATCGACCTGCCGATACATGTAGACCCGGACACACTGGCCGCTTCATATAAGAACGGGGTAATGGAGATAAAATTAAAAAAGGCCAACGCCTGAGACTCTTCACTGCGGACAAGTCCCTGAAAATTTTTCATTTTAAATGGATATCCAATGCATACACCGGAACATAAAACGGTCTCTGACAAGGTGAAAAAAGCCGATACGACGCTACGCACCACTGAGGCGCAGCCTAAGGATGTCGGGAGGGGTCTTGCAAGGATAGACCCGCAAGACATGGCGCAGCTTGGCGTAGAGGTCGGCGATATTATTCAGATAACGGGAAAGAGAAGTACTGTCGCCAAGGTAATGCCCAATTACCCCGAAGACCGCGGCAAAGGGATTATCAGGATCGATGGCCTTGTCAGGGATAACGCTCTCTCAGGTCTTGGCGAGAAGGTAACCGTCGAGAAGATTTTCTATAAGCCCTGCCAGAAGATCACTCTCTTTCCCATCACTTATCTCCGGTCTGTCCCTAAGGATCTGAGGTACCTGGGAAGCCTCCTTGACGGATTGGCGGCTGTAGAGGGTGACAGAGTCATGGCAAACCTCATTGGCACAAAGCGTCAGGACTTCAAAGTCAGCTCCACTTCGCCGGAAGGTGCGGTTGTCTTACACCCGAAGACCGTAATTGAAATAGAGTCCAGAGGGGGTGAGAAAAAGACGGTTGAGAAGGCAAGGATATCATATGAGGATATAGGAGGGCTGAAGAAGGAGCTGAGGAAAATAAGGGAGATGATAGAGCTCCCTTTAAGATACCCTGAAGTTTTCGAAAAGCTTGGCATAGATGCCCCGAAAGGGGTCTTCCTGCACGGCCCCCCGGGATGCGGCAAAACGCTTATAGCCAGGGCGGTAGCGCACGAAACGGAGGCCTTCTTTATTCATCTCAGCGGTTCCGACATAATGCACAAGTTCTACGGTGAAAGCGAAGCGCACCTGAGAAAGATTTTTGAGAATGCCTCCACAAACGCCCCTTCCATAATTTTCATCGACGAGATAGACGCGATGGCCCCCAAGCGCGAGGAGATCGGCGGCGAAAAACAGGTTGAAAGGAGAGTTGTCGCTCAGCTCCTTTCTTTGATGGATGGGCTCGAATCAAGGGGGCAGGTGATTGTCATCGGGGCCACCAACCTGCCCAACTCAGTCGATCCTGCGCTAAGGAGGCCGGGCAGGTTCGACAGGGAGATAGAAATCAGCATTCCTGACAAGAACGGGCGGCTTGAAATATTGACTATACATACCAGAGGAATGCCTCTCTCTGACGACGTCGATCTCGTAAAGCTCTCCCAGATCACACACGGCTTTGTCGGAGCGGACCTCGAAGCGCTCTGCAGGGAAGCCGCCATGACCACACTCAGAAAGATTTTCCCGACCTTTGATTTCCACCTCGAAGAGATGTCTTACGACATCTTGAGCAAACTGGAAGTGACTATGGACGACTTCATAGAGGCGCTCAAAGATGTCGAGCCCTCCGCGCTGCGTGAGGTCTTTATAGAGGTTCCGGATGTCAGATGGTCTGATATAGGTGATTTGAACGAGATAAAACAGCTCCTGACAGAGGCGGTTGAGTGGCCGCTTAAGCATTCTGAAGTATTCAAGTATGCAGGAACAAGGCCGCCTAAAGGGGTGCTCTTATACGGCCCGCCCGGCACCGGAAAGACCCTGATCGCGAAGGCGCTTGCTACAGAGAGCGGTGTAAATTTCATTTCGGTGAAGGGGCCTGAGATACTGTCAAAATGGGTAGGCGAAAGCGAAAGGGGCGTACGGGAGATATTCCACAAAGCCAAGCAGGCGGCGCCATGCATAATCTTCCTGGACGAGATAGACTCTCTCGTGCCTCGCAGGGGAACCGGGGAATCCCAGGTCATCGAACGCGTCATAAGCCAGTTTTTAACGGAGATGGACGGCATAGAAGAATTGAAGGGTGTGGTCGTTCTCGCCGCGACAAACAGGAAAGACCTCATCGACGATGCGCTTTTGCGTACAGGGAGGTTCGATCTGATACTTGAAGTCCCTCTGCCAACTGAATCCGCCAGGCTTGAGATATTCAAGGTCCATTCGAGCGGCAAACCTCTTGGCAAAAACATTTCAATGGAGCGGCTTGCCGGAATGACTGAGGGGTTCTCGGGGTCCGACATCTCGGCGGTTTGCAGGGAAGCCGCCCTCGTTGCGATAAGGAAGTTCCTGGCTACTGAAAAGAACCTGGAGAGCTACTCAAACCTTATGATATCTGATAGCGATTTCACACAGGCGCTTGAGGCGATCAGAAAAAGGCTGTAACGACCTGATTGCAAGGTTGGGGGGGATAATTATGAGTTTTTTGCTGGATGACATACTGCTTCTGCCTGTCAATGGAGTGGTGTGGGTCGCTGATAAGCTTAAAGAATCCGCGGAGGCGGAATTCCTCGATGAGTCCAGAGTGCAGGAATCACTTCTGACTCTCCAGATGCGCCTTGAGATGGATGAGATAAGCGAGAGCGAGTATATGGAACAGGAGACTGAACTGATTGAGAGGCTCGAAGAGATAAGAAAGTATAAAGAGCAAAAAAACGGAGGCTAAGAAAAAAAAGAGCATGTGCTGCGCACGGAAATTTCACAAAGGTCTCAAGTGCCTCGCGGACTATCGCGGCACAAAAGCCGCGTGTGCAATTGCCCACCGCATGTGCGAAGTCTATAAACCAGGGAAGGAACGGTCACTATGGCAAACGCACTGATGGGGCTGATTGAAAAGGCGAAAAACGACATTAGCAAAATGATCGGACTTGAACCGTCCTCCGTAGTGAAGACGACAAAAATCGACGGCGGGTGGCAGATAGCGATTGAGATGGTAGAGAAGCGGTCGATACCTGACGGCATGGATCTGCTTGCGACATACGAGGTCAAGCTGGACGAGCAAGGCAACATACTCGAGTTCAACCGTAAGGGTATGCGTAAAAGAATGGAAGCAGTGAGTGAGGTTTGATGGAAATGCATGGCGAGTATCCCCCGCGGCTGGGCTGGCGGGGTAAAGCCTGCGAATAGAAGTCGATATCCTAGCGTTTCAAAGACTCCCCCATCCTGCCGCGGGGAGCTTCAATTGAATTGATTCATCCGGCGTGAATCCAAAGGGGCGGAAGATGGCGATTCAGGCCTTGCGAGAAGACACGATTGTTGACGTTATTGACAGGATACTGGACAAAGGGCTGACGATAAACGCCGATATTTCGATCTCGCTGGCAGGCACGGAGCTCCTTGGAATAAAGATCAAGGCCGCGATAGCGTCTTTCGAGACAGCCGCGAAATACGGTCTCGAATTCCCGTCCGGCGCTGACCGTAATACGGCCGCATGGAAGGACGCTATGGCGTTAAAGGAAGACTGTCCGGCGTGCAAAAAGAAGCAGCCTGTCGAGAGCCTTCTTAAGACAGGTTGTATCTGGTGCGGATGGAAGCGCGCAACGGTTGGTGACTTAACACAGACTACAACTTAATCCTCTTGGGACAAATGGGAGATAATCCGGTAAAGATAAAGATGTACGGCGTCGTAAACGGACGAAGTGAAGGTTTTATAGGCGGTGAAGGCGCCAAAGATGCGGTTTATACGGTCTCTTACAAAGAAATCTCATGCCTAGTATCGGATGCCACTGATGAGGGAATGGTTGATAAAAAGAGCGTTTTGAAAGAGCTACTGAACTATCAAAACGTAATGGAGAGATTTCTTCAAAAACATACGGTCATCCCGATAAAATTCGGTACATGGGTTGAAACCAAGGAAGATGTGCTGAGGGTTCTTGAAAGCGGCTATACCGAGTTCCTGAAGAAGCTTAGGGCATATGAAGGGATGATAGAGGTGGATATAACGGCTACCTGGGATGACATAGCAGGCGTTACGAGAAAAATAGCGGAAGAGGATGCTGAAATAAAGCGCTTAAAAGATGCGGCCTTCGAGTTACCTGGCGATGAAATTGTGGCGGAAAAAATAAAAATAGGCTCTCTGATAAAATATGCCCTGGACAGGAAGAGAGAGGATCTTCTGCATAGCACGCTTAGCTATTTAGCCGATTTCTTCGTAAAGACGCAAAAACAGGAGATAATCGACAGTAGTGACATATTTAATTGCGCGTTTTTGATAGAAAAAGCGGGAGAGGCGGCTTTTTTTTCACGATTGGACCAACTGAACCTGAACTTCGAAGAACAACTGCGGTTTAAGTGCGTATCCCCTCTTCCACCTTACGCCTTCTGCACTTTTGAAGTGAGAAAGATAGGTTGGGACGTGGTAGACAGGGCAAAAATTCTTTTAGGCATTGATTACGGCGCCCAGCTTTCCAAGGTGAAAGAAATATATATGAAGAAGGTACTGGAGTGCCATCCAGACCAAGACCTTTCCAATCCGGGACTTGAGAGCAAGTTCAAAGAGCTGACAGAGGCATACAAGGTTCTCACTATGGTCTGCAATGGGCAAAGCCGTGGTTTGGAGGCCGTTAAATCGAAGGACTTTTTCTATGTCAACCAGGCAAAGTCTTCGTAGATTTTACCCTATGAGCCGGGTTTGCCTGTCGGAGAGGTCAATCTCGAAAACTTACGTGCGTTTGGCAATGCGTTCGTTTCGTAAACTCTGAAAAGGCGATTCAAAGGACCCGAATCGAAAAGATAAAAAAAAGGGCTTAATAAATGAAAAGGAAAAACGAAGACAAGGAAACCCCTGAAAAAGACGAGTCCATATCGTCGGGGATTTTGCACGAGGTCGGTAAGATTTTCGGCCTTGAGGGAATCTTGAAAAAAGCGGCAACCATGCACCCGATAAAGGAAAGACTTGAGGAGATAGATGAGGAGATCAAACAGAGATTAAGCGAGCTGCCGGCCAAAGAGACTGGAGAGGGCGGTCCCGGGGTGAAAGGGGGGATAGGCAGGAGGAGTGTGATTCGAGCAAGACCCTCCGGCGTGAAGAAACCGGTCCGAACGGAGTTGGAGGTCGATATCTTTGATGAAGAGGATTGGATCGACGTCATAGCCGTTATTCCGGGTGTCGATGAAGGGTCCATTGAAATAAAGCTTGAAGGGAACAGACTTGATCTCACTGTGAGCAAAGGCGGCAGGCTTATCAGGAAAGAATTGTTGCTCCCTTGCTCACCCCAGGGTGAGTTGACCAAGATCTGCAAAAATGGCATTTTTGAGGTAAGGATAAACAAAAATAAAGAGTAATTCCAGGCGTACCGGTGAGAGATTTAGAAATCAGCATCGACGCTTCCCCGCCCTCCGAATTCGTCTCAGACTCTTTTCTTTCCGCTGCACACTTTTCCGTGAACATGCATAGCGAGGCATTCCCCGCAGCTTGCTGCGGGGTCAAGCGAGCGAATAGAAATAGATACTTCCTTATATGTCGAAGATTCCCCGCGGCTTGCCGCGGAGAGCTTCAATCTCTATTCACTTAAAGGTCCTGAAAATGGCGATCGAAATCAATGAAGATAATATAAAACAAGGGCTTTTGGGGCTCGTGCTGGCGCTAGTAGAGATAATAGTGGAGACTCTGAAGCATCAGGCGGTCAGGCGAATGGAAGGCGGGTCATTGACCGATGAAGAGGTCGAAAGGCTTGGCAGAACTCTCAAAGAGCTTGACCAGGCCGTCGAAGCTATAAAGGATGATTACGGCATCAAGGAGTGCGTCCGTTCAGTCAGAGAAGGGCTTGATTCAAGCCTGAACGGAATACTCACTCAGGTCCCGGTAATCATGGCGAGCGAAACAGCCCGAAAAGTCGCCGCAAGCGCCTGATAGTCAAGGAGAGGAGGCCGGAAGTATGGAAACGAGTAATGCCCGGAAGAGTCCGCCAGACGGTGAAGCCAGGTACCTTTATTGTATAGCGGAGTCGCGTGGGGAGCAGGATCTCGGCGATATCGGCATAGCCGGGAACGGCGTATATACTATACCCTGCATGGGCTTGGCCGCCGTTGTGCATGATTGTCACGGCCAAGCCTTTGAGCATGGAGGCAAGGACGAAATGAAGGCTTGCTTGCTCGACCACCAGCGTGTCGTTCAAATAGCCGCAGAGAGATTCGGCACAGTGCTCCCCTTGGGTTTCGGGAAAATAATAACCGGCGACGAGCATAAAAAGCCGGAAGAAAAAGTTGTTGACTGGCTGAGAAGTTCTTTTAAGGATTTCGAGATAAAACTCAAAAAAGTCGAAGGTAAGGCTGAGTACGGCGTCCAGGTCTTCTGGGACGTCTCGTTGGTGACCGTCCGGCTTCTAGATGAAGTGCCGCATATAAGGACCTTAAGCGAAGAGATAAAGATAAAAAAAGCAGGTACCGCTTTTCTGTACGAGGAAAAGCTCAAGAAGGAAATACGGCTTTGCCTTGAAGATGCGGCCGCACGGCATTATAGGACTTTTTATGAGAAAATCAAGGATGTGGCGGAAGATGTGAGGGTTGATAAGTGCCACAAGACATCCGATGACAGAAAAATGCTTTTAAACGTATCGTGCCTGTTAAATGACCGGCAGGTTGAGAGCCTGGGGGAGATGCTGGACGATATTACAGGGCAGGAAGGTTTTTCCGTTCGTTATACCGGGCCGTGGCCGCCGTACTCATTTGTCTGATTTGCGGAGCCGAACAAATGAACCCTACTAATCAGCTACAGATAACTCTTACGGATGTGCTCGACAGGCTCCTGGATAAAGGGCTTATTGTGAACGCGGACATCGTTATTTCAGTGGCAGGTATCCCGCTTGTCGGAGTCGTACTGAGGGCAGCGGTGGCCGGGATGGAGACGATGCTTGCATACGGCATGATGGAGAATTGGGATAAAAGCACAAGGCTTTTAGCTTCGGATCCATCGAAGGGGAAGGCTACAGAATCTCGAATATCTCCATAACAGGCTACTGAAAAAATCACATCTGCGGAGTTGCCGGAGCCTGTTCCGAGCGTAGCGAGGAATCCAGTTGCGTTACTGCGGCTCCGGGTTTGCTTCGGCTACGCCTCTCAACCTATCGTCACTGCGGCGTAGCCAAAACTACGCTTCATTCCTCACTCCTCTATTCCATTGGAGCCTTGCATCTGGAACTTTTTAAGAAGCCTGAATAAATTTTTGGTTTTTCAGCAGTCTGCTGACTTTTTGAACAATAAAACGCGGGGTCTTGATGGCAAAGGCAGTCGGTATAGATTTCGGAACCACATATTCTCTGGTCGCGCACTTGAACTCCGGCCGTCCTGAAGTCATATCAGATGTCTACGGAGCAAAACTTACTCCTTCGGTAGTAGCGTTCGAGAAAAATGGTGATTCGCTCGTTGGCAGCACCGCAAGACAAAGGGCTTTTTTGAGCCCGAAGGAGACAGTCTTCTCGATAAAAAGACGGCTGGGACATAGGGCATATCTTGATCTGAACGGTCTTTCCGAAAACAGCGAAGTCATCAGGCATATCAAAGAGCATATGGGGTCGGACTGTATCGTAACGATTAACGGCCGGGAGTACTCGGCTGAGGAGATTGCGGCATTGATTTTGAAAAAACTTGTGGACGACGCACAGGCATTTCTCGGTACCAAAATTGAAAAAGCCGTGATAAGCGTGCCGGCCTATTTTAATATCTCACAGCGTCAAGCCGTTGTGGATGCCGGCAGGATTGCCGGCATAGATGTGATAAGGATTGTCGACGAACCAACCGCCGCGGCGCTTGCGTACGGCTTTGAGATGGAGGACATACATACTGTACTTGTCTGGGATCTTGGCGGAGGGACCTTTGACGTTTCGGTCCTGGAACTTGGAATGGGCGCATTCTGTGTCAAGAGCGTTAATGGAGATACGCATCTTGGAGGAGACGATTATGATGACAGGATAGTTGCTTATATCGTCGAGAGTTTCAAAGAGGAGACAGGTCTGGACTTGAAAGAGCACGACAAGGCGATGGCAATGGTCAGGGAGGCCGCACAAAAGGCCAAGACTGATTTGACGGACAGCGAGAGCGCGGAGATCAGCCTGTGCCTTGGCGAGGTAGATGGCGCAATGCCGGAGCGCTGGCAGAAGGTACTTACCATCAAAAAATTCGAAGAGCTTACCGCAGACCTCGTACAGAGAATGATTAAACCCACGGAAGAGGCGCTTGTCGATGCCGGGCTTGAGCCGTCTGATATTGACAGGTGTATCCTTGTAGGCGGCTCGACGCGCATGCCACAGGTGCGAAGACTATTCAAACAGCTTATGGGAAAAGAACCGTATACGGACATTCAGCCTGACGAAGCCGTGGCTATGGGAGCCGCTGTTCAGGCCGGGATATTGACAGGAGAGATCGTCGGGAAGGTGCTGGTAGACGTAACGCCGATCTCTCTTGGTATAGAGACGGAGGGCGGTGTTTTTACGAAGCTCATCGGGAAGAACACTACTATACCGGCCTCGATGAGCCGCATTTTCACCAACGCCGTGGATAATCAGACTTCGATGTCCATCCATGTGCTTCAGGGCGAGCGGGCCCTTGCCGCCTCGAATATGACCATCGGAAGGTTCGACCTTGACGGAATGCAGCCGCTACCCAGGGGGGAGACCGTCGTCGAGGTGGACTTCGAGATAAACGCAAACGGCATCCTCCGTATTACTGCAAGAGACCTTCATACTGACAATTCACGTGATCTGAGAGTAAGCCCGCGTTATTACGGACTTATCGGTGATGAATTGGCGCGTATCTCGTTGGATGTCGCTGCTTGTCAGATAAACCGGCAGGAGCCGGCAGGGGAAGCTGTCGAAAATAAAATTGCTACCGGCGCCGAGTAGGCGGCCAGTCATGGCAGCACCTGCGGTGAGCAATTACACATGCGGCGTTTGTGCCACGCTATTCGGCGAGGCACTTGAGACCGTAGTTTAATTGCCGTGCGCAGCAATTAGAGGTCTTCCAATGGTAAAAGGCATACCGCCAAAAACAAGACTGCGGATCAGGAAGGAAAAAAGCAGGGAATCGACTGAGCCCGAAAGAAAAGAACAAGAAAAGAAAAAAGAATTCGGTGTAAAGGTTTTCAGGAAGCCGAGAGAGTGGCTCTATGAAACCAAGCCGGTGTTTAAAAAAATACGGGGCCCTCTGGTGGATGTCTTCAAAGAGGCGGAAGAAGTCCGGATCGTCATCGATCTCAGCGGCTTCAAGCTCGGAGAGGTGGATATAGATATCAGGCCCGACAGATACATAATCAAGGCCTTCAAGCAAGATCGGACGTTCCGGGAGGAGGTACTCTTTCCTAAAGATGTAGATACGGAGAACGTCGAAGAACGTTTCAGGAACGGGATACTGGAACTGGTCCTGCCGAGAAAAAAGCCGGCAGACACGCAGGAGAGGGGATAGCAGACAGAGTAACCAAGTATTGAACGCTGATATTTTATAAATGAGGTGCTTATGGAACCCCGCCGTGTTTTGGTTATCGACAATGAGGACGACGCGCGCAGAATTTGTGAGGAGCTTCTAACCGGTGAAGGCTATGAGGTCTATTCCGCCACGGACATCAAGAGCGGTCTGGAGATGGTAAAAAGCCTGATACCGGACATGGTCATCATGGACCTTCATCTGCCTGAGGTCAACGGCATAGAGGGACTGCGGCGCATTAAAAACATCAAAGAGGAGACGCTGACTATTCTGGTCACCGGCAGGGGCACGATGGATACGGTTAAAGAGGCGATGCGGCATGGCGCGTATGATTATATAACCAAGCCGTTTGACATTGAGCTAGTGAAAGAGGTTATTAATGAAGGTCTTCAGATGGCCCCGATAACCAACAGTTTAAAGAAGCCTCCCAAACAAAATAGACAGATGCGCTGATGAGAAAGCTTTATTATGTCCCTATCATCCATACCAGCGCCGACCTCGGAGTCATAGGCGGTGAAGCCGCCAGAAGAGGCGTTGCAGGGCTCGGGGAGGATGTGTGGACAAAACATGTCGAAATTGTATCCGGTTTCTGGCAGGCGCTTGAGGATTATTTCTCAGCATTTGACGCGGCCGGGGTCAGGATATACCAGGACGGGATGATGACCGATGGGGAATTGGGCGAAAGAATCGTCAAGGAAGGGGCTGCAAAGGGCAGTAAAAATTTCATGATACTCCTCGGCCTTTTGAAGAAAGGGGCTGTTCTGATGAAGACCGAAGATTTTGCGCTACTACGTAAGGAATATACGCTGCTTCTTGAGATAAGCAAGGCCGCAAGACCTGTCGGAAAACTGCTGTCATATCTTATGTACAGGCTCATTAAAAACCGGCTTTTAAAAAAAAGGGATTGCTATATTGCAGGAATGATTAACGATACCTTGAAAGATCAGGAGACCGGTGTTCTGTTTGTCGGCGCATACCATGATGTGCGCACTGGTCTATCTGATGATATTCAGGTGACCGAGCTCAAGGATACAAAAAAGGTCCGTGAATATCAGAGTAAATTCATTCATCCTGAGCGATACAAGAATGAAATCACCGCGCTTTCGCAATACCTCATCTCTGCGGTTGAAACAATGCCGATTAAGGATGAAAGCAGAATAAAAAGCAGGGAGACCGGATAAAAAAACATCTCTATCGCATCAGTCCCTGTCCCCCGCTTCAAAAACCTGTTCTGAAAAGATTATGAACGGGTTTTTTTATTTTTGATCTATGCATTCCTGGATTTTGGAGAAACAAAGCCTCTTAAAATACACGGGAAAGCCGGTAGGGTTGTTATTTTATGAAAAGAGCCCCGTCTAATTACGAACAGACCCGATTGAATGGCCATGCTACGCTTCGGCGCCAATCACCTTTTTACCTTCTCGTCATCATAGTTATCGCGATTTTTGTCGCCGAGACATTTGTGATGTTCCTACTGTCGGTCTTTCCTCCCTTTTCTACTACCGTTGAGATGCTCGTGGATCCCTTCATACTGGTCGTGCTTGTATTCCCTCTGCTTTACTTTTTTTTGTTCAATCCGTTACTCCTGCACATAACCGAGCGCGAGAGGGCGGAGGAGGGTTTGAGGAAATATCAGGAGCGTCTTGAGGAACTGGTGGAGGAGCGTACCGTCGGATTGCAAAAGGAGATCCAGGAACGGGAGATTGCGCATGAGGCGCTCCTGGCAAGTGAAGTGAATTACAGGAATCTTACCGAAGGCCTTTCCGAGGTCATTTACAGCGCGAACCCGAATACCATGTCGCCTACATACGTGAACAAAGCCGTAGAGAATGTCTACGGCTATACTGTCGATGAGTGGCTGAAGACCCCGAATATATGGGAGCAAACAATCCATCCGGACGACAGGGAAATGGTGATCTCTGCTTGTGTGGAGGCTGACAGGCAGAAGAAAAACATGACGCTGGAATACCGGATCATACACAAAGACGGATCGGTGCGATGGGTGGAAGACCGCCTCTCCCGGGAGTTAGACCGGTTTAACAATGTGGTCACGCTGAATGGGGTGATATATGACATAACGGAGCGCAGGCAGGCCGAAACATCCCTGAAGGAGAGCGAGGAGAAATTCCGCACAATATGCGCCTCTGCGTTGGATGCGATCCTGATGATGGATAAAGATGGGTATATATCGTTCTGGAACGGAGGAGCCGAGAGAATATTCGGCCATACAAGCGGGTTTGCAACCGGCAAGTACCTGCATGAGCTCCTCGTACCCGAGCGGTACCGGGCATCTTTCAGTATGGGATTTACGAAATTCAGAGAGACCGGTGAAGGGGCGGTTGTGGGTAAAACACTCGAAGTGTTCGCGTTGAGAAAAGACGGTTCAGAGTTCCCGGTAGAGCTTTCCGTGTCATCCGTAAAGCTGGAGGGACAATGGGGCGTCATGGGAATAATACAGGACATCACCGGCCGCAAAAAAGCGCAGGAGCGCAATGAGGGCCAATTAAAGCAGCTCGCCGCTCTGCGCGCTATCGACATGACCATCAATGCCAGCCTCGACCTGCACGTTACCCTCGATGTCATACTCAATGAGGTGTTGAGCCAGTTAAAGGTCCCTGCCGCTGATATCCTTTTGTATGACCGGCACCTCCAGATCCTTGAATTTGCCGCCGGGAAAGGTTTTCTTACCAAGGCCCTTCAATATACCAGCTTAGGGATAGGAGAAAGTCATGCCGGTCGCGCGGCCCTTGAACGCCGTATCGTCCATGTCCAGGACCTCGGGGAAGATGGCGGAGAATTCAGGCGATCGGACCTGCTTAAAGAGGAGGGGTTTGTCTCCTATTACGCCGTCCCGCTCATCGCCAAAGGGGAGGTAAAGGGGATTCTTGAGATATTCGATCGCGCCGCGCTGGACCCTGACCGGGGCTGGTTAGATTTCCTTGATGCCCTTGCCGGCCAGACGGCCATCGCCATAGACAACAATGCCATGTTCGAGAACCTCCAGCGCTCGAATACAGACCTTGTATTAGCCTATGACGCCACTATAGAGGGCTGGTCTAGGGCGCTCGACCTTCGGGATAAAGAGACAGAAGGGCACAGCCGGCGTGTAACCGAGATGTCGCTGCGGCTTGCCCGAGCCATGGGAGTGAGCAGGGAAGACCAGGCGCATATCCACCGTGGAGCGCTGCTCCATGATATCGGAAAGATGGGTATCCCGGACAACATCCTTAACAAGTCAGGCAAGCTGACCGACGCTGAATGGGAGATAATGCGAAGGCACCCGGAATATGCGTATGAACTGCTGTCGCCTGTCGAATTTCTCAGGCAGGCGCTGGATATCCCGTATTGTCATCACGAGCGGTGGGACGGCAAAGGTTACCCCCGAGGGCTGAAAGGGGAGCAGATACCCTTATTAGCACGCATCTTCACCGTTGCAGACATCTTTGACGCCCTGTGTTCAGATCGTCCCTACCGCCCCGCCTGGCCGAGAAAGAAGGCTTTAGAGCATATAAGTTCTCTTTCGGGTGTCGATCTGGATCCTGCTGTTGTAGAAATCTTTCTTCGGATGGAGAATGAGGGGGCTAGCCGCCCTGCTAAAAAATGATTTACCTGTAATGATCGTATTCCTGGGAAAAAACCTGTATGGATCAAGAAGGATAAGTAAAGATGTTTTGTCAAGAAGAATGGCAGGTCTACGTAAGAGCGGATAGCATTTGTACCCAAGTAGTTGACTGCAAGTCTCCACTTTCGAAAAGCTGAAAAGAATAACTGGTTGATACATTCATAACTTATGGGCCGGTTGAGGTTATGAAGCATACCCGGAAAGTGACCTACCTTGATATTCAATGCAAATCAACACGCAAACGAAAATTATTTGGACAACTTAGACCCAGGCTCAAGAAGCTACCGGTTTTATTGCATAAAAATTTAATGAAGCCTCCTGAGGCCAGCTTTACAGTTTTTTCCAATAGTGTATAATGGACACACCTATGAAAAAAGAGGCCAGCATATTGCTAAATATTAAAATCAAGCTTTTAAATACAAATGCGTGTATTCCTGCAAGGTCCAATTATGGAGACGCCGGTTGGGATCTCTATAGCGCGGCCAGGGTTACAATAGCCCCAGGTGCAACAAAGATAATTCCGACTGGCATAGCGATGGAGATACCTTATGGGTGGTATGGGCAGATTAAATCGAGGAGCGGGCTGGGTGCAAAGGGTTTAGTTATAACCGCCGGGGTTGTGGATTCAGGATATAGAGGAGAAATCGGAATTGTTGCCATAAATACACATATACATAAGAATAATGAGTCAACGGACTTGAATGAAGATAATGGATATTTTACCTTCAAGCCCGGCGACAAAATTGCCCAGATGGTCTTTCTCCCCGTCCCGGAAATAAAATTCGAAGTCATGGATTCTTTAGAAGAGACATTAAGGGGAGAAAATGGTTTTGGGAGTACGGATTTAAAAGTTGATAAGTCTTGAAAAAGGTCTGCCGGCGAACTGCGTCAATCATGCTGAAGTTAAGAAGATGATATGTAAAACTTCTGGAGGGCTGATATGAAAAAGGAGAAGACTGGACTTCACCCGGTTTTGTAGACAGGTATTCTTTGCCTGAAGAAGCCGATCTGGCTCGAGGGCAACGGCCGTAAGGAAAAGGATTTAGACCTCTTCTTCAAGTAGATCGGCCCCCTGACCAGGAAGACCCGTTTTGCACAGCCCAAAGAAAAAGGGTTTAGCGTTTCCGCTAAACCCTTTTGTTTTTTCTGGTGGAGCAGAGGGGGATCGAACCCCTGACCTCAAGACTGCCAGCCTTGCGCTCTCCCAACTGAGCTACTGCCCCGTCAAAACATCGCACCCGATTAAGTCTGATATTAATAACATTACTGCCGAGGGCGTGTCAATCTAAAATTCGCGCAAGCAGGGCGTTGACAAGTATTTTTTTTAGTGGTAGATTCGCAGGGTTTTCAATCGTCGGATTTTACAAGCCCTGTTTTTTTGTCTTGCAAATCGTTTAGAAAAAATGTATGAATACTTAACCTGAAATGATTTTTTCCCGTTCCTCTGCAGTTTGTCTGGGGGAATACTATTTAAAAAAGACAGGAGGGGTCAGATGGCAAAGGCATTAACCAAGTCACAGATCGCGGATCACATCGCCAAGAAAAATGGTCTTACAAAGAAGGCGGCCGGAGAGATACTAAACACTCTCGCGGAGCTTGCATACAAGGAGGCTAAGAACGCCTTCACACTGCCTGGTTTGGGCAAGCTTGTCCTCGTCAAGAGAAAGGCCCGTGTAGGAAGAAATCCTCAGACAGGCGCTGAGATAAAGATACCGGCCAAGAAGGTAGTAAAGTTCAGGGTCGCAAAGGCCTGCAAGGACGCGGTACTCGGCACAAAGTAAGCGGCTTTGCCGGTCTCTCGTTTTTTCAGTGTGCATGCGTATATCGGTCGCACTCGGACCTGGACGCTCTTTGGGCGCGTATCCGTGGCAGACTCTTCATGATGACATATCTGAAAACCCCTTGCTCAAGCAAGGGGTTTTCTTTTTTCAGGCCAGGAGCATAGCTCTTGAAGGGTCCGCAGATGTTTATGTGCCGTTTTTTACAAGGTCAAGGCCGGAAGCATCTGCCTCTGCGGACACCTCTGCCTGATAAGCAATAGAATAGTCAGCATCATGTATTTTCGTGAACCTCGCTATATACTTCCTTATCGACATCCAGGGTGATCTTGTCCCAATATCCGTAGCAAGGCTTTTTTGAAGACGGCCGAGGAGTTTTTACGCGACCTTTACGCCGTGGGACTCCATCATCCGGCGTCTGTCAAAGTCCTTGTCTTTTAAGGTGTTCATTTGTTATATTGCCCTTCATGAAGTGTCCATTTTGCGCATACCTTGAAGACAAGGTCATAGATTCGCGCCTCTCTCAGGACGGGTGCACGACTCGAAGAAGGCGCGAGTGCCTCAAGTGTGAAAAACGCTTTACCACTTACGAGAGGGTGGAAGAGACGCTTCCGCTCGTCGTAAAAAAAGACGGCGCGCGCGAACCTTTCGACAGGGCAAAGGTCCTTGGCGGCATAATGAAGGCCTGCGAGAAGAGGCCTGTCAGCATAGAAGATATGGAGAGGGCGGTAGGCAGGCTTGAGATGAGGCTTCTCGAGGGCGCGGACAAGGAGGTCGCAAGCTCATCTGTCGGAGAGGCTGTTATGGATGAGATCAAAAGGCTCGATGAGGTGGCCTATGTCAGGTTCGCATCCGTATATAGAGAGTTTCGTGACATAAACGAGTTCATGAGCGAGCTTAAGGACATCCTTGATAATAAAAAAAGAGAGAGGTAGCGATGCCTCATAGCCGGTTCATGCGCCTTGCCCTCGCACTTGCTAAAAAGGGCAAGGGCCTGACGAGTCCCAACCCTGCTGTTGGGGCTGTGATAGTCAGGGCTGGGCGCGTAGTAGGCAGGGGCTATCACAAAAAGGCCGGAGAAGAGCACGCCGAGATCTCCGCTCTTGCCTCGTGCGGCAATACAAAGGGCGCGGCTCTTTATGTCACGCTCGAGCCGTGCTGCCACTTCGGCAAGACGCCCCCTTGCGTAGATGCAGTTATCCGCTCCGGGGTTAAGACGGTCGTAGTCGGTATGCTTGACCCGAATCCGCTGGTAGCAGGAGGCGGGATAAGACGCCTTGAAGATGCCGGCATAAAAGTAGTTGCCGGCGTTTTGGAGAAAGAGTGCAGGGCGCTTAACGAGCCTTTCATAAAGTTCATAACGACAGGTACTCCTTTTTTTACAGTGAAGCTTGCCTCAAGCCTTGACGGCAGGTCCGCCGCGTCTACAGGCGATTCGAAGTGGATAACAGGCCTTGAATCGAGACGTCTCGTCCACAAGATAAGAAAGGCATCGGATGCGGTTATGGTAGGCTCGTCAACGGTCATTAAAGACGACCCTGAGCTTACGGTAAGGCTTGTGAAAGGAAGGGACCCGCTGCGGGTCATTGTAGACAGTTCGTTCAGGACGCCTCTTGACGCAAAGGCCCTTCGCGTTCCGACCTCGATCAAAACAGGCGCCAGGCCGCCGATTGTCTTTACCACCGGCAAGGCTGACAAGTCAAAGATAAAGGCCGCCCGCTTGTCCGGGGTTGATGTGGTAGTCGTTCGAAGGTCTGATGAGGGGGTCGATCTGAAGGCTGTTTCAGCCGAACTTGCAAGGCGCGGGGTATTAAGCGTCCTTGTCGAGGGCGGTGGCACACTTGCAGCGTCTTTTATCAGAGAAGGGCTTGCCGATAAGCTGATGATCTTCTACGGTCCTTTGATGATAGGTTCAGACGGGTTCCCATCCGTCGGGTTCCTCGGCGTAGGTTCGGTAAAAAAGGCTATAAGGCTCAGGGGCATGACCGTAAAGAGAGTCTCGGATGATATACTTGTAGAGGGCTATTTATAGGGAATGGTATGTTTACAGGCATAATAGAGCAGACCGGCAGAGTGAAATCTGTTGAAAAAAGAGGTGCTTTTGGTAGAATAAGCGTTGAGCTCGGCGCTTCTCTCAAGGACTGCAGGCTTGGCGATTCGATAGCCGTGAACGGGGCGTGCCTTACAGCGACCGTGATATCCGGCGGCCTGTTCTGGGCCGATGTCAGCTCCGAGTCTCTCGGGCTTACGACCCTTGGTTCTTTGAAGCCTGGCGAGATGGTCAACGTCGAGTTTGCACTTACGCTCTCCAAGCCGCTCGGAGGCCATATCGTCACCGGCCACGTCGACGGTGTCGGCACCATTTCAAAAAAAACCCGAGAGGGCGCGTTCATGCTGATAGATGTCAGCGTCCCGCCTGTGATTATGAATCAGATTGTCAAGAAAGGCTCTGTAGCAGTTGACGGGATAAGCCTGACGGTTGCCGAGCTTATGGATAACGGCTTCAGGGTGGCGGTCGTGCCTCATACGATAGATAAGACTACACTCGGATCTATTGCCGAGGGGGCCAGGGTAAACATAGAGACCGACATAATCGGCAAGTACGTTGAGAGGTTCATGCGCTTGCCGGCAAAGTCCGGCATAACCGAAGGGTTCCTCTCGGATAACGGTTTTTTCAAAAGAAAGTAGGTTCGCTCAGGAGGCGTAAAGGCATTGTCAGTAAAAAGGATAGAAGAGGCGCTGAGGCAGATAAGGGAAGGCAAGATCGTCATCCTTGTCGATGATGAGGACAGGGAGAACGAGGGAGACCTCTGCATGGCCGCAGAGCTTGTCACGCCTGAGGCTATAAACTTCATGGCCAAATACGGCAGGGGCCTCATCTGTCTGACGCTCACCGAAGAAAACGCTGACGCGCTCGATTTAAAACCTATGGTCGAGGACAACACGTCCCTTTACAGGACGGCCTTTACAGTCTCTATCGACGCAAAGAAGGGTGTCACCACAGGCATCTCCGCCTCTGACAGGGCCGAGACGATCCTTGCGGCCGTAAGGGACGGCGCAAAGTCTGAAGACCTTGCGCGCCCCGGCCACATATTCCCTCTGAGGGCGAGAAAGGGCGGTGTGCTCGTAAGGACCGGCCAGACTGAAGGCTCAGTCGACCTTTCAAGGCTTGCCGGTCTGAAGCCGGCAGGTATAATATGCGAGATAATGAAAGACGACGGCGAGATGGCCAGGATGAGGGACTTGGAGGCATTTGCCGCTGAGCACGGCCTCATGATCGTCACCATAGCTGATATAATAGAGTACAGGATCAGGAAGGACAGGCTCGTCCATAGGGCGGCCGAGGCTATGATCCCGTCGAAGTACGGGGCCGAGTTCAGGGCGATAGCGTACACCAACGAGATTGACTTCCACGAGCACCTCGCACTTGTCAAGGGTGAGATAAACCCTGAGGAGCCTTGTCTTGTCAGGGTCCACTCGGAGTGCCTCACAGGAGACGTCCTCGGGTCTTTGCGCTGCGATTGCGGCGATCAGCTGACAGGGGCGCTCAAGATGATAGCCAAGGAAGGCAAAGGCATACTCCTTTATATGCATCAGGAGGGTAGGGGCATAGGGCTTGTAAACAAGCTGAAGGCCTACGCACTTCAGGACGCAGGGCTTGATACGGTAGAGGCCAACGAGAAGCTTGGTTTCAAGGCTGATCTGCGCGATTACGGCATAGGGGCGCAGATACTTTTGGACCTCGGCGTCAGGAAGATGCGCATTGTGACCAATAACCCGAAGAAGATAGTAGGGCTTGAGGGGTACGGGCTTGAGGTAACGGAGCGCGTGCCGATAGAGTCGGCCCCGCACAGCAGGAACGTCGATTATCTGAGGGTCAAGAAGGAGAAGATGGGGCACCTTCTTTCCAACCTCGACAGCTTCAAGGCCGAGCCATCGGATAAGTGAATCACTCCGGAATAATCTTTCATGCCAAGGAGGCGCCATGCCAAGGATAATAGAAGGTAACCTTTCTGCGAAAGGGTTGAAGGTAGGTATAGTCGTCAGCAGGTTCAACGACTTTATAGGCGAGAGGCTCCTTGACGGGGCCGTTGACACGCTTGTAAGGAGCGGGGCCGCTGACAACGACATAGATGTAGTCAAGGTCCCAGGAACCTTTGAGATGCCTGTGGTAGCCAAGACAATGGCCAAGAACGGCAACTACGATGCGATAATCTGCGTAGGGTGCGTCATCAGAGGGTCTACGCCTCACTTTGATTATGTGGCTGGCGAGGCCGCAAAGGGCATAGCAAAGGTATCTCTCGATTTTGAGACGCCTGTGGCCTTCGGCGTGATAACCGCCGATAACCTCGAGCAGGCGATAGAGAGGGCCGGCACCAAGTCCGGAAACAAGGGCAGAGACGCGGCGCTCACCGCCATAGAGATGGCAAATATCCTGAAGGCGCTTGGCAGGAAAAAATAGGCGGAATGAAAGAATGACGAATGTCAGGCGCAGGGCCCGCGAGGTCGCCTTGCAGATACTTTATACGGCGGACATAAGCGTCAATGCCGAGTCTCTTGAGGCGGATGTAGATTCTCTTGCCCCTGGTACAACTGCGGCCAGATATTGCGATACGCTCGTTGACGGGGTAAGTTCTAACAAGGAGGCGCTAGACGCCCTTATCGAGGAGTACTCGGATAATTGGGTGGTCGACAGGATGGCGGTGGTGGACAGGAACATCCTGCGAATAGCGGCCTGGGAGTTGAAGTACTCAGGGGACGTGCCGTTCAAGGTAGCCATAGACGAGGCTGTTGAGCTGGCAAAACGCTACAGCGCCGAGGATTCCAGCGCCTTTATAAACGGCGTCCTTGACAAGATGCGCAAGGGGCTGGAGCAAAATGCCGGACCCAAAAGGGCCGGAATGTAGCCGGTAGAGACAATGATCTGTTTTGTTTTGTAGATTTTTACAGGAATAGTTTAGAAATAGTTGACAATTATAAATAAGGTTGTATACTACATATAACAGGAGTGCGATTTTGAAAGTACAGCTCTTAGACCTCGCCGCGCAGTACCGCAAGATCAGAAAAGAGGTATTGAAAGAGGTACAGAAGGTTTGCGATTCGCAACATTATGTACTCGGAAAAAACGTTGCTGGCCTTGAGGCTGAGGTCTCCCGATATTGTGGCTCAAAATACGCAATAGGGGTCGCCTCAGGCACTGATGCGATACTCCTGGCGCTCATGGCGGCAGGGGTCAAGGCTGGTGATAAGGTTATAACGACGCCGTTTACGTTTTTCGCAACAGCCGGTTCTATCGCGCGGCTCGAAGCTGTACCGGTCTTCGTCGACATACATCCCTTGACATACAACATAGACCCGGAGAGCCTCGAAGCCCTTTTGAAGAAGGATTCAAAGGGCGTTAAGGCTATAATACCTGTCCATCTCTACGGCCAGTGCGCTGACATGGACCCTATAAACAAACTTGCCCGCAAGTACAGGATAAAGGTGATAGAAGACGCTGCGCAGTCGATAGGCGCCGCGTACAAGGGAAAGATGTCCGGCGTGCTCGCTGATCTTGCGTGTTTCTCGTTCTATCCGACAAAGAACCTCGGCTGTTTCGGTGATGGCGGCATGGTGACCACCAATGATCAGAAGCTCGCAGACAGGGTGAGGATGCTCAGGGTACACGGCAGTCGCGTAAGGTATTATCACGACGAGGTCGGGATCAACAGCAGGCTTGATGAGATCCAGGCGGCAGTTCTCAGGATCAAATTGAGCCATCTCGAAGAGTGGACCATCGGCAGGATAAACAACGCCGCCAGATACGACAGGTTCTTTGAAAAAGCCGGTTTGACCTCCAAAGTGGGCCTCCCGTTCATACAGGAAGGAAACAGGTCTGTCTATAATCAGTATGTAGTGAGGGTATCGAAGAGAGACGCACTCAGGGCGCATCTTGCAGACGCAGGCATCGGCTCAGAGATATATTACCCTCTGCCGCTCCATATACAGAAGTGCTTCAAGGGCCTCGGCTACAGGAAAGGAGACTTTCCTGTCTCTGAAAAGGCGGCCAGAGAAGTCCTGGCCCTGCCGATCTATCCTGAGCTTAAGGAATCCGAGCAGAAGTATGTGGTATCGTCCATCAAGGAGTTTTACAGCGGTCGCGCATAACTGTAAAACCCATGTATAGGTTTTAGCCAGGGATTGCAGGCATGGAAGGACAGACCTGTAAAACCGGCAGATGCGAAGTCTTGGTTTTTTTGAGATTCTATCGGCGTGCAATAAGCTTGCTATAAAGAAGCTGTTTGAGTGGAGGCGTCCTTGAAAAGAGTTCTGGTGACCGGAGGGGCCGGTTTTATCGGATCCCATCTTTGTGAAAGGCTTCTTGATGAGGGTAAAGAGGTCATCTGTCTTGATAACTTTTTTACCGGTCGCAAGGAAAATATCGCGCATCTTATGGACCGCCCTCTTTTCGAGGTCGTAAGGCATGATGTAACAGAGCCTGTGCTACTGGAGGTAGATCAGATATACAACCTCGCGTGTCCTGCCTCGCCTGTTCATTATCAGTATAATCCTGTCAAGACGATAAAGACGAATATAATGGGTACGCTCAACATGCTCGGGCTTGCCAAGAGGGTGCGCGCGCGGATGCTCCAGGCGTCCACCTCAGAGGTCTACGGCGACCCGAAGGTACATCCTCAGGATGAGGATTACTGGGGCAATGCCAACCCGATAGGCCCGCGGGCCTGCTATGACGAGGGAAAGAGGTGCGCTGAATCTCTGATGTTCGCGTATCACAGGCAAAACGGCGTTGATATAAGGGTTGTCAGGATCTTTAACACCTATGGCCCGAGGATGCTTGAGAACGACGGCAGGGTCGTGTCAAACTTCATAGTGCAGGCATTAAGGGGTGATGACATCACCATATATGGCGACGGTACGCAGACCAGGTCGTTCTGCTACATAGACGATCTGGTGGATGGGCTTATAAAGCTGATGGAAAAAGAAGACGTCATAGGTCCGATAAACATCGGCAACCCGTCCGAGTTCACGGTCCTTGAGCTTGCGAACGTCGTCAAGAAGCTTACTCACAGTTCATCGAAGATCGTGTTCAGGCCTCTTCCTCAGGACGATCCGGTGCAGAGGCGTCCGGTTATCACAAGGGCTAAAAACGATCTCGGATGGAAGCCAACTATAGATCTTGAACAGGGGCTTTTACTTTCCATCGAGTATTTCAGCGAACTCGTTAACGGCAAGGTCAGGAGAGAGCCTGCGATATAGGCAGGCTCCTCCAAAAGCTTTTTGATACCCAATAAGAGAGATCACAGCCAGACATCTCGAGATCTTCCTTTGACGCTTCATCCTTTGAACCATCCTGCGCCATCCCTGGCAAAGAAGTCGGATTCTAAAAAACTATCATCAATATATTTCCCGTTGCGCTTTGATCTTCACTCAGTCATGGACCCTCTGGCAAGTTAAATTAGCGGCCACGTTCATGGAAAGCAGCATCTTGCCGCATCTTTGAACACACCCTTCGACGCTGTATCCAGTGCTATATCCCCGTGACCTCAACGCGACAGCTTTCCCTAGCTCTAAAAGCCCCATGTGTGTAGTCAATGGATCTATACAAAGGGAAGATCTCCGTGATCATGCCTGCGTTTAACGAAAGCGGGCATATCTATCGCAATATTTTAGAGACATGCGGTGTCTTTGAAAGGACAAGGCGCGCCTATGAGGTCATTATCGTCGACGACGGTAGTACTGACGACACCTATGCTGAGGCACGGCGGGCCGCGACCGGGCTTGATGCGGTCAAGGTCGTCCATTACGCCCTTAATAACGGCAAAGGCAACGCGTTAAAGGAAGGCTTCGCACAAGTTACCGGGGATTATGTCGTTTTTCTCGATTCGGACCTTGATCTCCATCCGTCACAACTCCACACGCTCTTCAAGGTCATGCGCAACAACAGGGCTGACGTTGTCATAGGATCCAAGCACCATCCTCGCTCGAAGCTCGATTATCCGATGGTAAGAAAGGTCATAAGCAGGGTCTATGCAATGATACTGAAGGTTCTTTTCAACCTCCCTTTGAGGGACACGCAGACCGGGCTCAAGATCTTCAACAGCGAGGTCCTCAGAAGGGTCTTCCCTAAGGTGTTATGCAAGAGGTTCGCTTACGATCTTGAGATCCTGGTGAACGCCAAGAGGCTCGGTTACAAAGTCGCTGAGGCCCCGGTTGTCTTGAACTTCAGAAGGCCGAAGAAGTGGGGGCGCATCGGGCCAAAAGACCTCTACCATACCGGGATGGACACGCTGGCGATCTTCTATAGGCTACGCATACTCAGATACTATGATTCCATCATCGGCTGAAGCCGCTAAGGGGCATCTATGAATATTGTGCGTAACGCCTCGATACTCTTTGTCGCAACGATGGCTGGTAACGTTGCCAATTACTCCTTTCAGTTCATTATGGGAAGAAGCCTCTCGGTTGAGGACTACGGGGCCATGAACGCGCTCTTGTCGGTCTCCACCACCATTACTCTGCCGGCAAGCGCGGTTATGATGGTGATGGCAAAATACGCCTCCGTCTATGCGGCTACCGGCAAGGATGGCGGCCTCAGCTCTCTATACAGAGGTTCGCTTACAAGGGTCGCTTTACTCGCAGTGGCTGTCACCGGGCTATTCCTCCTTTTCGCCCCGGCCATCAGGGGGTATCTGCGCATCGCTGATCTCGTCCCGGTCATCCTGCTCTCTATCGGCATACTCGGCTCCTTTCTGATGACAGTCAATCTAGGGATCATACAGGGCGTGCAGCGTTTTTACTGGCTTGGTGTCGGTATAGGGCTTGGCGGGGTGCTGAGGCTCGCAATCGGTGTTATCCTCGTCTACCTCGGTACCGGCCTTGACGGTGCGATCCTAGCTACTGTTTTGCCAGCCATGTTCATATTCCTTATAACCCTCGTACCTCTTTATAATCTGCTGGGCGGCACGGGTGGAGGTTTTTCGCATGAGAATATCCTTAAATACAGCGTGCCGGTCTTTATCTCTTCGAGCGCGATAGCCTTCCTGTCGAACGTGGATCTTGTAATGGCAAAGCACTATCTCGACCCGGTTGATGCGGGGCTCTACGCATCTGTTGCGGTCTTGGGTAAGACGATGCTCTATATCCCCAGTTCCTTCGCCCTCGCGCTCTTCCCGATGGTCTCCTCGGCAGACCTTGTTAATGGCGATTCGTTCAGGATACTTGATAAGGCCTTGATTTGCACGGCGCTGATAGGTGCTGCGGGGCTTGCGGTCTTCGCGCTCTTCCCTGATCTTTTGATCACACTTCTTTTTGGACAGCGGTTCGCTGAAGCAGAGGGATACCTTAAGTATTACGCTTTTGCGATGACGCTCATGTCACTCTTGAGCATCCTTATAAGCTTCAATCTTGCAAGAGGCAGTACGCAGTTTGTATATTCGCTTGCCGCAGGCTGCGCCATGACAGTAGCGGCGATATGGTTTTTTCACGCGAATATCCTTGAAGTGGTGCTTTCGCTCACAGCGGTTTTCTTCATAGTGACCGCATACAACCTCATTCAGTCATACAGGGAGCGCCACGCTTTCTACAGGGCTTACGGTGATGAGACTTACAAGACGGCTACAGCGGACTTTGACGCAGACAGGGATGGCGTTTGAAGCCCAATGGCAGAGGGCAGCGGACGGCGCAAGGATATGGCAGGCTGCTACGGGTTTGGATTGAGAGCCTTTTGGACAAAGCCAGACATCGTAATATGAAAAACTGAAAAGAAGAGAGGCTGAAGAGGCGCGCGTTTCGCGTCTCTGTCGGAAGTAGGGACAATAAGGTCGCATATCAGCGTTGTCTGATCATTGATACGTCGCATCTCGAAGCTCCAGCGTATGGTCATCTGCCTGTATATAACGGGGTGAGAGATGAAGGTATCAATAATAATACCGGTCAAGGAAGTAAACGCCTACATCATGGAGTCGAGCGAATATCTCCGGCGTCTCGACTACACTGACTTCGAGATAATCATCTTCCCTGATAGGGACAGCGGAGTAAAGCTCCTTAATACCAGAATCATCGCTACAGGTCCGATGGGGCCGGCCGAAAAAAGAGACCTCGCCATCAGGTATGCTCAAGGCGACATCTTGGCTTTCCTCGATGATGACGCATATCCAAGGCATGACTGGCTCAAAAACGCGGTCAGGCATTTTGAGGATGAAGGCGTCGGCGCTGTCGGCGGGCCTGCTGTAACTCCGCACTCTGATAACAAGCTTCAAAAGGCATCCGGAGCGGTCTTTTCATCGAGGCTGACAAGCTCGAATTATGTGTACAGGTATCTTCCTGAAGGGCAGAGAGATGTTGAAGACTTTCCTACGGTAAACCTTTTTGTCAGAAGGAGCGTTTTTGAAGCGCTTGGCGGGTTTGATACCTCGTACTGGCCAGGCGAAGACACCAAGCTCTGCATGGATATCACAAAGAAGCTCGGTCTCAGGATAGTCTACGACCCTGAGGCACTTGTCTATCATCACCGCCGGCCGCTATTTCTGCCGCATCTGCGCCAGGTCTCAAGGTATGCGTTCCAGAGAGGCTACTTCGTCAAGGCATTCCCCGCGACCTCAAGAAAACCCGGATACTTCATCCCAAGCCTCTTTCTCTTTTTCCTGATCGTCGGCGCTCTCATCTCCGCGCTTTCCGAGACGCTACTGCTGGCATACGGCGGAGCTGTCTCTATATACCTCTTTCTGCTTATGGCGGCGTCAGTAACGGCTATGTTTGCAAACAGGAATATTACTGTAGGGATCATGACCTTTATCGGGATCTTCCTTACGCATATAACATACGGCTATCATTTTATGAAGGGCCTGTTGTCTAAAAAAAGAGGCATTAAAGCCGTCAGCATCGAGCATGAGGCCATATAAGATTTTCAGGCGCGTGTCAACAAAGGCCGTCTGCCTGCGTATTCGTAGAAGCGGCAGGCAGAACTGATGATTAAAAAAGGGGCGCAGAAATGACCGGAAAGCTAAAGGTCTCGATCTCATACCCTCCGCTTGAAAACGCGTATGGAGTGCCTCTGCTGGCTCAGAATCGACAGTTCCAGTGGTTCAAGAGCCCTACATATATATATCCGGTTGTACCCGCATACGCTGCGACTCTTCTTAACGTGAATGGGTTCGATGTCGTCTGGGACGATGGCATCAGCGAAGGTAAAAGTTATTCCGAGTGGCTCGGTTCGATAAGGGAATCAAGGCCGGACGTCATCGTCATAGAGACAAAGACGCCTGTAGTGAAGCGTCACTGGCAGATAATCGAAGAGCTCAAGTCATCGTATGGGTGGAGACCCATAATTGTGCTTGTAGGCGACCATGTAACGGCGATGCCTGAAGAATCCCTTGTTCACTCAAAAGTCGATTTTGTGCTTACAGGCGGCGACTATGATTTTCTGCTGATCAACCTCTGCAAAGCGCTCTCAGCCGCGCAGATACCTCCGGACCGGACCTTGCTGGAACCAGGCATCTGGTACAGGAACGATGGCGCCATCGTGAATACAGGGACCTTCAAGCTCGATCACGATCTCCGGGAACTGCCCATGATAGACAGGGAGCTTAGCAGGTGGCACATGTACAGCAGGAATAACGGCAATTTCAAGAGCCTGCCTGGCACCTATATGATGTCAGGCAGGGACTGCTGGTGGGCAAAGTGCACGTTTTGTTCGTGGACTACGCTTTATCCAAAGTACAGGACGCGCAGCGTTGAATCGGTCCTTGATGAAGTAGGCCTGCTGATCGCTGATTACGGGATAAGGGAGATAATGGACGACACAGGCACCTTCCCTTGCGGCCAGTGGTTGAGAGAGTTCTGTAGCGGGATGATCGAGCGCGGGTACAACAAGAAGGTCTCCATCAGCTGCAATATGAGGTTCGGCGCTCTTACCAGAGAAGAATACAGACTTATGAAGAAAGCCGGCTTCAGGCTCCTCTTGTTCGGTATCGAGTCTGCGTGCAAAGGGACCCTTGAGCGGCTCAACAAGGGGGTCTTGCCTGAGCAGATGATCGAATCTTGCAGGATGGCGCGAGCCGAAGGCCTTTATCCGCATATAACTCTTATGTTCGGCTACCCATGGGAGAGCTACGAGGAAGCGCTCTCTACGATAAAGCTCGGCAGGTGGCTTCTGAGAAAGGGGTACGCGTGGACGGTCCAGGCTACGATCGTCGTGCCGTACCCGGGGACCCCGCTATTCGAGTATTGCCGGAAGAACGGTTTTTTATCGACCGAAGACTGGGACAGCTTCGACATGAGGGGGCTTGTCACAAAGACATTATATGGAGAAAAGGAGGTCCTTGAGCTTGTCCAGAGGATCTATTCGACCGCATTTAACCCTGAGTTCATACTGCGCAGGTTCTTCGCTATGCGCGACATCGACGACCTGAGGTACTTCGCAAGGGCCGCCGGAAAGGTGCTCGGGCATCTTACTGATTTTGGAACTGTACAAAAGACAGGACTCAGGCGAACTGAGGTCTAAACAGGCGTGTCATCTTAAAATACGGGGGTGTGCGATGACAAATGTAGCGGTAATAGGCTGCGGCAAGTGGGGCATCAACTATGTAAGGATCTTCGAAGAGATCCCTACGGCAAGGGTCGACTGGATATTCGACAGAGATGAGGCTAGCATGAGAAGAGTGATCCAGAGATTCCCTACGGTCAAGGCGGCAAAGACCATAGGCGAGGTGCTTGGTTCTTCAGAGGTAACAGCGGTAGTGGTCGCAACCCCTGCCGCAGGACATTATGAGACGGTGAAGATGTGCCTTGAGGCAGGCAAACATGTGCTTGTCGAAAAACCGGTGACTCTTTCCATTGACGATACCGAGAGGCTGATATTACTCGCTGAGTCAGCCGGAAAGACCCTGATGGTAGGTCATACATTCCTGTTTAACCCAGGCGTCAGGAAGCTCAAGGAATGCGTGACAAACGATAGTTTCGGCAGGATGTATTATTTGCATGCGACAAGGACAAACATGGGCCCGATACGCCAGGACGTGAACGCGCTATGGGATCTTGCCACTCATGATGTCGCGATATTCAACTATGTCCTTGAAAGGAGCCCGGAATGGGTAAGCGTCACCGGCGTAAGGCTCTTTGATAACGAGCGCGAAGACGTAGGCTTCATGACGCTTGGCTACTCCGACGGCGTGATCGGCAACATCCACGTCAGCTGGGCTGATCCGTACAAGGTGAGAGAGGTGGTCGCTGTCGGGTCCAGACGCAGAGTGGTCTTTAACGACCTTGAAAGCGTAGAGAGGGTCAAGGTATTTGACAAAGGGGTGCAGAGAGAGGCGGCAGACGGGAACTACGGTGAGTTCAGGCTTAATATGAGGGAAGGCGACATCTCAAGCCCGAGAGTGGAAAACAGCGAACCGCTTAAAGAGCAGTGCCAGCACTTTCTTGAGTGCGTAGCAGGCGGAGTCAAGCCGATCTCTGACGGCTCCACAGGTCTTGATGTGATCAGGGTCATGCTGGCGGCCGATAGATCGCTGAAGCTGCAGGGCGCGCCTGTTCGTGTGACTTCAATACCAACGATAGCGGCAGTGCGATAGTCCTCAGGATTTAGCCGGAGTAGTCGCTACTCAATAAAACCGCGTGCATGCGCTCCTGAACGAGCCGTCTGCCTTTGAGAAGAAGCGAGTACCTAGGCTCTGAATGAGTCAGATCGTTACACGGTGGTTTGCCCGGATGAGTGGGCGGATGGCTAGGCCTTATGACACCTGAGATATCGGAGGGATGATGCTTCATCAGATAATACTGCCCAGGCTCGGCACTAATATCGAGGATGGCCGGTTAGTCGAATGGCGCAAAAAAGAGGGCGAGCCGGTTGCCAGAGGCGAGGTGCTTCTGCTTGTAGAGACCTCTAAGGCCATATTCGAGGTTGAAGCTGAAAACGATGGTTTTTTGAGAAAAGTAATAAGCCCCGAGGGGGGGCAGGTCAGATTTACGGAGCCTGTCGGCATTGTCTCTGACAAGATCGACGAGGATATAGATGCGTGGCTTGCGGCAAACGGGAGTGCAGCTACCGCACCTGCGCGCATCAAATATCATGAAGAAAAAAGGGCCGCGCTTGTAAAAAGGGGTGCTGGTGACGGAGCTTTGCCGCTAAAGAAGTGCGCTGCCACCCCTGCCGCGCGAAGGCTCGCTGCTGAGGCCAATGTCGATCTCGGCAGGGTCTCAGAGGCATACGGCACTCAGCTCGTAGAAGAAAAACATGTACGGGCATTCGTACTGAGGAAAAGAGTCGCTATCTACGGAGCAGGTCTTGGCGCTAAACAGGCCATGGAGCTTATAAAGTCGGGTACCGAGTATGACGCTATAGGTCTTTTTGACGACAACCTTGGGATAAAAGGCGCCCAAGTCGCAGGGCTGAAAGTCCTTGGCGGATGGGATGACTTCCTTGAATCGGTGGATGATGGCACGATCGACGGCATTGCGATATCCCTTCATTCGGAACACAGGCGCAGGCTTATGGAAAAGATCAAGGGCGCCGCGCCCGAGCTCGAGCATGTAGCTCTCGTGGACTCCAGGGCGGTAGTCGCTTCAAGCGTAGTAGTCTCGCAGGGCGCGTTTATAGAGGCAGGCAGCGTCATCGGTCCTGAGACCTATATAGGAGAAGGCGTGATAGTCGATAACGGCGCTGTCGTCAGCCATGACTGTCATATCGGCGCGCATTCGCATCTTTCTCCAGGCTGTTCTCTTTCCGGGATAGTAAGGCTTGAAGGCAACGTTCTGGTAGGCGTAGGCGCTTGCATAAACTCTCAGGTGAATGTGGGGATGAATGTTGTCATCACACCCGGTTCAGCTGTCGTCTCAGATATCCCTGCGGATTCAGTTGTCAGCGGTAACCCTGCCAGGATCATCGGCAGGTCCCTCAGGGGGGCTTAAAAGATGTCGGATATCCTCACACTATATAAAAAGACGCTCAAGATACGCTACTTCGAGGAGAAGATCGATTGGCTCTTCTCAAGAGGAAGGCTAGGCGGCACTACACATCTTTGCATCGGACAGGAGGCCGTAGCTGTAGGCGTAGACAACGCGCTATCTCCTGACGATTATGTTGTAAGCAACCACAGAGGGCATGGGCATCTCATAGCGCGAGGGGCGGACCCGGCAAGGCTCTTTGCTGAACTCCTCGGCAAGCCGGAGGGGTATTGCCGAGGCAGGGGCGGGACTCAGCATCTAAGCATAGCTCATCTTAATTTTCTCGGAACAAACGGCATAACCGGCGGCGGCATCCCTATCGCTACAGGCGCCGGACTCTCGATAAAACTCTCAGGCGAAGAGAGGATCTCGGTCTGCTTCTTTGGCGACGGGGCGTCGAATCAGGGGACCTTCCATGAATCTCTAAACATGGCCTCTGCCTGGTCGCTTCCTGTGCTGTATGTCTGCGAAAACAACGTCTACGCGATGTCGACGCGATTTTCAAAAGTATCGAGGCTCACCGATGTCTCGGCAAGGGCTTCGGCTTATGGCATGCCTTCAGCGGTTGTTGACGGCATGGACGCGGTCAAGGTCTCGGATGCCGCCAGAATGCTCGCTGTCAGGATACGGGCGGGGCATGGCCCGGCACTTCTTGAGGCAAAGACTTACAGGTACTGCGGCCATTCAAAGAGCGATGCGCGCGCTTACAGGTCCAGTGACGAAGAGGCGCTCTGGAGGATGAGAGACCCGGTACTGCTCCTTGAAAAGCAACTCTCAGGTCTGCTGAGCGCAAGTGAGATTGAAACTCTCAGAAGCCGCGCTGTCTCAGAGATAGAGGATGCGTACCAGAGCGCTATGTTGATGCGGGAACCCGGTGTGCACGATGCCTTTGAGGGGGTTTATGCCGACACAGAATCTTACGTACCGCAAGGCAATCTATAGCGCGCTTGACAAGGTCTTGTCCGAGAGTGAAAAGACCGTTTTTCTGGGTGAAGACATTACTGAGTACGGCGGTGCCTTCGGAGTTTCAGCGGACCTGCACACAAGGCATCCATCGCGCGTCATTGCGACACCCATATCAGAGGGCGGCTTCATGGGAGTCGCAGTCGGCATGGCAATGACAGGTTACAGGGTCGTAGTCGAGATGATGTTTATGGACTTCATGACGCTGGCATTTGATCAGATAGTCAATCATGCCGTCAACGTCCACTACATGTACGGAGGCCAGCTCACGTGCCCTGTCGTCATCAGGACGCCGGCAGGAGGATACAGAGGCTATGGGCCGAGCCACTCCAAGGCGATGGAGAACATGCTCTTCGGCGTACCAGGCCTTAAGATAATGGCGCCTTCGACTGTTCAAGACGCATACGGATGCCTGCTCACTGCAGTAGCGGATAATAATCCGGTCCTTTTTGTCGAGCACAAGCTGCTCTACAGCCTTGAAGAGGCTGTAGATCTCGCTGAGATCCAGCCTGTGCCTTTCGGCAAGGCAAGAATCGTAAGGCAAGGGAGCGATGTGACTGTAGTGAGCCACTCGTATGGGGCGCACCTGGCTCAGCAGGCTGTAATGGAACTTGAAGATGAGGGAATCGACGCTGAGCTGATTGACTTAAGGAGCCTCAAGCCGCTCGATATTGAGACAATAGTTGAGTCCGTGACAAAAACAGGGTCGCTCGTATGCGTCGAGGAAGGCAATGTTACTGGCGGGATAGGCTCGGAGATAACGGCAATAGTAGCTGAAAGGTGTCTTGAATATCTGGACGGCAGGATCATCAGGGTCGGCAGAGGAGATACTCCGATACCGGCCTCGCTTGCATCAGAGGGTCTTATATTGCCCGACAAAGACACGATAAAAGCGGCGATCAGAAAAGCTTTGCGCCGTCTTTGAAGGCTTTAGACTGACGGCTGCTGCATGCACTTAGATGAAGCAGAAATCTCCACTTGGCAGACGCAGTTTCAAAAGTACAGCCGGTTAGCTCAGAAGTATAGGCCGGTAATCCCTGCGAAATAGTACGCATGTTTCGTTTCCTTATGAAGGTGTTGAAGTCGGGATTTACGAGAGTCTTAAACTGTATTACAAGGCTTGCTGACTAGATCTCAAGATAGGCTGTGACCCAGGTCATGGGTATTAATCTATCGATTCACCGGAGGTGCAGATGGAAGCAGGCGAGGGCGTAGTCACGAAAAAGCCGCATCAAAACAAGGCCGAAAGACGGCAGAGCGGCTCAAGCGGTGAGATAGAGATCAAGGTCCCGTTCGTAGATCTTAAGGCGCAGTACAGCGCTATATCGCACGAGATCGGCGGGTCAGTCTCTGAAGTGCTAGGCGACTGCGACTTCATACTTGGACGCAAGGTGAAGACATTTGAAAGAGACTTCGCTTCATATTGCGGCTCATTGTATGCGCTCGGTGTAGCATCAGGCACCGAGGCCCTGCATCTGGCGCTAAGGGCCCTTGGCATCGGGCCTGGCGACGAGGTTATAACGCAGGCCAACACCTTTATCGCAACTGTCCTTGCGATCTCCTACACAGGCGCAACACCCGTCCTTGTCGATGTAGATGAGGAGACCTTTAATCTTGATCCAAGCCTTCTTGAGATGGCGATAACTTCCAGGACCAAGGCGGTCATACCGGTCCATCTCTATGGAAGGACAGGGCCGCTCGATGAAATAAAAGATATTGCGGAAAGGCACGGACTAGCGATCGTCGAGGATGCGTGCCAGGCGCACGGCGCTATTTATCAAGGCAAAATAGGCGCGGCAAGGGCAGGGACGCTAGGGGACATAGCCGCTTTCAGTTTCTATCCAGGAAAAAATCTCGGCGCGTACGGGGACGGAGGCGCGATCACAACGGATAATATCGAGCTATATGAAAAGCTCAAGATGCTGCGCGACTACGGTCAGGTCGTCAAGTACCATCATCAGGTCGAGGGTTTTAACAGCCGCTTGGATACTATTCAGGCGGCAGTCCTGTCCGTGAAATTAAAGTATCTCGACAGATGGAACCGCCTTCGGGCAGAGCATGCCGCCAGGTACACTGAACTCTTATCAGGCATCACGGAGCTGAAGTGTCCGCAATTATGCGAAGGTCATGTCTACCATCTCTATGTGGTAAGGGTCGAGGAGAGAGACGGGCTTGCTGAATATCTAAGTGCCAGAGGCATTTCAGCAGGCATCCACTATCCAGTACCAAACCATCTGCAACCGGCCTTCAGGCGTCTCGGATACGCGAAAGGGAGCTTCCCTGTCACTGAGAAGCTCTCTGGTGAGATACTCTCGCTGCCGATATTCCCTGAGCTCCAGTACAGGCAGATACGGCACGTGGCCAATACGATAAACGCATTTTATGGAAGGTGACGGATGGACCCTGTGATCTCATTCATCATCCCGGTCCTGAATGCCGAGAGGCATCTGCATACGTGCCTGAGATCCATCAGGTCGCAGGATTATCCGGCAGGATCGGTTGAGATCATAGTCCTCGACGGCGGGTCCACTGACTCAACGGTTGAGACTGCATGGCTCTTTGGGGCAAAAGTCGTTCCAAACCCGCGCAGGCTCGCAGAATATGGTCTGCAGGTAGGTATAGCGGTTGCGACAGGGGATCTGATCACCATTTTTGCCGCGGATAACGAGTTGAGCAGAAGAGACTGGATAAAGACGGCTGTCGGCGCCTTTAACGCAGACGCTGGATGTGCCGCAGTCTGGGGGCCTCTTAGGTCAGGGCCTGATGATCCGGCGATAAACAAGTACTTCGAGCTGATACAGAGCGACCCTATGACGTATTTCATGAATAAGAATATGTCCGGGTATCTAAAGGACGAAGCGACTATCAGTCGTGGAGACGCGTATTTTTTCAGGGTGGACCCACGCAGGCCGCTTGTATGGGGGGCCAATGGCCTTACCATGAGGCGTGATCTTGTTTCGCATATCTGGGCAAGACAGGGATATCTCGGTGACAACGATGCGTTTCAGCAGATGATCGAGGAGGGGAATTCTCTGGTCGCTTTCATTCCTGGGCTTATAACGTACCATCATCATGTAGGCGCGGTAAGCGACTTCATCCATAAATGGAAAAGGAACTTTTCAATGCACTTCCTCGATAAGATCGAGACGCGTAATACTAACTGGGTCTTTACTGAGAACTTTCGAAAGAGGCTCTTTCTCTGGCTCATATACTCGACGAACCCGCTCATCTCCGGCTTGCACGCTCTATTTATGGGACTGAGGGATAAAAATCTTTTTTGGGTCTATCATCCGTTATTGTGCATGCTCCAGACTTTTGTATACGCATGGATCATGGTTGCTACGCCAAAAGGGCGGCAGATGGCTTTCAAAATTGCCAGAGGGCTTGTATAGAAAGCGTTCTCGCACGCGGTAAAACAGATGGAAAGGTTGATTGTCTCATCGGATATCGCACGACGGTTCTTAAGGCTCGCGTAGCCGTTACAAAGTCAGTACTTGGAATAAGGTATTTTTCAAAAAAGCATCTGACAGGAGGTTTTGATGGTAATCCTCGGGATTTCCGCATATCACCCTGACGCCTCTGCTTCTATTATCAAAGACGGAGAGATCATTGCCGCCATAGACGAAGAGAGGCTCAACAGGATAAAGCACTCACCTGGGTTTCCGGAGCTTTCGATCAAGTACTGCCTTGACAAGGCGGGAGTGACCCTTGATGGCCTTGATGCGATTGCGGTAGCAAATGATCTCAGCGCTAATCTCTGGAAAAAAATCGCCTTTTCAGCCGGAACGTTTCCGCTGGAGGCCTGGCCGAAGTATATAAATAATTATATGAGGCAGCGAGTATTACGCCCTTTGAACATCGTTGATGACCTCGCTACGAGGGTTGGCGGCAGCGCTGATAAGATCAGGGGCAAGATCAGGCGGGTCGAACATCACAACGCGCATGCGGCAAGTTCTTATTACACCTCGCCGTTCCCAAAGGCCGCGATACTGACCATGGACGGCTCAGGCGACTTCGTTACCTGCGCGCTCTCACTTGGCAACGGTTCCCGGATAAAGAGACTTGATAGCCTCTACTGGCCCAATTCACTCGGCATGCTCTATTTTTCAGTGACGCAGTATCTGGGGTTTCACGAGATTGGGGCAGAGGGCAAGGTCATGGCCTTGGCCTCTTTTGGGAGGCCCAGGTATGTCGATGAGTTCAGAAAGATACTGAAGGTGACGCCAAACGGCTTCAAGCTTGACATGAGTTACTTTACCTTTCATCTGCCTGTTCTTATCGACAACTGGGGAGATCCTACGACAGCGCAGTTTTTTATCTATCGAGACTGGCTCTCCGAAAAATTTCATTGTCTCTTCGGGCCCGCAAGGGAGCCTTCTGCCGAGGTCAGCCAGCGCCACTATGATGTAGCCGCTTCGCTTCAGCAGATCCTCGAGGAGGCGGTCTTCTCGCTCTTGAAAAAGCTCCACAGGCTTACCGGTATTGATGATGTCTGCCTTGCCGGCGGTGTAGCGCTTAATTGCGTTCTGAACGGCAAGGTCTCGGCAAATACGCCGTTTAAAAAGGTCTTTGTCCAGCCAAACGCCGGCGACGGCGGGCTTTCTCTCGGGAGCGCCATGTATGTCTACCATCACGAGACATCGGCGGCCAGGTCGAATGTCATGGCAAGCGCTTCACTGGGAACGGAATATACAAGTGATGATGTACGGCTCTGTTTGGAGGGCTCAGACCTCAGCTATGAGCGTCACGACGATATAAGCCCGAGGGTCGCAAGGTTTCTCGCGGAAGGAAAGATCGTAGGATGGTTTCAGGGGAAGATGGAATTCGGCCCGCGCGCCCTCGGCAACCGGAGCATACTCGCAGACCCGAGAAGACCGGATATGAAAGACCATATAAACATTAGAGTCAAGGGGAGGGAGACGTTCAGGCCGTTTGCGCCTTCAGTGCTCGAGGAAGATGCCAGGACGTTCTTTAACCTGAATGGGTTCCCTTCTCCGTTCATGCTCCTTGCAGTAGGCGTTCATAAGGACAAGCTGGATAAGGTACCGGCGATCACACACGTCGATGGGACAGCAAGGGTTCAGACCGTCGACAGGGTCGCAAATCCGAGATACAGAAGCCTTATAGAGGAGTTCAAACGGATTACCGGCGTCCCGATGCTTCTTAATACCTCGTTCAATCTCAGGGGAGAACCTGTTGTCTCTTCGCCCCAGGACGCTATAAAAAGCTTCAAGGCCACAAATATCGACGTGCTTGCTATCGAGGACTACATCGTTGAAAAAAGAGTCTGAAGACATACGCGCCCGAACAGGCCGGAAGATCCTGATGGCCGCAGTGATCATATTGACTGCCGGCCTCGCGCTCCGTCTCTGGGGTATCGGGTACGGCCTGCCTTTCGTCATCCATCCTGACGAGAACAGGCAGGTGCTCGACGCCCTTGGAATGGCCCAGCGCATGAGTCCGATCCCAGCGGAGTTTTCATATCCGGCCTTTCATAAATATCTGTTGGTGGTAGTAGACGGGGCTTATTTTTCACTAGGACTTGCCTTTGGGTGGTTCAAGGATCCGGCTGATTTCGCGCTGGGATTTCTCGAAGGCGACTCAAAGGTATTTCTGATCAATAGGCTTTTAAGCGTGGCGGCAGGGTTAGGGGTATGTATGGCAGTCTGGATTATGGGGACGAGACTTTTTTCGCGAACAACGGGCATCGTCGCACTCATCTTCAGCGCTGGCATGTTTCACCTTATCCAGCATTCTCAGTGGGCGATTTCCGATATCTTTCTTGCCTTATTTACTACGCTTGCGCTCTTTTATTGCATGCTTGCGGCTGATGAAGGCGAGGGCTCACGAAGCCTTGTGCTTGCATGCCTGTATACAGGTCTTGCAATATCAACAAAGCCTCAGGGCCTTTTCCTTATTCTTCCTCTGTTCATCAGCCAGTGGTTCGCGCTCAAAGACCGTGCTTCATCATTGAGAAGGGCCGTTTTCTGTAAAAAATATCTGATGGGCGCGTTCCTTCTTGCGGCCGCCTCTATTATCGGCAATCTCGCCTGGTTGGCTGAATTCGACGCGGCCTTTGACAAGTTCATGATGCTTAAACAGGTGGCGCTTGTGGGTATCTCCTCGCGCGAGCCTTTTACCCCGGGGATACTGACTCTCATTCAATGGTTTGCAAAGGACCTTGCAAGACAAGAGGGACCTCTGGGCGTGATGCTCGTCGCAGGGGTTGTCTACGCGCTTTTCAAAAGGACCAGGCGAGATATCATCTTCCTTTCGTATCTTGCGCTTTTTATGTTCGCAGTCAAGGACTGGGCTATAAGGTATCTGCATCTGTTCGTAGCGCTCATGCCTACTATGTGTCTCTTCGGGGCCAGGGCCTTGACTGAAATCTTTGAGGCTTCTTATGTAAGGAAAAAACTTGTCGCCGCTTTAGGCGTAGCCATCATACTCCATTCTGTAGCAGGCTCAATAGAAGCCTCTATCAAAAAGACCGGGGCGGATACAAGACTCGAGGCAAAGGACTGGATCGAGAAAAATATCCCGGCCGGGACTACAATCGCCATGGACTGGTATGAATTCGCAGTGCCGCTCTATACCTCCACGCCGGTCTATCTTGCTAATCCGAAGGCCGCCGGATATTACGAGCAAAAGCTGCCTGATTCAATAAGGGCGCGCTACGGCGGTTTTCTTTCAGGCCTGCCTGTGTATAGCGTCATCCCGGTGATCTATTCGACGGATAGCCCCAACTGGCCGGAAGATATGGACCGGGAGGCTATCATCCAGGCATCTAAAAGCGAGGTCTGCAAGGAGCTTTACACGGTCTTTAATTTCAGGTCAGTAGATACTCTGAAAAAAAGCGGAGCCTCGTATCTTGTCATAACCAGCTATGGCTACACTAACTTTCTTCTCGATTCAGACCCGGCTAAAAACGCAGGCTCTGTCTTCAACTATCTTTTTAAGGAAGACCTGCTTTCTTTCAATACGCAATCGGACGTCTATATCAACGATGGCAGATTCGGTCTCCTATACTCGCTTAACAAGAGAGCGAGAGATTTTTACCTGCCTCTTCTTGAAGGAAGGCAGGCCAGGCTGGTGAGAGAGTTCGCAAGCAGGGATGGTGTGACCGGCCCTGTAATAAAGATCTATGGACTCGATTGATGGCAAAAAAAAGAGCTGATCACATAGATCTTCTTATACTTTCGACGTTCGCCATCGTCCCTCTGCTGTGGTTCAGGGAAGGCTACGACGCTCTCGCGGGATTTGACTTCTCGGTTTATCTCAACCCTGTCGCGGCTCTTAAGAGATCCTTTTTCCTCTGGAGCGATAATATGGCCGGAGGCTATGATTCATCGCACGAGGTCTCCTCGATGGCGTACTACCTGATCTTCTCCATTCCGGTCTTTCTCGGCTTCTCGCTATATACGGCAGAAAAGATCGTATTTGCAATGATCTTCGCTCTGCAGGGCTTCTCGATGTATTACATGCTGGGCGCTCTATTCGGCGGCCACGCCGGGGTAAGGGTCGCGCGCCTTGCCGGCGCCTTCCTATACGCGTTCAGCTTCCCTGTCATGGCTCACTTCGGCCGGGGGAACCTAATGGCTCTTCTCGCCTACGCGCTGCTCCCGCTTCTTCTCGGGCTTCTGAAAAAGGGTTTTGAGGAGCGAGGACGCAGATGGCGTTATATCCTTATGCTCGCGCTTCTGATGTTCCCGATCGTATCGGTAAAAGGTCATCCAGCCGATTTTCTGGTGATCACGCTTGTAGCGGGTTTTTTCATCATTCTCCATCTGGCCGTCTCGAACGGAAAGTCGGCAGGTGAGATAATCAAGTTCACTTCTCTGGCTCTACTCTCGTGCAGTCTTGTCAGTCTCTGGTGGATAGTCCCGAATATCATTTATCTGGCTGACTTCGGTCTCAGCACAGGTGATCTCGTCGGGGAAGGTTTTTTCAATATAGATGTTCTCAGTTACTACAGCAATGGGACATCGATGTTGAAGGCGTTTCGAAACGAGAGCCTGGACCTCTGGTTCGATATGCCCTCAGGTATCCTTTTTAATCCAGAGCTTTATCAGAGTATCATCTTTATTTTTATAGGTCTCCTCATCCCCTTGATGGCGTTTGTAGCTCTCCTTAGGTCGCGGATCGACCCTAATATCATATTCTTCTCGATCCTCGGACTCGGTGCGCTCTTCATGTTCAAGGGCAATCATCCTCCGTTCGGTTGGGTCTTCGAGTTTTTCTACATGTATATCCCGGGTTTTTTCCTTTTCAGGGCGCCGTACAGGATATTTTCCAGCCTTGTGACCTTCTCTATGGCGCCATTGTGCGCCCTGGTACTTGCGGCGGGTTTTTTAGCCTTAAAGGAGGGACGTGCCGAAAGGCCGGAAGGGAACAGCCTGGTGAACACGCACGATAGGTGGGTTGTTGGCAACGGCGCCTCCAAGAGGCTCTTTATACGTGTGCTATCGGCTTTTTTCATAGTGACCGCCGTTCTGTATGCCTGGCCGGTTTTTACAGGCGCACATATGCGTGAGAGGGGCACTGCCAGAGAGCCGGGTGTCTTTCAAAATATCCCTGCCCCCTATTACGCGGCCGCTCAGTGGATAAACGGGTTGAAAGGCCCCTCAAAGATCTATTTTCCATATGAGATCTATGACCTTAACACTACATGGGGTTACAACGGCCCGGATCCGCTCTTTGAGCTGATCGAGGCGCCCAAAATGGTTTCAAGGCCGGGTGGGACTGTCTACGTCCGTTACCAGAGGCCGGTGGAAGCGATCAACCGGCTGCTTAGCCATTGGGAGTACGGCGATCTAAAGGCTGTACTGGGCCTGCAAGGCGCAAGCCATATTCTTTTGCATGACGATCTGAACCGTTGGGCGATGCCTGAATATAATTTCAACGAATATGTAGAATCTCTCTTCGAGAGCTATGGCATCAACATGAAAAATGACTTCGGGCCGGTGAAGATCTACGAAAACAATAGCGCTGTAGAAAGGCTCTATACAGCGGAAAAGGCGTATCTGTATAGCGGCGATGCAAGCGGTTTGCCTGACCTTAGCGTTGCAGGGTATCTTGAGCGGCCCTTTCTTGTGTTTGCAGGCGACGTCAACTCAGTTGTTGAGGCCGAAGTCATAATAAGTCAGATGTCAGGGCTTATTATGCGTAGTAGCACCTTAGCCGACGCTGTCGTAGAACTCCTCTCAGCGTCGCACCGCGGCGAATATAAAGACGGTAAGCTCAGTTTCAAAGCCGATCAGAGTGGAAGGTATCATATATATATGCGCGATCAGGCAGGACCAAACTCTTTGCACATCGATAGCGGCGTCTCTGACCCTCACGCTGGAGAAGAGAGCTATATCTGGAGGAGGCTTGCCACGATCGACGCTAAGGAAGGGGAACAAGAGGTCGATGCCCTCTGGTACTTCAACAGCGATAAGACCCTAAGATCGAGGTTTGCAGTAATATCTGAGACCGATTTTAATAGGCTCTCTAAACAGCTCGATAGCCGCATAAAGACAGATGGTTTTGACCTGGTCTTTCTATTAAACGGCGCAGTGGCTGACAAAGTCGGCAGGTATGCCATATCGATGCACAGCAACGGCAAAGGCTACGAGTTTGCACGATACAGGCCTGAAAGGTACTCAAGGGTCACCAAAGACGCATTTGATAAAGCTCTCTCCTGGGAGGTATCACCAGGTGGAGCGCAGGGCTCAGGCCAGCAGGGTGTAAGTCTAATAACATCAGAAGGGACGCCCCCTGTGTCTGTAAAAATCCGAATGCCTGAGACTGATATCGGTCAGTACCCTCGCCTTGTCTTTGGGCCTGATCTGTTTGAGAGAGAGGCAGGCTCGTTTTCTCTGAAGGTTGAGATGGACTTTGTCGATCGCGATGGCTCTAAGGAATCTCTTCTTATAACTGAGAAGACGATACGAGACGCCGGTGGGGCTGTAAATATTATGGAGGCACTCGGCAAAAATGCCAGCAGAGCGATTGTCCATAATCTCAGAGAGGTCAGATTCCAACTCTCTCAGAACAAAAACTCGGTAAAAGGTCTGAGTATTTCAATGCCCAGGCTCGAAGGCGTCTTCGGGGTTAAAAAAAATCCATGCGGCAGTTCGGGCGGTCCTGATCCCTCGCTTGATGGCTCCGGTTCATCCCTTCTGAAAAATATGCCGTGCGGCAGATGGGTCGCTACCGACGATAAAGGATTTTCAGGAACAAATCCTGATGAAGGCTTCCTTCTTATGCTGCGAAAAAACTTGTCGAGCCGGATAGATTCTCCAAGGGTTCAGGAGTTTATCAAGGAGAGCCCGACAAGATACAGGGTGAAGGTGAGCGGCACCAGCAAGGCGCATCTGGTCTTCAGTGAATCCTTTGATAAGGATTGGGTTTTGCGCTCAGCAACCGATGTGATAAGTCCGGTAAAGGTGAACGGATATGCCAATGGTTTCCTTGTCGATGTCAAAGGGTTTCAGGAGTATACGATCGAGTACGCGCCGCAACGATTTTATGGATATGCGGGAATAGCCTCGGCGATCTCACTGTTCGCGGTCGCGCTTATGGCCGTGACTGAAGGTACGCGCGCAAGGACATCTTCAAAAAAAGAGGGTGCTGATGGAAAATAAAAAGACGATCAGTGTCTCGATAATCATGCCGGCCTATAACGAAGAGTCGAATATCGAGACTACCATCAGGGCCGCGCATAAGGTGCTTACAGGGATGGGGGTCGAAGGTGAGATTGTCGTAACAAACGACGGGAGCCGTGACAGGACGCAGGAGCTTCTTGACAGGCTTTCCGGCGACTATCCTAATCTTGTGGTCGTCAGCCATCAAAAGAACCTGGGTTACGGCGCGGCGCTGAAAAGCGCAGTGCAGGCATCAAAAGGCGAGTACGTGGCTACGATCGACTCAGACGGGCAGTTTGACATCTCCGAGCTTCCCTCGTTTTTCGCACCGCATCCGAACGGGAATGCGGTAGTCACAGGGTACAGGAAAAAGAAGCAGGATACCGCGTTCAGGGTCGCCGCAAACAGAGGGCTCAATATGTTTATTACCGTGCTTTTTGGCGCGCGCCTTACTGATATAAACTGCGCGTTCAGGGTCTACAGGGGCGACGCGCTTAGATCAATCAACATCGAATCGAGAGGCTATCAGGCGCCTTCCGAGATCATTCTCAAGATGATGATGCTCGGCGCAGGGGTAAAAGAGGTTGCTGTCTCTCACTATGCAAGAAGCGGCGGCCAGAGCAAATTGAGGCCTTTCAGAACGATAGCGCAGATGAGCGCTTTTCTTATATATCTGAAGATGAAAACGGTTTTATTCAAAAAAGGGATGCTCAACGCGCTTTGAGGTGCCTATGAAAAAAAAGAAAGAGATAACCGGTGTAGTGTTGGCTGCAGGGCTTGGCTCAAGGATAAAACCGCTCAGCTTCGATACGCCAAAGCCGCTTCTTCCGGTGTGCAACAAGCCGATAATGCAGTACCAGATAGAGGCGATGGCTTCTATCGGCATAACAAGCATCATAGTCGTAGTCGGCCATCTGAAGGAAAAGATAATCGAACATTTCGGAGATGGCGCGTGGCTTGGAGTCAATATCAAGTACATCGAACAGGAAAAGGCGCTCGGTATCGCTCATGCCGTAGGACAGCTTGAGCCGCATATAGACGGGCCGTTCCTTCTTTTTCTCGGCGACATATTTATGATCTATAAGGAGCTGCCGAGGCTGCTTGACGCGTTTGACAGGAAAGGGGCCTCAGCCGTCCTTGTAGTTAAAAAAGAGGATAATCCTGATTCGATCAAAAGGAACTTCGCGATCCAAATGAGCAGGAACGGCACGGTCAGGAAGGTGATTGAAAAGCCTAGGTATACGATAAACGATATGAAGGGATGCGGCATCTATCTCTTTGACATGCCTGTCTTTGATGCTATCAGGCGGACACCCAGGACGGCGCTCAGAGACGAGTACGAGCTGACAAACTCGATTCAAATTCTTATAGAAGACGGGTACAAGGCCTATGTCGCAGAGGTCGTTGATTGGGATATGAACGTCACTGTTCCGGAAGACCTGCTTGAGTGCAATCTGCGGTTTCTCAGAAGCTCGGCTTCGCTCAGCCTGATCGGACGTAATGTAGAGCTTGCCTCAGGCACACAGGTGATCAACTCGGTTATCGGCGATAACGTCAGGGTCTTGAGTCCGATCCGTATAAGTGATTCAGTCATTCTGCCTGGTGTCAGTATAGATGGCACCGGTAATATCACTCGCAGTCTTATTTCGACCCATTCTCAGACATGGCGGGGGACAGATGCCACATTATGAATATAAAAAAGCGCTTGTTACCGGCGGCGCCGGATTTATCGGCTCTCACATTGTCGAACGGTTGATAAGTGCCGGAATGGATGTAACGGTGATCGACGACCTTTCTGTCGGAAGGATCGAGAACATGCCCAAGGGCGCTCGTTTTTACAGGGCAAGCATATTAGATCCTTCTGTAGTCAGCAAGGCGCTTGAAGGAGTAGACGTGGTTTTTCACAATGCCGCGCGGGTAAGCATCAGGAATTCCTTTGAAGACGCTGTTAAAGATACTGAGACTAACGTACTCGGCACGGTGAGCCTTTTGAAAGAATGCGCGAGGGCAGGGATAAAAAAGTTTATATTCGCATCGTCAATGGCTGTCTATGGCTCCGGCGCTGCGCTGCCCTTGGTAGAAGATGCCAGCCTCAGCCCGGAGTCTCCGTATGGAACCGGAAAGCTGGCTGGCGAGTCTTATCTAAGACAGATATCCGGCCACTGCGGTTTTGACGGTGTTGTTCTAAGGTACTTTAATACGTACGGCCCAAGACAGACCTTTACCCCTTATGTCGGTCTCATAACGATTTTCATCACAAGACTTCTGCAGGGAAAACCGCCTGTCATTTTCGGGCAGGGCACTCAGGTTAGGGATTTTGTCCATGTTAAGGACGTTGCTGAGGCTAATCTTCAGGCAATGCTGAAGGCGAACCATGGCGCAGTAATCAATGTAGGGACAGGCGTTGGTACAAGTGTCGCTGAGATAGCCGCTCTGCTTCTAAATAAACTCGCACCTGATATCGACCCTCTCTTTGCGCCTATTCCTCCGGGGGAACCTATGGACTCTGTGGCAGATGTCTCTGCGATGGATAGGATTCTCGGTTTCGTCTCGACAAGGCGTCTAAGCGAGATGCTGGGTGAGGTCATAGAAGAAAAAAAGACGCTTATGGCGATAGACAGCGCAGAGAGCCGGCTTGCCGACAGGCATCTCGGGAGGGCCAATTGAAGATATTGCTCGTAGCGCCGGCCAAGGACAGCTCTAGCGGGCTGGCAAAGTTCCCGCCAATCGGTCTCGGATATGTTGCCTCCGCGCTCAGAAGGGCAGGCTTCGCTGATGTCACGATCCTTGATTGCCTGCTGGAAGGAATGGATATCGCGGCGTTTGAGGAGTATCTGAAGCGTTTGAGGCCGGATGTCGTTGGAATAAATTCCTGGTCACTTTCTGTAAATGACGTTGCAAGAAGTCTAGAGGCTGTCAAGAGGGTAGACCCTCTGATCACGACCGTCATTGGCGGGCCGCATCCGTCAGCGCTGGGTGAAAAATCTCTCGAAGCCTTGAGCCTCGCTGATTACGGGTTCAAGGGAGAAGGTGAAAAGGGAGTTCCGATGCTTATGGAGTATCTTGGCGGAAAGCCGGGGGTAACTCTGAGATCGATACCTGGGCTTATGTGGAGGGAAGGCGGCCGTACAATGTCGAACCCGCAGTTTTTTGAAGAAGACCTCGACAGCCTCGGGTTTCCGAGTTGGGACCTTATCTCGCTTGAAAGGTACGCGGCATCAGGCTCGCTTGTACAGAAAAAAACAGCCTGCATCATAACAACGCGCGGTTGCCCGTTTCCATGTACCTTCTGTTCTGCGTTCATTACAGCCGGCAGAGTCGTGCGCAGGCGCTCTATAGGCAATATCATGGCTGAGTTAAGTCTTCTTATGACGGAGTACGGCATAAAAAGGTTTGTGATCTTCGATGAGAACATTACTCTGCATAAAGACCACATAAAGAGTTTTTGCGGGGCAGTCATAGATAGCGGGATCAAAGTCTCATTTGAGCTTCCAAACGGCATACGGCTTGATACGCTTGAACTCGGGGTGCTGAAGATGATGCGGAGGGCGGGTTTTTCTGAAAGAGTGGCGGTAGGCATTGAATCAGGCTCCGGCCGCCTCCTGAGGTTCATGAAAAAAGGGCTCACAAAAGAAGAGATCAGGGAGAAGGTCGAACTTCTAAACACCGCCGGGTTCAGGCCTATAGGCTACTTTATCGTTGGTTTTCCGACAGAGACAAAGGCTGAGATTGAAGAGACCGTTTCATTCGCCATGGAGCTTAAGTTATACAGGGCAGGCTTCATGCCGTTTCATCCGCTCCCTGGGACGGAGAGCTTCAGGTTCCTGGTCGAGAGCGGCGAGATAAGCGAGAGTTTCGACTGGTCGAAGTTAGCGACTGATACTATCGCGTATGCACCAAAGGGAATTTCAAAAGCGGAGCTGGATACTCTAAGGAAAAAGGCGATACTCAGGTTCAACCTCAGACCGAGGGTTATATGGGACTATCTGCGCGATTACAATTCCTTCATGTTCGCCATGCGAAAACTCTCAAGCATATTCCTTAAAAAAAAGGCACTCACTCAGGACCTGGCCGGCGCAGGGGCCGGATGAGAGCGGCCAGCGGTCAAGCGGCTCAGGCATTAAATGTTTTTAAAGACGGAGTGGAATAGGCTCTTAACAATCGGGGTAGAAAGATGGATCCACTTGTAAGCGTGATAATCGTTAATTACAACGGCAGGCATTACCTGAGGGAATGTTTTGAGGCTCTGAAATCAGGCACATACCGCAATATCGAGTTTATTCTGGTCGATAACGGCTCGTCTGACGGCAGTCTGTCTTTCATGCGCGAGTACTATCCTGATCTACGGCTTATAGACAACAAGGAAAACCTCGGGCTTGCGATAGCCTCAAACAGAGGAGCGGCGCTTGCGAGAGGTAAGTATCTTTTTTTCTTTAACAATGACACAAAGGCCGACAGACTGATGCTCTCGGAGCTTGTCAGGGTCGCTGAATCTGATCCATTGATCGGGATATGCGGTTGCACCACTCTGACCTATGACGGAACAGAGGTCATAAACTCCGGGGTCGCATGCGATATTTACGGATACCCTTACGGCGAGGGCGAGCCGCTTTATGTAGATGCGGCGATCTTCATCAGGAAAGAGGTCTTTGAAGAGATCGGCGGGTTTGATCCAAAGCTCTTCCTTTACGGCGAAGATAGAGACATCTGCTGGCGTACCCTCTTATACGGTTATGACGTTGTGGTAGTGCCAACAGCGTTTTTCATGCATGACAGCTTCTGCTCAGTGAGCGGCGGCCGCGTAGTCACCAACGTCTGGAAGAGGCAGGTCGGCGAGAGAAATCTGATAAGGTCGCTTCTCAAAAACTACAGCGTTTCAAGCCTCGCAACCATCCTTCCAAGGTACCTGCTTCTGAGTCTCTCGGAGATAACGCTTTTTACGCTGCTCGGCAGGTTCAACGTAGTATGGGGCGCGTACCTTAAGGCGTATGTCTGGAACGTCATGAATATCGGCGAGACGATCTCACTCAGAAGAAGGATACAGAAAGAGAGGCGCAGGCCTGATGCGGTTGTTTTGAAAAGGATGGGGAAGAAGAGCGGCAAGCTTGAGCTTTTCAGGAAAAAAGGGATACCAAGTTTCGCATCTACCAATTAATCAGTGTGAGGCTTATATGGCTGTCAAGATCGGTCTTGTGAATCCAAGAATGGAGGGGCCATACCCGCCTCTTGGTCTCGGATATATCAGTTCTTACCTGCGAAAATACGGGAGGCATTCGTATGACATCAGGATTATCGATGGGAATGTCTGCGGCGACGTCAATGCAGAGCTGGAGGCCTTTGACCCTGAAATTATCGGCTTTACCGGCCATTCTCCGCAGATAAAGCAGGCGGTGGAGATCTCAAGGAAGGCCAGGGCCTGGAAAAACAGCGCATTTCAGGTCATAGGAGGCGTACACGTATCAGCTGATCCTGTAAACACGCTCAAGCGCGGCGACTTCGAGTTAGCTGTCTTAGGCGAGGGAGAAGTGACATTCGCTGAAATAGTAGACAGGTATATTGATGGCGATCGTGAAGGATTGAGAGAGATAAAGGGTACGGCCTACAGGGATGGCGAGCAGACGGTTGTAAACGAGAGAAGACCTCAGATTGAAGATCTTGATACTATTCCCCATCCCGCAAGGGACCTTTTTAATATGGATTATTATCTTGGTCTGAGCTTCGGAGTTCGCGGGCTGGTGCGCAAAGGGGTCACGTCAATCACAAGTTCCAGGGGGTGTCCGTATTCGTGCAGTTTTTGCGGAGTGAATATAGTCTTTAAGAAGGTACGGCAGTTTTCACGCGCATATTGTCTGAACGAGGTCGAAGAGCTTGTATCAAAGCACAAGACCAGAGCCTTGTACTTCGCTGATGATACCTTTACCGCGAACAAGAAAAGCGTCTTGACGTTTTGCGAGCAGATGATCTCATCAGGGCTTTCTAAAAGAGTCATCTGGACTGCGCAGGCCCGTTCAAATCTCATCGGATGGAACGACCTTGATATGCTCAAATTGATGAAAAAGGCAGGCTGTGTACAACTTGAATATGGTTTTGAAAGCGGCTCTGACTACGTTTTGGGGCTTCTCAAACAGAACAAGGTGACGGTTGCGGACAACCAGAGGGCGATAGATGTAACGAGCAAGTCGGGACTCAGGGTTCTTGGGACGTTTATTGTCGGTACGCCTGGCGAGAGGGTTGTTGACCTCGACGCGACAAAAGAGTTTATACGGAGAAATTTCGGCAAGCTCGATTACTTTCAGACGTTTATATGTACGCCTTTTCCGGGTTCTCCCATATACGAGAGCTGCATAGAGACAGGAATGGTCGAGCCTGACTATTTTGACGAACTGGAAAAGAGAGAGAAGGATGACACGATCCCCGTATATACGGATACAGTTCCGCGCGAGCTGGTCATAGAGGCGCTTAAATACCTGGATTTCATGGGGCTTAAGAAGGTAAGTACCAGGGACAAGGTCGTCTGGGTCCTTTATCACATCCTCAAGGGCGGAAAAGACGTTTCGCATCGTGACAGTATGTATATCTTCAAACGCCTGCTGTTCTACTTCACCTCGACCTTCGGACCGTCGCGCGCTACGGGGCGCAAGGCCTGAAGACACCTGAGACCACTCACCATTGACATTGCACGATTGAATTTCATCGCGTCAGGCTGCTTAGAGACAGGGATGTTTAATGCCGGTCGAGAGCCGGAGTCTTATCACGCGAAGGAGGAGATATGCGTAAAAAGGTAGTAGTCCTTGGTGCGGGCCCGGCCGGCCTGAGCGCCGGCTGGAAGCTGGCAGAAAAGGGGCATCAGGTAGATATCGTGGAGCTTGATTCGAGGGTCGGCGGGTTATGCAAGAGCTTTTACTATAAAGATTACACTTTCGACTTGGGAGGCCACAGGTTTATCACAAAAGACGGCCAGCTCTTAAACGACATACAGGAGCTGATGGGACCTGAGCTGTACGAGAGCCCCAGAAAGAGCGTAGTCCGTCTTAAAGGCAAATATTTCTTCTATCCTCTCGCAGGCAAGGATCTTGTCTCAAAGATGAACCCGCTTACTTCTGCCAAATGTTTTCTTGATTATCTATACGCAACGACAAAGAACAAGGTGCACAGATCAACTGAGGTCTCTCTCGAAGATTGGGTCGTCAACAGGTTTGGCAGAGGCCTTTATAATATATACTTCGGGCCGTATTCAGAAAAGCTTTGGGGCCTGCCGCCTTCTCAAATCTCAAAGGATTGGGCCGCACAGAGGATATCGCTTCTTAATCTCTGGGATGTGTTTATGCGGATGGTCGGCAAGAAAAGCAACGCGCCAAAGACCTACGCCACCAAGTTTTACTATCCGCTCAATGGAGGGATAGGAAGGATGTGCGACAAGATGGCAGAGCGGATAACCTCTAACGGAGGAAGTATCCATCTCAATGCTACAGTCACATCCCTGAAGCTCAATGGGAAGGGGATAAAAGAAGTCGCATTCAGACAGGGCGGCCAGGAAAAGACGTTAACCGGAGATTCATATATTTCGACTATACCCATGCCGGAGCTGGTCAGCTCGATCAGCCCGCTGCCGGAGCAGAGCTATCTCGATGTCGCCAGGACGATGAAGTTCAGATCGATCAGGTTCCTCAATATTCTGATCGACAAGGAGCAGATCAGCGACAACACATGGATCTATATCCCTGAGCAGAAGTTCAAGGTGATGAGGATCCAAGAGCCCAAGAACTGGAGCCCGAATAACGCGCCTCAGGGAAAGACCTCTCTTATACTCGAGCTGGCCTGCAACGTCGGAGACGAAATATGGAACGCCACAGATGAAGAGCTGCTTACCAGGTGCAGCGCGGAGCTGAGAACTCTCGGGCTTTTAAACGGGGAGAAGATAACCCACAGGTTTACGACGCGCATCGCTCATGCGTACCCGATATACACGCTCGATTACCACAAGAAGGTCAGCACGATCTTCAATCTCTTTTCGACAATCGAAAATCTTATCCCTATCGGCAGACAGGGGCTATACCGCTACAACAATATGGATCACAGCATAAAAATGGGTTTTCTCGCCGCCCAGCATATCGCCGATGGCCTTCCGAAGGCAGAGATATTCAAGATCGCCGAAGAAGATGCTTCGTTTGAGGAAGAAAAGCACCCGAATTGAAATCGGGTGGTCAGCAGATAAACCGCGATTTTGTTGTCGTTGACTAAGCATGACGGCTGAGTTTTAAAAAAATAGACACAGGAGGTCTTCGGATGAAGGTAAGCATTATAAGCCCGAATTTTTCGAGCGATGTCTCTGTAGTGGATATCGGAATGACGTATCTTGCGACCTATCTCAATGAAAGGACTGAGCACAAGGCCAATATAATCGACTTCACGTATCATCGGGGGGATTGGCAGAAGCATCTTAAGAAGAATATCGAGACCTTCAAGCCCGATGTGATCGGCATCTCGACCGTCTCAATGTTCATGCAGTACACAAGGAAGATCGCGAAGGAGATCAAGACAAAGTATAACCTCCCGGTCATACTTGGCGGCTATCATCCGACCCTTTGTCCTGATGACGCGCTGAGCGTGCCTGAGGTTGACGCGATTTGCATAGGAGACGGCGAGTTTGCGCTCTCCGAATATCTCGACGCTAAAAGCTCCGGAAAGACCTTCGCAGGCATCAAGGGCATCTGGTACAAGGAGGACGGGCAGGTCAAGAAAAACCCGCTGAGAGAGCTGATACAGGATACAGACTCACTGCCCATCCCGAATTACGACCTCTGGGAGGACCTTGATAAGTTCATCTTCTATAATGGAGTCATATATTTTATCGGCACACGTGGTTGTCCATTCCCCTGCACTTATTGCTCCGAGTTTCCGATGAGAGATGCCGTGCCAGGTAAGCACTTCAGGGTCAGGGACCCGAAGGCTTACGCTCGAGAGATGAAACAGCAGTGGGAAAAATACAAGGACAGAGGGATGAAGGTAGCGCACACATTCGATCCGGTCTTCAGCATAAACAAGGATTGGGTACGGGATTTTTGCGACGAGTACATAAGGCTCGGCATGCACAAGGTGCTCCCGTTTTCATGCTTCACGCGCGCTGATACCATAGACGAGGAGAAGATCGAGATGCTTGCCAAGGCAAATCTCAAGGTCGCCAGGATCGGCATCGAGGCAGGCAATGAGAGGATTCGCCGTGAAGTCTATGAAAAAAACATACCAACGGAGCAGTACAGGAAGGTATTCAAGCTGCTCCATGACAAGGGTGTAGCGGTGACCGGATACAATATACTCGGTGGCCCGGGGGAGACGCTTGAGACGATGCAGGAGACATTTGATCTTGTAAAAGAGCTCAAGGTCGACAGGCCGATTTTTTTCACCTACAGGCCGCTTCCTATGACAAAGGGCGCGAAGATGGTGGTAGAACTCGGCGGCAAGATCGACAGTGATTCCTGGGATAAGATCGACAGCCTCCATCAGCACTCGAATGTCCATACCAAGACACTATCACCCAAGCAGATTGGCAAGTTCAGGCGTAAATGCCTCATGTACTTTATGACTAGAAGGACACTGAAACTTCTCAAAGAGCAGAAGCTGATGTTCTTCGTAAATTTCGCGAAGTATCTGGCGAAAGGATTAGGCGATGGCATCCATCCTCAGTATGTCGTTGGCTACTTTTTCGTAAGCGGAGGCAAAAACGTCATCTCATGAGGCGAGACGATTGCCGGTAGCGCCGCACGGATCGCACTTGATCGGAGTTTAGTAGACCAGACTTGCGAAGTATTTTGCTAAAGGCATTGGCGATGGCATCCAGGCGATCTATGTCGATGGTTTTCCGGTAAAACGCAGTCGGTTCGACTATAGCTACGCACTGACATTTTTGCCGTAAGATCTCCGGCTTGAGGCAAACAGGATCTTCTGATTGAAACAAGAAGAGTAACCTAATTATACGGGGGCGGCTATGCCTGGGTTGGCAGAGAAAGTCAGGCTTGTAAAAAGCGTCATTACAAAGAACAGGCCGCTCTACGTTCAGTTCGCGGTGAGTAAAAATTGCGACCTCAAGTGCAGGATGTGCCATGTCGTTGAATCAAGGAAGCACGAGCGCGAGCTCTCACTTGATGAGATCAAAAGGCTCGCGGAAACCCTTGCCTCACTCGACATCGGCGTTCTTGTCTTAACCGGTGGCGAGCCGCTCCTGAGAAAGGATCTGCCGCAGATCATCGAGGCATTTATCAGCAGAGGCATCAATGTGCGGCTGCAGACAAACGCTACGCTCGCGACTGACAGGCGAGTCGAGGCCCTTGTGGCCGCCGGGCTTAAAGAGGTCACCATTTCGCTGGACACACTGGATGCCGCGAAGCAGGACGATATAAATAACTCCGAGGGTTCGTGGATGCGCATCATCAGAGGCATTTCTGTTTTTTCACGACACCTGCCCTTGAAGGGAAATATCTCAGGGATAAATATCGTCGTCTCTAGGCTGAATCTAAAGGAGATACCCGCGCTCATCAGGTTTACTACAGCTATAGGTTTTTATGCCTCATTGATACCCGTTCATGTCTCTGACGCAGGCTCAAGAGGCAGTGCGCAACACGAAGGAAGAAAGAAGGACGACTTTATTGTCAGGGCTGATTCTCCGGATTTTGCTTTCAGCTCTGATGATTTTCCTTCGCTTGATTCCACCTATGCCGAGGTGCTCCGTATGAAGAAAAACGGGTTCCTTGTCTACAACTCGAAAAGATTTCTCCGCGAATCCCCGGATTTTCTCAAGTATAAGCGGATACACTGGAAGTGCGACAGTCCAGCTCTATATTTTTCCATAAGCCCTGAAGGCAGGTTCCTGCCATGCGTCGACATCAAGACGGATAAATCGATGCTCAGTCCCGATTTTGCGGCGCTCTACAGATCAAAGGTATTCAGGCGCGAGATCAGAGAGATCGTAGAGAGGTGCCCCGGGTGCATGTACGCATGCTGGCCGGAGATAACATATCTGTGCAGGGACCCGTTTGTCTTTACTGAAAGGCTTATCGAGGGCATCAAGATCAATTCATTCAAAAGAAAAGCCATGTCGCAGGAAGAGATCCTAAGGACAGCAGAGGAGATGAGAATTGGACAGCCTTGACAGAAAAGGATCTGTTTTTGCCGACAGCAGGATGGTGACGCTTCTTGTAATAGTCGCGGCCTTGCTCGCATTAACCGGGCGTTATCTGCTATACGGGGTCCCGCACGAATTCCTGACAGGCGAATACAAGGGTACGTTCGAAGGCGACTATGATTTTACTCTCGAGCTTGTAAGAACGTTCTCCGAGTGGGGAAGTCTGCCGCTATGGAGCGATACCTACTCAGGCCCGATAGCGGTTTTCGCATCAAACTTTCACGTCTTTGAGCAGGCGCTTTTATACCCTCTAACCGGAGATCTCGCGGTCTCGATAAAGATACTTCAGGCACTGCAACTGCTTGTGGCAGGGCTCAGTATGTATACACTAGTGTCGTATCTCTTCAAGGACAGGCTGTCGGCCTCTTTTTCAGCGATACTTTACATGTTTACACCGTTCTATATCGGCCATCTACTAAGCTATCTCCACTATACCGGCGTTTATCTCCTGGCTCCGCTGGTCTTCTATCTGATCCTCAGGACCCTTGTTGACCTGAGTTGGAGGCACGCCCTTCTTGTCTGTCTGGTCTCAGCCTATTCGCTTTTATCGCATCCGCAAAACATTTTTATAGGCGGTTTATTCTATGCCCTCTTCTTTTGTCTGGTTGCGCTGCGCATGGCGTATGAGAGCGCCGGAGACGGTCAACTGAGGTTTTTTTTGAAAAAGGTTTCCACGCTGGCCTTCCTCATAATCACGGTCACCTTTCTTCTGTCCGCCTTTATTACGCTCCCTACATTGATCGATAATTATCCATATCTACGTACCTCGTGGGTAAAGGGCGCGGCAGGGCTTATCAAGGTCGATCACGGCCACATCGGCGCGCACTCGCAGACAATACTTGCGACGATAACCCTCCAGCACTGGCCATGGTTTCAGACTCCGCTCAAAGGTGGCGCCTATCCGGCCTGGCAGTATATGACAGCCTACTCGCTTCCTTTTTTGATGGCCGCCATATCCCTCGCCATCAGATTCAACTGGCTTACCGCCGTGTTTTTGTTCATGACAGGCATCTCAGTCCAGATAGCGCTCGGTGTAAACGGGGTGCCGGACCTTTTCGGGTTTGCTACACGCACTATCCCTTTTCTGGGCATGTCAAGAACGCCTTACTCATACGTGAATGTAGCGATACTCGTATTCTGTCTCTTCTCTGCTGTTACGTTTTCCTGGATCGCCACAAGGCTCTCTGAGCGGTTCATGGCGGATAGAAAACAGTCTTCTTACGTCAGATGGACGGTCTTTGCCGTAATCCTGGTCCCGTATCTTATGGCTGCAAGATACTACGGCAATAGCTACAACTGGACTTTTATCTCGTCAAAGCAACCTGAGTACTTCTCACAAGTATGGCGTTGGATGGGCGATAATAACGGCTCCAGAGGCAGGGTAATAGAGACCTGCGGGATCCCTACAGCGATGATACTCGGCCAGAGGATGCTTCCCAATCAGGTTGAACTGCTTGAGCGCTTTGAGAAGAAGGCGTACTTATCCGAATACCTGGCCTTGCTGGGTTTTAAGTATATCATTACTCCTTCGCTGCACTCGCAAAGAGACAAGACCTTTGATACCAAAGGTTATATGGTACCTTCTGTCTTTGACAAGAAGGAATCGATGGAAGAGTATTACTCGGCCCTTACTACGGAGTATTATCATGTGTATGAGCGTCTCTCCGGCGACGGAGATTTTCTCCTGCACACAGCTGGAACCAGGGACGTCGCCATATTCGAGAATAAAAAGGCGTTTCCGGATTATGAGATATATCAAGCAAGGCCTATCATGGTCTTTGGCGGTACGGACAGCTATGACATACTTTCACTTGATAGCTTTAAAAATCCCGAGAGTCGATTGAGGCTCGCGCCGATTTTCATGGCGCAGTCGGAGAATCTGCGACTGCTCGATGAGATTAAAGGCATCTCGGATGATCTGGTGCTTCATAACCTCGATTCGCTGGATCTCTTCCTCTTCCAGAAAAAAGAGGCCTTTATCAGCTTCAGACCTACGCCCATCGACCCTGCGCCATGGTCCCTTGCACTCCATTCGTTCGGGATACAACAGCCATTTCCGCAGCTCGACCACTCTATCGGGAACTCGCTTTTCGGTGAGCTTACTTTTTCAGCCTTCTCTATTACGGCCAGGCAGAAGGGAGCTGCTCTAAGTGATGTGTTCGAGGTCAGGAAGGGCGGGGTTTATCGGATAATGCTCAGAGCCTACGGGGGGAAGGGGTACTCCGACCTTCTGGTAAACGTCAACGGGGTGGACCGAGCTACAATCAGCCAGGCAGGGCGTAGTGGCTATAACTGGATAACTCTCTTCGAAGGCACGCTGGAGCGGGGGATGCATACTCTACAGCTTACTTCTCTTGACGACCGGCCAGTATATATCGATACGGTCATTATCGCAGACCCGTCGTTGGTCGAGACAGGCGCGATAGAGGCGACCGGAAGGTTTGACAGCGACCGTTTGACGTATATCGCCAATCACAGAAGGTTCGCGGTCTCCGGAGGAGAGGCTTATACCAGCATACACGCGGGCGGCGGAGGTCTGTTTACTCCGGCACTAAGGCTTGCCAGGTACAAAGATCTGGCAATGCAGGCGCGTTTGACTTTGATGATCGACGGTGATGAAAAGGGCATCATTGAAGGGGCTGAGCTGAAAACTGACGTCAGTGAATTCACCTTTGCGCCTGTTGCTCTCTCGCCAGGCAGGCATCGGATCGCAATCAAAGGCCTGTCCGACGGTGTTTACTTTGACCTGCTCTCTCTTTCAAATGGCGAGAGTCCTGCCGCAGAGGCAAGCGGCGTTAGTTTTGAAAAGAGTGGGCCATCTTCATTCAGTTTTTCAGCCCCGTCGCTAGGCCCTCGTTTTGTTGTATTTAATGAGTCGAATTATCCCGGCTGGAGCGCCGAGTCAGATGGAGGACAATTACGGCCTGTTATTACTAATCTCTTTATGAATGGCTTTATCCTTCCTGAGAGTGAGAGCGGGGCTGTGTTCAGGATAGGATATTCCAACAAAGCGCAAAAGACCGGCTTGATGCTGTCAGGTCTGACTCTTGTAGGCATCGGGATAGCTTTTGTTGCCGGTGGAGTTGGTAGGAAAAGAGAGTAGAGCTCGCCTTTATCACGTAGCGCAGATATGCGGCGTCGTTTTTGACAAAGGGCTCTTTAAATTCACTTTGCTTAAGATGTGTTTAGTCTGCCGTCAAAGGGCCTGATTCTATCTGGCGGCAGAAGTAGCCGCCAGACGATAACCGAAGCATGCCGTCGGACCAAGCGCTGATTTCAGTTGCCGGAATTTTACTTGCGGCCCAGGCTGGAGAAAACTGCCGCCTTTGTACGCCGCAGGCTCATGAGGCGAAAAGAGTGTCTGAATCGAAGTCCTCCTACAAAACGCATTTGAGACGGCTGGCAATTCTTCTGATGCTAGTATCGCCTGCTGTCTTGTTTGTATTCACGCTCGGAGATTATTACGGTTATTATTACGACAATAAGTTTTTTAATCTGCTCGCGCTGGATCTCCTCGAAGATCTCGGGGTCTATTTATACCTAGGCTCCCACTACCATGTCCCTTCATCGCTATATTCATACCTGTCGTACTTGGTCATGCTTATTCTCGGCCCAGGGGACATAGCAGTTGAGATCCCTGCTGCGGTCTCTCATCTGGCGACGGTATATCTATGCTACCGCCTCGGTAGAAAGTTCCTGGGTACATCAGTCGGCATAGTCTTCGGCGTGCTTGTTGCCTGGGCCCCAATTCATCTTATTCAGATCTACACGATGCCTGACCTATCTCTGGCGATTCTTTTTAACGTCGCTGCGATTTACTTATTCCTGCTAGGTCTTGAGGCTCGATCTTCAATGCGGATCGCTTTAAGCGCCTTGATATTCAGCCTGGGGTGCTTTCAGGCTATTTATTCGCTCCTTCTTCTGCCGTTCTATCTGTTGTGTGCGATCGCCTTTACGTTTTGGCATGATGATATAGCTCCACCTGAGAAAAACCTCGCTCCTTCGATGTTGTATATAGCGGCATTATTTTTTGTCTTGTCTCTGCCTGCGTATACGTATCTTTTTCTAATATATAAGGCAACCTATCTGCCGTTCAGCGGCTACCCATTGCTCCTTTTACTGGCGATCAGCGTTCCGCTTTTTATTTTCTTGCAAAAAAATCTTAGTGCCTTGAGGCGTTTTTTTCTGCCGGTTCTTTTTTTTGCCGCTACAGCGGCGCTCTTATCTTACTTCGATCTTATCGTCCAGCTGGACTACTACTTTTTCAATCACAATCTCGGGCAATACATCGAGGCCGATGTCGCAGGCGGGTACGGCGGAAGGCCTCTTGTCCACTTTATGGGCAGGGAACTCAGCATCTATGGTTTCCCTATCCGAATGTCCGTTCTTACCTCGATGTTCGAGTTCGTAGGAAAGGACTTTGCGAGGCTCTCGGCTGTGAACGTCACTGGGCTAGGCCATCTTTATTCGGCGTATTTTATAAAATCGTTCCCTGTCGCTATCCAATGGTTTTTCTACGCAGGCGTCGTAGATCTTGTCTGGCGCGCCTTGTGCTTTATCAGGTCAACCCAGCGGCCCACGGTAGTTTTTCTATTTCCCATTTTTTGGCTTGCCGCTGTTGTTAATCCGTTTGTAGACCTCGGTCCTGATTATTTTAACATCAGAAGGATATACATTCTGCCTCTGCCCTATCTTGTCGCTGCCATTGGCGCAGTCGAGTTGTCAGCTCTGGTCGGCATGTTTCTGAAAAAATCGAGGATCCCTGTTCTGGTGACGCTCGTAGCCTTTATGATGGTATCGCAGGTGCAGTTTTCAGCGGATAATATCTTCACAAAGGCCCTGAATGATAAGAAGGCCGGGATGTACTTCAAACTCTTTTATGGTCATTATTACGGGCGGTCTTATGGGGAGACAGGGGCCTTTCTCCTGAAGGACGCGCCTCTGAAAGAGAACGGTATTTACAAGTCAGCTCTTATCTATACGATACCGGAAGACTCTTTTGTCGGCAGGTCGCTGCCTCTTTTCAATACGATCAACTGGTATACTCAGGGCAGGATCAAAGTCTACTATGCGTTCAAGAAAAGAAGCGCTGAGATATATGGCACAAAAGAAGGCCTTGCAAATTATATCGACTGCCTCTTCGAGCAGTCCCCTGCGCTACAGGCCATCTACTTCGCTGATTTTGTAGATAACGAGAATAATTACTCCTTTTTTTCAAAGGCGCATCCGGATATTCAGCCGTACGCGATAGTCGACGACGACGGATCTACCGCCTTCGATTCGCTTCTGTATAAGTTCGAGAGATCCGGGTGGAAAAAGGGTTTGGGCATCTCAGCTTACGCGCCTTCCGCTCTTTCCCGTTAAGACCGTGCGTCTGACTCTATATCACATTCGGCATCGGGATCATCGATGATCTCCGGGGTTATTATTGACAGTCAGAGCGCTTTTTGGTTTTTTTGTACGGCAATTTCTGGCTTGGCTTTTTTGACATTCAAGATCAATGGATTTTTTTACAGTACGTGTCTCGGTCGGACCTATCAAGACCAGTCTTTTTCTGATAGGATCATATAGTTCTATGATAAAGACGAAGTCTATTTACGAGCAGGCCTCTGTTAATGATGGCCTCAGGGTTCTTGTGATGAGGTACTGGCCGCGCGGCATCAGGAAAGAGGCATGCGGCCTCTGGTTAAAGGCGCTAGGTCCTTCCGCAGGGCTGATCAGGGAGTGGAAGGACGAGGCTATCGATTGGGCGCAGTTCAGAAAAGATATATCGCAGAGTACGAGTCCGACGCGGAAAAATCCGTGGCTTTAGCCGAGCTGAAAAAAATTATCGAACGAGAGAAGGGCAATCCGGTGACCCTGCTCTGTTCTTGTAAAGATGAGAGATGCCACCGCTTCATAATTCAAGAAATGCTGAAGGCATGAGGAGCGGTTCGCTATGCGTCGTTCTCCGGCGCAGGTTTTATGCGCGCACTCTTGACCTGAAAAATTACGATGCGCAAAAGATCGCATCTGATGAGTATTTAGCTCGTTCGATCCCGGTTGATTTACTTGTCTTTGTTTTTGATAGCAGGCACTGAGAGGGTTGGCAGGTTTTACTTTGCCGGGTTTTATTTTTACGTGGTAAAGCGAAGCCCCCGCATCGGAATGACGCAGGGGCTTTTCAGTGGCTGAAACGCTGTTTCGAGCTTAATCGTCAGGCCGTATCAAGCGGCCTTTCTCCCTTCTTTACCTTCCACGATCTCTATTCTGACCTTCCTTGGCAGAGCCTCTGCCTTGCACGGCATCGTCAGATCGAGGACTCCGTTCTTGAAGCCGGCGGTCACCTTAGACGTGTCTACGCCTTCAGGGATCGTAAGCATCCGCTCGAACGAACCATAGCAGGCTTCATGGACGAGATAACCTTCTTTTTTCTCTTCAAGTTCAGCCTTTCTCTCGCCTTTGATCGTGAGGATGTTGCCTGTAATAGAGACGTCGACGTTCTTTATGTCGACGCCCGGCAGATCAGCGTGAACTATGAACTTGTTATCCTGCATGTAGCAGTCGATCACAGGATACCATTCGCCCTTGGCAGGACCCTCTCTTCTAAACAGGTTAATAGGCGAGATGCTTCCAAGGTTACCGAAGACCCTTCTGATGACGTCGTCCATATCCCTCTGCAGGTTTGAAAGCTCCTTTGCGGGATCCCATCTCTTCAGTTCGAACATACAGATCACCTCCGTTTGCTTTAGCTCCGGACCGTGTCTCAGCCGTGAAGCGCCTTCACTTTCACAATTATATTATAAGCCCGGAACAAGGGGGTGTCAAGGTGCGGCGTGAAGGTAAAATACTTTAAAAACAAATAGTTATGCTGTCTGGTCGATTATTTGAGAACATCAGGATGCGGCATTGGGCAGACCTTCTCTTCTGCAAGGAGGACTCTGTTTTTTCCGGCCTGCTTTGACTTGTACATGGCGCCGTCGGCGAGTTTTATCAGCGTGTCCCTGACCTCCTTGTGGCCGCCTCCGGGCTCTATGTTATGTTTTAAAGAGGCTATCCCTGAGCTTGAGGTGATCACCCCTTTGATCCTGAGCGCTTTTTCTCCGCCTGTCTGTTTATGTTTTAAAAAAACAAAATCTTCGACTGTCTTTCTCAATTTTTCCGCGTAGGAGACCGCTTCTTTTGCTCCGTATCCGGGCAGGATAACGATGAACTCGTCTCCGCCGTACCTTGCCGCTACGCATGAGCCTGTAATGCTGTCCGAGATTATCCTTCCGACCTCTGCTAGTACGCCGCTTCCTGCAAGGTGGCCGTGGGTGTCGTTGATCTCCTTGAACCTGTCGAGGTCGAGGAACAGGAGGCTCAGTTCCGAGTTCTTCTTGAGAGCGCGCATCACCTCTTTGGTAAGGCTTAAGTAGAAGTACCTGTCGTTGTACAGGCCTGTCAGATTATCTCTCATCGAAAGTTCGCCGAACCTTTTGGCGTCGAGCGAGTTCTGTATGAGTGTCGATGTATATTCCGCAAATATCTTGAGTAGCGTCAGGTCGTTGCGGTTGTAATCAGTCCCGTCGAGGCGGTTTATCATCTCTATCACGCCGATGGTCGCTGTTTTGATACGGATAGGCGCGCATATGATCGATCTGGTGATGAACTTTGTCTTCTTGTCTATGTCAGGGTAGAAGTTGTCGTCATGTTCGACCTTTCTGCTTATGTAAGCCCTGCCGCTGTTGTAAGTCTTTCCGGCTATTCCGAGGCTTATGGGAAGGGGAGTTTCGATTATGGACGCGGACCCTTTGCCGAAGCACGCGACGAAGTACAAGACGCCTGTTTTGTGCTTCTCAGGGGTCAGAGACGGGTCGTCGAGGAGTATCGAGCCTGACTCTGAAGGGACGAACTTATTGGCCCATGCAAGTATCTCTTTGAACATCCCTTTGAGATCGATGTCCTCAGGCCTGAACTCGTCGCGTCTCTTTCTGGCGAGGATCTTATCCAGTATCTGTTTTTTTGCAATCGTTATACGCATTAAGAGACTCTCTTGGAGGCGTGGGTTTTGCCGTCTCGTGCAGGCGGCCGCGCTGCCTGTGCAAAACGATATGTGCGTTGATCATACTTGAACGAAATCAGCGATGCAATACATTAAAGGCAACTTGGCCGCTGTGTATGTGACTTTAGTCATCAGTCGAAACGTACGTCCATTATATGCGTGGCGCATGAGATGCAAGGGTCATAAGCCCTTACAAGGGTCTCGACAAGGCGGGCGATCTCGGCCCTTGGCCTCTCGATGATCGTCGGAACGAAGTCCCTGAGATCAGCCTCGATCGATCTGAGGTTCTGCGCGGTAGGTATTATGCACTCGGCGCGGGTTATCACTCCGTCCTTGTTGATATCGTACTCATGATACAGAGTCCCCCTCGGGGCCTCGACGATGCCTATGCCGGTTCCGAAGCCCTTGGGTTCTTTTATTTTTTCCGGTTTCAGGCCGATTGAGAGGATCTCGTCTATGAACTTTATAGCGTCTTCAGTGACGTGGAAGCATTCGACGAGCTGGGCTGCGTTATTCAGGAACGGGTTGAATGCGGGCGGTGTGATGGATGCCTTTGCCGCCGCGGCCTTCGCGCGAGGAGAGAGCTGGCGGAGATTGTTGTTTACCCTGGCAAGCGCGCCTACCATGTATGTGCCTTTTTTAGTCCTCGCGTGTTTCGCCGAGGAGTGCGGCACGACATATTCTTTTATCTTCTTTGTATACTCATCAGCCTCTATCTTATAGCCTTCGCTCGAATATGGTACTCCGTCGTACTGGCCATAGAGGCCTTTAGCCTTGAGGGAGACGAACTCCCTTTCTTTCGAGTATTGAGGCAGAGGAATCGAAGTGAGGATGTCGAGCGCGGATTCTAGGCCGTCGAAGGAGGCCTTGAGCCTGTCTCTGAGCCCTTTCAGATCTTCTGCCTGCGGGGTGTATACGACACCTCCCGGGAAAAGGGATATAGGGTGGACGTGCCTGCCGCCTACTACCTTGCAGATGTCGTTTGCGAGCCTCTTCAGCTCAAGCCCTGTTTTGGCGGCCTCAGGGTGCGACTTCAGTAGCGGCACTATCGAGCCTACCCCTAACAGATCCGGCAGGACCAGGAAAAACAGGTGGAGGATGTGGCTCTGCAGAGTTTCACCTGCGAATGCGAGCCTCCTTAAGATGAGAGACTGGCGTGATATCTTTATGTCCATAGCGTCTTCTATGGCCTTGAGTGACGCACTGGTGTGGCTTACCGCGCAGATCCCGCATATCCTTGACATGATGTGCTGCGCTTCGTCGTAGCGCCTGCCTGTGAGCATCATCTCGAAGAACCTGGGGGACTCAATGATGTCGAGCCGGGCTTCTTTTACACGGCCGTTGGTCATGTCGATGACGATGTTGCCGTGGCCCTCGACCCTCGTTATCTCATGGACTTTTATGTGGAGTTCTTTTTTCATCCTGGCCTTTTGATTGAAGTGCATTGCATCCGTTTCAGGTCCGTATCGGACAGGTCATTTCTTTTTCCTGGTGCACTGGCCGTAGAGCGTGAACTTCTCGATGATGCCCTTTGCGGTCAGGCCGTATCTCGCAAGGGTTGCCTCGTGCGCCTTGATATTCGGGTCGTCAATAAGGCCTCTGCACCCCCAGCAGTGTGTCCCGTATGTCACGCAGACAGCGTCGCACCCGGCCCGCGTTACAGGACCGAGGCAAGAGATGCCCTTCTCGAATACGCAGGTGTTTCCGGCCATCTTGCAGTCTACGCATACCGGGTAGTTTGCTATGACAGGTTTTTTTCTCAATAGGAGCGAGGTGAGGACCGAGAGGAATTCTTTCTTTGGTATAGGGCATCCGTGTATGTAGTAATCTACGTCTATATAAGCGTCTATCGGCCTTGCCGGTATGGTATCTACGGCAGGGTTGTCTCTTGCGGCCTTTTTGCCGTAGACCCTCTCTTTGACCTCTTCCATCGGGAAGCGGTTTTTAAGGCAGTTGAGGCCGCCGGTCGAAGAACATGCGCCGAGGGCGACTACTATCCGCGCCCTCTTGCGGATCTTTTTGAGTTTCCGTATCTCTTCTTTTCTGCTGATAGACCCTTCGACGAAGGCGATGTCATAGTCGTCGCTCTTCTCTGTCATAGCCTCCCTGAAGTTGACTATGTGGACGAGCCTCAATATGTCCGGGAGCTCCTCCTCGCAACTGAGCACGACGAGTTGGCACCCCTCGCAACAGGTGAATGAGAAGAACGCCGCTTTAGGTCTTTCGTTTTCTCCCATGGCCCCCGTGGTTTCCTAACCATCTGACTTATATGAAAAAACTATAGCAGGTTTTGCCGGCGTTGTAAATGAGGCCAACTCAGAGGAGATGAAATATCTGCTGGACAAACCATGCTGTACTCGCTATTTTTAAAGAGGAGTTTAACCGGAGGGGTATGACCTCAAAGAATATCGCATGCGTAATAGGGACTGCCGGCCATATAGACCACGGCAAGACTACGCTCGTCAAGGCCCTGACAGGGATAGATACCGACACCCTTGCCGAAGAAAAAAAGAGAGGGGTATCGATAAACCTCGGTTTCGCTCACCTTGACTTAAGTATCGGTGGTGAGTCAGTCAGGGCCGCGATTGTCGATGTGCCGGGTCATGAGAGGTTCATAAAGAACATGCTCGCAGGCGTTACCGGGATCGACATGGTGCTATTCACTGTCGCCGCCGATGACGGAGTGATGCCTCAGACCCTGGAGCACCTCGATATTGTACGGCTTATCGGTATAAAAAAAGGGATATTCGCCATCACAAAGTCTGACCTTGCCGACTCTGGCCGCATAGAAGAGGTGAGGGGTGAGATAAGGACCCTTTTAAGCGCTACCGGTCTTGATGCGTCACCTATCATTGAAGTGAGCGCAACGACAGGCAAGGGGCTGGCGGATCTCAAAAGTCTCATAATCGAGGAGGTCGCAAAGGCGATCCGTCCCTTCTCAGGGCCGTTTTTCAGACTCCCTGTAGACAGGTCCTTCCCTATAAAGGGGTTCGGCACTGTAGTTACAGGCACAGTCGCCTCAGGCACGACCTCTAAAGGGAGCGAGGTCGTATGCTACCCTACAGGCTCGCGGCTGAAGATAAGGGGGATGCAATCCTTATATCTCGATGCCGAGACCGTCTCGGAAGGCCAGAGGGCGGCTCTGAACATAAGCGGAGCAGGTTATGGGGATATAGAGCGAGGTTTCGTGCTGACTACCCCTGAGCTATCGTTATGCCTCGATCATGCCGACTATGGTCGTAACGGCCGGCCTCTGCATGTAGACTGTCTCATCGAGTTTGCAGGTCCGAGGGGGCCCGGAGCAGACCGCCTGTCAAAGAAGAGGTCTATGGTCAAGGTCCATCATCTGACGGATGAGACCCTTGCGACACTTATTATCAGGCCGGAAGGAGAACGGTCCACAGGAGTGGAAAAGGTATGGGGCAGGCTGATACTTAAAAAGCCGCTCTTAATGCTCCGTGGGGACCGTTTTATCATAAGGGACCCGTCGAGGAATATGACGATCGGCGGTGGGGTTGTCAGGCTTCCATATTATTCGAAAGAGCTCGTCCGTAAGTTCGACCAGACCGTTTTTTCCGGTCAAAAGGAGGTAGACCTATCTCGCCGCGTTGATGAGGTTTTAGATGACCTTATCGGCGTAACATGGCTTGGTTTCGAGATAAATAGCCTTTGCACCGCCCTCAATATGACTGAAAAAACCCTGCTTGATTCAATAGGCGAGCAAGGCAGGTTCGTTGCATCCGGTGGTTTCATCCTTTCAGTTGAGAGGCTCTTATCCATTAAAAAAGACCTGACAGCCGCAGTCCTTGAGTTCAACAGGACAAACCCGATGGAGCCAGGGATCAGCGAGAGTGCGCTTTTAAAAAATGCGCGAGGCCGCATTTCCCTAGGGATACCGAAGGGAAGGGTCGGAGAGCTTTTCAGGGTAGTAGTCGATGCGCTTGTTGTGGATAAGATCCTGAAGATGGAGGATGGGTATTATTCTTTGGCCTCACACAAGAGCGCTTCAAGCGGCAGTGAACTGGCTGAAAAGGCCCTTTTTTCGCTTTTTTCCAAGCCGTTTGTCCCGGTGGCCCTTGCAGATATCCACAGTCTCTCAGTAGGCAAGGCGGCTGTGGATAAAGTCCTTGCCTATCTCCAGAGGGCAGGGGCTGTAGTCAGGCTCAAGGAAGGGACGTTTATCTCAGGGGCTGATGTCGCAAGGGCCAAAGAGCAGCTCACAGAGTACTTTAGATCGAACGATACTATAAAGGCGGCCGAGTTCAGGGATCTCCTCGGGTGTGGAAGAAAGCTCGCTATAGAGATATTAGAGTACTTCGATCGTGAGCGGGTGACGCTTAGGAATGGCGATATAAGGACTCTGAGGTAGCTTGAGTAACCATGTAATAGTAATGCTGAATTTGCCTTGATTAGGAGGGTTAAGACGGGCTTGGGTCTCATCTGTATTTTAGCCTGACAGGTCTTGTCCTTTAGCCGTGGCACCCTTGTTGATAACTATGGAGTAATGCCTGTTTTCATTCTGCTCAAGCAGATACCTGATAGGAAAGAACGTCCTTGAACAGCGTGACCACCTAGCCGTCGGCAGGCCGTCCCTCATTTATCTGACGACCTTGCGATGTATTCCTGCAGACGGTCTTGCACACGCTTAAAATATGTCAAAAAACCTGTTACGCCTGTATGCGGCGCTTTAGATGAAAAGGCAACTGCCGGGATATATCGTTAGTTGTGGATCTGCCCGCCTCGTAACTCTTAAGGACGGGCGAGGCATTACCTGGCAGGGCGCTTGTCAGGGGCCAGAGATCTACTGAGTTTCGGGTCTGACATGATCTTTCCGGCAAGGTACCCGGCGATCTTCTGGTGCGCCTTGTCGTTAAAATGAAAATAATCCATGAAGTTGCTCTCATCAAAAGCGAACTTCTCTTCAGTGAAGTCCTTTTCAAGATCAAAGACAAAGACGTTTGTCCCGTTATGCAAGGACCTCAGGTAGTCGTTAAGCGGTGTCTTCGCCCTGATGTCCCCGGTAAATACCTCGTTATCTCTGGCCTTCATCAGGAGGTTATGGGACTCTTTGTAATCCTTGGCAGATAGCCCTTGTTTGTAGTTCTTATCCACGATCTCAATAGCCCCGTAGGGTTTGGCGTGCAGGTTCCCGATCGGGGTCACAAGGATCACCGGTATCCCGGCCTCTCTTGCCATCAAGAGGATCTCTTCTGTATTCTTCTTGAAGTGTGCAAGGATCATCTCGTTGTATCCGTCGTACCTGACGTTATCTACCTTGAACAGCCCTGCCTTTTGCGCGAGGTTTAGAAATACAGGCCGTCTGAACCTCGCGTACCAGTAAAGCTCCCCGAATTTTTCAGAGTTAAAAACGAACTTCTGCTCCGGAAAGTTGAATTTGCCGCCGGAGATATAGTTGCCGATCTTTAAAAAAATATTAAACGAGCCGTCGTAAACGATGTTGATGATGTTGTCGTACGCTACGTTGTAGTCATTATGGCCGTAATACAAGAGGAGGACCTTCGGTTTTGCCGGAGCGAACTGAAGGGCCTGGCTCACCCGCTTTTTAATCGAATAGGAGTCGATGCCTGGGATGCCGAAGTTGGTGACCTTGGCGTCAGGTCCTGCTTCATTCAGGTTTTTTTCCAGATAGTGGCTGAACGTCAGTTTGTCAGTTAGCACTACGGAAGACTCGCCGAATACATATACGTTCGCATGTGCTGCGTCAGCCGCGCTTAATGCCTCAGGGGGCGGGAAGGTGGTCGGTTCTTTTGTCTGAAGGTATCTCTCGAGTGATATTTTGATGCCGTCGTGGTCGATCTTGTTCAGCTGAAGGCCATCGGAGATAAAGGCGAAGATGAAAAATAGCACGACAAAGGCCGGCGAAAGAAGGACAGCCCAGAATATTATCCGCTTCATTCAGACATCTCCTTTACGTTTACAACGCGCCGCAGTGCGCCGGGCAGCGGCACTGACAGACGTGTCTATTCACGATATGATCCGATTCGCGATGGTATCATAACGCAGGGGTCAAGTAAACAGTTCGGGACGCGGCGTACCAGACTCCAGCAGCCTGCCGCTTAGGCGGTAAACCGCAGTTTTCAGGCCTTTTTTCCTTTCATTAGCCCGGCTGATTTACTATAATGAGAGACTATCAGGCCGTATCGTGCCTGTTTATAGTTCGTGTTTTGGCAGATAAAAATGCAGCGCTGTTTTTGTCTAAAATACCGATTGAGTCCGATTGGGTCGTTATGCCCTTGATAAAACTTCTATGAATATACTCGGTATCTCCGCTTTTTATCATGACAGCGCCGCGTGCCTCATCCGGTCCGGGAAGATAGTCTGTGCGGCCCAGGAGGAACGCTTCACGAGAAAAAAGCACGACCACAGGTTCCCCTCCAACTCCATCAGGTTCTGCCTTGAAAGTAGCGGCATCACGATCAAGGACATCCACCACATCGCCTACTATGAAAAGCCCTTCCTGAAGTTCGAGCGGATACTCGATACCTTCATGGCATACGCGCCCCTTGGATTCAAGTCGTTTATCAAGGCGATGCCGCTGTGGATAAAACAGAAGCTCTGGATAAAAGAGGTTATAAAGCGAGAGACAGGCTTTGAGGGGACTGTGATATTCCCTGAGCACCACGAGTCTCACTCCGCTTCGGCCTTTTACGCGTCCCCTTACGACGAGGCGGCATTCCTTTCCATCGACGGTGTCGGCGAATGGGCCACGACCAGCTACGGTGTCGGAAAAGGCAACAAGCTCGATATCCTTGCTGATATAAGCTTCCCTCATTCTCTTGGATTACTCTATTCGGCCTTCACATACTATTTGGGGTTTAAGGTCAACTCCGGCGAATACAAGGTGATGGGCTTGGCCCCTTACGGCGAGCCCAGGTACAAGGACCTGATCCTGAAAGAGCTTGTCGACCTGAAGGAAGACGGCTCCTACAGGCTGAACATGAAGTACTTCGACTACTGCTCAGGTCTTAAGATGACGAGCGGGAAGTTCAACACCCTTTTTGGCGGGCCTCCTAGAAAGCCTGAGTCGCATCTGACTCAAAAGGAGATGGACCTTGCTCGTTCGCTTCAAGAGGTCACAGAAGAGGTATTACTCCGCATTGCCAGGCACATTGCAAAAGAGACAGGACAGAAGAGGCTTTGCCTCGCAGGCGGCGTAGCCTTGAACTGCGTTGCGAACGGCAAGCTTTTAAAGGCAGGCATCTTCGATGATATCTGGATACAACCTGCCGCAGGAGACGCCGGAGGCGCGCTTGGAGCGGCGCTGCTTACCTGGTACAAGTACCTCGGCAATGAACGCAAGGCGGATAACGTCACGGACGCTCTTTCAGGGACGTTCCTCGGCCCAGGCTTTGATGATTCACAGATAAAAGAGTACCTCAGGGCAAGCGGTATCCCCTACAGGGAATTAAGTTACGATGAACTGCCATCGGTAGTTGCCGACCTTCTGGCGGATGAGAAGGTCATCGGGTGGTTTCAGGGGCGCATGGAATTCGGGCCAAGGGCGCTCGGCGCGAGATCTATAATAGGAGACGCGCGCTCCCCGAAGATGCAGGAGATAATGAACATCAAGATAAAGTTCCGCGAAAGCTTCCGCCCTTTTGCGCCCTCAGTGCTGGAAGAGAGGGTCTCTGATTATTTTGAGATCGATCATAAGAGTCCGTATATGCTCCTTGTCGCGGACGTTAAGAAAGATAGGAGGAGAGCCATGACAGGGGCTGAGCAGGCGCTCTTCGGGATTGAAAAACTCAACGTCGTCCGTTCGGATATACCGGCTGTCACCCATGTCGATTATTCCGCGAGGATACAGACCGTGGATAGAGTTACAAACCCTCTGTACCATAAGCTGATCTCGCGCCTGTACGAAGACCACGGCAGCGCTGTCGTGATCAACACCTCATTTAACGTTAGGGGAGAGCCGATAGTCTGCACTCCGGATGACGCATACCGCTGTTTTATGAGGACGAATATCGATTATCTGGTGCTGGGCAGATACCTCTTGGATAAGAGAGCGCAGAAGCCGCTCAAAGAGACCTCTGACTGGAAAAAGGAGTTCGAGCTTGATTAGCAAGGCTTTTTTGGAGGGTTGATGCTGCTTGAAGAGATAAAAAACATCAAGAGCGCGAAGAAAGACCTGAGGATGTTCGGCCTGACGGTCGGCGGCGTCCTTTTTGTCTTGGGTGGCGTCCTCTGGTTCTTTGAAAAGGATAACTTCCATTTCTTCCTTATCATAGGCGCTGTCCTTGCCGCGACCGGTCTGATCTTTCCGCGAATCTTGTTTCCGCTTCAAAAGGCATGGATGACCTTCGGCGTCATCATGGGGTGGTTCATGACGAGGGTCGTCTTGAGCCTCCTCTTCTTCCTTGTCATGACGCCCATCTCTCTTGTATTAAGGGCCTCAGGAAAAAAGTTCCTTGATATCGGGATAGATGCAAAAAGCAAGAGCTACTGGAGCCGCAGGCAACCTGGGCCGGCAGATAAAGAGACCTACAAAAAGCAGTTTTAAGTTTTCTCTACGATTGAAGGTCATGTGCGTATAAGGAGATAGCAGATATGTCCAAGTTTTCTATCTTTGCCGAGTTTCTGGAGTTCATGAAGGCCAGGAAAAAATGGTGGCTCTTTCCGATCATCATCCTTCTTGCCCTTATGGGCGCGCTCATCATCATGACCGAAGGGTCTGCGCTGGCGCCGTTTTTATACACGCTATGGTAATGTCTGTTCGTCTTCTTTCGACAGGTCCCGAAGGGACGTATCTCTGCGGGAATCCCATTATCATGCAGGCATTAAATTCTTTAATATCAGATAGTTACGCCTGATACCTGATTTACAGTCTTGCCTCTGTAAAGGCTTATGCCGTTTGAAGGGGAGGTGGTCTCAATTGAACTTCGGGCGAAAGGTCAAGCTCACCGACTACGCAAGCTGTGCCGGTTGAGCGGCCAAGATAGGCCAGGGCGCCCTGATGCAGGTCCTGCATCAGCTACCGTTTGTAAAAGACAAAGACCTTCTTGTCGGCATTGAGACCGCCGACGACGCAGGGGTCTATCGACTCTCTGCCGATACGGCTGTAGTCAACACTCTCGATTTTTTTCCGCCGATAGTCGATGATCCGTACCTCTTCGGCCAGATAGCCGTTGCCAACGCCCTCTCTGATGTGTACGCGATGGGTGCGACGCCGAGGCTCGCCATGAACATAGTCTGCTTTCCAAAGGCGCTCGGCATGGATGTCCTTGGTGAGATCTTAAAGGGCGGGATGGACAAGCTCGCAGAGGCCGGGGTCCTTCTCATAGGCGGCCACTCTGTCGAGGATGCAGAGGTCAAGTACGGCCTCTCTGTAACCGGTTTTGCCCACCCTGAGAGGATAGTCACCAACAAAGGGGCAAAGCCCGGCGACGTACTTGTGCTGACAAAGCCGATAGGCGTCGGCGTGATCACAAGCGGCTTAAAAGCAGGACGCATAAAGCAGGATGAGGCTAAAGAGGCCTTTGAATCCATGAGGACGCTCAATAGATCTGCCTCCGAGGCGATGGTCGAAGTTGGCGTCTCAGCCTGCACAGATATAACCGGTTACGGCCTTATGGGACACGCGATGGAGATGGCAAAAGGCTCTGATGTGAGCCTTGTAATCAAGACATTTGATGTGAGGATACTGCCCAAAGCCATTGATTTGATTGCTAAAAAAGCCAACAGGCCGCGAACTCTTCTTGCCAACATGGACTACATAATGGCTGATGTCGTAAAGTCCAGTCAGATAGATGAACCGCTTGATCTGATGCTCTTCGACCCGCAGACCTCAGGAGGGCTTCTGATATCAGTCCCTGAGGCTAAATACCCTGAGCTTGACTCAGCACTAAAGGCAAGGTCTGTTGATGCATTTGTCGTAGGCAGGGTCGTTGCGAAAGAGACAGGGTGGAGGATAAGGCTCGATTAGTTCTGTTGATAACCCTGTGGGCAGTTTCTTTATAACTCAGGCTTCAATGGGATTTTGCTCGGCAAAGGCTGTTGGTAACTTTGTTGGCAAGTGTGTTGCATTGGTGTTGATATGTTCGGTCTGTTTCTATTTATTGAGGGTTTTTAAAGGCTTTTTAAATGCCTTTTCAGCGTCAGGCAGATATAGTCCTTCTCTGTTGATAACTTAAGGCTTGGTGATTCCAGTCTTGAGCTGTGAATAGAATATGGCTGGCCTTTCTCTGTTGATAACTTTCCGCGCTGATTCGTCTGCTGTTTTTTTGATGGAGTGCTACGGAGTAAAACTTGAACTGCTTTAACCTAAAAGGGGGCTTTGATGAAAAAGAACAACGTTGATGTAGACAGGCTTCAGGCCACATTCGCTGACGTTCAGAAAGACCTTTCAAAGGCCAAGAAGGTGAATAAGATAGAGGGCGAGTGGAACCTCGGGCAGGGGGCGCAGTTCAGGGCGACCGTCTCGTTTGAGAACGGCAAGATGACGCTTGAAGCTGATCAGCCCGGTTTCCTTGGCGGCGGCGGAACCCAGCCCGGGCCGATGATATACTGCCTCTACGGGTCAGCTTCGTGCTACGCGGCGACATTCGCCACGATGGCCGCCCTTGAAGGTATAGACCTTAAAAAGCTCAGGGTCGTAGCCGAGAGCTCCATAGACTTTTCAAAGGTCTTGGGGCTTACCAATAACCCTATCGCCGAGAAGGTCCGCTTTACCCTCTTTGTCGAGAGCGACGCACCGCAGGCGAAGATCAGGGAGATAGAAGAGCTTTCAAGACAGAGATGCCCTGCCGTCTATTGCCTTACAAATCCGATCCCGCTTGAGACAGAACTGGTTGTGGGATAGAGAGGAGAAGGGGCAAGGGGCTCTTTTTTATTGTAATACTTACCATCATACAGAACTCTGGAAGTCACTTGATGGTAAGAATCCAAGCAAGAGGTATGGAGTTTTAGTTGCTGGCACTTGGTATTGGTATGATTCTAGGATTGCCGAAGTAGTAAAGCATTGTAGTGATCTTCCCCCGAAATTTCGGACACACAGTTAAACTACATTTGCCTGCTC